>CAVPVW010000004.1:0-380762 GCA_963709295.1 uncultured Chloroflexia bacterium | reverse complement strand
TTCTGTCGCCCTCCTGCGCCAGGGTCGCCGGATGAAGATCGATGCAGGAAGAGTCCATTGCGGACATTCCCGTCACTGGTTTCTGGAAGGTGTTGCATTAGGTCTCATCTCCGATCTATACCCCATGGCGGATGACATCCAGCATGGAAAACTTGCGCAGATAGGGGGACTTCTGTCAACCCTCGTCTCTGCGACGCCTTCGCGCCTGCGCATGGTTCTTGATGATCACAAACACCTCGGTACGATGGCCCATATGATGTTGATCACCAATATGCCCTTTCTCGGGCCACACTTCCAGATTTCCCCGAATGTATCCTTCAAGGACGGCCGTTTGGACGTTTTCACTTTTTCGGAATGAGCAAACTGAACATGCTCTCTTATGCCACGCTGTCTCGCGGGCTCCTGGAGGATGCCGGTATCATGCATTACCGCGCCAAGCATGTAACCCTTGTTTCAAACCCGCAAATGCCTGTACTAGCCGACGGTATTCTATTAGGCCAGGGTTCATTATCCGTTCATGTTTACCCACGCGCCCTGACGGTCATGGCTGGCACAGAGCTTACGGGAAAATCCGCGGTAACGGCGGTGATCGATCCCAAGATGGCGCTCGATGAATAAGAACGTTCCCGAGCCGGTTCCCCTGCCCCCAGTAGTGGCGCCTCGCACTTCCTTTTGGTCTGCCCGTAAGCGCCGGCCGGCTTTCCTGCTGCTCCTGGCGATTGGACTGGTCCTGTTCCTCATCCTGCTGCCGGGCGGCGCTCGGGCTACATTCTGGTCGGCGCTGATCGCCCAACGGGTACTCGTCGTCCTGCTTTTCCTGTTCGCCCTGGTGACTTTGTCCCTGATCTGGTCTGCCGGTCAACGTATCGACACCCGGATTTTTACGCTTCTGAATACACGGAGTTATCCCAATTGGCTGGATCGAGTCATGTGGTTGATAACCCAGCTTGGCAACATGCTGACCGCATTAATAGTAGCATTTCTTTTTTTTATCCTGAACTATCGCCTTTTAGCCTTGGACATATCTGAACCCTCACGCTCTGGTTATTGGTGGAAATATTAAGGCATTATCTAATCGAGACCGCCCCTTTCTAACCCTTGATAATGCGCGTGCATCGGCTGGCGGGAAAAAGGTGATTTCTTTCCCAGTGGTCATACCACCCAGATATTTTTCCTGATGACTCTGTTCATCCTCTACTTCCAGCTGGGATTGGGAGCATCCATTGCCCTTTATGCAATCGCCCTCCTGGTTGGTTTACACGGATCTACGTTGGCGCGCACTATCCAAGAGATGTCATCGCGGGTATTGTGCTTGGGTCAGTCGGGCATTTAGCTACTCTTTTGAACCCTTATTGGCTTGTATTGCGCTTCTGATTTCAGCCTCCCCCAAGTGGCGGAGACAAACACTCCCCGGTCGATGGATGTGACCGGGGAGTGTTTATTGTAAGATAAGTTCAGACGCAATGCAGGTCTACCGTCTATCATGTCCAGACCTGGCAACAGGTGTGGATTACTCAAGCCACCCTCCATAACCATCATACAGGGCAAATCGCCCAAAAGGAGAAATCTCATGTTGTGGACTATCATCGTAATACTAGTAATACTTTGGCTGCTCGGTTTCCTGGGTGGGAATATAAGCCCAAGATTACCGCGTACAGGCAGTTGGATCCATATTTTGCTCGTCATCGTAGTCGTCCTGGTTGTTTTGAACGTGTTGGGAATTGCTTAGGTTTGCATATTGTTGAAATCAGGAAGGGCAACCGACAGGCTGCCCACTCCTTCTACTTTGCAGGAATAGTATTGATTCCATCCCAAAAGAGGCGAACATCATGAAGAAATGTAATGAAGTGATGACGAAAGACCCCGTTGCTGCCTGCCAGATGATATGGTGGCAAAGGCGGCCCAATTGATGAAACGCGAGAACATCGTTTCGATCCCCGTGATCGAAAACGACCAGACTCGAAAACTGGTCGGTATCGTGACCGATCGTGACCTGACTTTACGGATTGTGGCTAAAGGACGCGACGCCAATTCCACGAAGGTGGAGGCAGTGATGACAAGTAAAGTAGTAACCTGCCTCGCTGACGATGATTTGCAGAAAGCAATGAATGCAATGTCCGAGCATCAATTGCGCCGCATCCCTGTCGTGGATAAAAACAATAGGGTTGTAGGGATCATTGCCCAGGCGGATGTGGCGATGCGAGTTGACCAGCCGGAAAAAACTGCCGCCATGGTCAAGGAAATTTCGCGATCCAACGCAAAATAAAAGTATTTTAGAGTAAAAAAAAACGATTGATAAACAAACGAAGTATGAAATGTCTAACAATAAAATGACCAAATCTCAGTTGCAAATTGCTGGCAAGCACACCACCCCCAACCCTTTTACCACTGCATTTATTTGCAATTGATCAAAAGTATTCCCAGGCAAAAACATGGCCATCCATCCACCTTCTTCGCCATTGAATAATTGGACCTTCCGGCGGGTCGTATGGGCGACTCTTGTCCTGGTGTTTGTCGTCCTTAGCTTCTGGCTACTCTATCGGTTTACCCAAGTCGTTTTCATCTTGTTTATTGCAGTCCTGATGGGTACGGTAATCAGACCTGCCGTAACCTGGTTGCATCAGCGAGGACTTCCTCGGACTGCGGGGTATTCTTATCTACCTCCTGTTGCTTGCCCTGGTTATAGGCTTCGTGCTATTGTTATTTCCCTTGATTGTCGAACAAAGTACAACGATTTCTGCCGCAGTGCCGGGTTACTACCAGGGCCTGCGTGAGTGGCTGACGAATAATCCCAGTCAAGTGCTTATGCGTTTGGGCGAGTTCCTCCCAGTGACACAACCAGGTCTGGAGCTGGTTCAGCAAACGGGACCGCAGATGCTGGCTTCAGCAGGACAAGCGTTGGGTTATGTGGGTTTGGCTGCTAAATATCTTTATAGCCATAGTCATTCTGGTGCTGGCTTTTTATTGGACGCTCGATGGGCCGCGAATAATCCAGTCATTATTGCTGCTGGTTCCAGACGGCCAGCGCGAAAGCATCAGCGAACTGATTTCAGCCATGGAAACCAAAATTGGTTTCTACCTTTCCGGCAAGGCGTACTTTGCCTGGCCATCGGCACCATGGCACTGATTGCCTATGTGCTCATCGGTTTGCCCAATGCCCTTGTACTGGCTCTTATCGCGGGCGTCCTGGAGGAGGTACCGATGGTTGGGCCGCTACTCGGTGCTATTCCTGCGGCGACAATTGCTTTATCCATAGCGCCTTCCAAGCTGGTCTGGGTGATCGTTGCCTCGATTGTTATTCAGCAGTTGGAAAATAGCCTGCTGGTGCCCCGTGTCATGCGTAAGGCGGTGGGGGTCAATCCTTTCGTCTCCCTGCTGGCGATTTTTGCCTTTAGCTCCTTGTTTGGTATTGTCGGTGCGCTCATGGCAATTCCCATGGCGGCAATTATTCAACTCTTGCTCGATCGCTTCGTCTTTCATCCAGTAGTGATGGAACCGGAGGTCTCGGCCGGTCGCGATTATGCGAGCCGGCTGCGTTATGAGCGCAAGACCTGGCGCAAGACCTGCGCAAACAGGCGCGGTTCAAGAAATGGGGTTCGGTCTTAAAGGTCAAGCAGATTGATAAGGTGATGGACGAGATCGAGACCATTACGACCGACCTGGATGCTCTGCTGGCAGAAGTCCCTGCTTCGGAAACGCCATGACAAAACAATTGGTAAGGTTTGGTGCGGCGATTATGACCACGTTCCTGGCGCTGGTGGTGTTGTGGCAGTTCCGGATCGTTGTTGTTTATGTGTTGATCTCGCTCGCGCTTGCGGCTGCGTTGCGTCCATTGGTTGACCGCCTGGTTGGGCGAAGCTTTGTGGTGCGAATGGGCTGGATCCTGCTTTACCTGATGGTTTTGGGTACTATCGGCTACTTGCTCTTCCTAACCGTTGGAGCCGCGATCTCGGAAATTCGTAATTTAGCTCGTAGCCTATCGGTACAGGATGTGTGGATATTGCCGATATGGTTGGAGGGTCTCGTTCCAACAGGCACTGGTTGTGCGGCTGCCACCGCCGAGCAGACTCTTCGAAGCAGTTACCGGCGACCGGGGGCCTGGTCCTGCCGGCCTTACTCGGCTTCATGCAGGACATAGGCGGTGTTGTGAGTGGTGTTCTTATCATTCTAGTCTTGAGTATCTATTGGAGCATCAATCAAGTTCATTTTGAAAGGCTCTGGCTTTCGTTGCTGCCCTCGGGTCAGCGTAAACAGGCACGTGGTATTTGGCGGACAGTCGAACCGGACCTTGGTTCTTACATACGCAGCGAGGTAACCCTAAGTCTATTGGCGGGATTGCTGTTAGGTCTGGGTTACTGGCTGCTCGGATCTCCATACCCGGCGCTCCTGGCAATGGCTGGTGCTCTGGCAAGCCTGATCCCTGTGGTTGGGGTGGCTTTGGTGTTCATTCCGGTGTTTTTAGTTGGGCTTCTGACCAGTGTGCAGATGGGCTTGTTGACGATTGTTTATGCACTCGTTGTCTTGGTTGCCTTGGGTGTCTGGGTCAAGCCGCGGCTCTTCAACCGCAAGTGGGATAATCCCATTCTGACCGTAGTCCTGATCATTGCCCTGGCAGACGCTTTTGGTTTTCTTGGCATCCTGGTAGCGCCACCATTATCACTTGTTTGTCAAATCTTGTGGACACGCCTGGTCAGCCACCGTGCTGTTACGGGGGCTGCAGCCCAGGTTTCAGACCTCAAAGAGCGGCAAGCGCGCGTGTGGGACACCATACGGGAAATGGATGGACCGTCTCTGCCCCTGGTGACCAGCAGCATGGAACGGCTCACCCAATTAATTGATAAAGCTGAACCAATTCTGCAAGCGGCTCTCCCGACCGAATCACCCGAGCCCTTCCGCTCACCCCAGCCTGTCACTTCTGAAGGTGGGCTGCCTGGTCCTACTAATCCTTGAGGAAACACATGATGACTGCACCCAGAATGGCAAGAACGATAGCACAGCCATGGCGGCAGGGTGTCCGCAGCTCACAAGTTTGATGAAGCAGACGCCGCCTGAAAGTAGGCTTTGCCCGTTATGGCCGCAGTGAGCGTGAGTGCGTTGATAAGCCCTAGGACACCCTGCTCAGTCTGCGGCAGAACATCTCGGAACTCCGCGGGCGCAGCAAGGCGTGGTAAGAGATCTGCGGTGAATAAATCGTGATGCCGGAGATGCATTCGAAGCACAAGGAGAACAAACATGGAAGGTAATGGAAAAGCAAACGCGGTGGATAAGGATATTTTGGCACCGATTTCTCCGGCTGAGGCAGATCAATTGCAGCCAGTTCAAGTCGAAAACTCTGTCATCAGCGTCAGGCATTTGACGAAAAAGTTCGGCGATGAAATCGTTGTGCAGGATATCTCTTTTGAAGTACCCCGCGCTTCGATCTTTGGCTTTATAGGACCCAGTGGATCGGGAAAAACAACAACGGTTCGCTTATTGACGGGTGTCTACATACCCACGAGTGGTGAGGTGACTGTGCTTGACTGTAGTCCGGACAAGTTCAGTCAGGGAGACCGTGCACGACTTGGCTATATGCCACAACTGTTCGTACTTTACCCTAACCTGACCGTATGGGAAAACCTTAACTTTGCCGCGTCTCTGTATGGCATGGGTTTGTTCAGGAGAAAACGCCTAAAGGAAGCTTTGGAATTTGTAGAGCTGTACGAGCATCGGTCAAAGCTGGCTAGAAATATCTCGGGAGGGATGCTGCGTCGTCTCAGCCTGGCGTCCACGCTGGTTCACGATCCGCAACTGCTCTTCCTTGACGAACCTACCGCCGGGATTGATCCCGTTTTGAGACGCAAGTTTTGGGACCATTTCGGGGAACTTAAAAATCAGGGACGCACGATTTTCATCACCACCCAGTACGTCAGCGAAGCGGATAACTGCGATCTGGTGGGTGTACAGAACAATGGGAAGCTGCTTCTGGTGGATACTCCTCGAGGTGTAAGACACCACGCTTACGGCGGCGATATGATCGACTTTCGTACTACACAGCCATTCGATTTTCAGGCAGAGGCTTTGTTACGCGCGCTGCCCTTCGTGCGGTCAAAAACAATTCGCACGGGTTCGGACAGCATGCGTATCATCGTAGACCAGGCCAGCACCGCCACACCCGAACTAATGGCATGGGCGCAGCAACAAAAAATACAGGTGCAGGCGGTTGAGGAATATACGCCGTCCTTTGAAGATGTCTTTGTTGAGCTGGTGCGTCCGGAGGTGAAGAATGGGTAATTTTTTCCGAGGCATAATCCGGGCATCCTCCTTCTTTCGAAAGGAAATTTTCGAGATTTTACGCCAGCCCCGGTTGGTTGCCACCCTAGTTCTGGGTCCATTCTTAATCTTATTCATCTTTGGAATTGGCTACCGTGCCCAGTCGAACACCGTGCGCACGTTATTCGTTGCGCAGCCTGATAACCCCATCACCACCCTGGATTTTCAACAGTATGGGAATTCTTTGAGTTTTCTGTTCACCTATGCCGGGGTGAATGACGACCAGACCGAAGCTCTCGACCAACTGCAACAGGGACTGGTGGACCTAGTTATTGTGATGCCCGAGGCTGCCACCAACACCATCAAGAACAATCAGCAGGCAATTTTCACTTTTTATCACCACGAGATTGATCCTGTGAAAATTAGCTACATCAAATACCTGGGATGGCTCTACGCGGGCGTGGTTAACCAGCAGGTGCTGCGTACCTTTGTCGTTCAGGGACAGGTCGAAGCAGACAACTTGCGCACCAACTTGCAAGAAGCCCATCAAAATGTGACTGCCATGCGACAGGCTGTGCAAAGTGGAGATGCTATGCTTGCCCAGCAAAAACAGCAGGAGCTGTCCAGTAACGTGGATGTCATTTCCCAGGCGGTAGGAGTGAGCCTGGGTTTGTTGGACGGTCTGCAGCAGGCGAATGGCACGAATGGAGGCAGCGAAAACTCGGTGAAGAGTACGGTCACCGACCTGCGTCAAAACACCAACCAACTTGAAGATATTTCAGTCACCAGGGACGAGCGGCTTGCGCGCCTTGACAAGGTAGACAATGACATCACCAACTTGGACGGCAAGCTGGCAGAGTTCCAGAGCATTAGCCCTGATATTATTGTCAGCCCTTTTCGTAGCGAGACGAAAAGCGTAGCGAACATCGAGCCTTCCATTATGGATTTCTTTGCCATGGCAGTACTGACGCTCCTTCTTCAGCATCTGGCAGTCACGTTCGCCGCCTTATCCATAGTTCGCGAGCGCAACGTCGGCACCATGGAACTTTTCCGTGTTTCACCCCTATCGGCGCCGGAAGCACTTCTCGGCAAATACATCAGCTATATGTTGTTTGGATGTGTGATCGCGGCCATTCTGTCAGCGCTTCTGGTGTTTGTCCTGCACGTGCCCATCTTGGGAAACTGGTGGTATTTCGCCCTGGTCAACGTTGCAGTGCTGTTTACTTCTCTGGGGATTGGCTTCGTCATTTCGATGGTCTCGCAAACCGACAGCCAGGCTGTGCAGTACAGCATGATTGTTTTGCTGGCCAGCGTCTTTTTTACAGGATTCATCATAGGACTGGATATGCTTATCGCGCCGGTGAGAGTCATCTCCTGGATGCTGCCCACCACCTACGGCACGCTCCTGTTACGGGATATCGCCCTGCGTGGGATTTCTCCAGACTGGGTACTCCTGGGTGGGTTGATTGCCATTGGCTTGGTCCTGATGCTCATCTCCTGGCGTCTAATGCGTCGCTTAATTGCCTTGTCGCAGTAATTCTATACGGTATGAAAAGGAGTAGCACGTGAACACGATGCATAACAATGATCACAACCACCGTTCCATGTTACAAAGCATAGCCCATCGGGCAATGCTTGAGCGCGGGCTGCTCCCTGATTTTTCCGCCGCTGTCCTAGCCGAGCTCGGACAGCTTCAACAGCTGACGCCAGGAGAGAGTGGGCCAGCTCGAGACATGCGGGGTCTGCCATGGTCTTCTATCGATAATGATGACTCGCGGGATCTGGATCAGCTTACTGTTGCTGAAACGATGCCTCCTGATAAGGTAAAGATTTTTGTTGCCATTGCAGATGTGGATTTGTTCGTTAAAGATGGTTCAGCGATAGACGAACATGCGCGCCATAACACCACCTCGGTTTACACCGCGGCTGAAATATTCCCGATGCTGCCGGTAAAAGTTTCTACCGATATTGCATCTTTGAATTTCAACCAAGACCGTCTTTCCATAGTTGTGGAAATGGTTATCAACGCAAATGGCTCCCTTGAGGAATCGAATATCTATAAAGCCTGGGTACGTAATCATGCGAAATTAGCCTACAACAGTGTCGCCTTATGGCTTGAGAAGAAAAGCGGTATTCCTGACGATATACCTGCCGTGCAGGGTTTGGCTGAAAACCTGCAATTGCAGGACCGAGTAGCACAAAGTATGAAGAATTTGCGACATCTCCATGGGGCGCTCAGCCTGGAGACTATCGAGGCGAAACCGGTATTCGACGGCAATCAAATTAAGTCCCTCGAAATTGATGAAAAGAATCGCGCCAAGGAGATCATAGAAGATTTCATGGTCGCAGCGAACGGCGTGACCGCCCGCTATCTTTCAGCCAGCAAATTTCCTTCGATCCGGCGAGTGGTGCGCACACCAAAACGTTGGGATCGGATTGTCGAAATTGCCGGGGAACACAAATTCGGACTCCCGAAAAATCCAAATTCGAAGGCATTGGAGGAATTCCTCATCAAGGAAAAAGCTGAAGATCCACTCCGGTTCCCCGACTTATCCCTGGTTGTGATCAAGCTTTTAGGCGCTGGCGAATACATTGCCGAGCTTCCGGAGGGGAATGTCCCGGGTCACTTTGGTTTGGCGGTCAAGGATTATGCCCACTCAACTGCCCCTAATCGCCGCTACCCCGACCTGCTGACGCAGCGCCTGGTAAAAGCAGCTCTGGATGGGAAACCTGCGCCCTACAGCAAAGAGGCATTGGATATTCTGGCCGCCCATTGCACCAAAGCAGAAGATGCAGCGAATAAAGTCGAACGCCAAGTGGAAAAATCGGCTGCCGCGCTACTGCTTGAATCAAGGCTCGGGGAGCATTTCGATGCGATTGTCACGGGCGCTTCCGAGAAAGGAACCTGGGTTCGGCTGTTAAGCGTGCCGGTCGAAGGCAAAGTTATACAAGGATTTGAGGGAATGGATGTTGGTGAACAGGTGCGCGTACAGTTGCTTGATACCAATTTTGAACGCGGATTTATCGATTTCAAGAAAGTTAGTTCATCCAGACATGGATAAGGAGCATTGTATGAAAAAGGAAATTGGTTTATGGATTGACCATCGCGAAGCGGTCATCGTAATTCTCGCAAATGGTAAAGAAGAAATTAAGCACATCTCATCGACCGGCGGAAAACATATCCGTTACTCTGGCAGTTCACATTCCAAGACGCCAGAGGGATTAAAAGAAGTGACCTCAGAAGGTCAGCGAGATCGGAAATTTATGAACAATCTCAACAACTATTATGATGAAGTTATCTCTGCGGTTCGTGATGCAAACACCATCCAGATCTTTGGTCCCGGCGAAGCCAAAGGAGAGCTCGAAAAACGCATTGAGCACGAAGGAATTCAAGCACAAATTCTGGAGATCGAAACCGTGGATAAAATGACGGAACGCCAGATCGCAGCGAAAGTTCACGAACGTTTTCTGATTTAAATGTAAAAAGGAGATATGCTATGTTCCCAATTGGTGATGATAATAGTGCTAGTAGAAGTGTTCCAGTGGTCACGTATGCTTTGATCGCTCTGTGCGTCCTGGTCTTCTTTGTAGAACTGAGTGGTGGTGACGCATTTATTGAGAAGTGGGCTTTTGTCCCCACCCGCTTCCTTGCAGCTCCCGCTGCTGGTCTGCTGACCATCTTTACAGCCATGTTCATGCACGCCGGGTGGGCTCACCTGGGTGGGAATATGCTTTACTTGTGGATATTCGGCGACAATTTAGAAGACCGTTTCGGGCACATCAAGTTCTTGATCTTCTATTTGCTCTGCGGAATTGTAGCAATGGCTGCTCAGTTGGTTTTTAGTTCCGGTTCAAGCGTGCCTAATTTGGGAGCATCGGGAGCGATTGCGGGAGTGCTTGCCGGTTATATTTTACTGTTCCCACAGGGAAAGATCAGAGTACTGCAGGGACAACAAGTGGTCCAAGTGCCTGCGCTAATAGTCATTGGACTCTGGATTGTCCTGCAGTTTTTCCTTGGCATAGGTTCAATCACAAATACTGCGGACACAGGAGGCGTGGCTTACATGGCGCACATAGGTGGGTTTGTCGCTGGCTTATTACTGACCTTCTTGTTTGGAAGAATTATGACGCGGCGGCTGGTAAGTTGAATCGCTGCGGTTACCATATTTGCATGCTTAAAACATTTTTATGCGGGAATAAAGGCGGTATTGATGTAGTGGTTAAGGCAAACCTGATGCCATTTCGATGCCTGGGTAATTCCTCCGATGAGGCCAAACGTGGAATTAGAAAACGCATTGAGCCTGTACCAGGAAACCTGCTCAAAACAAGGAGAATCACAAAATGAATAAAGACCTATTCGAAATCAAGTGGAAGCAAATCCGAAGCCAGACTACGGGTTGGTGGAGTATGTTTTAGAATTCCCTTCATAGATCTTGATCATCTTTCGCAAATAGTATTTCAATAAACCCATTCAAGGCACTCTCGTGAGAAGTCCTTTTTCCATACTTATCAGTTGAATCTACAACCACCTATAGGTGCCCCCATCAGATATCCCAGGTGGTAATATGTTATCCTGCAATTATCTTTCTCCATTTTCCCAGAGGGATTTGCTTTAATGCGAATAACCATGAAAAATATCTCAAGAGATTAAAGTCGCCTTTCCAGATTTGGTGCAACTGGAAATCAAAACAGTAGAAAATATTGATTAATTGGACACAACATCCCTCCATATGAAGGACATCGGGATAATGTGCCGCCCAGGTGCAGGCAAGTCCCTGATCGATCACCTAGCCTCCGTCTGGAGGCTTTTTGTTATTTGGTTTCAGGTCCCCGATTGAGGGGAGAATCATGTCCCTGGTCGATCACCTTCCATTAGCCTCACACAATGAATGGACCTGAAGTTCTGGAAAATTTGATTCTGTATGCTCGTCTATTTCATTGCAACAATTTATCATTAGTGATAATATACAGCCATGGACTTCGAACAGTTGCTCAGTATCCTCGGCGATGAGACCCTCTTCGAAACCTCCCTGCTCCTGGCTGGAAAGGTCAATCCTAATGTCGTCCGTCTGCAGCTCAGCCGCTGGACCAGGTCAGGCCGCATCTATCAGCTGCGGAGAGGATTGTATGCCATCGCGCCACCCTATCAGAAAACCAAGCCGCATCCCTACGTGATCGCCAACCACCTTCAGCGCGCCTCCTATGTCAGCCTGCAATCAGCCCTGGCTTTCTACAACCTGATCCCCGAAACCGTAATTACCACTTTGAGTGTCACCACTGGCCGCCCGGAATACCTGAGCACCCCCCTGGGCGATTTCGAGTTCAGACATGTCAAGCCGGAGTTCTTCAACGGATATCAAATGACCGATCTGGGCGATCAGCAGGCCTTTGTCGCCACCCCTGAGAAAGCACTCCTGGATCTGGTTTACCTGCAGCCGGACGGTGAAACGCCGGAATACCTGCAGGAACTGCGGCTCCAGAATCTGGATCGCTTGAATCTGGATGTGCTACGGAATCTATCGGATATTTTCGACAAGCCCAAACTGCGCAGGGCGACAGAGGCGATCTCCGAACTGGCTCATCGTGAAGCCGAAGAATTTGAGGCGCTATGAAAGACTATCTGAAAGACCTGGTGAGACAGACTGCTTCCCCTCAGCAAGGACGCAATCAGGCGAGAGAATATCTCCAGGCGCGGATTTTAGCATCGCTTCAACGGTCCGGCGCCATGATCCCGCTGGCATTTCATGGCGGAACAGCCCTTCGCTTTCTCTATTCCCACAGGCGCTATTCCGAGGACCTTGACTTTGCACTGGAAGGCGACCGGCATAAGTACGATTTCCGCAATTATCTGAATGCCATTAGATCAGAATTAACTCCGGAAGGGTACCCCTTGGAATTCAAGGTGAGCGACAAGAAGACAGTCCACAGCGCCTTCATCCGCTTCCCGGGTTTATTGTTCGAGCTTGGGCTTTCACCGCAGCGCAGCGAGGTGTTGTCCGTCAAAATCGAGGTGGATACGCGGCCTCCCTCAGGGGCCGCGCTTGAGACAACGGTCATCAGGCGATTTTTCCTGCTGCAACTTCAGCATCATGACAGGGCATCCTTGCTGGCAGGGAAATTGCACGCTGTTTTACAGCGATCCTACACCAAAGGCCGGGATATCTATGACCTGCTCTGGTACCTCAGCGACCCCGCCTGGCCGCAGCCAAATATGGAATTATTGAACAATGCACTTGCCCAATCCCAATGGATAGGAGACTTGTTGACTCAGGACAGCTGGAAAGCAATCGTGAGCAAGCGTCTCAAGCGGCTGAACTGGGATGCGGTGGCAAGCGATGTTCGCCCCTTCGTCGAACAAGGGTTTGATATGGATTTGTTGACACTGGAAAATCTGGAGCGTGTGTTGGGGAAATGAAACCACTAAAGTAGCTTCATTCATCCGTACGCACATACTATCCAACAGGACTGCCCCCGGCAAATTTTGTAATAATGTTGGATACCTGCTATGAATATGGCGTGATACGCTGGAGCCGAGAAGTAAAAGATGACCGATACAAGTCCATCTGATCCACCGCTTTCAGGATTGCGAGTCCTTGACCTCTCGCGCGTGCTCGCAGGCCCGTTCTGCACCATGATGCTTGGCGATCTGGGCGCAGAAGTGATTAAAGTTGAAAAGCCGGAGACAGGCGATGATACGCGGGAGTGGGGTCCGCCCTTTGCAGGAGGGGAATCAGCCTACTACCTCTCGGTCAACCGAAATAAGAAAAGTGTCACCGTGAACTTTAAGAGCGAAGCAGGCCGCAGGGTCATCCGACAACTAGCCAGCCAGGTTGACGTACTGGTGGAGAATTGGCGTATTGGAACGATGGAGGCGTGGGGCCTGGGTTACGATGCATTACGAACCCTGAATCCCGGTCTCATCTACTGCGCAATAACCGGCTACGGCCAGAACGGCCCTGCCCGCAATCGACCGGGGTATGATTTTATCATCCAGGCTGAGGGCGGCTTGATGAGCATCACAGGGCCGGTGGAGGGACAGCCAACCAAGGTGGGCGTGGCCATCGTCGATCAGACTGCCGGCATGTTCGCGACGATTTCCATCCTGGCTGCTCTGCATGAACGCAGCCGCAGTGGAACAGGGCAATACATCGATATCAGCCTGCTCGATTCCCAGTTGGGATGGCTTGCGAATGTGGCCAGCAACTACTTCGTAACCGGGTTACGCCCGGGTCGCTATGGCAATGCCCACCCCAACATTGTCCCCTATGAGCTCTTTGCCACTGAGGATCGTTGGATCGCAATAGGGATCGGGAACGATCGCCAGTGGGAGTTGCTGTGCAAAGTGGCGGGCTGGGAGGATTTAGCCGAAAATAACCGCTTCGCGACAAATCCCGGACGCGTACAGAATCGGGATGAATTGATCCCCCTGCTTCAAGAGCGTTTTCAAACGCGACGCTCGCAAGAGTGGCTAGATTTGATTCAAACGGCTGGCATTCCCTGCGGATCTGTCAACAACATTGACGAAATCTTTCGTGACCCCCAGGTTCTCGCGCGCCAAATGCTGCAAGAGATCCCGCACCCCACCGCAGGCACTATCAAGATGGCGGGGTCCCCGCTCAAGCTCTCGAGGACACCCGTAAGGATGGATGCCCCCCCGCCGCTGCTTGGCCAGCATACGGAAGAGGTTCTGCGCCAATACCTGGGCGTTACCAGTCAGGATATCCAACGGCTGAGAGAAGAAGGCGCGATCTAACAAGATGTGACTGCGTACCCATTCGAGGAAACCGTTCTTTTTTTAAGTCCAAGAACGGTTTTTTGCCTTTTTTTTAACTCCTTTCCTGGCGTTTGAGGTTATTATAGGGTACAGCCCATCTCGAATAACTTGCAACTTGCTTAGCGCTTTAAGCAGGAAATTGAGTTGATGGGCTGATGACATAAAAATACACGACCTGATCCTATGCTCAAGATAGGAATAGGTCATGTATTTTTCTTAGTTCTGCATTACTTAAGTGTGATCGACTTTAAGCTTGCCCTTTTCCTTGCGGGTCTTTACGAGGACGTCGGTATAGATAGGATTGAATGTGGCACATCCTATCGGGGATTGCTGGATCAGCAGTTCCAGGCAATTATCGCAAGTTGTGCAGAAATTCATTTCAGCTTCACGATCTTCCCGCAGCTTTAGGGGGATCATCGGGTCAGCAAGGGATTGCCTGCCGAGAGCGATCATATCCGTGTAACCCTTTGCGATATTCTGAGCGCCATAACCCAGTAAGGATGCATCTTCCCTGCTTACGGCTTGCAGTTTGTTTACTCCCTTGCCAAAAACGGAGTAGTTTGAACCTATCACGACAGTTTCTTTCTTCAGGTTATCTCTGAGCACTTTGGCAAAATACTGGTGCAGGTAGGCGAAGTAGGGGTGATCCTTATCAGCCTGGGTCAGGCTGATGGTGATCGACGGGCTGCCGGCTGATTGAATCACGTATTGAGCGCCTCGTTCTTCAAGGCCTTTAACCAGGTCAACCGGCTCTGCCAGATCGATGACAGGTGTATCAGGTCCTGCGGTACCCATTCCACCGGGGAACCCCTCCCATACGGAGATCTTCGATCCGATCAGGAAGTTCTTGTCCGGTACAGCCTTGCGGATGCGCTCATACAGGTCGTAGGCAAATTGGCGGCGGTTTTCCCAAGGTCCACCGTATTTCCATTTGCGTGTGTTGTATGGACGCAGGATCTGTGACCCCAGGTAGCCGTGGCAGAATTTCATATCGATGCCGTCAGCACCGACATCGTACGTCATTTTGGCTGCCAGGACGAAATCGGCCATTATCTTCTCGAACTCATCCTCGGTGAAAACGTCCGCTGTGTATCCGGGCAAAGGCTTCACCGAGAGACGTTTTGAAAATTCAGGGTTGCTCAACTCGCCGGAGTGGGTGAGCTGGAAAATAAACAGGGTCTTGGGATTCACTTCTCTCATTCGCTTGACAAACTTGGTCAGCGCAGCTTGGTTCTTGGGCATGATGAACAGCTGGTTCATGCGCGAGCGATTCTTGTCGGTAATGGTGATCGCTTCGAGACTAACCAAGCCCGCTTCACCTTTGAATAAGTTCTCGTAGCGTTGATAGGAAAGATCAGTCGGGTTGCCTTCGGCATCCGCGTCGTTGCATTCCATCGCCTGGCTGAAGAAGCGGTTTTGACAAGTATGGTTCCCAATCTTTATCGGTGAAAGAAGTATTTCTCTCTTATCCATTAAATATTCCTCCTGATTTGGTTTTTGAATAAATATTTTGATATCGCTTTAAATCTTTTCACAAAACTCCAGTGTCACGCCATTGGGATCAAGGAAAAGCAACACCCTGGCTTCGAGATTTGGCAGATCTACGGTTGAAAGTGTTATTTTAACGTCCTCAGCAATGAGAAGTTTTTCGTGTGCCGCCACATCCTCCACCTGGAAAGCAAGATGTCTCAGCCCGACCTCGCTATCTTCACGAAGGTGACTGGCGTTCTTGCCATGGTAATCAAACAATTCCAGCCTTGCGCCATTAGGCAGGGCGAAGTAAGTGATGTCGAATTCCCCACAATCGACGGTCTGCAGTTGTTTAAAGCCCAAGATGCGTCCGTAGAAATCCTTGGATTTTTCAAAATCCAGTACATTAATAGAAATGTGATCAATACTTTTGATTTTCAATTGCACTTCTCCAAAGGAAGCCTGGCAGGTAATTGATTAAATACCTGCCAGGCGGTCCAAATCACAACACTTCGCGTTTACTAATTTCAGGAGAAACGAAGATCTTGAAGAGATTGGGATCTTTGCGCAGTTCATGCAAAGCCCATTCCAGATCTTCTAAAGGAACCTTCATTGAGAAGAGAGGTTTCGGGTCGATACGGCCGTGTTCCAATAAGGCGATCGCATCCGGCCAGTCATCCGCGATGCCGGCGCAGGAACCGGTGATCTTCTTCTCACCCAGGACGAACTCGAACGGACGGATCTGCATGACGTCCTCTTCGCCGGTAATGCCGAAGGCGGAAAGCGTACCACCTTTGCGCACCATGGCAAAAGCCTGTTCATAAGTTTTTACTGTGCCGACCGCTTCGATCACATAGTCCGCACCGCGCCCGCCAGTGAGTTTCTTCACTTCTGAAACCGGGTCGGCAACATCGTGGATATTGATGGTGTAATCGGCACCCATATCCTTGGCGATGCTCAACCGCTTCTTATTGTCACCGATGATGATCACCGGGGCGCAGGAGCGCAGTACCGCCATGCGCGCGTGAAGCACGCCCAAACCGCATCCGACGATCGCCATGCTGCCTCCCACACGGGCATTCACAGCCTTGGCGGCATGGATGCAGCAGGAAACAGGTTCGATGAAAGCGCCGGCTTCAAAGGATAGATTATCCGGAAGGTGATGGAGCAGAGTAGCCGGAGCCTTAACATATTCAGCAAAAGTTCCATCCGTGTGGATGCCGAGTTGTGTGAACTGATCACACATCAGGTAATTTCCCTGGGAGCAGTAATAACAATTCCCGCAATACATATTGATGTCCGCGGTGACCCGGTCGCCTTCTTTCCAGCCCGCGACATTCTTTCCGACCTTTGCAATCACACCCGAGAACTCGTGTCCGGGGATCATCGGCAGCTTGTCAGCGGAATACCATCCATTGTAGATGCTCCAGTCTGTGCCGCAGATGCCAGTGTTTTTTACCTTGATAAGCACCTCGCCATCTCCGATCACAGGAACAGGGACTTCCTTGACCACAACCTTTTTTATAGCTTCAAAAACTGCTGCTTTCATTTTTTCTGCCATGGAATATTCTCCTCGATCAGGGATTTTAGTTGAACAGAACGTCGTTTCGACCCTCGTATGGCTTTTCGATCAAGAGGGGTTTGAGATACGCGATTGTCTTGGTGATACCGTCGTTGCGGCTCATGGTCACATCTTCGTGCTCATAGCTCATGACATAATCGTACCCGATCATGGAGAGTTCGGTGATCACTTTCTTCCAAGGCACCGACCCCCAACCCGGGATGCGGAAGCGGAATCCGCGGTCGAGGCGCTGCCAGTCACCCTGCGGGATCAAACCGGAACGACGCACATTGTGGGCGACGATTTCTCCATCCTTGGCATGAACGTGCAGGATCCGTTTTCCGAGAGCATCGATGAAGTTTTCAACATCAATTCCCAGATAAATGAGATTTGCAGGATCGAAGTTAAACCCGAATTCCTTGCGACCGCCCATCAGTTCCACAGCTTTAAGAGCAGTCTCCACATTGTAGACAAGCTCATTCGGATGCGGTTCGTGGGCAAATTTAACGCCATAGTCAGCAAATTTATCCAGGATCTTTCCCCAGCGTTCCACAAATTCGCCTTCCATATCCGACCAGCCCTTGGAGTATGGCCAGGGGAAGAAACGACCGAAGTTCTCGCAGCCTATAAAACCGGTCACCACAGGGACTTCAAGAGCATTCGCTGCCTGTGCGGTTTTGATCATCCGCTCCGTCCCAAACTTGATCTTTTCTTCCTTTGTGCCCTTGAAGATGGCGTCTGTATCCTTACCATAAGGGCCCAGGACGATCTGGCCTTCAGGGTGATTCGCCAATGATGAGATGATCAGACCATGGGAACTGACCAGCTTTTTAAGCTCGGCGGCTTTATTTCCCTTGACGATCTCTTCGATGTCAAGATGCGGATTATTGGCAAATGCGGGCATCTCCACTGCCTGATAACCCAGACCGGATGCGAGTTTAAAGACCTCTTCTATCTTTAGATCGAGAAATGTTGCAGTAAACAGACCGATTTTCATGGGGCTTTTCCTTTCATTATGGATTTTGTGAAATCATTTTTTCTTCATTTTTAATTTTTGCAGCTCTATCACTGCGAGGACCAACTCGTGGAGAAAACAAGAACCGGACATCATGGTTTGTGGAATTCCTGTTCAGTTGATACCGTCCTCCTTATCCCTGGAAATTTACTCATCAGCATTCCAAGTGTTACTAAATATTATAGGAATTAATCAGGTGCCAGTCAATTTACCTTAATAATATGACATGTCACATTTTTCAACCAATTTTTATTGTTTAGCTTCTAAATTTCAAGGTGATGCAATGATTCACTGATCCTCGCTTGAAATTCTGCCGCCTGTTCAAATATCGGCAAAAGTTTCTCGTAAACCTTGTTATTTTCGCTGTTGGGTTCCACCACATTTTCAATCTTATGAATCTCATCAATTCGATTGAAATCCTTCCATATTCCACACCCAACGGCGGCTATTGCTGCCGCACCCAGAGCGCCGGCATCCTGATCGATATTGGTTTTTAGGATGCGCGTATTAAACACATCCGCGAAAATACCCAAATAATCCAGACTCTTTGCGCCGCCCCCGACGAAGAGAATTTCATCTTCCAACCGGGTGTATTTGCGCAGCAGATCCAGCCGCAAGCGCAGGTTCATGGCGATCCCCTCCATGGTCGAGCGGATCAATTCAGCTTTACCGTGTTTCAGATCTAGGCCGATGTAAGCTCCGCGGATGTGCACGCTGGCATCCTGGGATGTTCCCCCTGCCAGGCTGGGGTTAAATAGCAACTTGTTCGAGCCAACCGGAGCCTTGGCTGCTTCACGGTTCATCAGCACGTAAACATCCTCGTTTGTGATCTTTCCTTCTTCGATCAATTCGTTACAAAGATTATCTTTCACCCAGGAGAATGTCGTGCCTGCAGAAAAGATGCTGACTGCGGACGTGAACATAGCCGGAACGACATGGGTAAACACATAGGGCTTGTATTTCTTATCCAGCACGGGCTGTTCAGATGAAACCGCAATCCAGGCAGAGGAACCGAGGGATGTGTATACGCGTCCGTCGCGTATGTTTTTGGCTCCCAACGCCATGCACGAATTGTCCACCCCCCCGCATACCACCTTGACATCGCTATTCAATCCCAAGGATTGCGCAATATTTGGATCGATGTCGCCAAGTATGGTGGTAGAAGGAACGATCTCCGGCCATAGTTCAATCGGAATTCCGCTGGCTTTCACGAACTTTTCGTCATATTTCCATTCTCTTAGATTGTAAATCCCCGTGCCCGAGGCATAGGAAAAATCCGTCATGATTTTTCCGGTGAGTTTATAGTTTATATAATCCTTTGTGCCCAGGATTTTGTAAACCCTACCCCACATCCCAGGTTCATGATTTCTATACCACATCGCCTTGAAAATCGTATAGCAGGCAGCGGGGAATCCATTTCCGGTTGCCAGATACCACTCGTCCGGATCGATCGTTTTGAAGAATTCCTCCACCTCCTTCTGTGCACGGATATCAGACCAAATTGGGGTTGTCTCTCTTAAAAGGTTGCCATCCTTGTCCAAGGGGATGGCCCCGAGGCTGTGACCAGAGATCCCGATGCAAACGATGCTCTTTTTATCGATGCCCTTGTTATCAAGCAATTTACGAGTACTTTCCACAACTGCCTTCCACCAATCCTCAGGTCGCTGTTCATGCCAGCCGACCTGAGGATAGTGTGTGGAATAGGATACAAATGCATTTGCCAGACAATGACCATCCTCATCATAGAGCGATGCCTTATTGCCGCCGGTTCCGAGATCAAAGGATAGGATTTTTTTACTCATTGTTCTCCTTGTCGGTCTTTCAGGATAATTAAACTTCAAGACCTAGACCCAGCTTATTGCATTCTTCCACGATTTGGATTCCACTTCGGAGATTTACACCAAATCGACTCGCTCCGGCTTTGTACATCTCTTTAAGAGTATCAATGTCCCGAATACCGCCGGATGCCTTGATCTTCGCGCGGTCGCCTATCAACGATTTCACGAGGCGGACGTCATCCACGGTCGTGCCGCGAGAAGCCCAACCCGTACCCGTCTTGATGAAGTCTGCCCCGGACCTCAAGCAAATGTCACATGCCTTCACGGCCTCATCCTGTGTCAATTCCATGATCTCGATAATCACCTTGATCGGAATTGGATGCACAGTTTCGATCACAGCCCTGACATCTGCTTCCACATCGGAATAATCACCCGAGCGCAGTTTACCAATATTCATGACCATATCGATCTCGTCACAGCCAGCTGCGACCATCTCTTTTGCCTGGACCACTTTTAGAGTTGTGGAATCGGAGCCTGATGGAAAGCTTACATTCCCAACTACACGAATGCCCGGGGAATCTTTTAGAAGCTCCTTGACATAGGGAATGAAACAATGCATCACCGAAACCTGACCAAAACCGTACTTGCGCGCAGCTTCGACCATCTCAATAATGTCAGCCTTGTTCGATGTCGTCCGGACACAAGAGATGTCGATCATTTTTGCGATATCTTTAGTGGGAAGGAACATACCCTCACCGGCCTTTCAATCTACGAAACTATTTACTTACCTCGCACCGATGATGCTGCTTGATTCAATCGTTCAAACAACTCAGGCGTGAGATCGAAATGCAACACCTGGGCAACCACCTGAGTCCAACCATGCACAAAATAGATCCAGCCGTCCTCCACTTTCACTTTCCGGCTTTCCACCTGAGCCAGGGATTGATGCATGAAATCCAACTCACCACGGTAGTTGAATTCCCATGAGATGCTGTTCAGTGGGAATTTCCCCTCCCACGTAATCGGTGAACCGGGGGTATCCTTGCCCATTCCAGTGGCATTAATGATGATGCTGCAAGGAGGGAATTTTTCCATGATGCTGTCATTTATTTTTGGATCCGAGTTGCAGATGTATTCAATCTCAATATCGGTTCCTAAACCGCCTACCATTTCCCGGGCATGGTCCAGCCGGCCCTGGGAACGATTGACGAACGTGAACCTTCTCGGCCTATCGCTTTTGTCCTTCTTGTTTATCAGGTGCAACAAGGTGGCAACGCCTGAACCGCCCGCTCCAAAGCAAAGCACTTCGCCTTTTGTTTTTCCAAAATACCCTTTTTCGATGATCGCATCGAGGCTGGCACCGGAAGTAAGGGGATCCTTCGCGTGTCCCTCCAGGCGACCGTCTAATTTTGAAATGCTCGATACTTCACCGGTGATCTGGGCATAAGGATCCAGATATTCGAACATGTCCCTGGCGGCATTAAGGAGGTCGATCTTGTGTGTGGTTACCAGCGCGCCTTGTGACAAAGGATCATATTTGATCTGAGCAACAGCTTTGCGATAAGCATCCGGTTCGTCATGGATCTTGCAATCGATTCCTTCCATAACAACTTCTTTGCGTCCAAGCACTTCCATCCACAACGGGAATACTTTCATTATGGAAGATTTCGAAGTCGTCACTCCGATAAAGTAGAAAGTTGGTACCTTTTTGGTTGTTATAAGGTAGTTTTTTTGAAGTGTAGTTTCCATGATAAATCTCTTTATTCTTAATGTAATTATGACCGTGATGATTGGATTACTTTTACAAACTCTGCAGCCTTTTGGCTGATCTCATTGAACTTTCCCTCTTTCGCCAGTTGAGGAGGGCACAACTCGCTTCCTGCTCCAACGGCAACCACTCCCGCCGCGAACCATTCAGCAACATTGGACGCATTCACTCCGCCGGTCGGCATCATTGGGATCTGAGGGAAGGGACCTTTCAAGGCTTTGATGTAGGCTGGTCCGCCAACTGACCCCGGAAAGATTTTGACCACATCGGTACCGAGACTGTATGCCTGAAACACCTCGGTAGGAGTCAATGCGCCGGCCATCGTTATTAATCCGGATTTGACCATGGCCTCAACAAGGGTCTTCTCGCAAACCGGACTCACCAAGAAATTCGCACCGGCAGCTTTTGCGGATTCCGCCTGTTCAGGCTTTGTCAAAGTACCCATACCGAGCACAATGGAGTCGCCAAATTTCTTGGAGAGGCTCTTGACCACCTCTTCCGCGTTAGGCGTGCTGTATGTGATCTCGATCCCTTTTACACCACCATTCACCAGAGCTTCAACCATTTGCACGGTCAGCTCGGGTGAGGGTCCACGAATAACTGCCAAGAGCCCCAACGATTTTACTTTTTCCAAGACTTCGTTCTTGTTCATTTTCGTTCTCTCCTAAATATATTTTATGCAACCCGATATAACGGTTCATCACCGCGTAATACAGCCAGGCAATCTTTCATTGCGAACCACCCCATGTTGCTGGTGGCACCGTCGGTTTGTGCGCCAAGATGAGGCGTGGCAATCACCTGAGGTAGTTTCAGCAAAGGGTTCGCTGGATCAGGCGGCTCGACTGTGAAGGCGTCCAAACCTGCGCCTCTCAGGTGACCTGTCTCCAAAGCATGCAAGAGGGCTGTTTCATCCACCGCTTCTCCCCTTGAAGTATTTATGAGATAGGAACCTTTTTTCATACGTGCGAGGAATTCAGCATTGACCATTCCTCGTGTTTCCGGAAGAAGCGGCAGGTGCAGGCTGACAAAATCAGCGCGGGCAATGACATTGTCCAAAGATTCCAGTGTTACCCCGTTAGCCTCGGCAAAGGATTTATCTGCAAATGGATCAAATGCGAGGATACGACAATCGAATCCGGCGAGCCGCCGGGCAAGTTGTTTACCAATCGCCCCCAGGCCCAAGATTCCGATCGTTTTATCTTCCAGAGAAACTCCATTGAGTCGAGGCCATTTCCCCTGTTGAACGGCCTGGGCTGCCTCCGGAATTTGACGGGCGAGGGCAAGGATCAAACCAAGTGCCAATTCAGCCACCGAAACGGAATTCGCTCCCGGAGTATTGGTGACGACGATCCCCTTCTCTTTGGCAGCTTCGAGGTCAACGTTATCCACCCCGACACCATAACGGGATATCACCTTTAATTTGTCTGCCTTAGCCAGAGCGGAACGGTCGATCACGTCCAACCCGGCGATGTATCCATCGATGTTAATTAAATGGCTTGCCACTTCTTCCGAAGACAGGGGTTTTCCAGTGGGGTTATAGGTAACGGATGCTGTCAATCCTTCGATTTCGGATTTCAATCGTGGATCATTTTTCCCATAGGAGGTCGGTGTGACGAGCAGGCGAGCCTTAGCGAGATCCATTGGAGGCCGTCTGCTTTCGATATTTCGGATTATCAATGATCTCCGGACCATTCTCTCCATCCACCACCAGCTTCCTGAAACCCAACTGTTCAATCGTCCCATAATCGTGCCCTGCGTTCCCGGGATAAGCGAAGAATGTGACGAGATCTTCCTGCCGGGAGGTACAGACCGATCGATGCGCCCACCTCGGAGGGACGTAGAGCACTTTTCCGGGAGAAAGGGATTCCACGGACGTCTCCCCTTCCGGAGTCTCCATGACCATAAAGCCTTCGCCTTTAAGACAGTAATAGACTTCTGCTGTATCAATGACGGTATGAAAATGACCTTTGGTCATAAAAAACTCGCGGCCAACCTTGCCTGGGTGAACCACTGAAATTCCCATCAATATTTCCCCTTCAACTTCAGGTCGTTTAATCTCATAAACTTCATAGACCAAGCGGTCATCCTCTGCCAGCATCTTCTGGTAGGCTTCCTGGTCCATGCACTGTCCTTTAAGAGCAGATAACCTCCTTTGAATATGATTATCAACTCGCGACGGGATGATACCGGGGATGGGGATCGTGTACGTGAACGGTGCGTCAGACATATAATTCTCCTAAATTAGATTAGACCAGCAAGACGTCTGGCGATATTGCCGCCCAACATCTCCTGAATTGAGTTAAGTGGAATTTGCAGATCGATGAGCCGGGGCTTGATTGTGGTCAGCAAACTTGCCAATCCGGGACCATCCCCTATGGATTTATACATTTCCGACTCAGCCATATCTGTGGCAAGAACTATCCGATTGCTCAAAGCACCATTACACATGCCAGTGATCAATCGCCAGAGAGTCTCTTCAGGCTTATATTTCACCCGGAAAAATGTATCGTATTCCAAAAGGACGCCATACTTTCCCAACTCGGTATGCAGTCCCAAATCAGGCCGCTTATCCATGTGACACAGGACAATTTGAAGTGGCTTCACGCCGCGGTCTTCAAAGAAGATGACTGCTTTTTCTGCCAGCGCGCCTTTTTCGGTGTGGATTTCCACCAAGGCACCCGTTGCTTTGGCGGCGGCAGCAACGGCTTCCATCGCGGCTTGTGGTGTTTCCTTCCAGCTTGCTTCTAGTGCGATCTTGAAAAAACCAGCGCGGGGAGGGTTGGGGTGGTCTCTTGTCTCTTCCAAACCCACGGTGTATTCAGATATTAGATAATCTGACACTTCTGTCGCTGTGGCTGAAAAAAGCCAGAAATCGGGTACATAATATTTTTTCCGGTGAAGACCACTGCAAGCGATAATATTCACGCCGGTATCTTTGGAGAGTTGAACCAGCTTATCGCCATTCCTGCCGCAGCCGCCGGGTTGGCAATCCAGCAGGCTCACCCCTCCAGCGGACCGGTAATCGAGCAATTCCGTTCGGATACTATCGTATTGGTCCAGAACTGGCGCGGAGCTATCAGCACCTTTGACCTTATCAATCCAGACATGATTATGTGCATCTGTGATCCCCAGCGATTCGAATTGGATATCTCCGAGGACTGACCGGACAGGTTTTGGCCCGCTGAGTTGAGTGGGAATGGATTGTGTCACAAGTTACGGCTCCAAAACTATTTTCAACGACTTTCGATCTTCCGCAGCTGCGAACGCACTGACTGCTTCGCGAAGAGGGAACCGCTGGCTGACCAAATCGGATAAGTCGATCAGACCCGAATTGACAATCTGCGTCGACTGCCAACAGTCATTGGTGCTGCAGGCAGTCGTTCCGGTAATGACAAGTTCCTTGTAATGGACAAGGTTGGAATCCAAATTGATACCAGGACGATCCTTCGGAAGACCGCCAAAAAAATTGATCCGTCCGCCGATGGCCGCAAGATGGAGCGCACTCTCCTGGGCGGCATGGACAGGCGCCGCTACGATGATCGCATCCGCACCCCGACCGTTGCTTTCTTCGCGCACCACAGAAAGCAGATCCTCCTCGCTCGGATTGACGACGCGATCTGCCCCCATGCGTTTAACTTGAGCTGCGCGGTCTGTCACCGGTTCACTGACGATCACACGACCAGCTCCTCGCGCTCTCGCCAGCTTGGTATGCATCACACCAATCGGTCCGGCGCCAATCACCAGAACGACTTCTCCCGGTTTGATATGCAAAGCGTTTTGCCCACGAAGCACGCATGCAAAGGGTTCAATCAACGCAGCGACTGCCGGGTCAACATTCTCACTGAGCTTGATGACATTTCCCTGACGGACGGAATTCGCCGGGACGCGCAAATATTGGGCAAAGCCCCCATTCATGGTGACGCCGATCGCATCATAGTTCGCACACAGATTGTTATTTCCACTTACACATTGTGCACAACTACCGCAGCCCATGTTAGGAGCGATAAACACCCTTTCCCCCGGTTGAAACCCTGAAAGCCCTTCGCCAATTTCAGCAATCGTTCCGACCACTTCATGCCCCGGGATCCGTACCGTTCCAGGAGAATACATTCGATGTTGGCCGTGAAATATTCGCAGGTCCGTGCCACAAATACTTGCACTCAAGACCTTGATCAATAATTCTCCGGAACGTATCTGAGGATTTGGAACTTCCTCCACACGAATATCATTGGGTCCGTGATAAACAGCAGCCAGCATTATTATCTCCAATGGAAAGTCATTAACCGGTAATTTCTTTTAAGGTAACCGGGCGCTGCTCCAGGAAAGACTTGGTCCCTGCAAGTACGCCAGCGACCGCCCAGCGGCCCTCATGCCCTCCTGCACGAGGAGGTGTCTCAGTCTGAACACATTGGACGAAATGTTCCAGTTCATAGATGTATGCCCATTGAAACCGTTCAGGCCAAGTTCTCACAATGGGCCGCACCAGGCCCTGGTCGCGGTTCGTGCACACCGTCACTGCCTGCCCTTCCAAAGTTCCCAGCAGCATGATCCCTTTTTCTCCAATGATCTCCACCCGGGCATCATATCCGTATCCGCACGGGCACACACCGGAAAGCAGCCCCAGGCCACCACTTTCAAATTTACAGGTGACCAGGACATTGTCGTAGAAATTTGGAGTATCGACATTGTTGGCTGCACCCTTGAAATTGGCCACCTCGGTGTAAACCCGCTCAATATTCGACCCCATCAGCCAGCGAAGAGTATCCCAGTCATGGCTGTTCACCTCGGCCAGCATTCCATTGGACGTCCGCAGATCGCGGGCCCAGGGAGGAGGCAGTCCGGGACCATGCGTATTGGTTTTGATCATCATGGGCAACCCGATGTCGCCCGCTTCGATCCGTTCTGCTGCAGAAACGAATTCCGGGTCGAACCGGCGCATAAAACCAATTTGCAAAAGGACATTATTTTTTCGGGTCACCTCAATGATTTTGTCGCATTCCTCCAGATTTAATGCCATCGGTTTTTCGAGGAATACATGCTTTCCATTTTCAGCGGCCAATGCGGTGATAGGGAGATGCGTTGGGGTGGGAGTGGTGATGACCACAGCATCAAACTCCGGTCCTTCGAATGCCTTCTCCAGGGAGTCAAATTCCTTTTCAATCCCATACTCAATGGCTGTTTCCTTGCGGATTTCCGCCATGGGATCCACGAGAGAGACGATCTTTCCACCTGGCACGTGGCGGGAAATGGCTCGGGAATGGTTCTTTCCGACCCGGCCTGCACCGATCATGCATAAACGAACTTGCTTTTTCACATTAAGCTCCTATGAAATTTAAAATCACTTATCCATCTCAACCTGCATAGAATGAGTTTAACAGGTTCTGCATCTCAATATATTTATCGGCTAACGGCATATACCGTTGATGACGTTCTTGATCAGGCAGGATTGGTTTTCCTTCAGGAATGGCAGTTCGTGAAGCGTGTTCGACAAGATCCGAGATAATCCCAGCGGCTTTGCCTGCGATCATGGCAGCGCCCCAGGTCCCAAATTCATTTCCGGTCAGGCGTTGAACGCGGACTCCAAGGACATCGGCTTTGATTTGATTCCAAGTGTCGCTTTTTGCCCCACCGCCTACAACTCTTGATTCGACGAGTTCCAGATCAGGCAGAAGTTCTCGAAGAATTTGGAGATAGAAAGCATATTCGTAAGCTACGCTTTCAAGGATCGCGCGGAAGAAATGAGCCTGGGTATGCGACCACGAGACTCCGATCCAGGCTCCTCTCATGTTGGGACTGGAAGGACAAATTCTACCGCCCAGGTGTGGTGAGAAGAACAAACCATCGGATCCCACGGGGATAGTTTCGGCCAGCAGGCTCAGCTCTGAATAGAGGGACTCCTCGACAGGCAGGGACTTTCCATGATGGGCGTTGTAAAACTGATCGCGGAACCAACGAAGTGCCAAACCACCACCGCCAATATAGGCGAGGGGATTCCATAACCCTGGGATGACGGACCGCATCGTCAGCAACGCTCGGTGATTTGTGTCGGCTACATATTGATCCGTGCAGCTTGCAAGGACTGATGCGGTTCCGCTGACATCGAAGATCACTCCCGGCGAAACAATGCCTGCGCCGAGGGCATTCGCTGCGGTATCCCCTGCTCCTGCAGCGATCAATGTGCCCGCGGCCAAACCAGATTTCTTTGAGGCGGATTCGGTTACTTCTCCGATCACTTTCCAGGGTTCGACAATCTCCGGAAGTTTCTGAATATCCAGACCAAACCGTGTGCAAAGCAATTCTGACCACTTGCCCTGCTCCGCATCTGCAAATCCTGAGAAATGGATATAGGTGTAATCGATGAAAGCCTGATCTGAGTTAAGTCCAGCCATTTGACCAGCGACAAATGTCCCGGGCATTACGAATTTTGCCGTTCGTTTGTAGGTTTCCGGCTGTTCGTTCTTCCACCAAAGCATCTTTGGCCCATGGTCACAAGTAGGCGGGCAACCCGTTAATTTTGTCACCAGGTCACCACATTCCTTGTCGATCATTTCAATATAAGGCTGGCAGCGCATATCAAGCCAGGAATCAAACCGGGCCACAGGCTGGAATTGTTCATCCACCAACCCGACGCCAGCCATCTGCGAATCAAACGCGATCGCCGCTACTTCCGTGGGATCGACTCCGCTTTGTTCGATGCACTTTCTAACCGTCAGAGCTGCCGTCTCAAAAAAATCGCGGTTATCCTGTTCGACCACACCGGGTTTGGGGTAATAAAGAGGAACCTCCAAACTGGATTCGGCAATTTTCCTGCCATCGATTTGATACAGCGCTGCCTTGGTTCCGCTGGTGCCAAGATCTACACCCATCAAATATTTTTTCGTCATGAATTACTCCAACCAGCAACCCGTGGATAAGATAAGCGAGATATTCCCAGACTTACCGGAAGATGCTTCACCGGAATGCTTTGCTAGGATATTGGTGAATGGAAGCTGCCTTGTGGCAAGGAGGCTTTTTGATCGCGCATACGAACCAACTCGACTTCGAACCGAGTTCGATCGCCCCGATGAAGCGCATGATAAAACTCAATCGGTTGCCCGCTTTCAATATAGCTCACACTATCCAGCATTAATAATGGCGCGCCCCGTTCAATACCAAGCAGGGATGCCTCATTCTCATTCGCCAGTACAGATTCAATATAACGACGACCTCGGGTGAGCAAAATCCCAGCCTCTTTTTCAAGATACTCGTATAAGGGAACGATTCGTCAGATCAACAGTCGCCAAGGGAGGGTGAACCAGGAGTGGAATATAAGTCGTGACCAGTTGAATCGGTTCATTATTGATAAACCTCAGGCGTTGAATATCAATCACATCGGTTCCAACCGGGATTTCCAAAAACTTCGCCACTTTTTCGTTGGCGTGAATCACGTTTTGGTGGAGAACCCGCGTCACGGGTTTAAGCCCTCGTTCAATCATATCCTGATAGAACCCGGTCAGGTTCTGGATCAATCCCTCGCTGATTTTCGGTTCTGCAACAAAGGTGCCCTTCCCTTTTCGCCGGTGAATAATGCCTTCCAGCTCGAGTTCGCGCAATGCCTGTCGGACTACCGTCCGGCTGATTCCGTAGGATTCACATAATTCCTGTTCCCCGGGTATCTGCTCGCCAGGAAGCCATTTATTCTCCTGGATTTTCTCTCTCAATATATCCATTAACTGGATATAGTAGGGAATATGGCTTTCGAAGAGGATGACTTGGTTGGGATCCATTAGACTCCAAGAAATTCTTGTAATCCTGTTATTACAACTCATTATAGAGAATTCTCACGAACATGTCAATGGGGATGTGGAAAATAACCGTCCACTAAAAATGTTTTGTCTTTCTATGTAAATCTTTGTCTATTTTGTCAAATATATAGGTTTTTTAATGTTTTCCTATTGCAATTCCTTGCCAAATCGTTATAATAATGTCATGCTGTAATTACATGTTGATAGCCCTGATAAGCCCTAAAAAAAACGCAAGTACCCCACCCATTTCATAGTGATTACCAAACAACTTATCTCATCCCAAATTTCCCACACCACTCAGGAGGATTGCCATGAAAGTCGGAATTGATAGTTATTGCTATCACAGGTTTTTTGGAGAGGTTTATCCGGATCAGAAACCTCCGGCGAAGAATATGACCATGCAGGATTTCCTCAAAAGAGCCCATGAGCTAAAAGTTGACGGCGTCTCTTTGGAATCCTGTTTCTTCCCCTCCACTGATTCAGGATGGTTTAAAGAGTTAAAGGCTCAATTGGACGAATACAAGTTCGACCGCGTCTATGCCTGGGGACACCCGGATGGATTGGAACGCGGAAAAAATTGGACCGCCTACGAAGAAATGGTTACGATGATTCCTTACGCCAAAGCAATCGGCGCGGATGTGATGCGCGTCGTTGGCAGCAGTCTCATGTTCCGGCATGAACCTCACGGTCCGCAGATCAAAGCCCTGGTGGATATGTTCAAGAAGGCCGTCCCTATCGCCAAGGACAATGGCGTTAAATTAGCCGTCGAAAACCATATTGACTTCACGTCGGACGAAATCCTTCAGTTACTGGGAGAAGTGGATTCGGAATACTTTGGCTTAAATTTTGACACGGGCAACTTCCTTCGCTTGCTGGATGATCCGATTGCAGGAATGGAAAAACTAGCTCCCTACGTCCTTGCCACCCACGTAAAGGATTTAATGCCGGATAAAACTGCCAGACCAACGGATTGGCACTTCTTTGCCGGCGTCCCGGTCGGCCAGGGGCTGATTGACAATCAAACTCTCGCCCAATTACTCCTCAAAGCGAACTTCAAGGGATTCCTGGCGGTTGAGATCGATCACCCTCACGCGGATTGGACGGGACGCGAAGATGAAGCGGTTGAATTGAGCATTTTGGAATTAAAGAAAATTTCTGCCGCATTGAAATAAGATCGAACCATTGCGATTTGGAATTCTCATAAATTAATCATTAGCAAACAAGGAGAGAGTCGCATGAAGAAAGTAAATGTGGCAATCATCGGAACCAAGTTCATGGGGAAAGCGCACAGCAACGCCTGGACTTCCGCCCCAAAATTCTTCAGCCTTGGACTTACCCCCGTCTTGAAAGTCGCCTGCGGTCAGGATGTCAAGGGCACGGGTGATTTTGCCAGGAATTGGGGGTGGGAGGAAACGGAATCAGACTGGACGAAAGTGGTCACACGCAAAGACATCGATATCATCGACGTCTGCACACCCACTTACCTGCATAAGGAAATTGTGATTGCGGCTGCAAAAAACGGCAAACAAATATTTTGTGAAAAGCCGATCGCCCTTGATTTTGCCGAAGCCAAGGAAATGTATGAAGCGGCAGAGAAAGCAGGCGTTCTGCATTACCTAAATCACAACTATCGCCGAACACCTGCCATCGCTTTTGCCAAAAAGTTGATCGAAGAAGGTAAATTAGGGCAGATCTTCCATTGGCGCGGCACTTATTTGCAGGACTGGATCACCGATCCGAACTTCCCCCTGACCTGGCATTTGCAGAAGAAATACGCCGGGGCAGGTCCACATTATGACCTGAATTCGCACAGCGTCGATCTTGCGCGCTATCTAATCGGTGATGTCGATTCTGTCACGGCGATGATGAAAACATTTGTAACCGAGCGCCCTCTCCCCGGCAAGGATGCCGGAACATTCAAGTCCGGATCCGCGGCTGCAGAAAAAGGCAAAGTCACAGTTGACGATGCAGCCTTCATGGTCGTTGAATTTTCAAATGGCGCACTGGGATCTTTTGAATCAAGCCGGTTTGCCAGCGGCCGGAAGAATTACAACTACTTTGAGATCTATGGCAGCAAGGGCAGCCTGATCTTCAACCTCGAACGGATGAACGAACTTCAATACTTGAACCTCGAAGATCCTGCCGACGAACAAGGATTCAGGACGATCCTGGTCACCAATGCGACTCATCCTTATGTCGGAGCCTGGTGGCCGCCTGGACATATCATCGGTTACGAGCATGAGTTTACGCATGCGGTTGTGGACTTCCTGGGAGCGATGGAGAAAGGGACAAAGATCACGCCTAATCTCTATGACGGTATGAAAGACATGCAGGTCCTGGAGGCCGGCATCATCTCCGCCAACACCGGTCGCAAGGTAACAGTCGCTGAAGTCAAATAATCCCTGACCGGGATGAGCTGTTGCTCATCCCGGTTCTTCCCTTTTTTCACTCGAATTTGGAGTCACTTATGAAGGCTGCTCTGGTTCCGGTATATTTTAAAAGTGCAGAGGACCCTGACTTTGCGAAACAGTTGCAGGAATTAAAGGGGCTGTTATCAGAAGAAGCAGATCTATTGGAGCCGGTGGAATTGGGTAAAAGTATTCCAGGCTGCGACGGGGTAATATTTCCACAAATGCTGGGGGATGCCTATCAACGGCTTAAAGAAATCCAGGCGTTACCTCAACCCATCATGGTGGTCACCTCAGAATTTGGCACAGTCTCAATGTGGGATTGGGAGATTAATACTTACCTCACGGCAAAAGGGGTTAAGGTTGTTGCACCGAATGCACTGGAAAAAACCAAACAAGCCTGCCGGGCATTTGCTTTGAAACGACAGCTGCGTCAATCCAGCTTTCTGGTTTATCAGGACAAACCTGCCGCGGGAGGGCTTCAGGATGAAATTTTCAAGCGGTTTTATTGGTGGGAACCCGAATGCACGGAGGCGATCGAAAAGAAATACGGGCTAAAAATCGTCAAGAAGAGTTTTCAAAAACTCGCAGAAGAAGCGAAAGCGGTACCCGATGAAACCGCTCAAAAAACCTGGGAAGAGCGGAAAGGCAAAACGCCAACCCGCAAGATTAGCAACAAGGCAATTCTTAGCGCTGTAAAGCTTTATTTAAGAATAAAAGAAGACCTTGAAGACCACCCTGAGGTCATCGCGGTCGGGATGAACTGCCTGAACGAATCCCATTTCTGCGATACCACTCCCTGCCTGGCCTGGAATTTTCTGTACGAAGACGGGAAAATGGTATGGGGCTGTGAAGGGGATACGGTTTCCATGCTTACCGAGATTTTGATTGCAAGAACGATCGAAACACCCTTCATGATGACCAACCTGTATCCGTTTCTTATGGGACAAGCAGCATTGAAACACGAACATATACCTAATTTTCCGGAGGTCGCTGGAAAACCGGATAATCACATCCTCGCAGCCCACTGTGGCTACCTGGGCGTAGTGCCTCAATCGTTTTCTACAGAATGGACCTTGAAAGAAAAGGTTCTAGCCATTGTGGATGATAACGCCACTGCCATTGATGCTCGATTACCCGAAGGCCCAGTCACCCTGGTCAAATTGATCCCCCCCTTCAACCGTTGGAGCCTCATTGAAGGGAACTTGCCAAAATATGCCCAATTTGCCGACTCCCATTGCCTTAATGGAGCCGTGATCGAAGTGTCCAACGGTCCCAGGATGGTGGAGAACCTTGCCTCCCATCACTATATCATCACGACCGGTCATAACTATCACTCACTTGATATGATAGCGAAGGTTTTTGATATTGCAAGCATCACAGAATAATGCCAAAGATGAACTAAAGTTTTTTTTCACGTCAGTTACGGTTATTTGTACAAAGTTATGACAAAGATATGCAAAAGTAGTGTCAAATATTACATAGGACATTTATCTCTTCTTGCTAAAATACTATTACTTCTCTTGGTGATTCAATAACAAAAACTGCAGTTTCACAGCTTCGTTTGTAATCAGCACTGTTGATTCATTAACTTGGTCACGGAAGCGACAATGGGATTAGCCAGAGAGCAAGCCATAAAGAAGGTCCGTTCACATGTCACAGAGGACACACCTATCTGGCTGCGCCAAGCTGACAATCTTCCACATCGGCTTTTCATCTCCCGGTCAGAAAAAGAGTTAATAGACCGTATTCGAAAATACGGCGAGATGACCAAACCAGATCTGGTTGAATCCACTGACTATTCCCGAACCAAGATCACCAGCAGCATCGATTCCCTTTTACAAAAACAAATCATACTTGAAAGCCAATCCACCGAATATACAGGTGGTCGTCGCTCAAAGACCTTTAGTATTAACGGCGGCCTGGGATACATCGCCGGAGTGGATATTGGTGCCACCAGCGTGGACCTGGCCATCGCCGATTTCTCCGGGAATATACTCGTTCGATACGATGAACCTTCGCTTGTTCGCGAAGGACCGCTCAAAGTCCTCGGACGGGTGTGTAATTTACTGGAAAATAAAATGCGTGAGAACGAATTGGACTCGGAACGCATCCTGGGCATTGGGATCGGGATTCCCGGGCCTGTTGATTTTTCCCTGGGAACGGCGGTCTCCCCTCCGATCATGCCAGGCTGGGACGGCTATCCGATCATTCAGACGGTTCAGCAATGGTTTCCGGCAGCCAATGTTGTGATTGACAACGATGTCAATGTAATGGCTTTGGGAGAAATTCACGAAGGGGCCGGAAAAGGCGCCAGCAATCTAATTTTCATAAAAATCGGCACGGGGATTGGCTCTGGAATTATCTGTGACGGAAAAATTTATCGTGGCGCGAGCGGATGCGCTGGAGACATTGGTCATATCAGCATCAGCAACACCGGTCCCCTTTGCCACTGTGGCAATACGGGTTGCCTCGAAGCCATAGCAGCCGGACCAGCGATCGCGAAGCGTGCGCTTCAAGAAGCGCAGGCAGGTCGAAGCCCCATCCTTATGAGACTTTATGAAAGTCAAGGCGAACAAATCACTGCAGAAGATGTCGGCATCGCTGCGCGTGAAGGGGATGCGGTCTCGATCGAGGTCATTCGCGAGAGCGGACAAATGATTGGGGACGTTTTGGCAAGCCTGGTTAATTTTTACAATCCCGAAATGATACTTATTGGGGGTGGCGTTAGTAATCTTGGGAACCTGCTGCTCTCCTCCATTCGACAGGCGGTCTTAAACAGATCTTTGCCTTTGGCGACACGAAACTTACAGATCGTTTTTTCGGGTACCGGGTCCGATGCAGGAATCATCGGGGCGGTAAATCTTGCCATGGATTATATATTTACCATTGAGACCGGAAGTAATTCGGACAATGGCAACTATGAAGCAAATGAAGGTTAGGAGAAAAAAATGAAGTTTGGCGTTAACTCATTTGTCTGGGTGTCCCCGTGTACCACGAAAGCGATCAAGGATCTTGCGCCGAAAGTGAAGGGGATTGGATTCGATGTTTTTGAGTTATCCGTGGAGAATCCCGGGCTTATTGATCTTGAGGAAGCAAAAAACGACCTGAAGAAGAATGGATTATCCGCAATCGTGTGCGGTGCTTTTGGACCTGACCGGAACCTCTGTAGTACCGATTCGAAAATCGTCGATAATGCGAAAACCTATATCAAATGGTTGATCGATGCCGCCGTAAAGCTGGGCTCCCCTGTCGTTTGTGGTCCAATGTACTCTTCCGTAGGGAAGGACCATTTTGAAGATGAAAAATTGCGCCTTGCGGAGTGGGACCGATCCGTCATTGGAATCCGGGAAATGGCGCAATACGCAAAACCAAGAGGTATTAAATTGGCACTTGAGACATTAAATCGATTCGAAACCGACATGCTTAATATTGTTTCGCAGGGGATTGATTTTATCGACCAGACCGGCATGGATAATGTTGGTCTCCACCTGGACACATTTCACATGCATCTGGAAGAAAAAAACAGCGGTGATGCCATCAGGTTGGCTGACAAGAAACTCTTTCATTTTCATGCCTGTGAGAATGACCGTGGGGTTCCAGGGACCGGCCAGGTTCGTTGGAATGACGTCTCAAGGGCATTAAGGGACATCAATTACGATGGACCGGTTGTGATTAAATCTTTTACATCTCAAGTGAAAGAGATTGCGCGTGCGGTATGTATTTGGCGTGAGATCGCGCCCAGCCAGGATGCGATTGCCACCCAGGGTTTGAAATTCTTGAAAACTGAACTCGCGCAAGTAAGCTGAAGAGAGACGAGGTTTCCATGACTTTAGCAAATACTTCAAATGCGGCTGATATCTCCCTTCAAAATGGACCTGTAATGGAAGTCCGCAACATTAGCAAGCGATTTCCAGGCGTGGTTGCATGCAACAACATATCCCTGGATTTCCTGCCCGGCGAGGTACATGCGGTAGTTGGCGAGAATGGTGCAGGGAAATCCACTCTGATGAAGATCATGTCGGGTGCCTATACTCCCGATTCGGGTGAGATGTTTTTACGCGGTGAGCGTGTCTCATTCTCTCACCCTAAGGAAGCCCAGTTAAAAGGTGTGAGTATTATCTACCAGGAATTCAACCTGCTTCCCGAACGCACGGTGGCGCAGAACATTTTCCTGGGCAGAGAACCGGGAAGATTTGGCGTGCTGGATGTTGCCGAATTGAACAAACAAGCCGTCGCCGTTCTAAAAGATATTGAAGCACACCAAATGGTTGAGCCGACGGCGATGTGCCATACGCTATCGGTCGCCGAGCAGCAGATCGTCGAGATCGCAAAAGCGATTTCCTTTGATTCAAAAGTCTTGATCATGGATGAACCCACAGCGTCATTAACCACTGTGGAAGTAAAAATGCTCACCGACCTGATCACAAAATTAAAGAACCGCGGCATGGCGATCATTTTCATTTCCCATCGCCTGATCGAGGTATTCGATATTGCAGAAAAGATTTCAGTCCTCAAGGACGGCGAGCTGGTCGGGACAGTGATGACTCAGGATACGACCCCCCACGATGTTGTGCGGATGATGGTCGGGCGCGATTTGGATCACTACTTCCCGCCGCTTGGAGCACCGGAGGATTTTGGCGATGTGGTGCTGCGAATCACAAACGGCAGCAATGATTTTCTAAAGGATATCAATCTGGAGTTGCGCAAGGGTGAGATTCTATGTGTGGCAGGTCTGCAGGGCTCCGGACGGACGGAGCTGGCCCAAGCGCTATTTGGAGTGGTCCCTTTCAAGACCGGTACACTGGAAGTCAGCGGAAAAGTAAGAAACATAAAGAGCCCACCGGATGCGATCCGGCTAAAAATGGGGTATGTCACAGAGGATCGGAAAGCAGAAGGCTTGTTACAGAAGCAACCCATCCGGGACAATATCCTCCTCACGGTGCGCACGCTTCAACCACTGTTAGGGTTCATCTATAAAGATGGAATACGCAGTTCGAAGAAACTGGTCCCCACTTTGGCAAATCAGGTTGACCTCCGTGCAGATACATTCGATCGAGAAGCTCAATTCCTAAGCGGTGGGAACCAGCAGAAAGTCGTTCTTTCGAAATGGCTTTCTTCAAAAGCCAACATCTTCATTTTTGACGAGCCCACGCGCGGAATCGACGTTGAAGCAAAAGCAGGCATCCACGACATGATCCGCCGACTTACGAAAGAAGGCATTGCGGTTCTGATGATCTCATCGGAACTTCCTGAGGTCCTTGGGATGAGCGATCGCATCCTTGTCATGCGCGATGGACAAATTGCGGGAGAACTTCCGGCAAAATCCACCGAGCAGGACATCATGTTCATGGCAACCGGCCACTCAAAAGACCAGGATGTGGAAAACCAAGCATCAGGAGGGAAGGAATAAGATGACGACTCATCCTGCACCAGAGAACTGGTTTAAACGAACTTCCAGATCCCTGACCATACCACCGGTCTTTTATTTCTTGATCGTTGTTTTCGTTTTCAGCGGGATCCTGGATCAATTTTTTGCAGATGGACAAATTTTCACCAATCCGTTGATCATGTTGAATATCATTGTCCGGTCGGTGGCGTTGGGAATTGTCGCGGTTGGGCAGACCATGGTGCTCATTGGGGCGTCCATTGATCTTTCGGTGGCTTACACGATCAGCATCACGGCCGTTATGTCCTCCTACCTCATGCAGGGAAAAACCGAGAATGTCCCAACGGCTATTTTGGGAGTTTTCGCGATTGGGATAGCCATCGGATTGGTCAATGGCTTGATCATCACAAAGCTGCGAGTCAATCCCTTCATCGCCACCCTGGGGACAAGCTTGATCATCAAGGGCATCATTAACGCCACGTTCTCGAATTATACCGGCAGTGTTCCAAAGACCTTTGAATATTTCGGGTACGGGACCCTTGGCCCCATCCCGGTTTCAATTCTTATCCTATTGTTAGTCGTCACGCTCGGTTGGTTTATTCTTGCAAGGACAAAATTCGGCTCCCATCTTTACGGTGTCGGCGGCAATTCCGAAGTAGCCCGTCTATCGGGCGTGCGGACCGATCGGGTGGTCATCGCAGCTCACGTCTTTTGCAGCGTAACGGCCGTGCTTGCCGGAATTTTCCTGGTCAGTTTAATGCGCTCCGGCGCCCCCTGGGTTGGGCCTAATGGTTTCTATGATCTGAATTCAATCGCAGTTGCCGTTATTGGCGGAACCGCGCTTTCCGGAGGTAAGGGAAGTGTCTGGGGTACTCTTGCGGGGGTATTGATCTTCGGGGTCCTGAGCACCGCATTCAACCAATTAGGCGTCAACCCCTACTTGAAGATCGTCTTCCAGGGTTTGATCATCGTACTTGCGGTGGCCAGCTACACCATGCGCTCGAAAAAAGAAGCGGCTTAAGGAGTAGATCGAATGACAACCTCGTCACTTTCATCGCAAGGTTCTTCACCCAATTTTCTCCGGAAGCTATGGGGTTGGGTCAGGAGGATCCCACCTGTCTACCCTATGTTTCTATTGATCTTTATCACCTTGGGATTTTTAAACCCCACGGGTTACCAGACAATGAATGGGATTATGACTTTCTTCCGCCCGGCGTCGCCGTTGGCCGTTCTGGCCATTGGTCAAATGTTTGTCCTGGCTCTTGGAGGCTTTGATCTCTCCATCGGTGCGATCGTAACCTTTGTTGTATTGGCAAGTTCAAAATACCTGGCCAATGACCCCTCCAATGCGCTCCCGAATATTCTCATCCTGATCTGTTTCGGTGTTTTGATTGGTCTCGTCAATGGATTGGTGGTGAGTTTCCTTAAAGTGCCATCCTTCATCACCACCCTTGGGATGATGATGGTGGTACGTGGCGCAGCCCTCTATTATGTTGGCGGAGCGCCGAAAGGATACCTGACTGACAACTTCCGCATGTTCGGCAGGAACTATATACAAGACGTGCCATTTTTTACCAGGATCCCATACTCTCTCATTATCCTGATCATCCTGGCCATAATCACCTATATCATTTTCCACCGCACAAATTATGGCCGGCAGATCCTCGCCGTTGGAGATAATATGGTCGCAGCGGGTTTCTCCGGAGTAAGGAAGAAACTTGTCCGCGTGATGACCTTCATAGTCTGCAGCGTTTTGGCTGTCCTGGGCGGGATCATGGTCGCCGGTTACGGCGGTGTGAATGTGACCATCGGAGAAGGGATGGAAATGCAGGCGATCGCGGCTTGCGTCATCGGTGGCGTTCTCCTGGGAGGCGGAAAGGGGAACGTGATCAATGTAATTTTTGGCGCTTTTACGTTACAGGCGATCGTCAACCTCTTGAACCAGCTTGGATTACCAAAACCCTATACCGATGCAGTCCAGGGGCTGATCATTATTGGAGTAGTGGCTTATTCGGCGCTTAGCACCATGAAAAAGCGGTAAAAGGTGATGAGGTTGTTTTAATGAATGATGCTGAAAAGGAGGTGGTGCAATCGATTGAAACATGTTAGAAGCAAGGGATAGTCAATCCGTAATTCAAAATCCAAACATTTTTCATATTGGAGGAGAAAGCTAATGAAGAAAAGTATTTTCGTCATGTTGGCACTGCTCGTTGGACTGACCATATTGTTCTCGGCTTGCGCCCCTGCGGCTCCTGAAGAATCTGAAGCCGCTGCCAATCCCGGCTTACAGATGGAATCCGCGAAAGTTGCACCTCAGTTCTTCAATGACAAGGATTATGCAATTAACAAGGATTTGATGAGTGCAAAACCTGTCAATCCGAACGACCCGATCTACCTGCAGTATCTGGTCGACAACCCCACCGATATCAGCAAATACCCGGAGTATGCCAGCTTTGCCGGCAAGGAACCCCCCTACAATCTCTGCTTCTCAAACGCTGGTGTCAATAATCCTTGGCGTGTGACCGGGTATGTGACCATGCGCGAGCAGGTTGAAATGCTCCGTGGTGCAGGCCTCGTCAAGAACTTCTACCACCTCGATGCCGCAGGTGACGATGCCAAGCAGATCGCAGACATCCAGGATATCATCAATACCCCCGGGAAATGCGACCTCCTGATCGTTGCCTCCAACACCTCCGAAGCCTTGACTCCCATCGTTGAAAAAGCCTGCGAAGTGATGCCGGTTATTCAGTTCGACCGCTATGCCCAGACTGACTGCCCGGTCGTTTCCGAACGCACCATCGGTGGTTATGCCTTCGGTATTCTGGGTGCCCAGAAGGTTGTGGATGATCTCGGTCCTGAAGGCGGTAACGTGCTTGCTTTCCGCATCCTCCCGGGTGTGGACGTGCTTGAACAGCGCTGGGGTGCAGCCCGCAAGATCTTTGAAGAGAACCCCCAGATCAACGTCATCGGTGTCGAATTTGTTGCCTACGATTCCTTCAAAGCCAGCACGGTTGTGAGCGACTACCTGGCCAAATATGGCACCATCGATGCCGTCTGGATGGACGCTGGTGGTACCGCTGTGACCATCCTCGAAGCCTTCAAGGATGCCGGAGCGCCTTATCCGAAAGTCATGATCGGCGAGGATCAGCAGGACTTCCTGGAATATTGGGCAGCGAATGACATCAACGGTCTTGCGCCCACCTTCTCGACCTTCCAGTGGCGCACCGCTGTTCTGGCTGCAGTCAATTTCCTGCAGGGTAAGCCTGTCCAGCACAACTGGGTTCTGCCCCAGCCGGATATCAATGCTGAAAACCTCGAGAACTACATCGGCAACGGCATGCCCCCGCTGTATTATGTTATGAGCGGCGCTGAGGATATGAGCAACTGGCCGGAAGCCTGGCAAGCCCTCGATACCACCAAGTATCAGGACGTCATGCCCTAAGCTGTATTGCATGAAGTAAAGAAAATGAGCCCGCTCGGATCTCGGGTGGGCTCATTTTCAAGGTGCAATTATTCTCCATGGAAGGAGTTCGATCACCATGATTGAAATTGGTTTCCATACGGACGCATTTAATAGCAGTTACTGGAGTTTCGAACAGGCTCTTCAATGGGCCCAGAAAAATGATGTGCATTGGATCGAATGCGGGATGATCGATGGGGTAAGCTGGATCCATGGTTTGGGATACCAACCTCATGTGGCCATGTGGGAAGATCCGATGATGTGGCGTGAAAAAATCGAGAAGTACGGTGTTCGGTTTTCTCAAATCGACGCTGCCTTTCCCATGTCACTGCCGGAAGGGACTTCCCTGGGGGTCGAATACACGCTGCGGACAATCCGCTGGGCGTACATCGTCGGATGTGATCATATCGATACGACGGACGATCGCTTTGCCCCAAAGGGTCTTTCTCACGAACAAGCGCTCGATATGATGAAACGGGCATACGGCCAGATCATCGAAGTTGCCGAACGGTACAAAATGATCATTGATATCGAGCCGCATGGATACTACACCACCAAACCGGAATTCATGGAAAAAATGCTGGCGTTTGCAGACAGTCCCTACTTGCGCATGAACATGGACACCGGAAACACTTTTATCGCCGGTCAGGATCCCGTTGCATTCCTGCAAAAATTCAAGAACAAGGTCAGTCATGTGCACGTGAAAGATGTGAGCGAATCTCTCGCCAAATCCCTGCGCGGCGAGTTGACCGGTATCGCCGTCAGCCAGTGTGCCATCGGAGATGGCGTGAATGGCGAAAATATTAAAAAATGCTTTGACATTCTCGTGGACATAAATTATGACGGAGTGGTCAGCCTGGAATGCGAAGGACAGGGCGGTCCCATGATCGAGAAAAGTCTGGCGTTATGTCCGCCCCTTGGTTGAGGACGCGAATAAACGGTTGGCAGCCAAAAAGAAGTAGCACCTCATTGCTTTTTTTCAAAGGAGAGACAAATGGGCAAGATATTTCTAGGAATCAATATGGAGTTTGTCCGCCATCATGACAAACCGTTCGCATGGGGTGTCGAAAAAGCAGCAGAGATCGGATACCAATATATTGAACCCATGGTGCATCTGGGCCGGGAACTGCTCAGTGAAGCGCGCTATTTTCATAGCGTATCCATGTTTGACGATCCGCGCTGGGTAAAAGACCTGTGCGATAAAAACAAAATCAAACTCTCGGGCCTATCTTCGCACACTCCCCTTTGCAAGCCTGAGATCAGCGTCGAATACTTGAAACAGGCGATCCGGTGGGCATCCGATGCGGGAGCTCCGGTGGTGAACACGGACGAGGGACCCAAACCGGAGTGGACGACCAAAGAGATGGATTACCAGCTGATGACCTATACTCTCAAGGAAGCTTCACTGGTCGCAGAGCGGTATGGAATCAAGATCGGCCTCGAGCCTCACCAACAATACAGCAAATCCCAGGAAGGACTCGACAGCATTTATGAGCTGGTGAAATCCCCTGCGATCGGGATCAACTACGACACCGGCAACAGTTACCTGGCCGGCACCACCGATACGTATGAGTGGCTATCCCATGTGAACTCCCGCCTTGTTCATCTCCATGCAAAAGACATCAGCTTCTCGCAAAGTGGTGAGGAAAAAGGAAAGGTTACCGGTACGCCGGTCGGCTGCGCTTGCGGGGATGGGGTCGTGGATTGGAAACGAGTCATCGAGACTGTCAAGAAATGCCCGAACGATATCGTTTTCAGCGTCGAATGTGGAACTGTCCCAGACGCGATTCGCAGCTTTCAGCATCTAAGCAAATTGATCTAGCAGAATTTTATTACCAGGAAATGATGTGGTTTTAATAAGACCCGGTTCTTCCAATAATCGGTATCGTTGGTTGTCTGGAAGAACCGGGTCTTATCGAAGCAGACCTGTACGCACTTAGCAATAATTGATTAAATAAATTATTGATTCTCAGCTTATCGAGTGGTTATTAAATTTTTCGGAGGTTCTATGAGTTACCCAAAAGTTGCTGTCATCGGTTTAGGGTTCATGGGGAGGACACATATCCAGGCCCTAAGAAGACTGGGCGTGGAAGTCCTGGGTGTCGCCGGTATAGATCAAACCGAAGCAAAGAAAGCCGCCTCCGAACTATCGATCCCGCGTTGGTATCGCAACTATGAAGAAGCTTTCGCGGATCCGGAGGTAAAAGCGGTCCACTTATGCACGCCGAACAACTTGCATTTTTCCCAGGCAAAGCAGGCTTTGGAGGCAGGAAAACATGTTCTGTGTGAAAAACCGCTTGCCATGACGTCATCGGAATCCCGGATATTGTCTGATTTGGCGAAGGATAGAGGGCTGATCACTGCAGTTAATTACAATTTGCGGTTTTATCCAATCTGTCAGGAGGCGCAGGCAAGGATTGCCGCGGGTGACGTCGGCACTCCTTATCTCATCCATGGCGCCTATTTACAGGATTGGCTCTTCCATCGGACCGATTGGAACTGGCGCCTTGAACCCGATCAAGGCGGCCATCTGCGTGTTGTCGCAGATATCGGCACACACTGGATGGATATGGTGACCTATCTTACCGGGTTAAAGATCACAGAAGTTTTCGCTGATTTTTCAACAGTCCATGCAACCCGGTTGCAACCTGAAGGCAACATTGAGACCTATGCAGGCAAGATCGAAAAGAATATATCCACCAAGGAAGTGCCAATTCACACCGAAGATGTGGCAGTTATCCTGTTCCGTTTTAATAATGGCGCGCTTGGGAACGTTAGCCTTTCGCAGGTCTCGGCAGGACGCAAGAATTTCTTCTGGTTTGAAATAAGTGGATCGAAATCCGCCTTTCACTGGGAACAGGAAAATCCCAATGAGCTCTGGATTGGCTACCGGGATCAAGCGAATCAGGTGCTATCGAAAGACCCCTCCCTGTTCCATCCAGAAGCCAGAGCGTTGACCGGATTCCCTGGCGGGCACGCGGAAGGCTATCCCGATACGTTCGTCCAGGTCTTCCGTCAATTCTACGGGGCTGTGGAATCCGGTAAAATGCCGGAGACTGGAAAATTTGCCACGTTCAAAGATGGGCATCATGAAATGTTACTATGTGAGGCAATCCAGAAATCTGCCCTGGAAAAAAGATGGATCAAAGTGGAAGAATAGCAGAAAATTACTGGCACTTATAAAAAGGAGTGAACGATGAGAATTGGTGTATTTTCTGTCATTTATCAGAAATTGCCATTTGAAGAAGCGCTGGATAAGATTCTCTCCTATGGGGCGACAGCCGTAGAGATCGGAACAGGCGGCTTGCCGGGAGCACATCATTGCCCGATTGATGATCTCCTGTCAAGTGATAAGCAGCGGAAAGCCTATATGAAAGCGGTCGAAAGCCGGGGGATGATCATCAGCGCGTTCAGCTGCCACTGGGACCCGATCGGACCTGACAAGAAAATTAACCACCGCCTCGGATGAAATCTTCCGGAAAACAGTCAGGCTGGCTCAGATGTGCGGTGTAAGAGCGGTGAATGTCCTTTCGGGACTCCCTGCCGGATCGCCCGTTGATACCATGCCCAATTGGGTCACATGCCCCTGGCCGCCGCATTTTCTCGAGATTCTCGATTATCAATGGAACAAAGTCGGCATCCCTTATTGGCGTAAGGCTGCAAAATTCGCAGAAGATCATGACGTCAAGATCGGCATCGAAATGCATCCGGGGATGTTGATATACAACGTCGAGACACTGCTGAGAATGCGCGACGCCTGCGGACCTGCCCTGGGATGCAACTTTGATCCCAGTCATTTATTTTGGAATGGAGTCGACCCGGTGGCTGCCATCCGAAAACTGGGAGACGCCATTGTCCATGTGCATGGCAAGGATTGCTATGTGGATCCGTTCAACGTGGCTGTGAACGGCTGCAATGACCATAAACCTTACACCGATATTCCTCATCGCTCATGGACCTTCAGATCGATCGGATATGGTCACGACATAAAGGTTTGGAAGGATATCGTTTCTGCACTGAGAATGGTTGGATATGACCATGCGATATCGCTCGAGCACGAGGATGGGATGATGTCCTTCGACGAAGGAGTTGCGAAAGGATTGGCCGCTCTCCGCGAAGCAGTAACCGTGGAAGCTCCGGGTGATATGTTCTGGGCGTAAGCAAAACAAAAGAGTTTAGCCTATTTCCCGAGGTGGTTGAATCATAGAAGCTTTCTGAGCAGGGATTAGCTGGAAGCTTCTATGATTAACGATGAAATCCACCCTTGGCGGCTCTTAAAGGTTCAGGTTTTGTACCCCATGCCAGGTATGGAAAAAGATGAACAAGGCCGAAAGTACGGCGTAGGGCCAGGATTGACACATCATGGCAATTCCCAGGAAGCAAAGGAAGGGCGTCAGGCGCGGGGCAAGCCAGACGATGGTGCTGCTGCTCCAGGCCGAATCAGGGGCAAGCAGTAAAGGCAGCCAGGAAGCGAAATAAATCAGCGTACCAAAAACGTAAACTGCCAGCCCAGCCCTGACCAGCGAGGATTGCCATTCCACTCCGCGCGGCAGCGGCATCAATAAGGGCAGGGCAAAAACGGCAATTCGAGTGATATTCTCGGCGATCAATAGCCATTGAGGCGAATTCGCGTCTGACGTGATGTGAGGGTCGGTGATTTTTGGCCCAAGCAGGATGTTCCAGATCAACAAGGGGACAATCAACAGAAAGCCATTCAGCAGGTGAAATTTCAAGCTCATTCTTTTATGTCCACGCGAACGATGACCAGGGATTTGGCCGCTTTTCGAATATCTTCCAAATCGAAGCTGCCATCCTCCTTAACTGCGGATGGAGTGGATTTTAGCGGAGGGCGGAAAGCGCTTCAGGTAGGGAAGAAACGCCGCTGCAATGGATTCAATATCCGTCTCTCCCTCCAGAAGAGTGGCGCGTCCCCGTTGTTGCTTTCCGCGCAGGCGAAGATTTACTGTGGCTCCCCCCCGCAGGTTGCGCCACCAGGTTTTATTCTCCGCTGCCCCGGGAACGATGTAGATCGTCTCGCCTTCCTGCACATACTGGACCGGCAGGGTGTATTCCCTGCCGGTTTTCCGTCCGCGATAGGTGATCAGCAGCACTGCAGCGCTCATGATTCCGTGCAAGGGGGATCGCAGGATCAGGCCTACCAGCGGGTTGGCGATCTTATTCATGAACCACATGGATGGTCTCCTGATTTAGTCGACGAACGGTTGGGCAAAACGCTGCTCGTAGACGCCATTCTTTTTAAGCATGTTATCAAAGTAGGAATGAGCCATTGGCAGGCGCAGGAAGACCTTGAATACCGGTCCTAGGTACGAAGGAAAGCTCTCAGGCGCGGCAATGCGAGCCAGGGCCTGCGGGTCGAAACTTCCATCTCGAGCCAACCCGGCTCCGACCGCCTGCAGATTTTCAAACAAGCTGCGCGTCATATCCGCGGGCATCACCCGTGTCCCCTCGCCGTTCCCCTTGACGATCGTCCCCAGGTAGGGAGAGCCCAAACGGGCCGCCAGCTTTTCGAGGTAACGCTCAATGTAACGCGAATGCAACCCTTCCGGAAAACCGGATTGCACCAGGAAACCCACGGAAGGATTGTCTCCCCTGCCGGTGAGCGGCTCCAACGCTTCGATGAAGTGTTTGACCAGTCCGGGCATGGCGTCGGTGTACAGCGGAAAACCGATGATGGCGCACTCGGATTCGGCAAACGCCTGCACCATCCTGTCCGTCTCTTTCATGCGCACGAGGTGATGGATTTCCGCCGGGTTGCCGAAACCCCGGGCAAGCTGCTCGAGCATGAGAGGAGTGTTGCCCCTGCGGCCGCGCGGCGAGCCATTAAAGAGAGTCAACCGGGAAGGAGGGGTGATCGAAATCCCGGCAGTCGGCGCCAATCGAAGCGGAAGAGGCAGACCCTCTGCCTTTGGATCCAGAATTCGCGAAACGACCTCTTCGACCGGGCCATCTGCGGTCAGTAAAAATTCCAGACGGGTTTTAAAATTGATGGCGGTGCGGCAAAAAATATCGCGCACGATCTGCAGGTCGCGTTCATCCGTCATGGATTCTTTTTCAAGCAGCAATCCCACGCGAGGATAACGCTTGTAACGCCGCAGGTGATGTGATTCCCCATAGGCGACTTCCATGTAGGGGTGGATCAGAGGCAGGTGTTTATCCAGCGCCATTTTAAGCAGTTCAGCGGGGAACCCCATTTTGAGCGGGGCTGCCCACAGGACGAAATCAGCATTGATGACCGCCCGGTCCATTTCGAGGCTGGCGTCGCGCGCCACACATTCGCCGGGGGTCTTGACCCAGCAGCCCCAGCAGCCGACGCAGTGGCGCAGGGGCAGGTCGCGCAGGTCGAGGCGGGTGACGGAATTTTGATTGGCTTCGAGGCTCGATTTTAGCTGCGAAAGATACGAGTCGAATGTCGATGAAGTCGGATTGCCATTAAGTATCGTGATTCTCATATTGTCCTTCTTTTCAAGTTTGAATGAGTCCTGCTGAACCCCATTTATTTTGCCGGAACGTGACCGGACTTGATCCGATCAATTACATTCTCGGCCCATTCCAGGTTGGCGCGCATGTTTCGGATTCCGTTGTCAAGCGTGAGCAACCAAAAGAAGTGTTCCCGCGGTGATGGGATTTCCTTCTGGAAAGGATGGATCATTTCAGGGACCTGGTCGTATTGACCCAGGATCATCCGCATAATGGCGGCATAGCCTTCGAACTTCGCCAGGATCTGCTCGTCAGAGAGCTGACCGGCGAAAAAAACCTGAATAAGCGAAGCGCTGCGCGGTTCACCCATCGGAGGCGGCCCGGAAAGGAATTTCAGCAGTTCTGCTCTCCCCGCCTCGGTGATGTGATACACCTTGCGGTCGGGACGATCCTCCTGGGGCACCTTCTCCATTTCAGCAAAGCCCTGCTCGGTCAGGCGAGCCAGGGTGCGGTAGATCTGGCTCTGGTCAGCCGGCCAGAAGTGGCGGACAGAGGTATCAAAGATCTTTTTTAAATCGTAGCCGGTACATGGGTGATAGTTCAAAAATCCAAGCAAAGCATATTCGAGAGACATTACTATATTGCTCCTATATAGGATTAGTATTATATTGTACTATTCATATAGTAAGGCAGCATTTAACAATTGTCAAGGTCAAGAGAAACCAAAACCAGCGGCTTTTGATCTACTTTCCACTTTCAAGTACGATGCAAATTAAAAAATTTGTTCTATTCGGAGGAGATGAGGCCGTTCATTAGAATGGCCCGTAGTTAATGGCGACGGCAATTCCAAGAAAAACAAGCGTGGCAAGAAAGACCCACAACCAGAGCTTGGCCGTCCAGCGGATCCATTTGGGGAAGCTGACAACGGTCAGCCCCAGGCTGATGAGCAGAACCGGGTTGGTGGGGTACGCCAGGTTTGAAAAACCATCCCCAAAGATGTAGGCCAGCACGGCGGTCTGACGGGTGATTCCGATCAGGTCGGCCAACGGCAGGACGATGGGCATCATCAGAAAAGCCTTGGCGGATCCAGAAGGGATAAGGAATTCGACGCCGAGGGCCAGCAGATAGATGACCACCGTGGCCGTCCATGAGCTGAGCTGGGAGAACGGTTCTGCGACGGCGTGAAGCAATGTATCCGTGACCGCGCCGCTGTCCATGATGTAACGGATGCTGGAGGCCATGAGGATCAAGGGAACAGCCGGCGCGATTCCGATCAGGCCTTCCTTCAGCCCACGCCAGACGGTTTTTGATCCCGCTCCGGAGAGGAATCCCGCACCCAGCCCGCCGATCAAAAAGAGGAGGCCCACAATCGGGAGCGCGTAATCTGAGATTCCGGGGACGAAGGGAGCTGCCACCATGGCAAGCAGAATAAGCAGGATGAATAACCCAAAGAAATTCATGGCACGATTTTGCTTTGGGTCCCTGGCCGTAAAGGATTCATCCAGGTTCTTTCCTTTTTCCCGCTCGGCCTGATCTTCACCATGGACGAGGGATTTGGACGGATCGCGGTCGATTTTTCGCGCATATGAGGAGAGAAAAAGCCCAAAGATCAGGTAGATGACCATGAAAATTATGATCCGCAGCCATGCCCCGGAAAAAATCGGCAGCCCGGCGATTTGCTGCGCCACTCCCAGGGTATAAGGGTTGGTAATCGCTGCCGAGAATCCCATGTTGACGGCCAGGATCGACATTCCAAGCCCGACCAGCGCGTCCCAGCCAAGGGAGTAGGAGAAGGCGATCATCAAGGGCACAAGCAGCACAACTTCCTCGAAGGTACCCAGCGTTGCGCCCAGGAACATAAACGCCAGGCAGACCATCCACAAAAGCAGGTACTTATGCCCGCGGAACCGGCGTACGACCCGGCCGATGAACGCCCGCAAGGTGCCTGTCTTGTCCATCACGGCAAACGCGCCGCCCGCAAAGAACAACACCACGATGATGACGATGATCGTCAGACCAGCTTCACTGCCAAGGACCGCTATGGGGGCGATAAACCATTGCCAGACGGGATAATAAGGGTCCTCGATATACTGAAACGAACCGGGATCGATGGTCACCCGTCCATCCACTTCCACGCGGGTGTATTGTCCCGCAGGAACAACGAGGGTGAGAATCCCCGCACCCACCATCAACACAAACAAAATAACCAGCGATTGCATGAAAGCTCGCCGGCTGATCTGGGCTCCCGCTCTTTGGTCCATGTTTACACTCCTCTACAAAGAGTATGGATTTATCCAAATGGTGAATGGGATTGGTTAGCCATTACCTCAGATGGAAAATTAAATGCCTTTTCACTTCTAGCTTTAATTATAGTGGGAACAGGATTTCCGCACCCGCTATAAACCTTATATCTCCAAAATTAGAAACTTCCTGCCCCAGGCGGACGCCCGATCCAGCTCACCATCCTTGAGCGGACCCTGTTCACCGGTCACCAGAAACCCTTCCGGCGGCGCCGCCAGCTGTCCGCCTTTCTTGACGAGCGATTTTGCGATGGAGTTGGCTGCATAGCCACCTTTGTCCACAACGAATCGCAAGGCCTTCGAATCGATGGTGTCCAGCCAGAGCCGGGTATCGAATGCCGCCACCCGAATCCCCGTGAGGGAATTTTTGGGATCGAGTTAAGGAATTTCGAGACAGCCTCCGTCGGCCGGAAGCCTCGCGTTGGAGAACCGACGAGTAGTATGTCCAGCCCGGACATGCTATCTGCTGTCATCTTCCCAACAGCCAGCGTCTGCACGCTTCCCTGTTCAGCCAGGACGGCGCCGATGGCCTGCGCTATTTTCTCCGTGTTGCCAAATACGAAATCATAGACGACCAATCCTTTCATTTCTTTCTCCTCAAGTTCTGATATTTAAAATATCCATGCTCCAGGCCGGCGATCCCGGCAACAACACCCAGCCAGGTGGCTGCAGTATTAGTGGCGTTTCTCATAATTGTTCCCTGGATAGCTTGAACAATTTCAAGGCGATCAAGAAATACCAGGCCACCCGAAACGGGGCAGAGACGGGATGCGGGATCCAATAGATTTCCGGTAAAACCACCAGGGTGATAAAGTAGCACAGTCCAATCCCATTCGCCAGGATCCCGACAATGGCAGTGGCTTTGCTGAAAACACCACCCGTCAGCATCACGAGTGAGATGATCAAGCCGGCGGACAGCACAAGGAACAGGCTGATAGATATACCGCCCCCCTGATACATGCTGTCCGGATGGTTCACCGCCAGCAACGCCTCGCCTGCCGCCTGGTAAGAGAGTCTTTGCGCATCGGTGGTGGCCGCAGCATACCTTTGGCTGAGGGCCAGCATGGATAATGCCTGGTTCGAGGCGAAGTAGACCGCGATGCCTATCAGACCGGCGGTCACCGCGATCAACATGGCGCTTCGATTGGTTTGGGTCAGGGCACCGTACAAGGCCAGGAAGACCAAACCCAACAAAGCATATTCGATAAGATCAAAGAAATTCAGAAAGGTGAGAGCGACCAGCCGGTTATCCTGAAAAAGTCTGAACCAATCGAGAGAGGTTAGTATCGGTGTCGTAGGCACCCCATCGATGAACCCGGATACTGCCAGCAGGCTCAATTCCGCCCCAAGGTTTCTCCTGAACACGAACACCGCCAGCAGTGCGGCGATTCCGCCGACCACGTAGAGCAATTTCCAGTTCTGGTTTTGTGTCATGGATAGCCTGCCAATCACGAATGGATTTCCGGCGATAATTTTCCCGCCAGGCTGCCAGCCCAGGCGCGGATGGCTTCCCAGTCGCGGATATCGCTGGCAGGTTCCGAGCCGGCCATCAAATTGAGAGGGAAACGCAGAGAAGCCGGATCGTATTTTCCGCCGAACATTTCGAGGGCCACCGGCGAAAGCCAGGGATATTTGGCCAACTCTTTTTCCAGCTGGCCCCGTAAATCCTGCCACTCCTGAGGGTCATGAGGCTCATGGACTGGACCTAACGCAAAAACTGCAATAGGTTGCCCAACAAGTGCTTTTCGATGCCGCGTCAGGAATTGGTGAGCATCCTTGTGCCAGTGGAACATGAAGAGCGGCGCGCCCAGCACGACTGCGCGATATCCATCGAGGGTACGCACCTCACGTGCAAGCTTAATCTCCACTGCAAGCCCGGCTGCACGAAGCGTCCCGGCAATTGCTTCAGCGACTTCCTGCGTGGAGCCGTACCGGGTGGCATAGGCAACAAGGATTAAATCTTTCATGTATTACTCCTTTTTGTTTACATTTATGGCCAGTCGAAACACTTCTGCTCTGGATGGCGTCATAAACCTGAGGCGGTTGCCCATTTAATGTTTCAGAGGCATCAGTCCACTTATCAAAAAACTTGCAGGGCTTGCATCAGAATAGATAGGGGATGAACATTTTGCTATGCTTCATATAGGCAGCATAGTCATCCCCAAAGTAATCGATATTTTCCCGCTCCTCGACTCGCGCGGTGGCAGTGAGAAAAAGAGTGCAGAGCAACGCCAAGCCCGCATCGATCCAGGAGGGTGATTTAAAGAACATGCCCCAGGCCAAGAAACAGCAGCGAACTGTATAGCGGATGGCGGATGTGACGGTATAAACCGACAGTCACGAGCCGGGAGGTCTTCTCCATCCCCAGCAGTGACGGGTCGCTCCGTTTTGTATCCTGCCGGCCGATTTCGCGAAGCAGCCTCACTCCCAGAATCACGAGCACCAACGAGGCGATCAGCAGAATCCACGAAACCAGTTGGTACCAAGCGAGGGGGTCGCTGAACCAACTCCCGGCATTAAGCAGGAACATGATCCACAAAATTTCCCAGGCGAAGAAACGATAAAACCCGTGCGAACGCGGGCGCAGCAATGCTCGGCGGGAGATGGTCATTAGAGCGATGGTCCCCAGGAGAAAAACTACAATTTCCATCTGTGCTTCCATTTACGCAAACTCTGCTCCCAGGCCTGTTAAAGGGAAAGGATCACGGATAATTTCTATAATACTTCGTCACAATATATATCTAAACAATATCGTTTCTCATGATCGCTGCAAACAACCACATATCCTTAAAGTCCTCTTCCCATCGGCTGGAGCTTAAGATACGTCATTGAACGCCATAACCACTCGGCCGGGCCATACTTGAAGCGCTTCATCCACCAGTGACTGATGGGAATCTGGACCAGGAAGATGGCGATCGTCAACGCAATTCCCAGGGCACCCCCCATCCTGCCGAACAAACCCAGTCCATATCCATAAAAGATGAGGGTGCAGGTGATGGACTGCAGCAGGTAATTCGACAAGGCCATCTGCCCGACAGGAGCCAGCACGTTGAGTGTTCTCCCCCAACGAGGCGAGAGCGATATCAGACAGATCGCGGAGATATAGGCCAGGCAGAGCAAAGGCGCGCCAATCCCATGCGAAAGGGTGGCCAGCAGAAGGGTCCAGCTGGTTTCAACCCGGGAGAGCGGCATGATCAGCGTCGCATAAATCAGATTGCCGAGCAGGCCAAGGATCAGCCCCCAGATCAATAGTTTAGTGAAAAACGAGCGGTTTGCTTCGACGTCGTGGAAGAGCCGACGTTTACCAAAATACATCCCGATCAGGAACATGGCCAGGATGTTGAACCCCATCACGAAGATCGAGAGCAATCCCATGCTGGTGTAATCATACGCGCGCTGGAGGGTGATTTCGATGAAGTTGCCGCCCGGATAGACACGCAGGGCACGTTCCACGTCGGCAACATACCCGGCCTCGGCCTGCGCAAAACCCAGCTCGATTTGAGCCGCTGCCTCGGGAACGGAACGCCCCAGCTGGACCAGTCCCGTCGTTGCCGTATTGAACAGGAGCGGGATGGATAACAACACCACGGCCCAGATGATCAAGGTACGGGGCCTTGCCTTGCGGAACAGCATCAGCGGGAACCCGAGCAGCGCATAAATGATCAGGATATCGCCGACCCAAATGAGAAACGCGTGGACCAGCCCAATCAACAGCAGGGCCAGCAGGCGCCGGGAGTACAGCGGGACAAATCGTCCCCCGCGCTGTTCGATGCGCTCCATCATCAGTACAAGTCCAAGCCCGAACAGGGTGGAAAACATGGCATAGAATTTGCCTTCTCCCAGGAAATGGATCAGCCAGTCGGCGGCATAGTCATACCAGGGCAGGTCGGGGGAGACTGGAAGAAGGATGGATTGAAACGGGCGGCTGAATATCGCCATGTTGACGAGCAGGATGCCGAACAACGCAAACCCGCGCAGGATGTCCACGACCTGGATGCGCTCTTCCTGCTGTACGGGCGTGAGGGGCAGCTGGGGGGATGACTCCGGAGTTGACATGGTACCTCCTCGTAATCAAGAGAAAACCTGCGGTCAATTCAATTTACGACAAGGGACGGCTCAGGTTGTAATCAATTTTACCAACTCATTCCATTGGCTGCATCCGATTCACATCCACGATTCAAGCATTGCCATCCATAAAAACTGCCCGGCACTAATCATTGACAGATTTCATATTCGTAGTAGAATACCGCACAATATGTTGTCAACTGTCCGCTTTTATTTTGCGTCCTACTTTTACGGCCTGCGTATTTCGGTTGCCGTTGGTGGCGCTTAAGCGAACAGAATAGAAATATTCTAAACGTCAAAGAGCGAGACCATACGGTCTCGCTCTTTCTTTTTACAAGGAGCCAAAAATGCCAGTTCGAGGGATCCGCGGCGCAACCACCGTCACTGCCGATGAACCAGAGCTCATCCTGAATGCCACACAGGAGTTGCTCGAGTCCATCCAGGAAGCCAATCCAGGGATAAAGCCCGAGGATATCGCCAGTGTCCTATTCACTGTCACGGAAGACCTTCGTTCGGCCTATCCCGCCCAGGCTGCGCGGGCGATGGGCTGGGTGCAGGTGCCCCTGATCTGTGCCAACGAAATCCCCGTGAAAGGAAGCCTGCCGCTGTGCATCCGGGTGCTCATCCACTGGAACACGGAAACTCCATCCAAAGACATTAATCCTGTCTACTTGCATGACGCCGTCACGCTTCGGCCAGATTTACAGATTGACTCAAAAACTGACATCCAAGCATGATTTCCAGGAATTCATCATATCCCCGCGCAGAAACTCACATCCCAGAACAGGAGAATCATATGCTGATCGTTATGAAACCAAATTCAACCGCCACCCAGATCGAAGAAGTCGTCAATGCTGTGAAAGCCCATGGCTTGACTCCTCACATCACCCAGGGAGTTGAAACCACGGTCATCGCCGCCGTCGGGGAATTCCATGCTCCCTCCCTGGATCCATTCGAAGTGCTGGATGGGGTGGAGAGTGTCAAACGCATTTCGCAACCCTTCAAGCTCGGCTCCCGCCAGGTCCACCCTGAGAATTCGATTTTCCCCATTGATGGTTTCAGCGTTGGCGGGGATGAAATCGCCATCATCGCGGGGCCGTGTTCGGTGGAATCGAGAACACAGATTCTCGAGATTGCCCACGCCGTCCGCGAGGCGGGCGCGAATGCGCTGCGTGGAGGGGTCTTTAAACCACGCACCTCCCCCTATGCATTTCAAGGTCTTGGCGAAGAAGGGCTTGAATACATGGCTGAAGCCCGGCAACAAACTGGGATGCCTCTTGTCGTCGAAATCATGTCGCAAACGCAGCTCGATGTGATGGTGAAATATGTGGACGTTTTTCAAGTGGGCGCCCGCAACATGCAGAATTACAATCTCCTGCGCGCCATCGGCGAGACCCAGACTCCGGTTTTGCTCAAGCGCGGACTCTCCGCCACCATTGAAGAATTGCTGATGTCTGCCGAGTACATTCTTGCAGGCGGAAATCATCGGGTGATTTTGTGCGAGCGCGGGATCCGTACGTTTGAGACGACCACGCGCAACACCACCGACATCAACGCCATCCCGGTATTGAAAAGCCTGACTCACCTGCCTGTCGTTCTCGACCCCTCTCACTCAACGGGGACCGTGGAGTATGTTCCCGCCGTGGCCCGCGCGGCCATTGCTGCCGGTGCTGACGGCCTGCTGGTGGAAGTCCATTCCGATCCCGCGCATGCTGTTTCAGATGGCAAACAATCCCTCAAGCCTGAGAAATTCGCAGCGATGGTGAAACAGGTCGGCCAAATCGCGCAGGTGATGAACCGCCGTCTCGCCTCCGTTCACATGGCAACGGTGTGACATGCCTGGTGAAGAAGGCTTTATTCTCTCCCGGTCCCGCATCGCGATCATCGGGCTCGGATTGATGGGCGGCTCGCTGGCGCTGGCGCTGAAAGGCAGGTGCGCCTCGGTCTATGGGATCGATTCGGATCAGGCCACGCTCGAATTGGCACGCCGTCAGAACATCGTGGACCATGCGGACAGCGACCCCGCCCAACTGTTGCCCGGTGCCGACATGGTCATCCTGGCCGCACCAGTCCCGGCGATCTTGAACCTTTTAGAGCAGTTGCCAACATTCATGCCGGACCCATGCGTCGTCCTTGACCTCGGCTCGACGAAGGGCTCGATCGTCGAGGCCATGTCGCGCCTGCCGGATCGTTTCACCCCCATCGGCGGGCATCCGCTTTGCGGAAAGGAAAAACTCTCGCTTGCCAACGCCGAGCGGACTCTCTACCATGCCGCGCCATTTCTCCTCACACCGCTGGAAAGAACTTCCGCACGGGCATTATCTGCCGCGAAGCAGATCATCGCAGCGATTGGAGCCCAGGCAGTCATCCTCGACGCCGAGGAGCATGACCGCGTCCTGGCAGCGACCAGCCACTTGCCATTTCTTCTTTCGTCCGCGCTTTCGCTGGTGACACAGGATAATGCCATTCCCCTCATCGGCCCCGGTTTCAGATCCACGAGCAGGCTGGCAGGGACATCCTCCTCAATGATGCTGGGTGTTCTTCAATCGAACCGGGAGAATGTGGTCGAAGCAGTCCATCGTTTTCGCGCCGTTCTGGACGAGTTCGGAACTGCACTTGAAAAAAGGGATGATTCCCGGCTGCAAACACTCTTGAATAAAGCTGAATCTCGATACAGTGAACTAATGACTCGTTGAGCATTGAGATGCATATCCGCCCAATCACCCACCCCCTCGATGCGGTCGTCCGCGTGCCGGGCTCGAAGTCGTTGACCAACCGCGCGTTGCTCATTGCCTCTTTGGCAGTGGGGAAAACCCGTCTCACCAACGCGCTGTTTTCCGATGACTCACTTTACTTTACCAAAGCTTTGCAAACACTGGGCTTCGAAGTCCTGTTGGACGAAAGAACACATGAAATGACCGTCACCGGGCTGGGTGGGAATATCCCAACCGATAACGCCACACTTTTCATTGGCAACGCGGGGACAGCTGCCCGATTCCTGACCGCATTTTTAACGCTGGGGCATGGAGAATTCATCGTGGACGGCGATGAGCGGATGCGGGAACGCCCCATCGGTGATTTGATCGAGGCGCTCCGCTCACTGGGTGCCAATCTCGGTCCAGTTAACGTCTCTGACTGGTCGTCAATGACCGATTATTCAGGCGTTTGCCCGCCTGTCAAAATCATCGCATCCGGCCTGCCTGGCGGTAAAACGCAAATGGCCGGAGCTATATCCTCGCAGTTCTTGTCGGCCTTGTTGATGGTTGCCCCATACGCAGACAATCCAATTGAAATTTCGCTTTCAACCGAGCTCAACTCAAAACCGTACGTGGATATGACACTCTCCGTCATGCGCGATTTCGGCGTGGGGATTCAACGAAATGGATATCGATCCTTCCAAATCCCGCTTAAGCATTACAAACCTCGAACTACCTATGAGATCGAAACCGACGCCTCCGCGGCCTCCTATTTCTTTGCTGCGCCTGCAATCTGCGGAGGCAGGGTCATGGTGGAAAATATATCGCTCAACTCAAAGCAAGGCGACATTGGGCTTTCTCAATGTATTGCGACCAAATGGGATGCGCTGTTTCAGAAAAAGATGGCTGCGTATCCGTAACCGGTCCCCCGGAACTTTGCGGGATAGACATGGACATGCGTGACATCCCCGACACCGCTCAAACCCTGGCTGCGATTGCGCCCTTTGCATCTTCTCCAACAAGGATTCGCGGCATTGCCTCCGCCCGCACCAAAGAGACGGATCGCGTCCACGCGACAAGCATCGAGCTTGCACGGCTTGGCGTGCAGGTCGAAGAGCATGAAGATGGTCTGACCATTCACCCCTGCAAGCACTTCGTTCCTGCCAACATCCAGACCTACAAAGACCACCGCATGGCCATGGCTTTTTCACTGATCGGTCTCCGTGTCCCCGGTGTGACCATCGAAAACCCGGAATGTGTTTCGAAAACATTCCCGAATTTCTTCGAAGTGCTTGAAATGTTATATCGCCATCCACAGAGTGAAATGATCGGCCCCTAGATATAAACTTATGCAACCCTCTGAACTCAGACTTGGACTCGCCGGCTATCCTCTCGATCACAGCCTCTCCCCAAAAATCCATGCTGCCGCAATGGCCTCGTGTGGATTGCAAGGCGAGTATTTACTGTTTCCCGTCAGGCCTGATGACACCCAGGATTTAAATGATCTTGTGACTCGCGTTCGCAAAAAAGAAATTCACGGATTGAACGTTACCATTCCGCACAAACAAACGGTCATCCCTTTGCTCGATGAACTGACGCCGACCGCAAAGGCCATTGGTGCAGTCAATACGGTTTACATGGATAACCATAAACTTATTGGAGACAACACGGACGCGGCGGGATTCTTAACCGATCTGAAACGGATAACCCACTTTTTAAATTCCTATGAGAAATCCTCTGCCTTAATTCTTGGGGCAGGCGGATCAGCGCGAGCCGTTGTCCATGCCTTGACCCGTGACGGCTGGAAGGTTACAGTTGCCGCGCGGCGAATTGATCAAGCCGGTGAATTGGCCAGGCAGTTCAAAGGCATTAAAATCGTGGAAATCAACGATCGGGCATTCCAATCTTCAACCCCGAAATTGATCGTCAACACCACCCCGCTGGGAATGGCTCCGCACAGCGACCTATCTCCCTGGCCGGAATTACCTTTTCCACCTCAGGCGGTAATCTACGATCTGGTCTACAACCCGCGCGAGACAAAATTGGTGAAAGATGCCCGGGCGCAAGGATTGACTGCCCATACCGGCTTGGGCATGCTTATCGAACAAGCCGCCCTCGCCTTTGAAATTTGGACCGGGCTTTGCCCCAGTCGTTCGGTCCTGTTTGAAGCGATGAATTAACAACCATAAACCTGGAGAGCTCATGTTACGATTTTTATCCGCAGGCGAATCACACGGCAAGGCCTTGACCGCCATCCTCGATGGAATCCCCGCCGGGCTGCCCATCACGGCATCCCTCATTGACCTTGAACTGGCTCGACGTCAAAAGGGATACGGCTCAGGCGGACGGATGAAGATCGAGAAAGATAGCGTGCAGATCCTCGGGGGCATCCTGGCCGGTGAAACGACGGGAGCCCCGATTGCCCTGCTCGTTGAAAATGAAGATCACGTCAAGTGGAAAGGCAAGGCCATCGAGCCGATGACCGCGCCACGACCCGGTCACGCCGACCTGAGCGGCGCGGTGAAGTATGGCTACAAGGATTTACGCCCTGCGCTCGAACGGGCTTCCGCAAGGGAAACTGCCATGCGCGTCGCAGCCGGTGCCATCTGCAAACACTTCCTTGCCCAGTTTGGAATCGTCATCGGAGGATATGTCTCTTCCATCTGCGAAGTGCAAACCGACTTCGGTGAAATGCCCTACCCGGAGCGATTTGCCCGCGCGGAAGAATCCGAGGTCCGGTGCCCGGACGAATCATCCGCGGCGAAAATGCGGGACGCCATCGAAAGGACCATCCACGGTAAAAACACCTTGGGCGGCGTGATCGAGATTGTCGCCCTGAACGTACCTGTCGGCCTGGGGAGCTTTGCCCAATGGGACAAACGCCTCGAAGGCAGACTGGCCATGGCGATCATGTCTGTGCAGGCGATTAAAGGGGTTGAAATCGGGGATGCCTTTGAAAATGCAAGACTCCCAGGCACCCAGGCGCATGACCCCATCGGACTGGAAGGCGCGACCATTCATCGCCTGTCCAACAGGGCTGGCGGCATCGAGGCAGGCATTTCCAACGGGCAGCCGATCGTTATCCGCGCCGCGATGAAACCGATCGCAACGACATTGACCCCGCAGCAAACGGTTGATTTGGCAACCGGCAGGGAATCCCCGACCAACTATGAACGCTCCGACTTCTGCCCCGTTCCGCGCGCGGTGCCGATCCTTGAAGCCATGGCTGCGTTCGTGCTGGCGGACGCATTGATCGAAAAACTTGGCGGGGATTCAATGAATGAAATGAAACCAAGGTTCGAACAACTTCGAAAAGCACGCCTCGAAGATTTACAAATGGATAACATCCCGCACATTTTTTGGGAATGAGCATGAATTATATCTTCCTTTACGGACCGCCTGGATGCGGAAAATCGACCATCGGGCAGATTCTCGGAAATAACCTGGAAATGCCCTTTATCGACCTGGATCAGGCTGTCGAAGCAAAAGCGGGAATGACCATCCCACAAATTATGGAGCGGCAGGGTGAATCCGCTTTTCGCGATCTGGAGTCGGTGTCATTACAGGGCGTGATGCCGGGCAAGGACAGCGTGATCGCCTTAGGGGGTGGTTCACTGCTGCGTGTTGAAAATCGCACGCTGGTTGAGGAAAACGGCAGAGTGGTATTGCTCAAAGCGGAAAGTGCGACCGTGCTGAATAGACTTAAAGTCTGATTCGAATAAGCGTCCATTGCTGCAGGGGAGCTTGGAGGAAAAATTACCGTCCCTGCTCGCCAGACGGGAGGAGCACTACCACTCATTCCCGTTGAGCATTCCCGTCGACGGGAAGACGGCTGAGCAAAATGCCCATCAGGTCCAGATTGCTTTGGGTCGGTATCATTTATCGGCAATGGGTCAATACGATGTCATCGTGAAAAATAATGGCATGGAGTTGATTGGCGATATGCTCCATGAGCGTGATCTCAAGAATCCAATGGTTGTGACCGATACCAACGTAGAGTCACTCCATGCAGATAAGATCGTGGCCTCCCTGCGTCAATCCGGTTTCAATCCAGGCTTGTTAGCCATTCCAGCAGGCGAAGCTTATAAGAACTTGGATACCCTGAGCAGGCTCTGGCATGATTTCATCGAGAATGGGGCGGACCGCAAGTCCACGATCATCGCATTGGGCGGAGGGGTGGTCGGCGATTTGGCAGGTTTTGCCGCTGCCACCTTCATGCGCGGGGTAAACTGGGTGGCCATGCCCACCACACTGCTCGCCATGGTGGACGCGTCCATCGGCGGCAAGACAGGCTTTGACCTGCCCGAAGGCAAAAACCTCATCGGCTCATTTTATCCGCCGAAATTGGTACTGACGGACCCGCAGATATTGAAAACCTTGCCGGAAGCTGAATTAATCTCCGGCCTGGCCGAAGTGGTAAAGGCAGGAATCATCTCCGACCCGGATTTATTCAAGATGTGCGCGAATGGCCTGGACTGGGTAAACAACAATCTCGAAGAAATAATCAAACGCGCAGTGGCGGTGAAAATACAAGTTATCGAAGAGGATCCATACGAAAGAGGCATCCGTGCCACGCTGAACCTGGGTCATACGGTCGGCCATGCCGTTGAACTGGTCAGCAGCTTTCAACTAAGGCACGGCGAAGCTGTGGCGATCGGGATGGTGGCGGAAGCGAAACTTGCTGAACGATTAGCGGTTGCAAGCCAAGGTTTGTCCGGAGCGGTTGCCGAAACGCTTTCAGCGCTGAGGCTGCCTATCAATATCCCCAAGGAATTACCCCGGGAGGACCTGCTCCGCGCCATGCGCATGGACAAGAAGAAATCAAGGGACACCGTTCGTTTTGCTTTGCCTGCGGAGATCGGACGGGTCGAACTTGTGGACGTGGACGATTTGGAAATGGTTTTGGAGGAAAGATGAAGATACTGGTTTTACATGGACCGAACTTGAACCTGCTGGGGACGCGTGAGCCGGAAATCTACGGCTCAATGACATTGGATGAGATCAACGCCAGGCTGGTCGAGTTGGGAAAATCACATGGCGCGGATGTGAAGTGTAATCAATCGAATCACGAAGGTGCGTTGATTGACGCCTTGCACGAGGCACGCACGTGGGCAAACGGGGTGGTGTTCAACCCCGGGGGTTACACTCATACATCGGTTGCCCTGCGCGATGCCATAGCGTCGATAGGGATCCCCGTCGTCGAGGTTCACCTGTCGAACGTGTATGCGCGCGAGGAATTCAGGCATCATTCCATGATCTCGGCCGTCTGTAAGGGAAAAATCACGGGATTCGGATGGAGATCCTATGTACTTGGGTTGATGGCGTTGTTGGAAGCCTGAGAAAGAATTACCACGGAAGTTCATTTCGTATGGGTATAAGAGTGTCTGGAGATGATGTGAATACTCAGTTCGAACTGATCCGCCAATCCCCCACCGTTTCGCTGAACGACCGCATCCTGTCTTTCAAGGCGGCCGGCCATCCAGTCATTCCACTGCAGGTGGGCGATCCGGATTTCGCCACGCCGCAGCCGGTGATCGATGCAGCTCTGCAATCCTTGAAGGATGGGGCAACGCATTATGCTCCCAGCCAGGGTCTGCTGGAATTGCGAAAAGCAGCGGCACTCAAACTGGAACGTGACAACGGAGTCGTTTACGATCCGGATGCGGAGCTGATGGTCACGCACGGCGGGATTCACGCGTATTACGCCGCCATGCTATCCATCCTGAACCCCGGGGATGACGTGCTCATCCCGGACCCCACCTGGGCAACCCACGCGAACATGGCAGTCATGCTGCGAGGCAATGTGATTCGCGTCCCTGCTCCGGCGGAGAAAGGCTTCCTCCCGGCGTTTGAATCCTGGGAGAAAGCGCTCACGCCTCGCAGCAAGGTGATCGTCATCAATTATCCGTCCAACCCGACAGGCGCTTATCCTTCCCGTGAGTATCTGCAAAAACTCCATGAGTTTGCCTCCGCCCACAACCTTTGGATCGTCAGCGATGAAGTTTACGAAAACCTTTATTATGCTGAAAAGCCCACCTCCGCCGCTGCCATCCCTGGCGCCAGGGAACACACCCTGGTCGTGCATAGTCTCTCCAAGACCTATGCCATGACAGGCTGGCGTGTGGGATACCTCGCCGCCCCTGCCAAAGTAATTGACAATGCCTTGAAAGCCGGGCAAAACTCGATCACCTGTGTGGCTCCGTTCGTACAAAAAGCCGCTGCGTTCGCACTCACCGATCCCGGAGTTCAACGGTCCGCTACGGAAATGCGCGCGGCTTATGCCCGACGCCGTCAACGGGTATTGGATATTGCTGGAGATACAGGCGAAAGCCCTGTGCGTATCACTCCGCCGATGGGCGCATTCTATTTCTTCCTGGATCTACGTGCGCTCAATCTGCCTTCGCTGCAGATCTGCGAGCGAATTCTCATCGAAGCCGGCGTCGGGCTCGTCCCCGGCTCGGCGTTCGGAGATTTTGGCGAAGGGTTTGTACGCATGTCTACGTGTGCTTCTGATGCGGATGTGGAAGCGGGATTCCGGGCTATTTTGGATTGGACAGAAAGGCAGTGAATAGTGCCTGACCATCACTTGAATGGAGCGAACGCATGAAGGTTGCCTTCCAGGGTGAACCGGGAGCATACAGCGAACAGGCTGTTTATGAGTATTTTGGTCCGGTGGAATCAAAACCGTGCGAGTTGTTTGAGGCTGCTTTCGCGGCAGTCTCTTCTGGAGTGTGTGAGTCGGCTTTGATCCCCATCGAAAATTCACTGGCGGGTAGCATACACCAGAATTATGACCTGCTGCTGCGTCATAGCCTGTTCATAACCGGCGAACATCTCCTGCGGGTCCGGCATTGCCTGATCGCCCTGCCGGGCGTTCATCCAACGGATATCCATAAAGTCATCAGCCATCCCCAGGCGCTCGGCCAGTGTGCGGATTATTTGCGCAGGCATGGATTCAAACCCGAGGCGGTTTATGACACGGCCGGCAGCGTAAAAATGCTCAAGGATGCGGGAACACGTGATATCGCGGCAATCGCCTCCCGCCGCGCAGCTGAACTGTACGGGATGCAAATCCTGGAAGAAGACATTGAAGATGACCCCGAGAACTACACCCGTTTCCTTGCCGTCGCGCAAACGCCGGTCAGACCGGAGGGCGTTGCCAAAACATCCATCGTGTTTACGCTCAAGAACCAGCCCGGGGCTTTGTTCAAAGCGTTGAGCGTCTTCGCCTTACGTGACATTGACCTGTCTAAAATAGAATCACGGCCTCTGGCGGGCAAACCCTGGGAGTATCTATTTTATATTGACTTCATCGGTGATGAACACGAAGCGCAGGCTGCAAAAGCGCTCGACCATCTCCGCGAGTATGCGGTCATGCTGCGCGTGCTGGGCTGTTATCACCGGTTCGAGGAGAATTGAGTCACCGCTCAAGGTAACTTTCATCTTTGATATTGCCGGATTCCACATTTACCCCTTGACTTATTTCCGAAAGAGCCTATAATCGAGCGAAATACCTAAAGCCCATGTATACACATTTGCATTACATCACCATTATTGTCGTTCTTCTGTCGGTCCTTATTATTAGGGACCTGATTGTGGTTGAGACGGCAAAGGTGAAAGCAAAGTAGACACACCTACTCGAAGAACATGAGAGCCGCCCAACCACAGGGCGGCTCTCTTTTTGTACCTACCCCAATCAAAGCGGGAAGCAAAGAGAGAGCCATGCGTTCAGATACCGTCAAGAAAGGCTACGACAAGGCACCCCATCGCGCATTATTGCGCGCAACGGGATTGAAAGATGAGGACTTCAGCAAGCCCTTCGTGGCTATTGTTAATTCCTACGTCGATATCGTTCCCGGTCACGTCCACCTGCAGGAGTTCGGAAAAATCGTAAAGGAAGCTGTGCGCGCTGCCGGCGGTGTGCCCTTTGAGTTCAACACCATCGGCGTGGACGACGGAATCGCGATGGGGCACCTGGGCATGAAGTATTCGCTGCCATCGCGTGAATTGATCGCGGACTGTGTCGAGACGATGATCGAAGCCCACCGCTTTGACGCGATGGTCTGCATCCCGAACTGCGACAAGATCGTCCCCGGAATGCTGCTGGCGGCGATGCGCGTCAACATCCCGACGATTTTTGTCAGCGGCGGGGCGATGGCAGCGGGGAAAACGCCCGAGGGGGAAACGCTCGATCTGATCTCGGTTTTCGAAGGTGTGGGGGCGTTCTCGGCGGGAAAAATCGATGAGAAGCGATTGACCACCCTGGAAAGATTTGCCTGCCCATCGTGCGGGTCGTGCTCCGGGATGTTCACCGCCAACTCGATGAACTGCCTGATGGAAGCCATCGGACTGGCGCTGCCCTTCAATGGCTCCGCACTGGCGAAAACGGATGAGCGCGAGGCACTGGCAAGGAAGGCCGCCACACAGGTGATGACGCTCCTGGATCGCGATATCAAACCACGCGATATTGTGACCGCCGAGGCGATCGATGATGCCTTTGCACTGGACATGGCAATGGGCGGCTCATCGAACACGGTGCTGCATACACTGGCATTGGCAAATGAAGCCGGAGTGGATTATCCGCTTTCCCGCATCAATACCGTGGCGGACAAAGTCCCGCACATCTGCAAGGTCTCCCCGGCAGGGAAATGGCACATGGAGGATGTGCACCGCGCAGGCGGTATCCCGGCGATTTTGAACGAGGTCCAGCGCGGAACGGGGATGCTGCATCTCGATAGAATGACTGTTTCAGGAACGACCCTGGGGGAATCCATCAAAGGGGCACAAATCAAGGATGAAGAAGTAATTCGTCGTTATGAAAATGCCCATTCGAAACGCGGCGGGCTGGCTGTTCTGTTCGGCAACCTGGCTCCGAAAGGCGCGGTCGTCAAAGTGGGCGGCGTCAGTGCGGGGATGATGAAATTCTCCGGTCCGGCTCGAATCTACGAATCACAGGATGACGCCCTGGCGGGAATCCTGGCGAAACAGGTCCAACCCGGCGATGTGGTCGTTGTCCGTTATGAAGGGCCGAAGGGCGGACCGGGGATGCAGGAGATGCTCTCGCCCACCTCTGCGATCATGGGCCAGGGCCTGGGCGACAAGGTCGCGCTCATCACCGACGGGCGTTTCAGCGGCGGCACGCGCGGGGCTTGTATCGGGCACGTTTCCCCGGAGGCGGCTGCGGGTGGTCCGATCGCAGCGCTCGAAAACGGAGACATCGTCGAGATTGACCTGGAAGCCAGGAAACTGGACGTACGTCTCAGCGGAGAAATCATCCAAAAAAGATTGTCCGCTTTGTCTCCATTCAAGAGCAAGGTGACGAGCAAGTGGCTTAAACGGTATTCGCATTTTGTGACCAGCGCGGACACGGGCGCGGTCTTAAGGTCGGATTTCTAACCGCTGAAGAAGCGGTCGGACCAATCGAGGAGCGCAATGATGAAACTTAGTGGTGCAGAAATAATGTGGGAATGCCTGGTGCGCGAAGGCGTGGATGTGGTCTTCGGATACCCCGGCGGTGCGAACATGCCGATCTACGATGCCATGCTCAACTACCCCATCCATCACGTGCTGGTGCGGCATGAACAGGGTGCTGCGCACATGGCGGATGGTTATGCCCGTGCTTCGGGCAAGGTCGGCGTGGCCATGGCGACCTCGGGACCCGGCGCGACCAACCTGGTGACCGGAATTGCCACCGCGATGATGGATTCGTCCCCGGTGGTGTTCATCACCGGGCAGGTGGCGGCGCACCTGATCGGCGGGGACGCCTTCCAGGAAGTGGACGTGACCGGCATTACCCTGCCCATCACCAAGCACAATTATCTGGTAACCCGCGCCGACGAGGTTGCCGAGGTGGTGCGGGAGGCCTTTTACATCGCGCGCAGCGGGCGGCCGGGGCCGGTATTGATCGACATCTGTAAAAATGCGCAGATCGAGAAGGCGGAGTTTGTTTACCCCGAGGAGGTTCACCTGGCCGGCTATCAGCCCCCCTCCCATGCGCCCAGGGCATCGCTGGAGCAGGCCGTCAGGCTGCTCGAAAAAGCCAACCGCCCGGTGATTTTATGCGGGCACGGCGTGTTGATGTCGGGCGCGGAGGAGGTCCTGCAGAATTTCGCCGTCAAGACCAATACCCCGGTCACCAGCACGCTGCTCGGATTAGGCGCGTTCCCCGCCTCGCACCCGCTGAGCCTGGGGATGATGGGCATGCACGGCGAAGCACACTGCAACCTGGCCATCCAGAATGCGGATTTGCTGCTGGCTTTTGGGATGCGCTTCGACGACCGCGTCACCGGCACCCTGAAGACCTACGCCCCCAACGCCAAGAAAATCCATGTCGAAATCGACCCTTCCGAACTGCACAAAAATGTCCAGGTGGATGTGCCGCTGGTCGGCGACCTGAAAACCGTCATCTCGGATCTTCTGCCGCTGGTGGATGAGTACGACCATGACGAATGGATGCAGCAGATCGCGGAATGGCGCTCGGAAGGCGATCAGCGCAGCATCATGGCCTGGTCCGAGGATGGCAAATTGCACGTTGCCCATCTGGTCCGCGATATCTGGGAGGCGACCGGCGGCGGTGCCATCGTGACCACCGACGTCGGACAGCACCAGATGTGGACCGCGCAATACTATTTCCTGGATAAACCCAATCGTTGGATCACCTCGGGCGGTGCCGGGACGATGGGTTTCGGTCTGCCTTCGGCAATCGGAGCCTGGTTCGCGGATAAAGGCCAGGAAGTCTGGACCGTTGCAGGCGATGGCGGCTTCCAGATGACGGCGGCGGAACTGACCACGGCCGTGCAGGAAGGCGCGAATGTCAAGGTCGCCATCATGAACAACAGCTTCCTGGGCATGGTGCGCCAATGGCAGGAGTTCTTCTTCGAAAAACGCTATTCGGCGGTGAACATGGTCAGCCCGGACTTCGTCAAACTGGCGGAAGCGCACGGCGTCCCGGCCCGGCTCGTCACAAAGCCCGAGGACGTCAAGGATGCCATCGAATGGGCTCGCAAGACGAAAGGACCCGTGGTGCTGGAATTCCGCGTGGAGCAGGAAGAAGCCGTATACCCGATGGTGCCGGCTGGCGCCGCCCTGGATAATATGATCCGTCGCCCGGTCAAGGCCACCCCGTAGGAGGAAGCCATGCAATATACCTTCATTACCCTCGTAGAAAACAAGCCCGGCGTGTTGAACCGTGTGGCATCGCTTTTTCGACGCCGCAACTTCAACATTGAATCACTGGCCGTCGGGCGGACGGAAAAGCCCGATGTCTCGCGCATGACCATCGTGGTGGAATGCCACGGCGACATGGACGCTCACAAGATCGAGGCGAACCTGTACAAGCTGGTCAATGTCATCGACGTGCAGGATGTCACCCAGCAGCCCTCCGTGGCCCGCGACCTGGCACTGATAAAGGTAAAGGCGGCACCCGAACAACGTGCCCAGGTCAACAACCTGGCGGAGATCTTCCGCGCGCGCATCGTCGATGTGGCGGCCGATTCGGTCATCGTCGAGGTGACCGGGACGGAGGAAAAAATCGAAGGCATGATCGAATTGCTGCGCCCGATCGGCATCATGGAGATGGTGCGCACCGGCCAGGTGGCAATGACGCGCGGCGCGTACGCGGGCATCCGCCGCACCCCGGGTGCGAACGGCAACGGGTGGCATGAAACGGACGAGTTGGGGCTAGCGGAATATTAAAAACCAGAGAAATGTGGCGAGAGAATGGAGATCCGTATGAACACTCAAAAATCTCCCAGCTCTCTGATCCTCTAATTTCTACTGAACGGATCTTACAGGAGTGAAGGCATGGCAAAAATTAATTTTGGCGGAACGGTCGAGGAAGTGGTTACGCGCGAGGAATTCCCGCTGGAAAAGGCGCGCGAGGTGCTGAAAAACGAAACCGTGGCGGTGCTTGGCTATGGCGTGCAGGGTCCTGCCCAGGCCATGAACATGCGCGACAACGGGATCAAGGTCATCGTCGGGCAGCGCGAGGGAACCTCCAACTGGGATAAAGCCGTTGCCGATGGCTGGGTCCCGGGCGAGACGCTTTTTTCGGTCGAGCAGGCCGCCGAGCGCGGGACGGTCATTCAATATTTACTGTCGGATGCCGGGCAGCGGTCACAGTGGCCAAAAATCGTTGAGTGTTTGAACGAAGGCGATATGCTGTATTTCTCCCATGGTTTCTCGGTGACCTTCAAGGAGGACACCGGTGTCATTCCCCCACCGCATGTGGATGTGGCCCTGGTCGCACCCAAAGGTTCGGGGCGCAGCGTGCGCGAGAATTACCTGGACGGGTCGGGGATCAACGCCAGTTTCGCCGTTCACCAGGATTACACCGGGCATGCCACCGAGCGGACCCTCGCGCTGGGAATCGCCATTGGCGCAGGGTACCTTTTCCCGACCACCTTCAAACGCGAAGTCTACAGCGATCTGACCGGGGAGCGCGGAATCCTGATGGGCGCGCTGGCCGGTGTGATGGAAGCCCAATACAACGAACTGCGTAAGCACGGCCACAGCCCGTCCGAAGCGTTCAATGAAACCGTCGAGGAACTCACCCAGTCCCTCATTCGCCTCGTAGGAAAAAATGGCATGGACTGGATGTACGCCAACTGTTCCACCACCGCCCAGCGCGGCGCGCTCGACTGGAAGGGCAGGTTCCGTGATGCGGTGGCCCCGGTGTTCACCGACCTGTATCGCAGCGTGGAAACCGGCAACGAAGCGCGCATCACGCTGGAAGCCAACTCCCGCCCCGATTACCGGGAGGGGTTGGAAAAGGAACTCGCCGCGATCCGTGATTCTGAAATGTGGCAGGCAGGCGCCGCGGTACGGTCGCTGAGACCGGAGAATTGGAAGAAATAGCGTTATTGGAAGACTGATTTACTGGAGATTCTTTTATGAGTAATTATGTGAAGTTGTTCGACACCACGCTGCGCGACGGCGAGCAATCTCCCGGCGCGACCATGACTTCGGCTGAAAAGCTGGAGGTCGCCCGTTCGCTCGCGCGCATGGGTGTGGACATCATCGAAGCCGGATTCCCAGCCGCCTCGCCCGATGACCTTGAAGCCGTCAGGCGAATCGCCAATGAAGTGGGCAACCCGCAAAAGGGTGATCCCAATGCCAAAGTCCCGGTGATTGCCGGGCTGGCGCGCGCCAACAAGAACGATATCGACAGGGCCTGGGAAGCGGTCAAAGGTGCGTCCCATCCCCGCCTGCACACTTTTTTGGCGACCTCCCCCATCCACATGAAGTTCAAGCTCAAGATGGATCCCGAGGAGGTGGTGGAACGCGTGCGCGAAATGGTCGGTTATGCAAAGAGCCTGTGCGCGGATGTGGAGTTCAGCCCCGAGGACGCCGGGCGTTCCGATCCGGATTTCCTGTACGTGGTGCTGGCTGAGGCCATCAAAGCGGGCGCCACCACGCTCAACATCCCCGACACCGTAGGCTACACAACGCCCGACGAATTCGGTGCGCTGATTTCGGGAATCATGAAGAATGTGCCCGGAATTGAAAACGTGACCGTTTCAGTTCACACCCACGACGACCTTGGACTGGCAACCGCCAATGCGCTGGCAGGCATCCAGGCCGGGGCACGCCAGGCCGAAGTGACCATCAACGGCATCGGTGAGCGGGCGGGTAACACCTCGCTCGAGGAAGTGGTCATGACACTCAAGACCCGCCGTCCTTTTTTTGGGCTGGAGACCGGGATCGATACAACCCAGATCAGCCGGGTCAGCAAACTGGTCAGCAACTACACCGGCATCGTGGTCCAGCCGAACAAGGCGATCGTCGGCGCGAATGCCTTCGCTCACGAAGCCGGCATCCACCAGGACGGCATGCTCAAGAACAACCAGACCTACGAGATCATGAAGCCCGAGGATGTGGGTGTCAACCAATCCAGGTTGGTGCTTGGCAAGCACAGCGGCCGGCATGCCCTGCGCGCCCGCCTGGCTGAAATGGGACATTCACTCGATGAAGTGGAGCTCGACAAGGCGTTTGCGCGCTTCAAGGAGCTAGCCGACCGCAAGAAGGTCATCACCGACCTCGACCTGGAAGCGCTTATTGCTGATGAGTTCTACCGCCCGCGCGATATTTACGCGCTCGACGGCCTGCAAGTTGCATGCGGGACGATGGGAATGCCCACAGCCACCATCCGGCTGCGCGGCCCCGACGGCAAGATACATACCCACGCCAACGTCGGCACCGGCCCGGTGGACGCCACCTACAAGGCCATCGACGCCATCGTGAAGGTCCCCGCCACCCTGCTCGAGTTCAACATCCATGCCATCACCGAAGGCATCGACGCGCTCGGCGAGGTGACCGTCCGCGTCCAGCCGAAGGAAGCCATCAGTAAAATGGATGCCCAGAAGGAGACCAGCTATGCGCGCGTCTTTGGCGGTCACGGCGCAGACACCGACATCATCGTCGCCAGTGCGAAGGCCTATCTGGCCGCGCTCAACAAGCTGATCGTCGCCCAAACTGAAAGCTCTGAAATCCTCCAGCATGATTATGGAGTCATGCTGGGATAAACCCATTCAAAAAGGAGAACACCATGAACGCCGCAAAGAACAATGAAAATGAACCCGTCCAGACATCATCCTTTGATCCATTTCCCGAACCGCAGACCGTGCCCAAGGGATGGGATGTCAGCAACCTGATCTCCAAGAGAATCCCGAAGGTCGTTACCAAAGCCATTCTTGAACTGGAAAAGAAATATCGCTACCCCGGAATCATGTATGACTAGAACGTTGTTCGAGAAGATCTGGGATTCCCACCTGGTCGCCCAGCAACCGGACTCCCCGGCCATTCTTTATATTGACCTGCATCTCGTCCACGAAGTCACCTCGCCGCAAGCCTTCACCGGCCTGCGTCAGCGTGGATTGAAGGTGCGGCGCCCCGAACGCACCGTCGCAACGATGGACCATTCCATCCCGACCACGTCGCCCGATCTGCCCATCGCCGACCCGCTCGCCGCCGCCCAGATCAAGCAGATGGAGGTCAATGCGGGCGAATTCGGCATCACGCTGCATGGAATGAACAGCCCGCAGCGCGGCATTGTCCATGTCATCGGGCCGGAGCTGGGCCTGACCCAGCCGGGGATGACCATTGTTTGCGGCGACAGCCACACTGCCACGCACGGTGCCTTCGGCGCGCTGGCGTTCGGCATCGGCACCAGCGAAGTGGAACACGTGCTTGCCACGCAATGCCTGCTGCAGAATAAGCCGAAGACCTGCGAGATCCGCGTGGACGGGAGACTGCCCGCCGGCGTTTCCGCGAAGGATATCATCCTGGCGCTGATCGCCAAAATCGGCATCGGCGGCGGGACGGGACATGTCTTCGAGTACACCGGCAGCGCCATCCGCGGCCTGACGATGGAAGAGCGCATGACCATCTGCAACATGTCCATTGAAGGCGGTGCGCGCGCCGGCCTGATCGCCCCCGACGAGGCCACCTACGACTACCTGCACGGACGCGAGCAGGCTCCCAAAGGCAGGGATTGGGACAAAGCGGTCGCCCGCTGGAAGACCCTCCCCACGGATGCAGGCGCGACCTATGACAAATCCGTCACGCTGGAGGCCGCCCAACTCGAACCGATGATCACCTATGGGACCAATCCCGGCATGGGCATGAAGATCACCGAACGCGTGCCCGATCCCTCCACGCTCAGCGATGCCAGCCAGAAACTCGCCCTCGAAAAAGCCCTGACCTACATGGGCCTGCAGCCCGGGCAATCCCTGCTCGGCAAGAAGGTGGATGTGGTCTTCATCGGCTCATGCACCAACTCGCGCATCTCCGATCTACGACTGGCAGCTTCGTTGATGAAAGGACGCAAAGTAGCCGGCGGGTTGCGGGTGATGGTCGTGCCCGGTTCACAGGAAGTCAAGAAACAGGCTGAATCCGAAGGCCTCGACAGGATTTTCAAGGAAGCGGGTGCAGAGTGGCGCGAAGCCGGCTGCTCGATGTGCATCGCCATGAACGGCGACCAGCTCGAGCCTGGGCAATACGCCGTCAGCACCAGCAACCGCAACTTTGAAGGCCGTCAGGGCAAGGGCGGGCGCACCTTGCTCGCCTCGCCACTCACCGCCGCCGCGACGGCCGTCACCGGCGCCGTCGCCGATCCGCGCACATTGGCAGGGTAAACACATGGCTCACTTCACACAACTTACATCCCGAGTCGTCTCACTGCCCGTCGACAACATCGACACCGACCAGATCATCCCGGCTCGATTTTTAAAAGCGACCGACAAGAAGGATATGGGCAGCAACCTGTTCGCTGACTGGCGCTATCACGAGGATGGTTCTCCCAAAGCGGAATTTGTGATCAACAAGCCTGAATCAGCCGGGGCACAGATTCTCCTGGCAGGCGACAACTTCGGGTGCGGATCGAGCCGCGAGCATGCCCCCTGGGCGCTGACCGGGTACGGATTCCGCGCCGTGATCAGCACCTCCTTTGCAGACATCTTCCGAAGCAATGCGCTGAAGAATGGTTTGATACCCGTTATCGTGGACAAGAAGACCCACCAGATGCTGCTCGACCTCGCCGAGAAATCACCCCGCGCCGACCTGACGGTGGACCTCGCATCCCAGACCCTCTCCTACCCGGGCGGCTCGGTCAACTTTCCGATCGATCCATTCAACAAGACCTGCCTGCTCAACGGCGTCGACGAACTCGGTTACATCCTGGGATTCGAAAAAGAAATCGCTGCGTTCGAGCGAAGAGAATAGGGAGTAGAGAATAGAGAACAGTCACCAATCCCCGTTCTCTCTTCACTGATCACTGTCATGACTATCCAAATTTACGACACCACGCTGCGCGATGGCACCCAGTCCGAAGGATTCAATCTGTCTGCCAGCGACAAGGTGCGCATTGCTCAAAAACTGGACCACCTCGGCGTGGCGTTCATCGAAGGCGGCTGGCCGGGTTCCAACCCCAAGGACGTCGAGTTTTTCGAGCGCGCCTGTGATATGGACTGGACTACCGCCAGAATCACCGCCTTCGGCGCCACCTGCCGCGCCAAAGGCGGACCGGAAGACGATGCCAGCATTAAAGCGCTGATCGATTCCGGTTCACCGGTCTGCACCGTTTTCGGAAAGACCTGGACCCTGCATGTGACCGATGTGCTGCTCACCACGCTGGAAGACAACCTGCGCATCATCGAGCAGTCCGTTGCCTATTTGCGCGCGAACGACCGGCGCGTCATCTACGATGCCGAGCACTTCTTCGATGGCTACAAGGCCGACCACTCCTATGCGCTTGAAACACTCAAAGCCTCCATCCGCGGCGGGGCGGAAACGGTCGTGCTGTGCGATACCAACGGCGGCAGCATGCCCTGGGAGGTGGAGAAAATCGTCCGCGAAGTGAAAGCGGAAATCCGGCATCCCTTCGGCATCCACACCCACAATGACGGCGAATGCGCCGTGATCAACTCCCTGGTGGCGGTGCGTGAAGGCGCCATCCAGGTGCAGGGTACCATCAACGGCGTCGGCGAGCGCTGCGGAAATGCCAATCTCGTCTCCATCATAGCGGACCTGGAGCTCAAAATGGGTATGCGCTGCCTGCCCAAAGGCAGTCTAAGCCGGCTCACAGAGCTGTCACACTTTGTGGATGAGGTCGCCAACCTCACGCCCAACGACCACCTGCCCTATGTCGGCAAGAGCGCCTTCGCCCACAAAGGCGGCGTGCATGTCGCGGCCATGCGCCGTTCGGCACAGTCCTACCAGCATATCCCGCCGGAAGCGGTCGGCAACAAGATGCGCGTGGTCGTCTCGGATCTGTCCGGGCGCGGCAACCTGCTCAGCAAGGCCGAGGAGCACGGCGTGGAAGTGGAAGGTGACGAAGTCGTCCCCGTGCTCAACGACATAAAAGACCTCGAGGCGCGCGGATTTTCCTTCGAAGCTGCCGACGCGTCCGTGGCGATGATGCTCAAGCGCCAGGAGATGTACTACAAACCGCCGTTCGAGTTGATCGACTTTCTGGTCAATGTGGAACACCGCACCGGGCGCGGAATTTTTGCAGAGGCCATGGTCAAAGTGCGGGTCAAAGGGGATGTGCTGCACACCGCCGCCGAGGGGAATGGTCCCGTCAATGCGCTGGACCTTGCCCTGCGGAAGGCGCTTGTCCCGACCTACCCGCAGCTTGGATTGTTCCACCTAGCCGATTACAAGGTCCGCATCCTGGATTCGGATAACGGCACCGAAGCGACCACCCGGGTGCTGATCGACACCCAGAACGGCACCCAGCGCTGGAGCACCGTCGGCGCGAGCGCAAATATTATCGAGGCGAGCTGGCTCGCACTGGTGGATTCGATCGAGTTTGGATTGTTGTTGGCACATTGATCACATCGCAATCATTTCGATTTCTGATTGGAAATTATCAACGCAAAGGTATAAAGGACATCGATGAATTTCAAGATTACGCTCCTCCCCGGTGACGGCATCGGACCCGAAGTGGTCGGCGAAGCCGTCCGCGCTCTGGACGCGATCGCCGGAAAATTTGGACACACCTTCTCCTTCACAGAACACCTGATGGGCGGATGCTCCATCGACAAGTTTGGATCCTCACTCACCGATGAGACCCTCGCCGACTGCAAGGCTTCCGATGCGGTGCTGCTGGGTGCGGTCGGCGGACCCAAGTGGGATGACCCCAACGCCAAGGAGCGCCCCGAGCGCGGGTTGCTCGCCCTGCGCAAGGGACTGGGGGTATTCGCCAACCTGCGCCCGGTTAAAGTCCATCCGGCGCTGGTAGACACCTCCCCTCTCAAACCTGAGAAACTGCAGGGCGTGGACATCCTCGTCATCCGTGAACTGACCGGGGGCCTGTACTTCGGCCAGCCCAAGCTGCGTGAGATGAAAGACGGGCACGAGCACGGCGTTGACACGCTCGAATACTACGATTACGAAATCCGCCGCGTCGTGGAATTAGCCTTCAAACTCGCCGGCGGGCGCAGGAAGAAGGTCACCTCGGTGGACAAAGCGAACATCCTCGAAACATCGCGGATGTGGCGACAGATCGCGACCCAGATCGGGGCGCAATATCCGGACATCGCACTGGAGCATGTCCTGGTGGACACCGCCTCCATGCGGCTGGTCACAGGTCCTGCCTGGATGGATGTGATCGTCACCGAGAACATGTTTGGCGACATCCTGACCGATGAAGCCAGCGTCCTGGCCGGGTCGATGGGGATGCTGCCGTCCGCCAGCCTGGGAGACAGCGGACCGGGATTATATGAACCCATCCATGGTTCAGCGCCCGATATCGCCGGCAAGGGGATCGCGAATCCGATCGGGACGATCCTGTCTTCCGCCATGCTGCTGCGGCATTCGCTCAACCTGAAAGCCGAAGCTGCCGCGCTTGAATCCGCGGTGGAGGCAGCCATCACCGCAGGCTGCCGTACCGTGGACATCGGCGGAAAAATGACCACGCGCCAAATGGCGGATGAAATTATCAGCAGGTTGTAATTTACCGGATGAGCGAGGACTGACTCGTTCGTTCGAAAAAAGGAGAGTATCACCATGGGCATGGAATCGAAATTCATCTGGATGGACGGCGAACTGGTGCCATTCGAAAAAGCCACCATCCACGTGCTGACCCCGGCACTGCACTACGGCGCAGCGGTGTTCGAAGGAATACGCGCCTACCAAACGGATAAGGGACCGGCGGTCTTTCGACTGTGGGACCATGCCGAACGATTGATCAACTCGGCACAAGTCTTCGGCTTCCGCAATATGCCGTTCACTGTCGAGCAGGTTGTGAAGGCGGTCAAGGATACTGTGCGGGCGAACGGATTCGCGGACTGCTACATCCGCCCGCTGCTCTATCTGACGGGCGGCGGTTGGAACCTGAACGTCGACGGCGGTAAAGCCAGCCTGGCCATCGCCACCTGGGAATGGGGAAATTATCTCGGCGAGGAAGCGCTTGCCAAGGGCATCCGCGCCAATATCTCCTCGTTTACACGCCACCATGTCAATGTCAGCATGACCAAGGCCAAGGTCTCGGGCAACTACGCCAACAGTTTCCTCGCCAAGACAGAATCGGAACAACTCGGCTTCCAGGAAGCCATCATGCTCGACACGACGGGTTATGTGGCGGAATGCACCGGAGAGAATATATTCGTTGTGCGCCGCGGCAAGTTATTCACCCCCTCCACCGCCCCGGTCCTGGAGGGAATTACCCGCCATTCCATCCACACCATCGCGCAGGATCTGGGATACACCATCGTTGAAATGCCGATCAGCCGCGACCAGCTCTATACCGCCGACGAAGTGTTCGTGGTCGGGACCGCCGCCGAGTGCATCGGCCTGAGCGAGATCGACTTTCGCAAGATCGGCGACGGCAGGACCGGACCGATTACCCGTGCCATCCAGGATGTGTACCACGAGGCCATTCGAGGCAAGGTGGCAAAGTACGAGTCCTGGTGCGATTACGTGGGCTAATAAGCAGAATTGGTCCTGATCTAACTTTTATACCTAAGGCTATTCGATGTATCAAGGTGTACTGCACCGCTATGGACACTTGTTGGATTTACCCCCGCACACACAGACCATAAGTTTATGCGAGGGGGATACGCCTCTCATTCCCGCAGACCGTTTGGTGCGCCAGCTCGGGGGTGGATTTGAACTGTATATCAAATTCGAAGGGCTCAACCCGACCGGTTCCTTTAAAGACCGCGGCATGACTGCAGCCGTGAGCGAAGCGGCAGGTCGCCGCGTGACGGCCATCATCTGTGCTTCAACCGGAAATACCGCGGCCTCAGCGGCGGCCTACGCAGCGCGCGCGGGGATGAAGTGTATTGTGTTGATCCCGCAAGGCAAGGTCGCGGGGGGAAAGCTTGCCGGAGCCGCGGCATACGGCGCACAGGTGATCCAAATCGACGGGTCGTTCGACGATGCCCTGACCCTGGTGGTCGGGATCACCAATAAGCACCCGATCTGTCTCGTCAACTCCATCAACCCCTACCGCATTGAGGGACAAAAGACTGCCGCCTTCGAGATTTGCGATACGCTTGGGCACGCGCCGGACTGGTTGTGTCTGCCGGTCGGCAATGCCGGTAACATCACCTCCTATTGGGCGGGATTCAAACAATACGATAACCTGAACTCAACGGGGCTGCCGCAGGTGCTCGGTGTGCAGGCGGCAGGCGCCGCACCGCTGGTGCTCGGACATCCTGTTGAGAATCCGGAGACGGTTGCGACCGCGATTCGCATTGGCAAACCGGCGCGCGGTGAGCAGGCGCTCGCCGCCGCCGAAGAATCAAAAGGGACGAATCATTTCTGCGACCGATGAGCAGATCATCGATATGCAGAAGATGCTTGCTCAACTTGAAGGCCTGTGGGTGGAACCCGCTTCCGCTGCAGGTCTGGCGGGGCTCCAGATCGAGATCACCAGTGGGCGATTGAACCCCAAAGGACAAACGCGTCGTCGCTGTCTGCACCGGGCATGGATTGAAAGACCCGGATATCGTAATTAAGGATATGCCCAAGCCGCAGGTCGTGCCGCCAAAGCTGGAATCTTTGGAAAGACTGATCCTATCTTGAAAATACAGGTGAAAGTCCCCGCTACTACCGCCAACCTCGGTCCCGGTTTTGACGCCCTGGGGCTTGCGCTTGATCTATGGAACGAGGCCGAGTTCACCCCGACGAATGACAGGAAAATTACCGTCAGCATCGCCGGCGAAGGCGCGGACCAATTGCCAACGGATGCCAACAACGCCATCGTGGATGCTGCCCTGCAGGTCTATGATCAAGTTGGCAAGCCGTGCCCGGGTTTTCACGTCCATTGTCTAAATCGCGTGCCGCTGGGGTCCGGGCTCGGGTCCAGTTCAGCAGCGATGTTGACCGGCCTGCTCGGCGCGAACGCGCTGCTCGGTGAACCGTACTCAAGAGAGACCATTCTCAAGCTTGCGATCGAGAGTGAAGGCCATCCCGACAACGTCGCGCCGGCAATGCTGGGAGGCTTGGTGGCGTCCATCATCCATGAGAGTCATGTTGTTTCGCTCCGACTTACTCTCACCAGCCAGCGTACTCCGATTCATATCACCGTGGTGTTTCCGGAGTTCGACTTCCCGACCAAACAGGCGCGCGCGATTTTACCCAGGCAGCTCGACCGGAAGGATGCCATCTACAACATCAGCCGGGCCGTGATCGTGACCGAGGCCTTTCGCGTGGGCGACCTGAAAATGCTCGGCGAAGCAATGACGGATAAACTGCACCAACCTTATCGACTGCCGTTGATCCCGGGTGCGCAGGCCGCCATGGACGCCATGAAACAATCGGGGGCGGCAGCCGTTGCACTCTCAGGCGCCGGGCCGAGTTTGATCGCATTTTCCGCGAATAGCGAAAAAGCCATCGGGGAAGCAGCCAAAAAAGCATTTGAAGAAGCAGGGCTGGGGGCGCGTATCCTCAAGTTGAAGATCAGCCGCAAAGGCGCGGAAGTCCATCGCAGGGATTGATCAGGGGCGGGGAGACTGGCGGTCAAATCCCAGCGAGGTCATGACGTGTGCCCAAAGGGGTAGTACTTAGCCGAGCGATGCGACCAAAACACTCATTATTTATCCATTCTTCTTCCACCAGATCCCAGTACATTCAGGAAGGATGACGCCTTCTTCATCTTCCCTTATCCTGGAGAGCATCTCCTCCCCGAAGAAGAACTTCGTAGAAGATTCCGCTTCTGCTCTGTCCTTAAACCGGTAATCGGTCCGTATCCAATCTCTTCGAAAACCGTGCGTTTCCAGATATTCAAAATACGGCAGCAACTCCGATGGCGGATCAGGATGTTCACGCCCGGTCCCAAGTGACTCCAACAGCATCAGCATGCCTCCAGGCCGCACCACGCGACGCAATTCCCCTAAAGCCCTGGCAAGTTCCTCCTGCCAGTTCCCCGGGTTTTCGAGCACCACATACCACACGCTCCATCCGGAAACCGCGGCATCCACGCTGCCGGTCTTCATCGCCATAGCACGATGATCGCTGACCGCAACCGCCCAATTTCCCGACCCGCTCCGCTGCAGTTTTTCTGCAGCAACCGACAGCATATGGGGCGACCGGTCGAACGCGTAAACACGTTTCACAATGGGCGCCAACAAGCACGCCAACCGGCCGGTCCCGGCTCCAGAATCTGCAACTGTCAGACCCGCAAACGGCAGGATCTGATTAAGCGCTCGAAAAATATTCCCTTGGTAGTCCTCCCGCGAGACCAATAATTCATATTGCGCAGCTTGTTCGCGGTAGATTTCCTGATGATCCGTCATAAGGGACTCGTTTTTTCCTTTTGCCTGGCCAGCCTGAGGATCAATCCTTCAGCTCACCGGAATCGAGCATTTTCATGATCCGGTCCAGGTAGGTCCGGTCACGGTCTGGAACCTCGGGGTGGATGCGGGAAGCCTCCTCGAAGAAATGGCGGCGTCCCCGTCCTTTTTTCTGTCCTTCGGCGGTGTGCATGTCCAGGGCATAGTCGGGGATGACCGGCAGCAGGCTGCCTGCCTTGCTGGCGTGGTTGATCCAGTTGATCATCTCATCAGACGAGCGGTCCTTTTTGCAGGAGCAAAGATAACGGACGGCGTGGATGGCATACAGTTTGCGCTCACCCACCGCCCGGTCACAGTCCTCATTCATTTCAAAAAGGGTCCGAATCACCACAGGAGCAAGCAGCTCGCCGAAACCGATGTCTTCGACTGAGATCACCTGCAGACGATGCCAGAGATAATCCTCCAGCGCCGGGCTGGTGATGATCATTTCATAAGCCAGGAGCGCGGCGTTTTCCTCATTGCCTCGGCAGATCTCCTTCTGCAGCGACGAGATGACATGATCCGCTTGAAAACCGTTATACGTCTTGACATCCACCCAGGGGTCACGGTCGAGATGGGACATTTTTATCCTCCTTGGAATTGTTGAGATAATCATGGATGATACCGGCAAAGATGGCGGACGTCGCAGGCAGGCTGGCGATCTCCACCCATTCGTCCGGGGCATGCGGGTTGCCGCCGGTGGGACCGAATCCGCACAGGGTCGGGATGCCCGCTCCGATCAACATGTAGCCCTCATTCGCCGGCCCAGCCCCGGCGGTTTCCCAGCGCCTGCCGGTCACTTTCTCCGTGTAATCCTGGGCAAGCAGGGCGAGGGGATGATCCTTCGGGATGGCGGCACCGGGGATGTCCACCGTCACTTCCATCGTGAACTTGATTCGAGGGCGCATCCCTTCCACCTGGCGCATCAACCCCCGGACACGGTCAAGCACCTCGGCAGACGATTGCCCGGGCAGCAGGCGGATATCCACCACGGCCGAAGCTGAATCGGGAACGATGCTGGGGTAACTACCCCCTTGAAAGACCGTACCGGGGGTGATGGTGAGGCCCAGATGCTCAAAGCCGGGGGGAGCCTCAGCGGGCAGGTTCAGCGATTCGAGCCTCAGCAGCAGGTCCGCCAGAGCGGTCACCGCATTGGCACCCAGAGAGCGGTTGTGCCATTCCGCCAGCCCGGCATGGACGGACTGGCCTTTTGCTGTCAGCGTCAGTCGGACCAGCCCGCGGTGCCCGATGCAGACGATATCGCTGGTGTAGGCGTAGATCGCGCCTTTCGCGTGCAGTGCGCCTGAATCAAGAAGATAGCGCACCCCGAGCGGACTGCAGGCGCCGGATTCTTCGTCCACCACGCCGGCGACCACCACTTGTTGATGGGCAGGGTCGATCAACTTGAGTTCCCGCAGCAGGGCAAGCGTATACAGGCCGCAGGCGATTCCCGCCTTGTTGTCCGCCGCGCCGCGCCCGATGATACAGCCATCCTTAATTTCAGCAGAGAAAGGTGGACAGGACCACCCTGCCACATTTCCTTCCGCGACGGTATCCATGTGGGCGATCAGGGCAAACTGGTCGGGGCCTTCACCATAACTCACCAGGATGTTCGGACGCTCGGGTTGGAGTGCAACCAGGCGAGATTTGAGTCCCAACTTGCGGGCTTCCTGTTCGATGCGGGAGACAAGCGGAGCTTCCACGTCGCGTCCGTTAACGGTCGGGATACGCACCAGGTCGCGCAGAAATGAAGTGATCTCCGCCTCATATTGTCCAGCACCAGCAAGCAGGAGCGTACTATCTGGAATCACCGCAGTCCATTCTCCATCAATTGAATGAAGCGGTCCTGGTTCATCTCCAGGATGATCTCGGTATTGGGAGCTTTGCCGGTGCTGCCGTACCAGTCCACGACCGTCTGGCCGCGGGTCTGGGAGCCATGCAACTCGATGGAAACGTGCCTGATTTCTGATTTCGTCACGATCTCAGGCTCGACCGCGGCCGCCAGAGCCAGCCCGTCCGGGGCAAAGAGCATGTCCTGCCCGAGCCGTTCTCGGATGAAGGTTAATATTTTCTGGTTGGTGTCATGGAAGAATTTCGCACGGGGAGTTCCCAGGCCAAAAAAGCGATCCAGTATCTGGCGGGTGAAAACATGCTCCAGGGTGGTCTCCCAGGAAAGCAGGGTGATCATCGGCCAGGAGTCAAACACCATCGAAGCGGCCTCGGGGTCGGCGTGAATGTTGAACTCGGCGGTGACCGTGCTGGTATTGCCCTTGGCATAGATCGCGCCGCCCATGACCACCAGCTGCTTGTACTTCTTCGGAAGGTCGGGGTCAAGCGTGAGGGCGGCTGCCAGGTTGGTGAGCGGACCGATGGCGGCCAGGACGAACTCGCCGGGATTCTCATTCGCCAGGCGAATCAGCGTGTGCACGGCATGTTCGGACTGCACCGCTCGCTTGGAGGCAGGGATAGCGCAGTCCCCCAACCCGTCCTCGCCGTGAACATGGGCGGCGCTTAACGCGCGGTTGATCAACGGCCGGTCACAGCCGCGATAGACCGGGACATCCCTGCCGGCTGCATCAAGGATCTTCAAGGCGTTAGCAGTGGTCAGGTCAAGACCCACGTTGCCGTTCACCGTGGTGATGGCCTCCACCCTGACGTCCGGGTGGGCCAGCGCCAGCAGGATGGCATGGGCATCGTCCACGCCGGGATCGGTATCGATGATCAGTCTTTTCATAATCCAGGCCTCCTATTTTTTGACGCGTTTCATAAGTTCGGAATGTTGATGCTCGAGTTCATGGCGCGCGGCATTGAAATCCACCGACAGCCACTGGTTCTCACGGAAGAGCCAGCGCCCGTTCACCATCACATCTCGGACGTGCTGTCCGGTGATGGAATACACCAGCGCCGTGTAAAGGTCCTGTCCGCCGAGCGGCGACCAGCCGATCTCGTCCAGGTCGAGGGCGATCAGGTCGGCTTTCTTGCCTGTTTCGAGAGAGCCGATCTCCTTCTCCAGCCCGAGGGCGCGCGCGCCACCCAGGGTGGCCATGTCCAGAATGGTGCGGGTGGCGATGGCAGCCGGGTCGCGGTGGAGCAGCGCCATCAGTTTCCCGGTGAGGGTCATTTCCTTGAACATGTCGTAACTGTTGTTGTTGGTCACGTTGTCGGTGCCCATAGCGACATTGATTCCGGCAGCAAGCATCTCCACCAAAGGCGGGACACCGGCGGCATTGCGCATGTCCGAGGAAGGGGCAAAGACCACACTGAAAGGCGTATGGGCTACGGTGGAAAAATCCGCAGGCTGGAGGGTGATGCAGTGAGCCGCCAGGATGGGATGTTCCAGGAAGCCCATCTTCTTAAGCTGCTGGATGGCGGAATGGCCGTACTTCTCCTGGCAGTAGACGTCCTCCTCATCGCCGGTGCCGAAGTGCGTATGGAAGCCGGTTTTGAAACGGGCGGCCAATTCCAGTTCGAGCTGCATGGCGGTCTCGCTGTTATCCACAAAGAAGGCATGCGGTCCCACCCAGCCGGTCAGGAGCGGATCACCCTGCAGAGAGTTCGAGAAAAGCCGTCGCGGCGGCCAGTTCCCGCTGCCGGGCGTCCTCCTTTCCCAACTCGACAATGCCGTAGGCCAGCGACGCGCGCAGGCCGCTCTTCCGCACTTCCGGCACGATGCGGTCCATCCAGAAATACTGGTCGGCGAAGCAGGTGGTCCCGGTGCGGATCATCTCGGCACAGGAGACAGCCACCGCCCCGGGAATCATGTCGGGGTCCATTTCAAGCTCGAGCACGCGAATGGTGTTGTACCAGCCCTCCATGGTGAAGAGCGTGTGCCCTTCCACATGCCCGCGGAAGAGGGTCATGGGCGTGTGCGTATGGGCATTGATCAGCCCGGGCATCACCAGGCGGTTCTTAAGATCGACACTCTCGTCGAACTTGCGGCGACTGTCCAGGTCCGTTTGCAGCCCCATTTCGACGATGCGACCATCTTCGATAACCAGGTACCCCTCTTTCAGGATCGTGTCCTTTCGATCCAGTGCGACCACCTGGTCGCTCTTCAAGATCACACTGCCCATTTATGTTCCTCCAATTATGTTTTTCTATTTGGAAAACACGAACTCGGCACTTTTCCTGAAGCATCAACCCGCAGATTATACGGTCTATCAATGCTACAATATTATACAGTCAAGTCGCAATAACCAAAATAATAGATCAGCGGAGGCTTTCATGGAATGGCATATCAAGTGCGACTCTAAGGATATATCCCGCTACATCTTCTGCCCGGGCGACCAGCAGCGCGCGAAAAAGATCGCGGACCAGTTTGACACCTCCCGCCTGGTGACCGAAAGCCGGGGCTATATCGTCTTCTCCGGCGAGTACCGGGGTGTCTTCATGACCGTGTGCGGTACCGGCATGGGCGGCCCGGCGGTGGCCATCGGCGTGGAGGAGCTGGCCCACATGGGCGCGGATACCTTCATCCGGGTCGGGTCGTGCGGGGTGTTCCAGGAGGGCCAGAAACCCGGCGATGTGATCGCCGCCAGCGGGACGGTGCGTGCCGGCGGGACCAGCATGGCCTACCTGCCTCTCACCTTCCCGGCTGTCCCGACCTTTTCCGTTCTACGCGCCCTCGTGGAAGCAGGGGAGTCGCTCAAGATACCGGTGACGGTCGGCGTCGGCATTGCGGGGGATGCGTTTTACGCTCCCCGCGACGAGGGGCAATCCCAGCCTATGAAATCTGCCGGATTGGTCTTTGTCGAGATGGAAAGCGATACACTGTTCATCGTTGGCGCGGTGCGCGGCTGGCGGACCGGTGCCATCTTCACCTCGGACGGCGCGCCGGGGACGATCAAGCCGGAGTGGGGCGAGGCGGATTTCCGCCGCGGGGAGATGGATGCGATCAAGATCGCGCTGCAAGCCATGTGGACCATTGCCCAGGCCGATCAGGCCAAATAAGTTCGGTTTCGAGAAAGAATTTCAGACTTCCCTCCTTGTTGATGGAGGGAAGTCTTTTTATAGACCCGGATTGGAGTTCCCGTTGTTGGAATTGTAGAACCGGTTGGTTGCGATGAACATCAGCATCAGCGCGATGAGCGCGCTGCCCAATTCGCGCGGGATGCCCGAGCCGATCTGCAGCCCGACCAGGGAGCCGGTGCGCAGCCCGCCCAGCAATACGCTGAACAGCACCACGCCGGCGGGATGCAGGTGACCGGCGAAGGCGACGATCAGGCCGTCAAAATCGTTCACTGCGGAAAACGTTGAGACGAAATGGTAATGCACACCCAGGACTTCGACGCCTCCCGCCAGCCCGGCCAGTGCACCGCTGAGCATCATGGTCACCAACGCCGGCGCATGCCTGGGCATGCCGCCGTACAGCGCAAAACGGGGAGCTTTTCCGCTTGTGCGGATTTCCAGACCGCGGGCGGTGCGCCAGAGGTAGACGTAAACAAGCAGGGCAGCGGTCAACGCCAGCAGGAATCCCAGTGTCAACTTGGTGCTTGGCAGCAATGGGGAAAGGCGCGCGCTCAAACCCACACCGGGCAACCGGACCACGCCCACCAGCACTACGGCAATTGGATTAAGGACCAGCGTCGAGAGAATCTCGTTGACCCCGATGTAATGCTTGAGCATCCCCGGCAGCAATCCCCACAGCCCTCCAAAAAGCGCCGCCCCCAGCAGAGCGATCAACGCATGAAAGCCCGGGGGCAGAGACAGCGACCCGGCCAGCCAGGCGGCGGCGGCCGCTCCAAACAGCATCTGACCTGCCTGCCCGATCGAGAAAAAACCGCCGCGCAGAGCGACCGTGGCGGAGAGGCCGGTGAAGATCAACGGCGTGGCGAAGGTCAGCGCAGTGATCAGCGCACAGCGCCCCGGACCTGCCTTGCAGCCGAATCCGGCATCGAAGAGACTGGCATAAGCCTCCAGCGGATTTTCCCCGACGGCGAGGATGAGCAGCGCGCCAGCCAGAAGGCTCAAAAACGCCGGCAGCAGCAGCCAGATCATGCGTTTCGGAAGCCGGGTGAGCGCAGGGGTCATCAAGGCAGGCTGCACTGAACAGAATGGTGAACTATACGGCTAGACCTGCCGGGTGCGGCGGTGCAGGTGGTTGGGTTTGGTCTGCATGAATCCGCTGGCCAGAACCGCGGACGAATAGCGGGAGGCTTTCTCGTGCTGCTTGGCGTCCAGGTCCGCCCGCCGCACCAGGTACCCGGTGACGCGCACGAACTCGGACGACGCGCTGCCGATGGAAAGATTGCGCGTGCCGTGGGCATGCGCGCCGCGGATGATGTCCAGCACGGCCCGGGGATTGCCTGAAGCGGTCTGGTCGAACTCCAGGATGGTGCTGGTCCCGCCCAGGAGCTGACGATGCGTGGGAGCTTCTGCCAACAAATGGGCATACAGGTCGGGCTCCTCGCCGGAGGGCACACGGGAGCTGGGGCTCACGCCGACGTCGGTGCTGATCCCCACCTGGGCGTGATAGCAGGCATGACCTGCGGTGCCATTGCAGTAGGGGGTGGGGTTTGCGCGGATCAAGTCGCCGATCCGGTTGGCGATTTTTTCAGCCAGAAGATTGGCTTCCCCGGCATGGCCATAGCGAAGATCAGGGCTTCCGCTGCGTGCCAGGGTCTCGTTCACCGCCTCCGCAAGCCCGAAGATGGCGGTATAGGCAGAGAACTTTTCCCGATGTAAAAGCCCCTCCTCGATCCAAGTGTTGTCCTCGAACCACTGGATGTCGTCCACCAGGAAGGCGGTGCGGCTGGCGGTCACTTCGGAGGCCTTGGAGACGACATGCGGCAGGACTCGCTCCAACAGGTCTTCCTGAGCTGCCGTCTGACAGGCGGGCGGCTTCCTGCAGGTTGATACGCACCAGCGTGTAGATCCCGCCGCCGAGGCGCATCCCGTTATAGCAGCTGGCCACCGCATAATCCTCGCCCCAGTCCGCCAGCATCATGCGGTGGTTCAGGAAATACGGCTTGGTCAACTCGAGGGCATTGCGTACCGCCTGCAGCGCAAAATCCTCGGAAGTGATCTCCGGGTCGTAGCGCAGGGTGAGATTGGTGATCGTGCGCAGTTCGCGGTCCACATCCAATAGGAGCCGACCAACGGTCGATTCTCTTGGACCGAGATTGGCATGCACGAAGGCACTGGGATTCAGGCGGTCCACCAGCATCCAGAATTGCCTCAAGATGCGGCGGGCAGTCTCCACGGGGACCGTGTCGATGTAGGGTTCGAGCAGTTCGTCCAGCCGGCCGATGAACACCGGGTGGCCGCTCGGCACATATTTATAGGCGGTCAGGAGAGAGGCGGTGGCATCGAAAAGATCCCGCGCGGGAGGCAATTCTAAAAACACAGATCCGTTTTGCAGGAGCCGGGCATAATCCGGCGCGACATATCTCGGATGGTAAGGGGCGGCGCCCTCACTGAGCAGGCAGATCACGCCCGAGTCGATCAGTTCCAGCGCTTCCGGGGAAAGTGGAGGATAAGACAGGGCGTTGACAGCCACCGCAGCCAGTGTGTCGCGCTTCTGTTCAAAGATCGAATCCTTCGCGCGAATCACCTGGCGCACATAGGCCTTGTAATCCTCCAACTTTTCAGGGGTCAACCCCTGGTTCAAATCCTCAAAAGGCATGAACGGGATGAGCTTTTGTGTTTCCTGTTTTTCCATCTGAATTTTCCTTTTCTACAATGAGCGTTCCACGTGGCGTAAGCCTGAATCCAGTGCGATCTGTACCAGGCGGTCCATCTCTTCATCTGGGGGCGGTGACCACGTCTCAGCCGGACCGGATGTGCCGTGAGGGCGGAAGCGCAGGAATTTTAACCGGATTCGCGGATCGATGTTAGCCAGGAAGCGGGCAGACGCGGAGGCGCTCGCCTCTAAATCAGTAAAGCCAGGCACCACCACCTGCTGGACCGAGTGAAGCTTCTTCCTGTCATGAAGAAAGCTTATCGAGTCGAGAGTGGGCGCCAGGTCACCGCCGGTGAGATCGCGGTGGCGCTGTGGATCAATGGCTTTCAGGTCCACGATCGCCATATCCAGGTTTTCGAGGAACGGCAGGTACGCCTGCGGCCCGGCGTGACCATTGGTTTCGATCAGCGTTGTCAAAGAAGAGCTCGATTTGACCAGCGCAAAAAATTCGGAAATGAAATCCGCTTGTAAGGTTGGCTCGCCGCCTGAGACCGTCACTCCTGAAATGAAGCTGGAGAGCGGCTTGACCTTATTCCATAATTCCTCAGCAGACATCGACACCGCGCGCGGCGAACTGTTCGATGGGCAGGTGTGGATGCACGTGTCACATTCGGTGCAACGCGCAGAGTCCCAGACGACCACGCCATCGACCAGGCTGAGCGCACCGGAAGGGCAGGTATCCACGCACAGCCCGCAGTGATTGCACAGATTGATCGTGTAAGGGTTGTGGCAGTACAAACAATGGAGATTGCATCCCTGCAGGAAGATGACCGTCCGGTTGCCCGGCCCGTCCACGAAACTTTGCGGCAGAATATGGTTGATCCACCCGCGGCGGCTAGTTGGCGCCTGGATGGATTCGGCAATATTCTGGGTGGACCGTATCGGTTTATTTTCCATATCAAATGAGAACAATCAATTCTCTGGTTGTGCCTGCAGGCTGTTCGCCAGAGCTTCGATCTCTTTGAATTCAGGTAGTGTCGTCGCAGCCCCCAGGTTTCTGACTTTAAGCGACCCGGCAGCCACCGCCCAGCACAGGCTGCGCGGAAGGTCCAGCCCGCGTGACAGTCCAAACAGCAGACCGGAGCGGAAGGCGTCTCCCGCACCTGTCGCGTCGACAACCTCCACCGTCGGCGGTTGGATGGTAAAGCCGTGCCCCTGCGCATCGACGGCGTGCACCGGATGAGGGCCATCGGTGGTGATGACGATTCCCCTGGAGATGGACTGCAGCCGCCTCGCATGCAGGCGGACGTCCACGCCCGGGAAATTCTGGCGGATATACGGTCCGGAATTGGTGGCGATGCTGGTATAAGGCAGCACGGGATGGTCTGGCCAGATCACATCGCCGATGGCGGTGGACACGCCGTTTTCGAATGCGAGCTGCGCAGCGGCTTGTCTTTCCGGACCGCCGTAGAGGTCGAGCGCAAAATATTTAGCGCCTGCCAGCATTTCCCGAGCGAGAGGAATCTTTGGCGCTTGCGGATACCAAAAAATCAGGAAGGAACGCTCGCCATCCGGTGTGACGATCGCGCGGGTGAAAGGCGTGGTCACCTCCTGACGCTGTTCCACCAGGCTGTGATCTAGAACCGAATAACGACTCAACTTTTCAAGAATCTGCTTCCCATAGGCATCCCGGCCGATGACATTACCGCACAACCGGACTTTCACTCCCATCGCCGCCAGCCAGACGGCGGTATTGGCAGCCGCCCCTCCCAGGTGATAGCTGTCGGACTTCGGGAAGACCGCATTCTCGGGCGAGGGCAGGCCATCCGCCTGGATGATGTTATCCACGCCGATCTCGCCATAACAGAAGACATCACAAGTATCCAATCAGTCCCTCTATTCTTCTTGTAAATGCGACCAGATCAAGTCACGGCATTTTTGAACATCCACGCCGGTCACCACCCGGACCGCAGGCTGATCTTTCGTAATGGGCACGAACCGGGTAAGCCCGCGCAGGGTTGGATCAGTCAGCTCAACTTGAACACCGGACTCCTGACTCTCGAAAAGGGTTGGGGCCACCAGGTAGGCGGCCGCCACGGCATCATGCAGCGAGCAGCCATCCTTCTCCCAGCCCATCACTTCCACACGATCGATCCAGCCGGGTGCCTGCGTGCGGAGCAGTTCGACCGCAGGATGGCCATCCGGCAGGGAGGCGAAGTCGGCGCGCGAGAAATGGACGCGGCGGGTGATGTCCAACCCCAGGATGGTCACCTCCCAACCAGCGTTGAGCACGATCTGCGCAGCTTCCGGGTCGCAGCGGGCATTGAATTCCGGGGTCGGATTCTGAATGGTGAATGAACCGCCCATGACAATCACCTGTTGGGCGAGCGGGATGATGTCCGGCGCAAGCCGAACCGCCAGCGCCAGGTTGGTCATGGGACCCAGCGAAAGAATTGTAACCTCGCCGGGATGAGACCGTATCGTGTCGATCATCAAGTTTGCTGCAAGGGCTGCAGCCGGCCGAGGTTCCCATGAAAAGGTTACTCCATACCCGGATTGCCAGTTGTCAAACCAATCCATATCTTCTATGAGCGGACCTGCCGCACCGATGCCCTGCGGGATGTGGTCGCCGCCCAGCCAGGTGAGCAACCGATCGAGGTTAAGCGAAGCATCCTTGATGGGTGCATTGCCAAAGACCGATCCGGCGCCTACAAAATGAACACCCTTTTGGCGCAAGAGGAAGATCAACGCAGCGCCGTCATCTATCTCGGCGCCGGGCGTACCCAGGCTTACATCCGTATCCACATAAACAAGTTTATCAATCATCATGTGACAAAAAAGGGGTGCAACTTGAATTGCACACCCTGATTGTTCAATATTTTTATCGCAGATTACGCAGGTCCTTCCGCTGTTTTGGAAGCTTCCTCCGCCCGAAGCGACGCGCGGAAGCGCCGCCGGGCCATGCTGAGGGCAAGCTTGGTCCGCAATGCGATGATCGTCAGCACAACCAACGTGGCCAGGTAGGGCAACAGCTTGACCAGGTTGGGCGGCAGGTCGGTGACCGCCTGAACGCGGACTGAGAAGGCATCTGCAAATCCGAAGAACATACTGGCAAAGAAAACACCGAAGGGATGGTTCATACCGAACATGGCAGCCGCGATGGCAACCCAGCCGCGTCCGGCGCTCATATTGCGCGTGAACAGTTTGAGATGTCCGATGGAGAGGTAGGCGCCGGCCAGTCCGCACAGCATGCCGGCAATGACCAATGCCAATGTTTGCAGCAGGACAGCTCGGATGCCCACGGTCTCTGCGGCACCCTTGGCTTCTCCCGTCGCGCGCAGGTGGCGGCCGCTGCGCATCTTGTATAAGACGATGAACATCACAATCGTTGCCAGCCACGAAAAATAGACGATGGCGTTGTAACCGCTGAGGATCGGTCCGAGGACGGGGATATCCTTGATGATCGGGAGCTCGATGTCCGCAAGGCGTACAATACTGGGATCCGACCAGCTGCCCACGTTTCCAAACATGGCGCGCATTACAAACACTGTCAACTCGGCAATGATCAGGTTGAAGGCAATCGCCAGGATCACCAGGTCCACTTTGTATTTGTGATAGAGAAAAGCAAAGAATAGACCAAGCGATCCGCCCGCCATCATGGCCACCACCAAACCGGCATAGGAATTGCCGAGGTAAAAAGCAGCCACGATGCCCACGAACGCGCCAAGCAGCATCTTGGCTTCCAGCGCCAGATTAAGCACGCCGGCCTGGTTGCACAGGGCTCCGCCCAGCGCCGCCAGCAGGATGGGTGTGGCCAGGCGGATGCTGCTCTGGAGCAACTCGACCGTAAAAACGCTGAAGAATCCTTCCATATTAGTGGCTTTCTCCTTTCAGGCGGCTGCTCTGCCTGCGGGAGAACCGGTCCCGCAGGCGGGTGATTCCATCTTGATAGAACCTCCCGGCTGCAACAAACAAGATGATGAAACCAATGATGGTACCGCCCAGCTCGCGCGGAATGGCCAGTTGTAATTGCAGGCCAAGCTGCGCGCCCAGTTTTAGACCAGAGAACAGGATCGCCACAATGAACACGCCCACAGGATGGGTCTGTCCAAGGATGGCCGCCGTCAGGCCGTCAAAACCCAGCCCGACCGAGAAGCCCGTCATGAGTCTACGGTGGACGCCCATCACCTCGATGGCACCTGCCAGCCCGGCCAGCGCGCCGCTGATCAGCATGGCGCGGATGGCGGACCTGTCGCTTCGGATGCCGCCAAACAGGGCGAATTGTCTGGATTGTCCGGCCATGCGCTGCTCGTAGCCGTACTTGGTGCGCCACAGATAGATGTAAACAGCGACCACGGCGATCACCGCGATCACAAAACCCACGCCCCACTTGGAACCCGGCAGGAAGGACATCAGCTGCGCAGATTCATCGATCACCGGGGAGTGAGCCGTTGTGCTTCGATCACCGCGCATGGGAAACTGCACCAGATATTCAACGATCAGCACAGCAATGGAATTCAACATAATGGTCGCCAGCAATTCGTTGACCCCGATCTTGACCTTCAGAATGCCAGGGATCCATCCGTAAGCGGCACCGACCAGCATGCCGGCCAGTATCAGCACCAGGGCGTGGAGGATGGGAGGCAGGTGTATCGCGTATCCCAGCCAGGCGGCGGCAGCGGCACCAAAGAGATATTGACCTTCCTGCCCGATGCTGAACAGACCGGAACGGAAGGCGACAACCGCGGACAAACCGGTCAGGATGATCGGAGTGGCGCGTTCCAGAGTGGAGATGAAAATGCAGTTCCCGTATTCCTGACACCCAAACCCTTTGGTAAAGAGGATGCCATAGGATTCAAAGAGAGGTTTCTTCAAGATGATGATGAGGATCGCCCATCACCACCAATCCCGAAAGAATGGCCAGGACAGGCACAAGGATGGCGTCCTGAATTTTCTTGAATTGGGGATCATTCATGGCTTCACCTCGTGTTGGATGCCCTGCTCGTTGGCCTGTAAATGCTGCTTCAGTTCTTCCAGGGTTCCGCCAGCCATCAGGATGCCGACTTCCTCCTCGGTGGCGGTGGCGGCGTCCAGTTCGCCCTGGATCTTTCCGCGGTAGATGACCAGGATGCGGTCAGCAAGCGCCATGGCCTCTTCCAGTTCAACAGAGACCAGCAGCACGCCGGCACCTTTATCACGTTCCTCAATTAAGGTTTTATGGACAAACTCGATGCTGCCGACATCCAGCCCTCGGGTGGGTTGATTGGCGATCACAAAGGAAGGATTGCCGGATAACTCGCGTCCCACCACCACTTTTTGCAGATTGCCGCCGGAAAGCATGGAGATGCCTTCCCCCGGCCTGGCTGCGGATATCGAGAAGGCATTCACCACCTGTTTGGCGAACTCGTTGATCGATTTCATCAGCAGGAATCCGTAGCGGGTGAATTCCGAATGGTTGTACCTCGAGACGATCAAATTCTCATCCAGCGTGGTCTGAAGGTTCAAGCCAACCACCATGCGGTCTTCAGGGATATGGGCCATGCCCATGTCCCGTCGTTCGCCCACAGAAAATTCATTAATTGGCTTGCCTCTGAAGACGATTTCCCCTCCATCCAGGGTGTTCATGCCCGAGATCACTTCCACAAGTTCAGTCTGTCCGTTCCCGCTGACCCCTGCAATGGCAACGATCTCGCCTTTATGGACTTCAAACGAAACGTGGGAGATGGCGGCGAGTCCATTGATATCGGCGACACTGATATCCTTGACTTCCAGCACCACCTCGCCCCGTTCAATCTTCTCCTTATGGACCTTCAAGAGGACCTCACGACCCACCATCATGCTTGCCAACTCGGGGATCGATGTTTCAGAAACTTTCTTGGTCCCCACCATTTTCCCGCCACGCATCACACTGACCCGGTCGGCCACCATCATGACTTCGATCAATTTATGGGTAATGAAGATGATGGTGTAACCCTGCCTGGACAATCCGCGGATCACCGTGATCAATTCTCCTACTTCCTGCGGAGTGAGCACAGCCGTGGGTTCGTCCAAAACAAGTATTTTTGCATTACGCTCCAATACTTTTAAGATTTCCACGCGCTGCTGCATTCCCACCGGCAGGTCACGGATGCGTGCCGCAGGATCCACCGGCAGGTTGTACTTTCCGGGATAATTGAATGATCTGTTCATTTTCTTTCTGAGTGATTTACAAATCCCATTTGACTGGGTTCCATCCCCAGCAGGATATTCTCGGCCACGGTGAAGGAGGGGACCAGCTTGAAGTGCTGGTGGACCATGCCGATGCCGTGCCGGATGGCATCATCCGGGTGACCGATCCGCACGGGCTGCGAGTTCGATCAGGATCTCTCCGGAATCCGGTTTGATCAGGCCATACAGGATGTTCATCAGGGTGGTTTTTCCCGCACCGTTCTCTCCCACCAGGGCATGTACTTCGCCCTTTTCCACTGAAAAATCGACATGGTCATTTGCAAGCACGTTGGTGGATGCAAAGAACCTGGTCATGCCTTTCATTTCGATGGCAAGTGTCATAGGCACATCCTTCAGATGGACCCCGGGGCAGCAACCCCGGGGTCCTTTCTCACATACCGTACTTTAATTTATTTCGCGAGCAGTTCCACACACTCAGGAGTTTCGGGCAGGAATGCATCGCACACTTTGTACTCACCGTTAACGATCTTCGTGCGATAGTCTTCAACGAGCGCCTTGATATCAGGCAGCTTGGCCGTCATCTCAGCCGGGCCCTGGGTCTCAAACGTGGTTGAGCCTTCATCCCAGGAAAGACCGGCGAACCCTTCCTTGAGACCGCGGCGCTCAAATCCACCCTTGAATGCGCCGTCCGTAACCAACTTGATCGGGTCAAACGTGGTGGATTCCACTTTCTTGAGCATGGATACGATCACATTCCCGGGCTGGATATCATCCTGGTTGGAGTCCACGCCAATGGCATAGAGGCCACGCTGCGCGGCAGCTTCAAGGACGCCTTCGCCCGAGCGGCCGGCGATCTGGTAGACGATATCCGCACCCTGATCATAAAGGCCAAGAGCAGTCTCGAGCCCGAGGGTCGGGTTGGAGAAGTCAAAACCGAGGTAGCTGACCAGCACTTCACAGTCCGGGCAGACTTCCAACACACCCTGCTTGTAACCGTAATAGAACTGATTCAGGCCAGGTGCATCTCCACCGACGACCGCGCCCACCTTCTTGGACTCGGTGAGTGAGCCGGCGATCAACCCTGCCAGGAAACTGGATTCATGCACATCGATCTGGTAGGCGACCATGTTCTCGGGCAGCGTGTCGAGGAAGATCTCGGAGGGGGAGGCGAACTTCTGATCCGGGAATTCAGCAGCCAGGTTGACGAACATCTCGGTATCCATGGCCAGCCCAAGCACGAGATCGTAACCCTGGGAAATGGCGCCGCGCAGAGCGGTTTCATGTTCAGCCACACCGTTGGTCTCAATGATGTCGCATTTCACGGGCAGCTCGGCATTGGCCCTTTCGATACCGCGTGCGGAGGCATCAATGAAGGAGCGGTCGCCCAATGGATTGGGGGTGATCAGAGCGCAGGTGAACTCAGGCTCTTCCACGACAGGGGCGTCAGTGGGAGCCGGCTCTTCAACGACCGGTTCTTCGACTACCGGTTCCTCTACAACAGGTTCTTCGGCGGGTGTACCGCAGGCGGCGAGAACCATGGTGGCGATCAACATAAAACTCAAAACCAACAACAAATTCTTTTTCATCTCTTCTTTTCTCCTTGTTTTATATTTGAAAAATATTGGATTTTAGACCTTGCAAAGAATTGATTTGGCCGTGTCACCTCCTTGGAATGGTGGGTTTTCAACTACCCTAAATTGCAAAACACCGATGTGAGGAGATATTATTGGAACCAATCTTTAATTGGCATGGCTATATTATACATTCAAAGGGAAATTCATCCATTTCTGGATCCCTGGTAGTTTTTCAGAAAAACTCGAACTTCCTCTCGTGTTGGGAGAGAGGGTTGAGCTCCGAACTTCATTGCTGCCAGCGCACCGCAGGCATTGGCAAACGTCAGCGCCTCGCGAATCGGCTTGTCCTCGGCCAGTGAGACCGCCAGACCGCCAATGAAGGCATCTCCCGCAGCCGTGGTGTCCATCACGTCCACTTGAAATGCAGGCACGTTATAGCTGTCATTTTTTGTGACCATAAGGGCGCCATACTCACCCCGGGTGATGATGACCATTTCCGCACCCTGAGCGATCAGCTGCCGGGCAGCGGCTTCCGCTGACGTGGAATCGGCAACCGGTCGATCGGTCAGCAAGCTCAATTCCGATTCGTTGGGCACCAGGATATCGGCCAATCTCAAAAACTCTGGATCCACTTTCCGCGCTGGAGCCGGATTGACGATCACACGCATCCCTTTCTCCCGTGCCCGTTGTGCGGCGACTGTGACTGTCTCAGCCGGAATTTCGAATTGCAGCAAAAGAATTTTTGCATCAGGCAAATCAGCCAAATCGTTCGGTGTTACTTTTCCATTGGCGCCCGGAGAGAGAACGATGCTGTTCTGACCATGCGCATCCACAATGATTGTCGCCGTACCCGTTGCTGCGGCATCTTGTTGAACCCGGTTGGCATTCACCTTGTTCCTGGCCAGATTATCCAGGAGTGATTGCCCAAAAACATCGCTGCCCACGCGCCCCAGCATGGATACCTCCGCACCCAGTCGGGCTGCGGCCACCGCCTGGTTCGCCCCCTTGCCGCCCGGGATGACCGCCAGGTCCTCGCCGCTGATGGTTTCTCCGGGAGCGGGAAAACGCGGCGCGCGCACGACCAGATCCATATTGAGGCTGCCAACCACAAGAATATCATTCATGCCTGACTGCTCCTGCAGTGCGAGATTGATTAATGAACGGTGCGTGGATGTTTACAATGGATGATAACAAGTATATGATTAGCCTAATAAATGTGCAATGATTTTCTGATGGCTAATCCATCGTTGGCAAGGAAAGAGCGATCCCATTCCCGGAACAAGAACACGGAGGCAAAATGACAAACATGCTGCTTGATTTATTTGGTGTAACGAAACCGGTCATTGCGATGGCGCATATCCCGGCCATGCCCGGAACGCCTCGGTACGATCCCGGCAGCGGAGTTGAAGGGGCCCTGGAGGCCGTACGCCGTGACGTCAAGCACTCTGTTATCCAATGGCGTTGATGCGATCCTCTTTTGCAATGAAGACGATCGTCCCTACACCTTCCAAGCGGGTTTCGAAGCCGTCGCGGTGATGACGCGCATCGTGACAGAGCTGCGTCCCACCGACCGCCCCTTTGGCGTAGATTTCCTTTGGGATCCCAAGGCTCCGCTGGCCATCTGCAAAGCAACGGGCGGATCGTTTATCCGGGAAGTCGTCACGGGCGTTTACGAGAGCGATATGGGATTGTGGTCGACCGACGCGGCCGACCTGTACCGTTTCCGTCACAACATCGATGCAGACCAGGTTCGCGTCTTTGCCAATATCACCCCGGAATTTGCCTCCCCGCTGGGTACACGAGATGTGGCCCAACGAGCACGCAGCGCCGTGGTGTCCACTCTCGTCGATGCGATTCTCATCGCCGGTCCCATGGCCGGTGCAGAGCCGGATTTTTCGGTTGTGCAACAGGCGAAGGAGGCGGTTGGAAACCAGGTGCCTGTGCTGCTCAACACAGGGGCCAAAAAGGAGAACATCCGTCAATATTTAAGTGTGGCAGACGGCGTCATTGTCGGGTCAACTTTAAAGGTGGAGGGTAAGACCTGGAATCCTGTCGACCCGGGCCGGGTGAAAGATTTCATGGATACGGTGCGCGATTTTCGCAAGGAAATTTCATGATCGATAAATATCTGCTGGGAATTGATCTTGGCACAACGGGCACAAAGATTCTCCTGATCGACCTGGCCGGAGGGATCAAATCCGACGTCCATCGGCCTGCCACGCTTATTTCTTCCCAGGCCAACTGGGCGGAGGAGGATCCACTCGAATGGTGGCGGAATGTATGTGAAGGGATTCCTGAATGTCTGCGTAAGGCAAACGTAAGTGCCAAAAACATACTTGCGGTGGGAGTTAGCGGGATGGTGCCGACTCTAATTCCCGTCGACCGAAAGGGATGCCCGCTTCGATTCAGTATTCAGCAGAACGATGCGCGGTCCTTTGCACAGGTCGAGGAATTCAAGACCCGTGTTGACGAGGATGAATATTTTCAATCGCACTGGGTCAATGATCACCCAGCAGAGCATCGGGCCGAAATTGACAGTGGCTGGCCAGGAACGAACCGGATATCTTAAAAAACGCAACCTGGGTCATGGGGTCTTATGATTACATCAATTTTCGCCTGACCGGGATGCCCTCCGTGGAGCAGAACTGGGCGCTGGAAAGCGGCCTGTATGATATTCACAGGAAAGAATGGATTGATGAGTTATTGGAACTCTCTTTGATCCAACGCGGTCAATTGCCGCCTGTGCACAAACCTGACGAGATCATCGGTCATGTATCCGCAACGGCAGCCGTCGAGACAGGTTTGCTGGAGGGAACTCCAGTCGTGGCGGGCAGCGCCGACCATGTGGCCTCGGCCTTCTCTGCCGGTATCAGGCAAAATGGAGACCTGCTGATCAAACTGGGAGGCGCCGGGGATATCCTCTATTCTCTTGATTCCATGGTGATGAACAGATCACTCTACTTGGATTTCCATGTCATCCCCGATCTCTACCTGATCAACGGCTGCATGGCCTCCAGCGGCTCCATTATTAAATGGTTTCGGGACCAGTTCGGCGCAGGGAATGATTATCCACAATTGGATGCGGAAGCATGGGACATCCCAGCCGGCTCCGATGGAATAATACTGCTGCCATACTTCCTTGGCGAAAAGACTCCACTCTTTGATCCGCACGCGCGAGGAGTTTTTTTTGGATTATCCCTTCGCCACACACGGGCTCATCTTTTCCATGCGATCCTGGAGGGAATCTCGTATGGCTTTTATCATCATATCCGGATTCTGGAGGAGGCCGGTCTTAAGATCCAGCGCGTGAGAGTCACAAATGGCGGTGCGTCCAGTAAACTCTGGCGTCAAATCACATCCGATGTTGTAGGATTTCCTCTGGAAGAGGTGGAAAATCACCCCGGATCTTCTTTGGGAGCCGCATTTATTGCGGGGATGGGGATAGGGGCTTTTTCACAGTGGGATGAGATAGAGAAATATATTAACACCCGAACGAAAACCATTCCACACCCGGAACGGCATAATAAATATTTGGAGCTTTTCGAGCTCTACCAGGAACTATACCAATCAAATAAACTAAATTTCAGAAAAATGGCAACCTTGTAAATATGGACTCTTCGGCTAATGAATGATGGGGGATGCCTAGCTGTTGAGCCTCTTGTAGCTGGCTTTGTTTTGATGGTAAAACCGCACGAATTCAGCGAATAACTTATCATAGAGCGCCCGGTTCTCCGGATTCGGCGAATAGGTCGCCTTGAACTCGACCAACTGCGGGATGTCCTCAAAGGTCAGGTGCCCAAGCCCGACGGCAGCAATGAAAGCCGCCCCGCGCGCATTGGCCTGGATCGGGTCGCGCATCTGGCGGATGGTCACGTTCATCACGTCGGCCAGGATCTGGCTCCAGACATCCGATTTGGCACCGCCGCCGACGAAGTTCAGCTGCGTCAGTTTACGGCCCATGAACCTTTCGGCGGGACCCACGAGCCAGCGCGTGTTGAGCGCCACACCTTCCATGAAAGCGCGGACGATGTCTTCGCGGGTATTCTCCAGCGAGATGTTGAACAGAGCCGCACGGGCATTGCGGTCGTCAATGGGAGCACGCTCGCCATAGATCCACGGCATGTACATCAGTCCATTGCTCCCGGGCGGGACCTTCGCGGCAATGCGGTCAAAGATCTGGAAGACATCCGGAGCCTGCTCTTCTTTCAGGAGTTCATCGTTGTGGTACAGGATCTTGTCGCGCAGGTAATTCAGGTTGCCGCCGGCAGTCATTTGCACGACGATCATCAGGTATTTGTCCGGCCTGGCGCACGGGACTGACGCCAATCCAGGAGGAAAGGTCCGCCTTCTTGAAGGGCACATGCGCAATGATCCAGTTGGAGGTGCCTATATAAACATGGGCGTCGAAATCGTTCACGGCTCCGGACCCGATGGCAGCTGCGCTGAGATCGATGGCTCCCGCAACGACCTTGACCCCGTCCTTCAGCCCCAGAGCGCGTGCCACCTCCGGCTTCAGATCGCCGATCACCGAGGTGCAAGGGACAACCTCCGGGAATTTATCCGGGGAAATCCCCGAGTCCCTGAGCAGCCCTTTATCATAAACGATGTGCCGGGTGTCCCGGTTGTCGGTCACCCAGGAAGTCATGATCGAATCGGAGGTGGCCACGAATTCACCGGTCAGGCGCAGGTTCATGTAATCCAGCGCCGTCAGGAACTTGTAGGTCTTTTCATAGACCTCGGGATATTCGTAACGGACCAGCAGCATGTGCGCCGCCGGATCCGCACCGGTGTGTGAAGGCAAACCGCCGGTCAATTTGATCCAGCGCCGCAGCTTGAACACGTCGTAACCCGCCACCTGGAACAACCCGCCGGTGATCTTGTGAAGATGCCGGGCGCCGCGCATATCCAGCCACGAGATCACATTCATCAGCGCCTCGCCCTTCTCGTCGACAGGGATGGTGCATTCCGCCTGCGTCGAACAACAAACGGCCACGATGCTTTGGACCGGCACCAGTTCCTTCTGGATCAGCCGTTTCGATGTCGCCAGGAAGGCATTCCACCAGTCCTGCGGATCCTGCTCCGCGCCGCGTCGGGCAGGATGTGAAGCGGTATTTCCTGGACTTCCCAGCCGGCCACCTTCCCGGAGGCGGAGATCAATGCGGTCTTCAAAGCAGAGGTTCCGAGGTCGACAGCGAGGATATACGGTTGATTATTCAAGATCAGCTCCTTGCAGGTAAAGTGAGGTCGATCAGTTTCTGCGGCTGGCGGGAAAAGGCTGCGATCGGGATCTCCCCGCGCACCATGGCCAGCAATGTTTCGGTCAGCACGCGGCTGACAGGCGTCGGGACACCCAGCTTCTCCCCATAGCGTACCACAGCTCCATGCAGCCACTCGATCTCGCTCGTGCGGCGCCCGGCGTGCAGGTCAATATGAAAAGAAGGCATCTTCCCGCCCCGGCCTCCGCCCACGACTTTCTGCAATACAGGACGGGCCAGAAAGGACGGCAGACGCAAGGCCAGCGCCAGAGCCCGCACGGGCACTCCAGGCAGGTTGACCGGACGGATCCCCTGGGCGGCCATGACCGCCAGCGCCTCCTGTCCCATACGCAGCTCGAGGTCGTACAGCCCGGGATGAGCGAAGACCTCCGCCGGGCTCATGTCGACGATGGCTGCGGTGGCGCTCCCCGGGAGGTTGGCCAGAAGCTTGGACCATTTCATGTCCGCCGCGCACGGGTACAGGTGTGCATTCAAACTGGCTGAATTCAGCGCAGCCACCAGCCGCTTTGAAAGAGGGTGTCCCTCCGCGATCCCGATCCCGCGCGCCGTCTCCAGGACGATATCACCGGCAGCCCTGCGGGCGATCGAGCAGGTGACCGTGCCCGCGATGACGCGCTCCGGACCGAGCACCTCTGCGATCGCGGGTTCGTTGTCGACGCCGTTCTGCAAGCCGAGCAGGGGCGGCATCCTGTCCATGAAAGGCTTGACCTCCTCCAGGGCAGCGGCGGTGTCGAAGGATTTCATCGCAAAGAGGGCCACCTCAAACGACTCGTGTTGGAGCGCTTCTTTCAGGGAGGACGCACAACCAAAAGAGCCCGAAGGGACTGCGAACGGTTCCCGCACGCCTCGGCGTTTGTCCACAGACACGTCCAGGCGCAGGCCGCGCTCACCCAGTTCGGCTGCGATAGCAGGCTGCTCAACAAAGACCACCCGATGCCCGGCCAGTACCAGGGAGCCACCCACGTAGGTCCCTATGGCTCCTGCGCCGAATACCAACACCGAGATTGATTCCGAGTGATTCATCCAGAGACCTCCAGAACTGCCGGATTTTCCGGCAAATCCTAATTTTTCTGTAATGCTATAACACTATTCACAGGAAATAGGCTCGTCCTATTTGTACACCAAAGAGAGCCGCCCATGATAAAAGCGGCTCTCTTTTTCTTAATATGCATTAAGGCTTTAGGTGTTTTCCAACTCATCTTTTCCGGGGTGCAGGATGACCATGGCTTTTTCTTTGCTGAGTTGTTCCAAATCCGCACGGCTGAATCGCAAGGGCAGCCCATCAAACAAAGTCATGATGAGACGAATCATTAAAGGGTGACGCCGCAGGCGCAGTTCAATGAAATCAGCCATCCGGGTCGGGTCCGTCACCGCTTCTGCCACGGCATCAAATTCACGGTCCCGGACCTGGACATGCACGGATGGATTCGCCAGGATATTCTTGACCCAGTCCGCTTCAGCTCCCCGAGCCGAGCCAATGTAATAATCACCGTTCACCTCCTCATACTGCAAAGGGGTGGTGCGCGGAAGCCCGGATTTTCGCCCAAGGGTGGTCAGGAGCAGAACGACACGGGTGGGGCCAAATCCGCGCTTGTAATTGGCCATCATCCGGGCATTGAGGCCTTTCATGCGGTGATAGTGGGTTTGTGGGGACATGGCCGTTTGACTAGAAATCAGTTACAGGCTTCAGCGCGACTGGCGGGTAGATCTGACCCGCGGTGGGCGGCATGGGGTTGTAGACCCAATCCACCTCCACCACCCCGGCGTTGATCCCGCCCACGCGCCGGATTCCCTGGTACGTGCCTCTCAGCAGAACGTCCTCCATGGTCAGCGCCATGCTGAAGACCGCCATGGGCACACCCGCCGGGATGGCCGACAACTCGTCCGCATAAACGGAGGTGGAGAACAGCACATGCTGCACATCCAGGCTCTGGGTCTGGATGGCCGGGATGATGACCGGATGACCATCCGCGCCGACGGTGCAGAGAAATTTCAGGTTGTCGAGCTTGTTCACAAAGGCGCGCGTCCATGAATTGAAAACCGGCTCGTGACCCGGCTTGCGTCCAAGCGTGCGCGCCAGCATGGTCTTGACCGCGGCAAAGATGACCGTGTTCATGGGCAGCGGGGATTTGCCGGTATGCTCCGACCAGGTCCAGGTAATAGACTGTATGCACGCCAAAGTAGGCGTTGTAGCGGAACATGGGCACGTTGTTGTAGTGATCGTATTCCGGTCCCTCTTTGGCAGAATGCGTGTAAATGGCTTTGCCGCGCCACAGTTCCTTGTTCAGACTCATGATGAGAAAGCCGGTTTTCGGATTGGCGAGGATGTTCTTCTTGGACGTCCCTTCGACGAACTGGCCGAAGCACATCTGAGTCGGTCCGCAAGCCATGAGTGAGGAAATGAGCGTCACATGTGGCAGTCCCTGCGGAGTGACGGTCGCCAGCAGGCCGATCTTCAGCTCAGGCCGGGTGCTCTGGATATCTTCTTCAGAAAAGGTATTCATGAGCGAGGGGAGAGGCATAATGTGCTCCTAATTTATTTCCACGACTCGGGTTGCCCCGGTGGCGACGATAAGGTCCGGATGAAATCCTGAGGCCCGGGCGATCTGCTCACAGCGGTTCAATTCTTCATGCATCATCAGCGGAGTTGAGGCATACGCCCATTCCAGCCCAAGACGGGTGTACTGGTCGCGGCACAGGTTGTTGAAGGCGCACAATTCCCAGCGGGAGACGGTCCCGTCCATTTTATCGGACAGGTGGCGGCCGATCGCCGACAGATTCTCCTGCGAGCACGTTGCGCCGGGGATCAGCGGAGTGCGTATCCACAAGCGCATGGGACGATCCTGGCTGCGGATGAAATCCCGGATATGGTTCAAGTTTTCGAGAACGGTTTCGTTGGAAACACCGGTGAACTGCTGGTGTGCATGCGAGTCCTGGAGCTTCAAGTCGAACAACACCAGATCGGTGTACGGCAGGAGGCGGTCCAGCGTCCGAGGGCTGCACAAACCGCAGGTATCGAGGGCGGTCGAGATGCCCTGTTCCTTCAAGCCGCGCAAAAGCGCTTCGGCAAAGTCCGGCTGGAGGGTCGGCTCGCCGCCCGAGAGAGTCACCCCGCCGCCTGATTTCTCGTAATAAGCGCGGTCCTTGAGCAGCTCGGCCAGCACGTCATCCACCGTCACTTCCCTGCCCACCATTTCCCGCGCGCCGGAGGGACAGGCCTCGACGCACTTCCCGCACACGTCACAGCGTTCGCGGTCGATGGACAGTCCCTGCTCGGTCAGGGACAGGCAGCCGTTCGGGCAGGCGGATAGGCAGGTCCTGCATCCGATACAGCGGACGGAGAACCACTGTGTCTGCAGACTGCTGGAGATACTCTCCGGGTTGTGGCACCAGTCGCAGTGCAGCGGGCAGCCCTTGAAGAAGACCGTGGTGCGGATGCCCGGTCCGTCTTCAGTGGAGAGGCGCTGCAGGTGCAGGATGCGGCCGGTGATCATCGCATCTGGTGGCTTTCGCGGGCGATGATCTCGTTCTGAAGTTCGCGCCCGATGGAGGTGAAGTAGGCGTTGTAGCCGGTGACGCGCACCAGCAGGTGGCGGTAATTCTCGGGATGTTTCTGGGCATCCCGCAGCAGGTCCGCGTCGATCAGGTTGATCTGCAGCGCCGAGCCGCCGTTCTCGATGTAACCTTTGAGGAAAGCCTTGAACTTCTCGCGGTGCTCGGGGTCGCGCAGGATGGACGGGTTGAAGGTCATCGTGTGACTGCCGCCGTTGGGCAGCAGGTTCAGGTAATCGTCCCAATCCCCTTTACCGCCCGCCGCCCTTCCGCCCAGCACCTTGCCCACCGAGTTGACGTTGGCGGTCGGCCCGTTGATGTCCGCGCCGTTCGAGGGGCAAAGCGCGTTCGACAGGAACTTGCCGCGCGGACGCCCATCCGGGCTGGCAGGCAGGATGAACGAATCCGCCACCCAGTAATTCCAGGACAGCATACCGGGGCGGAACTGCCTGCCCGTGGACCGGGTCTTGTACTTCCAGGTCTCCTCTGTCCACAGTTCCATCACCTGGCGGGCCAGCGCGTCGGCGGCATCGTCGTCGCGGCCGTACTTGGGAGCCTTGTGCAGGGCACGCGCCTGCAGCACCTCGTGCCCGACCCAGTTATCCTTGAGCGCCTGCACCAGTTCGGTCATGGTGCAGAACTTCTGGTCATAGACGAGATACTTGACCGCCAGCAGCGAGTCGACGGTGGTGGCGTAGGTCACCGCCTCGATGGTCACGTAACCCAGTTCCGCGCCGCCTTCGTTGATATCCAATCCCTTCTGTGCGCAGCCCTTGACCAGGCAGGAGACATACGGCGTGGGCGCATACTTCGCGCGGATGGACTCGGACTGCTCGTACAGGTCCACGATGCGGCGGATGATGTGCCGGGTCTGGGCGGCGTAGGCCTCCCAGAACTGCTCCCAGGTGGCGAACTGCGCCGGGTCGCCGGTGTCCGCCCCCGAGCGGACAGGCTTGTCCGTCTTGCCGGTGATGCCGTCCGTGAACGGGATCAGGTCGTAGCCGCCGGTCAGGGTCAGCTCGACCGCCTTGAGCAGATTCAAGTTGGCATCCACCGTGCCGGAGCGGTCGTTGCCGACCATCGTGTTTTCGAGGCAGCCCACCGGAGCGTAGTCGAAGACATTGTTCTCGTTGATGAGATGTGTCGACACCGGATCTCCTTGCCTGGAGCATCATGCCGGCCATGGAGCGTTCGTCGAAGTTGAGCAGGAAGGGCGAGCCCTGGCTGGAGGCGATCATCTCCACCACGCGGTCAAGCAGCTATTCGGGCGAACCGCGGTGCAGGCGCACGTTGGGCTTCGGCTCGAGGATGGGCGACATCTCATCGATCACGTCCAGCAGCACATAGGTCAGCTCGTTGGACATATCCCGGCCGTCGGCGCCCATACCCGAGATGGTGAAAAGCTGGCCGTAGCCGGCGGTGATGCCCTGGTTGCCGCCGGTGCGGATCATGCCGTCATAGGCGGTGTTGCAGTGGATCCAGAAGCACTTCAGGATCTCCTTGCCGAATTCCGGGTCCATCCCTGCGCGAATGGATTTCTCCCACCACGGGAACAGGTACTGGTCGAGCCGCCCGAAGGAGACGCCCGGGCCGGGGTAATTCTCATCGGACATGACCAGCATGTGGGTCAGCCACAGCGACTGGACAGCTTCCCAGAATGTCTGTGCCGGCTCCCAGGGGACGCGCGTCAGGTGGTCGGCCATCTGCAGGAGTTCGTTCTTCCGGGCGAGGTCCGTTTCCGCCTCGGCCAGCCGGGCGCACACTTTGGAATATTCAGCCGCCAGGTCGCGCGGCATGGTCGCCGCGGTCATCATCGCCCGCAGTTGCCCGCCCTTTTTGCCGCGCTGCTCTGATGGAGTCAAAGTCAGCAAATGCTTTCTCGAGTTCCGCATGGACTGCCTTCCAGCCCTCGCGCAGGATACGGCCATAGTCGGGGATGAGGTGACCGGAGGTGGCGCCGGCGTTGCCGTAGCCGTGGTTGTGGAACCAGAGCATGGCTGCCCGCGCTCCCTTCGGCCCATACACCAGGCTGTCGCGCTCCCGGACTTCTTTTTTGGTGAGGCAGGCGGAAGTCTGCACGTTGAAGCGCGCCCCTGCGATCAGATCGCCGGGCAGGACCTCCTTCGGGAGATAACCCACCATCACCTCACGGTTGAACCAGGCACGCCGTTCAGGCAGGGACCACTTCCAGAACTCCGGGTGCAGCCTCACCGGGCGTGCCATCTGCTTAAATGAGGAACGGAAGGTTTGCAGGAAGCCGTACGTCTCCGGGACAATGTAAAAGGACAGCTCGTTGTACTGGAAATCCCAGGGCGTACCGGTGGTCCAGGCGGTGTACTCGTTGTTCCAGGCCCGCGAAACCCCCTGGAAATAATAATCGCGCAACCATTGGATGCGCGGGGTCATATTGGTGGGGGTTTTTATGGCAAAGCGGGGTTTTTCGACAGCGACAGGTGTGGTCATGGCTGCCTCCTTGAGGCAATTTTTGATGGATCGTGATATGGATAAATTTATTATATATCAACTAGCCATCCGGGTTTTCAATAGTGGACACCACTTTACAGATGGCTTATGGTTTTTATGCTTGCCTGCCGTTCAACCCATTTTTGCGCTACACTATAAGCGTGAAACGTGTTTGCTGCCCGGGAACCTAACACCCCGTGGCAGCGTCTGGTGGGAGGAGGGCTTCACCATGGACACCAACCGAAAGCTGATTCCAAATCCCAAAATCCTTGCCGCGCTTGTTGTTTTCATCGTCGCAGGCGCGTTGATTCTGTTTGCCTTGAGCAGATCCGGTTTACCGATCACAGGAGAAAACACCCCCATGCCCTATACCGTTGATACAGGCCCTCAAGGAACCGGCGAAGGGAACGATGAGGGGTCAGGCGACGAGTACGGTGTCGAGGTGGATGTCAGCGAGGGACAGGCCCAACTCCAGACACCGGTGCCGCTGCCGGTTGCGACCGGTGAACCGCTCTCCCCTCAGGAAGTCGAGGATATCTTCTCGCGCCTGCCCGCCCTGCCCCTTTCCCCGGACGAACAGACCGAATTCAACTATCCCGTTATCCTGCTGCCTCCTCCCCGCCCTGGAATCACGATCAAAGAAAGTTTCCCGCCCTCCGAATTCGAACCCACCCCCCAGGTCGACTCACCCGGAGCCGCTGGAGGTCCTGCGCTATGCCCCGCAGGGAGAGATTCCCGATCGCGCCGTTCGTCTCCGTCACCTTCAACCAGCCCATGGTGCCGCTCGGCACACTGGGTGACCTCGCCGCGGAGGATGTGCCCGTGCAAGTCGACCCTCCGCTGCCCGGCACCTGGCGCTGGATGGGGACGCGCACCCTCACCTTCGAATACGATTCCGAACTGATCGACCGGCTGCCCAAGGCGACGACCTACACGGTCACCATCCCCGCAGGGACGAAATCCGTCTCGGGCGGCGTCCTGGCTCAAGCGGTCTCATGGACGTTCAGCACACCCCCACCCGTCGTAACGACATTTTATCCGCAGAACATCCCGCAGCCCCTGCAGCCGCTGATGTTTGTGGCTTTCGACCAGCGCATCGACCCGGATGCAGTCCTGAAGACCATCCAGGTCTATGCCGGCAACAGGCAGGTGGACCTGGTCCTGGCGACCTCCTCCGAGATCGAAAAGGATGAACAGGTCAGCCAGTATGTCAAGAACGCCCAGGACAGCCGCTGGCTGGTCTTCAAAGCGCTTTACCCGTTTCCCGCGGATACTTCCATCTCCGTCACCATCGGACCCGGCACGCCATCGGCAGAAGGCCCGCTCGTCACCACCTCCGCGCAATCTTTTGGATTCTCGACCTATGCACCGTTGAAAGTCGTGGAGCACGGTTGTTACTGGTATGACGGTCCCTGCCCGCCGATGACACCGTTCTTCATCCGCTTCAACAATCCGTTGGATACCGAGGCTTTCACACAGGAGATGCTGCGCATCACGCCGGAGATCCCCGGCATGGTCGTCAACGTCCAGTACGACACGATCGTCATCAGCGGGGAGACCCAGGGACAGACCACCTATACCGTGACACTTTCCGCCGCGCTGAAGGACATCTTCGGCCAGACATTGGGGCGTGAGCAGCGCCTGACCTTCAAGGTCGGGAAGGCTGAACCGCAACTTTTCGGTCCGGACCAGGTCTTCGTCACACTGGACCCGGCGAGTAAAAAGCCGGTCTTCTCGGTGTACGCCATCAACTATGCCAAACTCCCGGTGAAGATCTACGCTGTTCAGCCGGAGGATTGGAAAGCATTTCAGGCCTATCTGCGCAACTGGCAGCAGACGGATCAGCCCAGCCAGATGCCGGGCAAGCTTGTGTTCGATGAAACCATCACCCTGGATATTCCCGATGACACACTATCCGAAGTGAACATCGATCTTTCGCCTTATCTGAAAACGGCTTTGGACATTTCATCGTGAATGTCCAACCGCCGGCAGGGATGTTTGAATCCCAGGATGACAAGTGGCAGCCGCTTTGCCCAGACCATCCACACCTGGGTGCAGGTCACCCAGATCGGCGTGGACGCCTACACAGACTACTCCGACATGATCGTCTGGACGACGGACCTGAAGAATGGGTCGCCGCTCGCAGGCATCCGCATCCAGCCCGAGAAAGGCGGACGCGCCTTCACCACCGGCTCGGACGGCACAGCCCGCGTCGCCATCCCCTCCGGAGCGACCTACCTGGTCGCCAGCCGGGGCGCGGACAAAGCCATGCTGCTACACTCCTCATACATCTGGGAGGATTACGGCTGGGAGCCGTCGTCGCCTTCGGATTCCCTGCGCTGGTACACCTTCGATGACCGCAAGATGTATCGCCCCGGAGAAGAGGTTCACCTCAAGGGCTGGTTGCGACAGGTGGGAGGCAGGCAGAACGGGGACGTGAGCCTGGTCGGAGGCAAAGTCACATCCGTATCGTATCAACTCACCGACCCGCAGGGGAACGCCATCGGCGATGGGCAGGCGGACGTCAATGCTCTGGGAGGATTCGATTTCGTCTTCACCATCCCACAGACAGTCAATCTAGGCTATGCCCAGCTTTTCCTAAACGCGCAGGGCGACCTGGGTGGCTTGAACGGAACATCCTTCACACATTCCTTACAGGTCCAGGAATTCCGCCGGCCGGAATTTGAAGTGTCCGCGCGCAACGAAACGACCGGTCCTTATTTTGCAGACGGGCACGCCGTGCTCGCCGTGGAGGCGAAGTACTATGCCGGCGGCGCGCTGCCCAATGCCGACGTCAACTGGCAGGTCACGACGACACCCGGGCATTATGCCCCGCCCAACTGGCCTGACTTTGTCTTTGGGGAATGGACTCCCTGGTGGTGGGATTACTACCGCTACGAGGAGTTCGGTCCCGGGGACGGCGGTACCACTGAAACCTTCACCGGCAAGACCGATGCCACCGGAACCCACTACCTGCGGCTCGACTTCAGCCAGAAAGGCCAGCCGGACGAAAACCCGCGGCCGATGAGCGTGGTCGCGCAGGCCTCGGTGATGGACGTGAACCGCCAGGCCTGGGCCAGCACCACTTCCCTGCTCGTTCACCCCGCGGACCTGTACATCGGCCTGCGCAGCGATCGCTACTTTGTCCAAAAAGGCACGCCTATCAAGGTGGATTTCATTGTCACTGACCTCGACGGCAATCCAATTGCCGGCCGCCCGGTGGTGATCACCGCCGCCCGGCTGGAATGGAAACTGAAAGATGGCAGCTGGGTTGAGGAGGAAGTCGACACCCAGACCTGCGAGAAACGCTCCGCGCTCGAGCCGGATACCTGTTCCTTTGAGACTCCTATCGGAGGCAGCTACCGCATCACCGCGGTAGTCACCGATACAAAAGGCCGCCAGAACCAGACCAGCTTCACGCGCTGGGTCAGCGGCGGGCAGCAGCCTCCTTCCCGCAGAGTGGAACAGGAAGAGGTAACGCTGATCCCCGACAAGGAAACCTACCAGCCGGGCGACACCGCGCAGATCCTGGTGCAGTCGCCGTTCAGCCCCGCGGAAGGATTGCTGACCGTCAGCCGCAGCGGGTTCCTGTACACCACCCGCTTCACAATCACCAATGGCTCCACTACACTGAACATCCCCATCCTGGCCGAACACATCCCCAACCTGAACATTCAGGTAGACCTGGCCGGCTCCGCACCGCGCACGGACGACATGGGCGAGCCGCTGGACAATGTCCCGCCGCGTCCGGCTTTTGCCACCGGGAATTTGACTCTCAACATTCCGCCGCTTCAGCGCACCCTGTCACTGGTAGTGGCACCCGATGCGACCCAAATCGAACCGGGCGGCGAGACCATGCTGAGGGTGGTCTTAAAGGATGCCAATGGGCAGCCCGTCTCAGGCGCGGAACTGGCTGTCGTGGTCGTGGACGAAGCCATCCTCGCGCTGACGAATTACCAGTTGACCGACCCGATCAGCATCTTCTACTCCCAGCGCGATTCCGGCGTGATGAGCCTGTACGGCCGCACCAGCCTTGTCCTAGCGAATCCGGAGGCCATGCAAGAACAGGTCGGTCTGCAACGCAACATGATGGACGGTCTGGGTGGCGGAGCGCCCATGGCGACATCAATGCCAGCGGCAATGGAAGCCCCGTCTGAGTCTGAAGAAAAATCTGCAGCCGGTGCCCAACCCACCGCCATCGACGTGCGCTCGGATTTCAACCCCCTGGCCACGTTCGCCCCGGAAGTCCGCACCGGCTCAAACGGCGAGGCAGTGGTGTTCATCCGGCTGCCCGACAACCTGACCCGCTACCGCATCATGGTGGTGGGCGTGGATAATTCCGGGCGCCAGTTTGGCATGGGTGAATCGAACCTCACCGCGCGCCTGCCGCTGATGGTGCGTCCCTCCGCCCCGCGCTTCCTCAACTTCGGAGACAAGTTCGAACTGCCTGTTGTTCTGCAGAACCAGACCGATTCGCCGATGACCGTGGAGGTTGTCGCTCGCGCCACCAACCTGGAACTGGATCAGGCCGGGCTGCGGGTGACCGTCCCCGCCAACGACCGGATCGAAGTGCGTTTCCCGGCCAGCACCCAAAAAGCCGGCACGGCGCGCATCCAGATTGCAGCCATCTCGGGGACCTATGCCGACGCCGCGGTTGTGGAACTGCCCGTTTACACACCCGCCACCACCGAGGCCTTTGCCACCTATGGTGTGATCGACGAAGGCGCAATCGCCCAGCCCGTGTTGTATCCGACCGGTGTCTTCCCGCAGTACGGCGGATTGGAAATCAATACTTCATCGACTGCTCTACAAGCTCTCACCGACGCTGTGCTGTATCTTGTCTCTTATCCCTTTGAGTGCTCCGAGCAGCTGGCGTCGCGCATTCTGGCTGTCGCCGCTCTGCGCGATGTTCTGACCGCCTTCGAAGCGGACGGCCTGCCCGCGCCTGAGGAAATGGAGGCGGCGGTTGTGCGCGACATCGCGCGGCTGCAGGGCATGCAGAATTACGACGGCGGCTTCCCCTATTGGCGGCGCGGGTTCGAGTCGATCCCGTTCAACACCATCCACGTGGCGCATGCCCTGGTCCGCGCCGGGCAAAAGGGATTCGACGTGCCCCCGGAAATGCTGCAGGGCGCCATGAATTACCTGCGCGACATCGAATCCTACTACCCCTACTGGTACAGCCAGCAGACGCGTTGGACGCTGAGTTCGTATGCCCTGTATGTGCGCGACCTATCCGGTGACCGCGACGCGCAAAAAGCCAGCCGCCTGATAAACGAAGCCGGGCTTGAGAATCTGTCCATGGAAGCCATCGGCTGGTTATGGCCGGTGATCGACAATGAATCACAGCTGGAAGACATCCGCCGCTTCGTGAACAATCACGTGGTGGAGACCGCCGGTGCGGCCAACTTCACCACCTCCTACGACGACCAGACCTACCTGCTGCTCAGTTCCGACCGCCGCACCGATGCCATCCTGCTCGACGCGCTGATGGAGGACAACCCGCAGAGCGACCTGATCCCGAAGGTGGTCACCGGCTTGCTGGCGCACCGCACCAAGGGACGCTGGGACAGCACCCAGGAGAATGTCTTCGTGCTGCTCTCGCTGGATCGCTACTTCAACACCTACGAATCGCAGACCCCGGACTTCGTCGCGCGCTTGTGGCTCGGCGACACCTATGCCGGCGAGAGCGAGTTCCGCGGGCGGACGACCGAGATCCACGAGACGCTCATCCCGATGACCTACGTGCTGTCTGAGACATCCTCAGGGGGCGGCACACAGGATTTCATCATCAGCAAGGAGGGACCGGGACGGCTTTACTACCGGCTCGGGCTGCGCTACGCCCCGACCGACCTCAACCTGGACCCGCTCGACATGGGCTTCGTCGTCCTGCGCCGCTACGAGGCGGTGGACGATCCGGGTGATGTCTCGCAGGACAGTGATGGCACCTGGCATATCAAAGCCGGCGCACGGGTGCGTGTGCACATCACCCTTGTGGCAGATAACCGCCGCTACCATGTGGCTTTGGTGGACCCGCTGCCGGCAGGGTTGGAGATCGTCAATCCCGCGCTGGCCGTGTCTCAGAACGCTCCCCAGGAGGACCCGGCAGCCCGTCCCTACGGCTGGTGGTGGTGGGGAACGTGGTACGAACATCAGAACATGCGCGACGACCGCGCCGAGGCATTCACCCCCCTGCTCTGGGACGGCGTGCATGAATACACCTACATCGCCCGTGCCACCACCCCCGGCACATTCGTTGTCCCACCCGCCAAGGCGGAAGAGATGTACTCTCCCGAAGTGTTCGGCCGCAGCGGAAGTGACTGGGTGATCGTGAAGTAACCGAATTGTGAAAAAGTCATTCCAATGTGACAAACACAAGAATCCCCTCCATCCAGGGGATTCTTGCTTAAACTACCAGGCGTCATGGAATAAACCGAATTCGCTTGAACCGAATCAACCATGGATAGCAGCAGGCATTTCCTTTTTACATCAATAACCTTTGAGGCGTGAGCCACGACTTGCTGCAATGTTTTGAAAGGTGAGATAATTACGCTGTGAATCCCAGATCCATAATCGATATCAGAAACGCCAACGGCTGGATCCTGGCTACGAGCATAGCCGCCAACATGGTCCCGCAATAAGCAACAAAAAACGAGTTTGAGGGCGAGAACTCGGCTCATGGTAATTCCATAAAGGGTCGAAGGTCGAAGCCCTTACCCCAGATTTCCCGGACTTTTTCCAGGTAAAACACGTAATTCTGATAAGGCACATCCGGCGGAACACGGTGATCACAAAACCCAATGAAACCACCTTCCTCCACGAGGGGCGCCAGGCGCAGAATCTCTTGTTCGATGTCGGATTTGGTTCGGGCGAGAATGTGTTTGTCAAAACCGCCCATCATAAGCAAATCCTTGCCATATTGCTGCCGGAACTTGAGCGGGTCGGCGCCCCAGGTGCCGATCTCGAGCGGGAACATGCAATTAATCCCGGCATCCAGCCAGAGCGGGAGCAGGGCATCGATTTTCCCATCGCAGTCGAGCCAGATGACGTCCACACCGTTGCGGCGGCATAAGTCCGCGATACGGCGATAGTGCGGGACCAGGTATTTTTTGAAATGCTTCGGGCTGAGCAGCGGACCGGCATTGTACGCCATGTCCTCCCACAGGCCGCAGCCATCGAACCGGACACCGCTTGTGAAGACTTTTTCCAACACACCGATGATGCAATCGGCACAGGTGGTGACCATTTCCTCGAAAAATGCGGGATCGTCATACACCGTGTAGGAAAGCTGCTCCATCCCCATCCAGTTTCGCAGCACGCCGTAGAGAGAACCGCCCGGAAGGGCGAGAATCCGATCACACTGCGGATCTTTCCAAAGCCGCACACGCTCCTCCCAATCAAAAGGAAAACGCTCCGGGGTGGATAGGTCAAGGCGCGGGGCGAAGATGTTTTTTCCAGCTCTCGCGGTCGGTGAGCGTGTGCGCGATCGGCTTGGGAATGGAGCTCATGAACCGGTCGCGTTCGACGATGACCCCATCCGCCTGCTGAAGGAGGATGCGGTTGCCGTGCTCCTCCAAAATCTCCTCTTCAAAACCAGGGCACAAACCGCTCTCAACCCTGATGCCGATGAAGTCGATACCAAAGTCCATGCCAAAAAATTCCTCCGTATTGCTGGCGATGTAGGTGAAGTACACATCTTCCGGCAAGCCCTGTTCATGCCAGAGAGGGATCGTCTCCTCCCAAAAACCAAAGTCTGCAATGGGAGAGCGGTCGCGAGGCTGGTAATGCATGACGGCATGAAATCGTTCGCGATTATTCATGTCTGCTCCAAAATCTCATGATTGAACCAGTCGAAATCTGCCGGGGACTGAACGGGCTTTCCATTTCCGCTGGCATACATCCCGAAATAAGTTCCTGTGAACATAGCCGCGCCCGCCTCGCTGCCCAGGTTGCGGGTTTCGCCCCTGCCAAGCTCAATCCATTGCCCGTCACTGCCGGCGAACCTGAAGGTGTACCCATCATGATCCGCTTCACAACCGAGCATAACGGATCCAGCGCCGATTGGCTGTTGGGCAACGATGGCTTGCAGGGTACCGATTCTCCGGCGCAGGATGATGGCTCGTTGACCTTCTTTGACGGAAATTCCTATCTCATAGTGGTGTTGGTGATCTCCCAACGCCACCAGCCAAACTCCATTGGGGTAATTTTCCAACAATTGATCAGCCAGTTGCAAAGAAACGCGGGGCTTGCCCGTGCCGCCTGAGCTGGTCAGAGTCACTAGTCGGTGTTCGGCCAGCAGGCGACAGACCGCAGCAAATTCTTTCTGGCGCCCGATGAAGCAGTTAAGCAGGATTGGTAAGTTGTGCTTTTGGGTGGCGGGAGTTGCACTAGCTACTAGGAGACCCAATGCTCTAGCATGCGTGATTGCACTGTGGCGATTGGTCACTCCCAGCTTCTGGTCAATCTGACTGACATACCACTTCATCGAGTTGAGCGCCAAGTACAACTGATCAGCGATTTCCTGGTTGGAACTGTCACCAGATAAAACACCAATATTTCCAGTCCGCGCCAGGTCAGCGGATTGATGGGCTGGTCAGGTGCATTAGCAGGGTAATCATCCATTCTATTGTTCTTGGACAGGATGATCTACCTTTTTACAATAAGCAGTCGCTAAGAAGGGGTGGTGATTCTGCCTTGCTTGAAAGTCAACCCATCAATATGAACAATTATACTCTCTCATATTTTCAATAACCTCAATAGTTGATTAATGCGCTATATTCCATGTCGGTAATCGAAAATCCACTGCCATGCATCGCCCGGGCTGGCATCTTGTATTGTTTCGATGCATAGTCTTAATGATTTTCTGCCATGACAGAAGGGCATTGTTCTAACGGAATTCCAGTGCAGCGCGGGTCACGGCAAAGCAGCTTTCTTCAGGCACGTAACCGGGACGAAGTTGCCTGTGCCTCGCTCAGGGGGATGCTCAACCGTAACAGGCGAGGTTACAAGTAATTCCCTTCGCGCCGCCAGACATCGAGCATCAACTCATAGCGCGCGAGGCGCATCCCCGTATAGATGCAGTTGCTGGTGGAGAAGATGTACCCCCCGCCGGGCATGCCGCTCTGCAGGGCGTAGCGCGCCGAGGCGACGACTTCCTCATCCGTGCCGGTATCCAGCTTGCCGCAGTTGACATTCCCGATCAGGCACAGCTCGTTCCCATAACGCGCCTTGATCTCGGCGATATCCACTCCCGCTTGAGGGTCCAGTGAATGCAATGCGTGCGGTTTCGCCTGCACGAGCTGGTCCACGATGGGCAAGATGTTGCCGTCAGTGTGCTTGATGGTGTAAAAGCCGAGGTCGCGGTAGCCGCGGATCAGCTTCTCGAGGTAGGGAGCGATGAATTCGCCGAACATGGCAGGGCTGAGAAAGGGACCCTTGTTGAAGCAGTAATCCGAGCACAGGGCGTAGCCGTCCAACCCGCCATGCTTATGCATCTCCTCGGCAAATTCCAGCGCATTATTCACCATATTATCCGCGTCTTCCCTAGCCTTCTGGGGTTCGTCCGCAAGCCAATAGACGAAGTCCGTCATGGTGCTGCCGTCGGGCAGACCGAAGGTCGCATCGCCTTCGCGCATGATGAAATACCGGTCGCCTGTCCTTTCGCGGATGCCATCTACGATGTGGAAGGTCTCTTCCATATCAGATGGGTTGGGGTGGATGAAGATGGCGCTGTGCTCGAAGCGTTCAGCAGTCTGGATGTAGAGTTCCACCATCTCATCGCGGTGGAGCTGGCGCTCCTTCTCCTCCATTTGCCACCACTGCGAATAGGAGCGCTGGCTGGGATGCACCTTCCCGAAGGCTTCCATGGTCAGGAAGAAGACCAGTTCAAAGTGAGGCACACGCCCGGTCAACGGACGGCGCTCGAGAGCAGAGATAAAACGATCGCGTGGCTGCATGGTTTGCTCCTTGTTGTTGGTCACCGCAACTCCAATGCGGCGCGGGTCATGGCGAAGTAGCTTTCGTCGGGAACATAGTCGGGTTCACGTCTGATCTCCTGGTCTGTTATCTATTGTTTTCCAGTCTGCGTTTCGTTTCCCCGTACACCAGGCTCTCCTCCAGGAAAGCATCAATATTCTCGAGCGGCGTCCCGGGCAGGATTCCGTTCCCTGCCGCCAGGCACATCCCGCCATCCGGGCGGTCGAAGGTGTTGATCAGATAACGCATCTCGGCACGGACGTCCTGTGGGGAGCCATTGATCAGCGTTTGCTGGACGTCAAACCCAGCCAGAAAGGTCAGCCGGTCGCCGAACTGTTCTGCCACCTGCTTTTCATCCATGGTGTGCTTCTGCACGGGGTGAAAGACCGTCAATCCCGCGTCCGCCAGATCGCCGAGGACGCCGAAATTGTTTCCGCAGCTGTGCAGCCACCAGTGGATGTTGTATTCACGAAGCAGCGTGCCGATCCTTTCGTAGCGCGGTTTGTGAAACTGCCGGAAGGTTTTCGGGCTGATGAACAACTGCTTCTGATGTCCCAGGTCGTCGCTGGTCCAGAATCCGTCGAACTGAAATTCGCGCCTGGCTCGCCGCAGATAGGCGAGGTACATCTCGCACAGGGCATCGTACAGCTTGTGTACCTGTTCGGGGTAGGTGTAATAATCCGTCAGCAGGTTGGTCATGCCGCGGATCTCCCAGGGGCGTTCAAAGAAAAGCCGCCACCAGCCAAAAATGAAGTAGCGGTCATTGTCGCGCGCATGGTTCGCCAGTTCCGCTGCCCACTCGAATTGAATGTCTTTCTCCGGGTCGGGAAGGCAGGCGATGAATTCATCGAGCTTGGCCCAATCATCCATCACCACCCGGGTGTCATGAGCGCCGGTGAAATTCAATTCCCAGGACAGGCCCATTTGATCGTAGTGGAACGGTTCGATCAGCGCCATCACCGCATCTTCAGGGTATTTATCGAATCGCGCAAGCGCATCACCGTGCATGTCCATCAGACCCTCGCCCCACCACTTTGCCATGATGAGAGGAATACGGCTCGGACTCTTGCGCTCGACCGCTTTGATCACTTCGGAACGGGATAATGGCTCGAATGATTTCATGGCAGCTCCAGTCCTTTTTTTGAGTCAGGATAGTGTATACCAAAAGAGATTTTTTGCGTAAGTCTCGAGACGATTGGGGAAGAAAGTCACATCCATTCGCGCAGAATGTATTGACCTCGCTGTTTTCTTGTGCTACATTCTTATTTGACTTTACCCTGCGGTGATGCGCGAAGTTAATCCCGTTCGACCAGGAAGACCATGACGAAAATCACCGCACCTCCGCACCGAAAACTTGCTCGATCCCATTGGCATCGACAGCCTGCATCCGCGCCTGTCGTGGAAGATGAAATCCACCCGGAAAGGCGCAAAGCAATCGGCGTCTCACCCAAAATGTTTGCCGAATTCATATTGCCGTACCAGATTGCCATACTGGAGCGATTTCGGCTTAAATTGTTATGGCTGCTGCGAACCGCTTGACAAACGGTGGGAATCCATTCGATCCATCCCGCGCTTGCGACGAGTCTCGGTTTCGCCATGGACTGACATTCCCCAGATGGTAGAATATCTGGGCGGCGACTACATCTTCTCGCTCAAGCCCAGCCCCACGCCTCTGGCCTCACCCGCTTTCGACGAAGAAGTCGTCCGCACCGAACTGCGCGAAAAACTCAGCCATCTCAAAAATTGCCGCGTCGAAATCATTATGAAAGACAACCACACCATCGCCAATGACCCGCGGCGCGTTATCCGCTGGGTGGAAATTGCCCGTCAGGAAAGCGAAAGATGAAATCAGTTACCCTCGCCTACGGCCAAACCGGCCTGCCCCTTGATGTTCCCGACACCGCTGAGATTTTGACTTCCCGCCAGGCGCCCGGACTAATCGATGAAGCCGCCGCCATCCTGGCCGCCTTGCGCAGCCCAATCAACGCTGCCCCGCTGCGTGAGAAAGTCAAATCCGGTGACACGGTTGCCATCGTCCATACTGACATTACCCGGGCCACCCCCAATGCGTTGATCATTCCTATCCTTATTCAGGAGCTCGAATTCTGCCGGGATCAAGCCAGGGGATATCACGCTGATCAACGCCCTGGGTACCCATCGTTCCCAAACAGATGCTGAACTTCAGGACCATGCTCGGCAATCGCATCGTGGATAATTACCGCTGCCTCCAGCACAACGCCTGGGATGATGACAATCTCGTTTCGTTCGGCAGTCACCTCGCGCGGCAATCCGGTTCGCATCAACCGCGCTTATGCCGAAGCGGATATTAAGATCCTGACCGGCTTCATCGAGCCGCACTTCTTCGCCGGCTTCAGCGGCGGACCGAAAGGCGTGCCTCCCCTCCATCGCCGGGTTCGAGTCGGTGCTCTCAAATCATGGCCGCGAGATGATTGCCCATCCCCAGCGCCACCTGGGGCGTGACGCGCGGCAATCCCATCTGGGGTGAAATGTTCGAGATGGCGCAGCGCACCAATCCCACCTTCATCGTCAATGTCACCATGAACGATGCCCGCCAACTGACCGGCGTTTTTACCGGGGAATTGGCCGCTGCCCATGCGGCAGGCTGCGCCTTCGTGGCTGAGCATGCCCTTGTCAAGGTGGCTGCGCCCTACGATGTGGTCATCACCACCAATAGCGGTTATCCGCTCGACCAGAATCTCTACCAGACGGTCAAGGGCATGAGCGCCGCCGCGCGCGTCGTCCGCCCGGATGGAGCCATCGTGATGTGCGCCGCCTGCAACGATGGCCTGCCGAACCATGGAGAGTATGCCAAGCTTCTCGCGCAGTGCGATTCGCCGCAAGGTGTTCTGGACTTGTTAGCGCAGCCCGGATTCAGCGCCCACGACCAGTGGCAGGTGCAAACCCAGGCCCAGATCCAGCTCAAGGCGGATGTGTATGTCCACTCAGATGGACTCAGCGACGATGAAATCCGCCGCGCCCTCTTCTCTCTCCCGTGCGCCTGCCTGATGTTTGGACGCTCTGTTATACCGATATGGAAACCGCCTGTGCATCATCCCCAACGGACCGCAGGTGATTCCAATCCTGAAAGGGATGCAATGACCAACTTCATCGCAAGTGACCTGGGCGCTGAAAGCCGGCACGCCCTGTTCCCCGTCGTCGAAGAGATCGAGCTTCCCCAACCCGTACCGGAACTGAAAGGAGCGACGTTCATTGTCAGCGGTTCCTGCCAGCGCTTGCGCGAGATCATCACCGAACCCACCGCCAACCTGGCGTGCATAGTCGTGAACAAAGGCGGGCCTACGGGACAGCTCCATATGTCCCACCAGCAGCAATTCGATATCAAGCAAAGCATCTACTAGCCGAAAGGTTTTCTATATGCCGATAAAACCTCAAATTCATAACGCCTTCCAGCTTGCCAGGGAACGCTACGCCGCTCTCGGCGTGGATGTCGAAGCCGTCCTGGCTTCACTCGAAAAAGTTTCCATCTCGCTCCACTGCTGGCAGGGTGATGACCTGCGCGGTTTCGAGAATCCCGGCGGCGAGGCTCGGGCGGCGGCATGGCGGTGACAGGCGATTATCCCGGCAAGGCCCGCAACCCCGGCGAGCTTCGCACGGACCTCGACCTGGCTTATCAGCCTCTGCCCGGGCACTCACCGGCTCAACCTCCACTCCATCTATGCTGGAGACGGGCGGCAAAGGTGGAGCGCAACGACCCTTCCAGCCGCGGCATTTCGCAGGCTGGGTCGATTGGGCGAAAGCGAACGGACACGGCCTCGATTTGAACCCAACGTGCTTCGGGCACCCCCTGGCCGCCGACGGCTTCACCCTTTCGCATCGTGACCCGGCGTCCGCCGCTTCTGGATCGAGCACTGCATCGCCAGCCGGAAGATAGGCGAGTACTTCGGGCAGGAACTGGGCACACCCGGCGGTCACCAATATCTGGATCCCGGACGGCTACAAGGATACCCCGGTCGACCGCCAGGCCCCGCGCGCGCTGCTCCTGGAGTCGCTCGACGCCATCCTCGCGGAAAAGATCGACCCGTCACAACCTGGACGCGGTCGAGCCCAAACTGTTCGGCATCGGCTCGGAGAGCTACGTCGCCGGCTCCATGGAGTTTTACACTCGGCTACGCCGTCACGCCGGAAGGTCTTCTCACGCTCGACTCGGGGCACTTCCACCCCACCGAGACCATCGCCGACAAGATCTCGTCGCTCCTTCTCTTTCGTCGACCGAGATCCTGCTGCACGTCAGCCGCGGTGTGCGCTGGGACAGCGACCATGTGGTCACGTTCAACGATGACCTGCAGGCGATTATGCAGGAGATCGTCCGCGGCGAGGCGCTCGAGCGGGTGCAGATCGGGCTGGATTACTTCGATGCGAGCATCAACCGCATCGCCGCCTGGACGATCGGGACGCGGAACACGCTCAAAGCCTTGCTGGCGGCGCTGCTCGAGCCGCGCGCGAAACTGGGACAATATGAAGCCGAGGGAGATTATTCATCCCGGCTTGCACTGCAGGAGGAACTCAAAGCCATGCCATTTGCCGCCGTATGGGATCATTACTGCGAAAGCAGAAACGTCCCGGTGGGGATGGATTTCATGAACTCCATCAAGCACTATGAAAAAACAGAGCTTGCCAAGCGTGCATAAATTGACAACTGTTAAGACCACTGAAAACAACCTCACAGATTACATGGACAAAGATCATCGACGAACCCTTCATCGAGCACCGCAAGATGAGCGACGGGTATAAGAAATTTTAACAAAGACGAGAATCGCAACATAAGACCTTTCCGTTGAAAAGGAAATCATATGCCACAGCCAGCCTATCTCGATACATCGCTTTCCTTTGCCGAACGTGCGAAGGATCTGATTCAACGCCTCAGCCTCGATGAAAAGGTGGGCCTGATGAATCATCCGGCTCACGGCATCCCGCGCCTGAACATTCCCGCTTATAACTATTGGAGTGAGGCGCTTCATGGCGTTGCCCGCAGCGGACGCGCCACTGTCTTCCCGCAGGCGATTGGCATGGCAGCGACATGGGATAAGGAATTAATTCTGAAAGTGGCAACCGCCATCAGCGATGAGGGGCGCGCCAAATATCATGCTGCCCTGAAACGCAACGGGCACACCGATCAATACCAGGGACTCACCTTCTGGTCGCCGAACGTGAATATCTTCCGCGATCCGCGCTGGGGTCGAGGTCAGGAGACCTGGGGCGAAGATCCTTTTCTGACCGGGGAGATGGCATCCGCTTATGTCAAGGGCTTGCAGGGCGACCATCCCAAGTATCTCAAAGCGGCGGCGTGCGCCAAGCATTATGCCGTTCATTCGGGACCCGAGAAAGATCGTCACACCTTCAACGCCATCGTGACAACGCGTGAACTATACGATACCTACCTGCCTGCCTTTAAAAAGCTTGTGACCGAAGCCAGGGTCGAATCGGTGATGGGTGCATACAACCGAACACTGAACGAGGCTTGTTGCGCCAGCCAACTTCTTATCGAAGATATTCTGCGGGGAGAGTGGGGGTTTGAAGGTCATTTCGTCTCGGACTGTTGGGCGCTTTCAGATTTTCATCGTAACCACAAAATCACCCACGATGAGGCCGAATCTGCTGCGCTGGCATTGAAACACGGCTGCGATCTCGGATGCGATCATGTCTACAACGAGATTCCCGAAGCAATCCAACGCGGGCTCATCACCGAAGCGGATGTAGATCGCGCCCTCGCGCGCACGCTAGGTACGCGCTTTAAGCTCGGCATGTTCGACCCTGCGGAAGAAGTGCCGTTCGCATCCATCCCCGTCGATGTGGTCGCCTGTGATACACACCGTCAACTTGCCTATCGCACAGCAACCGAATCGGTTGTGTTGCTCAAGAACGAGAACCATATCCTTCCCATCAAGCCTTCCACCAGGAAGATTTTCGTCACGGGACCCACGGCCACCAGCATGGAAGTTCTTCTTGGTAACTATTACGGCTTCAACAATCAGATGGTCACCTTGCTCGAGGGGATCACGGGGCGCCTTCCTGAAGGCATGGGCATGGAATATCATTCCGGTGCCATGTTGAAGCATCCGCGAGAGATCAAGGAAACGTGGGCGCCGCTAATGGCGCTGTCAGCGGATATTGCGATTGTCTGCGCAGGCAGCTCATCATTCCTTGAAGGCGAGGAAGGCGAGTCGCTCCTCTCGCGGCAAAACGGTGACCGCGAAAGCATTTCTCTTCCTGAGAGTCAAATCGAATACATCAGGGAACTTGCGCTTCGCGGCGTAAACATCGTGCTGATCCTTACAGGCGGCAGTCCGATTGCATTGGGCGAAGTCGAAGATATGGTGGACGCCATACTTTTCGTCTGGTACCCAGGCATGGAAGGCGGTCGGGCGGTGGCGGACGTGCTCTTTGGGGATGTCTCTCCCGCAGGCAAACTTCCGGTCACGTTCCCAAAATCGCTCGATCAACTCCCCGCCTTCGACGATTACAGCATGACCCGCCGCACCTATCGCTACATGACCGATGAACCGCTCTATCCATTTGGTTTTGGGCTGGGCTACAGCCACTTCGAATATTCGGACCTAAGGTTGGAGAAACAGAAACTTTCTCCTGGAGATTCACTCAACATCAGTCTGACCCTGCAAAACAGCGGCGATACGGACTCAGCCGAGGTTGTCCAGTTTTACCTGAGCGATCTCAAGGCTTCGACGATCGTTCCCCTTCATCATCTGGTCGGATTTGAGAGAGTCTGCTCAAAGCAGGCAAAAGCCGCACGATACACTTCACACTAACCCCCGAGATGATGTCTTTCTTCAACGATGATGGCAAGCTGACTCTTGAACCCGGCGAATTCCGTCTGGAAGTCGGTGGCTGTTCACCAGGGAAGCGCGGGCAGGAACTGGGAGCGCCCAAGCCTGTCACCGCCTTATTTGAAGTGAAATGAAATTTTATTAAATTTCAAGGAGAATCCCATGTCAGACTACACACCCAAACCCGAACACAAATTTACTTTCGGCCTGTGGACCTTTGGATCGCGAGGCGCTGACCCGTTCGGTTCAGCGGTGCGCCGCAGCCTTTTCCCAAAGGAGTCGTCTTGTGAACTATATTGATCTTCGTTCTGATACCGTCACCCAGCCAACTCCCGAGATGCGCGAAGCGATGGTAAAAGCGCCTGTCGGTGACGATGTCTTTGGAGACGACCCGACCATTAACCAATTGCAGGAGCTTGCGGCTGAAAAAGTTGGCAAGCAGGCCGGGTTGTTCGTCCCCTCCGGCACGATGGGCAATCTGGCGGCCATTCTCACCCACTGCACACGCGGGGATGAGGCGATCATGGGGAAACGCTCGCACACTTTTCTCTTTGAGGGCGGCGGGATTTCCACGCTGGGCGGCATCCACTCCTCCCAGATCAACGAGAATGCCGATGGCTCCCTTCCCCTCGACGAGGTCGAAGCCAACCTCCGGGATGCAGGGGACGATCACCAGCCGGTATCGCGCCTGATCGAAATCGAAAACACCCACAACCGTTGCGGCGGCGTATGGCAGACGCCGGAGTATTTGAAGCAGTTGGGCGATTTTGCCCATGCCCGCGGACTGGTCCTTCACATGGACGGCGCGCGCCTCTTCAATGCTGCCGCGGCGCAGAAACTGGATGCGAGGCAATTAACCGCGCCTGTTGATTCGGTCACATTTTGTCTCTCAAAGGGACTGTGCGCCCCGGTCGGGTCGGTCCTGTGCGGGTCGAAGGAGTTTATTGCCAAAGCCCGCAAGATTCGCAAACACCTCGGCGGAGGGATGCGCCAGGGGGGCATCATCGCTGCGGCAGGCATCGTCGCCCTGAACAAGATGGTCGACCGGCTCGCAGAGGACCATGCCCGCGCACGGACCCTGGCCGAGGGCTTGAGCCGTATCCCGCCGATCAAGCTGGATGGGATGCCTGCCACGAATATGGTTTTCTTCTCTCTGGTTGATTCTGTAAGCCTGTCCGTTGAACAGATCGAGCAGAAGATGAAAGGTCTCGGCGTCCTCGTCCATGCGACAGGCGAACGACATTTTCGCCTGGTCACGCATTACTGGATCGATGATACCGCTGTGGAAAAAACCGTGGAGGCTTTCAAAACAGTTTTTTCGCAGGGGTAGTGCCAATTCCAAGTTAATCTACCCGATGTTCCGATTCGTCCCTCGGCTTCACCCTGGAAATCCAGTGTGGAGCCGAGGTTTTCGACTGAGAGTTGACGACCGCGAATCGATCCCACGTTGCTCTTTCGATTCCGGGATGATCAGAGTGAAAGTGAATTGATGTGAAATGACTTTAGGATATGGTAATCAGAAATGCTCTATAAAGTGTTTTTTGTCGAAGATGAAGCTATATGGCAGGACCAACCTTCCGTTTTTTCTTCCCCACGATATATTATATAGTTCATCTTATTTATCCGACAAAGAGGGTGATTTTTTCTCCGCTATTTGGGGGAACGTATTGACTTCTGTATTTTTCTGTGCTAATATGTTATCGATAACGGGAACGATAACGATGCAAACCAAGGTCAGCAGGGCAACCATTAAGCAAGTGGCTTCTTCGGCGGGGGTTTCCACGCAGACCGTTTCGCGCGTTATCAATGAAAGGCCGGATGTCTCCCCTGAAACGCGAAAGCGCGTCCAGGATGTAATTACCCAAATGGGTTACCAACCCAGCGCCCTAGCCCGCAGCCTGATCAACCAGCGAAGCTTTACCTTGGGAGTGGTCACGGCTGGCTTGAAACATATCGGCCCATCGCGCACGTTGAGCGGGATCACTGGCGCGGCAGAGGAATTTGGATATTCCCTTCTGCTCAAGGAATTGGCAAGTTATGACGCGGACAACGCCGTTCCAATTATTCAAGAATTTCATTCACGTCATGTGGATGGGATTATTTGGGCGGTCCCAGAGGTCGGTGAAAACCGGGCCTGGATTCATAAACCGCTGTCTGATACGGGTCTCCCGATGGTATTCCTCACTATGGAACCTCGTGAAAATATCTCCGTGGTTTCAACAAACAATTATCTCGGCGGGCGCTTGGCGATGACCCATCTGCTTGAACAGGGGTACCGCCGTATCGGGCATATCTCAGGTCCCCTGGATTGGTGGGAGGCCCGGCAGCGCATGGCAGCCTGGAAGGATGGGCTGAAGGAAGCCGGGATAAAGTACCGTGATTCAGATTGGGTGGAGGGGAACTGGTCATCCTCGAGCGGCGCTCAAGCCATTGGGAAACTTTTCGCACAATATCCTGAAATGGATTCCATTTTCGTTGCCAATGACCAAATGGCCTTGAGCGTCATCCAGGCGGCCTGCCAGAAAAAGTTGCGGATTCCGGAAGATTTGGGAATCGTTGGATTCGACAATATTTCGGAATCAGCTTATTTCTGCCCCCCCTGACAACAATCCAAATCGATCAATACGGCGTAGGGAAAATTGCCGTGGAGGAGATGATAAAAATTATCGAAGCGGGAAGACAGGAGCAGGGGCTTGTCGAACCAAAATCTATCATGCTCACTCCCGCATTGATTGTCCGGCAAAGCGCTTTACGCGAGAAGATTCAGTGATCAAGGAGGTGATTATCGAATTAACCTAGAACATCAAAGAAGAAGTGCTTGCTCAGCGATTGACGTCTCAGAGCAAGCACTCCCAGCAAGAAAGCGACCCTTCATTAAAGGGGAGCCTTCTGCCCGACCATATTATATCGTACTCAAATCTCCGCAAGGAGAAAAGACCACCCCTCATACAGGAGAGAAGATAATGATTAAGAAAATTCTTTTTTTTGTCGTATTGACCTCCATGCTGCTGGCAGCGTGTGCACCGGCAGCTCCGGCAGAACCGGAACAAAAGGTATGGACCTACGAAGACATGACCGTTGGCTTCTTGCAGACTGGCTCAGAAGGCGGCTGGCGAGCTGCCAATACCGCTTCCTTCAAGGAAACTGCTGAGCAGTTGGGTCTCACGCTCAAGTTCTATGATTCCCAAAATGACCTTGCCAAGCAGGTTGCTGGTTTCCAGCAATTCATCCAGGACCCTGAGGTGGACGTGATCGTCATGTCACCGTTGGAGACGACCGGCTGGGAACAGGTATTGAAAGATGCGAAAGCTGCCGGCAAACCCGTCATCCTTTCAGATCGCCGCATCGATGGCCTTGAAGACTATTATGCCACCTTCATCGGTGCTGATTTTGTGGAAGAAGGACGCAAAGCCGGTACTGATATGTGCAAACTGCTGGAAGGCAGTGCAAGCAAGAACGTCTGGGAGCTGGTTGGCAATGTGGGTTCTGCGCCTGCCATTGACCGCGGTACCGGTTTCCGTGAAACTGCGGAGAAGTGCGGCATCACCGTCACCAATAGCCAGACTGCCAACTGGAGCGTCAAGGAAGGCAAGGAAGTAACTGAGGCCTGGTTGAAGGAAAGCAAGGACGTCCAGGGTATTTTCGGCCAAAATGATGAAATGGCATTCGGCGCGATTGAAGCGCTCAAAGAGGCTGGTCTCGTGCCGGCTGAAGATGTCAAGATCATCTCGGTGGACGCCACCGCTGGCGCTTTCCAGGCCATGCTCGACGGCACTTTAAATACAACGGTTGAATGCAATCCGTTGCTTGCCCCGCAGGTTTACGAAGCCGCCCTTGCAGTCCTTAATGGCGAGACACTGCCCAAGTGGATTCCTTCCCAGGAGAGCGTCTTCTCCAAAGACGATCCGAATTTGAAAGAAATTGCCGCTGGCAGAAAGTACTAAGTCTTGAGCCTGATCTGCTGACCTATCGAAAATGGTAGACCAGAGGCATGCGATCTAGTCGATTGGGAAGCGAAGAATACCATCGCTTCCCAATCTTTCAAAAAGCGAATTTGTAGAAGGCAGGCAGACATGTCTGATGCGGGTCAATCTTTACTTGTAATGGACGGGATCAGTAAGACCTTCCCGGGCGTTCAGGCGCTGGATGATGTGAGCCTGACGTTGAATCGGGGAGAAATTCTCTGCTTGGTGGGGGAGAATGGCGCCGGAAAATCCACCTTGATGAAAGTACTGACCGGGGTGGACAAATCGGATGCCGGCAGAATTCTGCTCGAGGGGAAGGAAATCCACGCCAAATCTCCGCAACACGCTCAAACGCTGGGCATCAGCACGGTCTATCAGGAAATCAATCTTTGTCCCAATTTGACGGTCGCGGAAAACATCCTGCTGGGGCATGAACCCTACAAACTGGGCCGTATCGATTGGAAAAAGATGAATGCGTTGGCCAATGAGACTCTTCAACGCCTGTTGGGGGTGGATATCGATGTCGACAAACCGCTGGGTTCTTACACGGTAGCTATTCAACAGATGGTGGCCATTGCGCGCGCGCTTTATATTTCAACTGCAAAAATTCTTATCCTGGATGAGCCTACATCCAGCCTTGACATCAATGAAACCCAGCAACTCTTTGCTGTAATGCGCAAGCTTAAAAGCGAAGGCGTGGGCATTGTCTTTATCACGCATTTCATTGGACAGGTCTATGAAATATCCGACAGGATTACCGTCCTGAGGAATGGAAAACTGGTTGGGACTTATGACACGGCGTCCATGTCGCGTGTCGAACTGATTTCGAAAATGATCGGCCGAAGCCTGGCCGAATTTGACGAGATGTCAAAAATTAAATTGGAAAGCGGTAAACATATCAAGCGGGAAGCAATACTGCAGGCCAGGGAATTTGGGTTGACCGGATCCATTAAGCCTTTTGATCTGGATTTGCATTCAGGTGAAGTCGTGGGATTGGCAGGCCTTCTGGGTTCGGGGCGCACAGAAACTGCAAGAATCCTGTTCGGCGTTGAAAAAGCGAATTCGGGCTCGATGAGCATGAAAGGCGTTGTGGTCCAGGATTACTCTCCGTTGGGATCGATCAAACGGGGGGTCGGTCTCTGCCCGGAAGATCGAAAAGGTGAAGGGATCGTCGACGACCTGACGGTAAGGGAGAACATCATTTTAGCCTTGCAGGCCAACCAGGGATGGTTTAAATTCCTCAGCCTGCAGCAGCAGAAAGAAATCGCCGATAAATATATTGAACTGTTGAATATTGCTACTCCGACTGCTGATCAATTGGTTAAGAATTTAAGCGGCGGCAACCAGCAGAAGGTCATCCTGGCAAGGTGGCTGGCGACCAATCCCATGGTGCTCATCCTAGATGAGCCCACCCGAGGCATCGACGTCGGTACCAAGGCTGAGATCCAGAAGCTGGTGCTCTCGCTTGCAGAGGAAGGCAAAGCGTGTTTGTTCATCTCCTCTGAACTGGAAGAAGTATTGCGGACAAGCCATCGGGTCGTGGTACTGCGCGAGCGGGAGAAAGTTGCCGAATTTTCCGGCGAGGTGGATGAGAAAACGATCATCCATGCCATTGCAGGGAGCGAATCATGAAAAGTCCATTCAAATCCTTCAAATGGAAGAACATCACAGAAAGCCGTCTGTTTTTCCCAATCGTCGCCTTGCTGATGATTCTACTTTTTGACTTTTTCTTCATCCCGGGTTTTTTTACGATCGAAAACCGGGACGGCAATCTGCATGGGAGCCTGGTCGACATCTTCCGAAATGGTTCCACCGTCATGCTTCTGGCAATTGGCATGACCCTGGTCATTGCTACCGGAGGCGTAGACCTCTCGGTCGGAGCCGTCATGGCCATTGCCGCTTCGGTTGCGGGCATATTGATGAATCCTTCTGCCCTGAGGAACGAGGTGTTTTTCGTCACCGACCCCAACTACACCTTCCAGCCACTCTGGCTGGTAATCCTCCTGTCGCTGGTGGTTGCCATCGTATGCGGTATGTGGAATGGATTGCTGGTCGCTTACGTAAGAATTCAGCCGATGGTTGCGACCCTGATCTTGATGATCGCAGGTCGAGGAATTGCACAGCTCATCACCAATGGTCTAAGGGTTCAAATCACATATAGACCTTTCACGTTTTTAGGGCAGGGATGGGTCGTCCTGCCATTTTCGTTGTATATCGTGGCCCTGGTCTTCATTTTTACATGGGTCATGACTCGCAAAACTGCCATCGGGATGTTCATCGAATCAGTGGGGATTAATTTCAAATCCAGCTTCTTCAGCGGTATTGGTGAAAAGAAGATCAAGTTCATGGTCTACACGTTTTGTGGATTTTGCGCAGGGATTGCAGGGCTGGTGGCCTGTTCCAATATCAAGACCTCGGACGCCAATAACATCGGTCTCACGACTGAACTGGATGCCATTCTCGCCGTGGTTATCGGCGGGACCGCCATGGCAGGTGGACGCTTCTCGTTGCTGGCCAGCATGGTCGGCGCCCTGGTGATGCAGGCCATTACTCAATCCATGTATGCGATTGGTGTTCCAGCGTTTGCGCTTCAGGCGATCAAAGCCGTGGTAGTGGTATTGGTCATCCTCTTATATTCGAGACAGGTCAGAGGATTTGTCCAGTGGATCGGCAATCCGAATAAAGGGGTGTAGCCATGAAGAAAGCATTCAACAATTTTCTTTCAAATAATCGCAAATTCATCCCTTTGTGGTCAACAGCCTTTCTTGCCTTGGCGGCCTATGCGATTGGGGCTTATTTTTTCGTCGGCATGCGGAATCCACAGGTTTTCTTCAACCTGTTTCGAAACAATTCCTATCTCCTGATAAGCGCTATTGGGATGACATTCGTTATCATCACCGGGGGCATCGACCTTTCGGTAAGCGGCGTCGTTGCCTTAACGACAGTGTCTACAGCGGTCTTGTTGCGGGAAGGCTGGAATCCTTGGGGGGTCATCCTTCTCATGCTGGCCATGGGGATGGCCCTGGGCGCGATCATGGGCGGCTTCATCACCTATCTCAAGGTCCAGCCATTTATAGCAACCCTGGCGGGCATGTGGTTCGCCCGCGGGATGTGTTTCTTCATCAGCGACAATGCGGTCAATATCGATAACCCTATTTTTCAAATTCTAGGGGGAACCAAGCTCCTGATTCCGGGGTTGATGGAATTGTCGGTGCAGCAGGGGACGCAGCCGCCGTATATCTCCATTCCAGTGGTGGTGGGATTCATTCTGCTCGCAGTGTCCATCTTCATTGCCCATTACACACGTTTCGGCCGGACCATTTATGCCATCGGCGGTAACGAAGGACGGAATGAACAATCCGCCACCTTAATGGGTCTGCCGGTGAACCGAACGAAAATGCTGGTCTACACCTTCAACGGATTTTGCTCGGCAATGGCCGGCCTTGCATATAGTCTGTTCGTCTTCTCCGGACACGGCCTGTATGCAACAGGCTTTGAACTGGAGGTCATCGCTTCCGTCGTGATGGGCGGAACCATGTTGACCGGTGGGTCGGGATATGTCTTTGGCACACTGTTCGGGGTCATGGTCCTGGGTGTGACGCAGGTGTTGATCCAGTTTATCGGTTCGCTCAGTTCGTGGTGGTCAAGAATCGTCATCGGTGTACTGACCTTGATCTTCATCGGTGTGCAGACCATTCTGGCCAATCGAAAGAGCAGTGGTCATCATTCCCAGGCTTCACCGGAGTTTCAAGCTGCCCGCCTCAAGCGACAACGACTCGGCATCGGGTTAAGCGTCGCTGCATTCCTTGTGTTAGTTGGGATATTCTCGTACTCGCAATTTGGAACGACCGCTTCCACCGAAACACCTGTAAATACACAGTGCGATGTAAAGCCGTTCCGTGAAGATGAAGCGGAAAGTCTGATACAGGATGGCGCGGTGATCGTTTATCACCGCACAGCAGGTCCGCAATGCGTGGATGAGCTGTTTGCGATCTATCCCGATGGGCGGGTTACCGGAACCAATGGCGCGAGCAGCCTTGAAAAACAAGTGCCCGTGGAAGATGTGGAACGATTGCTCACGGTCATCAGTGTTGACCACAAATGGTTTACGGATGAAATCTACAGCACCTATCTCAATCCGTGCCGGCAGTGCTTTGCCCACTTCATCGATATTTCCTATAATGGTCAGGATAAGGCTGCCACGGGAGTGGATGGTACCACGGCCATGCCGCCTGGTTATGCGTTTGCCCTGGCTGAGATCCGGCCGTTGCTCCCTGTTTTTTCCTCGGCACCATAACCATGACAGATCAATGGCACGAAAGAGCATAGTACTTGGTCTGGTTAATGGAAACGAAGTAGGCCCATCCGGTACGAGTACGGCAAGGAGAACTAATAATGAAAGTCAAAACTAAACTTTTCCTTTTACTCCTGTCCTATATCCTTGTATCTTCAGCCTGTGTTTATATTGTCCTGCCGGAGGATATCGATTTATCGGGTGGGATAGGGCAGGATACAGGTCCCAGATTATGGAATGCCGTGGTGACGGGGGTGACAGAAACGGAAGAAGGTGGTTTGCATATTGACCTTGCGATACAAAACGATATGGGCGATTGGAGCACGATGCATGCCGTGGAAGGTAAGCCTGCCATGCTCACAACCAGCGATGGGAAAACCATACCCTGTGAGGTAGTGTTTGTTGGAACCGGCGGGCATCGCCTGGCGCCCGGTTTTCAGATGCGCGGCTATACATCTGGCGAGAATGGCGAGTTGGTCATCCAGCCGCTCTTTGTGGAATGCAAGGACGCAACTGCCGCTGCCGGATCCAAACTGGCCATCGACTACCTGAGTTTTAGCGGCATTCTGGATGATTATGATCCGGAGGCGAATGAATCCGAAGGGACCCTGGAACTCTACCTCGATGAGGTGGTCACGGACTTGTCCTATCCTGTCGCCACACCGATCGAAGGATTGATCCAAGACGCGGGAGGCAGTATTACCGGACTGAGCGAAAACGTGGTGACTTTTCTGGATGCCCAACGCACGGACACCGGCTTCCAGTTCACGTGGGAGAATTTCAACCCGACCAAGTTCCCTTTGAAGACCCACATCGGTATTCCGCCGGTCATTGGCTCGGACGGCATTCTTTATGGCCTTTACGAGACCCTGGATTTGGCGCCCATCCCGCTCACGCCAGCTAATGCCAGGACGGAATGGACCACCGAGGTGGCTGTTCCCCAGGATGTAAAAGGCCTTTATATTTTGCTCAGTGTTGAGTCAAACAAGCCGCGAACTTATAAAAATTACGTGCTAGATATTGCCGATAAATAGAATTAAGGAACATATCTCATGAAGACCGTTCGCCTCCATGCCCCCGGAAGTGTGCAGCTTCACGAGGAGCCAGTCCCTGCGGCTCAACCGGGGGAAAAGCTCCTCCGTGTCCAGGCGGTCGGCATCTGCGGCTCGGACCTGCACTGGTTCTCGGAAGGCGGGATAGGCGATGCGGGCTTGAAACACCCTCTTGTTCTGGGGCATGAGTTCGCAGGAGAGCTGGAAGACGGTCGGCGCGTGGCCGTGGACCCGGCCATTCCCTGCCGGAAGTGTGAGTGGTGTCTGGGCGGAAATCCCAATCTCTGTCCGGATGTCCGGTTTGCCGGCCATGAGACCGTGGACGGCGCTCTGCGCGATGTCCTGGCCTGGGATGAGCAGTGCCTGTTCGCGCTGCCCGATTCGTTGTCCTACGAAGATGGCGTAATGCTCGAGCCGCTCGGTGTGGCGATCCATGCCGTTGACCTGGCCCACCTGAAGCCGGGGATGACCGTCGGCGTGTTCGGCTGCGGTCCGATCGGGCTGCTCATCGTCCAACTGGCGAAACTTTCGGGCGCGGCGAACCTTATCGCGACGGATAAACTCCCCCACCGCGTGGACGCGGCCCGCGCTTTCGGGGCTGACCGGGCTTTGATAACGGATGGCAAGCCGGATGTGAGTCCGATCCTGGCGGCGGTCGGGGGGCGCGGAGTGGATGTCGCGTTCGAGGCGGCCGGGGAGCAGGGAGCGGTCGAGGATGCATTCGCCGCCGTTATCCCCGGCGGGAAAGTGGTCCTGGCCGGGATTCCGGGAGATGACAAAACGACTTTTTCAGCCGGTATGGCTCGGCGAAAAGGATTGACCATCAAGCTTGTTCGGCGCATGAAGCACACCTATCCGCGCGCCATCGAGATGGTCTCGCGAGGGCGGGTGGATGTCCGTTCCCTTGTGACGCACCGTTTCCCGCTCGAAAAGGCTGCAGAGGCTTTTGCGGTGGCGGAACGGCGCGAAGGTCTGAAGATCATCATCGAGGTGTGATATGGCAAATATTCAAAAATCAATTGAAAGCGGGAATACCGCGCTTGGTATCGAATTCGGCTCGACCCGCATCAAAGCGGTGCTGATTGGCGAGGACCACAGGCCAATTGCGTCAGGCAGCCATGAGTGGGAAAACCGTTACGAAAACGGCGTGTGGACGTACCACATGGAGGATGTCTGGGCCGGCCTCCAGGATAGTTACCGCAAATTGAGCGCCGAGGTGCTGGAGAAATATGGCACGCCGCTCAAAACGGTCGGGGCGATTGGCTTCAGCGCGATGATGCACGGCTACCTGCCGTTCGACAAGGCGGGTCACCTGCTTGTCCCGTTCCGCACCTGGCGCAACACCATCACCGGGCCGGCCGCCGAGAAGCTGACCTCCTTGTTCCAGTTCAACATCCCCCAACGCTGGAGCATTGCGCACCTTTACCAGGCAATTTTGAACAAGGAAGCGCACGTCAAGGATATTCACTTCCTGACCACGCTGGAAGGCTACGTTCATTGGAAACTGACGGGGCAAAAGGTGCTGGGCATCGGCGAAGGCTCGGGGATGTTCCCGGTCGATAGCACGATCAACAACTACGACCAGCGCATGATCGGGCAATTCAACGAGCTGCTCAAGGCGGAAGGGATTGCGTGGACACTGGAAGAGATTCTGCCGAAAGTGCTGATGGCCGGGGATGCGGCAGGAAACCTGACGGGCGAGGGCGCGAAACTGCTCGACCCAACCGGGCAGCTCCAGGCCGGAATTCCGCTCTGCCCGCCGGAAGGCGACGCGGGCACGGGCATGGTCGCGACGGACAGCGTGGCCGCCCGAACGGGCAATGTGTCCGCAGGGACGTCCGTCTTCGCCATGATCGTTCTGGAAAAGGCGCTTTCGAAAGCTGTACCCCGAGATCGACATGGTGACGACGCCGAGCGGCAAGCCGGTGGCCATGGTCCACAGCAATAACTGCACCTCCGACCTGAATGCCTGGGTTGATCTGTTTCAGGAATTTACCAGGGTGCTTGGCGTGGAAGTCAGCGACGCCAAATTGTATGAAACCCTGTACAGGCAGGCGCTCGCAGGTGATGCGGATGCCGGCGGACTGCTTGCCTACAATTATGTGTCGGGCGAGCATATCACGAAAATCGAAGAGGGGCGCCCGCTCTTCGTCCGTACTCCCGAAAGCCGCTTCACCCTTCCGAACTTCATGCGCATGCATCTATTCTCGTCTCTCGGCGCTTTGAAGATCGGAATGGGTATTCTTTTCGAACAGGAAAAAGTGAAGATCGACCAGATCCTGGGGCATGGCGGTTTCTTCAAAACCAAGGAAGTGGGTCAAAGGATCATGGCGGCGGCGATGAATGTCCCCGTTTCCGTGATGGAGACCGCCGGCGAAGGCGGCGCATGGGGCATTGCATTGCTGGCTTCCTATATGCTTCAAAAGACAGGGAATGAACCCCTGGAAGTCCTATCTCTCGAACAAGGTCTTTGCGGGTGAAAATGCCACGACCATCACTCCCGATCCGGTGGATGTTGCCGGCTTTACGGCGTTCATGGAACGCTACAAAAAGGGACTTGTCATCGAAAGAGCCGCCGTGGATGGGCTGAGGTCATAACCATGTTGGAACGATTGAAAGAACAGGTATTTCGGGCAAATCTTTTGCTTCCCAGGCACGGGCTTGTCACCTTCACCTTTGGAAATGTGTCGGGTATCGACAGGGAGCAGGGGCTTGTGGTCATAAAACCATCCGGTGTTTCCTACGATGAAATGAAGGCCGAGGACATGGTGGTGGTGGAATTGGAAACGGGAAGGATCGTGGACGAACGACTTAAACCTTCCTCCGATACGTCAACACATCTCGAACTCTATAAAGCGTTTTCGAACATCGGCGGAATCGTACACACACACAGCCGTTGGGCAACCATCTTCGCACAGGCAGGTCGCGGCATCATGGCGCTCGGCACAACGCATGCCGATTATTTTTACGGTGAGGTCCCCTGCACCCGAAAAATGACAAAAATCGAGATCGAAGGCGAATACGAGAAAGAAACCGGGCTGGTGATCAAGGAAACCTTCCAGGGTAAGAATCCGGATGCCACCCCCGCGGTTCTGGTAAACAGCCACGGCCCATTTGCATGGGGCGTCGATCCCATGGATGCCGTCCACAATGCCGTGGTGCTGGAGGAAGTTGCGTTCATGAACTACCATTCACTGTCGCTTGAGCCTGACCTCCCATCCTTGCAGCAGGAATTGTTGGATAAACACTATTTGAGAAAGCACGGCGCAAACGCCTATTATGGGCAGACAAATAAGTCATGACTAATCCCCACGCATCACTGCGGGGGCAGAGATCTCTCTAGCCCGAGTCTCAAAATATTATGGGATGCGTTTTCATCCCGATCCATGACGAGACCACACACAGGACAGGCATGCACCCGGACGGACAAAGACTTCTCAACCAAAGTTCCACAACCAGGAGCACATCCTGGATGTGTTGCGTGGATCAACCGATACGACACGACGACCAGCGTTCTCAGCTTTGTACGTGGTGTACGTGATCAGTTGCTTCCAGGCTGCATCCGAGATGCTCTTTGCCAAACGATGGTTTTGAAGCATGTTCCTGATAGTCAGGTTTTCAAAAGAGATCATGCCGAAACTGTTGACCAGTTCACGACTAACCTTATGGGCAAAGTCTTTGCGCCTGTTGGCAATGCGTTGGTGGACATGCTGAACGGCCTTGCGTCGTTTGGCTCGTTCGGGCGTTCCTTTTTCAGCCCTCGAGAGCAGGCGCTGCACCTGCGCCAGCTCTTGCTCAGCATGACGAAAGAAGTGTGGATTTTCAATCTTCATCCCATTGGAGAGCGTGGCAAAACTTTCAAGTCCTACATCCACCCCGACTGCCAAGCCATTGTAGGGCAGGGATTGGGGATCCACTTCACAGGCGAAGCAGGCATACCAGTTGCCCACCGCATCCCTCTGAACGGTGAGTGTCTTGACCCTGCCCTGGATGGGACGATGCAGGACGATCCTCACTGCCCCAATTTTGGAAATGAGCAACTCCTTGCCCGCAGGGAGCAATTCAAACCCAGACTGCTTGAAGGTGAAGCTCGCGTACCGACCGTATCCCCGAAAGCGCGGGTAGCCAGGCTTTTCGCCTGCCTTCACTCTACGAAAGAAAGCCTTGAAAGCCAGATCCACTCGCTCCTGAACATTCTGCAAGACCTGGGAATGGACACGCACCAATTCGGGATGATCTCGTTTCCAAAGAGTGAGTCGTTTATTTGTGTCGTACAGCGAAAGGGTTTTCTTTTCCTGCTCCCAGGTGTTTTTGCGAGTGGCCAGCGTCTCGTTGTAGACCCAACGACAAAGTTCCAGCGTCCGATTGAGTTGGGTTCGTTGGCTCTTGGAAGGCTTGAGGCGATACTTGTAAGTTCTCAGCACATAGCTCATACGTTCTATTTTACAACCATGTTCTGCTTCTGGCAAGGATGTGTGCCTTGTATCCCCACTGCTTAAGCAGGGGGCTTTACCCCCGCGAGTTCCGGGGGTTTCGGTGCTGTTTCGGTAAAAAGGAGATGCCATCATGATTGATCTTAAAGAATATGAAGTCTGGTTTGTCACCGGAAGCCAGCACCTGTACGGACCCAAAACGCTCGAAACGGTTGCCGAACACTCGCGCGAAATTGCGGGGGCTCTCGGCGCATCCAAGCACATGCCGGTGAAGGTGGTTTTCAAACCGGTTCTGACCACGCCGGAATCCATCCGGGAGTTGTGCCTGGAAGCCAACTCATCCAAAAGCTGCATCGGCCTCATCACCTGGATGCACACCTTCTCACCCGCCAAGATGTGGATCGCCGGGCTGGGTCTGCTCAGCAAGCCGTTCGCTCACCTGCACACCCAGTACAACCGTGAGATCCCCTGGGCGGAGATCGACATGAACTTCATGAATCTCAACCAGGCGGCGCACGGCGACCGCGAGTACGGCTTCATCGGCAGCCGGCTGCGCCTCGAGCGCAAGGTGGTCGTCGGGCACTGGCAGGATGACGACGTGCAAGCCCAGCTGGGAGTTTGGGCGCGCGCCGCATCCGCCTGGGCGGACTGGCAGGGTGCCAAGGTCGCCCGCTTCGGGGACAACATGCGCGATGTGGCCGTCACCGAAGGCGACAAGGTCGAGGCGCAGATCCAACTTGGTTATGACGTCTACGGTTACGGCGTTGGCGACCTCGTCAGGGCCGTCAACGAGGCTTCGGATGCCGATGTCAAGAAGATGGCACAAGCCTACCTTGACGAGTACGACGTGGTCCCGGCGCTCCAGCCCAAGGGTGAGAAACACGACTCGCTGGTCGCCGGAGCACGCATCGAGACCGGCATGCGCAACTTCCTGCAAGCCGGGGACTTCAAGGCGTTCACCACCACCTTTGAAGACCTGCATGGGCTGGCGCAGCTGCCCGGGCTGGCCGTCCAGCGTCTGATGCGTGACGGCTACGGCTTCGGCGCGGAAGGCGACTGGAAGACCTCGGCACTGGTCCGCGCGATGAAGGTCATGGCACCGGGCCTGAAGGGCGGCGTCAGTTTCATGGAGGATTACACCTACCATTTCAGCGCGAGCGGCGACAAGGTGCTGGGCGCGCACATGCTCGAGATCTGCGAGTCGATTGCTGCCAATAAACCTAAACTCGAAATCCTGCCGCTTTCGATTGGCGGAAAGGCGGACCCGGTGCGGCTGATCTTCGATGCGAACACCGGTCCCGCCATCGGCGCTTCGATGATGGACATGGGCCAGCGCTTCCGCATGGTGGCCAATGTCGTGGATGTGGTCCCGACCGATGCGCCGCTGCCCAAGCTGCCGGTGGCGCGCGCCCTGTGGCTGCCGCGCCCGAACCTCAAGGTCGCTGCCGCCGCCTGGATCTACGCCGGAGGGGCGCACCATACCAGCTTCAGCTATGCCGTCACCGCCGAACACCTGCGGGATTTTGCCTCCATGGCCGGGATCGAATTCCTGTTGATCGATGAGAAGACCGAGGTGGAAGACCTTCAAGGAAAAGTTGCGCTGGAACGATCTGTATTATCACCTGGCGAAAGGACTTTAAGCCAGGATACTCAACTGGACAAGAACAATCCCCTCCTGCGAGGGGATTGTTCTTTGAGATTTAGCGCCACCATTAATTCTTAAGGTGTAAACCAGCGGGTCAGTTTGTCAAAAAGGACCGGATTCAAATGTTCAAACCGTGCTTCAGCCCCTGTGACTGCCAACAATAGACTGACGGAAATGGAGTAAAACGTAAGGATTACCACTAGCATGTTGAACCAAAATATCGAGGTGGATTTCCCTTCAAGAAATTGCCTCCCCATGAACAGACCAAATGTAGAGAGCAGGACCAGCAAGGGAACGACATCCGCAAGATAACGCATATTCCCGGCAATAAAGATCAAGATGGGTACAAAAGCGAGGAAAGCAGATCCAATGAGCGTGAGTGCCGTCCATCTGGAAAAACCATCTCCGAACCGGTCATCGCGAAAGAGAACCTTTCCAATTAGGCCGGCAATGAGACTCAAAACATACCTGACCGAGCTGACGATAGGAATACCAGCAAAAAGGATAAAAGGGATCGTGAGCAATAAACCGGTCACGTGTTCAGAATAATAATTTGAGGGACTGGAAATGGGAAAGAAAATAAACCGACCACCAAGTTCCGGCTTAATATATGGGAAGACTTTCAGGGTACGGTAGGGATTAATCAAGAAATTATGCAGGTTGATTGGGATATTAGCCGGCGAGAATGCATTGGCATGAAGATCCATCCCGGTAAGCATATACTGGATACCAAACTCGAACCATGAACCGAAGCGAATGAAATTATATAATCCCATCCCAATTGCAGTTAAAACAAATGGGGTTGTCACTGCAATCAGCAAGGGAAATGATCTTCGAGTGAATCCCGAAATCCGGATGACTCTCCAAACGGCCATGACGATGAGAAAAGAGGCAGCAAAGGCCAGACTGGTCCGGCTTGCGACCGACAATCCCAGGAATACACTTGCGGCCGCCAACCACCAGGGATTAGGATGACCTTTTTCCATGGCCAAAAAACAGAAAAAAAGACCTGAAATCAAAAAGAACTGCCCACCAGCGATGGCTACTTCGTAAACATTGGGGCGATTCAACAGCCAGGGCATCATGCTGGCCAACCCGGCGATGAGAACCGCTGGGACGATATAAATCCACCCAAGGTTTGGAAATAATTTGTTCCGCACGCGTAAAATAAAAAGGCTCAAAAAAATAAACACGCCATACGCAAATCCGAATACCAGTACGTGATCACCGATCTCGTGCGGATAGAACACGTGCGCGAGCACAATGATCAGTGCGGGTGCCGGCCCCCAATAGAAATAGAATTTCCCGTCGTAAAGAATCGCATCCCAAGGGTAGTCAACATTTACCCTGTTCTTATACTCATAAGGATCCTCCAGCTCCATTAACCTCGACCCTGGTTCTTCAAGGAGATACACCTGTCCTTTTTCAAATGCTTGTGCCAGCCGGTTAAAATAATTACCGGTTTTTGGCCAGGGTGTCCAGTTGCCAACGCTCACGAACCAGACATATACTGCCAAGAAGACCAGGCCAAGGATATAAGTAATAAATTCCGCTTTATGCGCCTGTGACTGGATAATCCAAGCCACGGCACGGGTTTTTCTGAGCCGACTTAAATAATCATCTATGGGGCGCAAGATGCGGTCCCCAACCCATCGACTGGTTGGCGACTTATCCCAGGATGACTTCCAAAAGGCAACTAGCTGTCTGGCATTCTGCAATCCGCGGTGAACTATAGGGATTCCAACAAGTATGATTCCCAATCGTCGAATTGACGTAGAAAAGTAATTCACCCCCTCCAATACAAATTTCCAGGAAAAGACCAGGGCAGTGATAGCCAATAAACAAAGTCCAGCTACCGCAACAATGATCCGTCCAGGACCCCAGTGGTCATCGTGACCCACCCCTAGCTGTTGTGCAAAAACAGCTAGGAATAAACAACCCAGTCCGACGAGACCAATTAAAGATTAACAGACTTTTTCTATACATCCCTTATCCAACGCAAGTCAACGCGAGTTTATAAATTTAACTTTCTAGATTTGAGCCGAGGAAATCAATATCCTCCACAAAATGACAGAGATTTTTATACTTTCTCGAAAATAAATAAATTATTCAACCCCAGTTGGAATTTCCTGCGGACTGCAAGTCGAAACCCGTACTGGGAAAAAATGCTCAGCAGCGTATCAGGTCTAAAGCCGCTATGCTGTTCCAAGGACATTCCATCAGCCAAACGAAGTCGGACCAGTAGATCAACAACGCTATCCACAGCGGGTTCGGGGACGGTGATGATCATTCTCCCGGTGGATTTCAACAATCGGGAGCTTTCGCGTGCAATCGCTTCACGATCATTAATGTGCTCAATGGTTGCCAGCATGATGATCACATCGAAGAAATTATCGGGAAAGGGCATGGGCTCCTGAAAACTCCATCGCATAAGCATGATTTTTTCGCCTATTAATTCACTACCCAGCAAAGGATCAATCCCAATTCCGATATCAATATGCTTCTCAACATGAAACAAGAATTCACCTTGAAAACAACCAATATCCAGCACTTTGTCATGTGGCCGGATGGCATTGGCTGCCATAAATATCCGCCAGCGTTGTAACAATTGATCAAAAGTTCGCACGTTTAATCCTGAGGAGATGGAACAAATATCGTTCCCTAAACACAAATATGAATTTCACAAGGATGTCAGATCGTCATTTACAGTCCTACGACTGCAACCTAATGGACCATACGCTTAATTGCGTTGAAGATCCAATATGCTAAGGAAGAAGCTGGCAAGGATGATCTGAAAACCGACGGCGAATAAAATCACTCCGGGAATAACCAGACGCATGGAGATGGATGGATTTAAAGTACCAAAACTCTGGCTCTCCCAATAGTTCAAAGCAGCGAATGAACTTACGATTCCCAAAACAATGAATAATACACCGCCGACGATGCCTCTTTCCAGGTTGATGACCTTTAACCACCTATCCACTCCACTATCCGGTGGCAGGAAACCTTCACTCATACCAAATTTCTTGGTTAACAGAGCGAATAGAACCGCCTGAACTCCCATTAATACCAACAAGGCGGCATACAGCAGCGTATTGATATCAAAATAAATGGACCCCACCTTTCGTGGACCTGGCAACAGCCAAAAATACATAGCCACCCCAACTGCAACCGCGGCAAACCCTGGATAAAGGAACAACCATCTTGGACTGAAAAGCAGGAGAAATCGCAGGTGTCGCCACCCATCCGACCAGGTGCGCAAATGAGGAGGTCTACTCCGGCCATCTGGATAAAGAATGGTTGGCACCTGTGTAATTTTCAATCCACACATTGAAGCCTTTACAATCATCTCGCTCGCAAATTCCATGCCTGTTGTATGCAGATCAAGTCGAAGAATAGCGTCCCGTTGTAAACCTCGCAATCCGCAATGGAAATCCCTGATTTTGGTATTAAAAAACAATCTTCCGAGAAAGCTTAGGACAGGATTTCCCAGATAACGATGAAGGAAAGGCATGGCTCCGGGTTTTATTCCTCCTGCAAACCGGTCGCCCATTACTAGCTCGAAACCTTCTCTCAACTTTTCCAGGAACGGCATGAGGGCTGTAAAATCATAACTATCATCCGCATCCCCCATGATTACATAATCACCTTGCGCGTTGGTAATACCTCCAAGAAGCGCCGATCCGTAACCTCGCTGTGGAACATCCACCACCCGGGCTCCTGCCTGACGGGCAATTTCTTGCGATCCATCCCGACTGCCATTGTCTGCTACGACGACTTCGCCCGAGATATTATTAATTTCCAAAAAAGCCCGGGCTTTTTGGATGCACCGCTCCAGTGTCTCGCTTTCATTCAAACACGGCATCACTATCGACAGTTCGCAAGAATTACCGTGGGTCATTTGCTTTTCTCCGGTCATGCAACAATTTTATCATGGGCATATCGATTGATTTTTTGAATAACACAATCCACGAATTCTGCCTGACTTGATCTATGCGGCACAAAATCGATCACCCTGGGGCTCTGTTTGAGAATTTTGGTGGTTGGTGCGCGAGACAAGGTCAAGATACCAGGAACGCATCTGCAAGAGTCCCCTTTTTATTCGTTAGAACACACCTGGCGACAAATCTGTTTTTACAATCAATTTTCTAAGTAGACCTAATGGGAGACTAATCGAAGCATGGATATCCAGCGAACGTTAATTATTAACCATTCCCGCTCGAACCAAATCAAGCATAAGTTGCTGTGGGGATTCTTCACGGTGATGGGAGAGTTGATCCTGATCTCCCTGGTGAGAAACAAGAGCGTGAGCTTGAATGCCCTGCAGATTATTGTCATCTTCGTGTGCATTCCCATCGTGATGCACGTGCTCATTTCAGGTTTCAGAAAATTGTTATACCTGAGCGCCCCGTCCAACCCGACCAAATAATAAAACAGCGGGTGCGTCTCGCACCCGCTGTTTTATTTAAATCCCATGAAAGATAACAACGCTAACGGTTAAGAGCCTCAGACACCCGCGCGAGTCTCGCCCGGGCTTCACCCATCACCGCCTGCAGCTCAGGCTCGGGGATAAGTTCGGTCATGGCGAGCGGATTCAGAATGTTGACCACCGCCCCGTCGCCCTCCTCGTAAACGATCACCGTGCAGGGAAGCAGCAGTCCCCACATCGATTTGTGGACAGCGCCCGTGCGCCAAGGGCGGGTTGCAGACACCCAAAATCGAATATTTCCGGAAGTCCACATCGAGCTTTTTTTCATCGTGTCCTTGACATCGATGCTCGTTAGAACACCAAAGCCTTCGGCCTTCAAGGCGTCCGTCGCCTTCACAAGCGCCTCGTCATAAGACATTTTTAGCGTGGATTTAAATCCCAGTTCAGGCATTAAAGTTTCCTTCCATATAGTTGTTTCGTAAAACCCGAGCGGTTTTTTTGGGTTTTAAAGATCGGCAGGATTTCTGAGCGCAGCTCACGGCTGCAATGGATCAACCTGCTCAGGAAAATCCGCCGCGAGGCGCGCAGCTGCTGCCGCCGGATTCCGAGGCCGCTGACCCGAAGGACGCCACCGCAGAAAGCTTCTTCTGGGTCTTGAGGCTTTCGCAAGCCGGGCACTCCGGGCGGCGGTCCGCTTCGGAGAAGCGCATCATCATCTCAAACTCATTACCGCAATCAGAACAACGATATTCATACAAAGGCATGGGTCGTTTCCTTTTTCATCCCCACCAGGATGAGGTTGTGATCTCAACAAAAAGGCATAGGATCATGCCTTTTTGTCTTTCGTTTAGATGCACAACCCTGGAAAAAGATACAGCGAATCGCCTGCCTGCATTACTCCAGCGCCGCGTAGACCAGCTGGTTGAAGTCCTCCACGATCGGAATGGTAAAGCCCGGCATGTACTGCAGCATCAGGATGCAATTCAACTCCTCGGCAGGGTCGATCCACCACTCCGTGTTGGCGGCGCCTCCCCAGCCGAACTTGCCGACCGAGCCGGGGCGCGGAGAGAGTCCCGGGTTGATCAGCACCGCCCCGCCCAGCCCGAAGCCGTTCCACGCCTCGTCGTTGGGGTGCATCCCCGCCGGCAGGTGATTTTGCATCATCCACTCGACCGTTTTTCGACCTAATAAACGCTTCCCTTCGAACTCGCCGCCGTTCAACATCATCTGCCCAAAGCGGAAGTAATCCCCCAGCGTGGAGACGAGCCCGCCGCCGCCGGAAAGCGCGCGGTCGGGTTTGGTGTAATCCTTGCCGTCAGGCGAGGGGATGACCTTCAACCCATCCTCTTTCGAGGGGCCGTACATGGACGCGAAGCGCGCCACCTTTTCCGGCGGCACCCAGAAATCGGTGTCGATCATCCCCAGCGGGGTGAAGATGCGCTCCTTCAGGAACTCGTCGAACGGCTGACCGGTGACGACCTGCACGATGTAACCCAACACGTCAATGGAGAGTCCGTAACGCCAGGCCGTTCCGGGGTGGAAGGCCAGCGGCACATCAGTTTTTATGAAAGCCAGCATCCACTTTTCCAAGACCGGCTCCACGACTTTGTCCATGTGACCAAAGAGCTTTCGATAGATCTCATCGAGCGGAGTTTGTTCTTCGCTGGGATAACACAACCCGCTGGTGTGCGTGAGCAGGTCGTGGATCGTGACCTCGCGCGCCGCAGGGACGAGGTCAAAGCCGCCCTCGCGCAGGACCATTACCTTGCGGTCCTTGAACTCGGGCACATGGCGGGAGACCGGGTCGTCAAGGTGCAGTCTCGCCTTCCTCGCACAGCATCATCACCGCAACGCTGGTGATGGGCTTGGTCATCGAGTAGATGCGGAAGATGGTGTCTTCGGTGATCGGCTGTTTGGTCTCCAAGTCCTGCCAGCCGAAAGTCCCGAGGTGCGCCACATCTCCCTTCCGCGCGACTAGGGTGGAAATGCCCGCAAAGACTCCCTTTTCGACGTAGGACTGCATGACGCCGTTGATGCGCTCCAATCGTTCTGAAGATAAACCGACAAATTCCGGTTTGACAATGTTCATGATCTTCCCTCTCACCAGTGTTCGTACCGCACCAGCTCGCTCAGCGGCTTGCGGACCTTGGGACCCGGTTCATCGGCCGGATAACCCAGCGGTGTGAAGATGACCGGTTCGGCGTCATCGGACAGTTGCAACACACGGCGGGCGGCCTCCACGTTGAAGGCCGCGACCCAGCAGGTACCCAGCCCCAGGTTCGCGGCGGCCAGGATGAGATGGTCCGCTACAATGGCTGCATCGATCAGGCGGGCATTGAAGCGGTCGCTTTCCCGCACCCACGCCTGCGAGGAAATCGCACAGACGGCGATCACCAGGGGAGCCTGCACGAACCAAGGTCGGTGGTAGATCGTCCCGATCTCCTCCTGCCGGCCGGCCGTATGCAGCACCACCAGCTGGAACGGCTGCCGGTTGGCGGCCGTTGGAGCCAGGCGCGCCGCTTCGAGTACGGCCTGCAATTTCTCATCTTCGACAGGGTCAGGGCGGTAGGCCCTCACACTGTACCGTGCTGCGATCAATTCTGAATATTCCATAGTCCATTCACCTCGTTTTCACCGCCGGGGATGTACAGCCCGGCAAAAGTCTTCCTTGCGTATGGGATCGTCCACAAGGATTTCAATCATCGATTTTACCTTACCCCCACCAGTCGTGCCGTGCATTAAGTGGATGAGAAATCAAAAAAGTGAACGCTTCCACCGAGTTGAGGACCGTGACCAGCCTCACCTTTTCTTCACCTACCGCATATGCATACATCCATGTTCATTATTTTAAAAAGCTGTGAGGGCGAGAGAGTCTCTCGCCCTCGCATAAAGGTCACTTTATCGCGAGGCTAAAGGCTTAACCCCTGGCTTGCCTCGCAAATATTGATTTTTTTGTTATGGCTTCCGCCCCCGCCACCGCCTCCGCCTACAACTTGAACATCTACATAGGTTAAATTGAGCGTAGGTACAACAACAGGGGTCGCAACACCACCCTCATCGGCTTCGGTGGTCACCGTGCTGCAAGGCGGGTCTGCCGGCGGATAATTGTCGATGCAGGCGCTAGAGAGATCAATTCCCGAGCCAGTTGGGAATATAGAATGTAACCCGGTAATAGCCCACCTTGTCTGGCTTCCAGCCACCCTCTGAAGCTCCGTAGATGTACTTTCCGCCAACATTGAGTTCAGGAGCGAAGCTCACCGGGATCACTGTATAACCAGTCCATTTGGTTCCGTCCCACGAAACTCTGGTCGGCAATGTTGGTCCCAAATACTGCACTACCAGTTTGGGTTTCGCGGAAATGACTGTGGCGAATGGACTGGGATAAGTCGTTGTATTGGTCCCCTGGAGCTCGTTAGCGCTGCTAGGATACTCGAGTTCGGCCATGGTATAGGCGAGTCATTGGAGCATCGAGCACCTTGAACAGTGTCACTTCCAGTCGGAAGGGCCTCCTGAGTTTGGGGTTGACCGATTCGATATTGTCACCCCAATTGATGAATGTGACGGATTCGCCGGGCTGGTTGGCAACCTCCGCCTGCCATGTGTTCCCCTCGGTTTTCTGGGCATACCAAGGGCCTGCGGCATTGAGAATTACAATTTGATCAGGGGTCAGGCCGGGAAATGATCCGGTGTAGGGCACAGTAAACAGCATTTCGGTTATGGCTGGGACCGAAAATCCGTCCACGGCGATCACTGGGAACGAGACATTATTCCCTTGAGATTTCCTCTTCACCTCCTCCAGGTCCCTTTCCCGGAGGGGGGCCGCCTTGTGCCAAAACAGACATCGGTAATGCTATGAGCAACGAGATGATCAATACTGTGACCAAAAAACGTCTTGTAAACATTTTTCCTCCTCAGGTCTGATGAAACAATTGTTTTGGGTCAATTGGAATTTCCAAACACCACCCAGGTTTTCCGATGCACCTCCTTCAAGAAAATAAAAACCGGCTAAATGGCCGGTTTCGCCTTTCGCTGCTTGAGATGGTAATTCGGCGACCACACCCACCTCACATCATCGCTCCGGATCACCTCTGGGTGACTGCGATGATGTCTACAATGTGAATATGTGAATAATTGAGTAAGGTTACTGTAGCACTATTTGTGACAAAATACAATAGTTTGTAATTAAAAAGTGACAACTCAGGAGAGGAGGTCCCTTCGTTGTCACTTGGGTCAGCGCGTCGGTTATTTAGGCGCGCTGGTCGTGCTTTACTCGACTGGTTAGGGCTGTGGACCAGGTCCGGGGCCATAACCGGAGTTGCGGGTGGGAGTCGTGTCCGTCCATGGATTCTGGGATTGACCCGGACCATAACCAGATCCAGGAGTGGGGGTGGTGTCCGTCCACGGGTTCTGGGATTCCCCGGGGCCATAACCTGAGCCTGGAGTGGGCGTACCGGTCGCATAGGGGTTGGCGCCAGAGAGTTCGATCACATTTTCGCCTGACGGGTTCATGGGTCCGTTCTGCTGCTGTTGCTGAAGCTGCAACTGAATCTGCTGCTGCAGCCACTGCGGATCCTCAAGCCCGCCTTCTGCCTGTCCCTGATGCACTTCGAGCACGGAGCGTACACGCTCACGGATCAACAATCCGGCTTGATCCCCTTCACCCAATTGCAGTTGCTGCATGAGCTGGTTCTGAATTTGAAGCTGGTTGCGCAATTGCAGCAAAGCCTGCTCACTTTGATCTTCGGGCTGGCCGGCGGCCATTTGCAGCATGTACTGAAGTTGGTACTCCAACCGGGTCATTACTGGTTCGGGAACCTGCTTCCCCGCCTGAAGCATGGTGCGGATCTCCTCCATGCGCCGATTGGTGAACGCATTCATGAGCTGCAGTTTCCCCTCATCATCCCCCGCTAGCTGGAGCTGCACCTGTTCGCTCCAGGTCTTGACCGGGTAGAGGGCTTCGTCCGGCATGGCGGATTGTGAGGCAGCCAAGGCAGCCCCTCCGCCTCCAAAAACCAACCCCAACGCCACAAGCAGTGTTACCAAAATATTTACCATCGCCATTTTCTCCTTTCGCAAGGCAGGTCTCGGATTTGTTAATCCTGCCAACCATATACCCAGACGAGTATGGGTGCGATTGGATACGGCCGGGGCGAGATTCCGCGCTTCGACAAGGTAAGAAGCCCGCTTTTCAGCGGCTTTGTCCGGGTCGCGTTTATTCGTTGTGCGCAGACTCTCGAGCAGCGCTGATAATTTGGGGTCCGGGTCTTCGTTCGACATCATGTTTGCTCTCTTCCTCTTCCACAAGTATTTTTCTCAAGGCCGCGATGGCGCGATGCTGCAACGCTTTGATTGCGCCGGCAGGTTTGTTGAGGGATGCAGCGACCTCTGCAAGGTCCCATCCCTCCACGAATCGGAGAAGGATCACCTGGCGCTGGTCGGGTGTGAGCAGCCTCAGGGCCGTGCGGACACGGTGCTGTTTGATGCGAAGATCAGTCTCATCGAGCGGATCATCAGCCTCCTGCTCGGAAATCTCGTCGTTGAGTTCCAAGGCTGGCACCGGTTCGCGGCGGTAATGGTCGGTGATCCAATTGTGGGCGCTCCGGTAAAGGTACGCCTTCAGGTTGTCCGTTGGCCCGCCGCCCCCCCGCAACGCGCGCAGAAATCTGCTGAATGTTTCAGCGGCACAGTCCTCCGCCAGCGAGGGATCGCCCAACATGCGTAGCGCGTAGTAATAGATACCCTGGTTGTAGCAGTCATAGATTTCAGCCAGTGCAGTCTGGTCGAACTGCTGCGCAAGCCTTAAAAGAGCTTCCTCTGAGCATAACTCCATGCTTTATTTATCCAGACGTAAAATAATGAAACGGGATACGGGCGTCACATATACTGTGTCGCTAAAAACAAGTTTTAGTTACGCTTTTTTAGGGTTTTGTTATAAGTAAAAGGACCATGGCTTTCAAGTCATGGTCCTTTTAAAGTGATACGGATTTGAGATCGAAACGCGCCTCCCGGATACCGGACCGGCGTCCTTAAACCTCCAGGATTTCCTGCAGCTTTTTCAGGTTGGTATCCGTCGGGATACCAACCTTATCCCAATGGAATTTACATCCGACGTAATCAAGCAACAGGCCTTGGGCGGGGATTCCCAGCGTGCCGGTGTCCCAGCCGCCGTTCCAGTTGGTCAGGGCGCACGAGACGCCGACCAGTCCGATACTTCCAGCCTGCTTGTCTGAACCGAAGACTTTTACATCGTCCGGAATGATGGTCACGCCGAATCCATGTTTTTCGCCCAGCTTGGTGATCTGGTTGACTCGACACGACGGTGTGCAGGCCTGGCATTTGGTTCCGAAAGGAGTCTCGACAGCCTTGCATTCCTTTTCAGGGGCACACATGCACGGAGGGAGAATGACCATTTTATGTCGGGTTTCTAGAAAGCGCTGGCGGAAATCTCGGTTGAGAATCTCGGTTCCCAGCATGCCGAGGTGATATTCCAGCTGCGTGCTTGAGAGCAGCCTAGCATCGTATCGGCGGCGAAAGTTGGAAGCTTCCTTTTCCAGGAAATGCTTGACATTTTCCGTATATTTTCCAAGCGCTTCCCGGCTGGTCCCGGCAAACTCCTCGGCTAGTTCCAGGCATCGCGAGATGGCAGTCTGCGCGAACGGAATCCCCCTGGCTGTGAAATAGGTATGCCACTCTCCGAACCGCTTTTCCTTGGTGGCCTCATCGTTTGCCCCCAGCCATGTCATCATCCGGCGGATGATATCATCCCTTCGTTCCCTGCTGGGAGCCTGCTCCGCGAGGCAGGCGGCTTCGTGCCGCCTGTGCGCAACACCTGCACTTGCAACTGACGCAAGCTCAGGTGCAAGTGTCCCGCTGTCAGGAAGACAGCGGGGCAGCCAACTTATTAAACCGCGCAGCGGCTTGACGACCGTTTCCGACCGAGGATACCTGTTCTGGAAGGCCACCAGCCCGACCATCAATTGCTCGGCCCACGCCGGCATGCGGCTGGCCTCCTGTCCGTGCTCGCGGAGGAGGACGCCCAAGGCTAGCAGCTCAAACAGATACTCTGAGTCGGACCGGTCTGGTTCGCCGCGGCTCAGACGGAATTCACGGAATCCGATCACAAGGTCGAGGGCTTCGGGCCTGGTCCGCTCCAACCAGGAATCTGCAAATTCCGAGATCGTCCGGTAGTAATCGTCCGAGTCAGCGGAGGCCGGCCTCAGGGAATAAGTGATGATGCGCGTCATATAAAACAAGCATACAGCCAAACCTCCTTCCCCGCAAGCAAAATAAATCGCGACCTGATAAAATCAACCTGATGTTCATCCCCCTCACCTCACACTCCGCCTACTCCCTGCAGGAAGGACTGCTCTTGCCTTCCGAACTGGTCGAGAAGGCAAAATCGCAAAACCTACCCGCGCTGGGCTTGACCGACCACCACCTGCTTTCGGGTTCGGTGGAATTCGCCGTGGCCTGTCAGCGAGCGGGAATCCAGCCGGTTCTGGGGTTGGAAATTGATCTATCGGAATCCAGGCTGGTTTTACTAGCGATGAATTTAAACGGCTGGTCGAATCTGTGCCGACTTAGTAGCGCAATGGCACTGAGGGAAGACCCGGAAGCCGCAAGCAAAATTGACCAACTTGTAAAATTTTCGGATGACTTGATCGCCATCGTCCCCTCCCCCGCACAGGCAGGCATGGATGAGTCCGCCCCGCTGGTGGTGCTCAAGGTCATCTTCAAGGACAGGCTGTACGCAGCGCTGGACGATCCACAGACGGCGGTGCGCCGGTCGATGCTGGCGCACAAGTTAAAAATCCCTTGTGTGGTCACCCACCTCATCTATTACCTTTCACCCGAGCAAGAGCCCCTGCAGCGCACCCTGTCCGCGATCCGATTAAACATTCCAGTGAGCAAGCTGCCCCCAGGAGCGGCCGCGCCGAAAGGTTCTCATTTCCCCTCCCAGGAGGAGATTCAGACGAAGTTCAGCAATTTCCCCTCTGCCATCGAAGCCACGCAGGAGATCGCCGCGCGCTGCAAATTCGACCTGCCGCTGGGGGTCGCGCACATGCCCACCGTCCCGCTGCCGCCCGGCCTGACCGCCGCTCAACACCTTGCGTCAAAAAGCCGAGGCGGGCGCAATTGAACTCTACGGCGGCATCAGCCCGCAGGTCCGCGAGCGGCTGGACCACGAACTGGATGTCATCTCCCGCATGGGCTTCGAGCCGATCTTCCTGATCGTGGAGGAAATCCTGAACTTCGCCCGCCAGGCCGGCGTCCCGTTTTCGTCGCGGGGGTCGGCTGCCTCGTCGCTGGTGGCGCATTGCCTGGGAATCACCAGCCCCGACCCGCTGCGCCTCAACCTGTACTTCGAGCGTTTCCTCAACCCGGCGCGCACCACCCCGCCCGATATCGACACCGACCTGTGCTCGCGCGGACGTGATCGCGTCATCCAGCATGTCTTCGACAAGTACGGCGAGGACCGGGCCGCGATGGTCGGAACGATCAACCGTTACCGTCCGCGCTCGGCGCTGGGCGACGTGGCCAAGGCGCATGGGATTGACCCGCAGAAGGTGCGCGAGATGGTCAACCAGCTGCCCTACGCCTTCTGGGCACGCTTCGAGGAGAGCGAGGAAGGCGAGACGCCCCCGTCTCCATTTGCCGAACTCCGCGCCGCATACACTTCCCCGTCACACCAACGCATCTTCGACGAGGCCGAGGCGCTGCTCAAGCTTCCGCGTCATCTCTCGGTGCATCCCGGCGGATTGGTCGTCGCCCCCGACAAGATCACCGACCTGGTGCCGGTCATGCGCTCGGGCAGCAAAGGCGTCACCATCACCCAGTTCGACCTGGAATCGGTCGAAGCGCTGGGGCTGGTCAAGATCGACCTGCTGGGCATCCGCGGTCTGACGGTTCTAGGCGATGTGGGCGCAGAGCGGCTCGTGCCGCTACTGCGTTATCCCGCAGGCATGAAGCCTGCGGGACCAATGTCCTTCCTTGAATCAATCCCTACCGACGACCCTGAGACTTCCCGACGGGTGGAGAGCGGTGGGACCATCGGCTGCTTCCAGATCGAAAGCCCGGGCATGCGCGCCACCCTGCGCGAGATCCACGCCCGGACGGAGGACGACATGATGGCGGCGCTGGCGCTCTACCGCCCCGGTCCGCTCACCGGCGGGTTGAAGGATGCCTTCGTGCGCCGCTTCAAAGGCGAGGAGACGGTGCGGCACCTGCACCCGGCGCTCGCACCGCTGCTGGATGAGACCTTCGGCGTGATCCTGTACCAGGAGCAGGTGCTGCGCATCGCGCACGAACTGGCCGGGTTCAGCCTGGCCGAGGCGGATCTGCTGCGCCGCGCGATGAGCCACTTCGACCCCGGCAAACAGATGCAGGAGTTGCAGCAGAAGTTCATCCGGGAAGCCGAAGCGATCAGCGGCGTGCCGCCCGAGACCGGCGAGCGGGTGTGGGAGATGATGGCGGCCTTCGCCGGCTACGGCTTCCCCAAGGCGCATGCCGCCTCGTATGCCCAGGTCGCCTGGCGCTCGGCCTGGTGCAAGACCCATTTCCCGGCCGAGTTCATGGCGGCGGTGCTGGCCAATTGGGGCGGCTACTACAGCCAGCGCGTCTATCTCAGCGAGGCCCGCCGGCTGGGGTTGACCGTCCGCCCGCCGCACGTCAATGCCTCGGGACGGAACTTCACCGTTGGGAAAGGGCCGCAGGGCAAGGTGCTCTACATGGGCATGGACCAGGTGCGCGACCTGACCGGGCGCACGATCGAGCGCATCCTGGCCAGTCGGCCTTTCCACTCGCTGGAGGATTTCCTTGCCCGCGCGGACCCGCGTCCGCAGGAGGCCGAGAACCTGGCAAAGGTCGGCGCGCTGGAGGGGCTGGGGACGATTCCTGCCGTTTTGCATCGCGTGAAGAACGGCGGCTGGCAGCGTGGACAGCCGAGTCTTTTCGAGTGGGAGGACACCGGTGGCGAGGACTGGTCCCTCGAACAGAAGAATGCCGCTCAACAGGAGTTGCTCGGCATCAGCCTGGAGGCGCATCCGCTGGAGTTGCTCATCGAGGAGATCGCCGCTGCCCACGCGGTCTCCACCCTCGACGCGCTGGAGCGTATCGGCCAGCGGGTGACCGTGGCCGGCGTGAGCCAGACCTCCCGCCGCAGCCGCACCGCCAAGGGCGAGCTGATGATGTTCCTGACCCTCGAGGATTTGTCCGGGGCGCTGGACGTGGTCCTGTTTCCGCAGGCCTATCGCCTGGCCCAGTCCGCGCTCAACGCGAACACACCCATCTTCGTGACCGGTGTGATGGAGATGGATGCCTCGCGCGGCGAGCCGTTCCTGAATGCCGAGAAGGTGGAAAAAGTGCAATAATTAATGTCAGCGAGCAAAAAGGTGGAGGTGGATCGTGAAAATTGGAAAAATGCTTCTGTTTGTGATGATGATAATGGTATTGAACAGCTGCGCCAGCCCTTCATTACAAGAGCCGCAGTCGACATCATCGCCTGAACCTTTGCTGCCGACTGCGACGGCCAGATCGGTTGGCAAACCCGGAAAATTGGTAGATCCAGCCAGCTTGCAATACCTCGGGGCATTTACCCTGCCTGCCGGCGGGGAACGGCCGCGCACCTTCGAATACGGCGGCAATGCCATGACCTTCAATCCTGACGGCGACCCATCCGGGCTGGCGGATGGTTTCCCAGGGTCGCTCTTCATCACCGGACATGACCGCATGCCTTATGGCGATCTGCCCGACGGCAGCCAGTGGCCGAGGTCAGCATCCCCGCCCCCTCACTTGATCGTGATCCCGTGCTTCTACCAAGGGCGGAGTTTCTCCAGGACTTCGTCGAGGTGACCCGCGGGCACTTTACCGCGATGGATGAAATCGTCCGAATCGGGTTGCTTTATCTCAACACTCTGGCCACCGGTCCCCGGCTGCACATCGCCTGGGGGCAGCACTTTGAACCCGACCCGCCCGCTCCTGCAAATGGCTGGTTCAACCCGGACCTCTCGCGCCCAGAATTTACGGGTGAATGGTTTCTTTCCGCGCCATGGTACAGCGTCAATGATTATCTTTTTGAGATCCCCGCTGATTGGGCTGAGGTCCATGCCGAAGAGCGGATGATTGCCACCGGGCGCTTCAGGGATGGCGGCTGGTCCGGGATGGGACCGGTCTTGATCGCTTTCCGTCCCTGGGATGAGAACGGCAACCTGTATCCCAATGGCGCTTCTCTGAGACAACCACCCTTCTCCGTTATGCGAATTCCATGGAAACGGACCGCATCGAACGCAGCCTGGACGGTTACCAGCACCCCGACGAATGGAACGGCGGTGCCTGGCTGACCTCTCCCACAGGTGCTTCCGCTGTGCTCTTCGCCGGGTCAAAATCCAACGGCAAGAAATACTGGTACGGCTATGTCAATCCCGCCGGGGCGGATGTGCCCTGTGTTGATGTGGATGTGACTGATTTCGTTACCTGCCGCCTGAGTGACGGCTCCCCCTGCCCGGCGGAGGATTTCAATGGCTGCCCGGCTCATAATGATTACCGCGGATGGTGGTCCACCCATTGGGATACCGAGTTTATTTTTTACGATCCGGCAGATCTTGAGCACGTGGCGAACGAAGAACTGGCCTCGTGGGAACCACAGCCTTATGCCGCCCTCGATATTGACGAGCATTTGTTGTTCAACCCGGCCGGGGTGGAAACCGATATGCTTGGCACCGCATCCCAGCGCCGTTATCGCCTCGGTGATATTGCCTATGACCGGGTACATGGCCTGCTGTACGTCCTGGAGCTTTTTGCCGATGGTGCAGCGCCGGTGGTGCACGTCTGGCGAGTTCCTTAAATCACTTTTAAAACCCAGGCTTTATCAAGCGTGGATCAGTGCATCAGGGAACGAATTGCATAGCCGCTTTGATTAATGCTAGAATGAGATAAACATCCCTCACACGGAGGATCTGCCATGGACGATCCGAAACTGCGCCAACAGCTCGAACAACTCCAGGCCGAAATCCGTCAGTCCCGCAGCGTGGATGAAGAGGGCAAGGCGTTGCTGCGCGACCTGGATGCCGACATCCATGACCTGCTGGCCCGTTCGGGTGGCGAGACGGTGGATGTCCAGCCATCCACTGTGGATAGATTGCAGGATTCACTGACCTACTCCGAGGTCAGTCACCCGACGCTGACCGCATTGATTTCCAAACTCCTCGGACCCTCAGCAACGCCGGGATCTGAAACCACAACATCAATCTCGCGACTGTATATTTGGAGATTTGTTCTGGATGCACCCCGGCTGGGAGCAACTGTTAACTTACGGAAATGAAAACTTTGCTTCCTTTCCGGATAATTAGGCGTATCATCATTCTGCAATAGGCTCATTTTCCCCTTTCACAAAACAGGAGGTACTATGAAATCCCGATGGCTTCCCTTCTTCGTTTTGAGTTGTATCGTGTTAACCCTTTTATCCTGTGCCATGGTCGACCGGGCGCTCAATTGCGAAACTGCCTTGCCACAGGACCAGATCATAAGCTCTGAAGAGACAGAAGAAGGCGGGCAGGTCGAAGTTGCGCCTACGGAAGGACCAAAGCAGCTCGAATTGGCGCCCACCCCCACACCGTTGGTAGTGTCTGAGGACGATCCGCGCGCCTTGCTCGACCTGGAGCATCCCGACCACGTCGACTATTTCGACAACCCCGACGCCTGGTTCGATTATGACAATGCCGAGCGCGCTGCCTACAAAGTGGAAGACGGTATGCTTATTGGAATGGATTACGTGCCTGAAGAGAAGACGACCTGGTGGTCCTACACCGATAAGTCCTCCGGCAATCTGTACGCCGAGGTCAGCGCCACTAATGGCGACTGCATCGGACGCGACTCGATGGGCATGGCCATCCGCGTGGACAATACCTCGGCAGCCGGTGGCTACTCGCTAGAAGTATCTTGCGACGGTGAATACCGCTTTCGCCGGCATTCCCAAAAGGGTAGTCCAACCGATTTTATCGATTGGACGGCGTCCGACCTCATCAACACCGGTCCCGGCGTGACCAACCGGCTGGGGATCTGGGGATATCAGGGGCGCTTCCGCCTGTTCATCAACGGGCAGGAGGTCGGCGAGTTCTGGGACACCGACTACCTCTTTACCTTCGGCACCTTTGCCCTGTTTACCCGCGCCTCCCAGACATATGAACTGACCGGCACCTTTGACGACTTCGCCTTCTGGAACATTAAATTCATTCCGTAAAAACGTCCGATTTGTAACGGTAATTTACGGAGATACAACACACTCTCTTTTCAAGGGGGTGTGTTTTTATGACTTTCCTCCAATTTCCAAGTGATTATTGCCTGTTCCTCAAAATCTGGTAAGTTCAAAGCTCCATATGTGCATAGAAGCCCCTCCAATCGGTGGGGTTTTTTGAATCATCAAGTCAATCATCATGTTTGTGGATGACAGGTCATCAACCCTTGATCTATGATCAAACTGGAGCAAACCGCCGAAAAAGCACAAATCAGCCTGTGGATTGGAGATTGCTAATGTCAAAGCTGGATGACCTCGATAAACTTTTTATCGCCTGGGCGTTCCTTTTCCAGATCATACTGATCATTCATTTTGCGCTGCGCAAACGCTTCTTCGAAAGCTACACGGTTAAGTCTGGATGGGTGTCTATACCCTGTGCATTCCAGCCGCGGTCATCAGCGTGATTTTGCTTCTCGGCGGAAAAAGCTGGTCCTTCTGGGTGGGAGGATTCCTTTTCGTTCTCTTCGCCGCGTTTGGGTACTGGGTCGATTATGTAGCGCAGATCCCCTTCCGAAACCCGCTTCAATTATCCGTATTGGTTCCCTACGTATTTCTATACCTGGCAACGGTCATGTTCTATTGGTGGCCGCTTTGGCCGCTAAGTCGCCCGCTATGGCTTGTGTATACAATTTTATATGTCATCGCGACCATCTTGAACATTAAATCTCATTGAGAGAAGGGCAGCAGAACAGAGAATTTGACATATCCGCCAGCAAATACCGTTCTATTTTTAATCGCAAAATATCTGCAGACCCAATTAATTCACTTATCGGCGAGGAAAACAATGTGAAATGGCAATGTCTTACCAAAAACGCAAGTGTCGTGCCAATGTCGTCCGTGCGCTGGCGGACAAGCCCGTTCGTTACGCATTGAGTATTCCATTTGTGAAGTGACCCGGGAAGGAGACTGTCATCAGTAAAGATGACAGTCTCCTGAATTGCTGAATACCCTTAGGCATCGAATTATCAACAAGAGAGGATGTTCATCCATGAACAAACTGACTAATTTGGCGAAATCACATCCGATCATCTCATTCTTCTCGTTAGCATTGGTAATCACGTGGAGCTTGCTTATTACCGTAATTGCCCTCTACCAGGCAGGTTCTGTAAATCAATCGGACCTCGTGGAGGTGATGCTTCTCTACACAGCGAGGTTGGCATTTTATGGGCCAGTCCTGGCTGGGATGATCGTTACCAGGTGGATAAGCCCGAAAGAGCCCAGTATCGGCAAGCAAACGCTGGCTCACCTTTGGGATCGTGTGGCTGGTCGCTCTCCTCGTCTCCGCCCTCGACTTATGGCGAAACAATCCCGATCCTACCGTAGGATGGGTGCCCATGCTCATCATTTCAATCCCGATCGCATTATTGCCTGCATACGTTTTCTCCAGTGCCTTCAGCCGGGTGACCAGCCTGAGGGAATATTTCTCGACCCTGGTCCACCTCCGGGGACACTTTGCCTGGTACCTGGTCGCGCTGCTCGCTTTCCTGTATTCACTTCCTGGGAGTAGTAATCACAAACCTTCTAGCTGGCAAGCCATCGCTCTACAGCATCCATTTCAATCCCGGGATCCTGTCGGCTACCTTAATTACATTCGCCTCTGTATTCTTTTATAGCGGAGGGATCAACGAGGAAGGCGGCTGGCGCGGGTTCGCACAGCGACGTCTTCAAGCAAACTACAGCCCCTTGATTGCCAATCTCCTTCTCTGGGCTTACCTGGTTGTCTGGCATATCCCTAATGACATCTTCCAGTACCGAGAAGGCGGCTATCTTCTTGTCCGCATCGGCATCTACCCGTTCATCACCATCCTCTTCGGTGGATCTACAACCGGACGCGAGGCAGCATCCTGGCACCGGCGCTCTTCCACGCATCAATGAATTCCATGAATACGCTGGGCACCGTGCTTCCGGTGACGAATGCCGGGAGTGTACTGCTCGTCCTCTTCGCAGTCGTTGCAGTCATGATTGACCGCATGTGGAAAAAGATGCCCTCCGATCTGCCGGAGGTGTATCAAGAACCGGTACCAGAAAGCTAAAAATAGTGGCAAGTCGAAGGTGAATGCTCGGAAAAAAAGGAAAAAAACATGGGGTCCCCAAATAATACTTTTCAGACAGAAAAGAGAAAATTCTGGATGACTGAGCGCCCATGGCGAAAATCGTGATCGTATCCTGGAACGAGTATGCCCATCCGGAGCGGATGATCGCGCTTGGAAGATATGCGTTTACATTGCATTTCATCACAGGTGTGATATTTAACCACCTCTTCTTTGGCGAGTCAATTTGGAAAGGCAGTTTAGCATGTTCAACCCGCGTCTGTTGGCATATCTACTTCTCGCGATGCTGCTGCTGGCAGGCTGCACTGCAAAGTACCCGGAATCATCCCCTCAAAGCACACCTATCGGATTGATCGACGCCGATGAAATCACCAGCGACGACAGCCTCCCATTCCGTTTTCCGCTCGAAGAGTCCACGATAGATTATGAACTTTTCTTTGGCTGGTTTGGCGTTTCCAATGAATGTCCTCCCAATAAACCCGACTGCTATAACTATTCTGATCTCGCGTTCCATGCCGCTGAAGATTACAAACGGCCTGCGGGGACTCCGGTCTACGCGATGGCGGATGGGCGCGTCAGTTTCTCAGGGACGGCGGGCGGCTACGGCTGGCTGATCATCATCGACCATCCCCAATTCAACCTGTATTCCCTCTACGGTCACCTCAGCCCCAGCCGCTGGAAATTACCATCCGGCGAAAAAGTCAAGAAGGGTGATTTGATCGCCTACCTGGGCGACCCCGATGAAAACGGTGGTAGTGCCGAAGAGTCCGTTGGAGCCGCATCTCCACTTCGGAATCCGCGCCGGCCAAATGGCGGATTACCCCAGCCGCGGAGAGTGGCGTTACATGGCCGGGTGGATCCGGCTCTGCCCGCAGGATTTGGGCTGGCTGCAGCCCTCGCTGGTCATCACCAACCAGGCAATCACCTCGGGCGGATATCCACAGCCGGAAGTGGATTTCCTGATCCTCTGGGGACAGGAACTGCTTATCACCGGCTTTTACACACTATGCGGAGCGGCGATGCTTTATTACGCGATTCGCAGGAATTTACGTTTCATGTTCTTCTTTCCTGGTGCGCTCTTGATCCTGGCAGGGTTTGTCCTGCACACTCAAAAGGTGGTAGGGAGTTATACATTGCTCTTTATTGGGATCGTTTTGCTTATTTTGGGAGTTGTGCTTTACATCCGTCGAAATGTCCACCAACAGGAAGAACTCACTGTTTAACCCCCCCTCTGCAAGGCATCGAGCAATCGCTTTGAGCGTAAAATAACACTGCGACCCAAATAAATCAATTAATCGGCAGGGAAAAACGCGTGAAATGGCAATGTCGTGCCCAAAATGCAAGTGTCGTGCCAATGTCGTCCACACGACGTGGAGTTTCCAGGCCGGATTCCTATAATGTGGTTTACATTCGAAAGGAGTAAACCATGAACCAACCTGATCTCGGACTCAAAGTAACAGAACTGCGCCAGCAAAAAGGACTGACGCAGGAACAGCTGGCGGAACGCTGTGAAGTCAGCCCGCGGACCATCCAACGCATCGAAAGCGGCGAAGTGGACCCGCGCGCGTACACCATCCACTGCCTGGGCGAAGTGCTCGAATTCGACTTCGGCGAGGAGAACACCGGCAACGAAAATCTCTGGCTGGCCGTTCTCCACATCAGCAGCATCTTTGTCATCCTCATCATCCCCCTGCTGCTGTGGTCGTGGAAGAAAAACCAGTCGTACAAGATCGACAAGCAGGGACGACAGGTGCTCAACTTCCAGATCACCATGACATTACTGCTCTTCGCTGCTGCATTCTTCATGCTCGTCGGCTTGCCTGCATTAGTCCTGTTGAGCATGGACATGGGAGAGGGATTTGTCATATTGGCTTCAGCTCTGGCCATATTCAGCATCCTCCCCTTTATCCTCATCGGATTCTTCTGCTTCTATCAGGGCATCGCCAACACGATTCGCTCGCTATCCGATAAGCCCGTACACTACGCATTGAGCATTCCGTTCGTGAAATAGGCAACCCAGCCAGCGGAGATTTCTGTAAATCTCCGCTGGCTAATCGGGATAACAAAGGAGAACTACTCTATGCCTTTCGCCGTACACTCTTTGCTTGGAGATGAATTGTTCGAAACGCTTTATGGGCTGGCCCAGTACGCGCTGCATCCGACGCCGCCGTTCCAGAACAAGGAAGAATGGCTGAGCAGCGTCCGCGGGCGCAGGGGGCTTACCTGCCGCGCTGCGTTCGAAGATGAAAAGCCCGTCTCCATTGCGGTCAGCACAGCCATGACGCAAAATCTGCGGGGAAAATTGTTCCCCGCGTCCGGCGTGTGGGGCGTCGCCACCGACCCATCCGCGCGGCGCAAGGGCTATTGCCGGCAGACGATCACCAGTCTGCTGTCTGATGAACGGGAATCGGGGAAGGTCTTCTCGAACCTGTATCCCTTCCGCGAGTCATTCTATGAAAGGTTGGGATATGTCTCCTACCCGCTGACCAAGGTCGCCAAGTTTTCGCCGTTATCCCTTTCTCGCCTGCTGAAGGTGGACACAGGCGGCGAAATCGAGTTAAAACCCGTCGGTGAGGTCTTCGGGGCTTACCGGGATTACCTGGCAGACATGCGCCTGTACCGGCACGGCATGGGCTTCTTCGATTTTGGCGACCAGTCCGCGGCGGATCGCGCCAACCTGTGGCTCGCTTTCGCTCGTTTCGAAGGACAGACGGAAGGATTGATTCTGTACCGCATCACGGGTGAGGAGGTTACGAAATTTAATTTCGTCGCCTACCGTTTTTACTACCGGACCAGCCGCGCCCGAACCCTGATGCTCAACTGGATCGCCCGTCACATCGACCAGGCGGATCGCGCCGAAATCCACCTGCCGCCGGATGAATATCCTGAGACCTGGTTGTCAGATTTGGAATTAAAAGTAGAGTCTGCCATCCGCCCGGCCATGAACCGCGTTCTCGATGTGGAAAAGATTGGCGGGATGAATGCGGGCAACGGAGCTTTCTCGGCAAAGATCATCGATCCCCTCTGCCCGTGGAATGAAGGCCAGTGGCAATTTGCCGGGCGTGACAACCAGTTGGCCGTTTCGAAAACATCACAGGCGGATTGCGAGCTGACCATTCAGGGGTTGAGCGCGCTGGTCGCCGGCACGCGCGACCCGCAGGACTTTCATCTGCGCGGCTGGGGCAACCCCGATTCCCGGACTCAATCCACCATGCAAGAGATGTTCCCCCGGCTGATTCCTTTCATGCATGAGAATTTTTAACTGCAAGAAGGATTTGAAAGATGCGCGAAATCACCCCAGCCCAAGTCAGCCCTGAGCTTGCATCTCTGTTGGATCTCTCGATGCCGACAGGCATTCGCGCACTGGCTGTGCTGGCAGGCGGGAACACAGGCAGGATCTTCACAGACGATCCCGGTCGCCCTCAATGGGCAATGATCTGGGAAGCAGATGACGGTACGCTCTATCGCGGCGGCCGCATTGACCGCAGAATTTTATTCGATGCGGTGGCTCTGCTCAGGCAGGAGGGCGTTGTCGCGCTGGGGTTCCGGGACGGCAAAACGGACACAGAGCTTTTCCCTCCCGACCCCCAAGCCGGGGCAGAATGCCTGGAGTTTGACCGTCCCATTGGCAGCAGCGATCTGTCCCCCTACCTGGTCGAGCCACCTGCCGGGTATTCAATCCATAAAATGGGACCGCGCCCTTTTGGAGCACAGCCCAAAGAATGAGGAAAATCTCAATCGCTATGGCAGCCTGGATAATTTTCTTGAGAAAGGCTTCGCGGTTTGCATCCTGCATGGTGAGGCTGTTGTCTGCGAAGCATATGCGGACATGGATATCCTGGGGATGCGGGAAATTGGAGTCCGTACCCAGGAGGCTCATCGCCGGCAGGGTCTGGCGACACTCACCTGTGCTACCTTGATCAATCTGTGCGAGCAGGCAGGTTCCCGCACGTATTGGGATTGCGCCAGATTGAATGCCGGTTCTGTGTCATTGGCGCGCAAGCTCGGTTTCCAAAACGAGAGAGCCTATAAGCGGCTGGCCTGGTTCAAGCCTCTCAGGTAAGAATGGAGCTGTGATATGAGAAACATCTGGCGAATCATTCTCATTGTATTTGCAGTCTTTGCCTGCTTGCTGATCCTTGTCTGGCCCTTGGCTCCGCTTTGGGAAAAGTTGGGGGCGGACCCTGTTTGCATCGAGGGCACGTGGCCGGACCTGAAAATCTCCGATTGCCCGGACCGAGAGGAGTTGATCGCTCCGGTGCAGCTGCCAGCGCCCGGCGAGGACGGTCCCATCCCCCTCATCGTGGATGATGACGGCAGCCCCGATGGGTCGATTGCCCTGCTGTTCTTCCTGCGCAATCCGCTCTACGATGTGCGCGCGGTAACCATCTCCTACGGTGAGGCTCATCCTGAAAAGTTTACACCGCATGTGGCGCAAATCCTAGCCGCCACCGGGCGAACGGACATCCCCGTCGGGTATGGCAAAGATGCGCCGCTGGAGGGGACAAACGCTTTTCCTGAATCCTGGCGCCAGGCGAGCGACGAGTTCTGGGGGCTGGAACTTGCCCCGGCAGCCGGCGCCGTGGACCCTGTCCCGGCAGCAAAGCTGATTGCCGAGACCATTTCAAAATCGAAAAAGCCGGTGACGCTCTTTATCAGTGGAAGTCACACCAATCTAGCTGAGGCGCTGCGTCTTGATCCGGGCATCGCTGCGAACATCCGCGATGTCTACATCATGGGCGGCAGCGTAAATGTTCCGGGTAATATCCACAGCGACTGGCCGGAGTTCGAGAACGAGACCGCGGAGTGGAATATCTGGGTCGACCCTCTGGCTGCCAGTGAGGTCTTCTCATCAGGGCTGCCCCTGCACCTTGTGCCGCTGGACGCCACCCGCCAGGTGGTCTGGAAGCAGAAGGACGTGCCCGGATGGAAAGCGGATACGCCCGAAAGCGAACTGGCTGGCGACCTGTTGCAGTGGATGCTGGACAATTGGTCGCGTGATGGCGTTTTCATCTGGGACCTGGTGGCAGCCGTTCAGGCCACCGATCCGGAAGCCTGCCCCGAGGTGCACATGGCGCTGGAGGTGGTCACTGCGCCTGGTCCGGAAGAGGGACGCACGCTGACCGTGAATGCGCCTGCGAATATTTCCGTTTGCCTCGAGCCAGACACAGCGAAAATTAAATCCCTGGCAGCGTCCATTTTCCAACAGCCCTGATGGGGATTTGCATGCGCTTCAATCAGGAACACCCGCTATGAAACCCTACTCCACTCTCACCGAACGCGGACAAGCCCGCCGACTGCGCCCTCTGGCTTTGAATGCGCTCAGGCACTATGATCTGGAGGCAATTCGTCTGCGACTGGTCACCAACGATATGAACGGCATCTTCCGGGTGGACACACGCACGGGCGAAAGGTGGATCCTGCGCGTCACCCTGCCGGAAGGCGGTCACACCCTCGAGCATGTCGCAGCCGAAATGGACTGGCTGTCTGCCCTGGCACGCGATACCCCCCTCAGCGTACCGCGTCCGCTCCCCGCTCGCGACGGTCGTCTCGTGGTCGAGGCGGAGGCGCCCGGTGTGCCTCAACCTCGCCTGTGTGCGATCTTCTCCTGGGTGCCGGGGACCAACCTGGCAGAGCACATCTCCACGACCACCATTGAAAAACTCGGGGAATTGATGGCCGGGCTCCACGCCCATGCGCTGACCTACCAGCCACCCTCAGGACTTTCCCTGCTGCGCTTCGACCAGGTCTTCCCGTTCCCGGAGCCGGTCATCCTGTTCGAGGAGCGCTTCTCGGCTTTATTCACCTCGAAGAGACGCGCCGTTTACCAAAATTCCATCGATTGGGCGCAGGATTCGATCGACCGGTTGAAAGCCGGCCGTGAACCGATGCGCATCCTGCATAATGACTTGCATCAATGGAATGTGCGCTATTCACGCGGGGTGCTGTCTCCGATTGACTTCGAAGACCTGATGTGGGGCTGGCCCGTGCAGGATATCGCCACCACGCTATACTATTTCATGGACATGGATTCCTATCCTTCCCTGCGTGCGGCTTTCCAGAAAGGTTACTCCCATCACAGCCCCTGGCCTGAAATCCATCCCGGAGAAATCGATTCCTTTATTGCCGCGCGCGGCCTGGGTCTGGTCAATTTCATTCTCAATGATCCGAACCCCACCTGGAATCTCCAGGCGGCCGAGTTCAGCGAGCGCATCGAAAAACGCCTGCGGAGATTGATGGAGGCAAGGACAGAACAATGAAACTCACCATGCGTTCCTGCAAAACAGAAGGTGATTTCTGGCGTATCCGCAATTTCCTGCGAGAGGTCTTCCTGCTCAACGACCGTCTCGAACACAGCTGGCATGTGGCCCGCCTCGACCACTGGCGCTGGCACTTCATTCTGACCTGCCATGAGACCGCGCCTTTCGATCAGGTGACGGTTGCCTGGGAAACAGACGATGGACAGATCGCCGCAATCCTGCACCCCATCTGTCACGACGAGATCCGCCTGCATGTGCATCCACATTTCCGTACAGCGGAACTGGAAGAGGAAGCCTTTTCCTATGCCGAGGAACATTATTCGGACAGCACAGAGGATGGAAGCAGGATCCTCTATCTGCCGGTTTTTTCGGATGATGCGTCCCGGCAGGAAGTTCTGACCAGGCGCGGATTTACCCGCCGCCCGGGCTGGGGTCATCACTACCGCCGCGACCTGGACTCGCCGCTACCCTGAGGGTCCCATCCCGCCCGGATACGAGATCCGCTCGATGGGCGGGCTCGACGAACATCCCGCCCGCAGCTGGTGTTCGTGGCGCGCGTTCCACGCCGAGGAGCCGGATGAGAAGTACGATGGCGACCACACCTGGTACCAGAACATGCAATCCGCCCCGCTCTACCGCCGCGACCTGGATATCGTGGCTGCCACGCCTGCTGGAGAGATCGCGGCATTCTGCACCATCTCGTACGACGACACCACCCGCAGCGCGGTGACCGTACTGGTGGGCACGGCTGCCGAACACTGGCGGCGTGGACTGGGCAAGGCTGTCATGGCAGAGGGGATGCGCAGGCTCAAGCACCTGGGCTGCACCCGCGTCTTTTCCACAGCACACAACGAAGATGCCGCCGACGCTTTATACCGATCGATGCTGCGGGAGATGAAAGTGACCGATACCTGGGTCAAGGAATTTTGAAGAGAAAGGAAATAATCATGACAGAAAACACACCAACGCGAGACATCAAAAAAGCGGCCTTTTTTCGTGCCGGGATTGGATTGCCCATCGTCGCACTCATTATCATCCTCCCTTCAGGCACCTGGAGTTACTGGCAGGGATGGTTGTACATTGTTGTTCTTTATACCCCCCTTGTTTTCACATTGGCCTATTTGTTCAAGAATGACCCAGCCCTGCTCGAACGCCGGATGCGGACAAAAGAGAAAGAGACGGCACAGCGCAGGATCATTGGCATCGCCATTATCTACTTCCTGGTGGCATTCATGCTGCCCGGTCTTGATATCCGCTTCGGCTGGTCAAATGTCCCCCCGATCGTTTCCATCATCGCAGACCTGCTCGTCCTGGCAGGGTACTTGACCTTCGTCTGGGTGCTGACGGTCAACAGCTACCTCTCCCGCGTGGTAGAAGTGGACGCCGGTCAAAAAGTGGTGACGACCGGACCCTATGCCATCGTGCGGCATCCCATGTATGCCGGCATCAGCCTGCTCTACATCGCTTCGCCGGTCGCGCTCGGTTCCTTTTGGGCCTTGATACCCGCGCTTGCTCATTGTTCCCATCCTGATCGCACGCATCCGTAATGAAGAGGAAGTCCTGCGCCGCGAGCTGCCCGGTTACGTCGAATATACCCAAAAGGTCAAATACCGCCTTCTGCCTGGAGTTTGGTAATATGAAACCTGATCCCAAACTTGACGCCGTACTCGAAAAGATCATCGCTCTGTGGGGCGTCCCAGGACTGGCGGTGGGAATCGTTGAACATAAAGAGATCGTCTACGCCCGCGGATTTGGAGTGCAAAGCCTGGAAACGCGAGCGCCGGTCACGCCCGATTCGATCTTCAGCCTGGCATCTATCGCCAAGTGTTTCGTCGCCAGCGCCGTCCTGCAACTCGTCGAGCTGGGCAGGCTCGAACTCGATGCCCCGCTCATCCGATACCTGCCCGATTTCCGACTGGATGACGACCGCTACCGGCAGATCACCCTCCGGCAAATGCTCAGCCATACTTCCGGCATGCCGGATATGGACGAGGATGAATACAACGAACTGGTTGCGCATCCCGAATATGATGAAGGTGCGGCAGAACGATACGTCCGAGCCCTGTCCGACCGCAAGATGATCGCCGCGCCGGGCGAGCGCTTCGCCTACAGCAATATTGCCTACAATGTCCTGGGTTTTCTGATCTCCAGAATTTCCGGGCAACCATTTGAAGCTTTTATGCAGGAGCGGATCATGCGGCCAGCCGGAATGCCTGACAGCACCTTTTTTCCATCCGATGTGCACAGGCACCACCTGGCCGTGCCGCATCTGCGCGTCCCCCAGATGATCGTCAATCCCATCTTCCCCTATCATCGAGCGGATGCCCCGGCGAGCTTCCTGCACTCATCCGTAACTGAGATGTGCCATTGGGCCATCACCTGCCTGAAGCGCGGCATCTACAATCAGCAGCGTATTCTCACGCCCGCCAGTTATGACCTGATGTGGACTCCTGCGGCCAAACGAGGTTCTCCTCCTTTCCGCGAAGAAATGGGGCTGGGTTGGACGCTGGGGCACTTCGAAGGGGTCCGGACCGTAGGACACGGCGGTGGAGGTTTCGGCTGGACCTGTTTCCTGGCCCTGCTGCCGGAGATCGACGCCGGGATGATCATTCTTTGCAATGATGAGTCTTCGGCGCACGAGATGGCTCTAAAGGCTGTCCTATGTGCCATGCTCGGGCAGGAACCGCAGCCCGGCGCTGTCTCCTGGATGGTTCCCATTAGCCAGGCACTGCAGATCGGCGGCATACAGGCGGCGTATGCACGTTATGCGGAAATCAAGGATGACCCCGATTACTTTAAAGAGGATTATGAACTAATCTCACTGGTCTACCAGATGATGTCTGTTCAAAGGTTCGAACTGGCATTGGAAATTCTGGAATTGAACTTGAAAGTGTTCCCAAAAAGCCTCGGATCACTTGTCATTCAAGCGAGAATTTCCCTTAAATTAGGGCATCGCGAACAGGCAGAACAGATTCTCCGTCATGCCCTGACCATTGCCCCTGAAAGTGTCACTGTGACGAACATGCTGGCAGCGATCACGTAGGAAAGGATTGATTATGGACAAACAAGGATTTCGCGTCATGCTGGAAGGGCGTAAAGTGCCCCCCGATAAAATGGATTCCGCGTTGGCGCTGGCGGAACGGTTCGAACAGGTTGCCCAAAACTCCAGCAGCGGATTTTCAACTGAGACCGCCTGGGCATTCTCGAGGAAAGCTCATCGACGAGGGACAGAACACAGAGGAGAACTTCATTACGCTCGCACGATATGGATTGTTCATCAAAAATGATGTTGTCTTTGTTGCTTTTCTTGAATCGCTTGACGGCGGCGAGGCGCAGGAGAACCTGTACGAACGGGTCGCGGAACGGTTTGGCAAATCCCTGCGGGACGAGGTCTTCGCCGGGATTGGCGTGGCGCCCTTCGGCATCCCGACACCAGAAAAGCCAAAGTACATGCACCCGGTCATCGAGCGGTTGCAGCAGGCCGTCGGTGAGGAAGCTTGCCGGGAGTTCCTTTCCGATTGCCTGCGCGACCTGCCGGATGAGTATTTCTCGAAAGAGCGTGAGCTGTATCTATCCAGCACAGATGTGGACGATTACATCGCCCGAAAGAAACAGAAATTCGTTGCGGAGTTGGAGGCCTGCCAGCGCGAGGGGAGTCTTTTCTTCGCCCAGGAAGTCACGGAGGAAGTGCTGAATTTCGTCCGCAATGACCCGGAGATCGGCGGAGGGGTGCGGGTGGGAAATGTCGTCTACGAGACGAAAATCCCATTCAACACCAAGGATTACCTGGTTGAGACCAACCCAACCCTGAAGCGCTATCACTTCTGTCACTGCCCCTGGGCGCGCGAAGCGGTCAAAAGCGGAGAGAAGGTCGCCCCCATCTTTTGCAATTGCAGCGCCGGGTTTCATAAAAAACCCTGGGAGGCCGCACTCGATCAGAAAATTAAAGCGGAAGTTTTAGAATCGGTACTGCAGGGTGATTCCCGCTGCCGGTTTGCCATTCACCTGCCGGATGTGCCAATGGGGAAAATGCATTGAAAAAGGAAAATCGTTCTTGTTGTAATTTTGACGGTCGTGGTCACCGCCTGCAGCACGCCCGTCCCCGCACAGCCCACCCCCGGCCTGCCGAAGTCCCCCCAGGCATCCCCTGATTCCGGACGAACACTGCTGACCGCTGATGCGCTGCTCAACGGCTTCGAATTCAACTCGCCAGTGGACGAATCCGCCCTGACCCCGCCCGAGGATGCCGCGCCTGCCGCGCACACCTTCGAAGGCCGCCTGGAACTGATCGGGGAAAACGGGAGCGGTCAAATCGAGGTCTTGCGCGGTGAACTGGGGACGGAATATGCCTCCCTGCCGGAGTTCGACTTCGAGTTCGTGCAGGCGGACGGCTGGCTGATTCCCGTCCAACGCGGCTTGATCATCGCAGACCATCCTCAGTGGAATCTCCACCTGGAACCGGGGCGTGTCTGGCAGGAAGCGGGCGACGGCGGCTTTTCTCGCGCCTCGCTGCCCTTCGCACTGAGCGTAAAGGGCGGCAATGCCACCTTCAATGGCACGTTGACCTTCCTATTCGATGACGGGCAAGTCTCGAAGGTCTGGTACCAGGTTACGCAGGAGACAACCTCTTACACCCGCGCGAATCTCTGGGGGTTGCTGGACGCGTCGTATCACGCGGGACCCGTCGCGGGATCCGAAACGATCCGGGCGGATTTCGCCGCCGAGTTGGCCGCGCGGATGCCGGTCAAGCCCATCGAAGCGCTGGCCGAGGATTATCCCGGCGTGGACATCTCCGCCTTCGGAGCGCGGCGTGACCCCCGAGCACATGACCTGGTACGGGGTCGCCGTGAACGGGGTCAACTACCTCGGCGGCTGCCGGACCCGCTTCGGCATCTACCCCTTCTGCGAATCGATGCGTGCCACCTCCTACTCAACCGCCAAATCCGCCTTCGTCAGTGTGGCGTTGATGCGCCTGGCACAAATATACGGCGTGGAGGTCGCGGACCTGCTCATCAAGGATTACGTCCCCGAAGTCGCTGACAGCCCCGGTGATTGGGAGAGGGTGACGTTCAATCACGCCCTTGACATGTCCACCGGGAACTATGTCTCTCCCGGCTTCATGACGGATGATGACAGCACGGAAATGGGTGAATTTTTCGGTGCGCAGCCATACTCGGAACGCATCAAAGAGGCCTTCAGCGCACCGCACAAAGCAGAGCCGGGAACCCTCTGGGTTTACCGCACCAGCGACACCTTCATCCTGACCCGCGCCCTGCACAACTACCTGCAATCACAATCAGGCGCGGAGGCAGATATCTATCAGTTCGTGGTGGATGAAATTTATCGCCCACTCGAACTTGGCCCCGGCGCCTACACCTCCATGCGCACTGCCGACAACGGCTGGCAGGGTCAGGCCGAAGGCGGTTACGGCCAGTGGTGGATCCCGGATGACCTTGCCAAGATTGGCACCTTCCTGATCGCCGATGGCGGGAAAATCGATGGCGAGCAGATCCTCCATCCCGGCCTGCTGGCCGCTGCCCTGCATCAGGATGCGAATGACCGCGGGGTGCAAATTGACAGCCAGCGCAGGTACAACAATTCCTTCTGGGCCAATCGCTACACACCCTCGGACGGGTATGCGTGCGAATTCTGGGTGCCTCAGATGCTCGGCGTCAGCGGCAACGTGGTGGCTCTATTCCCAAACGGCATCACCTACTACTACTTCAGCGACAACCGTGAATTCACCTGGGATGCGGCATTGAAAGAGACGGACAAGATACTTCCATTATGCCCATGAGGTTGAGCTGAGTGTGCCATCCCTGGATGCCCATGTTTACCATTCGCGATTTAGACCGAAACGAAATCGAGAATATCTGGTCCATCGACCGGCGCGAGGTGATCGAGAATGTCTACCATCTCGAGCAGGGAAGCCTTCTCCTCAAGCCCGAGTATTACGACATGCAGGGCTGGCCGCCCGGTGAAGCGGAAATTTATACTCCGCTCCTTTACAAATCCTTCGACCGGGGTGGATGGTTCCATGGCGCGTTTGAAGAGGCAAGGCTGGTGGGTGTCGCCATCCTGGACAATAAACTCATCGGAAAAGATAAGGACCAACTCCAGTTAAAATTCCTGCACGTCAGCAGGGATTACCGGAAGCAGGGTCTGGGCAGGAAGTTGTTTGACCTGGCCAGTGAAGAAGCCCGCAAACGAGGCGCGAAACAGCTCTATATTTCGGCAACGCCTTCCGAGAACACGGTAAACTTCTATTTAAATCTGGGTGCCGTGGTCGCTGACGAACCCGACCCGGAATTGTTTGAGCTTGAACCGGAAGATATTCACCTGGTATGCAAGCTATAACATCTCACCGCAGCGAGGAAAATTTCATGACCATCAAATTCCGCCACTACCACCATGCCAACGACTACACTCGCGTGAGCGACTTCCTCATCGCGCATTACCCTCCCAATAATGCGGACGGAAACTGGATCGAACCTGCCTGGGAATACATGCACGGCCATCCCTACCTGGATAGAGCATCTCTGCAAAAAATCGGAGTTTGGGAAGATAACGGGGAAATCGTCGCAGTCGCCCATTACGAGTCAATACTTGGCGAGGCTTTCTTTGAGTTCCACCCTGCTTACCACCATCTGCGAAATGAAATGCTCGACCATGCAGAATCCAATCTAACCGGGATTTCCGACAAGGATGGACGGAAGTACCTTCGTGCCTACGTCAATGACAACGATTCGGAATTCCAGACATTGGTGCAATCACGCGGTTACGAAAAAGACCCGGAACGCACACGTCCAATGTATCAATTTGTGATTCCTGAACCATTCCCGTCCATCACACTCCCGGACGGATTCCGCCTGACCAGCCTGGCGGAGGAATGCGACTGGGCCAAAGTCCACCGCGTATTGTGGCGCGGATTCGATCACGGGGAGGATGTCCCTATGAACGAGGAGGAATTCGAAAGCCGCCGCAAAATGTTCGATACCCCCAAAGCCCGGCGCGACCTGAAGATTGCCGTCAAGGCCCCCAACGAGGATTTTGCCGCTTTCAGCGGGACATTCTACGAGCCGAACGGAAAGTTCGCCTACGTTGAACCGGTCGCCACCGACCCGCTTTATCGCCGCATGGGATTGGGCAAGGCTGCCGTGCTGGAGGGAATCCGCCGCTGCGGGGTACTTGGTGCAACGGTTGCCTATGTTGGGTCAGACCAGGACTTTTACAAAGAGCTTGGTTTCCGATACGTGTACAACACCAAATGCTTCTTGAAGTACCTGACATAGGATAACCATGGAAACTCCTTCCCTGACCACTCCCCGCCTGAGCCTGCGCCCTCTCGAACCTGCAGATGCCCTCATCCTGCACGGCATCTATCAGATGGAGGGTGTCCTCAAGTATTTCCCCAACCCATCCCCGCCGCCTCTCGAGAAGGTCGGGAATTTCATCACAGGTCAGAAAGAACACTGGGCCGCGCATGGATACGGCAACTGGGGCCTCCTGCCCAACGGCGAAAAAGAGATCATCGGCTGGGTGGGTCTGCAATACCTGCCGGAACTGGATGAAACAGAGGTCGGTTTCCTGCTCTCGCCGCATCATTGGGGTAAGGGCTACGCCACCGAGGCAGCCCGCGCCTCGCTCCAGTTTGGATTCAAACACTTCGACCTGGACCACATCATCGCATTGGTTCACCCTGAGAATCTTGCCTCTCGGCGAGTCATCCAGAAATGCGGGATGACTCTTCTGGAAACCATCCGTCTCTGGGGTATAGACCTGATGCGCCACCGCCTCGACCGCCCCAAAAGGCAGGCGCCATCATGACCCACCTGCAGCCTGTCGCCCCCAATCCCCAAACGCATCTGCGTGCCATGGGTCAACTCGCCGCCGATGTGTTTGCCAACGGCCAATACGTGGATTCCTTCTGCGATAACTACTTCGGAAACAGTCACTACGATTGGAATGTCTCACGCCTGGTTCTGGATGATGAAAAGCTGGTCCAGCACTGGGGAGTATGGGGATACCCGATGCGGCTCGAAACAATCCGGCTCAAAGTGGCAGGCATCGGGGCGGTGGTGACCCATCCCGACTACCGAAAACAAGGGCTCATGCACTCCACCGCCAGGGAATCCTTCGACGCGATGAAGCAGGCTGGGTATGACCTGAGCATCCTGCGCGGACGCCACTACGTCAAAATGGGATATGCCCGAGCATGGAACTATGTCACCTATCGGGTAAACCTGGATGAACTCCCCGAAACAAATCCGCCCAAACCACACCAGCCATTAAGGGCAGAGCAAATTGCTGAAATGGATGCATTCTACAACCAGACCCATGCGGGTTTTACCGGGACCGCTGTCCGTCCCACCTATCGGACGCGTTACCCCGATGACATCGGCGTGCATGCCTGGTTCGACGGACGAGGAAAGCTCGCAGGATATATCCGCGCCCTGCCTGCGGAAGAAAATCCAAAATTGCTCCAATGCCTGGAAGTTGCTGGCGACCCGCAGGAAGGGTTGTCTGTCCTGGTTGATCTGTATAAAAATGGGGATTACGATAACCTGGCCTTTTTTACCTTGCCGCATCGCCATCCCACGCTGCAACTATTACGTAAAGGCGCCTGCATCGTCGAGGATCGCTACTTCGACATCTCCGGTTGGCGGGTTCGCATCATCAACCTGAAAAGCACCCTGCAGAAACTTCTGCCTCTGCTCGAAATCACGCCTGGCAGATTCAAGTTATGCAAATTGGCAGGGCAGCCTGTTGCTGGATGCCGGGGAGGAAGCAGCAACGCTCAACATTAATCATGGAAAAATCGAACTCACACCTGCTGATTCATCTCCCCATTCGCTGCGCGGTGGCGCCGATACGGCCCGCTTTCTGATCGGCTCGGACGAACCGGATGAAATCATCCGCCAGGCGGAAATGGAATGCACTGGACTCGCCCAGCCCCTCGTGCGGGTGCTATTCCCCAACCTGCATCCGATGTTGAGTCACTGGGATGAATATTGATGAGTGAAAATAAAAAATCGCTCCTGGATGATCAGGAGTGATTTTTCGAATATAACCAAATGGAGTGTCTATCCCCCCGCCATGGCGCCGACGATCATGAACTTCTCCGTCCCGTTGACCACGGCCTCGGGCAGCAGCGCATCGGGCGATTCGTGAGAGAGGTCCTCCCCGCAAGCGAAAAAACGGATAAAAGCCCGCCGTTCCAGTGTGGCCTGATCGCGGACGGTCCCACGCAGAACAGGGTAGCGCGCCTCGAGGGCATCGAGGATGGAACGCTGAGTGACCGGACCATCCACCTGCAGTTCCACCTCCCGGCCGGAATTCGCCAGTTGCTGTAAATGAAAAGGGAGCACGACGCGGATCATGACAGGGTCTGGACCTCGACCGACAACACCGCCGGCAGGTCACGGACGATGGGGGTCCACGTGTCGCCGGAATCCGCGGAAGCGTACACCTGTCCGCCCGAGGTGCCGAAGTAAACTCCGCACGAATTGAGCGTGTCCACCGCCATGGCGCTGCGCAGCACGTTGACGTAGCAATCCTCCTGCGGCAGCCCGTTCGTCAATGCTTCCCACTCGTTTCCGCCTTTGCGGCTGCGATACACGCGCAGCTTTCCATCGGGAACGAAATGCTCCGAGTCGCTTTTGATGGGGATGACATAAACAGTCTCCGGCTCATGGGCATGGACCGCGATGGGGAAGCCGAAATCGGTCGGCAGGTTCCCGCTGACCTCACGCCACAAGCCGCCGGCATCGTCGCTGCGCATCACATCCCAGTGTTTCTGCATGAACAACACGCCCGGGCGGGACGGGTGCATGGCAATGTTATGAACACAATGACCCACCTCAGCCTGAGGGTCGGGGAGTTCATATTGTGATTTCAGACCATTGTTGATCGGCAGCCAGGTCTTCCCGCCGTCATCCGTGCGGAAAGCCCCTGCGGCAGAAATGGCGATGAAGATCCGATTCGGATTGGACGGGTCGAGCAGGATCGTGTGCAGGCACATCCCGCCGGCGCCGGGCTGCCACAAATGTCCCTTGGCCTCGCGCAGCCCGGGCAGCTCCTGCCAGCTCTTGCCTCCATCACTGGAGCGGAAAAGAGCGGCATCTTCCACGCCGGCATAGACCGCGTCCGGGTCGGTCAATGAGGGAGTCAGGTTCCAGACACGCTTGAATGCCCACGGCTGTTGTGTGCCGTCGAAGGTTTGATGCGTTCCGGGATTCCCCTCATAAGTGAACTTGTTGTCCACGGCTTCCCATGTTTTCCCGCCGTCGTCCGAGCGCTGGATCACCTGCCCGAACCACCCGGAGGTTTGTGACGCATACAGCCGGTCCGGGTTCACAGGAGAACCGTTGATGTGGTAGATCTCCCAGCCCGCGAAGTGAGGCCCGCTGACCTCCCATTTTTTACGTTTTGCGTTCGAGGTCAGGATGAACGCTCCCTTGCGTGTGCCTACCAGTACTCTTACGCTGCTCATGGCTTTCTCCCGTTAAATATTATATTCAAAATCAAATGGATAAGGTCCGTGGCCTTCCAATTTCTGATGTCCACTACCGGTGATTCCTTCCAATGCGGCCGTGCCCAGGCCGGGAACGAAGACCCAATGTGTATGAACCGCTTTGGGGTCGAAGGTGCCAGTATGCTGGGCGACAAAGCTGCCTGACTTTCCGTTGACGCTTCCAACAATGTGTTCCAACCCGACGAAGTTTCCCGTTCCGTCCGGGCTGTAGGCCATCAGGTAATCAACGGTGCCTTCTCCTTCGATGTCGCCCTCATAAGTAAAAATCGCATGGACGCGGGTCATTTTGCGCCCGCCGTCGATTTCCGCGTAAGGCGTTTCTTCCCAGGTGGTGGCTTTAAAGGATGCCTTTCCAGTCGTTTTCATTTTGCCTCATAAGCGCGCTGCAACCCGGCGATATCAATCTTTTTCATCTGGAGCATGGCATTCATCACGCGCCCGGCCTTCTCGCGATCCGGGTCGCTTATCAAGTCGACCAGCACCTGAGGTGTCACCTGCCACGATACGCCGAACTTGTCTTTGAGCCAGCCGCATTGTTGGGCATCGACGTCGCCGCCTTCTGTGAGCTTGCTCCAGTAGTGATCCACTTCCTCCTGGGTGGTGCAGCGAATCTCGAATGACACAGCCTCATTGAACTTGAATGCCGGCCCGCCATTCATCGCTATGAACAATTGGCCATCCAGCTCGAACTCAACAGTCAACACGCTGCCTTCGGGGCGGCCGTGAATCTCAAATCCTTCCTTGCCGTAGCGGGTAACATCGAAGATCCTGGAGTTCTTGAAGATCGACGTATAGAGCTTGGCGGCGTCTTCAGCCTGGTGATCGAACCATAAACACGGTCTGATAGGTTGCATGGGTCCTCCTAATAAAACGACTTGATGGATTGTTTACAGAGGTCATCTTCTCAACGATCTTGTCGATATCCATGAACTCCAAACTTGCTCGATGTACTTGTTTAGCTCTGATGATGAAATTCCAGTATATATGGGACCTAGATTGCAGACAGCCGATTAATCACTATATATACTGGACGTAGCTGTAACATCAGAATCGTAGAACGGCAAGTTAGCACCATATATGGGGCATTTTTTGACACGCTAAACAAGTACTGCTCGATTATAGAACAAATATTCTGATAAATCAAGAGGTAATTTGTCCGAATTATACAATCTATTTTACCAAAATAGCGCCGTAACCCCCGGATCTCACGGGGGTAAAGCCCCCTGCTTCACTGTCCTGCTGGCGCAGGTCAGCACGGGCAGCATTGGGGATACAAGGCGTTCCCTTTCTTAGAATATTTGTGCTATAATCAAAGCAAACGAGTGGACGCACGAAGCGACAGAAGTTGAAAAAACTCAGCGCAAGTCCACTGCGGCTCTTTAAAAAACTGAATGTTGCTGGTTGGGGCGGGAAGTCCACCCTATAAAACACTCAACATATCCAAGAGAGAGCTCCGCTAATTGCTATGGGGCGGCATAGCATCGGTGTAAGTCCGTAGAAGCCCCCGCCTACCCTGCTGGCCTGCGCCAGCAGGGTAGGCGGGGGGAGCCGTCACAATATGACCAACCCAGTGTTTATCACAGTTGTAGATACCAAGGCATATTAAGGCGCAAATCCCGAATCGCTTCGCTCTCGTAACCACACTAGCACCATCATTCTCGATGTTTATCGTCAGATTTGGTAAAGTCCATGCCGATGGAGCAAGTGAACCAACTGGCGTTGTGTCTAATTTAGAAAGGTCACCTTACTTTGCAAATAGATCTTAAAGATCTCTTCACTCCTTTCCCGGTTCTTTCCACCCCGCTCCTGATGCTGCGCGCTTTGCGTCCCACCGACCTCGACGATCTCTACGATTATGCATCCGACCCGGAGATCGACCGCTTTACCCCCTGGACGCATTACGAATCCAAAGAAGAAGCTCGAGAAAACCTGGATGAGTTTCTTGCAGATTATGAACAATTTGGAATGGGTGCGTGGGGCATCGAACATCGCGCTGACCAACGCCTGATTGGAATAGCCAATTTCAGCCGGCCGCACCCGATTAACCGTCGTGTCGAGATGGGCTACACCATCGCGCGTGCCTACTGGGGACAGGGTTATGCCACCGAAGCCGTAAAAGCACTCCTCCAGTTTGGATTAAACCAGATACACCTGGTAAGGATTGAAGCTGTGTGTCTGCCGGAGCATCGTGCATCCGCGCGAGTCATTGAGAAAGCCGGCATGCAGTTCGAAGGCCTGCTACACAGCTATCAGGTCTGGCGTGGACAGTCGTGCGACCTCCTCATGTACGCGGTGACCAACAAAATGAAAGATGAGTAACATGGCAAATCTTATAAAACCATTCTCGGAACCGAAAAACTCATCCTTCGCCATCAGGTCATCGAAGACCTTGATGCTCTCTGGGCGTTGTATTGCAATCCCAGGATCACCCAATACATTCCTGACGCACCGCGTTCGCGCGAGGAAGCGCAGGAGGAGCTCGAGTGGCACATGCACGGACATCCGCGCCACCCCGAATTGGGATTGTGGGCAACGATCCGCAAGGAGACGGGGAAATTCATCGGTCGTTGCGGTCTGCTGCCGTGGAATATCGAAGGGCAGGATGAAGTCGAGGTCGCGTATACGATCGCGGAGGAATTCTGGGGGCAAGGTCTGGGAACAGAAGCCGCCCTGGCCATACGGGATTACGGATTTAATATGCTGAATTTATCCCGTTTGATTTGCTTGATTGACACAGAGAATACCGCCTCCAGAAGAGTGGCCGAGAAGATCGGTATGTCCTTTGAGAGAGAAGCGCAGGATGATACAGGACCGTTCTTGATCTATTCAATTAATAAGCATAATTCTTAATGATGTAATTGGACGAAATAACTTTTCAGTGATTTCCAAACTCCTTCGGGGGTACCGACATCAAGTAAAGGTACACCGCACGAAGCTCATCATCGGTCATATGGCGGTAGGATGTCCAGGGCATGAACGCGTCGCTGATGACACGGCCGTGCTTCTGCCCATCGCGGATGAAGTCAATGAAGCCCGACTCACCCCAGGAGGGCAGCCGGCTTGCGCTGCCGGAGGTCAGGTTGGGGGCAGCCGGCCACTCCGCAGGGAAGGCGGGAATCTCCCCTCCCGATAATCCTATTCCATGGCAGACCAGGCATGACAGGGCCAGATACTGCCCGTATTCGGCGGTCAGCCCGGGTTCGGGTACACCGGGTCGCGAAGCGCCATGAGGAATCAACTCCGCAGGCAGGAAGGTGACACCCTTGACGAGGTTCATCGCCACGAATCCGGTGAACGAGAGCTCACTCGGCTGCGTTTCGTTGTCCACCGGCGGCAGGCTGCGGATGTAGACCAATATTTTCCCCATGTCGGCATCGTTCAGGTAGTAAAACTCCGTGGAGGGCATGAACAGCAGTGGCGTTCCGTCCGGTCGAATCCCGTGCTGGATGGCGCGCACCAGGTCCTCGTCCGTGCGCTCGTCGCCGATCCCGCCCGGACCGGCCGTCAGGTTGGGAGTGATGACCTTTCCGAGGGCGGGGTTGTCCATGTAAACCAGCCCTTCCAGGTCTTCGCCATGACAGGCTTCGCACCCGCGATATTGGAAGATGCGTTTCCCTTCTGCAAGCGATTCAGGGTCATCGGGTAAAGCAACCGCCCGGATAGGCACATCATAGACCTTATTCAGGCGCATCTGGCCTGACGCATACAAACCGAGGATGACCAGGAGCATCGCCCCGATCAAACACCCCACGACAACCCCGGTCCACTTCAACGTTTTTCTCAAGCCGGCCTCTAGTCCGTAGACACCATCACTTTGTTCTCACCGGTAATTTCCACCCGCAACGACCTCAGGGGCTCCTGCGCCGGGCCGTTAATTACCTTCCCATTTTCATCAAACACCGAGCCGTGGCAGGGGCAGGTAAAGCCACCCCCGTTCTTCTCGTCTTCTTCGATCGTGCAGCCCAGATGCGTGCAGGTCAGGCTGATGGCTTTGAGAGCGCCATCCTGGTTGATGATCACCGCCGGGAGCTCAGCCCGAATCGTGCGCGATCCTTTCGGAAAGCCACCGGCATCCCCCAGGTCGAATACGCTGGGCGGACCCTGGTCGGGTTCGAAGCTGAAATAGCGGATCAAACCTCCCAGCCCGAGAATCGCCCCCAAACCCAACAGGGTGCGTGTTGAAAGTCTAATGAAGTCGCGGCGTGTCAAATCGTTTTTCATGGTCAGCCTGTTGAAGAAAGTGCGCCTAAAAAAGTCAGCGCAAGAATTATCAGGTAAAGTAAAACGGTCAGCACTTGCGCCAGTCGGTTTCCGCGGGGGAGCCAGCGGCCCAGTTCGCTTTTGTCCGCGTTGGGCAGGATGTACGGGAACAATCCCAACATTGTGACGACCACCAACGGAATCACGATCCCCAACCAGAAGGGGTCACCCCACTTGAGCAGCTGCTGCACCCACAGAAAGAACCACGGCGCCCGAGAGCTGCCTGTCATTGTATCTGAAGCTGGAGATGGGGGAATCGGTCGGCGCGGGAACTGCCAGAGAGACCAACAACAATAAAATGATCCCGATGACCATGGCCAACACTTCACGGCGCACCAGGTCGAAGCGGGTGATCCACTGTGGATTCTGAGATAATTCCGGCGGTGGAGAGGCGATACCGCCGTCCCGCCGGACCCGAAAAGCGTGCCATGTCACCAGGAGGATCACCGCCAGGGTCAGGCCGAAGATGTGCCAGGCATAAAACCGAATCAACGTCGCCGCGCCCGGCCCTGAGCCGCCCATCACGAATCGATACAGCCCGTCTCCGATCAGCGGGATGGTCTTGAGCAAGTTTGTCCCGACCACCAACGCCCAGTGCACGCCCTCGTCCCAGCGCAGCACATAGCCGGTGAAATCGAGCAGCAGGATGAGCACCAGCAGCCCCAGCCCGAGCAGATAGTTGAACCGCCGCGGCGGCGCGTATGCCCCGGTCAGCACCACGCGCAAAAGATGAAGGCTCATCACGATCACCAGGAACTGCGCCGACCAGAAGTGCAGGTTGCGCACCAGGTTGCCATAAGGAACCAGTGTCTTAATGATCGAAACCGAGACCGCCGCCTGCCCGGGCGTGGGGACATAATAGAACATCTCGAGCAGCCCGGTCACCAACAGGATGAGCGACAGAAAGACAGCCAGCCCGCCCGTGCCGAGGGTGTACCAGAACCGGGACTGCGCCCTCGGGATGCGCGGCGGGTGCAGGTGATAAACAAAGCCCGGCCTGGTCTTCGGGATGGCGGCCTGATGATTGAACCGGTAGACCAGTCCCACCGCTGCGAGGAGGAGCACGCCAACCAGCAGCAGCGCTCCCGGAATCTCGCTCCCGGGCACAGCTAATTTCTGGTGGATCGGCAAGGCTGAACTGTTGACTCTATCCAGGGTGAGACCATCCGGCAGGGTGTTGTTACTTCTCAGCAGGAAGGCGGTCAGTTCCAGCGATTGTTCATCCGTCAGCGAGCCGGCCGGGAAGAAAGGCATACTCTGATGGATGTAATTCTGCAGTTCATGGGCATTGGTGAAGCGCGCCAGTTTGCCCGCCCCAATGAGCGTCGGAATCCCCGAGGCGGGAATTTCAAAAGTATTTTCGGCGTGATCGCTGCCATGACAACCGGACTGCCAGCAGTCACGGTACTCCGCCCCGTAGGATTCGCGCCACTCGCCGGTCAGCCCCTGCCCGTGGTCACCGTGGCAGCTCATGCACATGCTCCAGTGAGCCTGGGCGCCGTTGTCCGCCTGGGCGGGAGGCACCACCGTGGGAGGCTGCATCAGCCGGGTCGGGTCAAAGGTCGGATGCAATGCGGAGGGAGTGGAAGTGATTTCAATGGCTGCTGCGCCGGATGACGCCAGGAACACCGAAAGAGCCATCATCCCAAAAAGGATGCAGGCAACAAGTACTTTTCTCAGAGTCATTGTGAATAATTATACAATTTTCATGGGATTCCGATGGCAAAGAAGTCCCAATAGAAATAAGGCAACACCAGCTTACTGATTTGTTGGCTCAAAAAACCTTTCCTCCTCTCGCTCGTAGATATAATAGAGGCAGGTGGGCAATTTTACGCACACATGAGGATGACCCTTTGGACAATAAGGAAATGCGCATGAAAAAATCTCCTTCCCGACTGGAATTTTTTATTAAGTTAATCTGGGTCCTGGCTGGCATCTTGTTCCTTTTCGTTTCAGCCGCGCTGATCTACCAGTGGCTGTTTTCAAAGCCGGCTGCCCCCGAGCCCGTCTCTCTTCCCACCGAAGTCCCCTCCCCTGCCGTTATTAATACCCCGGCTCCCACCGCCGATCTGTTGGCCATCGACACGCCTTTCCTTAAGCCCGTGGCCACGTCCACGGCGGACCCGCAATCCGCGCCGACTTCCTCCCCTGTGTCGGAATTGATCGACCCCGCCGGCGCCAGACTGGTCAAACAAGCCGCCCAACTGGGGTTGGGAACCATCAACCAGGTCGTCTTCTCACCCGACGGCTTGCAGGTCGCTGTCGCATCCTCCACCGGAGCTCATTTCTTCAGACTCGCAAACTCTCCAACCCCTCAATTACTTCCCGACGGAGGCCTGGATCTCCAGCCTGGCTTATTCGCCAGACGGAAAGTCGGTGGCGCTGTGGCTGCCGAGTGGCGCGATATCCATCCGGGATGCGGCGACAGGACAGCAACTAATCCGGTTGAGCGTGAAAACTGATTTCACCGTCGGTTTCATCACGCAAGGGATGCATAATGTCGCCTACACCGCGGACGGCAGTACCATTGCCGGCGGCGTCGGGGACGGCATGGTCCATCTCTTCGATGTGGCCACAGGAAAGCTGCTTCGGTCGATCAAGGGGTCCGATACATCCATCTCCGGCATCGCCCTCTCACCCGATGGAAAGCTGCTAGCCACGACCGCCGTTTTTGAAGGTGTGGTCCGCATCTGGGATACGGCCACCGATGAGCCCGTGAGCGAAGTCCCCATGGAGAACAGCCTGCAAACCAGCATGAATTTCTCGCCCGATGGGAGCATCCTGGCTGTTTCCGGTTCGGTCATCAACTCGATCACCACGCCGCCTCAAGCGGTGGTCAGCCTGTTCGATACGACATCCTGGAAAAAGCTGCGCACCCTGAGCGACCTGGACGGGATTGCCACCCAGGTCACTTTTTCTCCGGATGGAAAAACGCTCGCCTTCGGGGCTGAAAAAGGTTCGGTGATCCTGTGGGAGGTTGCCAGCGGAAAAAAGAAACTCACCATCCCCGGTGTGATGCACATTCCCCGCAGCGTGGCTTTTTCTCCGGATGGCAGCACGCTCATCTCCGGGGCGATCGACGGCTACCTTCGCCTGTGGGAGGCCGCCACCGGGCGCGAGCTGGCGAATGCCAACGGGTTTTCGGAAGAGATTACCGGCGTCGCCCTTTCACCGGATGGCACGACCCTGCTGACATCGTCTGACAACGGGAATGTGATTCTGTGGGATGTCGCCACCCGGCAGGCGCTGCGCACACTGGCCAGCCTGGGTGAGATGGCGAACTGCGCTGCTTATTCACCAACAGCGCACAGGTCGCCGCAGGGCTGGACGACAACCGCATCCACCTTTGGGATCCGGCCAGCGGCGAGGAAACCCTCACCTTGAGCGGGCATGACAGCGACGTGGAAGTCATCGCCTTCTCGCCGGATGGATCATTGCTCGCCAGCGGCTCGGACGACAAGACGGTCAAAATTTGGGAGATTGCATCCGGCCGGGTCCTGCACACGCTGAAAGGACATGAGCAGGACCTTGTGAGTGTGTCCTTCTCGCCCGATGGGGCACAACTGCTGACCAGCGCTTATGATGGATTCTTGAAACTCTGGGATGTCTCAACAGGGGATGAAATCTTCTCCAAGGATTTGAACACCTATCACGTGGAAAGCGCATTTTCCCCGGACGGCAAAAGGCTGGCCTCCACGGAACTCGATTACATTCAGATGTGGAATCCCGACGGGACGGAACTGGCAGAGTGGGAAAGCGGTCACCTGGGTCCCGAAGCGCTTGTCTTTTCTCCGGATGGTCAAGTCCTGGCATCGGGCGGCACCGACGGCACCATCAAACTCTGGAGTATCACCGGGCGGCTGCTCAACACGCTGAAAGGACACCGGTCCGCCATCACCAGCATGGCGTTTACTCCGGATGGAAAAATTCTGGTGACCAGTTCCTCCGACGGCACCGTGCTTTTCTGGAAAGTGACTCCTTAACTTGTCCCAAAATAAAGGCCCCCGAGGCTTGTGAGCTTAACATACTCATTGATGATTTGTTGAGCTTCATCAAAGGTAGGGTTTTTGAAATGGCGCAAATACTCTTCTTTGAGATGTCCGAAGAAATTTTCCATGGGGGCGTTATCCCAGCAATTCGCACGCCGTGACATGGAAGGAGTGATGTTATACTCATCTACAAGGACATCATGATACGCCTGCGAAGTGTATTGGTGCCCCTGGTCACTGTGGAGGATGAGTCCATCAGTGACCTTTTCTTTTTGCTTGGCCTGTCGCAGTGTCTGGGTCACGAGAGCGATCGAGTTGTTGCGGTCAAAGGCAGAGGCGACGATAAACCCATCGTAGAGATCTTTGATGGTGGAGAGATAAGCCCACCCTTCCTGGGTCATGATGTAAGTGATATCCGTGACCCACTTTTGGTTCGGGCGGCTGGCCATGAAATCGCGGTTGAGCACATTGGCATAACGGTGGTAGGTGCCGATCTCTTCCAGTTTCCGGTACATTTTGCGTTTTCGAGCCCTGGAGCGGATGTTCAGCTTGTTCATCAGCCGTAGAACCGTCTTGTGATTGATCACCAGCGCACGCCTTTGCTTCAACCACAGGCTCGGGGGCCTTTTGCTGAACTATCCTCCGCCCACCGGCGGGAAGATCTTCACTTCATCCTGGTCGGTAACCACTGCTTCGTCCAATTCCACAAGCTGGCCGTTGACCACCGCAAGGTGGATATCCGCAACTGGAATTCCCAACCCGGACAATACCTCGCTCAGCCGGGCAGGTTTATTCATTTCAACCTCCACCGAAGGCGGGTGGCCGGGGATGTAGAGGGAGAATTGTCCGCCCAGGAAAAGCTTCATCAGGCTCCCATCAGGTCGGCCGCCCAGCCCAACGACAACGCCTCCAGCCGTTCGCGGGTGGGCATACCCGTCTGCTCATCCCATCCCTTGGCCCGGTAGAGGCGGGTCAGCGCCTGCTCGAACTCCTCGCGCGGCATGCCCTGCCCCTGCAGTGCCCCATTCTCCGCGCCTGCAAACAACCGATCGGGCAGCGCATCGTCCCTGCGCGAAAATCCCTCCCGGGCATTGAAGGCACGCGCCAGATTGGTCGCACGTTCACCCATCGTCAGGAGTTCGTCCAGGGTCACATCCCAGCCGGTGGCGGCGCGGATCGCCTCGATCACATCCGCCGCCTGGATGAATGAACGCGGCACGGGGCCAAAGAAACACAGCCCGGAGACCTTCTCAAAACTGGTCCAGCGCTCAAGGGTGTAAAAATGACTCGTCTTTTCCTCATTGAATACGCGCGGAGGCTGCGCCTGCTGCAAGCCCAGCCCCTGGGCGCCCTTGAATGAAACCGACTCGGGATTGAACAGCATCGTGTCATGCGCCACCAGCAGGTGGTCCGCGCCGATCTCGGAGATGGCATAGCCCAACCCCACATTGTATTTGCCGCGCGGGTCGTGCATGGGCAGCTCCTGTCCCTTGACCTGGATGGCAAAGCGGGGCGCTTCCCCGCCGATCTTCTCCGCCGCATGCCGGCTGCCCTGCGCCAGCAGGTCCCCAAATCCCTCGCGGCGGGCGATCCTGCCGATCATGGCCAGCATGGCTTCGGCGTTGCCAAAGCGCAGGTCGAGGCCGTCGGTGTCCTTCAAGCCGATCAGGCCGTGCTCGAAGCACTCCATGGCAAAGGCGATGGTCGCGCCGGTGGAGATGCTGTCGAGCAGATATTCATTGCACAACTCATTGGCCTTGGCGACCGCCTGGATGTCGTCCACACCGCAGTCCGAGCCGAAGACGGCAACGGTCTCGTACTCGGGTCCGCCGTATTCGGATGGCTTGCCCTCCACCGCCACCTCGCGCTTGCAGCGCACCGCGCAGGCATAACAGCTGCGCTTGGCGGTGAATATCTGCTTCTCGTAAGCTTCCCACTTGATGCCGTCCACGCCTTCGAACGCTCCCTGGCGGAAGTTGCGCGTGGGCAGGATGCCGCCCGTGTTCAGCGGTTCGACCAGCCCCGGGGTACCGCGCTGCTGCAGATCCCAGCTGAGCGGATGTTTCTGCGCCTCCTGTGAAAGCCGCTTGCCCAGCGCCTGCAGCGCCGGCGCGTCATGCGCCAGCGACAAATAACGCTGGTGCCCGCGCACCGCCACCGCCCGCAGGTTCTTGGAGCCCATCACCGCGCCCATGCCGTTGCGCCCGTTGAAGTGACGCAGGTCGTTGGTGATGCAGGCGTAGCGCACCAGGTTCTCGCCCGCCGGTCCGATCTGCAGCACACGGATCTTGTCGTCGCCCAGCTCCGAGCGGATATCTTTTTGAACATCAAGCGGAGTCCTGCCCCACAGGTGTTTGGCGGAACGCAGCCCGGCCTGGCCGTCCTGTATCCACAGGTAGACCGGCTCCGCGGACTTTCCTTTGATGAGGATCGCCTCGAACCCGGCCATTTTGAGCTCCGGCCCCCAGAAGCCGCCCGCCTCCGATTCGCCGTAACCCCCCGTGAGCGGGGAGCGCGCTGAGATCACGTAACGCGTGGCGGTGGACACCGGCGAGCCGGTCAGCAGCCCGTTGGCGATGACCATCACATTCTCCGGCGCAAACGGGTCGGTGTGCGCGGGGGTTTCGTTCAGCAGGAAATATCCCGCCAGCGCCTTGCCGCCCGGGTAAAGACGGTAGAACGCCTGGGTGAGTTCCTCGATCTCAACCTTGCCGGTCGTTAAATCAACACGCAGGATTTTGGCTGTGCTTCCATAGGACATGGGGAACCTCGCTGTAGTGGTATCAAGCCGGGAACAAGACCGGCTGTTTATTTTTCCCAGTGATATTATAGCTTAAGGGGAAGAAAGCAATCCCAAATGGGCTTGTGATTACTTTCACCATAGGGGAATAGTATAAATAGGGGGGGTAGTATTTCCTTCGCGAAGTTGCTATAATACTTTATATAAATTGTCCAATTAAATCTTCCTTGGGAGGGAAGTGTGAATAAACGCATCCAAGCCATCGTCCTGGTTCTTTTCGTATTGGCAGTTCCCTTCGCGCCGGGTTTTGCAGCCTATGCCCAGGAGACCTGGGACATCAGCATCAACCTGGTCTCGCCGCTCGAACAAAAAGACGGCATGCTGCTGAAGGTCTATTTCACCATCGCTGACGGCGGTGCACCGGTGATGAACGCCCAGCCGGTCGGTGGGCAGATCGCTCTGCTCAACAACGACTATGTGGCCAATGCGGTCATCAAGAAACCGGACATCCCGATCTACATCGCCCTGGTCATGGATGCCAGCGGCAGCATGGGAGGCTCGGCAGAGGCATTGAAAAATGCCGCCAAACTCTCCCTCAACAACATCCCCGACGATTCGCAGTTCGCGGTCATTCAATTTGACGAGAGCATCGCCCTCCTGCAGGATTTCACGGATAACCCTGCGGCGGTCAGCTTTGCCATCGACCAGTACAAGGTCTCCCGGAAGGGCACCTGCCTCTACGATGCCGCCTACACGCGCCATTAAATCCATGTCCCAGCTGCCGGCGGCCCGCCGGGCGGTGATCCTGTTCACCGACGGCAAGGATGAAAATGTCAACGGACAGCCTTGCAGCAAGCACAAGTACCAGGAGCTGGTGGACCTGGCGATGAAGTCCCAGGTGCCGCTCAACACCATCGGCCTCTCCCAAAAAGAGGGCAATATCAACGCGGTGGAACTGCAGGCCATGTCCGCCAGTACGGGCGGCTTTTCATTAATCTCAAACAAAGAGGAACTGCCTGCGACGTTCGGCCGCATCATGGACGCCCTCAAAGCGCAATGGATGGCCGAGGCGACCGTCTACCCCAAGCAGGGCACGAACAATGCCGTGCTTACGGTGCAGTTGCAGGACAACCAGTCTCTCAACCAGGCCTTCACCTTCGAGTCCGGCACCGATTATCCCGGGCCACCCAGCCCTGTCTCCGTGCGGCTGGATGGATTGGTGCTGGATGCCGCCCAGCAGGCTTATGTGGTTCAACTTGCCTTGACCTCTCCCGAACTGGCCAAGTACGTCAAGGTCGAGATCTGGGACAAGCAGGGCGGGTCCAAGGCGGGCGAGTACATTTTCAATGACCCCGAGACGTTCAACAGCTTCCTCGTCCCCACCGAAGCCCTGACCATCGACAATTCCTATGACATGCGGATATCCGCGGTCAGCAGGGAGGACGGCACGGCCTTTGCTTTAACTCGCGATGATGAGGGCAACCCCGTCACGCAGTTGATTCATGAGTTCAAATTCGATCCGTCTTCCGCCTACCCGAACCTTAAGGTACAGTCCGTGGTTGATCAAAGAGGGGACCTGGTGATGAATGTATCCGTCACCAACCCCGGCCTGGTCGGCGGCTTCGACGGCTGGCTGGTGGATGAAGAAACCAACACACAGGTCGCCGGCTCGAATTTCACTCACCCGGCGCTGGATTCCACCAGCGGTGCCATCACCATCCCGATGAAAGCCAACCGCATTGACAAGCGGGAAATACAACGTCGTGCTGCGCGTGCTTGCCAAGAACAATAACGTCTTCTCGACCACCGTCTACGAGGGGGTCACGTATAAGGCGCCGTCCATCTTTTCGCGGCTGGGCGTGGCCCTGATCGCCGCGCCCATCTTCCTGGTGGGCATCATGGTCATCATTCTGGGCGTGGTGGGCTTCCTGATGTTCAACTCCTCGCGGCAGAAATCCATGACCGGCACACCGGTGCTGCAGGGACGCCTGGGCGGCGGCATGGGCAAAGCCGGCAAGGCAGGCGGCTCGAGCCTGCCGGTATCCGATAACGAACCCATCCCGCAGAGACGCGGCGGGACGGCAGCCCCTCCGCCTCCTCCGCCCCCGGTGCCGGTGGCTACCCCGGCGGCCTCGAGAGTGATCGAACCGCTGCCCTCCTCGCAGGTGCCGGCCAACGCCACGTTGATCGGGGAAGGTCCGGTCAGCAGCGGGAACGAAACCATGATCGCCGGTGCGCCGGCAGTCTCCCGCGCCTACCTGACCGTCATCCGCACCCCGGCCGGCACGGCCTCGCCGGGACGCATCAGCGTGGACCAATTCCCGTTCGTGATCGGACGCTCGGAGGGTCACTTCAACGTCCAGGACCCGAACATCTCACGCCGTCATGCGCAGATCACCTACGACGACGTGCGCCGCGCCTATTTCGTCACCGACCTGCAGAGCAGCAACGGGACACGGGTCAATGAACAGCGCCTGCCTGCGGGGCAGCCCTTCCAACTCACCGCCGGCGCCATGATCGGGCTGGGCCCCAACGTGATCATTCGCTTTGATATAAGCTGAAGGAGGTACGACCATGGGCCGTGTTGTGAAGATGAATTATGACGAGTTGAGGACCATCATCAAGAAGTTCAGGGATGAAGGCGAGGATATCGTTCAACTGCACATACGCTTGCGCGACAAGGTGCGCGACCTGCACAAGGATTGGGAAGGCGAAAGCTCCGAGAAGTTTTTCAAGGAGATGGAAAACGAGGTGCTCCCGGCAGTATCGCGCCTGGCCAAAGCGATCTTTTACGCGCAGGATGTGCTGCAAAAGATCACCAAGCTCATTCGGGATTTCGACGAGGACACCAAGGGATTCTTCAATGTCGACTTCACCCGCATCAACCCTGAACACCTCGGCATGATGGGAGCGGCAGGTGCGGGCATGGGAATCGGAGCTGGAGTCGTTGGAGGCGTATCGGGACCTATCGGACCCGCGGGTAGTGCTGGACAGCTCGGGGGTCAGCCAGGCTCCGATCAGGCCGGCGGCGGTCAAGCGGCCGGGGGAGCTGGCGGGGTTGGCGCGCAGCAAGGTGCGGCAGCCGCAGCCGGTCAGGGTGCTGCAGCCGGTACCGGTGCAGGAGGTGGTGGCGGAGGAGGCGGCAGTCAGGCTGGCCAGGGGTTGCAGGGCGGCCTCGGCAGCATGGGCGGCGGAGTCGGCGCACAGGTGGGCAGTGCGGGCGGCGGCGCTGCGGGCGGAGGTTCAGCAGGCGGTGGCGGGTCGCAAGCTCCTGACCATGTTTACGGAGGAGGTGCAGGAGGCGGTTCGAGCGCGGGCGGCGGTGCAGCACAGACCGCGCAGGGAGCCGGTGGCGGTGGAGGCGGCTCGCAGGGTTCTTCTTCGGGCGGCGGAGGGGCTGCGGCTGCAGGCGCAGCCGGTGTGGCCGGCACAGCCGCGGCAGGAGGAGCATCGAAGGCGCTCAAGCCCAAATCCACAAAGAAAAAGAAGTGAGCTACATCTGGAAATCGGACAGTAAATAAGACCGATTGACTCTGGTTTCCATTAATGCTAAAGTATTCATAATAATATTTGGTGAATTCGAGAGGAGGCGAAGAATAAGAGAGATAAGCATTACCAGTTTGATCATCTCTTCATTGGACTGGCAGCCAACGAAGAAGAACCAAATCAAAGCCGGATCGACCATATCCAAAATTTATGAAAGGATAAGCCTATGGCATTAAGACTTAGAAGGATCCAATATGACGATATGAGCACTATCGTCCAACGGTTCAGGACGGAACAGCAGGAAATCGACGCGCTGCTACAAGCAGTTGAAAGGCAAAGTCGACAGCCTGCACAACAACCAGTGGGTCGGCGAAGGGTCCGATAAGTGGTTCAACGAAATGGAAACCCAGGTCCTTCCTGCGATCCAGAGGTTGGCAGGCGCCCTGGGGCACGCCGGAGATGTGGCCAACAAGATCGCGGCACTCATCCGGCGGCATGATGAAGAAACCAAGAATTTCTTCAACGATCTTGATCTAAAGGAGGAGAAAATGGCTGATAAAATTCGAGTTAACTATGCTGCGCTGGATGATATGGCAAAGCAATGCCAGCAGGCCTCCCAACGCCTGCGCCAGACGGTCAGCATGGCCAACAACATCGCCCAGCAGATGCAGAACGGCGCCATGCAGGGTGAATTCGGAGACACCTTTGTGCAGGCCCTGCAGGTCTTCCAGACCGAAGGTGAACAAGCTCGGCGACAAGCTCTCCGAGGAAGCCGGCGACATTCGGCAGGCGATGACGACATGAGATCGGCTGACAAAACAGCCGGTTCAAAATTCTAGGATGGAGGTGAGAGATGGGTATATTTTCATTCTTCGAAGATGCGATCAACGGGATCATCAGCTCGATACTATCGCGGTTTAACTTTATTCAGGACGCTGTCACTGCACCGATTAAGGCCATGGTATCCCAGGTCTTGAGCGGCGTGTGGAAGGGTGATGGCGCCAACCGGTTTGCGGCGAAATGAATGACGAAGTCATCCCGATGCTCGCCAGCATCCTGACCGGCGGCCAGAACTTTGCCGGCGGCGATCAAGAAATCCCAGGACCATATGCTGCAGGGATTTCAACAAGCCACCAACATGGCCCAGGGCCTGTTTGATGTGTTCAACAATATCTTTTAGGCTGAGGAGAAATGACTATGGCTACTGATGAAGTCTATATGGACATTCCCGCAGGTCGAAAACATGGCAAAGAGTTTCAAGTGATTCGGGGAGTCCTGGATGGTTCGCAAAAGTGATGGAGGCGATATTAGCATCGCTGAAGGCAACCGCCTGGCTCTCGTTGGGCGCGACCTATGCTGCGGCGCAATATATCGAAAGGATCAAGCCGCAATTCAAAAAGGCTGCCGATAAAATGAGGGAGCTCAGCGACGATCTCAAGAGCGCCATCAAGTCGTACCGCGACGGCGACAATTCAGGATCCCAGCCGGTTCTGCTAGTCTATTTCAAGATTCGAGGCACCGGGAGTGCAATGAATTTGCACCTTGTGCGACCCGGTGCCTCGCGATAACAAAACCAGGGAGGCAAGAGAATCCGCGCCTTTAGAGAGTGTTCCGCTCTGCAGGCGCGGATTCCCTTCCTGGAATAAATTTTCACAGCCAGCTGGTTCACGCGAGGCTTTATGAAGCGAATCTGTCAACGCTGCAATGTGATCTCACAGGATTTCAACCTGTGGTGTCAGGAAAAGCACTGCCCGGCCGAAAACGCCACCGAGATCTTCGACAACGGCGAATGGTTCGGCCCGATCGAAATCGTCCAACCCATTGTCATTACGCGCTCCGCCATCGTTTACCAGGCGCGGCGCGGCGAAGAGAAGATCCTGCTCAAGGTGGCCAACGTCGGCTGCGAGGAAAAGCTGCGGCTGGAGGCCAAGGCCTTCCTGCAGCTCGCCAAGGCCGGCCAGCACCCGCTGCTGCCGGTCCTGCTGCCGGCGCATCCGCAGGGCACCATCGACTACCATCCCTACGGCTGGACGGTGATCGAAGGCCGCATCAAATACTACGAGGTGTTCAAGTTTATCGACGGCACCATCCTGCGCAACCTGCTGCTCAAGAACCCGCAGCCCTGGTACCAGCATGTCGGCTGGATCATCCTGAGCATCGCGGACTGCGTCTATTACCTGCACCGCGCCGGCAAGCTGCACCTGTGCATCAACCCCGATATGGTGCTGGTGCGCTTCGACAAACAGGGCATTCCGCGCGCCACCCTGCTCGACCTCGGCGTGGCGGACCCGGGCAACACCATTTACGAACTCTGGAATGAAAATTACAACCTGCCAGCCTATACCGCTCCTGAGATCGCTGACGGGCGCAGCGGCGTGGGCCCGGCCACGGATGTTTATGGGCTGGGGACACTGCTTTATGAAATGCTGGCAGGCCAGCCCGCCTCTACGAGTACCACCTCAAAAAGGACCAGGCCGTTCTCAAGAACGTCATGGGCGGAGAGTTCAAAACCAGCGGCCGCATCGACCTGAAGAACATCCCGGAAATCGCTGAAAAATCCATCAACCGCGTTTACGATCACCGCTTCCCGGATGTGCTGGCTTTCGTGAATGCGCTTCAGCCCAATTTCCCGCCCATTCCTGCCGACGAAACGATCCTTCCAGGTCAACTGGCAGGTCCTTTTCATTGTCCTGGGAGCGCTGCTGGCAATTTCGCTGCTCCTGGTCCTGGCATTATCCATAGTGCCCGGTTAACCGGGGAGATGACCTATGCCTGACAAAATCTTCATTGACCGCCCGCCCCGTATCGAACCCCAGCTCCCATCCGGGAGTTACAATATTCCCAACCCGCCGGATACGAAAGAAAGATGTCGGGCAGCTGCTGCAGCAGGCCTTCCTGCCGCATGGTGATGATCATGGGCTACATCCTGGCCTCGGTGTTCGGAAGGGCAGCGGGCAACATGCTCATGATGATCCCCATGGGTCTGTCGGTGGTTGCCACCATTGCCCTGGCGGTGTACACCAACTCGAAGGACCGCAAACAGCGCGAGGAAGCCGAAGCCGCCTACAAACGCCGCATCAGTGAACTGCGCCGCAAAATGGAAAGCGAGCAGGAACAGCAGCGCATCTATTATTTCTACAACTATCCCGACCCTGAAAAAACCCTCGGCATTGCCGCCGATATCAACCGCCCTGCGCAGGCGCGGGAGGAGGAGATCCGCTCGGGAACACGCCTGTGGGAACGCCGCCCCAAGACCACGATTTCATGTATCTGCGCCTGGGGATCAGCACGCGGTTATCCACTGTGATCTACAAGATCGGCGAGAACGAGAAGACGGAGAGCCCGTTGATGCGGGAAGCCACCCGCCTGGCGGAAGATTCGCGCCTGCTGTTTGACGTGCCGGTGACCATCCCGTGTATTTGCAAGCCGATGATACGCGAAAAGAAAAAAGTCGAAGCCAAGAAACAGGAGAAGAGGAGGCAAGGAAGAGGCAAGCGCAGGAATCCAAGGGTGTCACCATCCGCCACTCCATCGGCATCACCGGCAAGTCATCGGACAAGGTGCATGCTTATGTGCGCACGATGCTGGTGGATTATGCCGCCTTCCAGTCGCCGCAGGACACCATGCTTTATGTGGCCGGCACGAGCGAAGCGCGGCAGTACTGGCGCTGGGCTTATGCCCTGCCCCACTGCAAGGCTCCGACAAAACCGAAACGCTGCTCTTTGAAAATGATGAAAAACCCGGCGAGAACGAAGCCGATAACATGCGCCTGTTCTGGAAGAACATCCGCACCATCCTGGAGCGCCGCCGCATGCGCCTGCAGGACAAGGAAAGCGGCACGGACGTCAAGCTGCCGTTCATGCTGGTGGTGGTGGATGCCATGACCCCCGCCCCGGGCTGGTCCTGTCTGCATGACCTGGAGGGCGAAGCGGCCATCTCCACGATCATGATGGATGGCCAGATGCTGGGCGCCGGCATCATCTTCCTGGTGCCGGAACGCGCCAAGGTCCCCAGCCGCTGCCTGTCGGTGATCGAAGTGGATGAAGACCCGATGGATGAAGAATCCGTCGTCTTCCGTTATGCCGAAACCGGCTTCAACTCCATCCTGTATGTGGGCAGCACCAAACTGGTCTCCACGCAGGAAAAGGCGCGCGAGTTCTCCCGCAATCTCGAAATGGTCGACGTGCGCCGCGGCTACGGTTCCAGCCTGGCCGCCACCGTCACCCTGATGGAAATGCTGAACGTCACCACCATGGATCAGTTGCAGCAAATGGCGACCGGAGAACTGGCGCCGCAGCATGGATCCCAAATCCGCAGACTGGCTCTACACCGCCGTCGGCCTGCTCTCGGGCAACGAACCGCGCGTGCTGACCTTTTCAGCCAAGGCAGATGGCGTGCACGGCATCATCGCCGGCTCGACCGGTTCCGGCAAATCCGAGCTGCTGATGACCATGATCATCGGCATGGCGCTCAACTTCAACCCGACCGTGCTTAACTTCGTGCTGGTGGACTACAAAGGCGGTTCGGCCTTCGAGCCGTTCAAGCACCTGCCGCATGCGGTCGATATCGTCACCAACCTCGACCAGTCCGCCACGGCGCGCGTATTTGCCTCCATCATCGCCGAACTCGACCGGCGCCAGAGGCTCAACACCTACACCAACTCCAAGGATATCGTCCACTACCGCCGCAAGGGCTTGAACCTCGAACCGGACCGGCCGCCGTACCCGCACCTGTTCATCATCATCGACGAATTCGCCGAAATGATCTCGGGCAACGCCGAATACAAGGCGCAGCTGGAAAGCATCACCCGCCTGGGCCGCGCGCTCGGTGTCACCCTGATCCTGGCTGCCCAGCGCCCGGTGGGCGTCACCGACCAGATGCGCGCCAACATCAAGTTCCGCATCTGCCTGCGCGTGGAAACGCCCGATGACAGCCGCGAGGTGCTGCGCCGCGCCGACGCCGCCTTCCTGCCCCCCGGCATCCCCGGCCGCGGCTACCTGCAGATCGGCAACGAGAATATCGAGTTGATCCAGACCGCCTACACCGGCGGCGATTACAAAGGTCCGCAGGAAGAGAACGTCACCCCCAATGTGATCTGGGTGGACCGCCCGCGCAAGTCGGCGGCGCAGAAAGCCACCGAGCCGCCCAAGCTGTATGACGTCATCGTGGAGATGATGGCCAATCTGGCGCTGCAGGAATCCAAACCGCAGTGGCGCCCCTGGCCGCAGTTCCTGCCCATGCAGACCGGCACCAATGTGCTCAGCCTGCAAACCCCGCTCGATACGGCCTACATGAACGACGCGGATATCGAACTGCTGCGGGCCTCCAATTCTGAAAAAGTGGCTCGGCCTGTCATTGAATGAAAAAGCAGCAACTTTCTGGGACAGGTGAATTTCAAATGGGAAGGCGCATTAGCTGGGGCAAGAACGCCATGAGGCCGCTGATCGGGATCGTGGATAATCCCTACCAGGCCAGCCAGAAACCCCTCAAGATCGACTTTACGAATGGCCATGCGGTTGTATTCGGCGCCTCCGGACGCGGCAAGACCACCTTCCTGCGCACCGTCATCACCAGCCTGGCGCTGACCCATTCGCCCGATGAACTGCACATCTACATCCTGGACTTCGGCGGGCGGGCAATGTCCATTTTGAGCGACCTGCCGCATGTCGGCGCGGTCGTCACCTCCGAGGAGGAGGAACGCGTGCTGCGCGCCCTGCGCAAGGTCAACGACATCATCGACCAGCGCCAGGTGCTCTTCAGCGAAGCCAAAGTCAACAGCCTGGATTCCTACAACCTGGCCCATCCTGAAAAAACGCTGCCGGCCATCCTGGTGGTCATCGACAACTTTGCCGAATTCAAGGAGTACTACGAAGGGCTGATGGGACCGCTGATCTCGCTGGTGCGCGAATCGCGCGCCTATGGCGTGCACTTCCTGTTCTCGGCGGATACGCCCAATTCGCTCAGCGGAAAACTGTATAACCTGATCACCGAACGCTTCACGCTCAAGCTCTCCGATCCCAGCGAATATGCCGACATCGTCGGGCGCGGCGTCCCTGCCGACTTGAGCGCGGTTCCCGGCCGCGGCTATGTACGCGTCGGCAGCATGCCGCTTGAATTCCAGACAGCGCTGACCTTCACACCTGAGGAAGGCGACCCGGGCGGGACTCGGCAAGATCAGCAAGATGTGCATGCGCATGACCGAAGTCTGGGAAGGAAAGTGGAAGGGCGAGAAACCGTCCACCATCGAGACCCTGCCGCTGCGCTACTCGCTCGACAACCTGATGAAGCAAACCACACTGCCCGCAGTGCGACGCATTTACGCCGTGATGGGCATCGATGACCGCACGCTGGAACCGGCGGTGATCGACATCGAGCGCCAGGGACCGCACATGGTGGTCATCGGCCAGCCTTTCTCCGGCAAGACCACTACACTTGCGCACCATGATGCTTTCCGTAGCCACCAATTATTCACCTGATGAAGTCATGATGGTGCTGATCGACTTCTCGCGCAAACTATGGAAAGCCAGCCAGATGTCGCTGGCCAACCTCCCGCACGTGGTGCAGACCATCGACGACATCGAACAATTGGATGATTTCCTCGAGAACATGAAGGTCGAATGCGCCGAGTTCGACACGAAACCCAAGCGGCGCAAGATCATGATCTTCATCGACGATTACGATGCCTTTACGGAGGAAGCCAGCCGCAAGAAGATCGAGCTTTCTTCGAGGGTCTCTCCACGCTCATCCGCAAATACCAGACGGCCGGCGTTTTCCTGATCGTGGCCGGCTCTCTGGGCATCATGAGCTCTTCGGACGACCTGCGCAAAGTCTATGCGGCGCCCAACTTTGGTATCGCTCTTAGAAGCGCGGCAGCAGTCAACCGGCTGAATGGCAAATTCCCGCGCAGCCTGGCGGAGGCAGAACTGCCGATGGGACGCGCCTTCATCGTCCGCTCGGGAATCACCAGTATGCTGCAGATCGCCACGCCCTATGCCAATGACGAGGATATCGAAGGTTCGCTGGACATTTGGGTCACCCGTATCAGGGAACGGTATCCGCAGGAGAACGTTACCTGGCTCTCCGGCGGCAAGTCTAAGAAAGCGCACGGTCAAGCTGCTGCGTTAACCGGCATACCCGCCTGCACCTACCGGACCGGACCTGTCCATGTATGACATCCCGCGACTTGAAGAAAAAACTGATTGAAATCGGGCTGCCGGAATCCTGTGATCAACTTGTTCTCTGATGCCGACCTCGTCGAGAATGCCCGGGTCAATGGGCTTGTTGGATAAGAAACCCGAAGCCCAGCCTGATGCCCAATCAGAATCCAAACCACCGGAGCCGCCACCCGCCAAACCGGATGAGAACCCGGATGCCAAGGGCAAGAAAAAGAAGGGAGGTTAACCATGGCTGAATATATCGATGTCAAGATCGACGTCTTCGAGCATTCCGACCAGCGGGCGCGTATCCTTGAAAGCCTGACCCCGGCCGGCCTGATCCAGGAGATCCTGAAGGAATTCGACGACATCACCGCCGATTCACCGGAGAAATACGCCATCTACCTCAAGGGCATGGAACGGCCGCTCAACGCCAACTACACCATGGCCCAGCTGGACATCCAGCCGCAGGATGAGCTGGTCTTTGACTATGTGCGCAAGACCATCCGCCAGATGCTGCATCCATCGCAATATGCCATTCTTCGCGAAGACACGACCGGCAAGTCCTTCGACATCCAGTGGCAGCCGGCGGTCATCGGCCGTCCGACCAACGAAGTGGATCACGATATCGTGCTGGCGGTCAATGTCCAGCTTGTCCCCAACGGCATGACCATCTCGCGCAAGCACGCCCAGATCACCTTCTCCGATGGAAAATACTACATCGAGATGCTGGCGGAGAACAACCTGCTCATATTGAACGGCAAGGAGATGGTGCTCAACTCCCGCAAGGAGATCCGAAACGGCGACAAGATCATCGTCGGCCGGAACAAGGTGCCGTTCACGTTCATCGCACAGCAGGTTGCCAAACCCGCAGCGCATGAACCGAGATCCCAACCCATCCCTCATGTGGCCTCCCAACCGATGCCCTCGCAGCCAGCCATGGCTCAATCCGCACCACCGCCGCCCTCCGTGCCTGCCGGGAATTTCGATGGAACTTTCATTGGGATGGGAGAATCGGTGGCTTCCTATCTGGTGATAGAACGGGCAACCGCCAAGGAACAGGTCGGGCAGCGCATCGACATCCCTGCCTACCCCTTCACATTGGGCCGCACCATCCCCATCCTGAGCGTGGAACAGGAGGTCTCGCGCCGTCATGCCGAAGTCAGCTTTGACCCGCAGACCAAAATGTTCACCCTCACCGATCTCAAAAGCACCAATGGGGTCACTCTGGACGGCAGGAAAATTGAGCCCAACCGTCCTTATGAAATCAGGGTGGGAACGCGAATCGGGTTGGGAAAGGTAGTGATCGTCAGGCTTGAAGTGTAGAAAAATAATTCACATGAATCAAAGAGCCCCGCGAAAACGCGGGGCTCTTTGATTGAATCACTCTTCGCTGGCCAGCATGGCTGCCCGCGCCGCGCCGATCATGCCTGCCTGCTGACCGAGGTCTGCCAATCGTAGAGCCACCTTATCCACCGGAGACATGATGTTGTGCCGGGCGATCACCGAGCGGATGCGTGCCTCCATCAAGTCAAATGAGCGCATGACCCCCCCAGTCAGGACGATGCCATCCGGCAGGAACAGGACGATCAAATTGACCAGACCGAGGGCGACGTAATCTGCAGCCCGGTTGATGATCCCTAGTGCCAAGGCGTCTCCTCCTCGGGCCGCTTGCGCGACGGTGGCAGCATCGATTCGCTCAGGGTCGCCTCCCGCCAGCTCCGTCATGAGCGTGGGATGTGAAGCAGTCTTCTCGCGCGCATAAGCGCCGATCGCCGTGCCGGACGCCAGCGACTCCCAGCATCCTTTCGCTCCGCAGTAGCACTCCGGACCCGACGGGTCGAGAATCATGTGCCCGCCCTCGCAATGCGCCCCGCCAACGCCCCGGTAGATGTTCCCGTTATAAATGAAAGCTGTCCCCACACCGGTGCCGACGGTCACCATGCACAGGCGTGAAAGCCCTCTTCCTGCACCCATCCAGGATTCACCCAGCGCCGCGGCATCCGCGTCGTTCTCGATCGTCACCGGCACACGGAAGCGCTCGCGCAGCAGTCTGACGATGTTCACGTTTTCCCAGGTGGGCAGGGTGTAGGGATTCTGAATCGCGCCAAGGTCGCGGTCGACCGGCCCGGTGGAACCAATCCCGATGGCCTGCAACCGGCCTCCGGCTTCGTCGGCAACGCGAGTGATCAGACCGGCGATTTTTTCCACTCCCGCCTGAGGCCCCTGCCGCGCTTCGATGGGACACTCCTGGCGGGCAACCAGTTCGCCAGCCATCGTCACAGCGCCCGCGCGTACATTTGTCCCGCCAAGGTCAATGCCAACAAGGATTTTTTCTTTCATCAGAGACCGCCGTCCACTGTTATTTGATGAACTCAATTGTAAGACAAATTCTTCCAGCCAGCGACCACCCGGGCGAGAAAAAGGTATCCTTTATACCCCGCCGGATCTGGATAAAAGAGCCCATCCAAATCGCCCAATTCTATGGTGGTGTAATTCCTTTCAAAATTGTATAGTAGCAGAAGTGGGAAAAACCATCTACGGATAGAGGCTTCATGCTAAAAATTTCAATGCCCTGGTTCCCCGTTCCGATTCGAAATTCCTACAACGGTCATCTGCGCAAGCGCACCCTGGGGATGGTGCTGTGGGGGGTGATGCTGACCAGCATCATCCTGGGAATTAACAACGCCATGTTGAGGGATTGGCCGGCCGTCGTTGCTGTTGTTTTCCCTGTCCATGCTGTGCGTATTCGGGCTGGAAGCCAACGAACACGGATCCTACCTGCTCGTCAGCGGCCTCACGACTGTGGTCATTCTTGCCGTGGCGTTTTACACCACCCTCAAGGGCGGCGGGATCCACGACCCGAGCGTGATCATTTATCCAGTCATCATTTTCCTCGGCAGTCTGCTGTTCGGTAAACGCGCTGCTCCCATCCTGTTCCTGGCATGCGCCGGTTCGTTGATCTTCATCGGGCTGCTCGAAGTCAGGGGAATTCTGGTCACATCCAACAGCGCCACCGTCGATGACATTCTCGTGCAGGTGGTCCTGCTGGCGGCAGAGGCCTTCCTGGTATGGATCACCATGGAGAATGTCGAGATCAGCCTGAGGCGCGCCGAGGAGACCGAGGTTCAGCTGAAGGAATCCTATGACAAGACCCTCGAAGGCTGGGCCAAGGCCCTGGAATATCGGGACCGCGAAACAGAAGGACACAGCCGCCGGGTGACCAACCTGTGCACACTGCTCGCACTTCAATTAGGCTTGAAAGATGAGGATCTACTCCAACTTCACCGCGGCGCCCTGCTGCACGACATCGGAAAGATGGCAATTCCAGACTCCATCCTGTTCAAGCCCGGCCCGCTCAACGAGTCAGAGTGGGAGCTCATGCGCATGCATCCAGTCTACGCCAAGGAGATGCTGGAGGGAATTCCGTATCTAAAGGATGCCATTACCATTCCCTACTGCCACCATGAGCGGTGGGATGGAAAGGGTTATCCGCAGGGGTTGAAGGGCGATGATATTCCCCTGCCTTCGAGGATATTCACTGTCGTAGATCACTGGGAAGCTCTTAACTCAGACCGCCCCTACCGGAAAGCCGTTCCAAAGGAACAGGTTCTCAACTATATCCGGGACAACAGCGGCATCATCTATGATCCACTCATCGCGGATACTTTTCTCAACCTGATGGACGAGAGAATTTTCAGCGAGGACACGCTCGAAAAGGTTCTGGCCAGGGATTAATCTCTACCCCTTGTAAAAGAATATTTCTACGTCTCCACCCGATACGGACCAAACTTGGGAAATTGGCCGGGGTCCATTCGCGACAGGCGTCCGCTCTTCGGACTGACCAGGTAATTCTTTCCATTCCGGTGCAGCAACGGAAAACGCCTTCGTTCCTCCATGAACCGCAGCCGCATACGCTCAGAGTGACAGGCAAAGTTGTCAAAAACATCCTGCCGCTGCGCAAACATCGCATCGTGAACGGCAACAAACTCCTGCCTGTAGGATTTTGCCACCCGGTGCAGGTTGCTGATCACCCAGCACCGCTCTTCAAACTCCCATTCACAGGCAAGTCCCATAAACCGGTAATCACTGGACACATAAGGAAAGAAAGGGAACTGGCGGCAGGACAGTGCGCGGAAATTGCGCTGGCAGTGGGCGGGCCCTTTGCAAGCCAGCAGAACCATCCTCTCCGGGACGTCTTCCTGCAGTTGGGCGGACTCTCCGGAATCCGCACATTCATCTCCCCGCCACGAATACCACAAGTCCGTATTATTTTCCAGGTAAGTCCATTCCTCATCATAAACCGCAGGCACGGCATGGCATATGTCACAGCAAAACGGCTTTCCACCTGTGTTGAAGGAGGCGCATTTCCCTCCACAATCCAGACCTGCGATTGAAGAATCGAATCGCTTATAGAGTCCGCGGATATCGTTGAGTGGGTCCGGTTGAATTAGAAACGGGGTCTGCTTCATAATCGATACTCTGACACGGCTTTTCCTGAATTGGCTGTCATCAATGATACACCATGCAATATTATCCATCAAACAGGGGATTGACATTTCATTAAAACTCACCCCAAATCCGGCTTTTTTACCTCCTATGGATGGCTTATAATGTACTTTTTAGTAACAAACTTTAATCCTCGTTGGGTGTTATCTTTTTGAAGGCTCAGTGTTACTGCCGGAAAATTAAAGCAGGTCATACATCCCTGCCAGTGAAAGTTTTAATCAGACATGACCAGCATTGAAAAATTCCCGGTCAGCACCATCAAGATAAGCCAGCCGAAGCGGCGGCCGGAGATTGTTGCCCGCCAACGCCTGCTGGAAAATCTGTACGACCAGCTGGATAAAAAACTGATTCTGGTCGTTGCCCCTGCGGGCTACGGGAAGACGTCCCTGCTCATCGATCTGGCAGCCAATAGCGACCTCCCCGTTTGCTGGCTGTCTCTCGACACCCTCGACCAGGAGCCGCAAAGGTTCCTTTCTTACATCATCTCCAGTATCCAGCAAAGATTCCCCGAATTTGGCAGGGAATCGACTGCCGCGCTGGAAAGCCTGGCTTCCTTCGAGAAGGACAGTGAGCGGCTGCTGATCGCCCTCACCAACGAGATCAATTCCCGGATCCACGAACATTTCCTGCTCGTCCTGGACGATTACCACCTGGTGGATTCCGCCCTGCCTGTCCGGCTGCTGGTCAACCGGTTCATCCAATTATCCGGGGAAACCGTCCATGTCATCCTTTCCTCGCGCAGCCTCCCCAACATCCCGGATATGCCATTGATGATCGCCCGGGACATGGTCGCCGGGTTGAGCTACGAGGAGCTGTCCTTTCAGCCTGATGAGATTCAACAATATTTCACTCAAAACAGCCGGCATACACTCACCGACCAGGAAGCCGCGAAACTGGCGCAAGAGACGGAAGGCTGGATCGCCGCCATCCACCTGACCAGTGCGCTCCCATCCATTCACCCGCCGGCACAGCCGTTCGGATCGTCGGGAGACCTGTTCGATTTCTTCGCCTCCGAGGTTTTGGACAAGCAAACTCCCGACATGCGCGAGTTCCTGCTCGTGACGGCCCTCTTCGAAGCCTTCAATGCCTCCTTATGCGAAGACGTGCTTGACCCGCTGCTCCCCGGGGAAAAACGAAACTGGGCGTCGTTGGTCGCCAGCATCCAGACCAATAATGTATTTACCGTTCCCCTCGGCCCGGATGGAAAATGGATCCGCTACCACAACCTCTTCCGGCATTTTCTCCAATCGCGCCTGCAGTATGAACAACCCACCCTGGCCTGGCATATACAAAACGGGCTGGCGCAATACCATGAAAAAAACCGGTCCTGGGAAGAGGCGCTGCATCTTTATGAATCACTGGGAGACCGGCAGAGTCTGATCCGCGTGTTCGCCATGGCCGGCAGCGACTTTATCCGTCACGGAAGGATGTTGACCCTCTCCAACTGGCTTGAGCACCTTTCCAGCAGCATTCCTCAGGAGAATCCTGTGATGCTGTCACTGCTGGGAGCGGTACAAGCCATTCAGGGTGATGCGCAACTGGCCGTCTCGTTATTGAGCCAGGCTGAAGCGTCATTTCGATCCAGTGGAGATCTGGATAATCTCACCAAAGTTCTCACCCGCAGGGCAATGGCTTATCGAAGATTGGGCGACTACAATCTCATGCTCGCAGATACGGATGAGACCATCCGCTTGGCACAAGATAAGGATGACCAAAGTTTACAGGAAGCTTTTGCAGAAGCGCACCGCATGAAAGGACAAGCTTTAGGTAAACTTGGAAGATTCGATGACGCCAAGAAATGCTATGAGATTGCCCTGAACCGGTATACAGAATTGGGGGTGACAAGTAGCATTCCCTTGATAGAGATGGACATCGGAGTTCTTCACGCTGACAAGGGAGATACACAGTCGGCATCGAGATACTACGCCCGCGCCCTGGATGCCTGGGAAAAATCCGGTGAAACGACACGTAAAGCCTTACTTCTTAACAACCTGGGTGTCATTCACCATATGGATGGAATTTACGAGGAAGCCTTTACTGTCTTCGAAAAAGGTCTGGAAGCCTGCGAGCAATGCGGCGACCGGAGAACCCAGGCATTAACCCTATGCAGTCTCGGCGATTTATTAATGGATGTTAATGACTTTGAACAGGCGCGCCGATGTTATGAAGAAGCTTTAACGGTTGCCGGCGGATTGAATGATAACTTTATCATCTTTTATTCCACCATATCCACCGCCCGCCTGGCACGATTGGGAGGGCAGGTGGAAGAAGCAGAAGCGGTCCTGACGCAGCTGGCAGCCCGGCAGGGTACGTCCTCGCCCTACCGCCTGTCACAAGTGGAGTTTGAACAGGCTTGTTGCAGGCTGGCTGTGGGTCGCGCTCAGGAGGCGGTGGAGATATTTCAAAAATCGATGCTGGTGCATCAACCGGCCGGGTCCAGCGAGGAGCTTGGCAAGTACATCATTTGGTTATCCGCTGCATATGCATCCCATGACTCCAAGGCCTGCCTCGAACAGTTGGACAGGCTTGCAGCGATGGATTTGGCGCAGTTCAAATCAAGCTATATCACCCTCAATGCTTCCCAGGCCTACCCGTACCTAAGCAAGATCCTTGAATTCAAAAAAGTAAACCCCACCGTTGGCAGATTCTTCGCGAAGGCCGTCAATTTTTCAGACGACCTCAAAGGGATGCGCCGCAGATTGAGGCAGATTTCCAGGCGCGTCCAGATCACACCTCCCTCCCTCAAAATCATCACGCTGGGAGAAGCCCAGGTCATCCGAAATGGCACGCCGCTGAGCCTGTCCGATTGGCAAACGCGCGAGACCCGCGACCTGTTCTTCTACCTTTATTTCCATCCTCCACAGACCAAGGAGCAAATTGCGATGATCTTCTGGCCGGATATCACCCCTGCCCGTCTGAAGATGCGTTACAAGACCACCATTTACCGGCTGCGCCATGCCGTCGGCCAGGAAGTGATCCTGTATGAAGGTGAACGGTACAGCTTCAACCGAGGCACGGATTACACCTGCGATCTCGACGATTTCAACCTGTATCTCGAAGCGGCAAGGAATTCAAGCGAGATACGGCAAACCGTGGACCTCCTCCAAAAAGCCGTAGACCTCGTGCATGGGCCTTACTTAGCCAATATCGACGCCGACTGGGTCATGCCAGAAAGAGTGCGCCTGCAGGAAGCCTACCAGGCCGTCTTATTGCGCCTGGGCGAGCTTTACCTGGAGCTCGAACAGGCCGAACGAAGCCTGGAAGCCAGCCGGCGGGCTCTGCTATCCGACCCCCTCCTCGAGCAAGCCCACCGCCAGCGCATGCGCGCCTATGCGGCCCTGCGTGATCAGCCCGGGCTTGCCCGCCAGTACCAGCAATGCCGTAAAACCCTGCAAAAAGAGCTTGGCCTCCAGCCAACTAACGAAACTGAAAGGTTATACGAGCAGCTAATACGGTCATTTTGAGGCCACTTTTGAGGCCTGGTGTCTGGTAAAGTATTGACATTCAACAATACTATTTTTGAGGAAGGTAGCCATGAAAAACTCATTGAACATGTTCGCCACCCGGATCAACCCCACTCACGTGAAATTTGTCTTTATGCTGGTCATGCTGGCCATGTTGGTCTTGGGCGCTGGCGCTCCATCAGATAATGGCCCTGTCGGACGATAGTGATTCTGCTTTCCGCCATCGTCGCCGGCATGGTAGTGGGACTGCTGGTTTCCTGGCGGACGAACACAACCTGGCAACCGCCTTCCTTTAAATACGGTTGGTTAGTCGTAGCAGGGTTTATCCCTCAGTTTCTGGCGTTTTTCCTTCCTGCTACGCGAAGTCTTTTTCCAGATCGGCTGGCTGCAGCCAGTCTGGTGGGTTCACAGGTTATCCTGCTGGCTTTCTGCCTGCTCAATCGCCGCCTCCCAGGAATTTTACTGATCACGATCGGCCTGGGACTCAACCTAATCGTTATACTGGCCAACGGGGGATTTATGCCATTACCTTTTGAAACAGCTGCCAATTTGCTACCCAACGACACTCTCAACCAGCTTGAGGTTGGCAGTCGCGTAGGGTATGGCAGCAAGGATGTCCTGTTACCGACAAGTGAAATCATCTCTGCCCTGGCTTGCGGACAGGTTCTACCCGCCGAAGGGCTTTCCGTACCAATTCGTCTTCAGCCTTGGGGATGTGCTGATCGCAGCCGGAACATTCTGGCTGCTCGTAAAATCAGCCATACCCGCCAAACCTATTGTGGAGGAATCTCATGCTTAAGACTACCCTTACCCCCCAGCGTGTCAGCGTTGTTGATCCCGTTGTTGACCGCGCGAACATCAACCGCCTGCTGGCTGCCGCCGTCATCAACACCGGTTTCCGCAGCCTGCTGCTCAACAATCCGCGCATGGCGCTTCAGGCCGGATTTGCCGAGGAACAGTTCTCACTCTCCGCCCAGGCAGAGGAACTGCTGGCCTCCATCCACGCCCCATCCCTGAAGGAATTTGCCCAACAGCTCTGCGAAAAGCTTCCTGCCATTCCGCTCGCCATCTAACCCCCATCGACACCACAACCTGAAAGGGGATCCTTCAGCGACCAATGCGCTCGCTCAATTTGCAGCCTCTACTCATCTCCGGGCTCCAGCCGCCTCAAACCGATAAGGCCTTTCCGCCTTCATCCGCTCATGGCGTGCCGGAGATTCTATTCATTGTGGATGGCAGCGGCCGCATCCTGGATTCCATTGCAGGTGATTCGACGCTGCTTAAATCCCCGCCGGAGAAACTGATCGGGCGGCGGACCCAGCAGGTTCTGCCTGCCGAGGCTGCGGTGGCGGTTGCAGAGGCGCTGCAGCGCGTATCAGACGGCAGATCCAGGGCGAACGTGGAGTACGTCCAGGAGACGCTCTCAGGGATTAGAAGGCTCAATGCACAATGCATGCGCCTGGACGAGAACCGTCTGTTGGTCATGGTACGCGAGATTACTGGTACGCTGACCACAGATACAGGTCCTTCAGAAGCTTCCATCGATTCCGTCTCCTTCCAGGACCTTGCCGAAGACAACAGCCTGTCGATACTTGCCAGACAGATCACCGAATCATTTGCCTCCCAATTTGACGCCCGGCAGGTAAGCCTGGGGCTGCCGCGCAAGACCGGCGGTGCGGAGTGGTTGAGCAGCTGGCCTGATGCCGATCGTCCGGCGGAATTTGCGGCCTTCCACATTGAAAAGGTTCTACAGGAAAAGAACGAGGTGATCGTTGAGCACAGCGATACCCGTTCTCCATCTTCGCGCGGCTTGTTCCCGTTGTTTGCCGATGGGCAGGTCATTGCCTTGCTCGGCATGGTCAGCGATCAGCCGGGGTGTTTCAGCGAAGAACAGAATGCCCAGCTGCGCGCGCACTGTCAGCTTGCTTCATCCAGCTTGTCTTACGCCTTGCTCTATGCGGAAGCCGAACGCCAACTGGAACAGCTGCAGGTGGTGCGGGAAATTGACCTGGCCATTCTATCCACGCTGAATTTGCGGGAGACGGCCGGTGTCATTCTCGAAAAAATCGTCCAGCAATTCAACGTGGACGCAGCGGATATCCTCGTTCTGGATCAGTCCGTCGGTTCCCTTCACTACGTCAAGGGGATCGGATTCCATGCACATACCACTCTCCAATCGCATCTTGGGTTGGAGCAAAGCTACGCCGGCCTGGCGGTCAGGGAGAGACGGCTGGTGCACATCGAGAACCTGCGCCGCAGCCCGCTCAACCTGATGACGGCCTGCAACTTCAAGAAGGAAGCTTTCCAGGTTTATCTGGGCGCGCCGCTGATCGCCCGCGGTGAAGTCAAGGGGGTGCTCGAGATCTACCAGCGTCACCCGCTGAAGGTTTCCCCGGACTGGTACAACATGCTGGAGATGATCGCCAACCAGTTTGCCATCGCCATCGACAATTCTCTTTTGCTGGAAAGCCTGGACCGCCGCAACGCCGAGATCACCTCCGCCTACAATGCCACCATCGAGGGCCTGTCGCGCGCGCTGGAACTGCGCGACCGCGAGACGGAGGGGCACACGCGACGTGTGGCCGAGCTGACCCTGCTGCTGGCGGACAAGATGAACATTTCCGAGGAACAGCGCATTCACCTGGAACGCGGCGCCCTGCTGCACGATGTCGGCAAGATGGGCATTCCGGACGACATCCTGCGCAAACCGGGTAAACTGACCTCCCAGGAGTGGGAGATCATGAAGCACCATCCGCTCTATGCCTACAACATCCTGTCACAGATCGATTACCTCAAACCCGCCCTGGATATCCCGCTCTATCACCACGAGCATTGGGACGGCAGCGGGTACCCCTACGGTCTTCAGGGCGAGAAAATCCCGCTGGCGGCGCGCATCTTCGCCGTGGTGGATGTCTACGATGCGCTGACCTCCGACCGTCCATACCGGCCGGCCTGGTCCAAGGAACAGGCTCTGGACTACATGAAGTCGCAATCGGGGCAGTACTTCGACCCGCTGCTCCTGCAAGCCTTCCTCGGCATGTCCTCTGATCTGTAACGCATTCTCCCATTTCACGCGACAACTTGAAAGTGATATCTGCCGCCTGGCGGTAATTTTTTTTGCGCCATAACTCTAATGTTTTCAGAACAAATGTTCAGTATAATATAGCTGATGGACCTGCTGAACATCCTCCTGCAACGCCTGGGACTGCGGCGCGAGCCTGAACCGCGCTATTACGAGCTGGACGAGTCGCTCCAGGTCATGCTCGAGGGCATTGCCGAACAGGAACAGCGTTCTGCGGAGGAAGTCGCCTCCCATCTTCTGAGAGAGGGACTTGAGCGCCGGCAGACCGAAGACGACCTGTGGCAGCGCTGGCAGTCCCTTTCGGGGCGCGAGCAGGAGGTGGCGGCACTGGCCTGTCTGGGTTATACCAACAAGCAGATCGCCCTGCGCCTGGGCGTCTCGGCGGAGACCGTCAAGACGCACCTGCACCACGCGCTGACAAAATTCAACCTGCGCACCCGCGCCGAGTTGGGCCTGCTGCTCGCGGACTGGGACTTCAGCGCATGGGACCACTTCATCTAGCACGCACGACTCCCGCATCGCCACATCTGCCTCCCCCAAACAGCTAATTCCCTTTTCACCCATCCAATCCCCCATCAGGGGATTTTTATTTCTGCAAACAGCGGCTAAGCTGAGGGCATGGACGAATTGACTGACATCCGCCCCGGCAAATGGACCCTGCTGGTGCTCGCGCGCGGCATGCACGCCCCTCTTTTATCCAACCTGCACCGCCTGGCGGAGCGCAGCCCGCTCACGGTGCTGGACGGCGGCAACCGCTTCAACGCCTACCTCGTCGCACGGGGCGCGCGAGGGCAGGCCGAGCTGCTCGAACGAATCACCGTCTCGCGCGCCTTTACCTGCTATCAGATGCTGTCCCTACTCGAGACCACACCTGCATCACATCGACCGATTCTCGCACTGGACCTGTTGAACACCTTCTACGACGAATCCGTGCGGGTACACGAGCGCCGTCGATTACTGGAGGGCTGCATCGCCCACCTCGACCGCCTCAGCCAGCCTGCGGGGGGGGCGGTCACGGTCCACCCGCCGGCCGTCCCCAGCCCGGAAGCCATCGAATTCGTGCGCATGCTCGAAGCCCACGCCGCGGACATGTTCCTGCCTCCGCAGGCCCCAGCATTAACCACCGCTCAACCGAGGTTGTTCTGATGGGACGCACCCTGCCTTCCATCACCCAGGCACTGCTGATCGAGCAGGGATCCTTCAGCCGCTTCCGCCGCGCCCTGCGCCGCAGCGACCAGCTGGCGCTGGACGACCTGTTCGCCTCGGCCCGCCAGCACCTGGCCGCCGCGCAGTTCGCCGCCCACGCCCTGCCCTTCGAGGTCTTCCTGCTCTCGATGCTGCTGGAGGAGCACAAGGAGGTGCTGCGCCTGCGCGGGCAGGTGGATGAGCTGCTAACGAGGTTGAAATGAGCGGGAGCTTCTCCGGCTGGCTGCTGGACCTGTATCCCACTGAAAATCACATGGCGCTCTGGCTGCTGGGCGACGACGGCCAGCGCCGCCGCTTCACGCACGACTTCCCGGTCACCTTCTACGCCGCTGGGCCGGCTCCGCACCTGCGCGCTTTATGGAAGAGAATTCAGGAGATGGACAACAGCGTTGCCCTCGCCCGCAGCGAGCGGCGCGACGTGTTCTCCGGCTTGGTCCCCGTGCTCGCCGCCACCGTCCTCGGCCCGGCCGGTTTGCAGAAATTCTTTCAACAGGTCAGCGACTCGCAGCCGGGCCTCACCTACTACGACGCCGACATCCCGCTGGCGCTGCGCTACGCCGCCCGCTTCGACGTCTTCCCGCTGGCGCGCTGCCGGGTCGAGGTCGAGGGGGAGCGGGTGACCTCCATCGAGCCGTGCGACACGCCCTGGGATCTCGACCCGCTGCCGGCGCCGCTGCGCATCCTGTCGCTGGAACCCGACCGCGATCCGCTGCACGCTGCTCCCGCTGGCGTCGTGCCAGCGGGATGGCGCTCGGGCGGCACGAAGCCGCCCGGCTGTCCACCCGGGATCGTCATCGCCTACGACAAGGTTCGCTACACCCAGCCGCTGGAGCCGGCCCGTGCGCTGCTGGTCAACCTGCGCGCCGTGCTCGAACGCTACGACCCGGACCTGATCCTGACCTCCTGGGGAGACACGTGGCTGCTGCCTCTGCTGATGCAGCAGTCCGAAAAGTTGGGCCTGCCGCTGCCGCTCAACCGGGACGCCGCTCACGAGGTCACCCTGCACAAGGCGCATACGTATTTCTCGTACGGGCAGATCGTCTACCGCGGGCAGCAGATCCAGCTTCACGGGCGCTGGCACCTCGACCGGCACAACACCATGCTGTGGAGCGACTATGCCCTGGACGGCGTGCTGGAGATGGCGCGCGTGACCGCCCTGCCGGTGCAGGACGCCGCCCGGCTCTCGCCCGGCACCGGTATTTCGTCGATGCAATTCACCACCGCCCTGCGCCGGCGCATCCTGATCCCCTGGCACAAGGCCCAGGCCGAGACACCCAAGACCGCCCTCGACCTGATCCACTCCGACATGGGCGGACTGGTCTACCAGCCCACCGTCGGCTTGCACCGCGACGTGGGCGGCATCGACTTCGTCTCGATGTACCCCGGCATCATGGTGCACTTCAACATCTCGCCCGAGGTGCCGCGCTCGAAGGACGGCGACCTGACTCCCGCGCCCGGCGAGCCGGGGCTCATCCCTCAGACACTGGCGCCGCTGCTCGAGAAGCGCCTGCGGCTCAAGGCATGCCTGAATCAAATGCATCTCCATGACCCGCGGCGGGAGGTCTTCATGGCGCGCGCCTCCGCCGCCAAGTGGCTGCTGGTGACCTGCTTCGGCTATCTGGGATACAAGAACGCACGCTTCGGGCGGATCGAGGCCCACGAGGCCGTCACCGCTTACGGGCGCGAGGCGCTGATCCGCGCCAAGGAGGCCGCCGAGGACCTGGGCTACAACATCCTGCACATGTACGTGGACGGATTGTGGGTGCGCCGCGACGGCTCCCACACGCCGGGGGATTTCGAGGCGCTGCTGCGCGAGATCTCCTCGCGGACGGACCTGCCCATCGCGCTGGACGGCATCTACCGCTGGGTGGTCTTCCTGCCCTCGCGCGTGGATGAGCGCGTGCCGGTGGCCAACCGCTACTTCGGTGTGTTCCAGGATGGGTCGATCAAGGTGCGGGGAATTCGAGTGCCGCCGGCGCGATACGCCTGCTTTCATTGCCGAGCTCCAGATGGAATTGCTGTCCATCCTGGCCCGCGCGCCCGACGCCGACCGCCTGAAGGACTGCCTGTCCCCCGCCCGCGCCCTGCTGGACCGCCGCCTGAACGACCTGCGCAGCGGACGCGTTCCGCTGGAGAAGCTGCTGCTGGCCCAGAAGCTCAGCCGCGAACTGGAGGACTACCGCAGCCCCTCGCCGGCCGCCCGCGCCGCGCTGCAGCTGGCCAAGACCGGCCGGACCCTGCGCCCCGGTCAGAGGGTGCGCTTCCTGCTGACGCGCGGCGAGCCGGGCATCCACGCCTGGGACCTGCCCGATCCGCCCGACCCGCGCACCCTGGATGTGCCGCGCTACCGCACGCTCCTTCTGCGCGCAGCAGAGACGGTGCTAAAGGCAGTTGAATAAATTGCAATTGGAGAAAGGCGATATTTCAGCCGATGGTGGTCCGTTCTTCGACAAGGGCCAACAGCCGTTCCATTGCCTGGCTATTCTCATCCAGGTTGAGATGAATCGCGCCTGTCGGACAGGCAAGGGCGCAGCTTCCGCAGCCTTTGCAGGACTTGCCGACCACCAGCCGGCCGTCGACCAAGTTAAGCGCGTGTGCGTGGCATCCCTCGAGGCAGACGCCGCAGCCTGTGCTCTCCTGCCCGGCTTCGATGCGCAGACCGGGGAAACGCAGGACGGTATCGAAGGCAGTGGGGTGAATATCACGCAGGGACCGTTTGAAATGCGGCCAGCCAGGGGAAAAACCACACAGAATCACAGACCCACACCCGCAAGGGGGAAATCTTCCCGGCTGAAGACCTGTCTCCGGTGAGGTGATCGACCTTACTGGAGACAGGTCTGTTTGTTTTCGGTTTGTGATATTCTAGGAGTACAGGATAGGAGCCCTTATGAAGATTTTCCGTCAACTTCGCTGGAAACTGACCTTGAGCTACACCCTGGTGACCGTGGGCGCCTTTCTGGTCATTCTCCTGATCATGGCAGGGATTGTTTTCTCCCAGTTATTCATACCGAAAATTATTTAACTCCCGAGCGGATGCTGGATGATTATCTTAACAGTCAAGCCCCCACCTTTTTGCAACATATTCTTTCTCAATCTCCCGTTGATACAGAACTTCTAAATATTTTACTTGAAAATCCTGAAGCGATCATCTCAGGCTCTGAATTATTAAGTATCGGCGCCCTGAATTTCTCGGTGTCAACCCATGCACTGATCCGCATAGTAATCCTCGCGCGGATGGAACAATCCTGGGCACCCACCGGGGCGGCAGCCTCGAAGGCCAGGTTGGACGCCCCTTCGATCCCAGCCAGATACCCGGCCTGGAGGCTCCCTTCCAGGCTGCGCTGGCAGGTGAAACGGATCCGAGTCGCCTATACACCATGATCGAACCTGATCAACGAATTATCCTGGCCGCTCCGCTTTTTACACACACCGGCGCGGATGAAGATCAGGTTCTGGGAGCGGTGGTGATCTTTTTCGATTCCTTCCCAACCCAGGCGGATATCCCGTCTTATACCCTGCAGATCGCCATCAGAGGCCTGCTCCATCTTTCTCCTGGGCATCGGGCTCATGGGAGCGATCTTCGGTTCCTATTTTCGCGCATGGACTGGCGACACGGTTCAACCGCATTATCCGCCACCACCGATCTTTGGAGCGAGGGCGATTTCTCAAATATATTGACGACAGCACGGGAGACGAGATCTCACAATTTTGCCGGGCGTTTGAACAACATGGCGAGACAACTACAAAGCCTGTTACGCAGGCGGCAGGATATGGCAGTCTCTGAGGAACGCAACCGCCTCGCGCGGGACCTGCATGACAGCGCCAAACAACAAGCCTTAGCTGCCTCTTTTGAATTGGGTACCGCCCTCACCTTATACGAACGCGATCCACAGGAAGCCAAAAAACACCTGGCGGAGGCGGATACGCTGGTTGATTCGGTCCGCAGGGAACTCACGGACCTGGTGGACGAACTGCGTCCCCAATCCATGGACGGGGAGGACTTTTCCGAGATCCTGAAAGGGTACGGGACAGAATGGTCTCATCGAAGCGGGATCAAGCTGAACGTCCATGTGGATGGAAGCGACGAGAACTTGCAGCCTGTCACGCGCGAGACGCTGTTTCGGATCGCACAGGAGGCGTTGGCAAACGTTGCCCGTCACAGTTCTGCCAGTCAGGCAGAAATCTCCATTGACTATGGAAAAGATTCTGTCACACTGGTTATCAAGGATGATGGACGCGGCTTTGACACAAGCGTGCCACACAGCGGGCTGGGACTGCACTCGATGCAGGAACGCGCCGAATCATTGGGCGGAAGTTTTTCGGTGGCGAGCGAGCCGGGGCGGGGCACCCGGATCGTGGTAGCGCTGCCAAGATCAAGTTAAGGAAGGAGGCGTCATGTCAGATCAAAATGAACCCATCACCGTCATGATCGTTGACGACCACGAAATGGTGCGTCGCGGCGCCAGCAGTTATCTGGAAGCCCAGCCCGATATTTCTTTGGTCGCGCAGGCAGGCTCAGGGGAGGAGGCTGTGCGGCTGGCTCAGGAATTCATCCCCGATGTGGTGTTGATGGATCTGGTGATGCCCGACATGGATGGCGTCGAAGCGACGCGCAGGGTGAAAAGCGTCAGCCCGCGCACACAAGTCGTCATCCTGACCTCGTTTCATCAGGATGAATATGTCTTCCCTGCCCTGCAGGCGGGCGCGATCTCGTACCTGCTCAAGGATGTGAGAGCGACGGAACTTCTCGAAGCCATCCGCCGCGCGGCGCGGGGGGAAGCCACGCTTCATCCACGCATCGCGGCGCGCGTCATCAAAACCTTCCGCGGTCTCGCGCCTGACGAGGAGACTCCCTTCACGGCGTTGACCGAGCGCGAACTGGAAGTGCTCAAGTTGATCGCAAAGGGATATGCCAATGACAAGATCGCCGAGCAGCTGGTGATCAGCGTGGGCACCGTCAAGGGACACGTCAGCAACATCCTCAGCAAATTGCACCTGGTTGACCGCACGCAGGCGGCGGCGTATGCCTGGCAGGAGGGAATCGTCCACCGCGAGGAGTGAAACCTCAGCGGTGTTCATGCGGGGTTGTCGGTTTTTTCAGGCTGCAACGCATAGCTGACAACCCCGTTACTTAATTCTTGAGTACGACAATAGCGGATGATCGAGGGGGACTTCAGGAAGGGACAGACCATCTCTCAAGATATGTTCACATACAGGTCTTTGGCAAATCAATAATATCCCTTCGAGGCTCGTGTGATTCGTGCTGTCTTCCGCTATGCTGTATGCATAAGGATCAATTGAAAAGGAGATATGCAATGAATACCCGAATCATTTCCAAGAATAAACGCATCTTGACCAGGCTGTCAGCAGTCCTGCTAGCCATCATACTACTCCTCCCTGCCTGCGCCGCACCTGCCTCGCCAGCCTCGTTCGGCCCGGTGGAGGAGCTCACCTTTCAATCCGGACCGTTCAAGGTGGTTGGGGACCTGCGCCTGCCGGTCGGAAGCGGCCCATTCCCGGTGGTGCTGTTCGTGCATGGTTCCGGACCAGCTCACCGCACCGGTACCTTGGGGTTATACCTGCCGATCATGGAGCGCATGTTGCAGGCTGGCTTTGCCACCTTCGCCTGGGACAAGCCCGGCACGGGTGAATCCACCCCCGAGATCGACGAGAGCGATCCAAACCTGCGGCATATGCGTGCCCAAATCCTGCTCGATGCGATCGAGCTGATGAAGACTCGCCCGGATATCGACCCGACCAGGATCGGTGTCTGGGGAGTCAGCCAGGCAGGCTACGTGATTCCCATAGCCCTGACACAAACAAAGGACATCGCCTTTGTGATCTGTGTCTCATGCCCGGGTGAATCCGGCATTGACCAGACGGGATACCAGGCCATGGCTTTTGGGCTCTGCGAGGACATGCCGAAGGAAAAATTGGCTGAGAGGGACCGCCTGCTGAAGGAAATGGACCAGAATCGCTCGTATGAAACTTATGCCGGGTACCAGGCCTACCGCAAGAGCATGGCTGACCTGGCGGCGCTTGTGCCGGTCTCGCTCAACAATTGGTCGGTAATCCCGGAAGAAACGTGGCAGTCCAATCCGATCGAAAATGAAGCGCGTGTGGAATCCAGTTCTCGGCTGTCCGTCAGGTCAACATCCCCGTTCTGGCAATCTTCGGCGACAAGGACCGCCAGTTAGATCCTTTGCAGGGTGCATACGCCTACCGGAAAGCCCTGAGTGAAGCTGGCAATCCAAAGAGCCAGGTGGAAGTTTTCCCAAATGCAGAACATGGCATCCTCACTTCCAAAACCGGTTGTCCGGATGAAATACAAAAAACAGTGATTCGAGCATTCCTGTGGTTCGCGATTACGCACGGCGCGACATCACCTGAGCAGATCAATGCAGAGATAGCCAAGGATCCGTACAAGCCCGGCCTGCTTCCCTCCAACCCGTTTGCCCCAGGGTACCTGGATCTGATCGAGGAATGGCTCAGGAGCCTTTAACCATGACCAATCCCGGAATTGATCATCATCACCTGAAAAACCTGGTGAGGCAAAAGCGTGAAGATGTCGTTGAGCAGAAACAAGTCCATGCCATGAGCGACTAAAAAACAGGTGTTGCAAATGCGGGGTTGTCGGTTCTGGTTTCATAGCTGACAACCCCGTTACTTTTTAATCGTTGAGTACGACAATAGCAGATGAATGAGGTGACTTACAGTGAAGGGACAGACGCATCCCTCAAGATATGTTCACATACAGGTCTTTGGCAAATCCAATAATATCCCTCGAGGCTCGTGTGATTCGCTGGTCATGCGATATGCTGTCTGCATAAGGATCAATTGAAAAGGAGAAATGAAATGAATACGACCCTCAAACACCAATCAACGAATCGAAAAACCAGGATCATAGCCATTTTCCTGGGTATGTTCATCATCCTGGCAGGCGGGGTGCTGCTGGCAGCAAACAACTTCGGCGATGAAGTGATAGCACCGGCCATTATGTTCCTGTTTGCGCTTCTTCTTCAGCGTCATTTCCGCCTGGTCCAGGAAGAACCAGTGGGCGATCGTCCCGGCTGGCTTCTTTGCCAGCCTGGGATTGGTGCTTACGCTGGAAATATTGAACACTGAAAGCGATGCAATAGGGCTGGGCTTTATGTTCCTGTTGGCTGCGACCTTTCTCTTCTTTGCCATCCTGTCAAAGAAGAATTGGTGGGCGATCATCCCGGCTGGCTTTTTTGCCAGCATTGGACTAGTGGTCGTGCTGGATACCCAGATCCCGTATGAGGACTATCCCCGGATTCAAGGCATGCTCATCTGGGGTTTTTACACCTGGGTGCTGTTCCTGGGCCTGGCCGCCACCTTCGGGATTCTCTGGCTGCTCCGCAAGACCCTGCCCACCCGCTGGGCCATTTACCCGGCCGCGGGTTTCCTTGCCATGGCCGTGCTGTTCATCGTCGAAGGCGCTCACTTCTCAGAATACTGGCTGGAGACGATGCTGCTTGTCTTTGGGGTGATGTCGCTGCTGGCGGTTCTTACCAGGAAAAGAACAACTGCAGGTCAACAGGTACCCAAGGTCAAGGCTTGAGTTCCATGGATAATCCGCCGGGCGCTCCACCACAGTTGGGGCATCCGGCAAGGAGAAATGCAGATGAAACAGTTTTCCCTGACTCTCAAGATGTGTGGAACCTTTCTTGCCCTGCTGCTGGTCCGTCATCGTCGCTCGAGGCTGGTTCACGTTGGCTAGCAGTAAACCAAAGGAGAAACCGAAATGAATATTTCTACATCCAGTGTCATCGAAACGTACGGCCTGACCAAGACCTACAAGGGAGTCCAAGCCCTCCAGCCGCTCAACCTGCAGGTGCGGGAGCACTCGATCTGTGGCTTCCTGGGACCCAACGGCGCCGGCAAGACCACCACGATCAAGCTGCTGCTGGGCCTGGCGCGGCCGACCGCTGGTAGTGGCCGGGTGTTCGGCATGGATATCGAGAAGGAAAACGATGAGATCCGCCGTCGGATCGGCTACCTGGCCCAGGACCCGCGCTTCTACGAGTACATGACCGCCCGCGAAACCCTGCGCTTCACCGCCCGTTTCTTCTACGAGGGACCCCAGGCCGAGATCGAGGCGCGCATCGCTGAGACCCTGGACCTGGTGGGGCTTTCTGATAAAGCCGACCGCACGATCAAAGGCTTCTCAGGCGGTGAGCGGCAGCGCCTGGGCATCGCCCAAGCCCAGATGAACTACCCCGACCTGCTCATCCTGGACGAGCCAGCCGCCTCGCTCGACCCGATCGGGCGCAAGGATGTGCTGGAGGTGATGGAAAAGCTGCGCGAGCACACGACCATCTTTTACTCCACCCATATTCTGGATGATGTCCAGCGCGTCAGCGACACAGTCATCATCCTGAACCGGGGCGCGCTGGTCGCCCAGGGCCCGATCGAGGAGCTGCTGGCCAGGGGCCAGGCAGCTGCCTTCACCCTGACCATCAAAGGTGACAGTGCTTCGGTGGAAACCCGCCTGCGCAGCCAACCCTGGGTAAGTGGTATCGAGATGATCTCGAAGAACGGCAAAGTCAGCTGGCGGATCCGGGTCAGCGATCCGGACCTGGCGGAAGCCCAGCTGGTGCCCCTGGCGCTATCTGGCGGCGATGTCACGGTCTGCGAGTTTGGGCGAAAAATCCAAAACCTCGAAGAAGTTTTTATGAACATTGTAAAGGAGAGCAACCATGAGCGCTAACACAGTTTCACTGGTCCCGAGCCGAGAGCGTGGCTGGAGGATGGGTTTGGCCAATATGCTGACCAAGGAAAATACTGCCTGGTGGCGGACGCGGCGCTGGTGGATTCAGGGCTTGATCGCCCTGTCAATCCTGAACGGCTGCTTTGCGCTGAACATGAGAGATCAGGAAGCAGTTTACTAGCAGCTGGCTTAAACTTCCTGATCGTTGCAGCGATGGCCGCGCCTTTCGTCGCCGTGGTCAGTGGGCCAGGATTCGATCCTGGGGGAGAGGCACTCCGGGACAGCCGCCTGGGTGCTCTCGAAACCCTTGCGACGACCGGCCTTCATCCTGGCGAAGCTGATCGCCAATGGGCTGGGCTTGCTGGCAACGTGGGTCGTGCTCCCAGGTGGTATTGCCTATTTCCAGTTTAGGGCTTACGGTCTGGATCAGCTCTCCCTATCCGGCTTAGCCGCGGGGATGGGGTTGGTCTACCTCAATCTGCTCTTCTACTTGACACTTGCCCTGATGCTGGCCATGCTGTTCAACGGACGAGGTCCAGGTTTAGGGATCGCGCTGCTCAACTTCATGATCTGGATGCCGTTCCTTGCCGAACCGATCATGAAGTATGCGCCTTGGCTTCTGAAAGTGATGCCCTGGAATCTGCTTATGCCATTTGGCGCCAACAGCCCTCTTTCGGGGTACTTGATGTTGGAAGCCCCGCTGCCTACGGTGACCCCGATCATCGCCACTGCCGTATGGTGTGTGCTGTTCGTTGGCGTTGCCCTCTGGCGCTTCCGGCAAGAAGAGTTCTAAGAGATGGAGGGCGGGTATCGCCTGCCCGCCTCCCCACAGAACGCTGTTTTTCATTTGAAAAGAGATCACGATGAACTCACAACTCATTTCCGACCTCAAGCGCATCGCAACCAGGATGTCAGCAGTCCTGCTGATGCTGAGCCTGCTGCTCCTCCCCGCCTGCGCGAGGCAGCCCCAGCCTGCCAGGATCGAGGAGATCACCTTCCAGTCCGGGGAGTTCAAGCTCGTCGGCGACCTCCGAACGCCTGCGGGAATTGGCCCGTTCCCGGTCGTTCTGCTCGTGCATGGCGATGGCGCCGCCAACCGCGTGCTGTTCGGGGCATACGTGCCGCTCATGGAGCGGATGCTGCGTGCCGGCTACGCGGTCTTCTCCTGGGACAAACCGGGCTACGGCGAATCCACGGGCAAGGTTATCAACGCACCCCGTGTGTTACATAAAAGAGCGCAAATCGTCCTGGATGCCATCGAGGCGATGAAGGCGCGCCCCGACATCGACACGAAGCGAATCGGCCTGTGGGGGATCAGCCAGGCCAGCTATGTGATGCCGCTCGTGCTCTCGCAGACTGAGGATGTTGCCTTCATGATCTGCGTTTCCTGCGCAGGCATGTCCGGTAATGACGAAATGGCGTTCCAGATCGTGGCCCAATCGTTCTGCGGCGAAGCCCCTCAAGAGAAGGCGGGGGAGCTGAATCGTCTTCTGGCCGAACTCGATACCGCGCGTACTTTCGAAACGCACGGGGAGTACGTGCACTACCGGGCTGTGCTCGATACCTTGGCGGAGCTCGGATCCGTGTCGATCGCCGACTGGCCGGTCACGTCGGAGGAAGCCTGGCGGAAGAACGATCCCAACAGCGAGGGCACCTGGAATCCGATCAAGGAGGTCGAGCAGGTCCGCATCCCGGTGCTGGCCATCTTCGGTGAGAAAGACTCGCAGGGCGATTCCATCCAGGCAGCGCACGCCTGGAAGCAGGCTCTGGAGCAGGCAGGCCATCCGTACTCCCGCGTAGAAGTCTTCCCGGGCACCGACCACTTGCTCACGGTCACCGTGACGGGCTGCATGCAGGAAACCAACCAGATGATTGAGCAAGTTGTGCGAGACCAGGGGTACACATCGCCAAACCAGTTCCTGCATGACCCAGAGCAGATACCGCTCAGCGCCTTGCCCTACGCGCCAGGCTATCTGGACATGATCGAAGAGTGGCTCACGAACTTGCCACAATAGCCGCGAACCGAACCGGGAAAGGAATTGACGATGAGGAAACAGACCTTTCAGCACATGATGAGTGTAATCATGCTTGCCCTCCTGGTGACGGCCTGCTCATTACAAGCTCCTGCATCCCAACGTCCAACTGCTACACCCATGCCATCCGGAATGGTGGATGTGGGCGGGTACGAGCTGTTCTACCAGTGCAGCGGACAGGGCAGCCCAACGGTGATACTGGAAGCCGGCATGGGTAGTGATTCTTCCTTTTGGGCCAGGGTGATCGCTGGCGTTGCAGAGACCACCCGGGTCTGCGCTTATGACCGGGCCAATCTCGGCCGCAGCGACGAAGCCCGAACGCCGCGTACTTTTCAAGATGCAGCGCGTGATATGCAGATTCTGCTTGAAAATGCCCGGATCGGCGGGCCGTATGTCCTGGTGGGACACTCGCTGGGGGGCGAGCTTGTTCGTGTCTTCGCGGATCAATATCCCGAAGAGGTGGCAGGCATCGTTCTGGTCGATGCGGCTCATCCTGACATGGGGCCACGCTTGCTGGCTGGCCTGCCCCCAGAATCGGTGGATGAGCCAGAAACCGTAACGACCTGGCGGCAATTGTTCACTTGGATTTCGGACTTGAAAGAATCACCTTACCCCAATCCTGAAGGGTGGGATACCCAGGCCGGTAACGCGCAGGTCAGGGCCGTAAAACCGTTGGGTGACCTCCCCCTGGTCGTGATCAGCCAGAGTCCGGACAATCCTTTCTTTGCAGCCAACATTCCGTCAGCGCAGACAGAAACGAATGCCCAACTGCAGCAAATCTGGCAAGACTTACAGGTCGAGCTGGCGGGATTGTCTACCAACAGCACTCACGTCATCGCTGTCCGGGCGGGTCACAACATCCCAATTGAGGAGCCAGCACTGGTCGTGGACGTCATCCTCGAATTAGCCAACGAGATCCGGAGTCGATGAAAAGGGAGATCAATATGAAACACTACACTATCCATAACTTCAAACATATCTCGACCAAACTGTCAGAAGTACTGTTGGCTGTCTTGCTGCTCCTGCCTGCCTGCGCGCGGCAGCCCCAGCCGGCCAGGGTCGAGGAGATCACCTTCCAGTCCGGGGAGTTCACGCTCGTCGGCGATCTCCAGTTGCCGGCGGGGACCGGCCCGTTCCCGGTCGTCATCTTCGTGCACGGCCATGCGCCAGGCGCGAACCGCACGCTGTTCGGAATGTATCTGCCGATCATGGAGCACATGCTGCGGGCCGGCTATGCGGTCTTCTCCTGGGACAACCCGGGAGCTGGCGAATCGACTGGCACAATTTCTGATTTTCAGATTACTCAGCAGCATGCGCAGATCGTCCTGGATGCGATCGAGGTCATGAAGGCGCACCCCGACATCGACCCGGACCGGATCGGCCTGTGGGGGACCAGCATGGCAGGTTGGGTGATGCCGCGCGTGCTAATGGCAAGCGACGACGTCGCTTTTATGATCTGTCAAAGCTGCGGGAGCATGTCGGGACAGGACGAAATGGTCTTCCAGACCGTCGCCCAGGGCTACTGCGGCGGGGTCGCGGAAGAGGACGCTGACCGGCTGGAGATCCTGCTCGCCGAGCTCGACGAGGCGCGGACCTTCGATACGTACGAGGGCTACCTGCACTACCGGGAAGTCCTGGACGAACTGGCAGCTCTCGTGTCGGTGAGGGTGCCCAATCCGGTCGTGTCCGAGGCGGGCTGGTTGGCGAACGATCCCAATTCAATGGCATGGTCTCCAGTCCATGTCTTTGAGCAGGTGCGCATCCCGGTGCTGGCCATCTGGGGCGAGCGGGACACCCAGATCGATCCGATCCGGGCCGCCCACGCCTACCGGGATGCACTGGAACAGGCGGGCAACCCGAACTACCGGGTCGAGGTCATCCCGGGCGCCGACCATTTCCTCGCTCCCTCGGAGACCGGCTGCATGTTCGAAACGGGGCAAACGATGGAGCGGGTATTGGCAGAAAAGGGATTCACCCGGGAAGACATGGAGGCATTGGACCCACAAGACCCGCTGCTGCTCACCCTGGGGAGCGCCTGGCCCTACGCCCCGGAGTATCTGGACCTGATCGAGGAATGGCTCACGGGTCTCCAGCCATAACGGACCCGGGAGCGATCCGAACCTCGGCAAGGATAAAACTGCTCGTTCGAGTCTGTCATTCGGAAAGGAAAATGATCATGAATACTCAACCTGTTGGATGCAAAGTCAAATTCTGCGAGGCTCGCAAGCTGGCCCTCCTCTTCCTGGTCATCGTGCTGCTCCTGCCCGCCTGCACGAGCCAACCTGGATCGTTTGACCTCGATCCGGACCGGGTCGCGCAGCTGGATGAGATCCTCAGCCGCATGGCGGCGGAGGAGACCTTCAGCGGGTCCGTCCTGATCGCCCAGGACGGCGAGGTGCTTCTCAGCCGGGGATATGGTTCGGCGGACCGTGAGCTGGGCATCTCCAATACGCCCCAGACCAGGTTCTTCGTGGGTTCCGTCACCAAGCAGTTCACAGCGATGGCGATCCTCATTCTGCAATCCCAGGGCAGGCTGGACGTCCAGGATCCCATCTGCAGATACATCGAGGACTGCCCTGCAGCCTGGGAAAACATCACCATCCACCACTTGCTGACCCATACCTCCGGCATGGTCGTCATGCCCGCTGACAGCAGTTATCCCGAAACTCCGATCACTCCCCGTGAGCTCCTGGGCCGCTTCGAAGACGCACCCCTGGGTTTCCAACCGGGCGAGAGGATGAGCTACAGTAATTGCGGCTACTGGGTGCTCGGTACCATCATCGAACAGGTATCCGGTCAATCCTATGAGGCCTTCGTACAACAATGGATCCTGGAGCCCCTCGACATGCACAATTCTGGTTTCGACCAGGATGCAAGCGGTCTGGCAGTCGGCTATGTCGATCAGAACACTGCCGCGCCCGCTGAAGTGATCGATAGCTCCTTCCCCTATTCTGCCGGTGCTTTGTACTCCACCGTCGAAGACCTCTATCGCTGGGACCAGGCGCTCTATACCGAGCAATTGATCCCCCGGGAGCTTCTCGATCAGATGTTCGCCCCCCGGATCAGCCTCTATCCTGATGTCGTTGGCAGTATGGCGTACGGGTATGGATGGTTTGTCCTGGATGATCTGGGCCGGCAAATGGTGTGGCACGGTGGCGCCATAGAAGGGTTCAGGGCTGCCATCTTCCGGTATCCGGACGAACGCATCACCATCATCCTATTGAGCAATCAAGAGGACAGTTCGGACACCATGTATTTTTCCTGGCATTTCCTGATCTACGAAACAATCGCCATCGAAACCGCGGACGGTACCACGATCACGTATGCGGGACCGCTGGAAGCGCAGGCTGGAGGAGAGCTCTCGGCTTCGTTCATGGTCACTGATCCCAGTGGACAGCCCGCCCAGGGTCTGCTTGTCGGGACGCTGGGCGAGTCGCTCACAGACTCTGCAACGGTCCGCACCAGTGCACGCCTCACTACAGACGGAATTAGTGAGCTTGTCTGGCCGGTCGACCTCCCTGCCGGGATCACCCGGCTGTACTGCAGATACAGAGGCGTGGACTACGAGGTCGCCCGCATCACCATCTCTCCCTGATAACCATAAGGATATCATGATGAATAACCACATTCATTTCCAACTTCAAACACATCTCGACCAGGCTATCAGCAGTCCTGCTGGCTGTCCTACTGCTCCTGCCCGCCTGCGCGCGGCAGCCCCAGCCGGCCAGGGTCGAGGAGATCACCTTCCAGTCCGGAGAGTTCACCCTCGTTGGCGATCTCCGCACGCCCGCCGGGACCGGTCCGTTCCCAGTCGTCCTGTTCGTGCACGGCTCCGGGCCGTTGACCGCACCATGTTCGGGTATTACCTTCCGATCATGGAGCGCATGCTTCAGGCCGGCTACGCGGTCTTCTCCTGGGACAAGCCGGGCTACGGTGAATCCACGGGGCAGCTAAGTAACTCACGCGTGTTACATCAACGGGCGCAGATCGTCTTGGACGCGATCAAGGTCATGAAGGAGCGCTCCGACATCGACCAGCAGCAGATCGGTCTGTGGGGAATCAGCCAGGGCGGGTATGTGATGCCTCTTGTGCTTTTGCAGAGCGAGGATGTCGCCTTCATGATCTGCGTTTCCTGTGCAGGCATGTCTGGTCATGACCAAGGTAAATTCCAGATCACAACTTATACAATGTTCTGTGAGGACGTCCCTGAGGAAAATGTGGATCAAAGGACGGTTCTGTTCGCCGATCTCGACAAAGCGCGAAAGTACGAAACATACGAGGAGTATATGCACTACCGGGAGGTTCTCGATGCGTTTGTGGACATCAGCCCGAACCGCCAGAAGCTGCGCGAAGTGTTAAAGCAAAATGGCGCTTCAGGTGTCATCCCGGAGGAAGCGTGGCTGGAGAACGATCCCGAGTTCGAGGGCTGGTGGAATCCGGCTGGTGTGCTCGAGCAGGTCCGGATCCCGGTCCTGGCCATCGTTGGTGACAGTGACTCGAACCTTGATCCGATCCAGGGGGCGTACGCCTGGAGGAAAGCCCTGGAAAAGGCTGGCAATCCGAACTTCCAGGTTGAAATCCTCCCAAACGCGGACCACTTTATCAGCATTTCGGAATCCAGCTGCATCAATGAACAGATGAAGACAATAGATCAGGTGCTGCAGGAACAGGGTTACAACGGAACACTGGATAAATCGCTGCCGCTTTTCCAGCGGGAACCGGGGAAGCACACGCCGTTGAGTGCCGTGCCCTACGCGCCGGGGTACCTGGACCTGATCGAGGAATGGCTCACCGGCCTCCAGCCATGACGGACCCGGGAGCGATCCGAACCACTTTATTCGATGAAGAATCTTGGCTTACCAAAATTCAAACCTGTTAGGAGGAAAAGATTATGGATAAGAAAACTGGTGGAATCATAGCAACCACTGTGGCCTTGCTCTTATGTGGCTGCCCGGGACTATGCTTGTGCTTATTCGGCGCCATTACTGCCACGGGACGAATGCCCTTAACATCTGATTTTCCTTACACCTCAGATTTTGGCAACCCTTACTCTGAGATGGCCCCCTCGTCTTTCAGATTCGTACTTTTGTGCCTGGCGCTGATCTTCATCGCCATCCCCATTGTCGTGGGTGTTCTGACCCTTCGCAACAAACCCGGGAAACCGGCTTCCCTCAATGAGCCGTTCCCGCCAGCGAGCTAATTTTCAGTAGAAGGATATCGCCTTCATGATCTTTCAAAGCCGTGGGAGCATGTCTGGAGATGACAAGTATGTCTACCTGACCCTGCGCGCGGCAGAGACGGTGCTAAAGGCGGTTGAATTAGATTGCAGTTGGAGAAAGGCGATATTTCAGCCGATGGTGGTCCGTTCTTCGACAAGGGCCAACAGCCGTTCCATCGCCTGGCTATTCTCATCCAGGTTGAGATGAATCGCGCCTGTCGGACAGGCAAGGGCGCAGCTTCCGCAGCCTTTGCAGGACTCGCCGACCACCAGCCGGCCGTCGACCAGGCTAAGCGCGTGTGCGTGGCACACCTCGAGGCAGACGCCGCAGCCTGTGCACTCCTGCCCGGCTTCGACGCGCAGACCGGGGAAACGCAGGACGGTATCACCGAACTCGCGCGGACCGTTGCGCAGATTCTGGCGCACGGTGCAACAGCAATCGCAGCAGAAACAGATGGCCAGCATCCGGTGAAAGTCGATGCCCAGCAGTTCGGCGTCGAAAGCTGAATGGACGATCATGGGCATCAGGCCGATTTCAATGGCATGGCGGGCGTAGACTTTCGCGTCCTCAGGGTTGAGCACCCGGCACAGCTCAGGATTAGATCTGTCCGGCAGCGTCTCCAAGAAAGAGGCAGCCGATTTCGCGCGGAAATGAATGGCAGTGCTCGGCGCGGCGGCAAAGACACTGATTCATGGCCACGTGATGGCTGGCGTGGTCTATCAATGTCTCCACCACCATGGGAGGCAGGACGACACTCTCCGTTCCCCGGATCACCTGGTTGACGGGAATTATGATGTGCTGGTTGCGTTCGGGGCTGATATCCGGGTGGATAAAACGGCGAAGAAGAGGCTGCCGGGCTGCCCAGCTCTCCAACTTGCCAAGAGGCCAGATCTGCATCATGAAATCAAAGTAAAGCCTGGAGCGGCCCATCCATTAAATTATATGCCGAATGAGCTTCTCCCTGCTCACCTTTCATGCCATGCATCTTGGAATTAATCCGGGTGACAGCCATTCATAACATCCTGTCACTTTGGCGATGAAATTGCCGAGTTCCCACGCTGGAGAAATTGCAGCAAACGAGGGAACCAGAGATGACGACCCGATAGGCGACCAAGAATTTCTACAAACTTTTGTAATCTTAATGAAAGCTGGGCGGGGTAAAAGACCCCGCCCAGCAAGAGATGTTGCCTGCAATCCTATTGCACGTCAAAATTGACGGTCTCGACCAATTCGTCGTTCAGGTACAAATCAACTTTGTATTGCCCGACGGGCCAGGGATCTGCCGCGCGATCGAGGGCGAAATAATAGGTATTGTCACCGCCCGTCACCTCGGCGGAATCGATCTCCTGATTCGCGTCATACCCTTCCGCGGAGATCAGTGTCCAGACGCCTTTGACGACCGTTTCATCCGGCGCGTTATTCAGGTCATAGTAACAATAGAAGGAGGGGGCATCGGAAGCATAGACCGTGGTTTGCGCCGAATCCGCTTCGTCCACCGACATGTGGGCGTTGGAAATATTGGCGGTGGAGGCGCTGGCCTCGCATGCCAGGGATGAGAGCATAAGAGCAAGTACAGCCAGTGCTACAAAAAACAACTTATTGACTTTCATGGTATATATTTTCTCCTTATAGGGTGATATTGGTCATATAAATGTCATTATACTTCACTTGAGGCACACGTCCCAACCCTGATGGGAAATAACCATGGGATTCAAATGAAATTTTACACAAAGGGATACAAAAAGAAACTTCATCTCCTGCTTTATAATTCCTCCCATGACCCCCCTGCGCATCGGCATCGACATCGGCGGCACGTTCACGGACTTCGTCGTCTTCTTCCCCGAAAGTGGAAACCTCGAGACTTTCAAGCTGCTCTCCACGCCAAGAGACCCTGCCGAGGCGGTGCTGCAAGGACTGGAGAGAATCTTCACGAAGCATGGCACGAGGGAATCAACGGTCATCCACGGCTCGACGGTGGCCACCAATGCCCTGCTCGAACGCAAGGGCGCGCGGACGGCGTTCATCGCAACGCGCGGCTTCAAGGACATCCTGCAAATAGGCCGGCAGAACCGCCCGGCACTGTACGACCTGTTCGCTGATCCGCCCGCGCCGCTGGTCCCGCCCGAGCTACGCTTTGAAGTAGACGAGCGTGTGGATAAAGATGGAACGGTGCTGCAGGAGCTCGGATCCGCACAGGTGGAGGAGCTGGTCAAGCAGTTGAAAAGCGCGGACGTCCATTCAGTGGCGGTCTGCCTGCTGTTTTCATTTCTAAAACCCGAACACGAACAACTCATCGCTGAAAAGCTGCGCGCTGCCGGGTTCCCAGTCTCCATATCGTCCGAGATCATCCCCGAATACCGCGAGTACGAACGCGCCAGCACGACCGCGGTCAATGCCTACGTCTCGCCGGTGCTGGAGAAGTACCTGTCCCATCTCGAGCAGGACCTTGACCCTCGGAGACCCGATCTGAGGGTCATGCAGTCCAACGGCGGCAACATCAGCCCGAGGGAGGCGCGCGCCAACGGCGTACGCTGCATCCTTTCGGGGCCGGCGGGCGGCGTGGTGGGCGCAAGGTTTGTTGGGACGATTCGCGAATCGCCCCAACAAGGAATAATCGGCTTCGACATGGGCGGCACATCGACGGATGTCTCGCTGATCGAGGGCACCCCGCAGGTCACCACCGAATCGATCATCGGCGGCTGCCCGATCCGCATCCCCGTGCTGGACATCCACACCATCGGCGCAGGCGGCGGCTCGATCGCGCGCGTGGACCCCGGCGGGGCACTGCGCGTGGGACCCGAGAGCGCCGGCGCGGATCCCGGTCCTGCCTGCTACGGCAAAGGCCGACTGCCGACCGTCACCGACGCCAACGTGGTGCTGGGGCGCATCCCGCCGGAATATTTTCTCGGCGGGCAGATGCCGCTCGACACGGAACGCGCCGTTGAAGCTCTCTCCCGTCTCGGCGGTGAACTCAATCTGACTGCCCCTCAAGCCGCGCTGGGAGTGGTACAGGTTGCCAATGCGCACATGGAGCGCGCGCTGCGCGTCATCAGCGTGGAGCGCGGGCACGACCCGCGCGACTTCACCCTGCTCTCTTTCGGCGGGGCGGGCGGGCTGCATGCCGCTGACCTGGCGCGTGGGCTGGGCATTCCGCGCGTGCTGGTCCCGCCGCTGGCCAGCACCCTGTCCGCTTTCGGGATGCTCGCCGCTGACGTGGTCAAGGATTACACCCGGACCGTCATGCTGCCGGGGGACACGTCTCTTTCCACACTCGAAGGCTTGTTTGCGCCCCTCTCCGCACGCGGACAGCGCGAAGTGGAAGCGGAAGGGGTGACAGTGGATCACATCCTCGTGGAACGCTTTCTCGATATGCGCTACCAGGGGCAATCCTACGAGTTGACAGTCCCTTTCAGCGAACGGCTTGCGGCAGACTTCCACGACCTGCACAAATCGACCTATGGCTATGCCCGCGACCAGGCTTCAGTAGAGTTAGTCAATTTACGCGTCCGCGCCGTGGGTCACACCGACCCGCCGGAATTACTCGAGCAACCGCTGGAAGGCGAGAACACGGAAGCGGCATGCATCGAAACGCGGCCGGTCCTGTTCGAAGACGGCGAGCATGCAACTCCTTTCTATCGTGCCGAAGCGCTGCGTCCCGGCAACCTCATCGCTGGTCCAGCAGTAGTGGTTCGCGAGGATACGACTGTGCTGCTTGGCCCGAGCGACTCCGCGCGCGTGGACGGGTACGAGAATCTGCTGATCGAGGTGGGGCAATGAGCATCGACGCCATCCGCCTAGAGATCTACAAGCATCTCTTCGCCGCGGTCGCCGAGGAGATGGGCACGGTGCTGCGCAAGGCCAGCTACTCCCCCAACATCAAGGAGCGGCGCGACTTCTCCTGTGCCGTGTTCGACGCGCGCGGACGCATGATCGCGCAGGCGGCGCACATCCCGGTGCATCTCGGCTCGATGCCGCTCTCGGTCGAGGCGGCGGTGCAGCGTTTCGCGGACGACCTGCATCCCGGCGACGTGATCGTCTTGAACGACCCCTTCCGCGGCGGCACCCACCTGCCGGACATCACCATGGTCTCGCCGGTGTTTTTGCCCTCCACCGTGGGGGTCATCGGTTATGTGGCCTCCCGCGCCCATCACGCCGACGTGGGCGGGATGACCCCGGGCTCGATGCCGGTGGCGCGCGAAATCTACCAGGAGGGGCTGATCCTGCCGCCGGTGAAGCTGATGCACGCCGGACAAATGGATGAGGACCTGTTCGCGCTCATCCTGGCCAATGTGCGTACACCCCAGGAGCGCGCCGGCGACCTGTGGGCGCAGATCGCCGCCAACCAGCGGGGATCGACGCGGCTGCTGGAACTGACCTCCCGTTATGGCGTGGAGGAGGTCGCCGAGGCCGAGGAGCAATTGCTCGCCTATACCGAGCGCATGACCCGCGCGCTGATCGCCTCGCTGCCGGAGGGCTCCTACTCTTTCACGGATTATCTCGACGACGATGGTGTGCGCCCAGACCCCGTTGCGATCACAGTCAGGATCACCATCAAAGGGGATACCGCGCAGGTGGATTTCACCGGCTCTGCGCTGCAACAACAGGGCAGCGTCAACGCGGTCTATGCCATCACCCTCTCAGCGGTGTATTACGTCTTCCGCTGCCTGCTGGGGTTGGACGTGCCCAACAACGCCGGCTGCCTGGCACCGATCGAGGTCATCGCGCCTGCCGGGACGGTGGTCAACGCCCTGCATCCCTCGCCGGTGGCAGGCGGTAACGTGGAGACCTCGCAGCGCATCGTGGACGTGCTGCTGGGCGCGCTGGCGCAGGCCTGCCCGGACAAGGTCCCTGCCGCCAGCCAGGGGACGATGAACAATGTGACGATTGGGGCTCCCCGGCAGGGAGAGGGGCAAGGGGTGAGGGGTTTCACTTACTACGAGACCATCGGCGGCGGGATGGGTGCGAGGCCTGCCTCAGACGGTCCGAGCGCGGTCCACTCGCACATGACCAATACACTGAACACACCCGTCGAGGCGCTCGAGTATGCGTATCCCATGCAAGTGTTGCGTTATGAGATCAGAAAAGATTCAGGCGGAGGCGGCAAGTTCCGGGGCGGAGATGGGATCGTGCGCGATCTGCGGGTGCTGACCGATGCCCAGGTCACGATTCTCTCCGAACGCAGAAAGAATCCACCCTACGGTTTATCCGGAGGTGAGTTTGGTCAGTGCGGCGAGAACATACTGATAAGGGGAGAAAAGGAAATCCCCCTGCCAGGCAAGGGGACGATGGAGTTGAAAGCCGGGGATGTGCTCAGCATTCGCACACCGGGCGGGGGCGGGTTCGGGAACAAATCTCAGGCTTGAAGCTGCCGCAGCACCTCGCGGTATTCCTCCGCATTGGGAGGATTCAACATCAGGATCTGGTTGACCACCTCGATCACCGCCTGTGTATCTCCGGAGGCCATCAGCGTGTCACCAATCACATCCAGCTGGGCAATGGCATCGTTCGTGCGCCCGGACTTGCTGTAAAGTTCCGCTAGTATCCTGCGGATGAAAATCTGCCCGCCTTGTTCTTCGATCAGTGTTTCGCAGAACAGGATGCCTTCGTCCCGTTTGCCGGTTTCGTCGAGGTAGGTCATATAACTTTCGAGTTCCGACGCGGCCTGTTGGGGCATCCCCAGCCGCATATTGAGTTCGATCAGGCTCTTGCGGGAGGTTTCGTCGTCGGGCCGCAGGGTGCGGATCTGCTCATACACGCGGATGGCCTGCCGCCAATCGAGCCTCTGCATGTCGATGTCGGCCATGCGGGTCAGGATCTGCGTGCTCCAGGTGCGGTTGCCGCTGCTCTGTTGGGCGACGCGCAATGCGGTGGCGTAGGTCTTGCGCGCCATGTCGAGCTCGGCCAGGCGGTAGTAGATGTCCGCCAGTTCGATGTATTCGCTGATGGCTTCATCCACCTGCCCGCGGGCGATCAACTGATCGATCAGGCGGGTGCGGATGGCCAGGTCCATCGGGGCGAGTTTCAGGATGCGCCGCAGGATGTTGGTGGCCTGCCCGGCTTCCCCACGCACGCTGTAGGCCTGGGCAACCACGGTGAACTTGGCAATCGCATCCGGGATGCGGTCCTCGGTTATGAGCAATTCGCCGATCAGCGAATGGAGCGGAAGGTAGGTGGGGGCATTGATCACGGCATAGAAGGCTTCGTCCATCGCGGAACGCAGCTTGTTCGCACGGGCCAGCGCATTGATCGAATTCATCGCTCCCAGCACCTGGCTGCTCTGGGACTGGATCAGGACTTCCGCCAGCGGTATCGCCCCGCTGTCAGAGGTGATGGGCAGCTGCAGGCGTGCCTGGCTGAGGTGCTCGCGCCAGTTGGGCCGCATCAGCATGTCATGAATGTTCTCGCACAGCTTGCCGGCGTTCTGGTCATCCTCGGCGTTTTCCTGCAACTCGACGATCGGCTCATAAAGCTGCCGGATCGAATCGGACTGGTCCGGAGGGACGACAGAAGAATCGGCGATCTTCAACGCCTCAAGGTACTCCACGGCGGCTTCCTTCAGCCTGCCTTCCTTTTGCTGCATCTGACCTGAGATGATCCGGGCAGCCAGGCCGTACTCATCGTGCCTGAAACACTGCTGGAGATACTTGGAGGCCGATTCGGTCCGGTCGGTGCGGGAGCGCAGGTAACCGAGGTCGAAATAGACTGCCGGCAGGGTAAAACCCGCATCCAGCGCATGTTCAAGTTCTTCGGCAGCCTGCGCATCGTGGTTTTTGGTCTGTGAATCGATGGCCTGACTCAGGTACAGCATGATCCGGCTCTGCTGGTTCTGGTTGAGCATCCCGGTGCCGCGCATGAGCGTTTGCAATCCGCGCCGCTGCTGGGCTTCTGCGCTGTCATCGGTGAGTTCGAACATGACCTCCGCGATCATCTTGAGCGCCTTCTGGCGCGCCTCGGCGATCGGGTCGAGGGTGCTGTCGGTGGCTTTTTTGGGGGACTCAAGCTGCTTGACCTGCGCCATCTTGAGCGGACCGGTACCGCCTCTCGGGCGGACAGGTTTGGGGAGCATCTGCCCGGAGCGCAGCAACCCGTAGGCCTGCTTCGCCTCGGCAGAGTCGGGAGACAGCTTCATGGCACGGTCGATCAGCTCCATGGCCTTTTGCGGCTGTCCGCTGTGCTGGAGCAGGCTGGCCACGGCGATGTACTCGGACACCGACTGGCGGGATTGGCCCATTTTTTCGTAGACCATCGCCAGGCGCGAATGCGCCGTGAGGTTCTCGGGAGCAAGCTGGGTCACGCGCGACCAGTTCTCGATGGCCTTCTCCGCGTCGCGAATCTTGAGATAAAGTTCGGCTGCCAAAAGCGCCGCCTGCACGGCCTGATTGATGTTCCCCAGCTTTTCAGAGAGCTGGGCTATCTTCTCCATGGCAATGGCATCGTCCGGGCTGACCCTGATGACGCGCCGATAGGTCTCCAGCGCGGCTTCATACTGCTGCAGCTGGAACTGCGCCAGGGCGAGGCTGTTCAATGCCTTGGGATTATCGGGGAATTCATCCAGCGCCCGCTGATAGCACACAGCCGCCTTGTCCCACATCTGGTCCCAGGCGGCGGAGTGGCCGTCGTTCAGCGCCTTTTGAAAAACGTCTTCTTGTCCGGGCATAAGGCTACTCTTGATCGGTGGTAAATCCGCATCGCGGCAAAACGTACCCCTTTATTTTAATACCTGCATCTCCCCCCAGCTATGCCCCCAACGGGCTTCCGTGGAAAGCGGGATGCTGAGTGAATAGGCGTCTTCCATCACTTGCCGGACGACCCGGGCGGTCTTTTCCAGCTCATCCTCCAGACATTCTAACACAATCTCGTCATGGACTTGCAGTAACATACAGCCCTGCAAGCCGGCAGAGGCCAGCGCGCCCGGAATCTTGATCATGGCGATCTTCATGATGTCCGCCGCCGTGCCCTGGATGGGTGCGTTGATGGCTTCACGCTCCTCGCGGTTCCTCACCTGCTGGTTGATCTGACCGGTCAGGGCCGGGAAGTAACGCCGGCGCCCGAGCAGCGTCTCGACGTAGCCTTGTTTGGCGGCCAGTTTGCGCGTTTCATCGAGATATTTCTTAACGCCGGGGAACTGGTGGAAATAGGCTTTGACGAACGCATCCGCTTCGCCGAGGGTCAGTTCGGTGGAGCGGGATAATCCAAAGGCGGACATGCCGTAGATCAGGCCGAAGTTGATCGCCTTGGCGTGCCGGCGCTGATCCTTGGTCACCTGCTCCAGCGGGATGCTGTAGATCGCCGCTGCCGTGGTGGCATGAATATCCTGGTCATGGCGGAAGGCGTCCAGCATAGCCTGGTCGCCGGCGATATGCGCCACGATGCGCAATTCCACCTGCGAATAATCCACCGACAGCAGCACTTTACCTGGCGCGGCAACGAATCCGTTGCGGACCGTGCGTCCCAGTTCGGTGCGGGTGGGGATGTTCTGCAGGTTGGGATTCAGCGAGGACAGCCTTCCCGTCACGGCATTCGTCTGGCTGTAGGAGGTGTGCACCCTGCGATCGGCATCCACCTTTTCGGGCAGTGCGTCCACATAGGTGGATTTTAACTTGGAGAGTTCACGGTTCTCGAGGATCAAATCCACGACCGGGTGCTTGCCGCGCAGCTCCTCGAGCACATCGGCGGATGTGGAGTAGTGTCCGCTGGCGGTTTTCTTTCCGCGGTCGGGCGGCTCCAGTTCGAGGGTCTTGAACAACACATCCGACAGCTGCTGGGTGGAGTTGATGTTAAAGGGCTTGCCCACCAGCTTATAGACCTGCATCTCGATCTCGGCCATGCGCTTGCCCAGCTCGCGTGACATCTTCTGGAAGAATTTCACGTCCAGCATGATGCCGATCAGCTCCATCTCGGCCAGCACTTCCACCAGCGGCATCTCGATCTCTTCGAGCAGCTTGCGCCCGTTTACTTTCTCCAAATCTTTAAGCAGGAGCGGACGCAGGCGGGTGCACATTTCCGCATCGGCAGCCGCATAGGCGGAGGCGGACTCCACGTCCACTTCGGCCATCGTGCGCTGGTTCTTTCCCTTCATCCCGATCAAAGCCTCGATGTGGGTCATCTCCTCTTCGAGGCGTACATAGGCCAGGTTCTTGAGCCCCAGGTTGCGCGAGGTCGGGTCAGTGATCCATTCGGCGATCATGGAATCGAATCCGAGCGGCGATACTCTTAATCCGTACCGCACCAGGACCAGGTAATCGTATTTGACGTTGTGCCCGATCTTTGGAATCTTGGGGTCTGTCATCGATGGACGCAGCGCTTCGATGACCTGTTCGACCGGCAGGTTCGGGCCGGCATTATGTCCCACTGGAATATACCAGCCCTGGCCGGGTTTAACTGCCAGAGAGATGCCCACCAGTTGGGCCTCCAACTCTTCCGTGGAGGTGGTCTCGGTGTCAAAGGAAATGACGTCCGCTTTCTTCAACTCCGAGACAAGTTTTTTCAACCTGGCATCGGTGTCGACCACGTTGACCTTTAGGGTTGATGGCTGGCGCGGGGCTGCAACGTAGGCTTCGGAGGCTGTTTCGGCGAACATCGCCATCTGCCCGCCGCCTTTTTTGCCTGAGGCTGCCGCGCTGCCGTTTTTCCTGAATACCGCCAGCTCAGGAACCAATGTGCGGAATTCCAGTTCGCGGAAAAGCTTTTCCACGTCCGCCGGGTCAAAATTGTCGGTCCTGGCATGCGTCAGGTCAATTTTGATGGGCAGGTTGGTGCGGATGGTCGCCAGGTCGCGGCTCATGTAGGCCGCCTCGCGGCTGGCTTCGAGCTTCGTGCGCACCTTGGGTGGGATCATCTCGAGGTGAGCGTAAATGTCGTCGAGCGATTTGTAGACCTTGAAAAGCTCCTGTGCTGTCTTCTCGCCCACCCCTGCCACACCGGGGATGTTGTCCGATTTGTCGCCGACCAGCGCCTTGTAATCCACCACCAGCCGCGCCGGGACGCCGAACTTGGCGATCACATCCGCGTCGGTGATGTAGTCCTTCGCATCGGAGAGTTTGCCTTCGGGCAGGTTGACGATGATCCCGCCGCCGACCAGCTGCAGCAGGTCCCGGTCACCGGTGATGATCTTGACCCCCAGTCCGCCCGCCGATTCGACGCGCGCCACCGTGCCGAGGACATCGTCCGCTTCGAAACCTTCCATTTCAAGGCGCGGCATGTTGAACGCGTCCACCAGCTGGCGGATGCGCTCGATCTGCGGGCGCAGGTCATCGGGCATCTTCGCGCGGGTGGCCTTGTATTCGGGGAAGATCTCGTCACGGAAGGTCTTGCCCGTGTCGAACGCGACGGCGATGTAATCCGGTTTCTCGTTCTTGAGCAGGCGCATCAGCACGGTTGCAAACCCGTACACGCCGGCTGTGGGTTCGCCGCTGGAGGTGTGCCAGCGCGCGCCACCGGTGGAACTGAGCGCAAAGTAGGTGCGGTAGGCGAGTGCGTGCCCGTCAATTAGATAAAGGGTAGGCGGCATCTTAATCTCCGAAAAAAGGTAAAGTGATTCTATCCTGATTCGAAAAAATAAGGGCAGGTCTGGTTGACCTGCCCCGTTCTAGCGAGTTAATTAATCTACCGCGGCGGCCGCGTGATACCCTGCCGCTGGCGCGTCTGCTGGATGAAATCCTTGATGAGCTTGGAGGGGTGCGGCTGCGGACCGCCCATGATGAGATAACCCGGCGCCCAGAAGTCACCCGAGGGATTTTCCCTGGCAAAATTCGGGAAATCAGAGAAGATGCGCGAGGAAATCTGCTGGCGCACGATGCGCATGATAAAGCCTGGCGAAACCGTCGGCGGGACATTGGCGATCCACTGCAGGTATTCGGGGCGGACCGCGATGTGCTCCAGCCGCCAGCCGTAGGCGATGCAGACATCCTGCATCCAGCTCGCCACCCGGTCGGCCAGGTCGCCGGTCAGGTAATGGCGGTCGAAGCGCGGAATCAGCAGGCAGGCATAGCTCAGATTGTAAAGTGCCGGCGAGACAGGCTCGAGCACGATCTTACGCGCGCCTTCCGGCACCGTCGTGCGCTGTTCGGCGTCTTCCAGTTGCCTCTGTTCCTCGACGGTATGCCGGCGGGTGACGGCAAATTGGTCCATCTCATCCGGCGTCAGGACATGCTTGCGGGTGACCGCCAGCGCCGCCTCGTCAAAAAACAGGTCGGGGTTGCGGATCTCGTAATCGGAATCTGCAGGTCCGCGCTGAACAGCCGGATTGGTCTCCAGGCTGAACGACGCTGCGGGCGGCGCAGATTGTTCCTGCTCCTTGGCGACCATCTCCCAGCTCGAATCGAATCGACCGGGGTTGGGCGGCGGGACATCCGAAAGCACCTCAGAAAGCTGCGGCATTTCGGGCATGTCCTCTGACTCGCGCCGGCGGTCCTCGCGGGGCATTTCTGCCGGAGGCGTTGACGCCAGCGAACCGGCAAGTTTCCCGGCCTGGATGCGGATGGTGCTGAAGGGGGTTTCAGAATCAAAGACCAGCGCCAGGATCATCGCCGGCGAGAGCCTTGTGGCATACAACATGTGCTCGGCGCGGGTGGCATCGAGACGGATGAAGCGCAACAGGTCGCTCTTCTCTTCGTGATCCCAATATTTCTGGATGGTCTGCGAGATTTCCTGGGCGGCCGCCTTTGAAAGCTGCCCGGCATAAGCCCACAGCTCGTTATTGAGGGTGATGAGCGCGGCCTGGGCAGACGACTCAAGCGTCAACCGGGTAAGGTGCTGGGCTGCACGGTTAATATCCTGCAGCCAGGGGATCTCCGGTGAAACGTCAACGGGAGCAGGCCTCTGGGAGGCGGATTCTACCTGGGGGTCGTTTGGTTTACCGTTGTTCATCATTCTTGCCAACTCCGCCGCGTCAAGCGGTTTGGAGATATATCCACGAGGTTCCAGTTCATTTATTTCCTCGGTCAGCCAGCTCCTGGGGTTCGTGATGACAATGATCTGAACCCTGTCGTTGAGCTGACGGAGCGCGCGGCCCACGTCGAGAAGCGATACCCCTTGCTCTTCCAGCTCGGCATCCAACAGCGCCACAGCGATAGGCTGTGGATGACTCTCGATCACCTTGCTAAAATCGTCTGTTGCCCGCAGGTCGTACTTCCCCACTTCATTCAGGGCTTTTCGGACAACGTCTTCCAAGCTGGTCTGCGGTGTTACCAGGAGGACCGACTCATCCATACAATCACAAATATATCACGAGAAAAGCAAGGCTGCAAGCGTTTGGAAAGACGAAAAGCACCCCACTTAAGGGGGATAATCGGCTATTTTGCCCATCGGACTTGATTTTCATTTTCAAATATGCTATGGTTGTGTCAATCTGGAGTTATTAAGGAAAATTATGCATCGTGAACGCGTCTCTGAAAATGTCTTTTGGTTCCAAAGTGAAGTCTATGCGCAGGTTACGGCTGGGGTCGTGGCGGGTCCGCAATGGGCTGTGGTGATCGATACGCTGGCCCTGCCCGAAGAAACACTGGCCATACGTGAGTTCATCGAACACGAGCTGAACACACCTGTCCGCTACATCATCAACACCCATTACCATGCGGATCACACCTGGGGCAACTGCTTCTTCCCCGGAGCGACCATCGTTTCGTCCGCCCTGTGCCGGCAGTTATTGGAGGAAAAAGGCGCGCCGTCGCTGGATGCCGCCCGCAAACAAAACCCCGCCCTGAAGCAGGTGAAGATCGTTCTCCCGCACATGACCTTTGAACAGGGCGAGCTGACCCTGCGCGTGGGCAAGAAGAACCTGATCCTGATGCCCGCCACAGGCCACAGCCCGGACGGGGTTTCCGTGCTGGTCGAAGAGGACCGCATCCTGTTTGCCGGGGACGCCTTCATGCCGCTGCCCTACATCGTGGATGGGGACCTGGACGAAATCGCCGCGTCCATCAAAAGGATGGGGCGCATGGGGCTCGAGAACATCATTCAAGGGCACGGCGATATCATCCTGCGCGGCGAGATCGACTCGGCCGTGAAAGATAATCTGGCTTACATCACCTCACTGCGCAAGGGCGTCAAGGCGGCTTCCAAACGCAAGGTGCCGGACGATTATCTGGATGAGATCAATATTGAAGATTGCGGCAAGAGCCGCGTGGCGCTCGGCGGGCTGGCGATTTCCCTGCACCAGCGCAACGTGAGAGCCCTGTATCGTCAAATGATGGATAAGAAGGACGGGGACGAGGACGACGACTAGCAAGCAAAAGCAATTTTCACATCACATGTTCACAATAGCAAAAAAGAGGAGCGATTGCCGCTCCTCTTTTTTGTCCATGAACTTCCTGATTAAGATTCCCCGTTCTCCCCGTTTTCAGCAGCCGCCTGAGCCGCCCGTTTCTTGGCGCGCGGACCGACCAGCCGCTCGGTCCCATCCATCAAACGCTTGAGGTTCGGACGCAGCGCCCACAGCAGGATCAGTTCCGCCAGAACACCGTAGAGCACAAACACCCAGGGACCGTAACCGAGGTAGGCGCGGACAGCGAACACGACCAGCGCCATCAGCGGCACCGACAGGGTTGCCACGGAGGCATACCCTGAAAGATAGAGGGTTGCCAGAGCGCCGGGGAGAACGAAGAAGAGGGAGGGAAACCACAAGCCGGCAGCAGCTCCGGCAGCCGTCGCGCCTCCCGCACCACCCCGAAGTCGCCAGCGTCCGTTTTCGGCGCGTTCGGCAAGGAAAATCGAGTAATTATGGCCGAGGATCGAGCCCAGTCCGGCAAGAACCATCAGGACTGGAGTCCCCCGAGTTTTTCCATGAAATAGGCTGTCAACCAGACCGCCACTGCCCCTTTGAGACCGTCCATCAGGCCTGTCAAAACCCCGGCCCACTTGCCCGCCGCACGATAGGCATTGGTGCCACCGGTGCGGCCGCTTTCCACTTTCCGCACATCCTTGCCTGTCCTGAGTTTAACAATAATCAGACCAAACGGTATGGAGCCCAAAATGTAACCAAGCAGCAAGAAACTAAAAGCCAAGAAAATCATCATTGAATTGTCCTCCGGCGAGAGTCTTTATAGAAAACACGAAAATAGCGATGAAGTTACTCCAATATTTCAAGAGGAACTTCAGAGAAATTTCCGTTTTCGATCCAGAAACCCTTTGCCTGCCAGCTGCCGTCCTGAGGCGACCAGATGACGCACACCACCGGGTAAAAAGCTTCAGCAATGTCCGTAGGGGAAGGGTGAACCGGTCCTTTGGGGTGGGAATGGTAAATGGCCAGCATCTCCAGCCCGTCACACTCGATCTCCTCGAAGGCTGCCAACTGCTCCGATGGGGAAAACCGGTAGCGGGTTGCGCTCTGCAACGCATTGGGAACAGGAATCACCTTCCGGACAGCCTCCCCTGCTCCGGCCAGCAGCCCGCACGATTCGAGCGGAACCTCAGCCGCCACCTGGTCGCGCATGGCCTCCCAATCGCGCCTGGACAACTTGAGGCCGTTCACTCTCTCACCCAATCCAGGACAGGCTCCACACAATGGCCAGGGCAATCAGCGGTTCGGTCATGGCACGGCGAAAAGGCTGCGCCTCGCTTAAGTTGGCGGCCAGGCTGGTCAACGCATAAGCCGGACCCAAAAGCAGCAATCCGAATTGAAGCGGGGAGATCTGCCAGTAATGCAGAGGGGCAGCCAGCTGCACCACAACAAATGCAATGCCCAGGGACCAGTAGAATTCCCATCTCCCGCCCAGACGCAGGTGCAGGGTGCGCATGCTCACCAGCCAGACAGCCAGGAACAGGGGCGGCAAAAAAACGACCAGACGCATGCCAACCGCCCGCAGGGCAGTGATCAGCACCAGCAGCAGGACAAAGGACAAACCGGTCAGCGACGCAACGGCCACCCCGTAACGCGAATCGTCCGGGTCCACAGCCACGTACTCGGCCACGCAGATGAGCACGAGAAAGATGCCGCCCACCAGGAAGGCCAGCCACCACAGGGTACTTTCGGACAGGGAGAAGATGGAGATGCCGATGATCCAGGCCGTCAGGGCGGGGAGAATCCAGTGCTCAAGGGTGTTCTTCTTTTCGAGGTGAGGGTGGCTGCGCAGAAGCCAGTCCATGCCGGTGGCGGTCAGCCCTGCCACCAGGAACGCAACCACGGCGCTGGAACTGATCTGGAATGCCATCTCGATTCCCAGCAGGCTGGCCTGAATTTCGAAAGGCGGCAGGGCGATCAAGCGGGTAAGCGCGTACGCGAGCAGAATGACGGCGGTCAGGACGCTCAAGCGGTTTGAATCGGGCAGGTGGCGATGCTCTTGCATAATTTCATTGTACCTGTCCCAATCCCGTCTGCCAAGATACATCCAAACCTGGCTCCGAGCCATTTTCAAGCCGCCACATCCCCCCCATTCCTCCTCCCAATGGAAGAAGCGTGTTCTTTCATTAAAACAGCCCGAATTTGACCGAGATTTTACCTGTGGTAAAATTGTAAAGTTATGGAAGAAATGAAGAAGGAAGCCCTGCCTCCCCCTCCCGGGTTGATCGCGTCCCTGGCAGCCGGATTTGATACCACCGCCAGCCACGCTGGAATCATCCTGATTCCCGTGATGCTGGACCTGTTTCTATGGCTTGGTCCGCACCTGAGAATCGAGGTCATATTGAAGCCCCTCGTGGCAGCCTTCCAGGCACTGCCGGCCTCTCCCGAAGCGACCATGACCCAGGAAATCGTGCGGCAGTTTTCCAGGGAGTTCAACCTGCTGAGCATCTTCCGCACGCTTCCGGTCGGCATCCCCAGCCTGCTGGCGGGGACGATGCCCCTGACCAACCCGTTCGGCACGGCGGTCTGGGTGGAATTCAAGGATACGATGCAGTTCATCAGCTGGTGGTTCACGCTGATGCTCGCCGGCTGGGTCGGCGGCGGCCTGTATTACAAATGGATCTCACAGGTCACCCAACCGGTCAAAAGCCCCGCCCCGCTCAGCCATACAGCGCGTGCTGTCTGGCACACGATCGTGCTTTCAGTCATGTGGATTATGGCCGGGCTCGCGGTGGGAATCCCCGCAGCCATGCTGCTGGGCACGCTAGCCTTGTTCAGCGCGGGACTGGCTCAGTTCGTGATGCTGCTCGGGATGTTCATTTTCCTGTGGATGCTGCCCGCCATCTTTTTTTCAGCGCACGGCATTTTCGCTTATGGCCAGAACGCCGGCGCGTCGTTGATGAGCAGCCTGCGCATGATGCGCTTCACCCTGCCGGCCAGCGGACTGTTCATCCTGAGCGCCTTCCTGATCAGCCAGGGGCTCAGCCTGCTTTGGCAGGTGCCCCCCACCAACTCGTGGATGACCCTGGTTGGCATCGCGGGACATGCATTCATTTCGTCGGCATTGATCGCAGCCAGTTTCGTCTATTACCGAAACGTCAATTCCTGGCTGCAACTGGTGATGGAAAAATTCAAGACTCAGGCCACCTCTGCGCGCGCCTGATTCTTCCGGAGGATATTCAGTGGCACAAGCCAACAATTATGATGCAACCAGCATTCAGGTGCTGGAGGGACTGGAAGCCGTCCGACGCCGGCCCGGCATGTACGTGGGCGGCACGGACATCAAGGCGCTGCACCATCTCGTCTACGAGGTGGTCGATAACGCGATCGACGAGGCGCTGGCGGGATCCTGCACCAAGATCGATATTATCATCCATGCCGATTCGAGCGTGACCGTCATCGACAACGGCCGCGGCATCCCCGTCGACCAGCACCCCACCGAGAAGAAATCCGCCCTCGAGGTGGTCATGACCAAGCTGCATGCCGGCGGCAAGTTCGGCGGCGGCGGGTACAAGGTCTCCGGCGGTCTGCACGGCGTGGGCGTCTCAGCGGTCAACGCGCTTTCGGAGTGGTGCGAGGTCGAGGTCAAACGCGACGGCAAGATCCACTTTCAGCGTTACGAACGCGGCTACCCCAAGGAACCGGTCAAGGTCATCGGCAAGCTCAAGAAGGCGGAGGATACCGGCACCAAGGTGACCTTCAAGTTCGACAAGCAGATCTTCAAGGATGAGCTTGAATTCCGTTTCGACACGCTTTCCCAGCGCTTCCGTGAAATGGCGTTCGTCACGCGCGGCACCACCATCCACTTCATCGATGAGCACAACAGCCGCGAGATGAGTTTCTATTTCGAGGGCGGGCTGACCTCCTTCGTGCGCTATCTCAACCGCAATCGCGACACCTTGCACGATGTGGTCTATGTCGAGAAGCAGATCGAGAACATCGGCATCGAGGCCGCCATCCAGTACACCGACGCCTACACCGAGTCGGTTTATTCCTTTGCCAATACCATCAACACCGTGGACGGCGGCACACACATGACCGGCCTGCGCGCCGCGCTGACCCGCGTGGTCAACGATTACGCGCGCAAGAGCGGCCTGCTGAAGGATGCCGACCCGAACTTCTCCGGCGACGACACCCGCGAGGGCCTGACCGCCATCGTTTCGGTGAAGCACCCCGACCCGCAGTTTGAATCGCAGACCAAGGTCAAGCTGATGAACCCCGAGGTGCAGACCTACGTCCAGCAGGTGGTGGGCGAGGCGTACAGCACCTTCCTCGAGGAGAATCCTCAGGCGGCAAAGGCGATCATCGCGAAGTGTCTCACCTCCGCCCGCGCGCGCGACGCCGCCCGCAAGGCACGCGACCTGGTCATCCGCAAGTCGGCGCTCGAGTCGCTGACCCTGCCCGGCAAGCTGGCCGACTGCTCGGAGCGCGACCCCGAGAAGACCGAGCTGTATATCGTCGAGGGCGATTCAGCCGGAGGTTCGGCCAAACAGGGACGCGACCGGCACTTCCAGGCCATCCTGCCCCTGCGCGGAAAGATCCTCAACACCGAGCGCGCCCGGCTGGACAAGATCCTCGGCAACAACGAGGTCCGCGCATTGATCTCCGCGCTCGGCACGGGCATCGGCGACAACTTCGACGTGAGCGGATTGCGCTACGGGCGCGTGGTGATCATGACCGACGCCGATGTGGACGGCAGCCACATCCGCACTTTGCTGCTGACGTTTTTCTTCCGCTACATGCAGGAGTTGATCGATGACGGCCACCTCTACATCGCGCAGCCGCCCCTGTACCGCATTGCCTATAAGAATCAGGTCCATTATTGTTATACGGATGCCGACAAGGATAAGAAGATGAAGGAACTCGGCGCGGGCGCGGAAAAAGCCACCATGCAGCGCTATAAGGGTCTGGGCGAAATGAATCCCTCCCAGTTGTGGGAGACGACCATGAATCCCGCCAACCGCACTCTGCTGGTGGTCAACATCGATGACGCCGCCGAAGCCGACCGCACCTTCGATATGCTGATGGGCGATGCGGTGGACCCACGGAGAAAATTCATCCAGACGCACGCCAAGAAGGTAAGGAACCTGGATATTTAGGTTTGGATACTAGCGATTAGAGACAAGAGATTTTTACAGGGCAGCCCGCCGGGCTGCCCTGTGTATAATATATATGAAAGGATGTGAACATGGCTGTCCCAATCGAACCGCAAGCAAAAAACATTATCGACCCCGCCCACGATGTCTATCGCTATACCCCCCGTTCGCTGCAACCCATCTTTTCGCCAAAGACCGTTGCTGTGATCGGCGCCACCGAAAAAGTTGGAAGTGTTGGCCGCACCGTCATCTGGAATCTGATCAGCAGTCCCTTCGGGGGCACGGTCTTTCCCGTCAACCCCAAACGGGCAAACATTCTGGGCATCAAAGCCTATCCCAGCATCCGCGACTTGCCGACCCGTCGACCTGGCGGTGATCGTCACGCCCGCCCCCACTGTCCCGGAGATCATCGCGGAATGCGTGGAAGCCGGCGTGAAGGGAGCCATTGTCATCTCGGCGGGTTTCAAGGAGATCGGACCGGAAGGCGCGGCGCTGGAGACTGCAGATTCTGGAACAAGCCCGGCGGGGACAGATGCGCATCATCGGCCCCAACTGCCTGGGGGTGATGAATCCGCTCACCGGCCTGAACGCCACCTTCGCCACCGCGACTGCGCCCACCCCGGCAGCGTGGCTTTTATCAGCCAATCCGGCGCGCTGTGCACGTCCGTGCTCGACTGGTCCTTCAAGGAGCATGTCGGCTTTTCAGCCTTCGTCTCGATCGGCTCCATGCTGGATGTCGACTGGGGCGACCTGATCTACCACCTGGGCGACGACCCGAGCACCCAGCAGCATCGTCATCTACATGGAAACCATCGGCGATGCGCGCTCCTTCATGTCGGCGGCGCGGGAAGTGGCGCTGGCCAAACCCATCATCGTCATCAAGCCCGGGCGCACCGAAGGCGCGGCGCGCGCCGCCGCCTCCCACACCGGATCATTGACCGGCTCGGACGAGGTGCTCGAAGCCGCCTTCCGGCGCTGCGGTGTGCTGCGCGTGAACACCATCGGCGAGATCTTCTCCATGGCCGAAGTGCTGTCCAAGCAGCCGCGCCCCAAGGGTCCGCACCTGACCATCCTGACCAACGCCGGCGGTCCCGGTGTGCTGGCCGTGGATGCGCTGCATCACCAGCGGCGGAAAACTGGCGGAGATTTCCCCGGAAGCCATGCAGAAGTTCAACGAATTCCTGCCTCCGCAGTGGAGCCACAACAATCCCGTGGACATCCTGGGAGATGCCTCCCCGGAACGCTACGCCCAGGCGCTGGAAGTCGCCGCAGCGGACGAGAAAAGCGACGGTCTTGTTGGTGGTGCTCACCCCCCAGGCTATGACCGATCCCACCGCCACCGCCAAGGCTCTCAAAATTATGCCAAGAGCTACGACAAGCCCATCCTGGCCTCCTGGTCGGGCGGGCAGGACATCGCCGCAGGCGAGTCGATCCTCAACAGGGCCGGCATCCCGACCTTCATGTATCCCGACACGGCCGCCGAAGCCTTCGCTTACATGTGGAAATATACCGACAACCTGAAGGCGCTCTATGAAACGGTCAGCCTGCCTCAGGACTCCGCGACTCAAGCTGGACCATGAGGCGGCCTCCGCGATCATCGACAAAGCCCGCAAGTCCGGGCGTCTATCTTCTGACCGAGGCAGAGTCCAAACAACTGCTGGCCGCCTACGGCATCCCCACGGTTCCCACCTTCATTGCCGCGACGGCTGATGAGGCGGTGACGCAAGCGGAAAAGCTGGGTTACCCGGTGGTGCTCAAACTCCATTCGGAGACGGTCACCCACAAGACCGACGTGGGTGGCGTCCAGCTGGACCTGAAGGATGCGCAAGCCGTGCGGTCCGCATTTGAAAAGATCAGAGCCGGCGTCGAAAGCGGAGTGATTTCCTGGGCGTCACCGTCCAGCCCATGATCCAGCTGACGGATGCCTACGAGCTGATCATCGGCTCCAGCATCGATCCCCAGTTCGGGCCGGTCGTGCTGTTCGGCATGGGCGGTCAGCTGGTGGAGGTCTTCAAGGACCGCGCGCTGGGGCTGCCCCCGCTCAACACCACGCTCGCCCGGCGCATGATCGAGCGCACCAGGATCTTCGAGGCGCTCAAGGGTGTGCGCGGACGCCCGCCGGTGGACATCGCCGCGCTCGAGCAGCTGCTGGTACATTTCAGCCAGCTGGTGGCCGAGCAGCACTGGATCAAGGAACTGGACATCAATCCGCTGCTGGCTTCTCATAACGGCTTGCTGGCGCTGGATGCGCGCGTGGTGATCCACGAGGCTGAAGGTGAAAGCGAACTGCCCAAGCTGGCCATCCGACCCTATCCTCACCAGTATGTCTGCCCCCTGGAAGATGAAAGACGGCACGGACGTGATGATCCGCCCCATCCGCGCAGAAGATGAAATGCCGATGCGCGAGTTCCATGCCTCGCTCTCCGAAAAGACCGTTTCCCTTCGCTATCTCTCTCCGCTGGGGATCAGCATGCGCACCACGCATGAACGCCTGGCGCGCATGACCCACAACGATTACGACCGGGAGATCGCGCTGGTGGCCGAGGTCGATGAGAACGGGAAAAAACGTCATCATGGGTGTGGCCCGCCTGAGCAAGCTGCGCGGCACGGCCGAGGAAGCGCGCTTTACCATGCTGATCTCCGACCGTTACCAGGGCAAGGGTCTTGGCAAGGAACTTCTGACGCGCATCATCCGCATCGGCCGCGATGAGAAGATCAAGATCATCATCGCCCTGATGTCACCGGACAACGATGCCATGCAGAAACTGTGCAAAGCGACCGGCTTCACGTCCTTCGAGATCGATGCGCAAAACGGAATGTTGAAAGCGCAGATCGAACTTTGAGAACGCAGCGTTAATTCCCGCTTCAAATCCGATATCAATAAATTGCGGGTCACGCTTGAGGCGTGACCCGCTTGTTTACCGGCTGTCGCGCAACTGCCAGCCCATCTCGACAATCGGTACGGCCATCAGCGCCAATGCCAATAAAAACAGCGGCCAATTGAATGTGACCGGCAGCGCCTGACGGATGGCTTCCTCCCCCATTGGTAAACCATGGATGGCGGATGCCATGAAGGTGTAGAGCGCCAGACCGACTCCGAGCAGGTTCAATGCCCAGGCCCAGGCGTGAGGCCATTTTGGCTGCGGCAGGGTCTCATTAAAGGCGGCCAGCCCGCCACCCAGAATCAATAATAAGGAAATCAGGACAGGCGCCAGCACCGGTCCCCACCAGGGCAGGGGGATCAGGAAAAGAACGTCCCAATCCAGCAGGGATACCGGCCAACCGCTCATTGGAATCAGGAAAATATAGTAGAAGATATCCCAGATGCCGAAGGCGACCAGCGCGTAACCCGCCCGGCCGTGGAAGGTCTGGCCCGCCAGCCAGCCGACCGTGCCCAGCATCAGCAGGGTGGCGACTTCGCGTCCGACCTCGATCCAGCCCAACCCCACTGAAATAGGAAGAGGGTCGGCCTGGTAGGGAACGACACGCCCGATCATCACCCGCAGGTACACGACCACCGCCGATTCGACCCAGGCCATGCTGATGGCATAGACACTCACAACCAGAAGACGTTTGAACCAGGTTTGCATGAGGGAACTCCTTTTTGAGGATAGTATGCTCCGCGAAGGGTGTCAAATCCTGTGGCGGAGGCATCAAATCCTATCAACTTCCATCCGGTTGGCGGGAAATCGCCTTGCCTGGCACTCACCTCTCAACACCGGGGGGTATAATCCTTCTCAAATTACAGCCTATTTACCAAACAAGGAAAGGGTTAACGTATGGCAGAAGAAGTGCAGGTCCCGAAACGGATGCTTGGCAAAACGAATATTGCGGTCACCCCCATCGGCCTGGGGATGATGGAATTCGCCGGTGGAGGCGGCCTGATGGGGTTTGCCTTCCCCAAGATCAACCAGGAGGAGAAGAACGCCACGGTCAAAGCCGGGCTGGACGGCGGCATCAACTGGTTCGACACCGCCGAATTATATGGCAAAGGTGTCTCGGAGGCCTCCCTGGCGGCCGCGCTGAAAGCTGCCGGCAAAACGGACCAGGACGTGGTGGTGGCGACGAAATGGTGGCCGCTCTTCCGCACCGCCCGCAACATCCCCAAAACCATTGAAGACCGGATTCGATTCCTGGATGGATACAGCATCGGCCTCTACATGGTTCATCAGCCGTTCGGTTTTTCCTCGAGGGAGGCCGAGATGGATGAAATGGCAAAACTGGTGAAGGCAGGCAAGATCCGCTCGGTGGGCGTCAGCAACTTCAACCCGGATCAGATGCGCCGGGCGCACCGCAGGCTGCAGGAGTACGGCCTGCCTCTGGCTGTGAACCAGGTGCGTTACAGCCAGCTCGACCGGTCCATTGAAAAGAACGGCGTTCTGGAGACTGCCGGGGAGCTGGGTGTGACCATCATCGCCTATACCCCGCTGGAATCAGGCCTGCTGACCGGCAAGTATCATAAAAATCCGGGCCTGCTGAAACAGAAATCCTTCTTCTGGCGGGCGAGGCTGCGCCGTGGAATCGAAAAAAGCCGGAAGCTGGTCTCCGCTCTTGAGGAAATTGCTGCCCGCTACAACGTCACCGCCGCCCAGGTCGCCCTCAACTGGGTGATCTCCGTCCATGGCGATCGAATTGTGACCATCCCCGGCGTAACGCGCGTGAGCCAGGCGCAGGAAAGCGCAGGCGCGATGAAGTTCACGCTGTCGGGGGACGAAATGGCGCGACTGGATGAGCTTTCACGTAAAGCGGAATAACTCAAGGAACACTCACCCCCAATCACTTTTGCATCTGCGTGAGCCATCGCTGAATATTACTCTTCATCCTGGTGAAGTGATTCAAACTGAGATTTAATTGCGCGCATGCGACGGTTTAATGGTTTAAATTCGTTTCGGAGGAAATTTAATGGTAAACAAACAAGTACCTCGCATTCTGGTAATGTTGCTTTTGGGCATCGCACTGATTTCTGCATGCAATGCCCTGCCCCCCTTGCCCCAGAGTCAGACTGGCATCGATGAACTCGACACGATCATTTTAACCGTCCTGAACGGCAGCACATCAGACTTGATCCCCCTTCTCGGATTCACCCAAACCTCCTGCACACTGGCCGAGGGGCTGGGAGGTCCTCCTAAGTGTATGGAGGGGGAGAAGGAAGGCACACCCGTGGAAGTCCTGCCATTTCTCGGTCCCGGGGAAGGTTCCTTCATCCGCAAGCGGGACATCGGGAGCTGGTCAGGTCTGGATGTGTCCAAGTTATATGCAGCCTATCAGGTTTCAGACAAAGCCTATTCTGAAAAGGACTATCCTACCGGTGATTACGCGCTGGTGTTTATCGATTCAATTAATCAGGGCGGCATCACCCTGCAGGTGAGAAACGGACGAATTATCCGAATCGATTATTCTTTTGGTTATCCCCCGGGGATTCCGCAGGATAATGTAATCAAATACCTGGCAACCCCCATTACAGTTTGTTCCGTGAGAATGCATGAACAAAGGAAAATCCACGCTCGTCTCCCCTGATAGTTTGCCGCCCGGATGGAGTTGATTTGGATGTCACCGCAAAGGCGGCGGATAGCGAACTAAACTTTTACCGTGCAGGTGGAACCCTAAATGAAAACCATCGTCTTGACCATTCTCTCGTTCTCTCCTTTGCAAACCCCCCCGACTCAGGCTCTCCCACCTCACGTCAACGCCCGACCCGGACGCGTGGGAACTCATCTGGTCCGATGAGTTCGACCTGCCCGACCGGCAGCCCGCCCGACCCGGCAAAGTGGAATCACCAAAAGGGCGGCTCGGGCTGGGGCAACGGCGAGCTTCAGCATTACACGGATTCCACCAACAATGCCTATATCGAGGGCGGATGCTGGTTATCAAAGCCATCGAAGAATATATGATGGGACGCGATTACACTTCTGCACGGCTGACCACCCAGTACAAGGGGGACTGGACCCATGGGCGGATAGTGATCCGCGCGAAGCTGCCCAACACGCCGGGCATCTGGCCTGCCTTGTGGATGCTGCCCACAAGAACTGCATACGGCACCTGGCCGGCTGGCGGCGAGATCGATATCATGGAGATGATCGGGCGCGAGCCTAATCGCGTCTACGGCACTTTGCATTATGGCAACCCGCACACCTTCACCTCGGGCACACACGATCTGCCAGCTGGACAGACCTACGCCGACGATTTTCACGTCTTCGCGGTGGAGTGGGAGCCGGACGAATTTCGCTGGTATGTGGATGACACGCTCTTCTATACCAGGAATGATTGGTTTACGTCCGGCAAGGATGCGCCTTATCCCGCTCCCTTCGACCAGGACTTCCACCTGCTGATGAACGTGGCTGTCGGCGGTCACTGGCCAGGCAACCCGGATGAGTTCAGCGTCTTCCCCCAGACCATGATCGTCGATTACGTCCGCATGTACCGGCACCCAAAGTAAACTTACTTCCTCGGCTTCAGGATTTCCCCCGCCTTCATGGAGTAACCGGGAAACACCGCCTCCAAATTGGGATTATTCAACCGCTTCAGGCACACCTCACCCAGCACATCGCGGTAATCGGTCGTCACCGCCAGGTCGCCGGGACCAAAGAGCTGCTCGCGTTCCATGCCGGGCCAGCGTCCATGCACCCGGCCGCCATGCACGCCGCCGCCGAGAAGCATCATCAGCGCCCCGTGACCATGATCGGTGCCCAGGCTGGCATTCTCATACGCGCGGCGCCCAAACTCGGTCATCACCACGACACTCAACCGGTCACGCTGGTCCAGCATATCCGAATAGAACGCCGACAACCCCTGAGCGAGGTCCTGCATCAGGCGCGGCATGAGTCCCTCCACGCTGCCCTGCGCAAAATGGGTATCCCAGCCCCCCAGGTCGAGCGCTGCGGCTTCTAGGCCGAGGCCGGCTTTGGCCAGTGCGGCGACCTGCTTCAAGCCCATGCCGAATTCGCTCTCGGGGTAGGCCGCCTCCTGCCGGGGCAGGTAACCCCCTGCCTCCATGTTTTGAAGCTTCTGCAGAAGCGCCAGGGTTTCCCTGCCGATGCCTGCATTCCCGTTCGAACCGCTGTACATCGCCTCAAGACTCGCCTGAAACAACTTCAGCTGCTGCGGACTACCCTGCAGATGATAATCGGAGATTGAGCGCAGGGTCGCCACAGGTACCGGCCCATACAGGCTGCGCGGCGCCAATTCCCCCAGCCCCACCGCACGTAGTGGCGAGGTGTTACCGTTATCGAGGCTGGCAAGGTGGCGTCCCAGCCAGCCGCTGGCGGGACCGCGTTCGTTCTCCGCGCCGCGCTCCATTAACTCCATGGCTTTGAAATGGCTGCGTGATTCATCCGGCGCGCCGCAGGCATGGATGATCGCCAATTCGCCGGCCTGCCAGACCGGCAGCAGCGACTCCATGGCGGGATGCAGCCCAAAGAACCCGTCCAGGTCGAGCGCGCGTTTCCCTTTCGTTGCCTTTGAGTCGTCGGGACGGGGAACTCCCAGGCTGGGACGCAGGCTGTAATAAGCTTCCTCACCGTGAGGCACCACCATGTTGAGCATGTCGGCGGCGCCCCGCAGGAACACCACCACCAGCAGGTCTCCCGCCAGGCTGGACGACTGCGGTGAAAAAGCCAGACGCGGCATCCAACCTGGCCAGCGTGCCTGAACCTCCAAAACGGCCAATGATTCTCCCGTTGTCATGCGAGTCCTGTTCATCTTATCTCCTACCGGTATTGGAAAGCATCCGAAGCGAGCAGCCCCGCCGCGATCGTGCGGCGGTGTTCAACATCGTTGACCGCGCCGGCGGATGCAAGATCATCAGCAAGCTGGTCGGTGTTGGCAAGTGGCGCGCCTAACAGCCTGGTGCTCAACTCCCGCACGCTCGTACGCAGGTCCGGCAAGCCCTCCGGCCCCATGAACTCATCCTGCACGGACGTGCCGGGAATTTCGTTTTGCATCAAGGCCAGCGCGAATTGCCAGCGCGGAAGCAGGTTTCCCTGCCAGGCGTCGGCTCGGTCAGGGTAGCCGTCCGGGGTGGGCCAACTGAAGTAACGCTGCCCCATCCGCCCAAGGAAAGTATGCAAGTCAAGGCCGCCGTCGCTGCGTGCCTCCAGCATCCTCAGCACCGAGACGACAAAATCGACCGGTCGCTTGTATTTGGGCTGCATCGCTCCGGCATGGTCCAGCAGCAAGACCCGCAGGACAGTCTTAATATCTCCCTTGCTGTTTAAGAAAGCCTTCTCGGCGCTCTCCACCACCTCGGGCGGAGGGTTGTCGGCGATGAAGCGGCGTGCCAGCTTGGCCGCAATGAAACGCGCGCTGCTCGGATGGACCGCCAGTTCTTCGAGGATGCCTTCCACCTCAGACTGCCCGCCCGGCTGAATCAACTTTCCAAGAACGAACTTGCTGCCATCGTCGTGATTTTCCTGTTTGAAGACAAAATCCCCGCGCCAGAAATGCTCCTTGATCGTCCAGCCTGTGAGGCAGCGGGCCAGTTCCATCACATCCTGCTGGGAGTAGCCTCCGTCAACGCCCAGGCTGTGCAGTTCGAGCAGTTCACGGGCATAGTTTTCGTTTGGCGCGTCTTTGTGATTGGCCTGGTTATCCAGGTAGGTCAGCATGGCCGGCGAATGAGCGGAGGCCGACAGCAATTCGCCAAAGCTGCCAAGGGCATGTTTGCGAATCACCTCGCGGTCATCCACAGTCTTGAGATAGAAGCAATTGCTCTTCTCGACGCTGATGTTGAAGTGGTCGCTCCAGAACTCCACCATGCGCTCGAACAACTGACGGCGCGAATAAACCTGCCGGATCAACGCGGACCGGCGCAGTTCATCGGGCACGCGCAAACGGTCCTGGTCATCGAACAGCTTGTCGCTCAGATCATACAGGTCATTGGCGCCCATGGTCAGGGTGTTGAGGCCGCGCAGGCGCAGGTCACAAACCGGGTCGTCGATTCCCTCAGGGGAAAGCTGCTCCTCGACCCATGCCTGCCAGCCGATCTCAGCCATCCGCCAGCGTTCCTCGGCGCGCGGACCGAACGTCAGCCGGTTGAGGAGCTGAAAATCAAACGGAGTCCCACCCGGAGGAAGGCCGAAGCGGACGGCCTCCTCAGCCTGTTCCGCTAGCCAGTTGTAGGCTGGCGCACAGCCGCTGAGGACCGCGCCTGCAGCGGTCAACGCGCTCAAACGCAGGAAGTCGCGCCGGTTCAATCGCCTGGAGCTGCTCATCACGCTTGGGCACCTGTACCGGCCTGGACGAGTTCCGGGCGAGAATCCTTTTCGGGAGCCGGCGCACCACGCAGCCAGGTCAGCAGCGCCGCGCCCAGGCTGATCAGCAGGCTGATGGGGAAGAACGCAAGCCATCCCAGCAGCGGAAAGATGGCTGCCAGCTCGATCATCCCCGCCGCCCGCACAAACGCACCGAACTCTGCCGGTGCGCCGGGAGGGCTTAATTGCATCCGGGATGCCATCAATCCCGCCAGCCCCGCTGCGCCAAACACGCTGAGTCCCAGCCCCAGACCCATGAGCGACCAGCCCATGAATTTCAACAGCCCCAGCGGCAGATTGATGAGAATAATTGCCGGCAGTGCGATCGCCACCGCTGCCAGGAGTCCGGTCCAAAAGCACCGCCAGGTCTGCCGTTCGATCCGCGCCTGGCTGGACGCCACAGGCCGGGGAAACAGCACATGCAATGTGCCGAGCAATGCGGGATAAGCGCAGCCCAGCAGCACCAGGATCAGGATAATCGCCAACATGTCGGACATAGGTTCCTCCGTATGAATGAATCTCTGCTCTATCCAGCTATACAGGCAGGCGCGGGAAAAAGTTACAACAGGAAAACAAAAAGGACGGCGTTGTCACCGTCCTTTCATCGCTGTCAAGAAAGGTGGATTCTATTTTCGCTGGAAGAATCCCAGAATGACCGCGCCCAGGCTCACAAAGAGCACGGCGGGCAGCAGGACAAACCATCCGAGAAAAGGAAGGCCGCAAGCCAGGCTGAGAGTCACCGTGCCCCAGGCCGTCATTTTAAGGCGCTCCGCTCCCGGAGATAACCGCTGCCCGGTCAGGTTGACCAGCCCGGCCAACCCGATCCCGACGACGGCAACCAGCGCGGTCAACACGATCACCGCCAATAAGCGGGTGATTTCGCCTCCAACCGCATTTAATGCCAGAGCAATCGCCCCGAAGAACAGGAAATTCAATATGCCTGTCAGGAAAGAACGCCAGGGTGAAGTCACCATGATCTGCTGAGCCTGTTCCACGCGGCGCCCAAAAATGACGGTCATGAACGTCAGGTAGGCTATCAGGCTGATTTCAATAGCCAGGACAATAAGGATGATCGACAGAATTTCCATGAGTGCCTCCATAAAAGTTAGATGCGTTGTTCCGGTTTTTTCAGAAGCAGGCGTGTGCCCACCAGCCAGGTCAGCCCGGAGGCTGCCAGGATAACCAGCGCCTGCTGGCTGGGAATGTTCCAGGGAAGAGGCTGCTGAATCAACTGGACGGCTGCCAGCCACCTGCCGCTGAGCTGTTCAGAGAAGATCAGCAGGGATTGTGCCACCTGTTGCTGCCTGCTGAGGAAAGCAAGGGTGTAAGCATCCAGTCCGGCTGTCCAGGATTGCCAGGTCGGCGCCCCGAAAAGCCCGAAGAGCAGCGCCGTCAGCCCGGCTTGAATCGCGGCGACCCATGCCTGGCCTCCCTTGAAGAAGCCACGCCAACCTGAGGCCGCGCCTTCCGCCGAAGAAATCTCCCGGCTGCGAATTGACGCAACGACATCCCGGCTCAGGTCCTTCTCGAGGGCGAGGTCCGGTAATTCCGACAGTTGGCTGAAGAGACTATTTAGCCTTGCCAGTTCGTCACGGCAGGCGGGGCATTCCTCCAGATGACTGGATACCTGCTGGCGCTGCCGGGAATCCAGTTCGCCATCGAGGTAAGCGCCGATGTCCACTTCGTCAGGATGCCATTTCTCATTCATCAGGTTGCAGCCTTTTCGACAGGATTTTCCTTGCCCGATGCAGGTGGGTTTTTACCACACCCACTGGAAGCCCCAGAGTTTGGGCGATCTCATCATAACTTAATTCCTGAAAATGCCGCAGTTCGATCACCGCGCGGTAATGCGGCGGAAGATTCATGATCGCCCTCCAGATCCACTCACTTTTCTCGTTCTTCTCCACAAGCGCTTCAGGAGAAGGCTCTGAAGCAGCATGTACATTCTCCAGTTCATCTTCAAACGGCAGCCCCGGGTCTCTCAGCGCCTGCATCCGGTTGAAGCACAGGTTGGCGGCCACCCGCCGCACCCACGGGCCGAAGGGTCTCTGCGAATCGAAGAGGTGCAACCGCTCGTGCGCACGGATGAACGCCTCCTGGGCCGCATCCTCCGCCTCGCCTCGCTCTCCCAACAGGCGGTAACAGACGCTGAACACACCGCCCTGGTGGAGTCGCACCAGCTCGCCGTATGCGTCCAGGTCGCCCCGCTGGGAGCGCTCCGCCAGTTCGAGTTCGGTAAGAGGCATGCCTGTTAATCATACAGGAAATTCAGCGCAATTGTTGCAGAGAATTTGCCAAGAAGCTGCGAGTAAATTGCCTCTTGACAGCGCCTTTTTTCTATGTATAATACAAATAACTCTGCAATACAAAGTTATTTGCGAAAAGAAAGAAGGCGAAAATGGTCACCCAACTAAATCTCAAGGAAATCGAACGTAAGGCGTTCCGCTCCACCTATGAGGACGGTCTGTGGGATATCTACTTCGGCCTGATCGTGATCTGCATGTCCATCTTCATCTACCGCCCTGCAAGCGGGTACAGCCCGATGAACATCATCCTGGCGGTGTTGGCCATGTCCGTCGCCTACAGCCTCTTCTGGGCAGCCAAGAAATATATCACCGTGCCTCGCATGGGACAGGTGAGATTCGGAGACATACGCAGGAAGAAGAAGACCACCATGGCTGTTTTCCTGAGCGTGGTCGTCCTGGCCCAGTTGATAGTACTTGGGCTGACCACCCTCGGCTGGCTCAATCCTGAAGTGGGGGATGGAGTCAATCACTTCTTGAAAAGCCAGGACCTGATGGATCTGACCGTTGCATTGATCGGATCGCTGTTCGTCGTGGCGGGCATGACCTTAACGGCCTATTTCTCCGACTTCCCACGCGGTTATTTCATCGCCGCCATGATGGCATTGGCCGTCTTCTTGATGATCTATCTCAACCAGCCGGTCTACCCTATCCTCATCGGCGCGTTGATGATCATCCCCGGGGTGGTGCTCCTGGTCCGCTTCCTGAAAAAATATCCGAAACCGGACGGAACCGGCAGCCATGAATGACAAGAGTGTCAACCCCCCGCTCGCATCGTTGACCGAAGTGGATCGGCTGGTGCATGAGCCTGCCCGACTGGCTGTGATGGCCCTGCTCTACGTGATCGACAGCGCCGATTTCACCTTCCTGATGAACCAGACCGGGCTGACGTGGGGCAATCTCTCCGCCCACATGAGCAAGCTCGAAGAAGCAGGTTATGTCGAGGTGGAGAAGAGCTTCAAGGGGCGGCGCCCAAACACCTCCTTCCGATTGACACCCCAGGGGCGGACCGCCTTCCACGAATATGTCAAAATGATGAAGCAGGTCTTCAAAGAATTCCCCGCCTGACTTCATGGACGCCATCCAATGAAGACCGCCTCGGTGATGAGGTGGTCTTCAGTTCTATCATAACCTGGTGCACAATTTCAACAGCAGGTCAGCACACTTTTGGGCATAACAATATTTCTTCCCTTTTGCCGTATAATTTCATTAACAATCAGGACATTAGACGGGCAACCTATAATCCATTATACGGTTGCCGTAATATCCCCCGCAGGGGGATATACACTAATTAACCACATAACCAAAAAAGCATGTGAACATGGAATTAGGTCAGATTGAAAAAGCAATTGAGCAAATTCGGTTGTTGCCAAATGTCCAGGTCGATTGTGGCACGGAGCAAGGACAGAAACAATTTTTCGCCCAACTCAGCAAGCATACATCTACAAATGAATTGCTTACATTGCCGTTTGATGTGTATGTTATGGAAACTAAAAAAAGCCTAGCCCGAATTGAAAATTTGATCAGCCCCTATTCTTTACCCGCTGACTACCTATCGTTCTTGAAATGTTATGGTGGAATTACAATTTCCAGTAAGGATTCTTATTTTGCTGCCTTGGGCTTTGGTCCCATGGCTGAAGAATGGTATCCATATCTCATGGGCAAGGCTGGGCATTATGAAAACGGGCTTCTAAAAATAGGAACTCTTCGAATTCGTAATTTCACTGAAAATAATTTCTTGTATGTTTCTTTTTTCCTTGATATTGGCGGTAGGATTCAGCAGCCCTGTGTTATTCAAGTTTCGATGTGGAAACTTAGGAACTTAACTTTACAAGATATATTTCGAGACTTGCAGTCTTGTTCATTTTGTTGGTCAACAGTTGCAAATTCTTTCACGGATTGGCTTCAAATTGCCGCAAATACCAAAGGAAGATTTGAGAGTTTTCAAACTTGAACTCCAATACACAGTCTCGACTTCATCAAAAATGTGGCGAACAAAGCGTCCCCGAAGATCACGGGGATAATGCACCCCGTCTTCGCGGGGCGAACGGCCTGACGTGTGGGATGCCAAGCGCCATTTATAAGCATTTCGCGAAGTCTGGCTTCGGGTTTTTCCTGCTCCCAAACCTTGTCCACACTCGCCTGGTTGTCGAGCCTGTCGAGACACGCACGCAGGTATCCCGCTAAAACCGCGGGACAAGTCGCAAACCGTTGGGTCCTATGATCTTAATTTGAGATCACCCCGAGGAACAATGCTGATGAACACATCCCACGTCGAGCTCGCTGCTCGCAACAACGCAATCTGGTGTGAGACTGTGTGCCGCGCTCACGGTGTACCAGGCGAGTTCTTGCCTACGGTTTGGCTAAACCGAAGCACCCCTCCCCCCTACCACTCGAACCTTATCGTTATTTCTAATTCGGGTTTTCGCGGTAAGTCACTCGAACACATTCGCGAACTCATTGATCTACCGCTTCCGGGGAAATGGTCCGCCAAGGACAGTTTTTTCAATCTCGAACTCGCGACACTGGGTTTTGATGTGTTATTCGAAGCATCGTGGATTTGGTGCGATCAAGCTCTTCGAGACTCGAATCATTCATCATCGGGCATTTATTGGAGCCGCATCGCATCACCCTCGGAATTGGCACGTTGGGAGAGCGCGTGGGAGGGGAACTCGCGAAACCCTGACGCGATCGGCAAACCAGCACAATTCCCAAGTTCATTACTTGAAGACCGGCAAGTTGCTTTCTTCGCTGGCACACTTGGACGAGAAGTCATCGCAGGCGGGATCGCGAACCGTACCGGCAACGTTATTGGCTTATCAAATGTATTCGTCAACTCAGGCGATGCCGCTGCGGCTTGGATTGGGCTGGTCAAGACCTTGCAAAATACTTTTCCAGCTCTGCCATTGGTCGGGTATGAACGCAATCACGATCTCGAATCTGCCCTGATCTGCGGTTTCAAGCCAATTGGCTCACTCAGAATCTGGATACGCCATGATTGATCCCATGGGGCCCAACACCAGCTCCAGTCGGACAGCGGTTCCGCCGCTGCGGCACAGTGCGCGATTCGCCAGAATTGGCGCGATAATTGTGAAGGTGTCCCGCCAGGCCCGCCGCTGCCGCTGAGCTAATCCGTTAGGCAGCACACCGCCAACCCTAATCTCGAATCGGCATGGTGACAAATGCACCTTGTAAAGGAGATGTTGGTCGATGAAAGATCGAATTCTTCACTGGGACGGCTGCAACAATGTCCGCGATCTCGGCGGGTTAAGAACCAGCGATGGCCGCACGACCCTCTGGGGAGCCATTGTTCGTTCGGACACTCCTTCCAGGCTCACCGAGACGGGATGGTCTGAGTTATATGGGTATGGCATCCGTACGATAATTACGCTGCGCACACATGGCATGACAGAGAACGAGCTTGATTTTTCGCCGCCGTATTCTGATATCGCTACGGTTCAGGCACCGATAGAAGACATTACCGACACGGAATTTGTCCAACATTGGGTTGACTCCAGCCTTTGGGGGACACCTCTCTATTTCAAGGATGCGCTTCGACGCTGGCCGGAGCGACACGCTGCCGTTATTTCTGCTGTCGCGCGGGCTCAACCGGGCGGCGTCCTCTTCCATTGCATCCGCGGACACGATCGCACGGGCATTATTTCCCTGTTGCTGCTCGCGCTCGCCGGCGTCACGCCCGATGATATTGTTGCGGATTATGAAATGAGTCCCGATCCCATCCGGGACAAGCTACTTGCGCGTGAGCACTCCTCCGTTCGGGAGGCCATGCTCAGCACGCTGGCAGGGCTCAATCCGGTTGACCGCTACCTTGGTGAGGGCGGGGCAAGTCAAGAGGATGTGGCTGCCGTCCGCAAGCGGCTTTTGGGGTAGGCTGCTGAGCCTGTCTTTAGGGTAAATCGTTTCCGCTTCTTCCTGACAACATTGTTATGCGCACATCCCCGGGCAGGGGCGATTAAAGTCCCGAGGATGTGTTAAAATATCCCTTGACATCGGAATTGTTAATAATGATGGGGGCATTCCTGTCTGGTGTTCTCATCCAAAATGGGGATTTCGCCTATGTCTTTATCACCAGAAAAACCACAACGGTGGGACCGTGCGTCTCTGATCGCAACCTTCATCTACCAGGGGTTGGTCATCCTCGCCTTTCTGGTCTATCCCATCCTGGCTTACCAGTATATTAATACCCCCTTCATCGGCGCGTTCATCGACAATACGATGGTCGTCAACGGCGTTCATCCTGAGCCGGTGCCCGAAAATTGGGACCTGACCCTTCAGGGAGCCCAGACCGGCGATCAGCTCATGGTGCTGGACGGCACACCGGTCACCAGCTACGGCGAGATGCGGCAGGTGTTGCTGCGCCACTTCCCCGGCGAGACCATCCCGGCCGTGTTCCGCCAGATCGAAGGCGGCGGAGAGATCACCTATCAGGTCACCCTGAGCAACTTCAATTTCAGTGACCAGGTCTTGTATTTCTTCGTTCCCTTCCTCGTCGGCCTGGTCTATCTGATCACCTCATGGTGGATCTTCGGCCTGAGGGCGCACGGAAACTTCCGGCCGGGCGTTCACTCTCTTCGCCTCCTCGGCGGCCCTGGCCGCCGCCGGCTTGTTCGACGTCTACACCACGCACCGCTTCCTTTACCTGTGGGGGTTGGTCCTGCCCATGGTCGGAGCGGGCCTGATTCACCTCGGGCTGGTCTTTCCGCAGGAAGCCCGCTTCATGCGCGGACGCCCCTACCTGCGCTGGATCGGCTATGGGGTGGCGGCGTTGCTGGCGCTCTACGGCGGGTTGGCGCTTTACAACCTTGCCCAGCCGCTCGAGTTTGTCAACCGCTGGCGGCTCAGTTATATCTTCGTCGGCATCTCTGTGCTGGTTTTCCTGTCGATCATGATTTACCGCCGGGTCAGCGCCAGCTCTCCGGTGGTGCGTCAGCAAAGCGGTACGATTTTGATCGGCGCGTTGATCGGCTTCGGGCCGATCACCCTGTGGTTCCTTTCGAACATTTTTGCCCCGCAAAACTTCAATCCCTACATTCTCATTTTCATTGTGATTTTCCCGCTGACCACGGCTTACACCGTCCAGCGCGCGCGCATGCTGCGCACCGATTACCTGGTCAGCCGCGGCGTGGCTTACTCGCTGCTGATCGTGATCGCGCTCGTCGGGTACATCGCCCTGACCTTTGGGCTGGCCATGATCTTCAGCCTGGTATTCGGAGCGATGCTCCCCGCCGACAGCCCGCTGCTGATCGGGTTGACGGTCATCATCCTGGTGCTGGTCATGGATCCGCTGCGCATCCGCCTGCAGCAATTCGTCGACTCGGTCTTCTTCCGCGGGCAGCGCGCCTACCAGGAACACCTGCAGACCTTCACCCGCCAGTTGACCAGCGCCGTCCAACTGCCCGAGGTGCTCAAGGTGCTGCGCGAACAGGTGATGACCACCCTGCTTCCCAGCCGGCTGCACATCTACATCTACGACATCGTCGGCGACCAGTACATTGCCGCGCCCGACGACACCAGCCGCGCGACAAGCGACATCCGCTTCATGAACAGCAGCGTGCTTCCGGGGGTCATCCGCGACGAGCACATGCCGTTGTTCATTGACCGCGAACGTATTCCGGTCGGGCTTGAGCCTGATAAATCGCGGCTCATGCTGCTGGGCACCAGCCTGTTCATCGCCATGCCCGGCAAGGACCGGCTGGTGGGGTGGCTGGCGCTGGGCGACCGGCTGTCCGGCGAGAATTATTCCACCGCGGACCTCACCTTCCTCGAATTGCTTTGCGACCAGGCCGCTGTCGCCCTCGAGCGCGCCCAGATCGTGACCAACATGGAACAGCGCGTGCATGAGATGAACGTGCTCTCGCGCGTCGCGCAGGGCATCAACGTCACCCTGACCTTCGACGACATCCTCGAGTTGATCTATGCCCAGGCGAGCCAGGTGGTGCCGGGCAGTGATTTCCGCCTGACGCTCTTCAACCGCGCCGGGCAGTATTTTTACTACGGCTTTTACCTCGAGAACGACGAGCGCATCCGCCGGCTCGAAAACCACCCCCTGCCGATCAAGTCCACGCTCGACCAGGAGGTGGTCAACTTCCGCCGCCCCTTGATCACACAGGACTACCTGCGCGAATGCCAGATCCTGGGAGTGACCCCCTCCAACGAGGGCCTGTACGCCTGGGTCGGCGTTCCGCTGAACGCCGGCGCAGAGTCGATCGGCGCGATGAGCATGGGCAGCCGCGACCCCAGCGTCCTGTACAGCCAGCGCCAGGTGGAGTTGATGCTGGCCATCGCGGACCAGGCGGCGGGAGCCATCGTCAAAGCCCGGCTGCTGCAGGAAACGGAACGCCGCGCGCTCCAACTGAGCACGCTGAACACGCTCACACGCCAGTTGACGTCCACGCTCGAGCTTGAGCCGCTGTTGAAGAACCTGCTCGAAAGCGCGGTCAGCATCTTGAACTGCGAGGCCGGAAGCCTCTTCCTGATCGACGAACAGACCGATGAACTGGTCTTCCGCGTGACGGTCGGTGAAGTCGCCAGCAACCTGATCGGCCAGCGTCTGCCGGCGGGCACCGGGGTAGTGGGCAAAGCCGTCACGACCCGCGAGGCGGTCATCGTCAACGAAGTGCAGACCTCCCCCACCTGGAACGCCCGCCCCGACCAGCAGACCGGTTTCGTGACGCGCGCCATCCTGGCGGTGCCCATGGAGGTCAAGGACAAGGTCATCGGCGTGATCGAGGTCATCAACAAGCGGGACGGGCTTCCGTTCACCGATGATGAGCAGACCCTGCTGACCGCATTCGCCGGACAGGCGGCGGTCGCCATCGACAACGCCCGTCTGTATACGCTCACCGACCAGGAACTCTCCGCCCGCGTGGAGGAGCTGTCCGTCATGCAACGCATCGACCGCGAACTGAACGCCAGCCTCGAGGTCGAGCGTGCCTTACGCATCACCCTCGAGTGGGCGATGCGCCAGTCTTCTGCAGAAGCCGGTTTCATCGGCATCCTGCAGGAGAAGGGCGTGCGCCTGATGGCGCAGCAGGGTTACGGCGATTTGCTTGCCATGTACGAAAAGGAAGCCCTCGCGCTGGATCATCCCCTGTTGGTCGAGGCGCTCGCCAGCGGGCAGCCTCAGCGCATCTCCCTGGGCGGTGACGAGAAGGACAAATCCTTCCTGCCCGGGGCGCGCAGCCAGCTGGTCATCCCCATCCGGCGGGAAGCCAAGGTCATTGGGCTGTTCGTGCTCGAGAGCACCCAGCCCGACCAGTTCGCCGAACAGGCGCAAACTTTCCTCAGCCGCCTGAGCGACCATGCCGCCATCGCCATCTCCAACGCCCAGCTCTACGCCGAGGTGGAACAGGCGAACATCGCCAAGAGCGAATTCGTGTCCTTCGTTGCGCACGAGCTGAAGAACCCGATGACGTCCATCAAGGGCTATTCCGAATTGCTGGCCGCCGGCGCGGTCGGGTCGATCAACGAAATGCAGAGCAACTTCCTTTCCACCATTCGCAGCAACATTGAGCGCATGAAGACCATCGTGGAAGATCTGAACGACAACTCCAAGATCGAAGCCGGCCGGCTGCGCCTGGAATACAAGGCGGTGGACATTAGTGAAGCCGTGGACGATGTCATCCGCTCAACGAAGAGTCAGATCGAGGAAAAGAAACAGACCGTCGAGGTACAGCTCAAGCCCGACCTGCCGAAGATCTGGACGGACCGCAACCGCCTGATCCAGATCATCGTCAACCTGGTGAGCAACGCGCACAAGTACACCCAGGAAGGCGGGCATATCATCGTCAGCGCCGAGAAGAGTGTAAACATGTGGGACCCCGGCGGGGCGCGGGAAGTCGTTCACATCTGGGTCAAGGACAACGGCATCGGCATCAGTCCCGAGGACCAGGTGAAGATCTTCCAGAAATTCTTCCGCTCCGACGACGACCAGGCACGCCGCTCACCCGGCACCGGGCTGGGTCTGAACATCACCCGCAGCCTCATCGAGATGATGGGCGGAAAAGTCTGGTTCGAGAGCGAATTCCGCAAGGGCACCATATTCCATTTCACCGTCCCGGTATCGGAAAGCTGATCAGGGGTAGACCATGGCAATTCTCGCCGCAGTGGGTTCCGCACAAGCGCTGGACGGCCGCGAGGCCGGTCTGCAGGCAACGCATCAGGCGCTCAACAGCCTGGAGACAAGCTCGTCTGCTTTCGGCATCGTGATCGTCCCCTACCGCTACGACCCGCAGCAGGTGATCAGCGGGGTGGCCAGCCTGCTGGGCAATACCCCCATCATTGGATTCAGCACCACAGCCACCTTGACGCAGGACGGGCAGAACGCACAAGCGGTGGTGGTCGCGCTGCTCAGCGGCGGTGACATCCAGGCGGAAGCGCACTGGTTCCCCTCCTATGCCCAGAGCAGCCAGGAAATCTCCACCCGGCTGATTCAACTCCTGGACTACCAGCAACGCCCGGCACAGTCGATCCTTCTGTTTGCCGATGGATTCAACGGTGACGCGGAACAAATGTGCAACACCCTTCCCAGTCACCTGCCGGTCGTCGGCGGGCTGGCCAGTGGCGAGCTCCACACGGGTACCTCATTCCAGATCGCAGGCAGCCAGTCCGGGGTGAGTGGACTCTCGGCTGCGTTCCTGCGGGGGAAGATCAGGGTCGGCATCGGGTCGGGGCACGGCTGGCAAGCCGTTGGTCCGCGTGCCCGCGTCACCCGTTCCCGTGGGTATTGGCTGAGGACACTCGACGGGCGCCCCGCCTCCGAGACCTATGCCAAACTGTTCGGTTATCCCACCCGCGACTGGGCTTTCGCTCCCTTGAATCATCTTACCCGTCTGTACCCGCTCGGACTCGACCAGGGGTCCGGCAACACCGACCTATTGATCCGTGCGCCCCTGCGTGTGGAAGCGGACGGCAGCCTACGGATGAACGTCCAAATGCGCGATGGGAGCGACGCCTATGTGATGGTGGGCGTGCCGACCTCCTGCAAGGAAGCCGCTGAAAAGGCAGCCCAGCAGGCCATGACCGCGTTGGGAGATGCCAAACCTGTCTTCGCCCTTGTTCTGGTGGACATCGCCTGGCAAATGCTGATGCAATCCCAACCGGGTGAGGAGATCGGCGCCTTGCAGAAGGTGTTCGGAAAGGACTTCCCCATCGCCGGCGGATACACACTGGGCCAGATCGTTCCCGGCAGCGAACTCACCCCGCCGAAATTCCTGAACCAACAGATGGTGGTGGTCGCCTTCGGATCCACGGAAGAATAATCTCAATCACATTAAGGTACACAAAAAGAGGCAGGGATGACCTGCCTCTTTTTTCGTGCAACCACTCAAAGGAGAAGAAATTTTTTGTCAGACCGGCAGGCTGACCTGCGGCAGGTCCTTCATGGCCTCGGCAATCGCCTCGGCCGGATATGCGTAATCCACCAGTTCGCCGCTCAAATACTTTTGGTACGCCACCATGTCAAAGTGACCATGCCCCGAGAGGTTGAACAGGATGACGCGCTTTTCGCCTTTCGCCTTGGCGTCGAGGGCTTCGTCGATGGCGGTGCGGATGGCATGCGCCGACTCGGGCGCGGGGATGATTCCCTCTGCACGCGTGAACTGCACCGCTGCCTCGAAGGTGCCGATCTGCGGCACGGCGACTGCGTCAATGTAACCGGCATCGTGCAGCGCGGACAGGCTGGGCGCCATGCCGTGGTAGCGCAATCCGCCGGCGTGGATGCCCGGGGGCATGAACGTGTGTCCGAGAGTATGCATCTTGACGATCGGTGCCATCTGGGCAGTGTCGCCATAGTCGAAGGTGTATTCTCCTTTTGTCAGCGAGGGAGTTGCGGTCGGCTCTACAGCCAGCAGGCGGGTGCGCTTCCCCTCCTTGAGATTCTGCCGCAGGAAGGGGTAGGCGATTCCGGCAAAGTTGGAGCCGCCGCCCACACAGCCGATGACCACATCCGGATACTCACCCGCCATGTCCATCTGCTTGAGGGCTTCCTCGCCGATCACGGTCTGGTGCAAGAGCACATGGTTGAGCACCGAACCGAGGCTGTACTTCTTTACTCCGCCGGAGGTGGCAGCGACTTCCACCGCCTCCGAAATGGCGATGCCCAGCGAGCCGTTGTTCTCCGGGTCGCTCGCCAGCAGGGATCGTCCGTACTGGGTGCGGTCCGTCGGGCTGGCAAAGACCTGTGCCCCGTAAGTTTCCATGAAAATTCGCCGGTAGGGTTTCTGATTGTAAGAGACCTTAACCATGTAGATCTCGAGGTCGATGTCAAAAAAGTTGCACGCCATTGCCAGCGCCGTGCCCCACTGCCCCGCGCCGGTCTCGGTCGTCAGCGCCTTCGTCCCGGCGGCTTTGTTGTAAAAAGCCTGGGCGATGGCCGTGTTCGGCTTGTGGCTCCCGACCGGAGAAACACCTTCGTTTTTATAGTAGATGTGTGCCGGCGTACCGAGCGCCTGCTCCAGCCGCCGCGCGCGGATCAAGGGTGTCGGGCGGTATAGTTTGTAGATCTCGCGCACCTCTTCGGGAATCTGGATGAACTGCTCCTGGCTGATCTCCTGCAGGATGAGTTCCATCGGGAAAAGCACCGACAGGAAATCCGGCGTGACCGGTTCCTTGGTGCCGGGATGCAGCACTGGCGCAGGCGGAACGGGGCTGTCGGCATTGATGTTGTACCAGAACTTCGGCAGGTCACTTTCGTTGAGCAGGAAGCGGGTTTGATTGGCGTTTGTAGTCATGGTGATTTCTCCTTTTTGGAATGTTTGGATTTAAGGTACGAACAGTGTTGCCGGACCTGTCTCGTCCATATCGCGCATGCGTGTGATCACATCGTCCGCCGGCAGGGATGAATTGAGCTCGGGGTCGCAGCTGCGTTCCTGCATGACATATTCATCCGTGCGAGGGTCGTGGCGGGTATTGCGAACGGTGTATGTTTGTGGGTTCATCTCCATCTCCTTGTGGTGTTAAATAAAAACGCGTTCATCCCAATAACGGGACGAACGCGAAGTCCGTGGTGCCACCCGAATTAAGCTGTGGTCATTATTAACCAAAATTCCCGCCGGTGATGCGACGGGAGAAAGCCAGCTTCACTCTGTTCAGATACGGGCGTTTCCGCCGATATCCTAGCTCTATAACGGGAGCGTCCCGGCTCAGGCTACTCGATCTCTCTTTCGCCTTGCAACTCCGAGGTCCATTCTGCGCTGTCGTTTCGGGCAGGACTTGCACCAACCGCCTGCTCTCTGGTCCGTCGTACCGCGCGTACTCGTCCTCATCGACGTCTTTTAGATTTCCGCTGATTATATGCCGATTGCAGTTTCTGTCAAGAGGCAGAGTCCAACTTCCTCCTGCATTTTTCATCCTCAGACTAAAGTATAATTACGACAATGAGTAATTTTTCCAACTCACTCATCCCCGAAGACCCCTCGGAAGAACCGACCGAATCCACCCCGGTTTCTTCTGTGCCCGATTTTCCGGAAACCAAACCGGCACCGCCTCTGGCGCGCCGCCGGCGCCAGCGCCGCAGGTTGATCCCGTCGTCTCCCGATGGACGCGCCGAGTTCCTTGAAGACCTGGCTCACCGGGCTTACCCCACCATCGAGTTTTTCGTCTTCTCCGTGCTGGCCGGCGCCATCCTGGGAGCAAGCTATATGCTGGATTCCCAGGCGCTGCTGTTCCTCGGGGTCCTGCTTGCTCCGGTGATGATGCCCTGGGTCGGCATGGTGCTTGCCACGGTCACCGGTTCCTGGCGCTACTTCTTCCAGACCCTTCTCGGTTTCCTGCTCGGCGCCGTACTGATTTTCGTCACCGGCGCACTGGCCGGGTTTGCCTCGCGCATCTTCATGCCCATCACATTGACCCAGGCTTTCGTCCACACCCGCTTGTGGTGGCCGGACCTGTTCGTGCTGCTGCTGGGCGCCATCCTGTTCCCCATTTCCATCGTCCGCTCGGAGGAGAAACCCATCCTGCCGAGCGCCATGCTGGCCTACGAGTTTTACCTGCCTCTCAGCGCGGCAGCGGTCGGTCTGGGAAGCGGGGTCAAGGGCCTCTATCCTGACGGGTTGATCATTTTCGCAATCCACGTCACGCTGGCCATCCTGGTTGGGATCATCACGCTGTTCATCATGGGATTCCGCCCCTACACGCTGGCCGGATTCACCCTGGGGACCACCATCATCCTCATCGCCATCGTGTCGTTGATCTTTATCAGCGGGGTATGGACTCTCATCCCCGCGCAGCTCAATCCGTTCGGAGGGACGACTCCGATACCCGGCGCAACCCCCACCGGGCTGAACGCACCGGCTCCCGAATTTTCTCCGCTGCCCGAGTTCAGCCCGACCCCCGTCCCCCCAACCGACACCCCGACCATTACCCCTTCCGCGACTCTGGTCTTCCCGACACCCGAGACGCCGACCGCCACGCCCTCTCCGTTGCCCACCCCGATCTTTGCCAAGATTTTCACCGACCAGGATACCGGTGTCACCGTCCGGACGGAACCGAGCGGACCAATCCTGACTACACTGGTCAATGGTTGGCTGGTGGAAGTGCTGCCCGAGCAGCAGGAGTATAAAGGCAAGATCTGGGCCCACATCCGCTTCACCACAGACCGCATCGGAACAGTCGAAGGCTGGATCTACCAATCCTTGTTGATTATGGCCACTCCGGCTCCCAACTGGCAGCCCACGCTGACACCCTCACCGTAAACACAGAGAGCGGGAGCCGGCTCCCGCTCTCTTAATCTTATTTTTTGGAGTTCAATCAATGCCCATTCATTTCGGCACGGACGGCTGGCGCGCCGTCATCTCTGACTCGTTCACCTTCGGCAATCTGCGCATGGTGGCGCAGGCCATCGCCGACGCGGTGGCTTCCGAGCACTGGGACAGCGGGAGCTACACCAACCCGGCCGTGGACCCTAAAAAAATCGTGGTGGGGTTCGACACCCGTTTCCTGTCAGACCGCTACGCCCAGGATGTAGCCCGGGTCCTGGCGGCCAACGGATTCAGCGTGATGCTCACCCAGGCGGATGCGCCCACGCCGGCGGTTTCCTTCGCCGTCAAGAACCTGAATGCGATGGCCGGAGTGATGATCACCGCGTCGCATAACGCTCCCCGCTACAACGGCGTCAAGCTGAAATCCTCCTACGGAGGCTCCTCCCTGCCCGAGCAGTGCCGGCGCGTGGAGGTTTACATCAACGACAACGAGGAACGGGCGCGCGGCCCCAACCTGATGGATTTCGATAAAGCCCGTGACTTGAAGTTGATACAGAAATTCAATCCGCTGCCGGCCTACTTCGATCACCTGCGAACGCTCATCAGCACGGACATCATTGCGGAAAATCCCCAGCGATTCGTGGTGGACTCCATGTTCGGCTCGGGGCGCGGTGTGATCAAATCCTTCCTGCAGGGGTCCGGCTGCGAGATCGCCGAAGTCCGTGGCGAGATGAACCCCGGTTTCGGCGGCGTGCATCCCGAACCCATCGGTCACAACCTCGGCGTTTTGGCCGGAGCCATCGGCGCGGGGAGGGGCAACTTTGGGCTGGCCACCGACGGCGACGCCGACCGAATCGGTGCCATGGACGAGCACGGAAACTTCGTCGACCCGCACAAGATCATGGCGCTCGCCCTGAAATACCTGGTCGAAAAACGGGGCTGGAGCGGCGCCGTCGTCCGCACGGTGTCCACCACGCGCATGATCGACCGCCTCGCTGCACGTTATGGATTGAAGGTGTACGAAACTCCCGTGGGGTTCAACCACATCGCGGATTACATGATGAGCGAGGACGTCCTGATCGGCGGAGAAGAATCAGGGGGCATTTCATTCAAAGGACACATTCCCGAGGGCGACGGCCCCATGATGGGACTGCTGCTGGTGGAGATCGTCGCCGCCGCGCACAAGTCGCTGCGCGTGCTGGTGGAGGATCTCTTGAACGATGTCGGTCCTGCCTTCTACGAGCGCGCCGACCTGCGCCTGAGTCACCCGGTCGCCAAGGATGAGATGACCGTCTTCCTGACCGAGAAAGCCCCGGCGGAGATCGGCGGGCAGAAAATCGTGGATGTCAGCAACCGGGACGGCGTGAAATACATCACATCGGACGATTCCTGGCTGCTCATCCGCCCGTCGGGGACCGAGCCGGTGCTGCGCGTTTATGCGGAAGGGCGCAACCAGCAAATGGTGAAGGACCTGCTGGGTTACGGCAAGCAGGTTGCCGAAACCGTCGTGTAAAAGAAAAACCCCGGCTCGATTTCAAAGGCCGGGGTTTTGGTTTGCCAAAGAGACTATTGCGCTTGAGGCGCGCTGCGCAATCGGCGCGAGAGCAGGATGATCACCACCAGCACAAACCCGATGATGAACAAGCCGGGCAGCCCGACTTCATCCGCAAAACCGGTGGCAGGGACATCCCCCAGCGCCGTGGAGGTCGGGAAGACCGTCAATTCGGCAAGTGCCGCCTGGGTGTAAAGCGCGGCTACCGTTTCGGTGACCGGGTCCGGGGTGGATGTTTCCACTACGATGGGCGTTGCCGTGAACTGCATCACCACTGCCGTGGGCGAGGCCAAGGCGGCCTGAGCTTGAGCAGTCCGGGTGGCGTCCATCTGCCGGGTGGCGGCAACCGCCTGGGCAGTGGCGGCAATGCTGCCCGCGTCGAGGGTGGGCGTGGCCAAAAGCGCCTGGGCAGTGCTGGTCGCCCCGCCGGCGATGGCGGTATTGGTGAGCAGCACGGCGGTCTGCTGGGCGGCCTGCCCCGCATTTTGTCGCGGCAACAGGAAGAAGGCATAACCTGCCATGCACACCAGTGCCAGCAGGATAACCCCGCCGATGATCCCCGCAGCAATTAGAAATGTACGGTTGTTGGACCCACCGGGCGCACCATCTTCGCCACCTTCGGGCATATCCCCTTCAGGCATATCCGAGAAGGACGATTGCCTGGTCTCATCATCATCAAAGATAAAGCTGTCTCCCATAGGTGCTTCTCCTCATTGCTGATATTATCACGAAAAGGTTATCCCAGGACTTCAAGGTTGACCAGCGGGACCACCAGTTGTTCATTGGATTCCAATCGGACGTCCGCGCACATGGCTTTGATCCCGTTCGGCAGGATGACGGGCACGGAACGTACATTCTCCAGCGTGCCCACTGCTCCCTGGCGCGGGTTGCGCAGCAGGCGGACGATCTGCCCGGGTGCGAACACTTCCATGTCTCGCGGCAGCGGCGGCTCCTGGGCAACGGGCAGCGGAATCACGACCTCGGGCCGGGTGCCGGCGTAGCGGTCGAAGGGTTCGGCATTGACCGCCACCTCCCGTTTCTCATTGGTGCTCAGCAGCTTGTGGGCTGCCATATTCATGTTGTGGCGGCCGAGTCCTTCAATGACAAGAATCGGATACTTCATCTGCATGGCCAGCGGGACGAGCGACGGCGCCATACTGCCCAGGATCATCCCGCGCAGCGGCAGGTCAGCACCGTTGCGGAAGACCCTCTCATCCTCAACATACCCGGCCAGGATGATCGAGCCTCTCTGGCTGACGTCCACATCGGCAGGTTGAAGCACATGATTCGGCTGCTCGGCCAGGTTGTTCATCAGGCCGTACTCCATGCGGCCGTTTCCCCAGATCCCCTGCACCAGCGCGCCGGTGGTCTGGATGACCACGCCGCGGTTCTCCATGATTTGAGCGATAAAGCCGGGGTATCCTGCACGGAGCTCAAAAGGCGTTTCGCCTACTTCCAGCATCAGTTGTCCCCCGCCGATCGCCACCACGCGTCCCTCGCGGGGTGCTTTAACGGTGCGGGGAATGATCCCTTCGCTGCGCGCAATGACGGCATTCTTGGCCAGCTTGTCACCGCGCGAGCATTTGATGAGGCGGTCCGCTTTGGCAGGCGGGATGCCGAGCACGCGGGCAACATCGATCAGCACATGCTCACGGGCAATGGTGGTTTCCGCCACCACATCGGAAGGCGAAACCTTGTCTCCGGAGCGCACCTGGATGGTCCCGGCGGTGGGGAGCATGCGCGTACGGATGATGGTCGTCAGGGGGATGATATGAGTCACAGGCGCCAGCATGATCAGCCTCCCACCGTCCACAGCCATTTTTTAATCACCTCGCGACGCCGCGCGGCATCCGTCGACAAGCGCAGCGGGCGGCCGCGGGCATCGATCACCACGCCGAGCGCGGACCCCTGAACTCCGTCCACCCGATAGGCGCGCCCATAGCCGATGCCGGCATCGGTTCGCCCGACCGGTTCCAGCCGCAGATTACCGGTCCGGCCGACCACCAGCGGGATGATTTCCATGGCTCCCTGCTTGACTTCCACCAGGGTTTCTTCACCGTTGTCGTACGTCAGCCTGACGCGGAGAATGGGTGTGCCGGCGCCGGCATTGCTCAACGGGGAGATCACCGCCCCGAGGTTGACGAACGCCCCGGATTCGATGACATGAATGGGCAGCAGCGTGTTGCACTCCGCCGCCGCGCCGAGAATGCCCAGCAGATTCCCCTGGTCGAGAATGAACGTTGAAAAACCCGTCGGCTGGACGGCGTCCAGCAGCATGAGCAGGCTTTGCCCAAGCGTGGGCGCCGCGGCAAAGACACTTCCGCTGGCGAAGATCGGGTCGAAGTTCGGCATCAGGCCGGCGCGAGGCGGGCGGGCTTTCGGGAGGTTTCCCAGCGCCTGCCGGACAGCCAGGTAAAGGATTTGCCGGGCAAGCGACTGCTCAATGGCGAGTTCTTCGGGCGTGGCCGGGATGGTCGCGGGATACATCGCCTTCATGTACATGTAATCGCGCACGGTATCTGCCGGGACGTCGAGGGGCAGCCACTGCATGGCTTCCTCAAGCGAGGTGTGGCGCAGCAAGCCGCTGAGAGGTTCACCCAGCCCGAAATGCGGGAAGACGTTCAAGCTCAACCGGCCGCCCATCGCACCGGAAACTGTCGTCGATGAGGCACCCAGGTCCACGTTCATGATGGCTTTTTCCGAGAGGTTGCTCAGGAAACGGATCATGCGGCCCTGGGCGAACGAGGTCGGGAAGAGCTTCCCGCCTGAAAGGGCGCTGATCTCTTCCACGCCCATCATCTGCCGCTGGCGGATTCTGGGATACATCGTGGCGAGTTCTTTTTCAGCCGGCTCGAGGTTTTCAATTTCAAGCGAGGGACGGATATTGGGGCTGAAATGCAGCGTCGGCACCAGTTTTTCAAAGGATGCCTTGACTTCGTCAGCCAGATCCTGGTTCCCTGCATAAAGAACGGCCGGCCGTTTGTCTTCGGGCATGAGATAGCAGGACAGCCCGACGACCTCGAGGATCTTTTTCGTGGTATTGGATGCCCCGCCGTCCGTCCCGCCTGAGATCAGGATCAGGTCCGGCATTTGACGGAGAATGGAATCCACCTGTTCGTTGGTCTGCCGCTTGTCGTTCATCCCGATGACATCCACCACGCGCGAATAGGTGGAGTGGGCCAGTTTTTGCACACTTTCGAGGGAGACCTCCGACAGAAGCCCGAATACCACGGTCTTGATCGCCGGCCCGGCGGAGAGGATGCTGACCAGGTTGTCCACCCCGGTCCCTTCGACATGCGCGGGCAGGATGAGATGCTTGTCGTCGTCCATCAGCCTGCGCCCGATGAGCACTTCCAACTCGGTGATGGCCTGCCGGACACCCTGGCTCAAATCATTGATCGGAGCCGCAGCCGTGGTGGGAGAATGCCCAACCGCAATGAATTCGATAGCGGCCGTCGACCACGTCAAAATAAGAAGCCCGTGTCGCGGTCGAGCCGATATCCAGTGCAAGCAGGGAACTGCCTTCAATCAACGAAGTAGGCATAAGTGTTTAGAAGAATGAAAGAATATAAGTCCAGATGAAATACATGCGCCCGATAAGCGCCGACACCGCTGCCGCATACGCCCCGGTGAAAAGCACGCCAAAGGTCACCGCGATGAAAAACTGGCCAATAAGGCCCAGCACGCGCATGACCGGGTTGGGCGATCCTGACCCTCCTGCAGTGGAGGATTTCACTCCAAAATGGAAATATGCCAGGGTGGTCACGGTGCCAAGCAGCATGATGGAACCCTCCGCAAGATTCTCAAGGACAGAGCCTACGCCGGTGTTGTCCTCCATCCCAAAAGGTGCGATGGCCGCCAGGAATTGAGGGACGATCGTGCCGATGAGCGCTCCTGCGATCGCCACAGCAGCGCTGACGCCCACCATGAACGCCATCGAAGCGCTGCCCAGCCAGCTGATGCGCGGAAATATCTTCGCCAGCAGGAGCAGGCTCAACAGGATGGGCACCAGCAGAAGAAGATTCGCACGAGGGTCGTTGACCAGGGGCATGATCACTTTCGGAAGAATCACCTGATACAACGCCACCGCGCCCACGTAACCTGCAGAAACCCCGACGAAAATGAATACTGCCACGCGGAAGAGTGGATTATCGCCCACCAGGTAGCTGAGCACCATGATAGTCAGAATGCAACTGATGAGTTCGAGAATAATGTCAGCCGCCTGCATGGCTTAGGCCTCTTCTTCCTTCCGCGCCAGGCGCGATTGCCAGGCGGCGATCAACGCCCAGATACCGCCCACCACGATGATGATCTCGGCCACGAAGAATGCCACGGCAAAGGCATCCCAGAACAGGCGGGCAGTCGCGGGACTGGCTGTGATCTGTTCGTAATACGCGCCGCCGAAAAGCCCGGTCACCATGCCCTGGACCTGTTTCGAGTTCATAATAGGGCAGGATCATCGGTTCGGATTGCGCGCTGATCACCATCAGCAATGGGGTCATTTCCAAGGGCAGTCTGGACTGTTCGATCCAGATCTGGGCGGTCTCCGAGCCATCCACAAGGATGACCATCGCGTCAAAATCGCTCAACTGGCTTGTATCCGCCAGGAAGCTGCTGCTGCCGGACCAGACTGGATTTCCCTCGACATCCACTGAAATCGTTTCGGTTGGGTTGGTGGCAAAATTATAGATGCCGGCTGCCCCACCCGGAATGTACCCAAGGTTGATGAAGCTGTCACTGCCGAGATAATTATAGGAACTCAAGTAGGTCGCAAGCAGCAGGTTGGCTTGCACGGATCCGGTCGGCAGGGAGGAAACGGCTGTGAGGGTTGCTCCCTTCGCCATCAATTGCCCAAGCACAGGCGCTGAAGCAGTTGTCATCTCACCGGAGAAAGCCGGTTCGTAATCGAACACAACCAACACATTCGGGTTGGAGGGCAATGCTTTGATGACCTCGTTAACGGCCAGAAGTTCAGGCGGGTAAAGGTTGTTGATAGGTGTAAGCGTCGATCCCAAAATGATGGGGATGGCCACCAGTATGATCAATAAAAGGGCAATCATCCAGCGCAGGAATTTGTTATAGTGCAGGCCGCTCTTATGCTTGACCTTGGCCGCATCCGATTCGGTGGAGAGCAGTCCTTCCAGGAGGGCGGCATTATTCTGCTGCCCGGCATTGACTTGCAGCTTGCTGGAATAAACCCCGGGGCGGCGGATGGCAATCAGCCCCGGCACGAAAGGCAGGACGTTTTGGAAACCAGCCAGCGGACCCTGGCTCTCAACAAATTGCTCATCGTCCACATCGCCGGCTGTTTCAGCGATCACCGATTCGACAGGACGCATGGCCTGCACCCAGGCAGGTAAATCACCCGGCGTCAGCGATTCGGGCCCGCCGGCAGCTGCTACACCGGCACCCGCAGCTTCTGCTGTTGGCGTTTCGGCTGGTGTAACACCGGAAAGCCAATCCGGCATTTCCATGGCAAAGGCGTCCTCGCCTGCCATGGGTTGGTCGGTGAACGCCGAGGCCGCCTTGGCGGTCGCGGCAGTTGCGGCAACCGCAGCAGCGCCTGCCCGCCAGTCAGGTGTACTACTTTTCTCAGCCGGAGGTGGTTCACCAGCCACAGGCACGGGCGGCAAGGGAGCCGTGGATTTCTTCGCCGGCGCGACAGGCCCTGGCGCACCCGGCAGGTCGGAAAGCCAGTCGGGGAGGTCCTCGTCGCCGGATATGTTAATGGGAGGTAATTCGAAATCATCTGCTGCCGGCTGCGATGCGGCGGGAATGGCGGATTTCGAAAAACCGCGTGGGAGTTCCGCCGTCTTTTTCTCGTCGGGGTTGAAAACTGCAGCACCTACGATCCCGGCCTCAGCAGCAGCCAGCCAATTGGGAAGTTCACTGGATGCCGGCGCAGCCGTAGATGAAGGGTCAACCTCCTGAGGTCCGGCAAAAGTGGACAGCCAGTCCGGTTCTTCCTTGGAAGGCTGCAGTGGTGGAGTCACGGGCGCAGCCGGCTGCTCCGGTTGGGCGGACATAAGCCAATCAGGCAGGCCATCAGAAGCCATGGAAACCGATGTGGGTAGTTCAGCAACCGGCTGGTCTGACTTGAAATCGGTCAACCAGTCTGGTACTTCGCCGGGGACCGCTGCGGGAACGGGGGTTTCGGCCTCAGGTGCAGCGGGTTGGGCGAATGCAAGCCAATCGGGGAGAGGCGCGGAGCCGGCGTCAGCGGAAGGAGACGGAGGAAGGCTTCCACCCCCCTCTGTTCCCTGCTCCTTCATCTTTTTCAGCCAATCTGTCACGCCGGTGGGGCGTGATGGTTCTGCGACTTCAGGCACCTTCTCCTCGGAGACAGGCATGAACCAATCCGCCGAGTCAGGTTTTGAAATCAGGGGTTCGTCCTGTCCGGATTTTCCAAACCCAGGGGGTTCATTGTAATAACCAGGCCATTGGGAGGCATCTCCGCCCTGGGATGCTTTTTGATCTTCCTGCAGCCGCTGGAACCAATCCACGTTGTCCGCGGCGGGCTGCGAAGCGGCAGCCAGTTTGGCGGTCGCGGCTTCCTCGTCGACGCTTTTCTTGACGCCCAGCATCCAATCGGGGATTTCTTCATCGCCAACCCTGGCATCGGACAATCCTGCCAGCCAATCCGTTGATTCTGGCTGGGCTACGGGGGTATCCTCCTGGGTGGATTCTGAAGCGAGGCGGGATAAAAAGTCTTCGTCGGTCTCAGAAGATGAAGCAGCCGGTTGGGGTGCTGCGGGAGTAGCAGCGGAACCCGGGGTTAATAATTCCCCGGTCTCCGGCTTTTTTCGGAGATCCTGCAACCAATCGGGCAGGGCGTGCTCGAGTTCGGCAGTACTTTTTCGTGTGGGTTGGTCACCGGGATGGATGGACTCAACATTACTCGCAGCGATGTCATTTGTGATGGGCGTAAGCCGCGCACCGCACACCTTGCAGGTGTCCCGGTCTTCAGGGTTGGGCGCGGAGCACATCGGACAACGCACGTCGGCCATTATTTACCCCCGTAAGGGCGGTCAGCGCCAAACAGGATGCGCAACCCGGTCATCAACGTGCCCAAGGCCACCCCGAGCAGGATGCCGCGCGCGCCGGCAGCGGCCGGCACCTGGGCAATGATGGGGCGCAGCCAGTCCGAGAAGAAGGGGATAGGACCGAGAAACGGCAGGGGAGCCGTTCCCAGGAATATGATCAGTGCCGTGATAATGAAGACGATACTCATGAAATTCGCCCGCCAGCGAAGCAGACGAATGGTTGCATAAAGCAGGCTGACCGCCAACAACGCCATCAGGCTGGTTTCAACCGGAACCTGGATCGAGAGGAAGACAAAATCCATGGCGGGGCTGGTCGGGCCGAGGAACAATCCCAAAGTAAATGTCCCCAGCAGGAAGACAAGCAGGAGCACGCTGTAGGCGGCTTCCTTTTTATTCTTTAACTTATGAGTATGCACCGAGAAAAGGTTTGCAATTCCAACAAACACGGCTACCGCTGCCAGAATCATCAACCAGTTCAGGAAAGTGGTGCGCAGGGTGACAAACAATGGCACCCCGGGCAGGAAATATCCCAACAGGACGATCACGCCCGAAAAAATGGCAATAACGGCAAGGAAAAACGTGGTGATGATTCTCACAAAATCCCCACAAGCTTGAGCAAAGCACCTATTACCACAGCGATGATGAACACCCAACGCAGAAGGTCCTGCACCCGCAGGCTGGCGTTATGAACCGCCCCCGCCTGGACGTACGCCCCCACCGCGTAGAGTTCCTCGCCGATCAGCGGATTGGAACCCGAAGCGAAAAGCACCGCCTGGGCGGGGATATTATCGCTTGCCACTATGGTGAAGCTATCCTGCCGCTCGGCTGCATCTGCCAATAATGCCACTTCCAGACCAAAATTCCCGACGACCACATTGGTGGAGATGTTTTCATCGTGCATGACGGGGATGGCGCCTGCGATATACGAGAAGGGGGTCAGGCCGGTTGCCCTGCCTGCATAAGGATCGTATCGTTCGGGGGCGACCGCCGCGACATAGGAGGCTTTTAACGTATCCTGGGAGAGGACGGCCAACGCCCCATCGCCTGAGGTGACCACAGACGGACGGTCGCTGACCGATGTCAATTCCGCCACACGCCGGACGGTTGCCAGCCCCACGAATGCAGCAGCGCTCCACGGCATGTTCAGACCTCCGCGTCCAAGGGAAAAATGAACGCGTGAGCCGTCCTCGATGGCCAGGCCAATGGCACGCCGAAGGCGGGCAAAGGAGGGAATATCCCGCAAGGCGTAGGGAAATTCCTTTCGCAGCAGGGCGAACACTAATATCAACAGGGCACTGATAATCAGCAGCGCCAGTCCGCCGTACAAAATCAGATCGGAATTAACATTGCTCACGATGCGGCTCCATTTTTAAGCAAATCAATGAAAGCACGAGCCTCTGTTCGATCTTCCAGCAAGCCTGCCAGGGCGTTGGTTTGCTCACAAGGTAGAAATGGTGATAGAAGCGGCTGGCCGATGTAGATCAATTGTGCGCCCAGCAATCCCAACGGTGCCCCAGCTTCGAGTGCCCAGGCAGCAAAACCTTCCATTCCCCATTTTTTTAAGGAATCTGCCCATTGGCTCCAAATGGTGTGCTGTGGTTGCATCATTTAAAGTATAGCATAAAAAATAGAACAACTGTTATGTATTGTAGTACGCCGGTAAATGACGGTCAAGCCACCGGCATGGCAATTACACGACAAAGTATATGGTCAAAATATGGACGTTTTTTTCCTGTCAAAGCCCCGCTTCGAACTCAATTATATACCAATTTACCCAAATAGGTGGGCAAACTTGGAAGATTCACCCCCACGGGTGCTGGTCCACTGGACGGTTACAGATTCCCGCTGACTTCCCCTCTCAGCTCCTGTTCATCCATGCCCATCAATCTGGTCTATCCCTCCCTGACTGCGGACGGACTGGACAATCCATCCAATAACCGGCGAGTGCTGTCTGCAATCTCAACTACGGCTGCATCAAAGATTTCCTTATTTGCCCGCGATGGAACACGGTATCCCGATACCTTGCGGACGAATTGCAGAGCCGCCAGAGTAACTTCTTCATCGGTGGGCGGGGTATTTGAATTTCTAAGAATTTTAATATTGCGGCACATAAACCCTCTTCATCCATGAATCTTAAAACTCTTACGGTGAACGGGGCACGATCCCAAACGACCAAGAGCAGCGCGGTGCCGGGCCGTACCGTATCCCTTGTGACGGTCAAAGCCATAACCGGGATGTTGGGTCGCCAACTCCCGCATAAAAGAATCTCTTGCAGTTTTGGCAAGCACGGAGGCGGCAGCAATGCTCAAGGACAGGCTTTCACCTTTGGGCAGTGAAAGGTGTGGACTGGCCAAACCAGGCCAATGGATGTAATCGAGCAAAAGGTATTCGGGGGAAAAAGGTAACATTTCAAGTGCGCGTATGATTGCCTGACGTGTGGCAGGCAGGATTCCGATCCCGTCGATCTCCTGTGAAGAGGAGAAGCCGATTCCCCAAGCCAGCGACTCTGTTTTAATGATCGGAGCAGCGCGCTCACGCTGAGGGGGAGTCATGCACTTGGAATCCCGCACCCCTGCAAGAGACCGGAGGATGCCTGCATCCGTGGGGAGGACTACCACAGCTGCAGCCACAGGTCCCGCCCAGGCACCGCGCCCGGCCTCATCAATTCCTCCTATATATTTGTAGCCCAGCGCCCAGAGTTCTTTCTCGTAGTGCAAAGGCGGAGCTTTAATCATACAATCCCCGGCGTGCATTTCGGCGAATGGTAAACAAGTCGGATGCCATACGCAGGGAATCGCGCACAAGGCTGACCTTGGTTTCCGGATTGAAATACCATGGAATACCAATCTCTTTGATACGGTAACCTTTTCGACGGGCTATATAAAGAAGCTCCACATCGAAAGACCAACCCGGCATGGTCTGGCGCGGAAAGATATCCTCAGCCACCCGGGCACGGAAACATTTGAAACCGCATTGGGTATCATCGAGGCCCGGGAGCACCACCAGGCGGATGAGAGCATTGAAGATTCGACCGCTCAAATGACGACGAAGGGGTTCGTGATATCTCACTGCTCCGGCAGTTTCGCGCGAGGCGATGGCAATGTCAAAGTCGGACAAGGAAGGAGGTAGAAAACGGCTGATCTCGCTGACAGGCATGGAGAAATCCGCATCGGCAAAAAAACGGAATTCGCCGCGCGCTGCAAGCATACCCCGCTTCACAGCCAATCCTTTGCCGCGCTCATCCGTATGAATAACCTTGAGTTGGGTGTGATGGCTTGTAAAGGTTTGTGCGATCTCCAAAGTGCGATCCGTGGATCCGTTTTCAACAACAATCACTTCGGCAGAGTAATTCTGCGAGGCGAGAAAAGCAAACACCTGCTCAAGCGTTGCGGGCAGGCGGTTTTCCTCATTATGTGCAGGAATGACGAGCGAAAGAAACGGTGTATCAACCGGCATTCAGGTAAAAACCGATGGCGATTATTACAATCAGGCAGACTACCAACACGGCAAACACACCAACGATGATTCCCAATTGACGGTTGGAAATATCAATGTTGCTCTTGGCAGGCTTCTTTTTTGACGGTTTGGCAGCAGGCTTAACTGGAGCGGGAACAGGTTGTGCCACTGTCGCCTGGGATTCAGGCGGCGCCTCATCTTCAAAGGAAAAGAGACTGCCTCCGCCTGACTGAGCCGGAGCTTCCTCTTTGAAGCGGTCATTGGGATCATACATCGGGGTCTCGCGCTGCTCTGCCGGCACAACCGGCGCAGGCGCCTCTTTTGTGATCGTCTTTGGCGTAATGAGGCGATCGATGATGAGTTGGGCATCTTCCGGAGATTGCATTGCCCGCGCCTGGCTGACCGATACAGCAAACCGTTCGAGCGCATCGCTCATCACCACCCTCACCAATGGACGAATCGTATCCACATGCATGCCCGGGTTGGTCGCCAGCAGGATGGGTTCTGCCGTCAGCATGTTCATGATCCCCTGCCGTTCAAGAAATTTCTGCAAGCCCTGGCAGTAACGCGCAGTAAGGATGATCATGTTTGGCTTGAGCGGTTTGAAATGATCGCCGGAAATGGTACCCCACTCCTCGCCTTTGGCGCGGAACATGCCCCGCATGTTCGTCACGTTCAGCAGGAAAACTCCCGGAGGCCCTGAGAGAACCAGAGGCAGACGCACATCTTGTGAACCAGGCAGGATCGGATTACGCGCAAGGACAAACTTATTGTCCAGGATTCTTTCAAGTAAGGCGATCACCTCTTCCTGCCCTTTCATGTCGCCATACCAGTTTGTGCCCAACGCAAAAGTGCCTTGAATCCGTTCGAGTGGACCAATGGTGCCTTTTTTATTGAGATAGGGGGTCTTGTCAATTACCTTCATTGCTCACCTCCGGCAGCTGAAATATCTGCGGTGGGAAAATTAAAAAACCGGAACGCCTTCCAAGGTATCAGCGTTTGCATCAGCGCGGGTCGTCACCACATCCGAATCGAGATATCGAACCTCGGGCCCGGTTTCGAAAGTGCTTCCCAGATAGGATGTGCGCTTTCCAACCACATAGCGTTTCTTATCCTTGATCCGCTCCACCAGCAGATCGCGCGCGATGTGTAAACGATCCGAATAGGTTGGGCCGCGCCGCTCAAAGGTTCGGACTGTTTCGATTTTCCCGTCTGGTGCGTAATGGACAGCAACGATCACGCCGTCAGGTCTTTTTGCCATCGCTATTGATCCCTCCATAAATATACTTTATTTTAACATAACAGTTGCCTTGTCCGGTCAGGTCGCAGTGGACTGTAAGCCAATAATTGCGCTACTAACCGTCAGTGGGGCGAACTTGTCTTGTCTCCCCTATGAGGTTTTGTACCCTGAGAAGGGAAAACTGCCGACCAGTTTCGCCAGCGGTTTGTGTGGTCGGGGTGGGCGGACTTGTCTCGTCCCCTTAATAGGGGAACCGCCGGCTAGAATCGACGGCGGTTTCAAAAAGTCGGGGTGGGCGGACTTGAACCGCCGACCCCCGCGTCCCAAACGCGGTGCGCTGCCAACTGCGCTACACCCCGAGGTCAAGAGAGTATAATGCGAACCAACACTAATCGTCAATATGGACATGGAAATCCTTGCAGTCTCCCCCCGGCAAAATCGATACCGCTTTCCTATTCTGCGATCGATCCTATTGGCGCTTCTTTTAACTCTCTCTGCTTGTGCACGAGCAAACACAGCGCCTTCTGCCACTTTGGTTGCAACTATTGAATACACACCCCTGCCAGCAACCGCGACGCTGTCATCACAGACAACCAAACCGCCACCTCCGACATTCACACCAACGTATACTTCATCTCCCACGGCGATGCCTGATTGTCTTTTACAGGACGGGCAAGTATTGTCATTAAGCATGCCTTCAACGAGCATGAATGGGGACCTCAAATTCCATCTCTACCTGCCTCCATGTTACGAACAGGACACAACCCGTCGTTACCCGGTGTTGTATCTGATCCACGGTCAATCCTTCAACGATGACCAGTGGGTGCGTCTGGGTGCGCCACAGGCTGCGGATGAACTGATCACTGCGGGAATGCCTCCGTTTATCATTGTCATGCCCTTCGATAAGTACCATTACCGCCAGCCTGCCACGGATCCCTTTGACGAGGCTGTGATCGAGGAATTAATACCCTATATCGACTCAAATTACCGCACCCTCCCTGAGCGGACCTCGCGCGCCGTGGGCGGACTCTCACGCGGGGGCGGCTGGGCGCTTCATTTCGCCTTGAACTACCCTGACCTGTTCGGCTCCTTTGGAGGCCATTCGCTGGCCATCCTCGACGAAGATGGGCGCCGCATCAGCCGCCTGCTCGATGCCATCCCTGTGGAAGACATGCCGCGCATCTACATGGACATCGGCAAAAGCGACGGCTTGAAAGCCAGCGCTGAAAAATTCGAGGCCCAGCTTACCGACCGCGGAATCCCGCACGAATGGTATGTCTATCCAGGCTTTCATAACGAAGCCTACTGGTCGAAACACGTGAGAGAGTACATAAAATGGTACGCGGCCGGCTGGGTGGGACAATGATTGAAAGAAAGATATAATTCCGGTCATGCCGCTCTCAAAAGAAGAAGTCCAGCACATTGCCTCGCTTGCCCGGCTCGAGCTGACTGCGGAGGAGATGGACCGCTACCGCGAACAGTTGTCGGCGATCCTCGACCACGTCGCCAGCCTCCAGAATCTGGACACCGAATCCATCCCGCCCATGTCTGCTGTTTTCAGCGTGGATAGCCGCCTGCGCTCCGACGAGTCCCGTTCCTCCCTGACGCCCGAACAAATCCTGGGCAACACGCCGCACAAAGCCAACGGTCAGTTCAAGATTCCCCCGGTGTTTGAAAAATGATCACGGACCTGACCCTGCTTGAGACGTCAGCCGCTCTTCAGCGTGGAGAATTTTCCAGCCGCGAGTTGACCCAGAGCTGCCTCGAGCGCATCGCCTCGCTGGAGCCGCAATTGCATGCCTTTTTGCACATCGCAGAGAAATCCGCACTGCAGCAGGCCGAGGCGGCGGATAAAAAACGGGCTGAAGCGCGCCGTTCTGGTGAGATGGTGCCACCCCTGTTGGGGATTCCTCTCGCCGTGAAGGATGTCCTCGCTGTGGAGGAGATGCCTTGCACCTGCGGGTCGCGCATACTCGAAGGATATGTCCCCCCATTCACCGCCACAGCCGTGAAGCGGTTGCAGGCTGCCGGCATGGTCATCGTCGGAAAGACCAACACCGACGAGTTTGCCATGGGCTCCTCCACCGAAAACTCGGCTTACGGGGTCACCCATAATCCCTGGGACACATCCCGTGTGCCGGGTGGCTCATCAGGCGGATCGGCGGCGGCAGTCGCGGCGCGCAACGTCCCCGCGGCGCTGGGAACAGACACGGGCGGCTCGGTGCGGCAGCCGGCTTCGTTCTGCGGCGTGACCGGGCTGAAACCCACCTACGGGCGCGTCTCACGCTACGGGCTGATCGCGTACGGTTCCTCGCTGGATTGCTGCGGCGTGCTGGCACGAGACGCGGCGGATTCAGCAGCGGTCTTTTCCGTTATGCAGGGACGTGACCCGCTGGACGCCACGTCGCAAGAAGTTCCGGCAACGCCAGTTGCTCTGAATAACGGGAACAGCCTGCGGGGAGTCCGCATCGGCATCCCGAAGGAATACTTCATCGAAGGCATCCAACCGGAAGTCGAGGAGAAAGTCCGCGCGGCCATCAACATACTGCAATCGCTCGGAGCGGAGGTTGTGGACGTCAACCTGCCGCACACCGAGTACGCGCTGCCTGTCTATTACCTGATCGCGCCCGCCGAGGCTTCGGCCAACCTGGCGCGCTACGACGGCATCCGTTTTGGGCCGCGGGTCGAGGGCAGCCGCCTGTGGGACGTGTTTTTCAAAACGCGCGGCGCGAAGTTTGGCGACGAGGCTACACGGCGCATCATGCTGGGGACCTATGCGCTTTCAGCAGGTTACTACGATGCTTACTACGGGCAGGCCCAGAAGGTGCGCACGCTGATCAAGCGCGATTTCGACCAGGTCTTCGAGCGCGTGGACGCAGTGGCCTGCCCGGTTGCCCCGACGACCGCCTTCCCGATCGGGGCGCACGGCGACGACCCGTTGGCGATGTACCTCGAGGACGTGTTCACGCTGCCGGCCAACCTGGCCGGTGTGCCCGGGCTGTCGTTCCCCGTCGGGTTCGATGCGAACAGGCTGCCGGTGGGCATGCAGTTGATGGGAAAGCCTTTTCGCGAGGACATGCTGCTGCAGATGGCGCATACCTACCAGCAGGCCACAGACTGGCACAAACGTAAACCGAACATTTAGGGGCGAGACATGTCCCGCCCAAACCCGGAGGAAAAAATGAAAATATTGGTCACAGGCGGCGCAGGCTACATCGGCTCGGCAGCGGCGGAAGCTTTGCTGGCAGCCGGGCACGAGGTGACCGTCCTCGATTCGCTGGTCACGGGTTATCGCGAGGCGGTGCCCTCGGGAACAAATTTCATTCAGGCAGACCTGGCAGATTCAACTGCAATTACAAAGACGTTCGATGAAGGCAAATTCGACGCGGTGATGCATTTTGCCGCCTTCATCGAGGCCGGCGAGAGCATGAAGGACCCGGCCAAGTTCCTGCGCAACAACCTGATCAACTCGCTGCTGCTGATCGAGGCGGCGGTCAAAGCCGGCGTGATGCGCTTCGTGCTTTCGTCCACCGCGGCAGTGTATCAATCCAGCGACGAACCGCTGAGCGAAGAGTCCCCGCTCGGACCCACCAACCCCTACGGATATACCAAGCTCGCCGTCGAGCAATCACTGGACTGGTACAACCGGATCCACGGGCTGCGCTTCGCAGCGCTGCGTTATTTCAACGCCGCCGGCGCGCTGCCGGAACGCGGCGAAGCTCACCAGCCTGAGTCACATCTAATTCCGCGTGTGCTCAAGGCGGCTCAGGGACAGGGCGAGGTGCGCATCTACGGCACGGACTACCCCACCCCCGATGGGACCTGCATCCGCGACTACATCCACCTCGCCGACCTCGTCTCCGCACACCTGCTGGCGCTCGCCGCGCTCGGCGAACGGGACAGGATGATCTACAATCTCGGCAACGGCAAGGGCTATTCGGTGAAGGAAGTGATCGAGACGGCGAGGGTTGTTACGGGCAAAGCCATTCCCGCAGAGGAACATCCGCGGCGCGAAGGAGACTCCGCAAGGCTGGTGGCCTCCTCAGACAAGATTCGCCGCGAACTGGGCTGGACGCCGCAGCACCCTGCGCTGAAAGATATCCTCCAGAGCGCGTGGGAGTGGCACCAAAGCCGCCCGAACGGATATCGGTAATACAAATGGAGAGAAGATGGATATCACTGTTTTTGTGGTTGTGCTGATCGGCTGGATTTTCTCGCTGTGCCTGCACGAATTCTCGCACGCGCTGGTGGCGTATTACGGCGGAGACACGTCCGTTAAGGAGAAGGGCTACCTGACCTTCAACCCCCTGAAGTACACCCATCCTGTTTACTCCCTGCTGATGCCGATCATTTTCCTCGCTCTGGGCGGAATCGGCCTGCCCGGCGGAGCGGTCTACATCGAGACCTGGCGCATCCGCGACCGGAAATGGCTGAGCGCGGTCTCGCTGGCAGGACCTTCAGCGAACCTGCTGGTGGCTTTCATTCTCGGCATCTTGTTGAGTTTTACTCCACTTGGACAAGCCAGCGTCGCCCCGGCGTTGTCCTTCCTCGCCTACCTGCAGGTGACCGCAGTTGTGTTCAATCTCATCCCGCTGCCGCCCCTGGACGGATTCGGAATCCTCGCGCCCTATCTTAACCCGACCTTGAGGGAGACCATTGCGCGGCTTGGCGGGTCGGCCATCCTGATCATTTTCGTCCTGATGTGGCGTGTCCCATTTTTCAGTGACCTGTTCGGCACGATCACCATCGTCATGACCGAGTTGCTCGGGATTCCATTTCAGCAAATTGCTGTGGGGTACAGCCAGTTCTTCTTCTGGAAGTGAATCAAGAACTCCGAAGTCCCAAAGGCTTCGGAGTTCTTGATTCACTATCCGCTCTCTTATTCCAATTCCCGATATAAGAACCAATGCCCTTTGCGGTCATCCGCGTCCTTCGGGGCGCGGTCGTAGTACAGATCAAAGATCCGTCCCCCTTTCACGCGCACCCGAAAATAGAACCGTCCCACACCCAGCGAGCCGTGTGTGGCCGCTGCTGACAAATGCGACGGGCGCATATTTCTTGCCATCCGACCACGACGGGTGAAGTCGGACCACTCCGCCAGCATCTCGACGATGGGATAATCCGCCCCCAGCCAGATAAAACCATCCGGACAGTGCGGCGTCTTTTCGCGGACAGGCGGCGAATCAAACCGCACTTCGATCGGGTCGTCGTAAAAGTGGATGGGCTGAAGCTCGCTCACCGTACCCACTTCCAGAACAGGAATCCTGACACAAGCGCCATCGCCGCCCCGAAATAGAACGGAGCGGACGCCCCAAATCCGGTCCATTGGCCGAGTCCCTGCCACAACAGCCCGGCGATCAGCGAAGCCGGGAGCGCCGCCAAACCGATGGCCGCGTTATACAACCCGTAAGCCGTGCCGCGCTTTTCGTTCGGAACGAGGTCGGCGATCAATGCCTTGGCGGAGCCTTCCGTCGCGGCGTAGTACACACCATACAAGGTGAACAGCGCCCACACCTGCCCGCCGGACTGCGACAGCGCCAGGCCGAGATAGACCAGCCCGTAGGCGATCCAGCCGCCGATGATGAGCTTGCGCCGGCCGATCTTATCAGACAGCGAGCCAAGCGGACCCGCCAGAACCATGTAGATGAAATTAAAGGACAGCACCATGGCCATCACCTGGAACACGTCCAGCCCGCGCTCCTGCCCGCGCAGGATGATGAATGCATCCGACGAATTACCCAGCGTGAACAGAACAATAATGAACAGAAAGTGTTTGAAGCGTGCGTCGAATCCCTGCAGGCTGAGCACCGGCGCCTTGCCGGTCCCCTGTCCCGGAATCTCACGAACGCCAACCGCAAGGACCAGGACCGCCAGCAGCGCGGGGATGAAGCTGACCAGCACCGCGACCTGGAAGGTATCGCGGGATAGCTCGGGCGCCGTTCCCTGGTTCATCCAGACGATGAACATGGCGGCAGCCAGCCCGATAAAGGCACCGGCGGTGTCTCCTGCGCGGTGCACGCCGAACGCCAGGCCGCGCTGCTTCTCGTCGATGCTGCCGGCTACCAGCGCGTCGCGCGGCGCGGTGCGGATACCTTTTCCGACCCGGTCCACAAAGCGGACGGCCAATACCCAGCCCCAGGTGTTGGCAACGTACAGGAAGGGTTTTGCAAAGGTCGAGAGGCTGTAGCCGGCGACAACCAGGAACTTTCGTTTGCCCAGTTTGTCGGAGAGCGCGCCGGAGTAAAGCTTGACGATGCTGGCGGTGGTCTCCGCCACGCCTTCGATCAAGCCGATGACCGAAGTCCGCACGCCAAGCACATTGGCGAGGAACAGGGGAATCAGGTAGACGATCATCTCCGAGGAGATGTCGGTCAGGAAGGAGCCGGCGGTCAGCACCCAGACGTTGCGCGGAAGGCTGCGCCAGCCTTTTTTATTTTCCATACAGACTCACAAGAGCGAAGCGTGTTCGGCAACCCGTCCGGTGATCAATCCTTTTTACCGAAATAACTAAAGGCGATCAACACCGCTGAGATGACGGCGATGGCGATGCCGGTCAGCATGAGGTCATAGGCATCCTTGGCAAGAAAGACTTCCTCCAGGAATTTGACCGCCAGGACCAGTACGATCATGCTGCTGAGCTTCGACTTGAGTTCGTACAGGTTGTGTGCGATCATCCAGTCGGGCACGTCGATCTCGGTGATGAACAATTCGTACAGGCTTGCGGCCAAGATCAACATGGTCGTCGCGACGAGGAAGAAATCCACGATCTTCACCAGGTCGACGATGACCGCCGTGCTGGCGCTGACGCCGATGGTCACTTCATAAACCAGCAGGCCGGTCTTGTACAATCCCCAACCAAAAGCAGCGATGGCGGCGATCAGAAGTCCGATGACGCCAATCAGAGCCAGATAACGTGATTTTTCGACGACTATCTTCATGAGGTTTCCTTCCAACAAACTCGAGTCACGGATGGATGATTGTCCAAAATCGAACAGTCACACCGATCCATGGAAAATTATAAGACAGAAAAGGAAGAGACGGGTGTCGTCCCGTCTCTTTTGAGTTACTTTCCATCCCCGTCCCCGCCGCCCTCCGGCGCGGAGGGCTGATCGATACGGACGAGGTCGCCATGGTAATCGATGACGACTTTGAAACCGGTCATGCCGAGGTACATGCGCGCATTTTCGGGCAACCCTGCTTCGAGCAGGCTGTCAAACTGTTTGTCGACATTCTTGAGCTGGTTTTCGATCATCGCCCGGGTGAAGATGTCGTCCTGCCCCATCATCTTGGCCGTCTGCTTGCTGAGCATTTCCTCGTTGCCCTGAATTTGATTCGTCAGGAAGGCCAGCACCTGCCGGTCCACTTTCTCCGAAGGGATGTGGACGCGGAAGCCGGCATCGTCCACCACATAGCAGGGTTCGCCGCCCACCACCGCTGTTTCGGCGGGGCGGTCGTTTTCATCAAATACTAGTCCGGGAAATAGAGCCTGGCGAGGCAATGGAGGTTCTCCGATAACTACGGGCACGAACGAGTGCCCCTAGTTTATTCTATGACGTTGACGGACGTTCCGTAATCCTTGAGGACGTATTGCTGCCCCGGGGGGACTGTAGGCGTGGACCAACGCAGCACCCACTTGGCGGCCTGCGGCGTAAGGTTGACACATCCATGGCTGCGGGGTGTGCCAAAATCGTTGTGCCAATAGGTGCCGTGGAAGGACACTCCGCTTTTCGTGAAGTAGCTCACCCAGGGGATGCCCGGCAGGTCGAAGCCCTCAGCAGAGGCCGGGTCGCCGGCTGCCATGTGACGGGTCAGGCGCTTGTGATTGGTGATGTGCCAGCCCAGCGGGGTCGTGCGGAAGATGGAATAAGAACGGCGGCCTGTGGAGCAACGCGTCATAAAGACCGGCTTGTTGTCCTCGAAAGCAGTCACAACTTCTTCGGTTACATTTACAGTCAGGATCTTTTTGTTGGAATCCACATTCGGTGAGATGGGGGCAATTTCTCCATCCGTGACAAGCCGAAGATGGGTTGCAGGCGCGTAGTAATTCAGCTTGCGCTTATCATCGTAGAACCGGTACCAGGCGTTTCCCGCCCCGTCCCAGACTATTTTATCCACCCAATGCGTGGTTTCGTAATACAGGCGGTAGATGACAGTCGATTCAAAGGATGCGTCCTTATAAGCATCGGTGTAGGGGACACTGACCTCCATCAACACGCCTTCCGTCCGGAGGTTTGCCTCCGGCTTATTCAGCAGCGTTCGCACAGGCTGGACCTGCGAGGAATGGGTATAACCGTCGCCCATCTTGTACCAGATCCGATTCCTGGCTTTTTCGTCAATGCCAAGTGCGGTTTCGGTAATGGGAACGACCTGGTCTTTGAAGAAGGAATTGACAAATTTGGACGTTTTGGTAGGCTCGGTGTACACCTTGATGGAGTTGGCGATGACTCGCCCCTGCAGCCCGTCCATCGCCCCCTGCGCAAACGAGGAATCGATATGGATGCCGGAGAGCAGCGCGCTCATCAACCCGGCTCCACTCAATTTCAGGAAATCACGGCGTGTAATTCGTGCGGACATTAGTAGTGTACGTTGACCATGGTCCCCACACTCGAGAAGTTGTAAATCCATTCAGCGTCGGGGATGCTCAGATTGACACAGCCGTGACTCATGGGCGTGCCAAAGTTGTTATGCCAATAGGTGCCGTGGATCGCGTACCCTTTGTAGAAATACATGGTATAAGGCACGTCCGGCAGGTAGTATCCGGGACCCGCCATGTCGGTATAGCGCAGCTTGATATAAACCTTGTACTGCCCGGTCACGGTGGGGTGTTCCCAGGTGCCGGTGGAGGTCAGGAACGAGTTGACTAACTGGCTGCCTTCATAGGCATAGACCATCTGGTTGGTCAGGTCCACGTCGATCCAGCGCTCGCCTGAACCACCGAGGGGCGGGATGTAGACCACGGCCGTCGGGAGAATCACAGGCGTGGCGGTGGGCAGCGGAATGGGTGTGTTGGTGGGCGTCGGTGTCTCAGTAGGCGTGGCCGTGTTGGTCGGCGTGGGAGACGGCGTGAAGGTCGGCGTCGCGGTGGGCGTGTTCGTGGGAGTGAACGTATAGGTCGGCTTGAGCGATTCCAACTGGCCGGCGACCTGCATCGGAGGAGCCTCGGTAGGCGCGATGCCAAGCGAGGCCAGTACCGGCGACACACCGCCCGACCAGGCCACGAAGGCGACTACAAAACAAAGTGCCAGCAATGCAATGAGTGATACGGGGATGCGCCGGCTGATGACGGCCGTCGGGTCAGCGTGCCGGTCGTGCCGCGGGGCCGGGGTGGTCGGAGACACCAGCGGACCTACAGGCGGTGCTTCACGCACTTGCGGAGGCTGTGTCCGGGTGCGGTTGACGGCCCAATGCATGGCCTCCCGGGCGCGCGTGCTCTGCGGATTGATCTCGAGCGCTTTCTCGATGTAGGCAATGCTCGCCCTCGGTTCCGAGAACGCGGCCAGCATCAACCAGGCATCCTCCCAACCGGGGTCGAGGCGCACGGCTTCCTGCGCGAACCGCCGGGCGGCGCGTCTATCCCCTTTTAATTGGGCTTGTTGGGAACGGTGCAGGGCGTCAGCTGCGGATTGACGGTCAGGTGTCATGGCGAGGCAGGTGTCGGTTGAATGCTCTCATTATTGATAAAACACAAAATACCGTTAACAACTCCCTGGGAAACCAGGTCTGGCTGCTGCGTCAGGATGTCATAATCCTTGTTGAGGAATCCCGTTTCGATGATAGCCGCTGTGGTGGAGTTGTTGATCTCTCCGAAGGCATGGTAATCGGTCATGTCGAGGGTGATGCTGCCCGGGTGGAACGGGAGCCCGGTGGTGCGCGCGTAGCGGTCGGTGAGGCAGGCCGTCAGGCGGTTGGCGCGGTTCAGGTCCCGGCTGCTCATGGCGGAGGCCACCTTGAAGCCTGTGGCTTCCTCATTTACGTAATCACACGAATCGTTATGGATCGATATCAAGGTTGCCGCTTCATACCCCTGCAGTCGCGGGTCGAATTCCTTGAGCAGATCGGTCTGCACGCCCAGGGCATTGAGTTTCTGCTGGACGAGTGTGGCCAGGCGCAGGTTCACATCCCCTTCGGTTGTTCCGTTCGGGCAGACTGCGCCCGAGTCGTTGCCCCAGTGACCGGCAACGATGCCAATCTTGATCTGGGGTTGGGGCGTCTGTCCGGGCAGCGGCGCCAAAGCCGGCTCCTCGGTCAGCAGCAGCGCCAGTCTCTCGGACAGGTTGCCCGAAAACAACCCCGCCGGGGTCCAGGCCGTGAACAGGGTCGCCAGGACGATGGCCACGGCGATCGTGGTCTGGAAGGCGCGAGGCGAGCTTTGACGACGCGGGCGCGGCTTGAATTTCGGCGCCGGGGGTGCAGCCGGTGGTGTGGGCGAAATGGATTCCTGCATAATTTCATCTAATAGTACCTTAAATATTATCAATATGACAAGGGAAGGAATTATCCATTTCGAGGCGAAGAAACAGGAACGAGTTCGCTATTGCCTGCCACAAAAAATCGAACAAAAATTCTGTTATACTAATTATGGCAATAATCATTTAATCATTCACTCAAGGACGGGAAACATGCCCAAATCCCACAGTCGCTATGTTTGCCAGGAGTGCGGCCGGGTGGCCGCCGCCTTCATGGGCCGCTGCCCGCAATGCGGTTCGTTCAACAGCATGCTCGAGGAGGTCGTCCAGGATGAGCCGGCAGCGTCCTACCGCGCCTCGCCCTCCCGCGGGCTGAGCGGGCGCTCCGCACCGCGCGCCATCGGTCAGGTCAGCGGCGACGAAGGGGACAGGATCCCGGTCCCGATCGGGGAGTTCGCGCGCGTGCTCGGCGGTGGAATCGTACCCGGCTCCATCGTGCTGGTCGGCGGCGATCCCGGCATCGGCAAGTCCACATTGATGCTGCAGATGGCCATGGAGATGGGCGCCGGGCAGCGCGTGCTCTACGTTTCCGGCGAGGAATCGGAACAGCAGATCAAGATGCGGGCGGTGCGCCTCACGAACAACGGAAAGAAGGAAAACGCCCTTCCCGAGAACCTGCTGCTCGTCACCGAGACGAATCTCTCCATCATCTTTGACCACATCCGGGAGGTGAAGCCGACTCTGGTCGTCATCGATTCCATTCAGACAGTCTACCTGCCCGAGCTGGATTCATCCGCCGGGTCGGTGTCGCAGGTGCGCGAGTGTTCGTCGCAGCTGCGGGAACTGGCCAAATCGACAGGCATCAGCGTGTTCGTGGTCGGGCACGTCACCAAGGAGGGAGTCATCGCCGGGCCGCGCGTGCTGGAGCACATCGTGGACACGGTGCTGTACCTCGAGGGCGACCGATTCCAGGCCTATCGCCTGCTGCGCTCGGTCAAGAACCGCTTCGGCGCCACCGCCGAGGTGGGCGTGTTCGAGATGCGCGAGAGCGGGCTGATCGAGGTCACCAACCCCTCGGAGGCCTTCCTCGCCGAGCGGATGGTCAACGCCCCCGGTTCGGCCATCGCCGTTACGATGGAGGGCACGCGTCCTCTGCTGGTGGAACTGCAGGGGCTGACCAGCCCCACGCAATTCGGCAACGCCCGCCGTACGCCCAACGGCGTGGACTACAACCGCCTGCTGATGATCGCCGCCGTGCTGACCCGCCGGGTGGGACTCAAGCTGGCCGAACAGGACATCTTTGTCAACGTGGTGGGCGGCCTCAAGATCGACGAACCCGCCGCGGACCTGGCCATTGCCGCCGCCGTCGCCTCGTCGATGCGCGACCTGCCGATCCGCGCGGACGCCGCCCTGATCGGCGAGCTGGGGCTGGCAGGCGAGCTGCGCCTGCCCGGACAAATGCAAACCCGCCTGCGCGAGGTGGCCAAGCTGGGGTTCAAGGCAGCCATCGTCCCCAAGCGCCTGCGCAAGGCCGAGAAGTGGCCGGACGACATCGAGATCATCGAGGTCCGCTCGGTCAACCAGGCGCTGGATGCCGCTTTTGCCGTAGCCGGAGAGTCTTCCACCAAACGCAAAAAACTGGCTTGAAGCCAGCTTCTGTTCTTGCAACCTTACCCCGCAGGTCAGCGTATACTTCCCTAGACACCAAACGGTTAACTTAGGAAGGAGTTCAACATGCTTTTACGTCTACTGACCATCATTCTTGCCCTTGCCATGGCTTCCATGGCTTGCGGTTTTCAACTGGACCTGCCCCAGATACCCACGGCCGGCCCGGCAGTCACCGAGGAAGTCAGTGTGCCTGTGCCTGAGGGCAGCGGGACCCCGGTGCTCACACTCGGATTTGGCGCAGGGGAGCTGTATCTGAGTCCCGGCGGCGATGGACTTGTCTCCGGCACGGCCACTTACAACATCGAAGCGCTCAAGCCCAATGTGAGCGTCAACGGCTCCGTGGTCAAGATTTCCCAGGGGAACTCGCAGGGCTTCAACGCCATGCCGCAGGACCTCAAGAATATCTGGGACTTTAAACTCGGCAGCAGCCCGATGGACCTGCAGATCGATGCCGGCGCCTACAAGGCACGTTTTGAACTGGGCGGGCTCGCCCTGACCGGCGTGACCGTCAAAGACGGGGCATCGGATGTTCGCCTCAGCTTCTCCGAGCCGAACACGGCGGAGATGGGAATCCTGCGCTATGAGACCGGCGCTTCGAACGTCATCGTGGAGGGAATCGGGAACGCCAGCCCCTCCAGCCTGGTCTTCAAGTGTGGGGCGGGGAACTACACCCTCGACTTCTCAGGCCAATTGCAGCGCAACCTGATCGCTCATGTCGAAGCCGGGCTGGGAAATGTTACGCTGGTGATCCCCGAAGGGGTACCTGCCCAGGTGACGGTGGAGAGCGGCCTGTCGAACATCAGCGCAGGCAGCGGCTGGCAGGTGAACGGTGACACGTACACCCAGGAAGGCAGCGGTCCGGCCATCACCATCATCCTGGACATTGGCGCGGGAAACCTGACCCTCAGCCGCTAAAAATCATCGTTTCGACCGTAAAAACCGACAGGGATGTAGGCTATTCTGCATCCCTGTAATTTAATTCGGAGTAAAAGGTCATATTTCATCCATGATGTCTATCACTTGCGTTATGCACCAGAGCGCAATAAAATCACAAAAGCAGATAAAATTTGTTTGTTTTACGTGAGGGAAAAATGCAGATCACCCGTCAGGCCGACTATGCCATTCGCGCAGTAATGTATCTCTCCAGGCTGGGAGCCAGCCAGCGTGCCGCCACCAGCCAGGTGGCCAAGGAGCAGAGCATCCCGCCGTCCTTTCTCGCCAAGATCATCTCGCAGCTTTCCATTGCCGGGTTGCTGCACACCTCGCGAGGCGCGCGCGGAGGGGTGATGCTGGCCAAGCCCGCGCAGGACATCAGCCTGCTGGATGTGGTCGAAGCCATCGACGGACCGATCAGTCTGAACGAATGCTCCAGCCCCGACGGCAACTGCAGTTTCGGCGAAGACTGCCAGCTCAAGGAAGTCTGGTGCGATGCGCAGGAGGACCTGGTCAATCGCCTGAAGGCCACCAATTTCGCCCAGTTCGCGAGCGCCAACTAGCCTCCTGAAACGAAGCCCACCTCCCGGCTTGCGTAACTGCAAACCGGGTTTTTTTATGCCCCGGGGAACCGGGTTGAAATCAAAGTTATAATTGTGCGGAGCAAGTCATCGTTTTGGAGGAAGAAATAATGAAAAAGAGATTTCTAATTCTGGCCGCCGTCGGCTGCGTGTCGATCCTGATGGCCGCCTGCGCACCGGGCAATTCAGACCCCGCCGCGCCGTATTACCCCACCTACACCGCCATCGCGCAGGGATTAATCGACCTGGCCAACACCGCCACCGCACAGGCTGCGCAACCCGCCCAGCCTGATGCAGCTTCTGAAGCGCCCACCCCTCCTCCACCCGTTGGAGGGACGGAGAACGTCCAGCAGGAGGATGGCACGACAAAATACAGCGACTATGACGCTGGATTCGAGTTGACACTGCCCGCAGGCTGGATCGGCGTGCGCCCCGGAGCGCAGGAATTCAACGATGTGCTTAAGAGTGAAGGGGCGACCAACCAGGCTCTGAAGGATCAGATGACCGCCGACCAGCAAGGATACGAGCCGGTCAAGGATCGCTATTATGTTTACGCGACCAAACCTGAAGAATTCGAAAACGCGCTGCTGTCGTATGGCAAAGTCGCATGGAATGCAGGCGACGCCACGGCCATCGATCAGAACAAACTGGGCGAACTGGTGCAAAGCCTGGAAATGTCCCCTGACATGCCGGGGGTGCGGGTGGTTGCATCCAATGTCGCCCCGAATAAAAATGGTGTTCCGGTCATGGTCATCGGAGCCAATTACACGATTGAAGCATCAGACGGTACAATGGTCCCGCTCTATCTCAATTTCATCTACTTCAAGCCGACCGACAACAGCACTGTCCGCCTCGTCATGAGTTCCTGGAAGGATTACCGCGACGTGACCGGTCCCGACGTGGACGCGATCGTCCAATCCATCAAACTGGTGGGACAGTAAAATCTTATCGTGACCTCTTCGTCCCTCACGGCGTATAATTGCCGTGAGGGATTTTTCTTTTCAAGGAGACGACCATGTCCGGACCACGCACCGTCCGCGCGCCGCGCGGCACACAACTCACCTGCAAATCCTGGCTCAGCGAAGCCGCCTTCCGCATGATCCAGAACAACCTCGACCCGGAGGTGGCTGAAAAGCCCGAGAATCTCGTCGTCTACGGCGGGCGCGGACAGGCGGCGCGGAACTGGGAGTGCTTCGACGCCATCCTCGAGTCGCTCAAGAACCTCGAGGACGACGAGACCCTGCTGGTGCAGTCCGGCAAACCGGTGGTCGTGTTCAAGTCCCACCGCGACGCACCGCGCGTGCTGATCGCCAACTCCAACCTCGTCCCGCACTGGGCCACCTGGGAGCACTTCGACGAGCTGGCAAAGAAGGGACTGATGATGTACGGGCAGATGACCGCCGGCTCGTGGATCTACATCGGCACGCAGGGGATTCTCCAGGGCACGTACGAAACCTTCGGCGCGCTGGCCAAGCTCAAGGGCTGGGAGTCGCTCAAGGGCAGGTTCTGCCTGACAGCCGGCCTGGGCGGGATGGGCGGCGCCCAGCCGCTGGCCATCACGATGAACGAAGGTGTGGGCCTGATCGTCGAAGTGGACAAGGATCGCGCGGAACGTCGGCGCGCCATCGGCTACGTCGATACGGTGGTGGACACACTCGAGGAGGCGATGACTCAAGTCGAGGAGGCTGTCCGCGCCAAACGCCCGCGCTCCATCGGCTTGATAGGAAATGCCGCGGATGTGTACAGTGAATTGGTGGTGCGCGGCGTCATACCGGACGTGGTCACCGACCAGACCTCCGCCCACGAGGCGCTGATGTATGTCCCATCCGGACTCACAGTCGAGGCGGCGAACCAGCTGCGGGTCAGCGACTCAACTCAATACAAGAAAATGGCGATGGACTCGATGGCCAAGCACGTTCGGGCGATGCTCGACTTCCAGAAAAAAGGCGCGGAGGTGTTCGACTACGGCAACAACATCCGCCAACAGGCGTACAACCACGGCGTGACCGACGCTTTCGAGTTCCCCGGCTTTGTGCCGGCCTATATCCGCCCGCTGTTCTGCGAGGGCAAGGGGCCGTTCCGCTGGGTGGCGCTTTCCGGCGATCAGGAGGACATCTACCGAACCGATGAGGCGGTGATGGAACTGTTCCCCGAGGACGCGCACTTGCACCGCTGGCTCAAGATGGCGCGCGAGAAGGTCCCGTTCCAGGGGCTGCCGGCGCGCATCTGCTGGCTGGGCTACGGGGAGCGGGCAAAAGCCGGGCTGAAGTTCAATGAACTGGTCGCGAAGGGCATCGTCAAAGCGCCGATCGTGATCGGGCGCGACCACCTCGACGCCGGCTCGGTCGCCAGCCCCAACCGCGAGACCGAATCGATGAAGGATGGCACGGACGCCGTCTCGGACTGGCCGATCCTCAATGCGCTGATCAACGCAGTGGGCGGCGCGACCTGGGTGTCGTTCCATCACGGAGGCGGCGTCGGCATCGGCTACAGCCAGCATGCCGGGCAGGTCATCGTCGCGGACGGCACGCCTGAAGCGGCAGCCCGGCTCGAGCGCGTGCTGACCAGCGACCCCGGCATGGGCGTCGTGCGTCACGCGGATGCGGGGTACGACATCGCCATTGACGCGGCGAAACGTCACGGACTCAAGATGCCGATGCTGAGGTAATCAAAGGCAAATCCCCCTTAAACAAAAAATGGGCTTCGGCCCATTTTTTCATAGCACCACCCAGCCTCGCCGCGCACCGGCCCGCACCGCCTCCGTCCGGCTGGTGACCCCCAGCTTGGCGTACAGCGAGGAGAGGTGGAACTTGACCGTGTTCTCGCTGATGTCGAGGGCGGCGGCGATCTGCTTGTTGGCCAGTCCCTCGGCGGTGAGTTGCAGCACCTGGCGCTCGCGGTCCGTCAGCGGATTGATCACCTGCTCGGCGCCGTCCAGAACCGGGACGGGATGCCGGTCGAGCAGGTTCTGTGCCAGCGACGGTGAGCCGACCCACAGCCCCTCGGCCAGCGCGTGCACGGCGGCGGACAGCTCCTCCGGGGAGGCCTCGCGCGGCAGGATGCCCCAAACGGGAAAATCGAGCAAACGTGCGGCCTCGGCCGGGTCGTTGCTGAGCAGCAGCACAGGCGGTGCACCTTCGTCCAGCCCTGAAAGGTCGTCGTCCGAGGCCAGCACCAGCACATCGACCGGGGGCAGGCCGTGAGGCGAGGCGGATTCGGTAACCACCTCCACATCCGGCAGGCCGCGCAGCACCTCTCTCAGGCCGATGCGCAGCGCCATGCCGGGAGCAACCACCGCCACACGGATCAAAGCACGCCCTCCGCGACGCGCGGCGGCAGCTGCTCGAGCGCAGAGCCAAGGAATTCGCGGATGACGCCGGCCGGGATGGCCACGCTCTGGTCGCCGCCGAAGATCATGGCGTTCAGGCCGATGACCTCCCCGGCCGTGTTGAGCAGCGGGCCGCCGGAGTTGCCGGGCGCCAGCTGGACGTCGGCGCGCAGGACAGGGATCTCACCCCCACGCCCGCGCAGGCTGGTCACCGCCGAGAGCACACCACCCGTCAGCACGTTGCGCTGGCCCCAGGGATGCCCGAAGGCGAAGACCATCTCGCCGGGGCGCGGAGTCTCCTCCGAAAGGACCGCGGCCGCATGCCCGTTATGGGAAATCTGAAGCAATGCCAGGTCCACATTTTTGTCACTGGCCACAAGTTTCGCGGGGAAGGTTTCATCGTTTGCGAGCACCACCTGCAGGGAGCGGCCGCGGCCGGCCACGTGGGCATTGGTCAGCACCAGGCCATTCCCCACCAGGATGCCCGCCCCGGCGCCGCGCCGTTTGTTCATCACGACCGCCAGCACCGGGCGGATGCGTCCGAGCAGTTCCTCCAGCGCGGCGTTAAGCAGAGCCGGCAGGTTCATGACCGCGCTCCAATCTTGATCTTAAGCATCTGCAGCTGCCCGCCGCGCAAAATCTCCACCGGCAGCGATTTGCCAACTGCATCGCCCGAAAGGCGCGCAAAGAGCGCGTCGTGGTCCTGCACCGGCTGCCCGTCGATTCCCGCCAGGATGTCGCCGACGATCAACCCTCCGGCTTCGGCCGGGCTGTCCTTCTCCACACTGACCACCAGCAAACCGGCCGCCTGTTCGCGCTTGAGGGATTTTTGCACCGCCTCGGAGAGCTCGACGCCCTGACTGCGGATGCCGAGATAACCGCGCTGAACCGAGCCGTGTTTGGCAAGCTGGTCGGCCACCTTCCAGGCGTAATCCGCCGGGAGGGTCAGCGCGATGCCGCGCCCGAAGCCGGAGGTGTTCAGCCCGACCACGCGGCCTTCCGCGTCCACCAGCGGGCCGCCCGAAAAGCCGGGGAAGGGTGTGGTGTCGGTGCGGATGAAGCGGTCGATGCTGCCCTGCGGTGTGCGGACCGGGCCGCCCGTGGCGCTGACCACGCCCAGGCTGACCTCGATCCCCTCGCGGGAGGGCCGCCCGAGGGCCAGCACCAGCGCGCCGATTTTTGCGTCAGAGGCTGTTTCGGCCGGTTTGGCGAGCGGCTTCTCGAGCCGCAGGAGAGCCAGGTCCGAGCCGGGGTCGCGCCCGGCCAGCTTCGCGCCGACCTCCGTGCCATCCGGCAGGACGATGAGGATACCGTCCTCCTGTTCGACGACATGGTCGGCGGTCAGCACCAGGTCGGCGGCGAAGGCGATCCCGCTGGCCGGCATGCGGCGGCGGGCGTTGACCAGAACGGTTGAAGCGCCTGCCTTTTCAGCAGCCGCCGCCATGGCATTCGATAGTTCCACCAATACATTGGACATGAGTTATTCCTCCTGAATGGAGGGCAGTATACCCTCCAACCGAAAAGCTGCCCTCCTCCAAACGGGTGGGAGGCGGCCCGGAAGAACGGGGAGGGTCTATCGGTCATTATACGCCCACCTCCTGCGGACAAGGTTTTCCCGTGAGGAAACTTTTTACTCAAAATTTACAGCCCCGACAAACTCCGGTTACTTGATCTTTATAGAATAAGGGTGCAAGTCCAGAAACCCAAAAAAGGAGAAAAAAATGTTCAAGATCAACTTAATGACCAGGAAGACCCTGTTCGCCCTGCTCGTGGTCGTAATCGCCCTGGCTGTCTTTCCGGTTGCCGGAGTTGCTGCCATGGAAGGCGAACCTCCCCAGGTGGACCCTGCCCGCCTGGAGGCCAGTTACGACAAGCTGGTCGAGTGGTACAACAAGCAGTCCGAGTGGATGGGCAAGGCCGATACGACCGTCACCAAGACCCAGACACTGATCGACAAGGCGACCGACCGCGGGTTGGACGCGTCGGCGGTCCAGTCGGCGCTGGATACCTTTGCAGCGCTGTACCCGGACGCCCGGGTGCATAACCAGGAAGCCGGAGCCATCCTTTCCACCCACGCCGGTTTTGATGACAACGGCACTGTCACCGACCCGGCAGCGGCCATTGCGACACTGCGCTCATTGCATGCGGCGCTGAAAGCCGGCTATGACACCATGGGTGGTGAGAATCATGCCGGCGTGGCATTAAGGGAGGCGGTCAAGGCTTTCCTTGATGCCAACCGACCCAAGTAATCGGCAGCCCTTGCCACAGGCACCCTTACCACTTGCAGAAAATTTAATATAACAAAAAAGCCCTCCCCAAATTCAATGGGGAGGGCTGGGTTTGGGTAAATTACCGGGCCACCAATACGAACGTACCGGTGAAGTTGACCGTCACGGTGACGTACTCGCCCTTCTGCTTGACACCGCTTGTGATCAGCCTGCCGTCTTCGGGGTTGCCGGGGTTGAGCGCAACCGCCTGCGGCTGGCCGATTTTGTATTGCGGCAGGGTCACCCAGGCGCCGGTTCCATTGTTCGCGGAAGAATCCCAGTAAAGGATGTCGTACGCGCGGGCGTTCGAGTCCTCGGGGATCTTGAACTTGAGCGTGATCGTCCCGTCCGGGTTGACCAGGACTTCCAGGCCCTCCAGGTCGGTCATGCCATAGATGATGGCCGAGACAAACTCCGCACCTGCGCCCAGCGGACCGGGAAGCTCCTCTTCGAGCAGGCCCTCGAGGGTCATCGACCCTTCGAACGGGCAGCTGAACTTCACCCAGGTGCCGTCAGGCAGCATCAACAGGGTGCCGGAATAAGTCTCGCAATCCTGCTCGACCGGGTCGCCGTCCTTGAAGGGCACTTCGACGATATTGACCGGCTTGCCCTCAGGCTTCTCCTCGTCCTTGTCCAGGCAGGGATTGCCCAGATCGATCACAATTTCATCACCCCCGCCGTTCCCGCTGACAGTTGGGGCCGGTGCCGTGGAGACAAATACCGTGCCGTCCGGGCCTGGCTTGATGGTAAGGGGAACTCCTGCATTATTAGTGAAGGTCCCACCGTTCACGTTGACCGGAATGCCAGTGGTGCCGAAGCAGGCATAAGTGAACGTGCTGTAGACCCGCGCTCCGTCGCCAAGATTTAGAGACACATCCACATTGACCAAGTCCACCTGAAAACCACCGATGGCGATCAGGCCGGACTTGGTGTTGTTCGTGAAAGTACCACCATTAACTGTCGCTGTGCCGTTGATGGATTTGATCTTTGCGCCGTCGTCGGTTATCCCGCCGCCGTCAACGTCCACATTGGTGAGCGTGACATCGCCGTTTGCGATGCCAAAAAGGCCATAACCGTCATTGTTGTCCAAGGTGCTGTTCGAGACTGAGATTTGACCAGCGCCGGCAGTCGCATCAAGATAGGCGCCGTAAGTATCGAGACCAGGGGAAGAGTTGTCGGAGATTACCACGTTGGAAACGTCGATATCCCCGCCGGACCAAACATCCAAGCCATCCCAGTCATTGTCGTTGTACTGGCCGCCAGTGACGGTGACGTTTCCCGTGCCGAATGTGGTGTCGACAGCTCGCACCGTGTTATTGCCCGGCAGCGGGGCAGGAACGGCCCCCGCAGTGACATTGTTAAGTGTAACGTTGCCATCTGACCTGAGCACCTCAAGGCCAGTTCCGTTGACATTGTCCGAGAAGGTGCTGCCTGATACGGTCACATCGCGGGTGCACGGCGGAATCGTCCTCGCCGATGATGATAGACGCCATCCGGGCCAAGATTGCTATTGGCAGTGACATTGGTCAGCGTGGTGGTCCCGCCAGAGTCGATCACCAGTCCGTTGAAATTGTTCCCGCTGAAAGTGCTGTCAGTGACCGTGACGTTCCCCGTCCCACCGCACAGGCCAGCCGCGTCAGTACTGGCATGAATCAAGTGAGGCACCGGTGCCGGTCGTGTTCCCGGTGACAGTGACATCATCCACCGTGATATTTCCGGTGGTGTCAACAACTAAGGAAGCGGAAGTATCATTGGCGCCGGCGAAGTCCAGGTCTGTCCAATGTGATACTGCCAAACCAGTTGATGACATTGAGAGCTACATCGAAGGTCGACGTGCCCGTGATGGTTGTATCGTTGCCACCGCTCCATCCACCGCGGATATTCAAATCATGGTTTCTCATGGTCGTGAGAACTGAACCGTTGAGATTGAGTTCACTGTTGTCGTTGCCGTTATAACTAATCCTCCACCCAGATGATGCCTGCCTGTCCGCCGAAGGCCGGGGTGGGCAAAGCTGCGTCGGCAGCCAACTGCGGCAATCAGGGATGCCATATCTGGCAAAGCTACCCGTGCAACCACCAGTGCCAGGTGTGGTCCCCACTGGGCACCACATGGGATCAGCCGGTGACCAGGATCTCGGCCGCCTCGACTGTCGCCAGAGGCTCGACCTGACCCTCTTCATTGACGACCACCACCTGCGTGTCGGGCGGAGCCTGCTCCAGCACTTCCGGCAGGGACACAGGTTCTTCCACAGGCGGAGCTGCATCCACCGGTGGCGCCTCGGCAGGCGGAGACTCAGGCGGAGCGGAGTCGTCGGCCAGCGCCGAGACAGGCATGGCGAGGTTGACGACCATCACCAGCAGGGTAACGAGCGTAAAAAAGACAAGACGCGATTGCGGTTTCATAAAAGCCCCTTTCCAAATGAATAGAAAAAAAACGGGAATGAAATGACGCGGAATCATCCGCTGTTCTTTTATCGTAACCATCCGCATGGACAGAGTCAACCGAATTTGACAGCGCCGACCTTACAAACTCCTAACAGGAAAAAAACCACTCGGGGGAATCAAAAACGCCCCGGGTTTTAGCCCGGAGCGTTCCTCTGTTCGTTGATGGAGTTATGCTGCCTTGATGGCCGCGTCCAATTGCCGGGCGAACGCCGCGGATTGCTCCGGGGACATGTTCCTCATCAAGTCGCCATGGACGGCACCGCCATGTTCCATGGCCGTCTGCTTCACTTCGTCCCTGGTGGCGCCGGTGGTGCTGAAATTGCAATCAATTCCGAGATCCTTGCAGGCAAACTTTTCCATTTTTTCTCCTTTGGCTGGGAAAACGACGGGAAAACACGGACTTGTATTTTATCACTTTTAATTGGATAATATTTGTCTTAATTTAGCTCTGGGGATTCAAAATGGCGGCGCAGCTTTCTTTTTTCTGCGCAAGTGAGGCGAAGTGCCCCTTCGACGGCGAGGAAGTGGACCTTTCTTACTAGTGATATTATTGCAGCCTGCTTACGCTTCCGCCCTGCCTTTCGGCAGGGCGGATTTTAATACTTCAAACAGGAAATAGCTGCCAGCTTACTCGTAAAACGACAGGTAATACGCCGAGATCATGGACATGTCCTTTTGAGGGCGTGTACCCGGCAGCCCGATCTCGACGACCGGGTCCACCGGCGCGGACGGGGTCACGAGGCGCCCGAAGGGAACAAGCCCCCGCAGGAGCTTCACCCACCATCTCTCGGCAACCTGCAATGCGTGCTCGTTCATCGCCTCGGTATCCATAATTTCATTATACGTCACATGCTGAGGGCAGATACAGCGGAGGATATTATTTAGCCAGCCCTAGTGAACCTGTCATATTTCCATGCTAAGGAATCTCGGCTAGGCCAATCATTCTTTGAATTTGGAAGAATTAATTTAGTTTGATGAAGTCCTTGCAACCCATACTGCAACATGGGACCATCCTCCTCTTCCAATACATCCTTGCGGACTTGAACAACGTAATCAGGCGTCACCCCTAAAATAAAACTGTCAAAAGCGGAGTGGTGCAATTTGCAAAGCGCAATGCCATTCGTAATGATTGGTTTGCCGTCAGGGTAAGTATCTGGAATGATGTGAGCCGCGTCTAGAAGTTCCCGATGTTTCAGCCGACAAAAAGAGCATTGTGACCTGAAGGCACTCAAAACTTTCTCTCTGAAACTACGTTGATACAATCTGACTTTAATTGCTCCAGTGAGGTAGGCATGTCTCGCGTCAGATACTTCTGCAATTTTGCGTGAAGTACTTGATTCAGCATATTCAACAGCGGGGAGACGATCTTCTACAGCAATTTTGAAGGCTAGTTTGCCTGGATCGTCACCAATGATGTAGACAGGCCATACAGCCAAATATTTACTCGGCTCTATCCCGTGGAAGTAAATCAATGGGCGTTTTTGTTCAAAGACCTTACGCAACCCGACATTATCACGGTGATTTGTGTCAGTGCCACGATAACGATAAATAAGGAAATCGTCTTTTCCAAAGTAATCATCGTAAGGACCTTTTGGAGCTGTGGTGATTGAGATTGGAAGATCGAGTAATTTCGGCTTGAAAATTCCTTGAGGGGCTATAAGCGGAATGCGTTGACCTTGAAACTCAAATCCATGTTCAAGCAATTTTCTTGGTAACACATCCTCCCCATGCGAATTGACCTGCTCGGAGAGCCAGTCGAATGCTGCTACTCGAACCTGCAGATCTATATCCATAAATAGATTCTACACTAATAAAAAACATAAAGTAAAATCCCCCCATGCCCCCCAACTGGACTTCTGTCCCCGGCGTGCTCGCACAAGGATACCGCGTCGCTTCGGGACCGTCGCGTGATTATCCCTACGGCGCGCTGGACAGGCAGCGTCCGCTCTTCAAGGCGCGCGGGCTCGATCTCGAGGGCTATTTCAACGGCACGCTCAACATTGACATCCACCCGGCTGCGTTCCGTGTGCTCAAGCCGGAGTACACCTTTCCGCTGGTCGAATGGACAAACCTGCACCCTCCCGAGACCTTTTCCTTCTCGCGCTGCCGGGTGATCTTTCACGATCAGGAATACGACGGCTGGGTGTACTATCCCCACCCTGAGACGAAGCTGCGCAACTTCCAGGACCCGTCGCTGATTGAGGTCATCGCGCATCCCATCGAGGGAATCCGCTATGGGGACAAACTGTCCGTGTGGGTCAATGGGGATGAGATCGAAGTAACGTCTTGACATAGAACATAAGGTAGAATCCCCCCATGCCATCCGATACCCAGGTCATCTACTCCATGAACAAGGTGGGGCGCGTCGCGCAAAGCGCACACAACAAACACTAACCACTCAACTCAACTGAAAGAATCCAAAATACCATGCCATCCGATACCCAGGTCATCTACTCCATGAACAAGGTGGGGCGCGTCGTGCCCCCCAACAAGCAAATTCTCCGCGACATCTCGCTCGGTTTCTACTACGGCGCCAAGATCGGCGTGCTCGGCCTGAACGGCGCGGGCAAGTCCACCCTGCTGCGCATCATGGCCGGCACCGACAAGGACTACACCGGCGAGATCTCCATGTCCAAGGGCTATACCGTCGGCATGCTCGAGCAGGAGCCCAAACTCGATGAGACGAAGACCGTCATCGAAAACATCCGCGAGGCCGTGCAGCCCATTGTGGACATGCTGAAACGCTACGACGAGGTCAACGCCAAGTTTGCCGAGCCCGACGCCGACTTCGACGCGCTGATCGCCGAACAGGCCAAACTGCAGGACGCACTCGACCGCGTCGACGCCTGGAACCTCGACAGCCACCTGGATGTCGCCATGCAGGCCCTGCGCTGCCCCCCGGCGGATACGCCCGTCAAGACGCTCTCCGGCGGCGAACGCAGGCGCGTCGCGCTCACCCGGCTGCTGCTCACCGAACCGGACATCCTGCTGCTCGACGAGCCCACCAACCACCTCGACGCCGAGTCCGTGGCGTGGCTGGAGCATCACCTGCGCGAGTACAAGGGCACGGTCATCGCCGTGACGCACGACCGCTACTTCCTCGACAACGTCGCCGGCTGGATCCTCGAGCTGGACCGCGGCTACGGCATCCCCTGGAAGGGCAACTACTCCTCGTGGCTGGAGCAGAAGCAGGACCGGCTCAAGCTGGAGGAGAAGTCCGAGTCGCAGGCGGCAGAAGACGCTCGAGCGCGAGCTGGAATGGATCCGCATGTCGCCCAAGGCCCGCCAGTCGAAGGGGCAGGCGCGCGTCACCGCCTACGAAAAACTGCTCTCGCAGGAGAATGAGAAAGTCCGCGAAGATCTCGAGATCTACATCCCGCCGGGTCCGCGGCTGGGAGATATCGTCATCGACATTCGACAAGGTCACCAAATCCTACGGGGATAAGACTGCATTCTTGAAAACTTCAGCGCCAACATCCCGCCCGGCTCGATCGTGGGCGTGGTCGGTCCTAACGGCGCCGGCAAGACCACCCTACTGAAGATGATCACCAAGCAGGAAAAACCCGACAGCGGCACCATCCGCATTGGCGAGACGGTCAAGCTGGCCTACGCCGACCAGACCCGCAGCCTCGACCCCGAGAAGACCGTCTACGAGGTGATCTCGGGCGGCGCGGATACGCTCGACCTGGGTCCGCGCAAGATCAACGCACGCGCCTACTGCTCGTCCTTCAACTTCGCCGGCACCGACCAGCAGAAGAAGGTCGGCGTCTTATCTGGCGGCGAAAGGAATCGCGTGCACCTGGCGCGGACGCTGACCGAGGGGGCGAACGTCGTGCTGCTCGATGAACCGACCAACGACCTGGACGTCAACACCCTGCGCGCGCTGGAGGAGGCCCTGGAAGAGTTCGCCGGCTGCGCGGTGGTGGTCAGCCACGACCGCTGGTTCCTCGACCGCATCTGCACCCACATCCTGGCCTTCGAGGGCGAATTCGCAGGCGCGCCTGTTCATGGGCAGCTGGTCCGATTATGAGCAGGATTACCACGAACGCTACGGCAAGTCGGTGGACGTGCCCAAGCGCGTGCAGTACCGGACGTTGAAGAGATAGAAGTAAGTGACGGTCTCAGCAAATATGACCGTCACTTTTTATAAAACCCCACCACCTGTTCCGCAAAATCGACCAGGCTCTTGCGCAGGGATTGAGGCTCGAGCACCTCGACGGCGCGTCCCAGCCCGAGCAGGCGCGTGCGCGCGGCAAAGAAGGATTCAAACGGCAGGTCGAGCGTCACCCAGCCCTCGGCATCCGGCGGAGAAAGCGGTGAAAGCCCTCCGCGCGCCCGGTCGCCGACATACTCCGCCAGGTTGGGCAGCGCTTCAGGGGAAACGCGCACCCGGGCCGTGAACGGCGGCCGGGACTCGTAGTCCCGGCACCAGCCCTCCCAAAAGGAGGCCAGGTCAAAATCCGGCGGGCGGATGAATGTGCCGGGCAGCAGGTCGGCGCTGGCGATCTGCGAGACGCGCACCACGTGCGGAGTCCCGCCGCGGCCGTACACCAGGTGCCAGATGTTCGTCTTCGCCACCAGCCCGTACGGCTCGGCCTCCTGCTCGAACTCGGTGTTGAAAAAATCCCAGCGGACAGTGATGCGCAGCGGGCGGTCCTGCCACAGCGCCTGCTGGATGGTCTGCAGGCAGGGGACGTCCTGCCCCGACTGGAACCACCACGACGAATCGAGCAGGATGCGCTGGCGGGTGCGCAACTCGTCTGCACGGCGGGTCTCGGGCAGCGACGCCGACAGCTTGAGCAGCGCCGCCTTGAAGTCGTCGTCCAACCCCAGCTGAGCCAGCGGCGCGGGGATGCTCATCATGAACAGGGCGCGCGTCTCGTCGGGCGTCAGGCCGGTGAGCGTGGTGCGGTACTCCTCGACCAGCCTCACCCCGCCGCCGGGTCCGCGCTCGGCATAAACGGGGACGCCTGCCGCGGAGAGGGCCGTCAGGTCGCGGTAGATGGTCCGCTCCGAGACCTCCAGTTCGGCTGCCAGGTCCCCGGCGGTCATCCGTCCGCGCGATTGCAGCAGCATCAACATCGAGAGTAAACGGTCCGCACGCATGATGCCATTTTACCAATAATTCCTGACACAGGTTGTCAGGTAATGTGGGATAAGATGGGAATGTCTCCGGAGACAAATCCGAATCAAACGCCGGATTCACCGGCAGAAGGAGTATAGATGGACAAACCTGAAATTCGTGTCGTCACCCTGCCCGCGATGCGCGTGGCGTGCGTCAACGGCTTTGGCGAAAGCCCGGAGGGACAGGCCTTTGACAAGATGCTGGCGTGGGCGAAGAGTCACAACCTGCTCGGCAAGCCTTACCGCACGTTTGGCTACAACAACCCCGACCCCTCAGCGGGTTCGCCGAACTATGGCTACGACGTCTGGCTGACCGTGGACAAATCCGTGCAGGCGGATGGCGGGGCGCGCATCATCGACTTCCCCGGTGGCTTGTATGCCGTTATGCGGGTGGATGTGAAAAATCCGTATGAGGACATCCCCGGCACATGGCAGAAGCTGGTCAAATGGATGGAAGCCGGCAAGTATCACCACGGGCGGCATCAATGGCTGGAGGAGCACATCGGTCCGCTGGAAGACATTGCCGGGGACAAGCCCTTTACGCTGGATCTGCATCTGCCAATCATGGAATAAAATGAATATAACAGGATGAACCTCCTTGAAAGGTTGTGTTCATCCTGCTTTTTGTTGTTTCAATAAGAGTATAATTCGATGACTTATGTCCGATAATGGTCATGTTGTCACCCTCGAACCGGATGAGAAGGAAAAATCTTTCTCTGCACTGCCACGGGAGATAGTCAACACCTCCATCTCGGCGTGGTTTGAACAAGTCGCCGAGAAATTTCCCCGCTCTCCGGCCGTAGTGGATGGCGCGATTACCTGGACGTATGATGAACTTAACCAGTCCGCCAACCAGATCGCCCACACACTGCTGGCATCACGAGGCCCCCAGGCTGAACCGGTCGCTGTTCTGTTCGAGCAGGGGGCACATTTCCTTGCCGGCCTGTTGGGGGTTTTAAAGGCAGGCAAGTTCTACGTCCCACTTGACCCGCTCTTTCCGCAGACACGCAATACCTACATCCTAAATGATTCCGGCGCGATGCTACTGCTGACCGATCAGAAGAATCTATCGCAAGCCAATGAACTTGTGAACGAGAAGGTTCAAGTCCTTGATATGGAAGCCTACGATTCCAACGACAATGACACGAACCCTTCCCTGGTGATCAAACCAGAGGCGCTCGCGCTATTGATCTACACCAGCGGTTCCACCGGGCAGCCCAAAGGGGTGCCGCATGACCAACGCACTCTTATTCACAACTCCGTACGGCAACATGACCTGATGCACTTTGCACCTCAGGACAGGTTCAGCATGGTCTATTCCAGCAGCGTCATGGGAACCGTTCGAGATTACACAAACGCCCTTCTGAATGGTGCCTGCCTGTTCCCCTTTGACATCCGCTTTGAGGGGCTTGCACAATTGGTGAGCTTCCTGGAAAAAAATCAGATTAGCATCTTCCACACGATCCCGAGCGTTTTTCGCCGTCTCGGTGGTATTCCGGACCTGCGCCGATATTTGTCCGGTCTGCGGTTTGTCATCCTTGGCGGAGAAGCTCTACTGCGGACTGATTTTGATATTTTCCGCAATCACTTTCCAGACACCTGCCGGCTATTCACCGGCTTGGGCATGACGGAGACGGGGACCGTCCGCCAGAACATTCTCACTGTGCACACGCAGGTAGACGAACCTATCGTTCCCCTTGGAAAACCCGTACGCGATATCGAGATTTTGCTGCTCGACGATACAGGGCAGCCGGTGAGGGACGGCGAAGTCGGTGAAATCACCGTCCGCAGCTCTTACATTGCAATGGAATACTGGAACAAACCGGTCGAAACCCAGGCTGTTTTTTCCACAGACCCGAATCATTCGGAAGTGCGAAACTTCCGCACGGGTGATTTGGGGAAAATTCTCCCGGATGGTACCCTCGTTCACCGCGGACGAAAGGATTTCCAGATTAAGGTACGAGGCTTCCGTATCGAGCTCCAGGAAATTGAATTTGCCATCCTTGAGACCGGCATGGTGAAAGAGGTTGTCGTGGTCGGACATGACATCCGGCCGGGCGACAGGAGGCTGGTGGCTTATATCCTTCCAGCAGAGAAAAACTTCCCAGTGGACGATGAACTGCGTCTTCGGTTGAAAGAGCGCCTGCCTGATCATATGATTCCCGCCCTATTTGTCAAACTGGATGCCCTGCCGCTGACCCCCAATGGGAAAGTGGATCGCCAGGTGCTGCCCGTTCCCGACTTCAGCATGCTTTCTGCTGGAAGTGATTCCCCCGGCGATCAGGTTGAAGCCGCCTTGATAGATCTATGGAAAGAGTTATTCGCAACAGATCGGGTCGGGCTCAACGACAACTTCTTCGATCTGGGTGGCGATTCGCTCGTTGCCAGCGCAATGTTCATCGAAATCGATCGCCGTTATGGCCGTTTTTATCCGCTTTCGACGTTAATTGAAAATAACACGATTCGAAAACTTGCCGGCGTGATGCGCGATCCCACTAAAGGAATAATGCGCTCGTTAGTGGGCATCAAACCAAATGGCTCGCGACCTCCGCTGTTTGTAATCCCAGGCGGTTATGGCGATGCCCTCTATCTAAGGACTCTAGCCAAATACCTTCATTCCGATCAACCGCTATATGGCATTCAGGCGGCAGGCCAGGATGATCAGAAACAATATCTCATGCGCATTGAAGAAATTGCCGCGCAGTACCTTGTGGAAATTATGGAAATCCAGCCTTACGGACCTTATCTTCTGTCCGGGCATTCTTTTGGAGGGTATGTTGCCATCGAGATGGCAAGATTGCTTTTAAAGCGGAGAACGGGTGGCCTTGACGGCAATGTTCGATACCTACCCGCCGGGGCAGAGGAAACAGACGTCCTTCAGGAACAGAGTTTTGATCCACCTCAACAACTTGCGAGGCCTGGACCGCACGCAAAAAATGAAATATTTACAAGACCGGTTACATCAATTAACCTTTCAGCTACTTCGCTTCCCAATTCTTTCCCATATCGGATATCAGCTAATACCCGCTTCAAAAAAGGCGGCCGCCAGCAGCCGACTGGCGAGATTCACTTATAACCCGGAGCCTTTCACAGGGGAGCTGACCCTTTTTAGAGCCTGCGATCGCCCCTGGTATATGACCTGGGACCCGATGGAAAATTGGCCTGACTATGTTGAGGGGAAACTGGATATCATACCCGTTTCAGGTGAACATGCCACTCTCTTGTTCGAGCCATATGTTAAAGAACTAGCTGAAGCAATAAATAAAAAGGTGGCTCGGGCTCTCGCCGGGCAGGCTCATCTCGGCATGCCGTTCATAGAAGAATCATAAACACCAGCTTGATGGTGTATCGGAATGTAATTAATCATCCGAAGGACCTTTCTGGTAGAATCGCGCCCATGTCAAAACCAAAAGCATCCCCGTTGATCTTCTTTTTTGGCCTTGTCGCCATTATCGCCATCATCTCGCTGCTTGGCCCGGAGGAATCCGCGCTGGGAGCCAATGTGCGCATCGTCTACCTGCACGGCGCGTGGGTGCTGACGGCTGAAGTCGCCTTCTTCGCTGCCGCCATCGCCGGTGCGATTGGCTTGATGGCGCATTTCATCTCTGCGCTGAAACCCCGCGAAGAGGGATTCCACCGCTGGTCGGCGGCGCTGGGACGCGCCGGCATCACCTTCTGGGTGACCTACCTGCCGCTCTCGCTGTGGGCGATGCAGTCCAACTGGAACGGATTGTTCCTCGCCGAGCCGCGCTTCCGCCTCGCGCTGACCTTTGCCATTGTTGGCGTGCTGCTTCAGGCCGGGCTGTGGATCATCCGTCTGCCGTGGCTGACCTCGCTGGCGAATATCCTGTTCATCGTCGTTCTGCGCGCGGTTTTCGCCACTGCCTCCAATGTCATGCATCCGCCGCCCTCTCCGATCTTCAACTCGGGGGACTGGACCATTATCGGATTCTTCCTGCTGCTCAACCTGCTGACTCTATTTGCGGCTTATTTCCTGACCCGCTGGTTCCTGTCGCTCGACCCGTCTACAAAAACAGGCTGACCCTCGTCATGGGATCAGGATTAAACTGGTCGCCGCATGGACACTTCGTCCGCGCGGCGACCAGTTATACTTAATGGGCGGGGACAAGCATGAAATTGCGCCTGAGATACCAACTCATCCTGTTTACGATCATCCGCGCGGTGTTCAACACGATGCACCGCATGGTCTATCCTTTTCTCGGCGTCTTTTCGCGCGGTCTGGGCGTGGACATCACCAGCCTGTCCCTCGCACTGACTGCCCGCTCGGTCATCGGCATGTTTGGTCCTTTCGTCGCCACCGTCGCGGACCGGCGCGGGCGCAAATTCGGCATGATGCTCGGTCTGGGGGTCTTTATCTGCGGTGTGGCGGTGGTCGTGTTCTTGCCCACCCTCATTGGTTTGACCATCGCGCTGATCATGAGCACCATGGGCAAGTACATCTTCGATCCCGGCATGCAAGCTTACATTGGCGACCGGGTTCCTTACGAACGGCGCGGATTGGCCATCGCCATCACCGAGTTCGGCTGGTCGCTGGCGTTCATCGTCGGCGTCCCGCTGATGGGATTCATCATCTCACGAAACGGCTGGATGGCGCCTTTCCCATTGCTGGCGCTGCTGGGAGTGCTGGTATTCGCCCTGCTGTATTTAATCCTACCGAAGGACGAAAACCAGCCAAATCCAGACGCCACCGTGTTCTCGAATATGCGCCTGGTGGTCGCCACCGTTCCGGCCATGGCGGGGATTTCCATCGGCCTGTGGGCCAGCGCCGGCAACGAAGTGGTCAATCTCATATTCGGCGTGTGGCTGGAGGACGCTTTCGCGCTGCAGATCGCCGCGCTGGCCGGCGCCTCGGCGGTGATCGGATTATCCGAACTGACCGGTGAGGGATTGGTGGCAGTTTTTGTGGACCGGTTGGGTAAACATCGCGCGATTGCCATGGGACTGATAGCCAACAGCGGTGCAGCCTTGCTGCTGCCGATTCTTGGTCGCACATCTACAGGCGCGCTGGTCGGATTATTCCTGTTCTACATCACCTTTGAGTTCACGCTGGTCTCCATCATCCCCATGATGACCGAAGTGCTGCCCGAGGCGCGCGCCACCGTCATGGCATTCAACGTGGCAGCTCTCTCGCTCGGACGCGCCATCGGCGCTCCGCTGGCGCCATTCCTCTACCAGTACGGCTTCCCGATCGTGGCGGCAGGCGCAGTGGTCTTCAACATCTTCGCATTATTGGCCTTGAGGCGGATGGGGCGGCATTGATTCTTCTCATCCGCAGTAAAATTAATAATAGAAAAGGAGCTGCCCATGGACGCTGTGAAATGGATTCGCACCAATCGTGAAAAATTTGTTGATCTGAGTAATCAGGTCTGGGATTTTGCCGAGCTCGGGTTCAAAGAGACACGTTCTGCCGGGCTGTTGGCCCAGGCGCTTGAAGCGGACGGATTCACCGTCCAGCGCGGGGTGGCGGACATCCCGACTGCGTTCGTCGCCAGCTTTGGCAGCGGCAAGCCGGTCATCGCCATCCTGGGCGAATATGACGCGCTGCCAGGCATCAGCCAGGAATGCGTTCCCTACCAGAAACCGCGGCAGGAGGGAGGCAACGGTCACGGCTGCGGGCACAACCTGCTGGGAGTCGGCAGCCTGGCAGCTGCGATGGGGGTCGCTGAGGCCATCCGCGCCGGGGAGGCCAAGGGCACTGTCCGCTTCTACGGCTGCCCCGCGGAGGAGAACGGCGCCGCCAAGACCTTCATGGTGAAAGCCGGCGTATTCAACGATGTTGACCTGTGCCTCACCTGGCACCCGGACTCGTACAACGGCATCCTGGGTATCAACATCCTGGCCAACATCTGGGTCACCTTCCGTTTTCACGGGAAGGCGGCGCACGCGGCCGCGGACCCGCAGAACGGGCGCAGCGCGCTCGATGCGGTCGAGTTGATGAACGTCGGGGCGAATTACCTGCGCGAACATCTCATCCCCGAAGCGCGCATCCATTACATCATCTCCAACGGAGGCGGTTCCGCCCCGAATGTGGTGCCCCCGCTGGCGGAGTCGCAGTACATCATCCGTGCACCGCTGGCATCGCAGGTGAGCGAGATCTACCCCCGCGTGCTGGACATCGCCAAAGGCGCGGCGTTGATGACCGGTACCGAGTTGGAGGTGATTTTCAAGATCGGGATGTCCAACCTGCTGATGAACGACACCATCACCGATGTGTTTTATGAAAAGATGGTCGCCATCGGTGCGCCTGAATTCAACGATGAGGAAATTAAGTTCGCCGAGGAGATAGGGACCACCTTTCCATCGGGCGATGTGCGTGGCTATGTCGTCAAGGCATTCGGCAATGCGGCGGGGGATCTCGTCCCGGAGAAAGAGAACGGCACGCTGCTGCGAACCATCATGCCCAATACCCACACGAATTATGTCCTGCCCGGGTCGACGGACGTGGGCGACGTGAGCTGGGTGACGCCCACCGGGCAGATCACCACCGCCACCCAGGCGCTTGGAACGCCGGGGCACTCCTGGCAGATCGTGGCCCAGGCGCGGATGGGCATCGGGCAGAAGGGCATGCTCTTCGCCGGAGAATCGATGGCGCTGACTGCACTGGAATTCATGTCGAACCCCGCGCGCTTGAAGGCGGCTCACGAAGAATTCGAGAAGAAAATCTCAAAGACACCCTATGTCTGCCCCATCCCGGATGGCGTCAAACCGTTTTAGCAACCCTCTCTTCGGAGTACAATTAAAGTTTGCAGGCTTTCTGATACCTGTTAACTATTCTCTGATCACTAATAACTGGCTCTTCCATGATCATCCATTCCGCTTCCCAACTCCTGACTCTCCCCGGCGGCCCCCAGCGCGGACGCGACCTCGGCACGCTGGGAGTTATCGAAAACGGCGCGATTCTCTTCCGCGAGGAGAAGATCCTCGCCGTGGGCACCACCGCCGAGCTGCGCGCCGCCTACCCCAACGAACCGACGCTGGACGCCTCCGGCTGCGTGGTCATGCCCGGTTTCGTGGACCCGCACACGCACGTCATCTGGGGCGGCGACCGGGCCAAGGAATACGAGATGCGGCTCGAGGGCGCCAAGTACCTCGACATCCTGGCAGCCGGCGGGGGAATCATCTCCACCGTTCGCGCCACGCGCACCGCCAGCATCGAGACACTCATCGCCCAGACCCGCCCGCGCCTTTTGCGAATGTTCGCCCACGGCACGACCACCGTCGAAGCCAAGACCGGCTACGGCCTCCAAACCGCAACGGAACTTCGTCTGCTCAAAGCCCTGCTCGCGCTCGACGACCAGACCCCGGTGGATATCGCCTTCACCTTTCTCGGCGCGCACGCCATCGCCCCCGAGTTCAAGGGTGATCCGCAGGGCTATACCGACCAGATCTGCAGCCTCATGCTGCCCCTCCTGCAGTTGTGGTGGGAGGCGAATGCCCCCGGACAAACTCCGCCCTTCGTGGACGTGTTCTGCGAGAACAAGGCTTTCGACATCGCCCAATCGCGCCAGATTTTGATGCGCGCGAAAGAGCTCGGCTTCCCGCTCAAGATTCATGCCGACGAATTCGACAACCTGGGCGGCGCCAGCCTCGCGGTGGAACTGGGCGCGGCCTCCGCCGATCACCTGGTCAAAACCTCCGATGCGGACATCGCTGCGCTGGGCAAAAGCGACACGGTCGCTGTGGCGCTGCCCTGCACCCCGTTCGGCCTCGCCGAGCGTGACTACACCCCGGCAAATAAAATCCTCGATGCGGGCGGGATGCTCGCCCTGGCCACCGACTGCAACCCCGGCACCGCCTGGAACGAATCGATGCAGTTCGCCATCGCGCTGGCCTGCCGCTACATGGGCATGACCCCTGCCCAGGCGATCGCTGCCTCGACCATCAACGCCGCACACGCCATCCGCCGCGCGGACCGGGTCGGTTCGCTCGAGCCCGGCAAACAGGCCGACCTGTTGATCCTGTCCGTACCCGACTACCGCCATCTCGGCTACCGCTTTGGCACAAACCTCGTCAAGCAGGTCATCAAGCGCGGCGGCGTCTACTCGGTGGACGTGGGCTACTACCGCACGGCGTAACTTCACTTCTCTGGAGAAATATGGACATCGATATTCTGGGCGTTCCCCTCGACATGGGCGCCGACCGGCGCGGCGTGGACATGGGTCCCAGCGCCATCCGCTATGCCCACCTGCAGCAGGGGCTTGAAGAACTGGGATACAGCGTCGAAGATAAGGGCAATGTGGACGTGCCCATCGCCGAGATGTGCCGGGTCACCGAGCCAAAGCTGAAATACATCGACTGCATCGTGCCGATGGCGCGCCGAGTAGCCGGGGCAGTTGCCACATCCGTGCAGGGCGGACATTTCCCGCTGGTGCTGGGCGGCGACCACAGCATCGCGCTCGGCTCCATCCGCGGCGCAGCGAAACATAAGAAGCTGGGCTTGCTGTGGATCGATGCGCACGCTGATTTCAACACCGATGAGACCACGCCCTCCGGCAACATCCACGGCATGCCGCTGGCAGCGCTGTGCGGATTGGGCGACCGCCGACTGGTCCAGTTGTGGGACGAGGCGGTTCCTATCGTCGACCCGACAAAGGTTGTCGTGCTCGGCGCGCGCGACCTGGACGCCGGTGAAAAGAAGAACCTGCGCGAGGCAGGGGTGATGGTCCTCGGCTTGGAACAGATCGACCGCACTGGCATGTATGCCGCCGTCTCCCGCGCCATCGAGCAGATCTCACGCGGCACGGACGGAATCTATCTCTCGTTCGACGTCGACTCGCTCGACCCGCGTCACGCCCCGGGAGTCGGCACCCAGGTTTCGGGTGGGCTGACCTACCGCGAAGCGCACCTCGCCTGCGAGATGGTCGCCGAAACTGGAAAACTGGCCGGCATGGACATGGTCGAAGTCAATCCCATCCTCGATGTGCAGAACCAGACCGCCCATCTTGCGGTGGAGTTGATCCTCTCCGCGCTGGGACGCAGGGTGTGGCAAGAATAACCTTGAAACAAGAGACTGCGGCCAATAGCCCCTTTGGGTGACCGTCACTTCTTGCCCGTCCCTCCAAACAGGACTACAATTACCGCATGCCCATTCCCTACGGTCCCATTTTAGTTGTTGAAGACGTCCCCAATGTGCTCGAGCTGCTCGAGGTCACCCTGCGATACAAGGGGTATCTTGTGATGACTGCCCGAAACGGGCAGGAAGCGCTCGATGTGCTCAAGAAGCAAAAGCCGGCGCTGGTCATCACCGACATCCTGATGCCCAAGCTGGACGGATATGCCTTTGTCTACCAGATGCGCACCAACCCCGAGACCAACGACATCCCGGTGATCTTCCTCTCAGCCACCTATGTCACACCGGAAGACCGCAACTTCGCCATGAACCTGGGCGCGGCGCGGTTTATCGAAAAACCCATCGACACGGAAGAATTCCTGCTGACGGTCGCAGAACTGATCGCATCCGGGCCGGTCGCTCCGCCTGAGCCGCCAAAGGACAGGGATTTCTATCAAGGTTACCGCGAGCGGCTAGAAAATAAACAGCGCCATAAGAACACACAGATCGCCCGCACCGAGCGCCTGCTCGTGACATTGCCCGAGGAACAGAAGCCGGCCTTCGAGTCCATGCTCAAACAAGCCCGCGATGACCGCGACGACATCCAGCGCGAACTGGACCATATCTACAAAATTCTCGACGGATATAAGAATAGTTAAATTATGAACAATACACCCACCCTGCCCGACCTGGAGCATATGGCACGCCAGGCGGGTAAAATTTTGCATGACAGATACGAAAAGGACAACAAGGTCAGCTACAAAGGCGTGATCGACCTTGTCACCGATGTGGACCACGCCTCGGAGGCGTATATCCTTGGCGAGATTCAGAGCCGCTTTCCCACGCACCGCATCCTGAGCGAGGAAGCCGGAGGGCTGGACGGGCACGACGAGCATCTCTGGCTGATTGACCCGATCGACGGCACGGTCAATTTCGCACACGGCGTGCCATTTTTCTCCGTCTCGATCGCCTACGCCCACAAGGGAGTCGTCACCCACGGCGCCGTCTACGACCCGATGCGCGATGAGATGTTCACCGGAGAGCGCGGGCACGGATCGCATCTTAATGGCCGCGTACTGAAGGTTTCCGATGCCGAGGAACTGGTGCGCTCCCTGATGGTGACCGGTTTCCCGTATGACCTGTGGACCACCGATAGAAACAACCTGGAATTTTTTGGCAAGTTTGCCCGTTCGTCTCAGGGCGTACGCCGGCTGGGTTCCGCCGCGCTGGACCTGTGTTACGTCGCCGCCGGTCGTATTGACGGATACTGGGAGCTGTCACTCAACCCCTGGGATCTGGCAGCCGGCGGGGTGATCGCCGAAGAAGCTGGCGCGCGCGTCACCACCCTCGATGGCCGAGCCGATTACATTACACCTCCCTGCGCACTAGTTGCATGTGCACCGGGTATTTATTCGAGTATGATGGAAGTGTTGAACAAGTAAAAGTAGGGCGGGTTTATAACCCGCCGAAACAGAATATTTTTTGTAATGGCATGCTCAAAGCCTGACCTACTTACTCCGACCAATAAAAAAAGCCGCCAGTTAAGACGGCTCGAAGCAAGGAAGTGAGCGCGGAGAGGCTCGAATATCATCCCCTCAATGGGGACTCCGACCAATACAATAAGCCGCCAAAAGAGACGGTTTGATGCAAGGAAGTGAGCGCGGAGAGATTCGAATATCATCCCCTCAACGGGGACTCCGACCAATAAAAAAGCCGCCAGTTAAGACGGCTCGAAGCAAGGAAGTGAGCGCGGAGAGGCTCGAACTCTCAACAAATGGCTTAAAAGGCCACTGCTCTGCCATTGAGCTACGCGCCCGCAACGGGTGTGAATTCTATCACCTTAAATTATTATAATCAAGTCTGAGCCGCAGCGGTCCGCTTTAAACACCAATTCCGGAGGATAAAATGGCTGAACTGCAATACGTCAACACGGGGGATTTCAAGACCGAGGTGATCGATTCGTCCCTGCCCGTGCTGGTGGATTTCACAGCCGTGTGGTGCGGACCCTGCAAGATGATCGATCCGATCGTCGGGCAGTTATCCACGGAATGGGACGGCAAGGTAAAGGTGGTCAAGTGCGACGCCGACAAGAATCCCGATATCATCATGCAATTCGGAATCATGGGCATCCCCACCCTGATGCTCTTCAAAGGCGGTACAATTAAGGAAAGGGTGTCCGGTTATATGCCCAAGGAGAAGCTGGTCGCTAAATTCACCCCTCACATTTGAGGAGCCTATGCCTGATAAGAAGAATGTTCCCTTCGGCCTTTGGCCTTCATCGCTCTCCCCGGCGGCGCTCAGCCTGCGGCCTCGTCTGGAGGATGTGCAGTTCGACAGCGACGGCCAAACACTCGTCTGGCTGGAAAAGCGCAACGGACAGGGCGTGCTGGTCGTCCGCCGGCCTGGGGATTCACCCCGCGACCTGACCGCCGGCATCAAGATTGGCGCCGGCGTGGGATACGGCGGTGGTGATTTCACCGTCCGGAATGGACTGGTGGTCTTCTCCAGCGGCGGGCGGCTTTACACGCTGCCCGTGGAGGGAGGCAGCCCGCACCCGGTCACGCCGGCGTATGGCGATTGCGCCTCTCCGGTTCTATCCCCCGACGGCTCAAAAATCCTTTACGTTCATTCCTATGAGCGCACTGACTGCATCGCCCTTGTCGATTCACAGGGAGAGAACTTCCCGGTCAAGCTGGCTCACGGCGCAGATTTTTACATGCAGCCCGTTTGGCACCCCAACGGGCAGTATGTGGCGTGGGTCGAGTGGGATCACCCCCAGATGCCGTGGGACGGGACGCGATTAATGATCGCCCGCCTCGAAGGCACGACCTTGTCCGATATCCGCCGCCTGAACGGCGACGAGAACACCCCCATCTTCCAGCCGGGTTTTTCGCCGGATGGACGTTACATGTCCTATATCGCTCAGGACAGCGAATGGGACCATTTGTATGCCGTCGACCTGACCAGCGGAAAGAAGCGGGCGATGGCCATCGAAGCGGCACTCATGCCTCCCGCTTGGATCCAGGGCATGCGGACGTACGCCTGGAGCAACGACTCGCACCACTTGTTCTTCCTGCGCAACGATGCGGGCGTCCGCTCATTGTGGTCAGCCGAGGCGGCCACCGGAACTCCGCAACAGCTGGATGCGACCCCTTACACCTGGTTGGATCAGATCACGCACGGCGCCGGGGACAGCCTGGCTTTCATTGCTTCATCATCCCAGATCCCCACCCGAATCGTCACCTGGGAAAATGGACAATCCCGCGTGGAGCGCTACAGTGAGTCGGGTGTGATCGTACCCGAGGAGCTACCGGCTTGCCAGCCCCTCACCTGGCAGGCGGCAGGCGGATCCGGCGTGCACGGTTTGTACTTCCCGCCTGTCTCGCAACGATTTTCCAGCGATGGAAAACCTCCCGCGGTTGTGCACATCCACGGCGGGCCCACTTCCGCGGCCGTTGCCAGCTTCAACACGGACGCCGCCTTCTTCACCACGCGCGGATACGGTTTCCTGGAAGTGAACTACCGCGGCTCGACGGAGTACGGCCGCAGCTACATGCTGGCCTTGCGCAAGAAGTGGGGTCTGCTGGACGTGGAGGATGCCATCGGCGGAGCGCAGGCGCTGGCGAAACTGGGACTTGCCGACCCGAAGCGCCTGGTCATCATGGGCGGCTCGGCGGGAGGCTACACTGTCCTCAACGCGTTGGTGCGGCATACCGGTGTGTTCAAGGCGGGAGTCTGCCTGTACGGCTTGTCGAATCTGTTCATCACCGAGACGCACAAATTCGAGGAGCGTTACAACGACAGCATGATCGGCACCCTGCCGAAGGATGCGGACCGCTACCGCGCCTGGTCGCCGGTCAACTTTGCAGACCGCATCAAGGACCCGGTGGCGGTCTTCCAGGGGCTGGAGGACAAGGTCGTCACACCGGAGCACTCCGAGCAGATCGTGGCGGCGCTGCGCGCCAATCATGTTCCCCACATCTACAAAACGTACGAAGGCGAGGGACACGGCTGGCGCAAGACGGAGACCATCGCCGATTTCTACAGCACCGTCGAAAAATTCCTGCAGCAACACGTACTGTTTGCCTGATGAACTCAACATCCCGAAGGTTACGTAACCTTCGGGATGTTTTTATTTAACATACTGCTATTCCGCTTGCAGGATTAACTGCTGCGCAGGATTCTCTCCACGTCTTTGAGATCCACCCTCGACGTGAAATCCAGGCTCAAGGGAGTCAGCGATACCTTGCGCAGGACGCGCAGGGCGAAGACATCGCTGTCCGTCGGCTCATTGATGATGGTGCTGGTCTCCGTGTACCCGACCTTGGCGGGTTCGTCCCAGTTGCTGCGCTGCGGTTTGACAGGCAGGAAGTAGCGCTGGCGGGAGAGGCGTGTCATCATCCAGGGCGTCTGCGGGGTCGCATTCGAGGGGACGTCCAGCTTGAGCAGCATCACGTCGGGCGGAAACTTCTTCTCGAGCAGCGCGCGCGCAAACAGGATGGTGAAATGAGCCGCAGTTGAAAAATCCACGTCGGTATCGTAGGAAAGATGCTTGTCATGCGGCGTTTCGAGCGAGGCTGCCAGCGCGGGGATGTTGACCGAGGCCGCTTCCATCGCTGCGCCGACCGTCCCTGAGATGGAGACACCGGTCGCCACGTTCTCCCCGTAGTTGATGCCTGAGACCACCAGGTCGGGTTTCTGCGGCATGATCTCGAGGATGCCGTGCAGCACGGCCTGTGCGGGAGTTCCGCCGACTGCGTAAACGGTCCAGTCCTTGCCGTGCACAGTGACCGTCTCAGGGCTGATCACCCCATCCGAGGAGAGCGGCAGGCTGCGCCCGGTGCCCGAGGATTGCTCGCGCGGCGCAACCACGGTGACATATCCCAGCGCGGAAAGAGCCTCCGCCGCAGCCCACAGGCCGGGGGACTTGATCCCATCATCATTGGTGAGAAGTATCTGGCGTTTTGTCGGCATGATCACTCAAAGAAAAGAGCGGGAGAGTTCCCGCTCAGCGAGGCGCCCCTGGCGCGATTCGAACACGCGACCTATTGCTCCGCAAGCAAGCGCTCTAATCCACTGAGCTACAGGGGCACTAGCGAACGTGGATTCTAATGCAGATGAGGGGAATGGTCAAGTCGAGGCGCTCCGAGTCGCACAATCCTCCCATCCCCTAACCGCAAAAATGATATATGTATCGCACTTCGCGCACAACATCATTTTTGTTATCATTTCTCTTGCCAACATATTTAACTTCTTCTCAGAATCGTGCTGTTATAATTACGGACATGAAATATCATATTTGGACCGAGGGCTGCCAGATGAACGTGGCCGATTCCCAGCGTGTGGGGTCGGCGCTCGAGCATTTGGGCTATGCCCACACCGAATCCGCTGAGGAGGCGGATGTCATCGTCTTGAACACCTGCGTCGTGCGCCAGTCCGCCGAGGACAAGGCCTACGGACGCCTGAGCTCGTTCAAACCGCTCAAACAGAAAAACCCGAATCTCGTGATCAACCTGATGGGCTGCCTGGTGGGCGTGCGCGGAAACGAAAAACTGCGTCTGCGATTCCCCTACGTGGACGTCTTTTCCCCGCCGTCCGACCCGGGGCCGCTGGTCTCGCACCTGACCCAGGGCGAGGTGCGCTCCGTCGAGGAGACGGAGATCGCGCGCCGCTTCCTGATGATGGACGACGAGCTGATCCTGCCCCAGCACGAACGCGGCAGCCTGGTCTCCGCGCATGTACCGGTCGTATATGGATGCTCACACGCCTGCACGTTCTGCATTATCCCCTACCGCCGAGGAATCGAACGCTCGCGCCCGGTCGGCGACATCGTGAGCGAGGTCCGTGCGCTGGCCTCGCAGGGCGTCAAGGAAGTCACGCTGCTCGGGCAGATCGTGGACCGCTACGGCAAGGATATCCCTGACGGACCCGACCTGGCCGGCCTGTTGCGTGTCATCAACGAGGTCGAAGGCATCGAGCGCATCCGTTTCCTGACCTCGCACCCGAATTACTTTACTGAAGAACTGATGGAGGCGGTCGCCAGCTTGCCCAAAGTCATGCCGCACATCGAGGTGCCCATCCAGGCCGGGGCAGACGAGGTGCTCGAAAATATGAAGCGCGGCTACACCCAGGCTGATTACCGCCGGCTGGTGGTAAAAATCCGCGAAAAGATTCCCGGCTGCTCCATCGCCACGGACATCATCGTCGGCTTCCCCGGTGAGACCGAAGCACAGTTCATGGACACCTACCAGGTCCTGGCCGACCTCAAGCTGGACGTCGCCCACCTGGCGCGCTACTCCACCCGCGAGGGGACCGTCGCGGCGCGCCGCATGACGGACGATGTGACCGAAGAAGAAAAGATGCGCCGCTTCCGCCTGCTGGAGGACATGCAGGAGGGGATCGTGGCGGAGATCAACGCCCGCTATCTCGGCGAGACCGTGGAGGTGTTGTTCGAAGAAAAGGTGAAAGGCCGCTGGAAGGGACGCACCCCGACTAACAAGCTGGTCTTTACCGAATCGGACGACGACCTGAAGGGCAGGGTGCTGCCCGTCAAAGTGACCTGGACCGGTCCCTGGTCCATGCAGGCGGCGCTGATAAACCAATCAGTACCCATCACGTTGGAGTAAAGCCAAAAAATACTGGGCGCGGGTTATAGGCCTCGCGCCTAGTGTGTTTAAACAGGGATAAAATCCTTCCACAGGAGACACCATGCATGCCTTTATCGAACCCCCTCGAAGAATTTCACCCGTCCTGCGGCTGGGCATCTGGGTTTCGGAGAAAGTGACCGGGCGTATGATGCTCCCGGCGCGGATCCTGGCCTGGTACCCAAAAGCGGCTGTGGGTTCGGGCGCACTGGAATCACTCGTGGCGCACCACGACGGCAAACTGGACACACGCATGCTCAAACTGGTGCGCATGGCGGCTTCGTTTGCGACAGCCTGCCCATTTTGCATCGACATGAATTCATACGAACACGAATCCCTGGGCATTGGCGCGGACGAAGTGCTGGCCTTGCGCGGGCAGGCGGCGCTGGAAAGTGTACCCACCTTCTCGGAACGGGAACGGCTGGCAATCCAGTATGCGCAACTGGTGTCGCAGACGCCGCTCAAATTCCACCCCGATTTCATTGAGCAGATCAAAGCACACTTCAACGAGCGCGAGATGGTCATCCTGGCGTCCACGGCGGCGCAGGTCAATTATTGGGCGCGGCTGATCCAGGCGCTGGGCATCCCCCCGGCGGGGTTTTCGGAATAAGCAGCCTGTGATTTGGTGGTAGTGATCAGGTCCTAACTCTATGAGCACGAAACTGCTTGTCGACCTTCCATTTTCCACGTATTTTCTTCAACCGCGCTAAAACGGCTCCCGCCTGGGTGGCTTTGCGTTTATCAGTTTCATACTCCAGCACCGCATACTCCTCTATGCGCGTTGCGACGAATTGCTCCCCTTCAACGCTGCTAGACAAGAGGGGTATTAAATCCACTTCACGTTCGGCCCAACGAAGGACGAGATAAATGGAATTTCCCTTTGCGGGCATGGTAACCTGCACGTCTTTCGGCAGGATTAAATCATTTCCTCGCGGATCTATTGCATAACCCGGACTGACTATCAACACCTCCGCCAATTTATTGGATAATGAGATTTCAAGCCCCGAGACGATGCCGTAACCGTGCAAGAAACGATTGTGCAGTTTCATGCGGTCCTTGAAATATTGTTGGTCGGCTTTAAAATCCTCCAGAGTCAGCATTTTGCCGGCATAATAATTAACTCGCTTCAAATTCTGGGGCAGATCAATAGGTTTTTTATTCATATAAGAACCTCTGCATTTCGTCTACTACTTTCTGAACAATCTCTGAAGTAAGAGTATTAGGCATGAGCTTATGAGCTTATACTACTTGACGCAATAATTGAATCTTTCTACACTATACAAGGATTTCATTCCTCGCACAAGCATATTAAACAAAAAGAGCAGCCTATTGTGGCTGCTCTGAATTTTTCAAGTAGGGTTACCCTCCGAACAGATCATTCAACTTGTCGAGGAATCCCTTTTGCTGCGGCTTGACCGCTGTGCCGAGGCTGTTCGCCAGCTGCTCGAACAGTTCACGCTGCTCCTTACTCAACTTGGAGGGGATCTCGACGTTCACGATCACGTGCTCATCACCGCGCCCGCTCTTGCGCAAGCGGGGTACACCCTTGCCCTTCATGGTGAACACCTTGCCCGGCTGCGTCCCGGCAGGGATGTGGAGCTTCTCAGCCCCGTCCACGGTGGGGACCTCGATCTCCGCGCCGAGCGTTGCCTGCGCCACGTTGATGTCCAGGTCAAGCACGATGTCGTCGCCTCGGCGCTTGAAGAACTTGTGAGGCGTCACCGTCACCGACAGGAACAGGTTGCCGTTGGGGCCGCCGTTCGTCCCCGGCTGCCCCTCATTCGGCAGACGAATCTGCACGCCGTTGTCCACGCCGGCGGGGATGGAGACCTTCTTCTTGACCTTCTTGCGCTCCAGCCCGTTTCCACGGCAGGTATGGCAGGGTTGCTCGATGACCTCGCCCCGACCTCCGCAGTTGGGACAGGTGATCGTCTCCACCATCTGGATGACGAAGGTCTGCCGCACCTGGCGGACCTCGCCGCGCCCGCCGCAGGTGGTGCAGGACTTGGGCGTGGTGCCCGGCTCGGCGCCGTTCCCCCGGCAGGTGGCGCAGATCTCGTCGCGGGTGAACTCCACTTCTCGATCCACCCCGAAAATGGCCTCCTCGAACGTGAGCTGGACCTCCATCTGCAGGTCGCGCCCGCGCCGCGGAGATTTTCGCGAAGATCCTCCGCCGCGCCGTCCTCCGCCTCCGAAGCCAAAGCCAAACAACTCCTCAAACAGGTCCGAGAAGTCGGCGGTGTAATCGGGCATGCCGCCCATCTCGCCCAGGCCCTGCTTGCCGAAGCGGTCGTAGCGCGAACGCTTGTCCGCGTCCGAGAGCACGCCGTAGGCTTCGTTGATCTCCTTGAATTTATCCTCGGCGTCGGGAGCCTTGTTCACGTCGGGGTGAAACTGGCGCGCGAGCTTGCGGAAGGCCTGCTTGATGTCTTCCGTGGAGGCATTCTTCGGAACGCCCAGGATTTCGTAGTAATCGCGATTCGTTGTCATTAAAAAAATTCTATTCCTTCACTTCGCCGTCCACCACATCGTCAGAGTGAGGCGGTCCGCCGGCGCCAGCCTGCGGGTTGGACGAATCGTACATACTGCCGCCAATCTTCTGGATGGCCTGCCCGAGGTTTTCCGTCGCCGCGCGGATCATGTCCACGTCGTCTTTTTCCAGCGACGCTTTGACCCGGGTGATGTTGGTCTCCACCTCCGCTTTGACATCGGCGGGAATCTTGTCGGCGTGCTCCTTCAGCAGCTTCTCCGCGGAGTAAACCGCGTTATCGGCGTTGTTGTGCACCTCGATCTTTTCCTTGCGCTGGCGGTCGTCTTCCGCATTGGACTCCGCTTCCTTGCGCATGCGCTCGACCTCGTCCTTGGAGAGTCCCGACGAGGCAGTGATGGTGATGTGCTGCATGTTTCCGCTGGCCTTGTCCTTGGCGGTCACCTTGAGGATGCCGTTCACGTCGATGTCGAAGGTCACCTCGATCTGGGGCACGCCGCGAGGCGCCAGCGGGATGCCGTCAAGGATGAACTTGCCCAGCGACTTGTTGTCCATTGCCAGCGGGCGCTCGCCCTGCAGGACGTGGATCTCCACCTGCGTCTGGCTGTCAGTGGCAGTGGAGAACACCTGCGACTTGCGCGAGGGGATGGTGGTGTTGCGTTCGATCAGCGGCGTGGCCACGCTGCCCAGTGTCTCGATGGAGAGCGTCAGCGGGGTCACGTCGAGCAGCAGGATATCGGTCACCTCTCCGCCCAGCACGCCCGCCTGGATGGCCGCGCCGACCGCCACCACTTCATCCGGGTTGACCCCCTTGTGCGGGTCCTTGCCGAACATGCGGCGCACGGCCTCCTGCACGGCCGGCATGCGCGTCATGCCGCCCACCAGCACGACCTCATCCACTTTGGCGGGGGTGATTCCGGCGTCCTGCAGCGCGCTGCGCATGGGCGCCAGCGTCCGCTCGATCAGGTCGCTGGTCAACTGCTCGAACTTGGCGCGCGTCAGGGTTGTGACGAGGTGCTTGGGTCCCGAGGCATTCGCCGTCAGGTAAGGCAGGTTGATCTCGGTCTGCATCATGGTGGAAAGCTCGATCTTGGCTTTCTCGGAGGCTTCCTTCAGACGCTGCAGCGACTGCTTGTCGTTTCGCAGATCGATGCCGTTATCGCGCTGGAACTCGGCAATGAGGTGGTCCATGACCCGTTGGTCGAAGTCGTCGCCGCCGAGGAAGGTGTCGCCGCTGGTGGACTTGACCTCGAACACGCCCTCGCCCACATCGAGGATGGAGATGTCGAACGTCCCGCCGCCCAGGTCATACACAGCGATGGTCTCGTTCTTCTTTTTATCAAGCCCATAAGCCAAACTGGACGCGGTCGGTTCGTTGATGATACGCAGCACCTCCAGGCCGGCGATCTTGCCGGCGTCCTTGGTGGCGTTGCGCTGGGCGTCGTTGAAATAAGCCGGCACGGTGATAACTGCCTGCGTGACCATCTCACCGAGGTAGGCTTCCGCATCGCGCTTGATCTTGCCCAGGATCATCGCCGAGACTTCCGGCGGGCTGTAGTCCTTGCTGTCGATCGCCACGCGCACGTCGCCGTTCTCGGCCTCGGCCACCTGGTAAGGCACCCGCGAAAGCGTCCGCTGGACCTCGGCATCGCTGTACTTGCGTCCCATGAAGCGTTTGATGGAGAAGACCGTGTTGGCGGCGTTGACGATGGCCTGGTTGCGCGCCACGCGCCCCACCAGCCGCTCATGATTTTTATTGACCGCCACCACCGACGGGACCAGCCGCTCCCCCTCCGCGGAGGGGATGACGACCGGCTCGCCGCCCATCATGACCGCGCAGACCGAGTTCGTGGTGCCGAGATCGATACCGATGATTTTACCCATGCATGATTCCTTCAATTAAGGGGATGCCCACTATCTCAGCACCGCCGGATTTTTTTATTTATTGCGCCACACGCACCATGGCATGACGGATGACCCGTTCGCCGAGCATGTAGCCCTGCTGGACCACCTCGATGATCTGTCCGCTTTCGTGACTTTCACTGGGTTCGTGTGAGATCGCCTCGTGGAAATTCGGATCGAACGGCTTGCCCTCCGCCTCGATGCGGGTCACGCCCTCGGCATCCAGGATGGCTTGCAGCTTGCGCTGGATCAATTCGATACCGCCGACCCACGACTGGCTTGATTCGTCCGCCGGGCGGTTGGAAAGCGCCCGCTGCAGGTCGTCCATCACCGGCAGGAAGCGGCTGATGATCGCGCCGCGCATCAACTGGGCGGTGCTGATCTGTTCGCGCTCGAGGCGCTTCTTGTAGTTGGAGAACTCCGCCTGGGAGCGCTGCCAGCCGTCCAGGTACTCGGCTGCCGAGGCCTGGGTCTCCTCGAGCTGCTTCTTCACGGCTTCCAACTCCTCGATGGAGACGGCAGGAATCTCGAGCCTCCGCTTCGGGGTTTTCGACCACCTCCAGGTGCTTTTCCTCAGTTTTTGCCTTGTGCTTCTTGTCTGTCATACTCAAATTCCTTTTTCCATCTCGGTTCTATTGGCTTTGTTCGCCGCCGATATTTTCATTGACCAATTCGGAGAGCAGCCCCGCCACATAACGCACGGTCGGGATGGTGCGCGCATAGGACATGCGCATGGGACCCAGCACGCCGAGCGTGCCTGTTGCCATGCCGGGGACTCCATAGCGCGCCAGCACCATCGAACACTGGCGCAGTTCCTCCCAGGAGCTTTCGCCGCCGATCAGCACCTGCACGCCTCCCACGCCGCTGTTCATCACGGTGCGAGATAACAGGTCCTGCAGGGTCGACCGTTCCTCGAACAGCTTCAGCGCCCGGCGGGCATTGTCGGAGTCGGTGAACTCCGGTTCGGAAAGCACGTTGGTCAGTCCGTCGACGTAGATCTCGCCTGAGGCGCTCGAATCGGTGCGTTTCATGTCAGTGGTGATGATGGTCACGATGTCCTGCTCGAGCGCGTCAGAAAGCGTTGACAGGCTATTCAACTCGTCAAAGGTTTTCCCGGCGATCAGCAGGTTCAGGCGGTTGGCAGTGGCGCTCAGTTTCTCCTGGAGCACCGGCTCGGCCAGGGTCAGGATCTGCTGGTTGACGTCGCCATCGCTCATGACCAGCACCATCAACACCTGGCGGCCCTGAGTCGAGATAAGCTCGACGTGTTTGAAACGGACCTTCTCGGCATGTGGTGCGGTGACGACTGAGACTCCCTGCGACTGGTGCGCCAACACGGACGCCGCCAGAGTCATCCACTGATCGATATCCTGCCGCGCCTGGTAGAACTGATGGCTGATGGTGTGCTGCACCGATTCGGGCAGTTCTGTCTGCTGCATCAGGTGCGTGACGAAATAACGGTAGCCTTCCTCCGTGGGGACGCGCCCCGCCGAGGTGTGCGGCTGCCGCAGGTATCCCTGTTCGGTGAGCGCGGCCAGTTCGTTGCGCACCGTGGCCGAGGACATGTCCAGGTGGAAATGTTCCACCAGGCGCTGCGACCCGACCGGCTGGGCGGATTCGATGTGGTCGCGCACCACCATCATCAGGATCTTCTTTTGGCGCTCGGTTAAATCAGTCATGTTTCGAGGCAGGCTTTCTTTTAGCACTCTCAGTTTGAGAGTGCTAAAATCGGGTGATTAATGATAACATGCGCGGGACGGGTAAGTCAATTGGTTGACCGAAATTCAAATGATTCTCTTACCAAACAAAAAGTGGGGCGCCTTTTCAGGCGCCCCACTTGGACTTGCCCTCCTCAAGCGATTATCTCAGTTCTCGAGCCACTGCCGTTTGTGAGAACGCCCAGCCCTTCCACTCCCCCAACGCCACCAGCAGTCCGGCCAGGAGAAGCCCGATTCCGATAAGTGTCATCGAAAGTTGGAAGGCGTTGCCGTAGTTGACGCTGCCAAAGGTGTGGGTCGAGGCCACCATGTACTGGATGGTGAACGCCATCAGCCCACCCAGAACGAGCGTCGCAGCAGCCGCAGGCCCATTATCGTTCTTCGCGCCTGCCGGCTTCTCGTAGTTGACTCCCTGCCAGATGAACGGGATGCGGAAGATCAGGAAGACGATCAGCGTGAACACGGCAGTATAAGTGACCATATCCACCGGCATCGACCCGCCGCGGATGGTGCGCGAGGCATAGATATGGATGAATCCCACCACCACGGCCGCCACCAGTGAGATGATCGTGTCACGATAGGCATTGGCTGTGCCCTTGATCAACAAGACGGTGGCGCGCACCATCATCACGCCGATGGCCGTGGTCACCAGCATGAACGTGATGTACAGCCATTCCCACCCGATCAACGCAGCCATGGCTTCGGAATCGGCTGCGAAGTTCTCCGGGAAAAGCGCCGCGCACACTGTGCCAATGCCGCCCATCAGGGTAAAAAGCGAAGTCAGCCCCATGAGGATAATCCCCACCCATCTCAAAATCCTGGAAAACACACTGTCCCTCTTCATACTAAACTCTCCTTTTTTAATTGAGATAAAAAATGAGCTCAAAGCAAATGCCTTGAGCTTTTGACGTCAAACCAGCGAAAAACCTATTACAAAACAGGCTGTTGTGGCCAGGAGCAGCCCCGGCAGGATTTTTAAAATTCTCTCCCGCGATAGGACAGGTTTTCCCGCCTTTAGGAACGAGAGCAATAATCCGCCCACGCCGATGAGCGCCCCGCCCAGACCCACCAGCGCGAAACCGGAGGCGGCCTGTCCCTGCAGGACCATGACGATGGGCAGCAGAAAGATCACCATGCCTGCCACGCCATGGACGAGCGCCAGCACGATGGTCGGCAATTTTCCCGGCATGGGAAAGGCGCGTGTGATGACCACCGCCAGAAAGCCGAGGATGGAAAAGACGAGGTAGCTTGTCTGCCAGGCAGGGAGATGTTCCCACACCAACCCAAGCGACAGGCTGAGGGGAATGATGGTCGCCACGATGACCACGGCCGGGCTGTCGAGCACATCAAAGCCGAGGATGATCATCAGCAGTGACGCGATGAGCAGCGCACCAAAGGCGATGGTGTAGGCGATGATGGGCAGCGTGCTCAGGTCGTTGATGCCGACCACAATTTGATAGGCTGCCAGCAGGCCGGTCAGCAGCAACAGAATGCGGTCGAGCACCGACATTTTCATAATGTCAGGCGATGGTCACGTAGGGCTGAATGGAAAGGACCACCATTGAACACAGCATGTACAGCGACGCGTACTTGAACAATCCAAAGTTGACCCGCTCAGAGGGGCTCGTGACCGTGGCAAAGGACAGCACCAACAGCCCGGTCGCCAGCACGACCAACAGACGCAGGAAGCCCGCCTCGACGCCGATCAGCACGCTGGCCCAGCCGATGCAGACCGCCGCCAGGACAGCAGAGACGGCGATCACCGTTCGTGTGAATGCAAATCCATACGTGGATGGAAATGTCGGCACTCCCGCTGCCTTGTAGTCCTCGTGGTAGCGCATTGAAAATGTCAGGATATGTGTGGGGATCCATAACAGGACCGCCAGCGACAGGAGAATACCCACCAGGTCCACATGACCGACGGCGAGCACACGCCCCGCCAAAATGGGCATGCCGCCCGCGATTCCGCCCCAGACGATGCTCCAGCAGGTCTTGCGCTTCAACCAGATGGTGTAAACGACCACATCGAAGAACAAACCGGCGAACACCACCAACCCGTAGAGTGGAGCCATGGCGATCGCCAGCCCAACACCCAGCAGCGAAAGGACCAGCCCCAGCCTGAGCGCCTCCCCGAGTCCGACCGTGCCGGCAGCCAGGGGACGGTTATGTGTCCGGTTCATGACCGTGTCGATATCATGGTCGTACCACATATTGAGGATGGTGCTGCCGCTGATCGACAGGAACAGGCTGAGGATCAAACCAGTAAAAGTCACGAGGTCGACTTGAATCCCGGCGCTGAGATACCCGGCGACACCGGTGGCCAGCAGCAGGCTGGTCTGCGAGGTCTTGATCAAAGGCTTGTACTGTCGGATTTTGGCCGCCAACATTCTCATATCAACACTCCTGAAGACCAATGATACTACCGGACGCAGCGAAAGCCAACTCCCGGACTGTAATACATAGGAGGGGCGCTGTTGCGAACCCAGACGCGCAAGTCCATGTCGTAGGTGTCCTTCGAACCGCCGTGCATGAAGCGGTCGCTGAAGCCTTCCTGCAGCTGGACGTCGCCGATCCACTGCCAGACGTTGCCAGCCATGTCATAAAGCCCATACGGAGAGGCGGAGTCCAGGGTGGCATAGCCGTCGTAGGTCTGGCCGTTGTAGAAACCGACCGGGGAGGTGCGCGAGCCGAAGGTGCTCATGTCCTCGAATGGATCGCGGCTGGAATAAAAATTGGCATTCTCGCGCATGATCTCCCAGCCCCACGGGAAGGGACGGCCGTCAGTGCCGCGCGCCGCTTTTTCCCATTCCAATTCAGATGGCAATCTCCCATTCAGGCTGCCGCAGTAACCCCACGATCCGAACCACGAGACATTGGTCATCGGGTGATTCTCCCACCCCGCGTTGACCGAGAACGATGAGCCGTCGAAGGTAAAACGCGATGGCAGGGTCGTTCAATGGAACAAACAGGTAATCACCCGGAGCAATTTCCAATTCGTGTTTGATGCCGCGAAATTCATCGCCCGGATAGTAACCAACCAACTCTTCACCGGAGACTTTGAGAGTACCATCCACCAAAGCGCTGTTCAGGTAAGCCACATATTGCGCCACGGTCACATCCGTGACCATGATCTCGTAATCGTAGTCAAGCGTCACCGGGTCATCGTGCTGCCCCGAGAGGAATTCGCTGGCGGGGATCGTCACCCACGCCTCGGGGTCGACGCCCGACTCGTAAACCGGGACCGGCGCGTTCAAATCCACGGGGGCGCAGGAGGCCAGCCAGGCAGTCAGCAGGCAGAGGGTCAGGATGATGCGTTTCATTTCACCACCTCCTGCGAGAGTTCTTGAGTCGCTTCTTCGGTCCAGCGTCCCTTTGGTTTGAACAGGTCGATCAGCCTCCAGACCATCACAACCGCAAGGGTGGTCAGCAACAGGCCGAGACCGATGTCCATTGCGAGCATCAGGCCGTTGACCAGGGGCTGCTGCTCCGCCTCGCTGATAAAGAGACGTTTCATCTCGAAGACGGTGACAGCGGCGAGGGCAATGTCGGAGAGGATAATGATGCTCCAGCCGTACAACTGGCGGACCCTGCCTTTGAGTCCGAGAATGTCGCCGTAGTAGAGCAGGATGATGGTGGCAATGATGGCCGAGAGGGCATGCCAGTGCCCCGTCAGCTCGATGCGCTCCTCGCGGGCGGGCCAGAGGCGGAAGATCTCGTCGAGGCGGATGGCCATGAAGATGCCGATGCCGCTGGTGGTGAAGTTCATGAACAGCATTTGCCAGGTGGGTCCAAACTTGAGCGGATCTTGCACGAGCGCGCCGAGTTTTTGCAGGAATTTCGGTTTCTCGAGATGCGCCGTCCCATCACGCATGAGTTTGCCCCAGCTCCAGACGAGCAGGAGCAGCGCCGCCAGCATGGACGGGGTCGCGCCGACATAGATGATCATGTGAGCGATGGGTTCGAGCGGCGTGGTGACGCCCCACACGCCGAGATTCAAAACGATGGTGCCGATGATCATCAGCGGCATGGCGATCTTGTGCAGGATGCCTTTGAAGTCCAGCCAGCGGCCAACGATGAGGGTGATCATGATGGCAATGAGCGCCAGCATGATGTGCAGGTGCCCGATCACCGAATATTCCATCGTGGACTTTTCGGGGAGTCGGATGATATTTTCAGCCAGGAAGACTTCGAACCCGTTGCCAAAGAACGAGCCGGGCACCGCACCAAAAAGGGCGGAGATCACGGTAGTGACAGCGGTCGCGAAGAAGGCCACACGCTCCACGTTAACGCCTTTTTTGGTGTGGGCGTAGTCTTTGTCCGTGAGGTGGTATTCGGGATTCCACGGCCAGAGCGCGACGCACAGCAGCACGCCCGCGAAGAAGATCAACGACAGACCCGTGATGTACAGTCCGTGGAATGCCCAGTTATGACCGAAATATGCGAATAGCAGGCCGAAAACCATCGCCATCATGTATCCGACCGTGATCAGCACGCGCACCGCCAGCCTGAGGAATTCCTTCATCTTCAGCAGGCTGGTGATCATGTAGGTCTCGATGGCCACGAGCGCCATGGCGATGGAGTGGTAGAGGATGATGATGCGCCCCTCGCGCTCCGCCTGGACCATGTCCATGCCAAGCAGCTTGATGACCACTTCGCGCACGCCCATCTCTGCCATCGGCCCGGAAAGCATGCCCCACACAGCGGTGACAATGGCCACCATCGCAATCGCCACCAGGATCAGCCCCTTGGTGGAATTGAAGAGGTAGTTTAAGCGGGTCTTGATGAACTGCATGGAGACTCCTTCCACGGATAAAAATTTATCGTGTTGCAAACAAGCCGGGGAATTCCCGGCCAGTTCGCCCTTGTGAATTATTACACAAGAATTCCGATCTTGATGTGATTTAAGTCATATCCTGAACATTTCTCACGAGCTTCCTGTCCAGCGTTCCCAAAGCCCCGGCCAGACCAGGATGACCACGAGAATCAGGCAGGCGATCGGAGCCAGGGCAAAAAGGGAGAAGCGCCCAAGCTGCTGCGCGGTCGCATAAGCCAGCGGGATTCCTACCACAAGCTCGGTCGTGCCGCTGACCAGCCCCACGACACGCATCCAACTTCTGGGGCGGATGATCAATCCCACCGTGACCACGGCCCAACCCATCATTGCCACAAAATGAAGGCGTTGTACCAGAACGAAAATCGGCGCGCCGTGCGTGATAATGCGGCTGGTGCTCGAGACGCCGTTCATGAAGCAGAAAATGTACGCAACGCCGGTCAGCAGGGCAAACAAGGTCCGGCTCCAGGAGACACCTCCCACACCTCTCAACAGCAGGAAGTAGATGAGCAGGTACGGCCAGAAGAGCGGGAAGTAAACAGGAGGTAGATCCGCAGCCATGTAGGGTACGTTGATGAACCAGCTCGCCAGCAAAGCCAGGACGATGCCGACCACGGACAGGAAGAAAGCCCAATCCTTTTTGGTGAAGAATCCATAGGCGCTCACTGCAAACAGGATCCCGGCAAAGAGTCCCACGTCCGTCAGCAGGGGATGAATATATTTCAACAGGATCTCGCAGCCGGGCTCGGCCGATTCCGCACCCATGCCGATCTGGTACCATTGCAGGAACAAATAGAAAAATCCCACAATTCCCATCAGGGCACTGACGGTGGCGAGGATTCCTCCGTACACAGATTTATCTTTCATGCTCAATCTCCTTGTGATTAGAATTTACGGCAATTCCCCCGTGTGGCAGGAGCAGCCGTTGTAATACGGCTCGTCGTTATGGTAGGCAACATAAACCACCGTGCCTGGTTCAATCGAAAGGTCGCAATTTTTCAGAAAAAGCGGGGTTTCTTCCCACCCCATCACCTGAACATCACAGCCAACGTAGATCGTCCCCTTCCACCGGTCATTGCACAGCGGACCCGTGACGACTTGATCCACCAACATGGTTACCCCCTTGATGCTCACTTCAGTTGGCGCTACTTCAGCAGGAGGCTGCAGGGAGATCAAATCATCCTGAGACAGGTATTGCTTGTCTTCTCCGGGTGTGGGACAGGTTCGCTTCTCAGCACAGGAGGACAAAAGCAGCACAGGCAGGAGCAGGGTCATAAAAAGGGTTCTTTGCATGGAGCATCCTCAATGTGAACTCTAATGTGAAATTTAGCACAACCAGGAGTAGATGTCTTTGACTTAAGGCAAATCCAGTATAGAATTCAAAGGGATGATTCTGACAGAAGAGAGGCGCTGCGAATGGATAGAACCATCGACTTAAAGAATAGCATTTTTACCGACCTCGCTCCTCGGGAAATCCGTTCGCTGGAGGAAAGCGCGGAGGGTTGCCAATACTCTGCAGGTGAATGGATCGTTCATCATGGCGATATCTGGCCTTACTTCTTCATTGTGGCCGATGGTCATGTGACCGCATTAAAGAATCCTACGAAGGGCGAAGCCTCATTCTCACCACGTTCCATACCGGGGAAGTGTTCTGGGGACTGGCCTTTTTCATCCCTGAAGCACCCATGCCCGCCTCGCTTCAGGCCGCTGAGAATACAAAACTTCTGCGCTGGCCGCGCGCGACACTATTGCCATTTTTTATGAGCAATGGGCAGTTGTCCTGGAAATTGTCCTGCCTGATGATCCAGCGGGTGCAGCTTGCCAGTGAAATCGTCGAAAAGCTCGCTTTTCACCCGGTGGCGGGACGGCTCGCGCACCTGCTGGTGGAATTATCCCCCGAGGAAAAAGGGCCTGTCGCCCGCGACCTGACCCTGGACGAGATGGCTGCTCGCGTCGGCACCACCCGCGAGGTGGTCTGCCGTTTCCTGCACCGCTTCGCCAGCGACGGGTTGATCGACATCACCCGCACCGAATTTACCGTCCACGACCGGTCCCGCCTGGAGGAGCTATCCCGCCAGGGCAGGCAGGCCTGAGCGCCAAAATCCCCTCGCGCCAGGCTGCCAAAACCTGAAATCATCTCGTATGTCAACTGGTGATTGACCTTGCCCCTCATTCCCCGTACAATAATCCTGTGATGACGTTCTCCCTTTACACGGCCAGCCTGTCCCCCTACTACGGGGGCTTCTACCGCCCGGATCACGACCCCCCTGCGGCTTCCTCCACATTCTTACCGTGACCAACCTACTTTATCCGTTTCTTGAGTCATACCCCGGAGGAATCCATGCCCACCCCTTTTGTTTCCAAACGCGCCGCCATTTACAAGGACGTTCCCGATGAAAAATGGAACGACTGGCGCTGGCAATTAAGCAATCGGCTGAACAATGTTGAAGAAATCGAGAAAGTGCTCCCTCTCACGGAGAGTGAGCGCAAAGCTCTGCAGTCCACCGGCCTGTTTCGCGTGGACGTGACCCCTTACTTCATCTCGCTGATCGACCCTGACGACCCGAACGACCCCACCCGCAAGCAGATCATCCCCCTCTCGGAGGAGATGCAGGCATTTACGGCTATGATGGAGGACTCGCTCGCCGAGGACCGCCACTCGCCCGTACCCGGCCTGGTCCACCGCTACCCGGACCGGGTGCTGATGCTGGTCACCACGCAGTGCGCCTCCTACTGCCGCTACTGCACCCGCTCGCGCATCGTCGGCGACCCGACCGCCACCTTCTCGCGCGCCGAGTTCGAGCAGCAGATCGAGTACCTCAAACGGACTCCCCAGGTGCGCGACGTGCTGCTCTCGGGCGGCGACCCGCTGGTGCTGGCGCCCAAGATTCTCGAAGAAATTCTCACCCGCCTGCGCGAGATTCCCCACATCGAGATCGTGCGCATCGGCTCGCGTGTGCCCGTCTTCATGCCCATGCGTGTGACGCAGGAACTGTGCGACATGCTGGCCAAATTCCACCCGCTGTGGCTCAACATCCACGTCAACCACCCGAACGAGATCAGCCTCGAGCTCGAGCAGGCCTGCGACCGCCTGACCCGCGCCGGCATCCCGCTGGGCAACCAGTCGGTGCTGCTGGCCGGCGTGAACGACTGCGTCCACCTGCAGCGCGAACTGGTGCAGAAACTGGTGCGCATCCGTGTGCGGCCTTACTACCTTTACCAATGCGACCTGGTCGAAGGCGCGGGCCACTTCCGCACGCCGGTGGCCAAGGGACTTGAGATCATGGAGGGGCTGCGCGGGCATACCTCCGGGTATGCCGTTCCGCAGTACATCATCGACGGACCCGGCGGCGGCGGCAAGATCCCCGTCATGCCCAATTACCTGATGAGCATGTCCGACCACAAGATGATTGTGCGCAACTACGAAGGCCTCATCACCACCTACGAGGAGCCCACCGAATATGCGCTGCACGACCCCAAGACCTGCAAGTTCTGCCAGAACAAGCGCCCGGAGCCGGGCCAGACCGGCATCACCGGCCTGCTCGACGGCGAGCAGATGTTCATCAAGCCCGAGAACTTCGACCAGCTTCACAACCGTGACGGTGTCCAGCACCGCTTGAAGGACGAGAAAAAGTGGCAGCCGCTCGGCATCGGTTCAGGAGAACCTCCGCCAGATAAAAAGGAGTAACCATGCACTACCGCCGCCTGGGACGTTCCGGATTAAAAGTCAGCGAGATCTCACTCGGCTCGTGGGTGACCTTCGGCGCGCAGATCGACCAAGCCGCCGCCAGTGAGATCCTGCACGACGCGTACGACGAAGGCATCAACTTCTTCGACAATGCCGATATCTATGCCAACGGCGAATCGGAGGAGGTGATGGGAAAAGCCATCAAAGACCTGCCGCGCGAGGCGCTGGTGCTTTCGAGCAAGGTCTTTTGGCCGACCATGCCGGGACCCAACGGGCGCGGATTGTCGCGCAAGCACATCACCGAATCCATTCACGCCTCGTTGAAGCGGTTGGGCACCGACTACCTCGACCTGTATTTCTGTCACCGCTTCGATCCCGATACGCCGGTGGACGAGATCGTTTTCACCATGGACTCACTTGTCCGTCAGGGCAAGGTCCTGTATTGGGGCACCTCGGAATGGCGCGCCTGGCAGATCAGCGAAGCCATGGGACTCGCCGCGCAGCACCATCTTATCGCTCCCATTGTGGAACAGCCGCAGTACAACATGTTCCACCGCAAGCGGGTGGAGGTGGAGCTTGTGTCTTTGTGCCGCGACCACGGGCTGGGCCTGACCACCTGGAGCCCTCTTTATTACGGCATCCTGAGCGGCAAATACAACCAGGGCATCCCGGAAGGCAGCCGGGCCTCGCTCGACAGCATGGGCTGGGTGCGCGACCGAATCACCGACGAGCGCATCGCCGTTGTCCGACAGTTGAGCCAGGTGGCGGAGGACCTGCACGTCAGCACGGCGCAGCTGGCCATCGCCTGGCTGCTGCGCCGCAAGGAAGTGAGCAGCGTCGTCACGGGCGCAACGAACAGCGACCAACTGCACGACAACCTGGACGCCAGTGAAGCGCTTGAGAAACTAACCGACCCGGTCCTGGAGCGAATTGAAAGGATACTGGGTAACTACCCGGATGAAGATTAATAAAAAACCAACCCCGAAAATTCTCGGGGTTGGTTTTTTATTCAGGGAACTCTGTCTCGCTTTAGGGGGGCGGAACAACGACTGATTCATTCTCCACAACGGGTTTCTTGCGCAAGGTAACGAACCCGACAATAATTGGGATCAGGATCAGGATGATCGACAGACAGATCAGGCCGAAGCCATAGGACCCAGGCAGGGTCTGTGAGGTGCTCACATCGTTAAGCGTGGTCGTGAGCGGCACACCCGCGCCGATCAACCCGCCAAGCACGCACATGAACAGCCCCGGGCAGGCGCAGCACAATACGGTAATGATTGTTACAGCAATGCCGACATTTCGGTTCATATCTCTTCTCCTTTAGGCGTTTTTTATTTTCACCAGTATACAGCGTTACAAGGCGAAAAACAACGGCTAACTTCGCAGCCTGGCGCCGAACTCCTGCTCCAGGCGTTTGACGATCTTGTTGCGCACCTGGGCGGCATCCGCGTCGGTGAGAGTCTTGTCAAACGATTGATACGTCAGGCTGTAGGCAAGACTCTTCTTGCCTGCACCGATCTGGTCGCCGCGATAGACATCGAACAGCCGCACATCGGCAAGCGTTTTGCCGCCGGTCTGGCGGATGAGCGTCTCCACGCGGTCGGCGGGCAGGGCCTCATCCACGATCACGGCGATATCCTCCAGCACGGGCGGGAACTCGGGCACCGGGCGGCTGTCGAAACCCACCGGGATGGAAGCCAGGACGGCCTCCAGGTCGAAGTCAGCAGCCAGAACGGGCGAGACGAAATCATAGTTGGCCTGCACCGCCGGGTGCAGTTCGCCGAACACGCCCAGGGGCGTTGCCTCCAGCATGACCGCCGCGCATTTTCCGGGGTGGAAGGACGGGTGTTCCGCCGGGACGTAGGTGACGTCCAGGTGCAAGGCTGCCATCAGCGCTTCGACGATCCCCTTCAGGTCATAGAAATCCACCTTGATCCCCAGCTTGGAATCCCACGCGGACTCATAACGGCGGCCGGTAAGGGCGAACGCCAGCCGTCGCGGCTCGAGAGGTAATTCCTCGCCCTGCGGGATGAAGACCTGCCCGATCTCAAAGAAGGCCAGGCTCTCGCGCAGGCGCGCGTTGCGCTCGACCACCTCCAGCACCGACGCGAGCACGCTGCGGCGCATGACGGCATATTCCGGCGCGATCGGGTTGACCAGGCGCACGTACTCCAGGTTGGATTCGGTTCCCTTTGGAAGCAGGCGGTTCTCAGCCTCGATGCGCGTCATGCGGTGGGTGATGACCTCGTTCAGGCCAAGCGACACCATGATATCGCGAACATGCTCCTCGCGTTCATAAGAAGGGTTGCCGCGCTGCGGCGGCAGCGGATCAGCCATGCGCGTTTCGGGGATGCGGTTGTAGCCGTAGATACGTGCGATCTCCTCCATCACATCCGCCACGCCCGTCAGCCCCTCGCCGATGTCCATACGGATGGGAGGCGCGGTGACCAGCAAATGGTCCTTCTTTATTACACAGGTGAACTCAAGCCGCTCGAGCAATTCCTTGACCTCGGCGAGGGGAATTTCCATGCCCAGTGCGCGCCTTATTTCCAACTCGGTAATGTCAACCACCGGCTGCTTCGGCGGCAGCGGATAGTTGTCCACGATGCCGGGAGCGACCGCACCGCCGCTCCACTCAGCCATCCAATACAGGCAGCGCTTCAATCCCTCCATCGCCAGATCCGGATGCACCCCGCGCGAGAAGCGGTAGGAGGCCTCCGACGGCAGCGCATGCTGCGTGGCGGTCTTGCGGATATTGATGAAGTTCCAGGCTGCCGCCTCGAGCAGGATGTTGACGGTCTTGTCGGACACTTCGCTTTCCTGACCGCCCATCACGCCGGCCAGCGAGAGCGAGCCTTTCTCATCGCACACCAGCACATTGGAGGCGGTCAGCGTGCGTTCCACGCCGTCGAGCGTGGTCAGCTTTTCGCCGGCCGCGGCGTTGCGGGTGATGATCTTCACCGGTTTGCCGTTGGCGCGCGTCACCAGCACGTCGTAATCGAAGGCGTGCAGCGGCTCGCCGATCTCGAACATGGTGTAGTTGGTCGCATCGACGACGTTGTTGATCGGACGCATGCCGGCCAGCTTCAAGCGGCGCTGCACCGAATAGGGACTCGGCTTCAGCTGGACATTGCGAATCAACGCCAGCGTGAAGCGCGGATTCAACTCGGGGTTGGTAATCTCGATCTTTACTTTTCCCTCGATCGAATCGCCTGAAACTTTTAATTTACCCTCGGGCTTTTTCAACGGCTGACGGGTCAGCGCCGCCACCTCGCGGGCGATGCCGAGGACGTTGGGGTTGCGCGCCATGTTGGGGTTGATCTTGATCTCGAAGACCGCGTCGCCCATGTAATCCGCCAGCGGCATGCCGACCGGCGCATCGTCATCCAGGAAGATGATGCCCTCGTGATCCTCGCTGATGCCCAGTTCCTTCTCCGAGCAGGCCATCGAGTAGGATTCCACGCCGCGGATCTTGGCACGCTTGAGGGTGGTCAGGGCAAGTCCCTCGGCGTGACCATCGTAGATCGTCGCGCCTTCCTTGGCGTAGGCCACCTTGATTGGCTTGGGCAGCGGACCCTTGCCCTTGAACTCGAACAGGTTCGGCGCGCCGGTCAGTACGGTATGTTCCTGCAGGCCGTCGTTCAACTTGCACAGCGTCAGCCGGTCGGCGTTGGGATGCGGACCGACCTCCAGGATTTCCGCCACGACGATCTTCTCGCGGTCCCACGAGATGCCGCTGGTCTTGAAGCCGTGGCTGCCGTCCGCGGGCATGGCCCAACCGACATAGTGGATGTCCTCCACTTCGAGGCCGGCCGAGCTCAGAAGACTCGCAACTTGCTCGACGGGAATATTTATATCGACGTAATCTTTCAACCAGGAAAGGGGTAATTTCATACCGGCCTCCTAGAACTGCTCCAGGAAACGAATGTCGTTTCCCCAGAAATTGCGGATGTCAGTGATCTTGTAGCGCAGCATGAGCTGGCGTTCCGTGCCCATGCCGAAGGCGAAGCCGCTGTAACGGTGCGGGTCATAGCCGCCGTTCTGCAGCACCTGCGGATGCACCATTCCGCAGCCGAGGACCTCCAGCCAGCCCGATTTCTTGCAGACCGGACAACCGTCCCCGCCGCAGACATAACACTCCACATCCAATTCCGCGCTCGGCTCGGTGAACGGAAAGTGATCGGCGCGGAAGCGGTAGCGCGCATTCTGCCCGAACATGCGCCGGGCGAACTCGAGCAGCGTGCCCTTCAGGTCGCCGAAGGTGATGTTCTCGCCCACCGCCAATCCCTCCACCTGGTAGAACTGCATCTCCGAGCGGGTGGTGACCTGTTCGAAGCGGTAGACCATCCCGGGCAGGCTGATGCGGATCGGGCGGCGGATTATCCGGGTTGAGCGCGGCGAACTCGCGCATGGCGCGGATCTGGCCGGGCGAGGTATGCGTGCGCAATAAGATAGGGTTGTCGCCGCGCTCACCCGCCTCGATGTAGAACGAATCCTGCATCTCGCGCGCCGGGTGAAAGGGCGGGAAGTTGAGCATCTGGAAATTCATCTCATCCGTTTCAACGTCGCGCGAGGTATAGACCTGGAAGCCCATCTCCGCCAGGATGCCCAGGATGCGGCGCAGGTTGGCAGTGGCGGGATGCAGGCGTCCGTGGCGGAAGGGGCGGCCCGGCAGGGTCACATCCAGCTTCTCCTCCTCGAGGGATTTCGCCAGCGCCTGAGCTTTGATCTTTTCCAATTTCGCAGCGAACGCCGCCTCGAGCGCCTGCTTGACCTGGTTGGCCATCTGGCCCGCGGCGGGGCGCTCCTCCTTGGAGAGCTGCCCCAGCCCGCTGAAAGCCTTCATCAACGGGGAACTCTTACCAAGGTTCGCGATGCGCCAGGCTTCCAGCGCCGCCTCGTCGGTGATCGACTCCAGCGATTCGCGGAATGTTTTTTCGATTTCCTTCAAGATGTCCAGCATACGACCTCCGTTTTTGTGTCATTGCGAACCCCGAACCCCCGCGAAGCGGGGCGAGTGGGTGAAGCAATCTCCTGGAGAACAAAGCAGGAACCGATTAGGGCGAGATTGCTTCGTCGGGGACAATCCTCCTCGCAATGACACATTAAAGTTGATTTATAAAGCGAGTTCTACCCATAAAACAAAACTCCCGTCCCGACATGGGACGGGAGGCGCTTACGCAGTCCCGTGGTACCACCCAAGTTGACCAACGATCGGTCCTCTTTGCGCCGACGGACATCGGCCTCCCAAATAACGCTGGGATTGCGGATCGGACTAGTTTGCAGGGGTTTGGCCTCCTGCGGTTCACCCGACCGGCTCGCGAGGGAACTTCGATGGGTTTGGGTTGAGCGCTGTTTTCAGCCGTCACAGCGCTTCTCTGGCAACTTCCGCCGACCTACTTTCCTCGTTCACTGCCGTTGATAAGGCTCGCCTGTTGCCTGCAATTATCGCCGGATTTAATCGAATGTCAAGGCTTGAAAGTTTGCATAGGTCGAACCGGTGGTGGACGGTGAATTATTCTACTATCTCAATTCTTTCGAGAATCTCGTCGAATTCTCTTAGGATTGTCTCGTCAATCGAAGGACCATTTAGCTCGATCCATCCTATTGTTGTAAAAGGAACCGCAATGTCGGCGTTTGGCCTTAACTCACAGACTTTAAATAATGGCAGTCCAGGTGATTGTTGCTCCGGCATTGCTCGTCGCCAATAGACCTGGTTGCCCTTGTCAAGCTCCTTGTACTCCCCATAACGACTGTAGAACTGCCTCGTCGTAGTTTCTCCCGGATAGATGCATGGTCCCTCCGACCCAGCCCCCTGCCCAATTTCGATGGCGTAACCCGATTTCTCCAGATCCAGAACCATTGCTTCGACCGATCCATCATCAGCCTTCCAAATCCTATATGTCAACTCCCAGCCCTGAGGATAGTGAAGAAGGAACCCTTTCTTGGTATACCATGGCCTGTCCATGACAAACGTGGTCCATTCGTCCTGCCCGGAACCCGGGTTGACTGCCGGGACAATTGTCAGGACAGGGTTTGCTTCTGACATAACTTGCGGTGTTGCAGTTGACCATACTTGAAGTGGAATCGACGTAGGTACAGGCGTTGGTGTGCTATCTCCAAACTGCATTGGCAGACAGGAAGCAATTGGCGTTGCTGTAGCTTGAGAAAAAATGGCGGTGTTGTTGTTTTCGTCGCTCTCAGCAATGATATTATGCGGGTCTGCAACTACTGTATATGTCCCGTTTTTAGCGTGCGCCACGAAAGACATTGACGTGCGTTGAAGCGGGTTCAAATTCCCAACGCCGACTTCTTGCCCTGTGTTGTCAGCAAGTACCACATCTAGCGCGGGGGCGTTGCCCTGATTGACAACAGTTACGTTAAATCCGTAATAGGGAAGACAATTCAGATTGTTGTCTAACATGCCTACATGTGCGGAGGTGATTATTAGGTCGGGCAAGGATAAAGTATTGGTTGGCGAGATTGCCATATTTTGAACAGGCACGTTGACAAAAGTGAGAAGAAAAACCAGCACACAAACCAGCGCAACTGTCAATAAGCCGCCGCCAATCAGCACCAAGGTTTTATTCATAGGGTTTCTCCGTGTCGAAATAGTTTGGTGGTCATTGTCGGTGGTTTCACCATTTATTTCAACTGTGGATTTCCCTGATTTACCCGTGATATTACTACCTATGGATTTCCCCAAACGCAAAACTGCTTCGGTCCTGGAGTTCACTTGAAGTTTTTTATAAATATTCTTCAAGTGATATTCAACGGTACTTGCAGAAACACCGAGCGCCAGAGCAATTTGCTTATTGCTTTTACCCTGTAAAAGTAGTTCTGTTACTTCTTTTTCACGTTCGCTGAATTGGCTGTTGTCATTCACTGTTTTACCTTGAAACGTGCTGTGCGAAGCGGCTTGAAGCCAGCCTTGTGGTTCAGGCTCACCTGCTTCATTCTAGGGATCTCGGCAGGCGAGAAATGGATGCCGTTCTGCCCGCCAGCCGGGAGCGAGTTGTAAGCGGCATCACTCGCTTGTGAGGGGGCGCACAGGTGGCGATTTGGTTTTCGCAGATGCGCCTTTCGCATTCCCGAAGACCTCTACCAAACTTGCGCTGACGACCAGGATCGCACCGATGGACTCGCGCGCACCAAATGGTTCTCCTGCGAGCAGAGCCGCGCTGCCAATTCCCACAACAGCTTCGATCTGGAGCAGGATGCCCAGCCTGCCAGGGTCGACGTGGCGGGAACCCCAGTAGACCCCCCACATTACCGGAATCAGGAATGCGACCGCGATGAGCAGAAGCCACGGTGCGAGTGTGATCAACTGCTCTAGGGATGGAGGCTGACCGAGAGCGGCGAGCGGGAGCAAGGAGAGAATCAGAGCTGCGACGGTGCCATAAAGGAAGAATGCAAAGATCTGCTCAAAGACCGATGTCTCAAGTGTCTGCCGGACTTCGCATGGCGCCAAACGCAAACAGGATGCCTGAGAGCAAGGCCATCAGGTCTCCGAGGTTCATGGACAACGTGTGAGGTCCGCCCACGCCTAGAAGGATGAGCATCCCCAACAAGCTGAGGAGCAGGGCGATGCCGCGCCACCGGGTGAATGGACGCCCCATCAGAGTCACTTCCAAGAGCGTCCCCCATGCCGGCATCGCGTAGAAGAGGATCAGTGCGCGTGCCACATCCGTGAGGAGGAGGCTCTCTAGATATAGCGCAACCGCAGCCCCGATGAGCAATCCAGTGCGATACTGTTGAATACCGGCGGGCTGCTTGCGCAGCCAACGCAGGGTCGCGAACGGCATCAGGATGACAAGGGGCGCGAGGAACTGGCTCAGGGTAGCCCAGGCGGGATCGAGGCCGTTGCGTTCAATCGCCCTGAGAGGTATCCAGAACAAACCCCACGCGGCTGAAGCTATCGCGACGGCTATTTCAGGGTACGGACGTCTACGTTTCACTGTAGGATTTCACGCTTGCCATATGCGGTGCCACCCAACCAGTGTTTTACGGCAAATGAGATTATGCGGCCTAATCGAGTCAGTTCATCGAATGGCTTCATGTTTCAATTGGAATCTCTCTGATTGAGCGGCACACGCCGTTACAAAGTGCGGAAAACACGCTCGAGAAGCTTGATATCCGTTCAGGCACTCAGCGTTCCTCCAAAAATCACCTCACTTGCGGGGTGATTTTTGGAGGAACCTTTCTTCGGTCTTCCGAATTACTTCAAAACCACATACAAGGCATGGATAATGCCCGGGATCATGCCCAACAGGGTCAATACAATATTGATCCAGAAAGAAGCACCGATTTTGCGCGTCTTCATGAATACAGCGAGTGGCGGGATGAAAAGCGATACGATCACCTGCAAAATTTTGTTGTCCATATATGCTCTCCTGATTAGATTGGGGTTGACCTATTTTTTATTATACAGTTTTCATCTACCCAGTTGTGTATGACTTGGCAGAAAATGACATTTCATGGCGCCAACTCATTTTCATGGATACAACATTGTTTGAGGTGTTAGATAATAACTGCGATTGTAAATACTGCGATAAAGACGAAAATCATGATTCCCAATACGATTGAGTAGTTCTTAGGTTCAATCTGTCCATTCCGATCCATTTTTCTGATCAAAGGAAATAAGCGCCAGTAAAATGACAGAGTTGCGATAATCAATGCTATGAGGCTCATTTGCTGAGTGTTACTATCGGCATATATGATTATCACCGCCAATAGTAAGAGAAATATCAATTTTGTTCCTGCAACCCAATAAACAAGATATTTTACGAAATCATGAATTTCTGGATATTGTTTGGATTTTTCCCAGGCGGTAAAAACGCCAACAGCATTTGCGTACTTGGATCCAGGAGCAAAGTACAGTGCCAAAACATTTGATGCTTCCAATAAAATGAATAATAAAATAACAACTTTGATGAACGTCATATGGTTTTCCTTCTGAAATAGGTTTGGCTACATTGCTTTCGGCGTAAAGGCTAACTATTGTTTTTTCCCTTTAGGGGACAGTAACCTACTTTCAATATAATTATACGGCAACTCGGTCATTTCCCTTACCCGAAACGTCAATCGAGCATTTTGAACAGCCATCCCATTGTTGGGCAGGTCGTAGCTTGCTTCACGGAATTAAGCCGGCCGACTGCGGTTGCGAATGGTCATGGCATCCGAACCGACCGCGCCAACGATGGAGGCCGCAGCGCAGACCACGGCTCTGACTAATATTGGCGAGTGCGTCTCCTCTATACGGATTGACCCTTACTCACCAACCCCAAATCAATCTTGAACGCCGATTTCAGACCCGGAACAGCCGCCAGCACGACGAGCAGCAGGATGGCGACAACGCCAAGGGGGATGGATACAGGCTGCAGCAATGCAAAGAGACCATAGAATTCCATATCCACCGAATGCGCCATGTAAAAGCCCACCTCGCGTCCAATTAGGACGCCAAAGGCCACACCAACCATGGCCAGGACGAGAAGTTCGGTCAGCACCGAAGCGACGATCTCCCGCTGTGTGACACCCAATGAGCGCATAATGGCGATGTCATTTTGTTGTTCGTGCAGATTGGCGCTGACGGTATTGATGATGACGGCCAGGGTCAGCACCATGCCACAAATGGCAAACGCCCAGGAATTCACCATCCAAAACACCAGGTAATCGCGGATATCTTTCACAAAGGCGCGGTAATCTCCTACGGAGACCACTCCCGGCACATTGGCCAGGGCATCGCGAGCTGCAGCCGTTTTCTCATCCGATACTCGCACCAGCGCCGTGTTGACCGGGAAGACCCCGCCCGGTGTCCACTGGGTGAACAGGCTGCGGGGGATAAAAACCGGGCTGCCAAACGCCTGCGAGACAATTCCCAGAACAATGGCCTGTCTTTCCTCGCCCAGGGCGGACAGCGTCAGCATATCTCCCACGCCTATATCCAGCACGCGCGCCAAATTATGCCCGATCCACACACCCTCCTGACTCGAAAAGGCGGCTTGGCCCTTCAGCAAGGTTGGCACAATAAACGGATTGTTCTCATCCAGCACATACGCCAGGGTGTCCAGGTCTCTGGTTGCACCGCGCACCTTGATCGGACCAAAGAGCGCTGCCTGGGCAGAATCCACCCCATCGGCAGCGGTAATTTGCTTTTCCAGGTCTGCGCCATCCACCAGGCTGCCGACCAGCACCTGTAAATCATACTGGTTGGAGCTGAAATAACTGTCGAAACTAAAATTCATCGAATTGAGCAGACCCAACGATGCAAATACCATCACCGTCCCGACCATGATTCCCGCGGCTGTTGCCGCCGAGCGACCGGGTGTGCGCAGGATATTGCGAAACGTTTGGCGCAGCGAGAGCGGCAGGAATTTGAGCGAGATGCGGCTCAAGGCATTGGGGGTGCGTGGCATCGGCGGGCGCAGGGCGATTCCGGGCGGCGTGCCTGATTCCCGCCAGGCCGGGTAAGCTCCAGCCAGGGTCGTGGCGGCAACGGCAATGCCAAAGCCCAGCAAAATGAACGGGATTTGTGGTGTATTCACGTATCCGGGCAGGTAACCGCCGGCAATTGCGTCTACAAACGGGGTCATCGTGACAAACGAGATGAAATATCCCAACACACTGCCCACCATCCCCCCGCTGATGCCAATCCACAACCCGAAAGAGAGATAGTGCATCACCAATTCACGTCGGGTGACACCCAGGGCGCGCAAGGTGCCAATTCGCTGGCGCTCCGATTCGATGAACCGCCCCAGTAAAATGGCTGTGATAGCCAACGCCGCCATCAAAAACATCGCCGAAAACATCGCCATTGTCTCGAAATTGCCCTGGGCATTGGCCTGGATCACACCGCCCGAAGCAGTTTGCTCTCTTTCGAGAATGGTCAGGTTCGCGTACCCCTGAAAAATTGTTTCCATTTCGCTGCGCACCCGGGCGCGCAGCGCTGGCGAAACGGTTTCCGATTCTCCTGCCAGCCGAACGGCCACACTGTTGACCTGGCCTTTCATTCCCACCAGTTCGGCCAACGCTGCCTCGCCAATCCAGGCTGCGCCAAACGCGGATGGCGCTGGAAACGGCGCTTCACGACTGCGCCCGGCGACCAGATATTCGGGGTTGAAGGCCAACCCGGCCACGATAAAACGGTGCGGTTGGCCATTGATCCAAAGCGTGACGGCATCTCCCGGTTGGATGTGGTGATAATCGGCAAAACGTTTGAGCAGCAGGATCTCATTTGTTGATTGAATGCTGTGCCCGGCGGGGATGTCGCTGCGATTGACGGTTGCCGCACCCTCATCAGGAACCGAGATCAACCGCAGGTTGGTCAGGGAACTTTGAGCCGGATCAAGCTGAATCCCGCTTTCGACCACGATCCGTCCATCGGCCGCCGCTACACCTTCAATAGTCCGAATTTGCTTCACGATTTCTGCCGGGGCGCGGTCTACGCTGACCTGGAAATCCATGTAAGCCAGTTGGTCGTAGGTAGCATAGATGGAGGTCAGCAAGCTCTTGCCCGCCGGATAAAATGCGCCGTAAAACGCCACGCCCATGGTGACGACGATCCAGGCGGCGAAGAAGCGCTTCCAATGCGCCTTCCAATCTCCAATGATCTTGCGATTGAGTGTCTTGAGCACGGCCATCACCAGGATAATTCGCGCGGGTTGAGCGGCGAGGGGTTCATGTCCACCCGTTGCACGGCACCGTTACCAATGCGGATCACCCGGTCTGCCATCTGAGCGATGGCTGCGTTATGAGTAACCACCACAAATGTCTGCCCGGTCTCCCGGTTGAGCGAGCGCATCACATCCAGTACTTCGATACCGGTTTCGACATCCAAACTGCCGGTTGGTTCGTCCGCCAGGACCAGGGCTGGTTTTTTCGCCAGGGCGCGGGCAACCGCCACGCGCTGCTGTTGCCCGCCTGAAAGCTGACCGGGATAATGATCCATGCGGTCGCCTAATTTCACCTGCTCGAGAAGGTCGCGGGGATCATACGAATCAGCCCCCATTTCAGCCGTCAGGGCCACGTTTTCGAGCGCAGTGAGTGTGGGCAGGAGATTGAAAAACTGAAAAACGAACCCCACCTTGCGCCGCCGGTAGAGGGTCAGGGCGTTTTCGTCCATCTGGTTGATCCATTCATCGTCAACGCAGATGTCCCCCTCGTCGGCGCTTTCCAACCCGCCCAGAACGTTGAGCAGGGTGGTTTTCCCCGAACCGCTCGGGCCAAGAATAACCACAAACTCCCCTCGCTCGATCTCCATGGAGAGGTGTTCTACAGCATGCACGACAGTGTTGCCTACACGGTATCGTTTGCTCACATCTTTGAGGCTGATTTGACTCATAAACTCTTCCCTTCAAAATTCCGAATGTTGTTTGTAACAAGATACCACGTTAACTTTCACCCGGCCTGGTTTAAATTTGTGGCCTTATTTTCCGCCTTAACCACGAAACCTTATTTTTTCACTACGATTAGCGCCCAACGGCTGGCGTTACCTGCGTGTGGGCGGGCGTGATTCTGTTTGGGAGCAGAAAAAACTCGAAGCCAGCCTGTCCCGGCGGTTCAGGCCGGGGAAAAATGCTCCTAAATCGCGCAGACTCCCACACGTCGGCTGCACGCTGTGTTGGGCGTTTTGAATTTATTATGGCGCGAACTGTTGCCATTCGCCGATTGTAACTTCATCTGTTTTATACACAACCCAGCGTCCTTCTTTCATTTGCATGTATAGAATAATTTTGAATTCACCACCAGATTCTTCGAAATTATCGTTTTCATCAAGAAATGTATAAAGTTCCATGCCATGAACGAGAACTTCCGCTTGTCCATTTGTCAACTTTACTTTAAATTGTTCATAGTGCTCTGGAGAAATATTGCCATCAAATGGCTTCAAACCCTGATAATTCTTTACAGTGAATTCTTCGGAATTAATGCCTTGCTCAATGTTGACATTATTCTTTAATTCGGGATATTGCGCCCAAAGCGCTTCAATGTCGTTGGTAATTACTGCTTGTTTTCGGTAATAAAAATACTCCAGCACTGTTGGCATAAAAGCAACGAATGTCCCTGGGTCTGGCTCAACAAAATCTGACACGCTTGAAGATGCAGTAAGACTAGGCACAGAAGTTGGAGCAGATAAATTGGCTGGTGAACATGAAGCCAAAAAAATAATCGAAGCCACCAAGACAATGAAGATTGAGTTTGTTTTCATCGTTCCTTATTAGATTGTAGGAAAAACGCCCAACTAGTGTTTAGACGGCAACCGTATAATGGATTATAGACCTCCCGTCTAATATCCTAAATATTTATGAGGGTATACGGCAACTCGGTCAACTCCCTTACACGAAACGTCAATCGAGCACTTCGAAAGCCGGGCTCAACCCATTTCGGGGGCAGGTCGACAGCTGTTTTACAGATTCATACAGGACGGCGACGGTTGCGAATGGCCATGGCAACCGAGCCGACCGCGCCAACGATGAAGGCTGCAGCGCAGATCATGACGATGATTATGCTAAAAGCATTAACGATAGGGCTATTCAACAGATCCTGGAGCGCAGCCGTGGCCGCTGGATCCTGGGCGGCAGTATCGAGAATGATGTTCAAAATGATATAGAGAACAAAACCGAGTACTGCCGCCAGGAGGAGGTACAGAAACATTTTTGCAGTCCGCCAAGGGTGGACGAAAGCAAGGACAAAAGCAGTAGCTGCAAGAAAGGCTAACAGGATACCGGACGGATTATCGTCGATGCCCACAGCGACTGCGGCAATTGCCAGCAAGCCGCTGATCGCCAGGAGGATAAACGTCTTGTTCCTGTTGCCCGGGGTTGAGAATGCAACGCTCATGATAGTCTCCTTTTTTGATAGTGGATCTTATCCATGGCTGCCTAACAGGGCGGATGAGCTGCATCCGAGCGCAGGGAGGGCATGGGTTCTATCAGCGGGCTGAGTTTATTCATGTTTTTTGGGACCGGAGAAACGCGGTTATGACAACCAACGCCCCGGCCAGGAAATCAGCTGCTGCGCAGAAGAAAAGAAGCATCGAGACGGTTTGCATTGAGGGACCTGCCGCCTGGAATGCGAAGAATGCATCCGTCAGGGCGATTCCCAAAAACAGAGCGACGAGCCCAATAATAATGAGACCGGATGTTGAGATCCAACTTCGACCTTTTGACCAGATGGCAATGCAGACAAGAATTGCCGCTGCGATGAAGTTCAGGCCTACGCTGACCCAAAAGGCCGGCACGGCCCTCTCGGGGGTGACACCCGGGAAAGTGGCGGCTTGGACCGGCGGAATTACCCCTAATGCCACTACGCTGGCCCCCGCTGCTAAAAGAGCCGCGCAGACCAGGAGCATTCGTCGGCGGAACAGAAGGCTAACTGTCATCATCCCCTCCTAATAAGCCTGACTGGTGTTTATCCCCTCACGGGGACTTTACGGAAACCGTATAACCTATTATAGGCCGCCCCAATACACTAAACATTAATAAAATTATACGGCAAATCAGTCATCCGCTTTCACGGGAACCAAATCAGCGCTACTTATTATTTTTTCCGGATGTGACCTGCACCACTCCACCGTCTCTTTGAGTGCCTGGTTGAGAGGGGTGCCTTTCCAGCCAAAAGCCTTCTCGGCCTTGCTGGAATCCATCACGAACGGGCTAGTCCACTCGTAAATCATCTCCACGGTCTCAGCCATATCCTTGTTGAAAAAGCCGATCAGGCGCGCCAGCATCGCCCCGGCGGCCATCACTTTGACAGGGCGGTCCAGCTCGGCCTCCAGCATTTTGACCAGTTCCGCCTGCGTCACAGCAGCCGGGCTGGGCGTGAACCAGACCTGCCCCAGCGCCTCATCGCGGGTACCGAGGGTTGCCAGCAGCTTGCCAAAATCCGCGACATAAGAAAAGGTGTGCGGCTGGTCCGTGCGACCCAGCACATTGACGGCTTTGCCCGCCAGCGCCGGCCGGATGACCAGGTCGGCAAAGATATCATAGCCCGGTCCGAAAAAGTCCGAGGCGCGCCCGATGGCAGTGCGAACTTTACCGGTTTTGTGCGCTTCGAGCACTTCCTGCGCCATCGCCGCGCGGACTTTTCCCTTTTTCGTATTCGGTCGGATGGGCGAATCCTCGCGGATAGGCTGCCCTTGCGGGTCACCGTACATGTAAAGATTGTCGCCCACGATCAGTTTTGCGCCGTTCGTGGCTGCCGCTTCGAGAATGGCCTGCTGAAGCGGCGGGAACTTCTCAGCCCATTCATAGTAATGCGGCTGGGCGCACTGATAGATGGCTGCCGCGCCCCTGGTCACCTCGACATTTTTCGCCGCGTCATAGGCGTCGCCGGCGACGACCTCCACTCCACCCGGAAGCTGGTCCGCTTTTCCCGAGCGGTTGACCATGCGGACGGTTTTACCAAGCTTCACCAGTTCACGCGCAGTATATTTTCCAAGCGGACCGGTTCCAAAGACAACATGCAGTTCAGACATGAGATTTTCTCCTTTTTCTCGAAACGATTAAGATAAGGTGCGTCAAACAATGACCACCGTGCAACCTTTATAAATATTGGATGAGCAGGTTTTTTATCTCCTGGCGATACACTTCCTCCGGGTTGTCGAAAAACGACGGGATTTGATGCGTGATTTCGAGCATCACCAGCCCGTGCACGCGGCTCCAGATGACCAGGGCGAGGTACAGCACCTCGTGGTCGAATTCCGCCTGCAAACTTGCTCCACGTCCCAAGCATGGATTCCAGCTTCGGGGACATGTCCACCAAACGTTCCGTCCGCAGCTCCCCGGCAGAGGCAAGGTCCTGTATAGCCTGGATCAGCGGAATCAGCGCCTGCGCTGCTGCCGGCTGGGTTACTTCTTCAGGCGCGGTGTAGTTCGGGATGGGCGTGCCAAAAATGAGATGGTATCGTTGGGGGTAGGTCACCGCCCATTCGCGATAGGCCAGCCCCAGCGCGGACAGGCGCACCGCGCGTCGATTCTGCGCCAGACCTGTGATCGAAGCTTCCTGCGCTTCCGCCAGGGAGGTGAAGGCATCCACGATCAGGGCGGTGACCAGGTCGTCGCGGCTGGGATAATAGTTGTAGATGGCCGGGGCGGTGATATCCAGCTCACGCGCGATGGCGCGCAGGCTGAGCGAGGCCGCGCCTGATTCGGCGATCTGCTTCCAGGCGGTATCCTTGATGGCTTCCTGCAAATTGGGCTGGCGTTGATCCGTGCGCGGTCGTGGGGACATGGTCGCTCCTTGATAAATAAACACTGTATATTTACATAAATATACAGTGTTTATTTATTCTTGTCAAGAGCTAATTTCTATGGTCAGGTCTGGTTCAATTCCCAGATGATTCGCAGTCCATCCAGCGTCAGCCAGGGGGCGATGATCCCGATCACCGGCGTTTCCTTCGCCACCACCTCCGCCAGTCCCCCCGTGGCGATGACCTTCATGTCCTCGCCAAGTTCCACCCGGAAGCGGGCCACCATCCCCTCGACCATCGAGACGTAGCCAAATAAGAGTCCCGACTGCATGGCATGGGTGGTGTTTCGCCCGATCACGTTCGGCGGGCGCTGCAGGTCGATGCGCGGCAGCTTGGCGGCGCGCGTAAAAAGCGCCTCGGCCGCCAGGTTGATGCCGGCGGTGATCGCCCCGCCCAGGTAATCCCCCTCGCGCGTGATGGCGTTGAAAGTGGTTGCCGTGCCGAAGTCCACCACGCAGGCCGGGCCGCCATACAGCTTCATCACCGCCGCAGCGTCGCAGACGCGGTCCGCGCCCACGGTCTTCGGGTCCTCGTAGCGGATGCGCACGCCCGTCTTGACGCCCGTGTCCACCACCAGCGGCTCCTGCTTGAGGTACTCGCGGCAGGCCTGGATCACGCGCCCGGTCAGCGGGGGCACGACCGAGGCCAGCGCAATGCCCGTCAGGTCGCCGGGGTCATGTCCCACGTTCGCCAGCAGCCCCTGGAACTGCAGCCCGTATTCATCAGGCATGCGGTCATGGTCGGTCGCCAGGCGCCAGTGGTTGACGAGGGTATCCCCCTCATACAGGCCGATGGTCAGGTTGGTGTTGCCAACATCGATGGTTAGTAGCATATCCCTATTTTACCGCTTCCACGATCTCCGCGATCAGATCAAATCGACTGAATTGCGGCATGATATAGATTCCCTGCGCCCAGGGTTTGATCTGCTGGATCAACTCGACGGCCAATTCGACGCCGGCACGGGACGCCCCCTCCCCGGCTTGCTCCATGCGCCTGAGCGTTTGCTCGGGGATCGAAATCCCCGGCACCTCGTGATGCAGGAAATTGGCATGCTTTAAGCTGACAAGGGGCAGGACGCCGACCAATATTGGCTTATCCAATTTTCCGTGGATGGTCTCATACTGGCCAAGAAAAGACCTCGCCTTTTCAGTTTCATAGATGGGCTGCGTGAGAAAAAAGTCCGCGCCATTCTTGATCTTGCGGTGCAAATTCTTGATCTCCTGTTCGGGCTCGGGCGGGCACAGATTGAGCGCCGCGCCACAAAAGAAACTGGTCGGCTGCCCGATGGACGTGCCCGAATGGTCCACGCCCATGTTGAATCCCTGTTTGATGAGCTTGATCAACCCGGAAGGGACCAGGTCGTAGTTGTCCATGGCTTCGGGGTAATCGCCAATCGAAGTCGGGTCGCCCATCACCACGAAGACATTACGGATGCCGAGGGCGTGCGCCGCCAGCAGGTCACCCTGCACACGCAGCAGGTTTCGTCCGCGCGTCGGGAAGTGAAGCGTCGTCTCCACGTTGACGCTGCGTTGGACCACGTCGCACACCGCCCAGGCGGACATGCGCATGCGCGCCATCGGGCTGTCAGCCACGTTGATCACGTCTGCACCGGCCTCAGCCAACAGGGACGCTCCGGCCAGCAGCTTGTGGGTGGAGAGTCCGCGCGGCGGGTCCATCTCGACGGAGATGGCGAATTTCCCTTCGGATAATTTTTGCGCGAATTGGGTGGGTTTCTCGACTTCCGCATCCACCTCTTCATCTGCGGGAAGCATGGTGATGTGCGACGGCTCGATCGGCGGGGACTCGTCCAGCGCCTTGCGCATGGCAGCGATGTGCTGGGGAGTTGTACCGCAGCAACCTCCCACCACTGATGCGCCGGCCTCACGGAACGAGAGGGCGTAGTCGCCGAAGTAATCGGGGTCCGCCGGATACATGATCCGCCCGCCGACCTGCTCCGGCCAACCCGCATTGGGCATCACCGAGAAGCGTCCGTTCGGGACAGCCTGCCGCATGGCCTTGAGCAGGCGCAGCAACTGGGCCGGTCCGCCCGAGCAGTTGACGCCGATCACATCCGTGCCGGCTTCGTTGAGTGTTTTCGCAACTTTTGTCGGGTCGTCGCCCAGCACCGTGCGGTCGTCACGCGTGAAGGTCATGGAAGCGATCACTGGCAACGAGACGGTCGCTTTTGCTGCGCGGATGGCTTCCCGGATTTCATACAAATCGCTGAAGGTCTCGATAATCAACAAATCCGCGCCTGCCTCTACCAACACCGCGATCTGCTCCGCAAAGGCTGCCCGCGCCTCCTCAGGCTGGACGCGCCCGAATGGCGCGATTCGCACCCCGAGGGGGCCGACATCCCCGGCGATGAGCACATTTTTTTTCGAAGCTGCCACAACCCGCCGAGCTAATTCAACTCCGCTGCGATTGATATCAATGAGTTTGCCCTCAAGGCCGTGTTTTCCCAGCTTGAAGCGGTTCGCACCGAAGGTGTTGGTCTGGACGATGTCCGCGCCGGCCTCGATATACTCGCGATGGATATTGCCCACTGCATCTGGATTGGTCAGGTTGAGTTCGTCGAAGCATTTCTCGAAGCTGACCCCGCGCGTATGCAGCATGGTCCCCATCGCGCCATCGGAGAGGAGGGTAGTGGATTGAAGTAACGATAAAAGCTTAGGTTCAGGCATTATGAATTTCCTCAGCCTCACCCTAGGGTGAGAGAACACAATCGTCCGGAGACGTAATCTGTTTGATAGATGTCAGGACCGCGCCATCGCGCTCGATGGTCTTAATCACCTTTGCCTTCGGACATATCGCCAGATCATTGTTCGCGCGGCTGGAGATGACCACGTAATCGAAATCCTCACTGACATCCACGCCGTTGAAAAAATAAACCTTCAAATCAGGGCGCGCATAAGGCTTGAAGATCAGATCCGTTCCAACCACGCCGACCTTGGCATTTCCTGGCGCAACTTCGTTCAAATATTCAGCGGCTTCCTTGTACGAAGTCGCCCAGTAATCCAGCTCATAGTGCCTGAAAGCCCCTTTCACCCCACCGACAAGAGTATTGTAATAAATGTATTCGTAGGGATGCAGCCGGACGCAGGCATAAATTCCGGGCAGAGCGAGCACGAGTACAACGACAAGATTCAACCAGGCTTTCTTGAGTTTTCCAAACATCGCATCGAGCGCGATGGCAGCCACGATGAAAACAGCCGGCAACAGGAAAAACATTTGCCTGAAGTTGTCATAAAGCGAACTTTGCGTAAGGAGCACTACTGTCAAGGGGATGAATAGCCAGGACAACACCACCAGAAAGGGGGTGCGGAATCTCTCCTTCGAAAAGTTCACCACCGCAAGCACCAGACCCGCCAGGAAAAGCAGGGCGACCGGCTCCGTCAGCTGAATACTGATCAGCTTAAACAACAAGAACCGGGATGATTCCACACTCTGCACAGAATAGTCCGCCATGGTAGTCATGCTGTCAATGAACCTTCCTATTGGATCGCGCCACAGGTAAGGCCAGGTAAGAAACGACGTTAGCAACGCCAACACACCGTAGGGAATGAAAGCCAGCAGAGGCTGCCTCTCTCGTTTGGTTAGGGCGTAAACTCCAACCAGGAAGACTACATAAGGGGCAGATAAGCGGATGGAAATAGTCAGTCCCAAAACAACGGCAGCAGAATCAGCGCAGGAGATGCCAGGTAATGCAGGGTGGCTTTTCCAGCCGGCGACAATAATCCGCCCAACAGCCAGGTATAGGTCCTTCTGGAAGCCAGCCTCAACAGGACGAGAACCAGTACCACGCCCGCAAGAAGAAAAAGGACAACTTCCCATTTTGCCAGGATGGACTGCGCCTTAGTAATATAGCTTTCCACGGCCACACTACCGGCATTAGGCGCAACCTTAAAGAACAACCTCCCCCAGAAACCTTGGGAATTGTAGATGCCCTTGACCAGCATAGCGACAGCGTTGTTAATGTCATCCCGATTGATCCATGCGAAAAATCCAAGCCCAAGCCAGAGCAAAAACAAAACACAACTCGCCGTTTTTCGTACAATAGATGTCTGCCGCCAGTCCTCTCGAAATGACTGCAATGGAACAGCAGAATAACTCACAGAAAAAGGATCGGCATTCAACCGGTCTATCATTCTCAGCCCCAATGCGGCACTTGCCAGAAAAAACGACATGAATGGGATATCCTTCGGGTTGATGAAAGCATGACCCCAAAACAACGGCTGGGTGGAGAATAATAAAGCTGCGCCAAAGGCCGCCCAATTTCCTGTCCAACGGCGCACAAGAAAATAAAGCGAGATGACGCCCACCTGGAATACTAGAAAATTGGCAAGATGCCAGCCATTTATTTCAGACCAACTGGGCAGCAACGCAGTTACGAGTCGCGAGAACAGACCCGCCAGCATAAAATAGGATGGACCTTTTTGATCCAGATGCAATTCGTTGAAATCAACAACCGGCAACCCGTGAAAAAGTTTGTAGTAATTATCCAGCGAATGATAGGCATACCTGTAATTGCCCGGCTCGTCCCAGCTCTGGCCATAATCGCGGACGACAGCCAGGCTAATCGCCATATTGATGACGATCAGCAGAATAATGGGCCAGTGCGCCTTGAAAAACCTTTTGGCGGATTGCATTAACTTCCTCGCGACCTTCTCAAAAAGCAATTATCCGTACTGATTGATGGTTTATTTCATCAACTGCTCAACACGGCTCTCGCCAATGCTGTAATACTTCGCTTGCGGATGATGGATAATGATCGCCGCGGTGGATTGTTCGGGGATGAGTTGGTAGGCGGGGCTGAGCGACATGCCAAGTTCTTTCTCCGCCGGCAGCAGGTCGAACACCTTGCGGTGGTCCTCCAACTCGGGGATGGCGGGGTAGCCCCACGAGTAACGCTTGCCCTGTCCTTCAGGAAGTCCCAGCTCGCGGCGGATATGAAGGTGCAGGTATTCGGCCGTCGCCTCGGCGGTTTGGACGGCAAGCCCGTGCGTGAAGTAGCCCTCAGAGTAGTTGCCTTCGGCTTGGAATTTGTCGAAGCGTTCGGTGGCCTCATGCCCGACGGTGACCACCTGGAAGGCGACCACGTCCATTTGCCCGGAATCGACCGGGGCGAAATAATCCGACAGTGCCAGGTGCTCGTCGTAGGGCTGGCGGGGAAAATGGAAACGGGTGATCTCGCGATTTTCCATCAGCGGCATAAACGATCAGATCGTCGCCATCCGCCTGGCAGGGGAAATAGCCGTAGACCGCCTGAGGTTTAAGCCAGCCCGTCTTCAAGGCTTCCTTTTTCATTTTCTCCAGCCGCTTGCCAAATTCCTTTTGCAGTTTTTCCCATTCGGGGCCGTGAGTGTTTTTGGCACCCCAGGAGAGACGGTAAAGTTCGTTGATGTTCAGGTTCTGGAAGACCATCTCGAGCGGCATCGAGCGGACTACCTTCCAGCCGAAGGTCACGCTTGAGGGCAGCGTAACAGGCTGCGGGACGATGGCACTGCGCTGCCCGGGGATCGGAGCTTCGCGTTCGGGTTTGGTTCGTCCCATCTCCATATCCGCTTCTTTGCGGATTTGTTCCAGCAGGGCCGGCTTTCGCTCGGGATCGATCAGCTTGTCCATCGTCTCGAGGCCCTCGAAGGCGTCCTTGCAGTAGAACACGCCGGGGTCGTAGGGATTGCCGTCTTCGGTGAAAAGGATGCGGCGGCCGAAGCGGCGGTTGATGGCGGCGCCACCCACCAGCACCGGGAATTTCAATCCGCGGCGCTGGAGCTCATTGACAATCAGCGGCATCTGCTTGGAGGTGCTGACCAGCAACGCGGAGAGTCCGATGGCGGTGGCACTGACTTCGATGGCCTTGGTGATGATCGTCTCGGCGGGGGTCTGCTTGCCGAGGTCGATGACCGTGTAACCGTTGTTGGCGAGGATGGTCTTGACCAGGTTCTTGCCGATGTCATGCACATCGCCGTAGACGGTGGCGATGACCACCGTGCCCTTGGTGACACCTTCGACCTTCTCAAGGTAGGTTTCGAGGTGGGCGACGGACTTCTTCATCACTTCAGCGGATTGGAGCACGAAGGGCAGGATCAGCTCGCCTGCGCCGAACTTGTCGCCGACCTCCTTCATGGCCGGGAGCAGAGTGTTGTTGAGGGTATGGACGGCGACCAGATGCTGGTCGGAGCGTGTCGCAGGGGGAGTAGCATCGCGATTGATGATCTCATCAATATCCGCCTCCACGCCTTCCTTGTGGCGGTGAACGATGCGCCAGTGCAGGCGCTGTTCGGGGGTCATGCCTTCAGTTGGATCCGTGGCTGATTCGGCGGATTGAGGAGTGGCGGATTTCAAAATGCTCGATGTAGCGCTGCAGCGCATCGGGACGGCGGTTGAAGAGCAGGTCCTCGGCGAGTTCTTTTTCTTCAGCAGGGATATCCGCATAGGCCGTGACATGGGCGGGATTGATGATCGCCATGTCGAGGCCGGCCTGGACGCAATGGTGGAGCATGATCGAGTTCAGGACGGGACGGGCCTGCGGGGCAAAGCCAAAGGAGAGATTGCTCACGCCGAGCGAGGTCAGCACACCGGGCAGGTTCTGCTTGATCGAGCCGAATGCCTTCGATGGTCTCGATGGCTGATTCGGTAAACTCCGGGTCACCGGTGGCGAGGGTGAAGGTCAGGGCATCGAAGACCAGCGCGTCGGGACGCAGGCCGTGGTCGTTTACTGCGATATCGTAGATGCGTTTGGCGACCTCCAGCTTGCGGTCGCGCGGCTTGGCCATGCCGTTCTCGTCGATGGTCAGAACGATGACGGCGGCGTTATGCTGCCTGGCGAGGGCAAAGATTTTGTCGGCTTTGGCGCGGCCGGCCTCGAGGTGAGTCGAGTTGATCAGGCAGCGTCCGGGAGCGGTCTTGAGCGCGATCTCGAGCACATCCAGTTCGGTGGTGTCGATCACCAGCGGGACGTCCACGCCCATCTCGAGTTTCTTAACCACCTTGCGCATCAGTTCGGCCTCGTCGGGGCGTTCGGTTACGGCGCAGGAGATGTCGAGGGCGTGGGCGCCGTACTCCACCTGTTCGCGAGCGATCTCAAGGATGGAGTCGTAATCCTCCTCGAGCAGCAAGCGCTTGAACTTCTTGCTGCCCTGCGCGTTGCAGCGCTCGCCGAGCAGGGTGGGCGGCGGGTCCTGCCGCATGGAAATGGCGGACATGGCGGACGACAGGCGCGGGGTTGCCTGCGCCGGGCGCTCAGGATGCGGGTGTTGATCCAGTTTGTCCACCAGCAATTTCAGGTGAGCAGGAGTCGTCCCGCAGCATCCGCCCACGACCGAGATGTTGTACTTGGTGACGAACTCGAATAGTTCGTTGGCGAAGGGTTCCGGCTCGAGCGGGTAGACCGCCTGCCCGTCGACGTTGAGCGGCAGGCCGGCATTGGGGATGCACGAGACGGGCAGGGTCGCCTGCTCACCCAGGATACGGATCGGCTCGCGCATGTGCTCGGGGCCGGTGGAGCAGTTCAGGCCGATGACGTCGATGCCAAGGCCTTCGAGGATGGTCAGCGCGGCCTCCATATTCGTGCCAAGCAGCATGCGCCCGGTGGTGTCGAGCGTGACCTGGGCCTGGATAGGCAGACGACATGCCGGTCTCTTCAAACGCCTTGTGGCAGCCGGTGATGGCGGCTTTGACTTCGAGGATGTCCTGCGAGGTCTCAATCAGCAGCAGGTCCACCCCGCCGCGGATGAGGCCAACCGCCTGTTCACGAAATATTTCGGCGAGGTCATCGAAGGAGACATTGGAGAGTTCGGGGTCGTTGGCGGAGGGGAGTTTGCCGCTGGGTCCGATGGAACCGGCCACAAAACGGGGTCGGGGTAACCCATGCGGTTGCCCGTGGCCCGAATACTCATCCGCCAAACGGCGCGCGAGGCGTGCCGCTGTTTGGTTAATCTCGATGACCCGGTCCTGCAATTTGTATTCTGCCATCGTAATGCGGTTCGAGCGGAAGGTGTCCGTCTCGAGCACGTCCACTCCGACCTCGAGGAACGAGCGGTGGACTTTTTCCACGGCTTCGGGGTACGAGATGACGAGGTAGTCATTGCAGCCGTTGTATTGCTCGCCGCCGAAGTGCTCGGCGGTGAGCTGCTGGTTTTGCAGGCTGGTGCCCATCGCGCCGTCGAAGACGAGTACTTTCTTTTCAAGAGCATCGAGGTAGCGGCGGTTGGTGTATTTGCAATTCATTCACTCTCCTAAAATCTACAGAAATAAATTTTTACAGATTGATAAGTTTTTTGTTTCATGATGAAAATTGCAAACGTTTTTGTTGTATGACATGATACCAATCAATCGGGCGAACCTTTCGCATACGACGAAAAAGGCATGTGCATAATTGTTCATGCCACGAGAATGTGATTTGCAACGCTTGTGCCGCGCTGTCAATTACATCGATATGAGGAACGCGCTCATCATCATAAACAACAGTATGGATTGATTGAATGTCTTTAAGATAAATCGTATCTAATGGAGCAGGATCTTCATAGCCACAAATATTCAGCCTGTCATCAACCAAAGCAAGCACAACTTGCTGATCTCTTTGTAAGAGTGGATGACCAGCAACGTGTATTGCACTTCCCAAATTGGTTGTTCCAATTAATACAAAAGCTTTTTTCTGGGTATTTTCAATATCTTGAGCAGCTTGACGTTTCTTTCGCTGGTGAAAAAACCAATTTACATATATCAAAATGACAATAATCAGCCAAACATACATTAAGAGTGGGGAGATTAATAATGCTAATATGGCAGCAGGGATTAAGAAAGCAACCAGTTGTACAACCACCACCATGAGTTTCGCATACCAGCGGGACATACGAAAGGCAAAAGGCTTGATAGCGATGGTATTTTCTATATCATCTTTCCAAAATGGTTGATTGTTTGGATTCACGATGGTTTTCTCCAAAATCAGAGAGACAAATTCCTATCAATTAAAATCTTCCGGCAAGACCGCCAGACCGGCCTCCGTCATTCTGCCTTGTGCGGCCAGCTTGCGGACGCGCTTGAGGTTGGGCAGCGACCAGATGCTTCCCTTGTGGCGGGGTGAAAAACGGACCGCGAAGCGCCCCGGCTCGAGCGGCTTGAGCCGGCTCTGGATCCAGCCGAAGCACAGCGCTTCCTCCACCGCTTGTGCAATGGTCAGCGTTTGCTTCCCGGATGACTTCTTGTAAAAGATCAGCCAGATCTCAATTTTCGTCCGGTGGTTTTTCTGCAACCACCGGCGGAGTTCTTCAGGGTTGTTCAGGGTGAGAGATTCGCGGACGTCCATTCAAATCACTCCCACGGATTAACGATTTCCACATCCGCAATTTCAAAATCGCTGACATTGCGCGTGACCAGCGTCATTTTCTTAGCCTGGGCTGTCGCAGCGATGAGGGAGTCGATGGCAGGCATGGTTTTTCCGGCAAATTCGAGATGTGCGGTTATCCTTCCCCACTCAACCAAAACTTCAATATCGAGGGGAACCACATTTCCCCCGAAACGAACGAGCAGGTCGTCGTCTAGCCATGCCTGCAGCCCAGCCTTGCGCCGGGAGGAGGGCAACTTCTCGATACCTTTGACGATTTCACCGATGGTGATCACGCTCAAATAGACATCCTCGGGATCCAGTGCATCCACATAGCTCAACAACCTTCGAGTGGGGTCGTTTGGAGACCAGTTCCGATATGACGCAGGTATCGAGAAGGGCTTTCATAGATCAATGCCCTTGCGAGGCAGGCTCTTATCTCTGGACAACTCAATCTCAGCCAGAGGGGATGACTTGAAAAACTCGGAGAGCTTGCCCTGTGATTTTCGCAGGCGTTCATATTCGGCATAAGAAACGACGACCACCGCCTTTTCACCGTGGCGGGTGATCAATTGAGGACCATTCTTCTGAGCGCGCGCAATGACCTCGCTTAATTTATTTTTCGCGTCCTGAATTTGCCAGGTATCGTCCATAGATTGCTCCTTTCAATAACTGTCTAGCCTGTCTAGATTATATCATATTCAGGTTACCGCAAATGAAATCGCCTCTCGCATGAGAGGCGACGGTCGCATAAGCGGGTCAGCTCTCATCTCCCAGACTTTCGTCTGCCGGAATTGGCACCAACATTTTGCGGTTGCCGAGGCTTCGCAGGGCCGGTCCCTCCGCCTCTCTGGATGAGCATGTTATAAGTGATGGTTCTTATATCATAGTGGAGTGAACTTGTCAATTTATGTTGAATTTCAAAATAATTTATGCTAAACTAGGTTGCATTAAGTTTTTCTTAAGGGTAAAGGATTTATTATGGACAGAAGTCGAATCCCTGAATTCCTTTGAACAGATCAAGCTGCTCGCCGATCCGCGGCGCATGGCCATCCTGCGCAGGCTGATGAACTCACCTGCCACGCTGACCCAGCTTGGCAGAGAGCTTGGCAAACACCCGGCCTGGATCCAGCACCACGTCAAAGTGCTGCTCTCCGCCGGGCTGATTGAACTGGATGAGGTCAAAATCACGGCCGGAGTGGCGGAAAAATTCTATCGCGCGCGGGCGGGGGCGTTCCTCATTCACGACATCGTCCTGCCCCAAAGCGACAAGCCGGCCGTCATCTTTTCAGGCAGCCACGACCTCGCCATCGAGTCCCTGTCCGCCCGGCTTGCCTCCCACCTGCACATGCTGACCTTCCCTGTTGGCAGTCTCGACGGATTGGTCAACCTGAGGCAGGGTCTTTGCCATTTGGCCGGCGCGCACCTCCTGGACGAGACCGGCGACTACAACACCTCCTACGTCCACCACCTGTTCCCCGACCGCGCGGTGGAGATGGTCACCCTGGCCTACCGCACCCAGGGGCTGCTGCTTGCGCCGGGGAATCCCAAAGGCATTCATTCCATCACGGATTTGACACAGAAGAATGTTAAATTCATCAACCGGAATCCCGGTTCCGGGACACGCCTGTGGCTCGACCGGGAGATCCAGCGGCTCGGACTCACCCCCGGCTCGATCCGGGGGTACATGGATTTCGTCCACACCCACAGCGAATCGGCTCACGCCGTCCAATCCGGCCAGGCTGATACAGCGCTGGGCATCCAGGCGGCCGCGCATCAACACGGGCTCGATTTCATTCCGCTTTTCGAGGAGCGCTACGACCTGGTCATCCCCGACGAGCAGCTAAAAAAATTAAAGCCGATGCTCGACACCCTGCAGACGAAATCCTTCCGCCGGGAGGTGGAAGGGCTGCACGGGTATGACACGAAACATACCGGCGAAGCAATTCCAATCCATTAAGGGATTGACATCACTGATCACACAGGAGAACAACATGAAACTTTACGTGCGGTTTATTCTGGCTGGGGGTCTTTTGCTCGCTCTCGCCTTGACCTTTGCAGCATGCGGAGCAGCCACCCCTGAAGCCACCCCGGTTGTCGAGGAGCCAACCTCCGCCCCCACCGATGTTCCTCCCACGGAAGCGCCCGCAGTTCCGATTCTGGAAATTGTCAACCCGGCGGGAACCCAATCACTGACCATGGACGACCTGCAGGCCATGCCCGCCACCGAGGGCTACGGCGGCATCAAGAGCAGCACCGGCAAGATAACGCTGCCTGCCAAATTCAAGGGAGTGGCGCTCAAGGACCTTGCAGCGCTGGCGGGGATGGACGATACCAACGGGTTGAATGTCGTCGCCGAGGATGGCTACAGCATCACCTTCTCGTATGACCAGATTCAAAACGGTTCGTTTATCTCCTACGACCCGGCTAACGGGGATGAACTTAAAAATCCCATGCCCCTGACTGCCATGGTAGCTTACGAGATCGACGGCCAACCGCTCGACCCGAAGCAGGACGGCACCTTGCGCCTTACTGTCGTCAGCGATGAGCCCAAGCAGGTCACGGACGGCCACTGGGCAGTGAAATGGGTCAACCAGCTGGAGGTCAAACCGCTGGTGATGGAGTGGAAACTCAAGGCCGTCGGCGGCATCGAGGATGCCTATGACCGCGCCACCATCGAATCCTGCTCCGCCCCGCAATGTCACGGCGCAAGCTGGACGGACGACAAAGCCCAAGAGTGGGTGGGTGTGCCGCTCTACATCCTGGTCGGCGGCGTGGACGATGAAAACAAGCATGAGGGGATCGCTTTCAACGATGCCCTGGCCGATGCCGGCTACACCGTCGATGTGATCGCCTCCGACGGTTACACCGTCTCCCTGGATATCGAAAAACTCAGGCGCAACAAGAATATCCTCCTGGCTCACAAAGTGAACGAAGAATCCACTCGCTGAAAAATACTTCCCACTGAGGCTGGTGGGGTCGGACCTGGAAAAGAGCGAAATGGCCGGCATGGTGACTGAACTTAAAGTAAATGTTCCGCCTGCAGCGGCTGGCGCTGTTGCAAATGTCCCTGCGGATGAGGCCACCTTCACCCTGACCGGTCTCGTCGATCAGGAATTGTCTCTGAACGAAGCAGCTCTCCGCACGATGGAAGTGCTCAGCATCACCGCCGAGCACCCCAAAAAGGGTCCCCAGGATTATGAAGGCGTCTCATTGAATGCCCTGCTCGACCTGGCAGGTGTCCAGGATGGCGCGAAGACCCTGCTGGTTACTGCAGCGGATGGCTTTTCCACCGAGGTCAACATTACCGACATCCGCGCCTGCGAGAACTGCCTGCTGGCGTTCACCGATACCCCCGAGAGTTTCAACCTCGTCCTGCCCGGCATGGAAAGTAGTTTTTGGGCGAAGGATGTGGTGAGCATCGAAGCGAAATAACGGATCGTTACAAAAGCCTGGTTGGTCGAGTAGGCGGGAGGTCGGTACTGACTGTTCCTGGCTCGACCAACTCCGACATATCGAGACCATGCCGACTCTACTTCGCACCTTCCTCATCACTGTCGCCCTCGCGCTGGGACTCTCGGCGTGCAATGGCACCCCGCCATCGGGTGGCGGGACGGAGAAAACGCCTCTCGTCGTATTTGCCGCCGGCAGCCTGATCCAACCCTTCGACGAACTGGAAAAGGCCTTCGAGGCGAAGTATCCCGACATTGACGTGTTGCCCGAGTATCACGGCAGCATCCAGGTCATCCGCCACGCCACCGAGCTTCACGAGCCGATCGACGTGGTCGCCACCGCCGACGCAGCCCTCATCCCGATGCTGATGTATGACGTGAACGACCCGGACACCGGCCTGCCGTTTGCGGACTGGCACATCCGTTACGCCAGCAATCACCTGGCACTGGCGTACAACAAAGACAGCAAATACGCCGATGAGATCAATGCGGATAACTGGGTTGAGGTTCTCTCCCGGCCGGATGTGAAGACCGGCATCCCCGATCCGCGCTTCGATGCTGCTGGATACCGCGGGCTGATGGCAGTGGCACTGGACGAGGAACGAACAAAATCATACGGGATGTTTGAATCGTTCGTGGACGGGCAATTCACCTTTGAGCCGACGATCTTTCGCGACGATGACCTGACGACCATCACCGTGCCGGAAATCCTGGAGACAAGTTCCGGGGCGCACCTCGTTTTGCGCGGCGCGAGCATCCAACTGATTGCCCTGCTTGAATTGGGTGATCTGGATTATGCCTTTGAGTACGAAAGCGTCATCGACCAGCACGGATTGGGACTGCTGCGCCTGCCCGATGAAGTCAACCTGGGCGAAGAGGCGTTTGAGGACCTTTACAACCGAGTGCAGGTTAACCTTGATTTCCAGCGTTTTGCCAGCGTCAAACCCGAGTTCCGCGGAGAGCGGATCGGCTACGGGATCACCATCCCCAGCAGCGCACCCCATCCCGACGAGGCTGCCTTGTTCATCGCCTTTCTGCTTTCACCGGAAGGGCGTGCGATCATGGAGGCCAATCATCACCCCATGTTTGAAGCGCCCCTGGGAGATGGTTACGACAACATCCCGCCGGAATTGCAATCCCTCAGTGTTCCCGCGGAGGAACGGTGAGCCGCCAACGGGTCTTTGACCTGATCTTTGGCTTGCTCGGCGGCCTGCTCCTGCTTTTCATACTCCTTCCGATCGCCAGCATTTTGCTCGGCACGACCACAGAAGCCTTCCTGCAGGCGCTGACCGACCCGGAAGTGCAGCGTTCCATCAAAATAACCTTTGGAGCGGCACTGATCGCCACCGCGCTGGCTGCGCTGACCGGCATCCCGCTGGCCTACCTGCTGGCGCGGCGAAAGTTCCGCGGGAAGCGGCTTGTGGAGGCGCTGGTCTATCTGCCGATCATTATTCCGCACACGGCGGCCGGAATTGCCCTCTTGCTGGTCTTTGGCCGGCGCGGATTGCTCGGGCGTGGGTTGGAGCCGATCGGGATGGTCTTCACCGACAGCCTGCAGGGCATCGTGGTCGGGATGCTATACGTCAGCCTGCCATTCCTGGTCATCATGAGCCGGGAGGCCTTCTCTCTGGTGGACGAGGAGCTGGAACATGTCGCTCAGACCGATGGGGCCACGCCCTTCCAGGCTTTCTGGCACGTGACCCTGCCGCTGGCCTCGCGCGGCGTGCTCGCCGGCGCATTGACGATGTGGGCGCGAGCCATCAGCGAGTTTGGCGCGGTGGTGATCCTTTCCTACCACCCAAAAATTGTGCCCCTGCTGGTGTTTGAACGATTCCAGGGGTTTGGTCTGGGCGCGGCTCAAGCCGTGGCGGCATTATTGATCGTGATCGCCTTGACGGTTTTTCTTATCCTGCGATTGGCGCTGCTGCCTCGACAGGAACAACAGTGGCAATGACAAATCAATTCATAACAAAATCTTAAAAGGAGAAAAAATGAAACTCAGCGCACGAAACATTCTGAAGGGAACCGTGGTCCAGATCAACAAAGGAGCGGTCAACACCGAAGTGATCATCGAACTGCCCGGTGGTGAGAAATTGGTCTCCATCATCACCAACACATCGGTCGAGACCCTGGGGCTCCAGGTGGGCAAACCGGCCTACGCCATCATCAAAGCCTCCAACATCATGGTTGGTGTGGACTGAATTGGATCATGACGCGAATTGAATTATCTCTGCTTCCCACTATCGTCATGGGTTAATCGGCAGCTTGCCGGATGGACTGCTTTCGCCGGGTATCTGCCGTTTTGTGCCAAAATCATATTTTTGAAAGGATGAGAAAATGAAACCAACACCTCGCAACTTTTTAATCACCCTGTTCCTGGTTCTGGCTGTAGCGCTTTCTGCCTGCGCACCGGCAGCCACTCCGGAGCCAACTGCTGTCCCGACGGCAGTTCCTGCCACTGAAGTGCCTGCTGGCGCATCTCTACTGGTCACCGGCTTGGTCAACAACGAATTGACCCTCACCACCGCCGACCCGGCAGGCTTGGAAGTGGTCAAAGTGACCGCCGAACATCCGAAGAGTGGACCCGGCGAATACGAAGGCGTGCGCCTGAATGCCGCCCTCGAGAAAGCCGGGCTCAAGGAAGGTGCGAACGCGCTAGTCTTCACTGCCAGCGACGGCTTTAGCTATGAAGCCCCGTTGTCCGATGTGACGGCCTGCGCCGACTGCCTGATCGGCATCGCAGACGGCATGTTCAATATGGTCATGCCGGGCATGAGCGGCAAGGCCTGGGTCAAGGATGTTGCTTCAATTGAGGCAAAGGTTGGCGAACAGGCTGCTCCCGTACCTCCTGCCAACCCCAACCTGATCCTCGCCACCACCACGTCCACCCAGGATTCCGGCCTGCTGGATGTGCTCGTCCCGATTTTCCAGGAGCAGACCGGCTACACCGTGCAGACGGTGGCCGTCGGTTCCGGCGCTGCCATGCAGATGGGAACGGATTGCAATGCCGACGTGCTGCTGGTCCACTCGCCTTCGGCTGAAAAGACCTTCATGGACGAAGGCTCCGGCAAGGAGCGCGAACTGGTCATGCACAATGACTTCATCATCGTCGGCCCGGCAGACGATCCGGCGGGCATCAAAGGCATGACTGCAGCCGATGCCTTCAAGGCTATTGCGGCAGCGGAAGCGCCTTTTGTCGCGCGCGCTGACAAGTCCGGCACCAGCACAAAAGAACTCGGCATCTGGAAAGCTGCCGAGCTCGACCCCGCGACAACAAAACCAGCCTGGTATATTGAGACCGGTCAGGGCATGGGAGCCTCACTGACCATTGCCTCCGAAAAAGGGGCTTATACCCTCACCGACCGCGCCACCTACCTGGCGAACCAGGACACCCTGGATCTGGAGATCCTGGCGGAAGGCGAAAAAGCGCTGCTCAACATCTACCATGTCATCACGGTCAACCCTGAAAAGTGCACCAAGAACAACTATGACGGCGCAGTGGCCTTCAAGGATTTCATGATCTCACCAGCCACACAGGAAGTCATCGGCCAGTTTGGCACGGAAAAATTCGGCCAGCCGCTGTTCATGCCCGATGCCGGCAAGGACGAAGCCACACTTCCGTAAACACACCTTCTCAATTTAAATCATGGGCGCGGCACATCTTCTACGGTACTGTGCCGCGCCCAAAAAACATAAACTCATGCTTCTCGATCCTGAAGTCCTGGAAATAACCCTGCTCTCCCTGGCCGTCTCCGGCATTTCCACGTTGATCAGCCTGATGATCGGGCTGCCGCTCGGCACCTGGCTGGCGCTGGGAAAATTTCACGGGCGGTCCTTTGCGATGAGCATCGTCAACACCGGCATGGCCCTGCCGCCGGTCGTGGTGGGGCTGGTCGTGGCAATGATGCTCTGGCGTTCGGGGCCGTTGGGCGACCTGCACCTGATCTACACCCCCGCCGCCATCGTCATCGCACAGACGGTCATCGCCGCCCCGGTCATGGCCGGGCTGACCACCGCCTCCCTGCAGCAGCTGGACCCGCGGCTGCAGTTCCAACTCTATGGCCTGGGCGCCTCACGCATGCAAATGATCTGGGCGCTGTGGCGCGAGGCACGCCTGCCGCTACTGGCGGCATTGATGGCGGCCTTCGGCAGCGTCATCTCGGAGGTGGGCGCCTCCATGATGGTGGGCGGCAACATCCGCGGGCAGACCCGGGTGCTGACCACGGCCATCGTCCTCGAAACCAGCAAGGGAGAGTTCGGGACGGCGGTTTCGCTGGGCGCGCTGCTGCTTTCGATCACCTTCCTGATCAATGCGGCCATGACCTGGATCCAGCAGCGCGGAGCCAAACGATGACTCCCCTGCTCGAAGTGCGCGACCTGCTGGTCTGCCGCGAAAACCAGCCGGTGGTGGAAGTCGATCACCTTGCCGTCGACCAGGGAAACGTGCTGGCGGTGGTCGGTCCCAATGGGGCCGGAAAGACCAGCCTGATTCTGGCCATCGCCCACCTGCTCAAACCTGACCGGGGACAGATACTCTTCAATGGCGAGGAAATTTCCGAACAGCAGGAACTGCACTATCGCCGCCGCATCGCGCTGGTACTGCAGGAACCGCTCCTGTTCAGCCAGTCTGTTTATGAGAACGCTGCCCTCGGGCTGCATTTCCGCGGCACCCCCAAAGAGGAAATTACACGCCGCGTGGATCACTGGTTGAACCGCCTGGGAATCACCCATCTGCGCGACCGGCGAGCGGATAAACTCTCCGGCGGCGAGGCGCAGCGCGTCAGCCTGGCGCGGGCCTTCGTGCTGCAGCCGGAACTGCTGCTGCTGGACGAACCCTTCAGCGCCCTCGACTCTCCCACCCGCCGCGGACTGCTCGACGAGCTGCATGCCATCCTGGCGGAAACAGCCACCACGACGCTGATGATCACCCACAACCTGCAGGAGGCCGCGCAGGTCAGCCACCACCTGGCTGTCATCATCGGGGGGAAATTGCGGCAGATCGGCACGCCGGAGGATTTGAAAAACTCACCCGCCAGCGATGAGGTGGCCGCTTTTCTACGCGCTCAATCCCGGGATTAAACGATTTATCCTGCGATTTTCCGCAGGATAAATCAAGACCAAATCAGAGAGAGGAGAGAATGAAAAGAGGAGACCTCTGTCTCCTTCTGTTTTTTTATAGGGGAGCGTGATCCGGGTTGGTGCCGCACCACACGCAGGTGGGCTTGTCGAACATGTTGCATTCCTTCGCATTGGAGCAGCGGCGCGCATTAACACGCGGCGGATCCGGCAGGGTATCGGACGGGTAGATCATCTCCGTCTCGAAGGCCACTTCATGCCCGACGTGGTCGCAGTAACGAATCTTTGTGATTTCCCATTTCTTTTCCGCCATGACACACCTCCAGAATACATTCCCAGTTTACTTTCCGGACAAGAAACCTGCCAGTGACAGGCGTCATCCCAAAACCTGATAAAGGGCACTTATCGGACGGCAAATGTCCTATTTATGGATGCACATTTACCTTGAAACAAGGCGGTAGATCGTCCCGCCCCGATAGTCAGCCAGGTAAACATCGCCAGCTTCGTCCACGCCGAAAGTGGAGATACCCAACCCGGTCGTGAAGAGCAGCTGCGACTGCCAGCTCCCTCCCTGGGTCAGCAGGCCCCAGACGTAACCCGTGCAGAAATCGCCGTAAAGGTAGATGCCGTTCCAGGCTGGCAGCGATGCGCCGCGCGAGACGACACCGCCTGTGACGGAACATCCCTGCGAGTGGTTGTACTCGGCGACCGGAAAAGCGAACGAGGCGGATGAACTGCCCTGGTACGGATGATTGCCCTCGTAGGTGTTCCAGCCAAAGTTAAGTCCACCCAGGCCGGCAGGGGCGAGGCTGATCTCCTCCCACTCGTTTTGGCCCACGTCCCCGATATACAGGTCGCCGGTGGCGGGGTCAAAGGAAAAGCGCCAGGGATTGCGCAAACCGGAGGCCCAGATCTCCTGATAGACTTCCCCGCTGCCGGCGAAGGGATTGTCGGGCGGGATGGAGTAGGGGATGGCGTTGTTCACGTCGAGGCGCAGGATCTTGCCGAGAAGCGTGTTGAGCGACTGTCCGTTTCCCAGCGGATCCCCGCCCGAGCCGCCGTCTCCCAGCCCGAGGTAGAGGTAGCCATCCGGACCAAAGGCGACCGCGCCGCCGTTGTGGTTGGCATAGGGCTGTGGGATGCCGAGCATCCTGAGCTCGCTGGACGGGTTGGCGATGTTCGGGTCAGGGCTCACGTTGAAGCGCGAGATGACCGTGTCGCCGCTGCGGTCGGTGTAGTTGACGTAGAAGAATCCATTCGTCGCGTAATCCGGGTGGAACGCCAGCCCGAGCAGTCCCTGCTCGGAGCCGTTGCTGCGGATGCGATCGGTGATGTCCAGGAACGGTACCGGAAAGAGCATCCCGTTGATCGCGATGAGAATCCTGCCCGGGCGCTCGACAATGAAGAGCCGCCCTGATCCGTCGCCGGCGTTCTGGATATCCACCGGCAGGTACAAACCTGAGACCGCCGGCACCCATCCATAAGCGTTGGGGGCGGGGAAGGAGGCTGCTTCAGGGATCGTGGATGGCGAAGGGGCCGGCGGCTGTGTGTCAGCCGGGGGGGGCAGGGCAGGCTCGGGGGTTAATGTGGGTTCGGGAGCGAGGGCAGGCGTGAGGGTGGGAGGGGGTGGTTCGGCCGGCGAGGTACAGCCGGCCACAAAGAGTGCCGTCAGCACGAATACCAATAAAGGTCGCATGTCAATTCCTTGTTTGTGAATGGGCAATTATTTATCGGGGTTTTCCGGAATATCGGTCACCTCGGCGTCGATTACATCGACATCGCGGCTGGGGTTATCCACAATGTCACTATTGCTGGTAAGCCGGCGCATGTGCTCGCGGACGATCTCGGGCGGGCACAGCTCAATGAACATGGACGCGCCAAACCAGATGATGGCCACGTCGTCCACGGCGCCCACCAGCGGGATGACCCCGCCGGGAATCAGGTCGATCGGCAAAACAAGGTAAGCCAGCGTTCCCACCGGGATGAGCTTTAACCAGAATTTGACGCGCCGGTCGGCCATGAGCTTCCCGATCAATTTGACGCGCACCATCAGGTCGGAGAACATGCCACCCTGGGAGGGGATCAGGCTTTTGTTGCTTTTTTTATCCATGTGAGTCTCCTGCTTCAATTATACGCGGATGGACAGCGCTGTGCCATAATCGCAGGTCTCTCCGCGGCCGGAAAGATACCGGTAAATGGCAGACATCCGCCCGGATGTTTCTTTCACAAAGCGATCCATTTCATTCTTTGAGAGATAGACAAAGGGTCTCGCACACATCTCTTAAATCTGGTCATCGTCCCGCTGGTAATACTGCTTTATATACGCAGCCCGCTGGCGAATGGCCTCGGCCGGCATGAACGCATAATCCGGTCCTTCGTACTCGGCATGCAGGAAAACGCGGGAGAAAAGGTTGTCCGGGTGCTCGCGCAGGTAGAGAAAGTCGAGGCCGTACCAGTCCTTCTTCACCTCCCAGATGAAGTTCTTATCGGCATCGAATTGGGCTGCATGGCGCTCGTGCGTCGGGCGCCCGACCTGGATGCTCCACAGGTTGTCCGTGAGCAGGTGGAAAAAATATCCCCACAGGAAGGAGATTCTCGTTCACGTTGGAAGCGGGGTCAAGCGGCTGCAGGTAATCGCGGTACAGGTCCAGGTCGCGGCAGTTGCGGTGGACGTCGGCGGAATCCTGGAAGTGAGCTCACTACCGGAGGCGGGGAGAAGTTTTCCCACTTTTCGTCGGGGATGCCCGAATCGGGTGCGATGTTGCCCACCGCGAATTGGGATTCATCGAGGGCGGGGACCTCCCTCAGCAGGTTCTCTGCTACACGCAGGTGAACGATCCATGAAGCCATGACCCCATTATAAGACCTCATCCTGGGCGGATTACCGTCACTGACGAATGATGGTCAAATTGGTAACAATCTGCGGTTGACCCTGCCTCGAAAGCGGATTACAACCAATCCTGACCATGAACTCGAACAACGTCATCCAGACCTACATCGCCCGGGTGAAGGCGTTCCACCCCAACGCCCGGCTGTACCTCGTCAGCGCCATGTTGACCGGGGCGGCGCTGGGCGTCTACCGTCTGCTCTTCAACTTCTACGTGCTCAGCCTCGGCTATGACGAACGCCTGCTGGGACAGTTGATCACCATCACCAGCATGACCGCGCTGCTGACCGCCCTGCCGATGGGCTTTCTCTCGGACCTCATCGGGCGAAAATGGTCGCTGCTGCTCGGGGGCGGATCTGTGAGCATCGCCATCATCACGATGGTCCTGTTCCCGTCCGTGCCCATGTTCTACGCCATGAACATGCTGATGGGCGCCGGCCAGAGCCTGTCGGCCGTGACCATGTCGCCGTTCCTGATGGAGAACAGCGGCGACAGGGAACGCACCTACCTCTTCAGCCTGTCCGTCGGTTTGCAGATGGCCGCCAGCGCCATGGGGACCTGGGTGGGTGGGTACCTGCCGACCTGGGTGGGGCAAGCCCGGGGGGTCGCGCCGACCAGCAGCACGGCCTATGCCGGCGCGCTGGCCATCATCGCATTAGGCTCCATCGTGGCGCTGATTCCCCTTTTTGGGATCAAGGCCCTGAACTTGCTGCGATCACAGCGCGCTCTTTTCACCCCGTTTCATTACGCCGCCAAACATCCTGCTGAGTTGAGCAAGCTGATCGCGCCGATGCTGATCATTTCTCTTGGCGCCGGGCTGATCATGCCCTTCATGAACGTCTTCTTCCGCAACGTGCACATGGTTTCCGACCCGGTCATCGGGACGCTCTTTGCCTGGGGGGCGCTGGCGATGGGGCTCGGGACGATCATCGCACCGCCTCTGGCCGACCGGCTTGGCAAGGTCCAGCTGGTGGTCATCACCCAGGGGTTATCCATCCCCTTTCTGTTCATCCTGGGATTCAGCCCCTTGTTCTGGCTGAGCGCCGCCGCCTATTACATCCGCCTGACGCTGATGAACATGGGCGGACCGGTCTACCAGGCGTTTGTGATGGAGCACGTCGAGGAGGAATCGCGCGCCACGGTGGCCAGCCTGGTCAGCATGGCCAACAACTTCGGCTGGGCGTTCAGTCCGACCATCAGCGGGTGGCTGCAGGTCAAGTACGGATTTAACCCCGTCTTCATGACGACGATCACGCTGTACACCGTCGCCGTCTTCCTCTACTGGTATTTCTTCTGGCCGCGCAAGAAAGCTTCGGACAAGGTGTAACTTTTTGCCGTTGATGGCATCCAATAAACGGTATCCTACATATTAAGGAGTAACGAAATTATGGAAATGATCATCGACTTCCCCGGCGGCTCGCGCGTCGACGCGCATTTTGGTCCGTTCACCGTGGCCACCGACCAGCCCCCGGCTTCCTCCGCCCCCACGCCCTTTGCCGTTTTCCTGTCATCCATCGGCACCTGCGCGGGCATTTATGTGCTCGGCTTCTGCCGCCAGCGTGAAATCGCCACCGACGGGATAAAAATCGTCCAGCGCGTGCACAGCAATCCCATGAATGGAATGGTCGAGAAGATCGACCTGGAGATTCAGGTCCCGCCGGGTTTCCCGCAGAAGTATTACGACTCGCTGATCCGTTCGGCGGAGTTGTGCGCGGTGAAGAAGCATCTCGAAAATCCGCCCCAATTTGAAGTGACCACAAAAGAAGTTGCCACAACCTAAAGGTCACGTTCGTTGATTTTCCTACCTCTTTCGTCTTCCTTCGTAAAGACGAAAGAGGTTTTTTTTACCCCTCTGTGCCCCTTTCTCTTTCTTGCAAACCACCACTTAAAAGTTTACAATTCGGGCACGATTGCCCCGATTTGCACAAATTCAGGAGAGAGAATGAACAAGATAAAATGGCTTCCCGCATGGCTGGCGCTGGTTTTCTCGCTGCTGGCCTGCAACTACATGACCCAGCTTTTTTCCCCGGCGACAGCAATTCCCGCTGAGCCAACCGCCATCCCGGACACCGGAACGACCGTTCCATCGGCCTTCACCAATATCGACGACATCACGCCCGTCCTCGAACAACTCGGCGGGACGGCCTGCGAAGAGCAGCCCGAGATGACCTGCGTCACCATCGACGTGCCGCTCGATCACTTTGATCCAGCCAACAGTGAGACCCTCCAGGTGGAGTTCGCCGTGCTGCCGGCTTCCGGTGAACGCTACGGCATGTATGTGCAGGCCTTCCCCGGCGGGCCGGGCGGCGAGGGCATCAGTTCGGCTTACGTGGATTATTTCGACGAGCGCATCCCCGAGCACTTCGACCTGGTCTACTACGACCAGCGCGGATTGGGCCTGTCCAGCCCGCTCGACTGCCCGGTGGCCAATGCCTCCGGCACCCCCGACTTTCTGACTGATTATGACAAGTCCGGGGTCGAAGGCCTCGAGACTCCTGAAGAACAGCAGGAAGCCATCGACGACACGCGCAAATTCATCGATGACTGCGTCAATGAGATGGGCATCGACCCTGCCAAACTGGCCTTCTACGGCACCGACCAGGTCGCCGAGGATCTCGAGACATTCCGCCAGACCGTCGGCGATGAAAAATTCTGGCTGTACGGCGTCAGCTACGGCACCGCCGTCGCCCAGACCTATGCCGCCGCGCATCCCGACCGGCTGGCCGGGATGATCCTGGACGGCACCATTGACTTGACCCTGGACGGTGAGCAAAGCGCCTACTCACAGGAAAAAGCCTTCAACGATGTGCTGGTGGCCACCTTGAAAGCCTGCGATGAAGATCCCGAATGCAACTACGCCCTCGGCGGTGATGCGCTGGCCGTCTACGACAAGCTGGCAGCCCAGGTCTCCGAAAAGCCGATCAGCTACGAATTTCCCCTGCCGGATGGAACGAAGGTGAATCGCACTTTCACTTTCGACCAGCTTGAGTTTGTCACGGCCTACCAGATGTACTCCCTCGGCGCTCGTTCCCTGTTCCTGCGCGCGCTGGCTGCCGCCGAGCAGGGCGACATCATCCCGATGGCGCGGCTGCTCTACGTCCAGGGCACCATCGACCCGGCGACCGGGGAATATGTCGGCGACCCGACCTTCTCGGACACGATGTTCACCAACGTCCACTGCACCGATAACGCCTACTTCGAGGGAACGCCTGAAGAACGCATTACCAAGTCCATCGAAGCCGGGCAAAACTCCAACGGCACTGTCCCGCGCCTGGACGGCAGCATTTATACCGGCATCACCTGCGCCCTGTGGCCGAGTTCACCCGAAGAACCGGTCATCGTCGAGCCGCTGGTCGCGCCGGGCGTCCCGACCCTTGTACTGAATGCCACTCTGGACCCGGCCACACCTTTCCACGAGGGGAAGGCCGTGGCAGAACGCCTCGAAAACGGCTACCACCTCTACGTCGAAGGCGGCCTGCACAGCATCTATGGCTGGGGCGAAGCCTGCCCGGATGATTACGTCACCAATTTCCTGGTCGATGGCGACCTGCCCGCCGAACGCGAGATCGTCTGCGACTGGGACCCGGCGGTCATCTATCCGTTCCTCCCGCTCATGCCCGAGGATGTCAGCGCATTCGATCATCCGGTGGATATCTTCCTGGGCATCATCGATGAACTCAACCGCGTACCGGAATACTATTACAGCGACGGCGAGGAGGAAGATCCTTTGCCTGTCCCTACGGCGGTTCCTTCACCTTTGGCCCCGGCGACGCCGGCCTGGCCTACTCCTTCGAGAAATGCGCCTTCACCGGGGGCTTTGAAATGTCCGGCACCGGTGGTTACAATGACGAGACGAGCGTCGTCAGCTTTGAAACGCAGATCAGCGGGGATGAGACCGGCAGCCTCGATTTCAGCTATAACTGGACCGACGGCCATACCACGCTCAAGGGCAACTACGGCGGCCAGGATTACGACATCGACCAGTAACGAGTGTCAGGCTTTACAACTTTCCCGTTTCGCCCGCAGATTAACTGCGGGCGAAACGTCGGTTAACGGATAAAATACTTCCATGCCCTTCCTGATCGACGGACACAACCTGATTCCCCACATAGGACTGCGCCTCGACTCGCTCGACGACGAGCTGGAGTTGATCCGCCTGCTGCAGGAGTACTGCCGCCTCAGCCGGTCACAAGCGGAGGCCTATTTCGACAACGCCCCAGCCGGGCAGCCTGCAAAACAAAAGCACGGGGCGGTGACTGCGCACTCTGTCCGCAGGCCGGATATCGCGGATGAGGCCATCCGTCGGCGCATAAAAGACTGGGCGCCTCCGCCAAAAACTGGACTGTCGTCTCCTCGGACCGGCGCGTGCAGGCGGAAGCGCGATCCGCCAAAGCCAAAGTCCTTTCCTCAGACGAATTCGCCCGGCAGGTAAGGCTGACCCTGCAAAACAGGTCGACCTCGGCAAAAGAAAGCGCCATGAGCGAGAAGGAACTCAACGATTGGCTGGAATTGTTTGCCAAGCGTAGGTGAATTCTCATTTATTTTTAATCTTTTTCGGACTAATAAGGTGTATATTGTCGTTAACGACACCTGAGTTATCTTTATTGGTAGAGACAGGTGTCACCCACCAAAAAGGGTATGCATGTCCCCCCCATGCCAACTCTTAGGTGGTGTCCCTCCCCCTCAAGGTCATCCGGCATGCACAACATGCCGGATGATCGCTTTTAAGCGTTGTCATCTCAAAATCAGGGAGCGAGGTAAAATAAACCTGTGACCACGCTGGCGACCCTCGTCCTTTCACCCAAGCATGTTTATCCCGGACACCCCGAGGAACCTGACCGGCTGTCGCAGGTCAAGACCGACCGCGCCGGCGTGGACTGGGTCACGCCAAAACCCGCCCTGCCCGAGGAGATCGCCCGGGTGCACACGAAGGAATTGGTCGAGGGCATCCGGCAGGTGTGCGAGCGCGAGCCGGGCATCATCGACTACGCCCCGACCTATGTCACCTCCACCAGCTACGACGACAGCCTGCTGGCCGCCGGCGGGACGCTCGAACTGACGCGCAAGGTCATGGACGGGGAAGCGCGAACGGCTTTGCCATCGTCCGCCCGCCGGGGCACCACGCCGAACCGCAGCGCTCGATGGGATTCTGCATCTTCAACAACATCGCCGTCGCCGCGCAGGATGCGCTCGAGCGCGGCGCGGAGCGCGTGCTGATCGTGGACTACGACGCGCACCACGGCAACGGCACACAGGCTTACGCGTGGAAGAATGAACGGGTCGCATACCTCTCCACCCACCAGGAAAATATTTATCCGGGTTCCGGGTCGATTCAAGAAGCATCGCATGCCAGGGGGCGATCGTTAACGTGCCCCTGCCCTCGCGCAGCGGGGACGGGGCTTTTTCGCTCATTACATCTCACATCATCACACCGTTCGTTCAGAAATTCCAGCCTTCGCTGATTCTCGTCTCGGCGGGGTTCGATTCGCATTGGGACGATCCGCTCACCTCGCTGGGACTGACCACTTCAGGGTTTCACGCCATCTCCAGGGCGCTGGTGGAGCTGGCAGGCGAATGGTGTAAAGGTGGGATTGTCTTCGCGCTCGAGGGCGGATACAATCCTGTCAACATCGCGCATGGCGTGGAGGCGGTCTTCGCGGCGCTGACAAATACAGAGCCCGGGGACGACCCCGCCGCTCGCCCTACCGCGAACCCGAATTTAAATCGCGCGTGGAGGCGGTTCGCAAGTTCCACGACTTTTAGCATTATTTACCGGGAGGAGTTATGACCACGAAATCCAAAGGCTTCATCAAGATGGAATGGACCTGCCCCAACTGCAACACGCGCAACCCGGGACCGGTCAAATCCTGCGAGAGCTGCGGCGCGCCTCAGCCCGAGAACGTCAAGTTCGAGATGGGCGCGGACCAGAACTTCGTCAAGGATGAGAAGGAGATCGAGCAGGCGAAAAAGGGCGCCGACATCCACTGCGGATTCTGCGGTACGCGCAACCCGGCCGACGCGAAGACAATC
>CAVPVW010000003.1:0-1021900 GCA_963709295.1 uncultured Chloroflexia bacterium | reverse complement strand
CCCTTGTGCGCGGACCCTGCCTCGTCCTCGCTTGCCATGCGGTTGATCCCTCATCTGCCTGCACTTTCGCTCATCACCCCCAACAGCACGGAAGCCGGCATCCTGAGCGGAAAGGAATTCAATTCCTCGGATCGAAAATCTGCCATGGAGATTGCCCGGCACCTGGTCAACCTGGGTGTCGATATCGCCTTGATCACCCTGGCGGAGTTCGGCGTGTGCTATGCCACCTCGGAGACGTCGGGACAGGTGCCGGCACTAAAGACAAAAGTGGTGGACCCGACCGGAGCAGGCGATGCGCTTACTGCTGCAGTGATGTTTGCGCTGCTCAACGAAATGGACATCGACGAAGCCGTCAAGCTGGGCGTGTCAGCCGCATCGCTGACCTTGCGTCATCCGGGAACGGTCGTGCCTGACCTGTCTCTCGAAAAACTCTACGATCAATTGCTGGGATAACATGCCTGCTGAACTCCCCTCCTCCTTTGCTTTCTCTTCTGAAGTTGCGCGCGCGCTCAAACTCGGGCTGCCGGTCGTGGCTCTCGAGTCGACGGTCATCACGCACGGACTGCCCCGCCCGCAGAACCTGTCCCTGGCGGAGGAGATGGAATCCCAGGTGCGGAACGAAGGCGCGGTGCCGGCGACGGTAGCCGTGCTGGAGGGTTGGGTTAAGCTGGGGATGAGCGCTGTGGAGCTTGACCAGCTTGCCTTGGCGGTTGACCCGGTCAAGGTCAGCCGGCGGGATTTTTCGAACGCTATTTGGGGCGGCCTGACCGGCGGCACGACCGTCGCCGGGACGATGTATGCGGCACACCGGGCGGGGATCAAGGTCTTCGCCACGGGCGGCATTGGCGGCGTTCACCGCGAGCACCGTTTCGACGTCTCGACCGACCTGCAGGCGCTGGCTGACACACCGATGATCGTGGTATGCGCTGGGGCGAAGTCCATCCTCGACCTGCCGGCCACGTTGGAATACCTCGAAACTCAGTCCGTTCCGGTGATCGGTTGGGGGACGAACGAGTTCCCTGCGTTCTTTTCGAGCACCTCGCACCTGCCAGTCAGCATGAGGATCGATACGCTCGAGGAGTTGATGGATTTCTACCGATGGCACAAGGAACTCGGGTTGCCGTCTGCGCTGCTGGTGACGCAGCCCATTCCAACCGATGCTGCTTTGAATGGACCTGAAATTCATGAGGCTGAGAAGCAGGCGTCCACAGAGGCTGCCGAAAAGGGAATCCACGGGCAAGCGTTGACACCCTTCCTGTTGCAGCGGGTCAATGAACTGACGAAGGGGAAATCGTTGAAGGCAAACCTGGTATTGTTGAAAAACAATGCCCGTCTAGCAGCGCAGATATCCCGGGCGCTAGCCGGCTCGGGAAGGCAAAAGGCGATTTAGAAAAAGAACTCCCCGGATAAATGGGGTGCACTACAAAACCGGGGAGTATTTATTTCTTAAGCAAATCCTGAATGAGCTGGTCTGGCACCTGCACTGCAACCACTTCACCGCGCACCGTGACAATGCCATCTGCGGTAATCCACTCCTCGATGACCACCTTGCGCACCTTGTTCTCCTTGACCCGTCCGCGCACCTCCAGCAACACGCCGAGCGGAGTCGGCTTGAGGTAGTCCACGTGCAGGGAGGCGGTGAGGAAGCGGAAGGTCGGCTCGGTGTCCATGGCGCGGTTCTCGGCACGGTAGGCTGCGGCGGCGGCGGTCCCTGTGCCATGGCAGTCGATCAGTGAGGCCAGCATCCCGCCATAAACGTAACCGGGGATGGCGATGTGATTGGGACTCGGCAGATAGTGACAGACGGATTCATCCCCATCCCAAAAGCTTTTGATCTGGTAGCCGTACTCGTTCAGTCGTCCGCATCCGTAGCAGTGGGCGAGGTGTTCGGGGTAATAATCTTGAAAGGCTCTTTCAGTCATTTCTCACCTTTGGTTATGATGTTCATGGCGTCCGCGTCGGTGAGGGGGTGCGTGTCGGCGTTGCGGTTCGCGTCGATGTTGGGGTCCGCGTCGGAGATTTTGTCCAGGTTGAAGTGGAGGCCAGCGTAGGCTGGCGAGTGATCGTGAGAGACTTGGTCCAAGTCGGCTGAGGGGTTGATGTGGGAATCTTCGTCTTGGTGGCAGTCCGGGTGAAGGTAGCCGATTTCGTGTAGGTAGGAAATCGGGTTGGCGAGGCAGTGGGCGGCTGGCCTTCGACCGTAAATGTTCCCACCACTTTCCACTCGGTGCCAACGAAAATGATGACCTGGTAGTCCCCTGGAAGCCATTTGTCCGGAGATGGCTGCCAGTCGGTGTACCCGTAGCCTCCGAGCTCGCCGTCCCAGGGCTTTGACTCATAGTGGACGAGTTCACCGTCACGAAGCCAAAGCGCCGTCCACTGCACGCCGGGCGTCATCTTGTCATAACTGAAGATGGCATACATGCGCCGCAGGGGATTGGTGAACTGGGTCGAGGGGTTGATCGGCTGGTAGTTGTTGTCGATGGATTGGGCAAATTGCAGTGGGCTGAAGATCGCGTCCGGGTTGGGGGTGACCACGCTGGCGAAAGAGGCTTCGATGGCGGGAGGGATGAAAGGGGTGGAAGTAGGCGTGGGTGTGTCCGTGACAGCCGGCGTGTTCGTGATGCTGGGGGTAAGGGTGATGGTCGGAGTAAGAGTGATTGTGGGGGTGAGGGTGATGGTGGGTGTCAGGCTTGGGGTGGCTGACGGAGGAAAGTACTGGTAGGCTATCGGCTCGATGTAGCGCCCGGAAAACACCGCCCCGGCAGCGAACAGAAGCGCGACAAAGATCGTCCACCATCCGCCGGCGATCTTCTTCTGCCGGATACGGAAGAAACGTGTTTGTCTTCCTTCATGAATGGCTCTCACGCCCAGCAGGAAGAGAATAAACGCTCCCAATACCAGCAGAAAAATGACCGTGTACGTGAAAGTACGGAAGTCGAGATTTATCGAAAAGGATTATAGCATTAACACGATTTGGTATCCTTGGTGCTGATTATTATTTTTAATCACCACAAAGTACACAAAGGCCACTAAGGGAAACCCTTCCCTCAACTTTTTTGGCAACCGTGGTTGATATTGCACGAACATCGCTTCTGTGCGAAAATGACTTTATGTCTGATCTCATCTTCCTGAAACTTGGCGGGTCATTGATCACGGATAAGACCGTCCCATTCACCCCCAGGATTGAAAAAATCTCAGAAATTGCCTCGGAAATTGCGAATGCCAGGCGGATTTACCCGGATTTGTCCCTGGTCCTTGGGCATGGGTCGGGTTCCTTTGGCCATACCGCGGGTCGGAAGTATGGGACGCGTCTGGGGGTAAAAACGGCTGAAGAGTGGGCAGGTTTTGCTGAAGTCTGGTTTCAGGCCTCCGAGCTTAATCGGTATGTAATGTCGGCATTGACCTCTGCTGGAATCGCAGCTGTGTCCTTTGCGCCTGTGGCGTCGGTCCTTGCCCGGGATGGGAAGGTCACCCGCTGGGATTTGGAGCCGATTCGATGTGCTCTGGACGCGGGGATTCTACCGGTCGTTTACGGGGATGTGGTTTTTGACGAGGTCCGCGGGGGAACCATCCTTTCGACGGAAGATTTATTTATCCATTTGGCCCGAGAGCTGAAGCCAAATAACATCCTTCTTGCAGGTCTCGAGGAGGGAGTGTATGCCAATTTCCCAGCCCGGACGGATATTGTCAGCAAGATCACTCCAGAGTTGTATGCCGGGATCAAGAAGCGGGTGGGTGCGGGGCTGGGAGAGGATGTCACTGGGGGAATGGAATCCAAGGTGGAGCTGATGCTCGATCTGGTACAGTCCACGCCAGGTTTGACCGCTCAAATTTATTCAGGTGAAAAATCAGGGCAAATAACCAAAGCCCTTGAGGGGGAGACCGTCGGAACCCTGATTTCAGCCATGTGACAAAAATCATAAATTGGGGGATGCAAGTCCATTGCGTAATTTGTGAAAATTTTCCATAATAGTATCGGTGTTCAACTGGATAATTCAAAAAAGGAGCGGACATGGCAACAAAAGTTAAAGCTAAAGCTAGGAAACCTGCAACCAAACCGTCCAAGGCTAAAGTAGTGAAAAAACCGGTGAAGAAGGCAACCCCTGCTAAGGTCGCTCAGCCAAAATTCACCCCAACCAAACTCAAACTGGTCAAACCAGTACCCTCCGATATAGAGATTGCGCAAGCAGGGAAGCTCAAGCCCATCCTTCAGATAGCTGCAGAGCTTGGGATCAAGGAAGATGAGTTGGAGTTGTTTGGTCCCTATAAGGCTAAAGTCAAGCTGGAGATCCTTGAACGCCTGAAAAAACGCCCGAATGGCAAGTACATCGATGTGACCGCGATCACACCCACCCCGTTGGGGGAGGGAAAGAGCACCACCATGGTCGGGTTAAGCCAGGCGCTGGGTGCCCACCTGGGAAAGCGTGTCTTTACATGCATCCGCCAGCCCTCCCAAGGGCCGACATTCGGTATCAAAGGCGGAGCAGCCGGCGGTGGGTACAGCCAGGTTATCCCGATGGAGGATTTCAACCTGCACCTGACAGGCGACATCCATGCCATCACCGCCGCTCACAATCTTTGCGCTGCAGCGCTCGACGCGCGCGCCATGCATGAATTGTTGCAGGACGACACCAAACTATTTGATGCACTCTGCCCGCCTAATAAACAAGGTTTACGAAAGTTCTCGCCCTCCATGTTGAGGCGGCTCAAGAAATTGGACATCAAGAAGACCGACCCGAACGAATTGACACCCGAGGAACGCGTCCGCTTTGCCCGGCTGGACATCGATCCTGAACGGGTGAGTTGGCGCAGGGTTGTCGATACAAATGATCGTTTCCTGAGAGAGGTCCAGGTCGGGCTGGGAAAAGAAGAGCAGGGACATGAGCATCGCTCAGGTTTTGATATCACGGTGGCGAGCGAGATCATGGCCATCCTTGCACTGACCACCGATCTGGCGGACATGCGCGATCGCCTTGGACGGATGGTGGTGGCGGTCAACAAGCGCGGCGAAGCGGTCACTGCAGAAGACCTTGGGGTGGCAGGTGCCCTCACCGTGTTGATGAAGGATGCCATCAAGCCCAACCTGATGCAGACCCTTGAAGGCACGCCCGCTTTTGTCCATGCTGGACCATTTGCCAACATCGCCCACGGTCAATCCTCCATCATCGCTGACAAAATCGCTCTCAAGCTGGCAGATTTTGTCGTCACCGAATTGGGGTTTGGCGCAGATATCGGCATGGAGAAATTCTTCGATATCAAATGCCGCTACTCGGGCTTGATCCCCCAGGTGGTCGTGATGGTTGCGACCGTCCGCGCTTTAAAGATGCACGGAGGTGGTCCGAAAGTGGTTGCCGGTAAACCGCTGGCTCCAGAATACACAGATGAGAATCTTGACCTGCTCCGCACCGGGCTTGGAAATTTGCAGCACCATATTCGGAATGCCAAGCGATACGGGGTCAACGTCGTTGTAGCGGTGAACTCCTTCGCCACAGATACGAAGGCGGAAGTAGAGATGATCAGAAAGGCAGCCATTGAAGCTGGTGCGGAAGATGCCGCAGTCTGTACCCACTGGATGGAAGGCGGCAAAGGTGCTGTGGCACTGGCGAAAGCAGTCATCAAGGCTGCTGAAAAGCCGACCAATTTCAAATTCCTTTATCCGCTGGAAATGTCCATCAAGGAAAAGATCGAGACCATCTGCAAGCAGATCTACGGCGCAGATGGCGTGGATTACCTGCCTGAGGCCGAAGAAAAGATCGCCCTCTATACCCAGCTTGGATTCGACAAACTTCCGTTGTGCATGGCGAAGACACATCTCAGCCTCTCACACGACCCCTCCAAGAAAGGCGTGCCGAAGGGTTTCCGCATTCCGATACGCGACATCCGTGCCAGCGTCGGCGCCGGGTTCCTTTACCCGTTGCTGGGAGAGATGCGTACCATGCCTGGCCTGCCGACTCGACCTGTCTTCTATGACGTGGACCTTGATTTGAAAACAGGCAAAGTGGTGGGATTGTTCTAGTCCTGCAAGAAAGTAAAAGTTAACGGGTGTGATGGATTTTCATCGCACCCGTTTTTTGATGATTGGAAAGTCCTATCGATGGGATATTTCCCTTATAATTCCACCCATGTTTGAATTTAACCTTGTTGCCAGGCAGGGGAACGCCCGGGCAGGAATCTTTCATACCCCGCATGGTGAACTCCTTTCACCTGTGTTTGCGCCTGTCGGCACGCAAGCTACGGTCAAAACACTCACGCCTGAGCAGCTCGAGGATTTGGGTGCATCGCTGGTTCTCTCCAATACCTACCATCTCTACCTGCGCCCTGGAGACGAACTCGTAGCCGAGATGGGAGGCTTGCATGAATTCATGCAATGGCCGCAGCCCATGCTGACAGATTCCGGCGGTTACCAGGTTTTTTCACTCTCGGACACGCGAAAGATCGACGATGACGGCGTAACCTTCAAGAGCCATATTGACGGGTCCACGCATCGATTCACCCCTGAGCGTTCGATCCAGATCCAAAACAACCTCGGCGCGGACATCATCATGGCCTTCGATGAATGCTCGGACCCGAACGATCGGGTATACACCCGAATCGCCATGGAGCGGACTCACCGATGGGCGGAGCGGTCGCTCGAGGCGCATCGTCGACCTGATCAGGCTCTCTTCGGGATCGTTCAGGGAGGCGTGGATTCCGACCTTCGGGTAAATTCTGCTGAATTTATTTCTTCCCTGCCGTTTCCTGGAATCGCCATTGGAGGTCTGTCGGTGGGGGAGACCAAAGCAGAGATGCACGCGACACTGGATGTGGTTACGCCTCTGCTTCCTGAAAATAAACCGCGTTACTTGATGGGCGTGGGCACTCCCGAGGATTTGATTCAAGGGATTGCACGAGGCATTGATATTTTCGATTGCGTCCTGCCCACACGACTTGCCCGCCACAATGCCGCCTTCTCTTCAGAAGGCCGGCTGAATTTGATGAATGCCGTCTATGCGCGGGATGCTCGTCCCATCGACGAGACCTGCGACTGTTACACCTGCCGGACTTTCACACGGGCGTATATCCGTCATCTCATTTCTGCAAAGGAATCCCTGGCTGGAACGCTTCTCTCCATCCATAATCTACATACAATGATCAGTTTGGTGAATGAAATCCGTGCCGCGATTATTGACGGCACATTCGAAAGCAAAATCAGGCTTTGGTTGGAACAATGGCATGGTAATGCGGAGCGGATAAAAAACAAGGTGGACCAATGACTTTTATTCAAGCGATCTTGCTCGGAATCATCCAGGGCTTGACGGAGTTCATCCCGGTGTCTTCGACCGGGCATTTGCTTGTTGCTCAATCGCTGATGGGCATCGAACCGGGTGATGCCACATTTGCCTTCCTGGTACTTGTTCAAATGGGGACCATCGTCTCCCTTGTAGTTTACTTTTGGAAAGACCTTCTTACCCTAATCAAGGCGTTTTTCTCCAAACCATTTTCCACTCAGGAAAACCGGTTGGGTTGGTATATCATTATTGCCACAATTCCAGCCTTGCTTGCCGGTGTACTGCTCAACAGTGCCATTGAAGCGTTATTCATGTACCCTCTTTTCGAGGCTTCGATCAGGCTTTTTACGGCAGCTTTGCTGATGTCGCTGGCGGAATATTTTGGGAAACGTACGCGGTCCCTCGAAAATATGAACTGGATTAACTCGTTATTTATCGGCGTAATGCAAGTTCTGGCGGTTTTCCCGGGTGCTTCGCGCAGCGGAACGACCATCAGCGCTGGATTGTTTCGGGGTTTCGACCGTCCATCCGCTGCCCGGTTTGCTTTTCTGATGTCAGTGCCGGTGATGGTTGCAGCCGGTTTGTATGAAATGCTCGATGTTCTAAAGATGAATGACCTCTCATCATTTTTGCCGGTTTTGGCCGCAGGTTTCATCACGGCAGCGGTTGTCGGATGGCTGGCTATCAAATGGTTGATGAATTATCTCAGCCGGCACTCGCTGTATATCTTTGCGGGTTATTGCGCCTTAATGGGAAGTCTCATATTAATCTATGGATTAACACTCTTATGAAACAGATTCTATCTGTATTAATCATCAGCCTTCTTGCTGGATGTTCCCCGGCTGCGACTCCCACTCCCAAGCCGGTCTTCAGGATATTTGCAAGTTCTGCGGTTCAACCCTGGCTCTCTGATTTGTATCAATGCGCTGATCAGAATAATGTTCTACTCTCGATCAGCAACGATCCCGCGTCGGCAGATGTGTCCCTTCGCCTTGGAGAGATGGAGAACCTGAACTCGCCAGTCTATAAAATCGATGACGAAGAGATTTTGGTGGTCACTCATCTTCAGACGGGGATCAGCACGCTTACGGTGGACCAAGTAAGAGCTGTTTTTTCAGGGCAGGTATCGAATTGGAGTGAATTGGGAGGCAGCGATGTCCCCGTTGAGGTGTGGGTATATTCTGAAGACGAAGACATCCAACAAGTGTTCGATCGAGCCGTCATGGATGGACTGCCTGGTACTTCCCTGGCAAGATTGGCAGTATCCTCGCAATACATGTCTGATTCTGTCGGAATGAATCCCGGTTCGATCGGCTTTCTCCCGCGCCGTTGGAAAGCTGGGAATACTCATGAGACTCTGATGGCAACGACATCTCCAGTGCTGGCAATCACCAGACCTGGGATTGACGAAGCGATAAAAGGTGTTTTAGCCTGCCTGCAAAAATAAACAGGATTTGGGATCGGCGATGAATGTTTTTTCAAAAAACAGAAAATAAGTTGCCTGGCGCTGGTGCTCGAAGACGGCCGCCAGATGGCTGATGAAGAAATGAAAAAGCCCAAATATAAAAATTATCGAGGCGTCGAGATTTTCATACCGGTTAAAGTGAGAGTTCAACTCAACGAAATCCCTGCTTTTGAAGCTGAGATGAAAGCGAGCGTTTAGAAATGCGTTCTACTGCTTCCCGAGGTGGTCGTCCAGGTCAATTACGATCCGCACAATTTGGAACGGGTTGAATTAAATGATGAACTTCATTCCATTTTGGATAGAAACCCTCAATTGAAAAAACAATCCTAAAAAACTATTATTATGCCCTCAAGGTGCAAGGTAATTTTTTGCTTTAAAGGTAATTACCCAGTCCGGCAGGGGATAGAAAAGTGTCCGTAAAATCTGTATAATAAATTAGAGTTTAAACACTCGACGGCTCATTAAGGTAAGGTTCGTTGGAGCAATCGACGCAAACGACATCACTGATCTAAGTTGTTGGCAGATTGCTTGAGTGGGTTCGAAAATCGAGGAGGTCCATATGAAAGCCCGTCATACAGGCCAACGACTGGTATATGCCGTCTTGGCTATTCTTTTTGCAATCCTTGCCTGCAATTATCAGGGATATGGCAAATCCATTCAACAAGAGACTCCTGAAGATGCCATGGTGACTGGGGAAACAGTCGCGCCGGTGGAAACCATTGTGCCCATTGATGTTACCCAGGTTGTACCCACGCTTTCAAAGGAAATGGAAGCCATCATGCCTGTATCCGGTTCTCTTTTACGGTGGGCGGATTTCAGCGATTTCGTCTTCGTCCCACAGGGAGAATTTATCATGGGGGAAGACAATCCCGAAGCCGGCGATACAGTGCCGATGCACTCCGTCAATTTGAGCAGCTACTGGATGCATCAGGCAGAAGTGACCAACATGCAATATGAATTATGCGTGGAAGCTGATATCTGTTCGCCCCCTAGAATTTATGAGGATTTTCAGTACCGATATGGAAATCTCTTCTATTTGGATTACCCAGTGGTCGGCGTGGATTGGTACCAGGCACAGTTGTATTGCGACTGGATCAAGGGACGGTTGCCGTCTGAAGCTGAATGGGAGAAATCCGGCCGGGGAACTGAAGGTGAATTATATCCCTGGGGAGATGATGAGCCAAACTGCACCTTGTTAAATTTTGACCAATGCCTCAATCCACCCGAACCCAATTATGTAAGGTCGTATATGGAAAGCATCAGCGATTATGATGTGTTCGATTTAGCCGGTAATGTATTCGAGTGGACCAATGACTGGTATGCCGAGGATTATTACGCGCTGTCCCGCAATACCGATCCCACAGGACCTGAAATGGGCGAATTCAAGGTGGTTCGCGGTGGCAGTTATCTGACTCCACCGGTGGATATTGCCCTGGTTGAGCGGACATCACTCAAGCCGGAAGAACATTCCTTTGACCTCGGCTTTCGCTGCGTGCTGGAAGGAGATGTGCTTCCTCCACCTCCCGTCTGCCAGCTGGCTGCCATTGTGCCCCCATCCGATCAAAGTGATGTCCCGCCTGTCACCCAGGATTCAGAGACCAGCGTCGTAGGTTATTGTACAGGTCAGACAGGCTTAACCGCCGCGGGACAGGCATTCACCAGCATAGATGTTTCTTTCGGTTTCGATGTAGGCGCAGATGACTATTCAGTGACCGCCAATGGCAGCCCGTTGGAATGCAAATCCTACCTGTCGAATGCGACACGTATGGCATGCTATGGATCGGCGCTGGCGCAGGGTTCAACAGTTGAGATTCAAGTATGCCGCGACGTGCCACCTGCCATGGCCGAACCCGAAGGAGAACCAGTCTGCCCGTCGGGGTATGCCTACAATCCCGAGTCGGCTTATTGTGAGTTTGGTGAACTTGGGCTGACCAGCGCTCCCTGCCCCAAGGATTATGTGGATATACCCGGGGTGGGTTGTTATCCTGCTCCTTCAGGCGGCGCCTGCCCGGATGGGTATTACTCAGTTGCCTTTGGCAGTAGTGCAGTCTGTGTTCCGCTGGATCCCTGTTTATACCCCAACCCGCCGGGATCCTGTGACCGACCTCAGTCCTGCTTGCCCGGGTATACCTATATGGCGGAACAGGGTTGCTGCGCTCTCCCGGTCCAACCACAACCAACCTGCCCGATCGGATATTCCTTTAACGAAAGGAGCGGTCATTGCGTCAAACGTGTACAGCTCGAAAATCCATGCGAGACATTCTCGGTGCGTATCCCTGCCTGTCCCACTGCACCGCCTCCTCAACAGCAAGGATGTTTTTGCTGTCAATTCAAGTCACAGTCAACATGCAATGCGCAAGCCAGCAATGGCTGCGGCTGGATAATTTTGGCAAGCACTGCCTTTTGTGCAGGACCATAATTCCGAAAAATTGCAATGAATTAAGCCCTCGCGAAAGCGGGGGTTTTCTTTTTATTGATCACGGGGAGGAAATTTTCAATGCCAGTCTGTCGCTTTTTCAAATGCCTGGCCTGCTCTCAGTACCGATGCCTCTTTCCATGGTCCTGACACCAACTGTAATCCAATAGGGAGTCTATTTGAATCTAATCCACAGGGAATTGAGAGAGCCGGCATCCCGGTCAAATTGAAAGGCGCGGTGAAGCGCGTTAATTGACGCGCCTGGGCAATAGCGTCTGTCCCTTCGATCAACGGTGCAATGATGGGAGTGGTCGGGAGCAAGAGCAAATCGTAATCCTTGAAAAAACCATCCATCCAATGGCGTCCCTCAACCTGTTTGCGTCTGGCAAAGGAGTAATCTGTGGATGATAGTGACCTGCCGTATTCCAAGCGTTCGCGGACATCTGCACCGAACCAATCTGGACTCTCTCTCAGCCTGTCCTGATGAAATGCTGCGGCATCCACGGAAACCATCTGTCCATTCGCCAATGCCAGTTCGCGCAAGGAATCCATGTTCACCTTGGTTACATAAGCCCCGAGACTTTTGAATATTCTGCCGGCTTCATCGATTGCAGTTGCTACTTCGCCATTTCCCTCCTCGATATAAGTCCCAACTGCAAAAGCGATTTTCCAGCCTTTCACGCCCTCGTCAATGTGGAGCAAATAATCATCTAACGGTTCATCCACCGATGAAGGGTCCAGGGGATCGAAACCTGCCATCGATTGGAGCATCAGCGCGGAATCGCGCACGGTCTTTGTGAGTGGACCAGCATGGTCAAGATTCCAGGAAAGCGGGAAAACTCCTCGCAGGCTGACCCTTCCATAGGTGGGTTTAATCCCACCACACCGCATAGGGATGCTGGTATTCGGATTGACCCACCGGTGTCCGTGCCCACTGCGCCCAAGGCCATGCCAGAAGCCACTGCTACGGCTGATCCACTCGAGGAACCTCCGCTGATGCGGTTTACGTCCCAAGGATTGTGGCATGTCCCGTAATGCGGATTCACTCCCGTCACCCCGAATGCGAATTCGTGTGTATTTGTCTTTCCAAGAATCAAAGCACCTGTGTCTTTCAATTTTTTTATTGCAGCACCATCTTCTTTGGGTTCATAATCGCGAAAAAAGCGCGATCCAGCAGTGGTTCTTATTCCTCGAGTTTCATATAAATCCTTGACTGCGAGGGGGATTCCAAAGAGTGGTAGTCTTGTTGCTTTCTTTTCTGACAGCAGAGCGGCTTCAGACTTTATGAAGCCATCCAATCTGGTGATAAACGCATTGAGAGAGGGATTAAGTTCGTCGATACGAAGGAGAAAAACTTCAACCAATTCCAACGGAGTGAAGATTTGCTTGCGAAGTCCTTCCAGGGCGGAGGAAATGGTGAGGGTCATGGGGTCCAGACTGGGTTTCATATTCGATTCTCCTTGAATTGATTATAAATCCTTGCGGTGAGTGGGTACACCGTTTATACTCTGTACCACTTTCCTTGAATTGAGCCATCTTCATGCAAAATAAACACTGGCTGGTCCAAGCTCCCATCACTGATGCAGCGGATCAGGAATTAAAGAGTATCCCCCAATCATCCGGCAGCTTTTGTTTAACCGAGGGTATGGCACATCTGATGCCGCACACCGTTACTTTCGGGCGGAATCTGATTCTGATACAAATCCCTGGAAATTGAAGGGAATGCAGGAAACGGTTGAGAGAATTTGCCGGGCGTTGGATCAGAATGAATCCATAGTTATCTATGGAGATTATGACGTGGATGGAGTTACAGCCACAGCCCTTCTTGTTCAGTTGCTTCAAGCCTTGGGTGGAAATGCCCGGGGGTACATCCCCAATCGGTTTGACGAAGGCTATGGGATTAATAACGAGGCGCTCAGCACACTAAAACAAGAGGGTGTCAACCTTGTGATCAGCGTGGATTGCGGCATTCGCTCCCCTGCAGAAGCTGACTTTGCCCGGGAATTGGGGCTAGACCTTATCATTACCGATCACCACCAACCTGCAGAGGCTCTGCCCAACGCCTATGCCATCGTCAATCCCAAACAGCCGGGAGATGAGTACCCGGATAAAGAACTTGCCGGAGTGGGAGTTGCTTACAAGATTGCAGAAGCATTGATCGATGCGCGCAGCTCGGATTTTGAAAAGACTCTCCTTCTGGATTTGGTCGCCCTGGGAACAGTTGCGGACCTTGCTCCACTAACCGGTGAAAACCGAAACTCTGGTCCGTAAAGGACTGGAAAGGATACGAGTAACAAGCAGGCAGGGATTGTTTTCGCTATCCAATGTAGCTGATCTGAATATCGCTTCGACGAATGCCACGAATATTGGCTTTGTGCTCGGACCGCGGCTGAATGCAGCAGGCAGATTGGAATCCGCCCTGGCTTCGTTCGAATTGTTGACCACAGAGGATGTCATGCGCGCAGGCCAGCTTGCCCTTCAGCTTGATCAGAATAACCGCGATCGGCAGGCATTAACACGACAGATTCAAAAACAGGCTGAAGCCATGGTTCTTGCGGAGGATCCAAATGCGGACTTGTTGTTCGCTGTTCACCCTGACTTCAATTCAGGTGTTGTGGGTCTCGCCGCCTCCCGCCTGGCTGAAACCTATTACCGTCCGGCAGTCGTCGGTCAAAACAGTGCAGAAACCACCCGTTGCTCCTGCCGTTCGATTCCCGAGTTTCACATCACTGAAGCATTGGATAAATGTGCTGATTTATTGGTCAGGCACGGTGGTCATAAGGCAGCAGCAGGGTTTACAGTCAAAAACGAGAATCTTGCAGAGTTAAGAACCAGATTGCTCGGGATTGCCAAAAAGGAATTGGGAGGCAAGGAACTCAGACCCACCTTGTCGGCTGACGGCGAAGTCCCCCTGGCTGAATTGAAACCGGAGCTTTTGAAATTCTTGGCCGATCTCCAACCTACCGGCTATGGTAATCCGGATGCAGTATTTGTTTCCCGTGGCGTGCGAGTTAAAACCTCCCGAACCGTAGGGGCAGACGGTAAGCACCTCAAACTGACCGTCAGCGATGGAAAAGTATTTTTTGATGCCATTGGTTTCCGGCTTGGACATCTTCAGCCCGATTTAAAAACGGAAATGAAGGTTGACGTAATGTATACGTTTGAGACCAATGAATTTAATGGACGTACCTACCTTCAACTAAATTTACGCGATGTAAAGCCAGCTGGCATACCCGATTAATCAAATGAGCCGGCTGAATTCAGCCGGCTCATTTGATTCTTAATCCACAAACCTGTACTTGAGAAGCGTCCATACCGCCTCAAAAGCATCTCTCATCTTAATTTTCTTCCCCTCACTGTAGTCTCTGGGATTGAACGTGATTGGAACCTCGAAAACCCGTACATTCTTCTTGAGAATTTTCGCTGTGAATTCAGGCTCAAAATCGAATCGTTTAGCGTGGATTTTCATGTCAGCCACCACCTCGCGTTTAAAGACTTTATAACCCGTCTCCATATCCGTCAGGATGTTGTTGTAGAGGATGTTCGTCATTAATGTGAGGAGTTTATTGGCGACCATGTTCCAAAACAGGATCGCTCGGTGAGGCGCGCCTAGAAATCGTGACCCGTAGACTACATCGGCCATGCCTTCTTCGATCGGTTTCATCAGGTTTGGATATTCCCGGGGATCATATTCAAGGTCAGCATCCTGGATCATCAAAACATCCCCGGTCGCTGCAGAGATCCCAGTACGGACAGCCGCCCCCTTTCCCTGATTTTTCTCGTGGAGAATGACCTTGACGTTCTCCCTGCCATCCATGGGTGTGATCAAATCCCGGGTGCCGTCAGTGGATCCATCATCTACGATGATGATCTCGTCCACCATTTTCATCGCCTTCACTCGTCTGACGATTTCCTGGATGGTATTTTTTTCGTTGTAGGCTGGAATGATGACTGTGAGTTTCATGGGTCAGATTATAAGGGAAATTTCGCTTTATTCAAGCCGTCGTTTTCAGGTTTGATTATGCCATTTAATGATGCAGAAAGGGGTCTTCGGCATTTTTCACCCTTCCAAATTGTAAACTGTTGGTTGGGGGTTTCGCATACCTTAATTTTTCTCCCGCATGCTATAATCTGAGCATTGGTCGATTCTTAAGGAGCGGATGAATGAATACGCCCATCATCGGTAAAACTGCGCACCCACAACAACGGACAGTCACCTCGAGCTTCCTCCCGCCACCCATTACGCGGATAGAGGATACAGGTTTGTCCTTTCTCTGGGTGCAAGACCTTGCCTTGAAAATTCTTTATTTTCAAGGTTATCTATCCGGTTTTCGCGTTGCTGAAGAAATCGCACTTCCTTTCGCAGGCGTGACAGATCTGGTATTGGAATCATTGAAAAGGGAAAAACTGGTTGAAGTGAAGTCTTCCTCCATGGGATTAGGCGAAGGATCCTACCAGTATGCCATCACTGGGGCAGGGATCGATCGCGCACGTGAAGCACTAGAGCGCAGCCAGTATGCCGGTCCCGCACCGGTTCCGATTGAAGCCTATACCGAATCCATCCGGCGGCAAAGCCGGCAGCGCTTGGTGATCACCAGCCGGACGATGCGGCAAATTCTTAATCAATTGGTTCTCACCGAGGTCACGTTTCAGAAACTGGGACCTGCCCTCAATTCCGGTACGTCCATTTTCTTGTATGGTCCTCCTGGAAATGGCAAGACAAGCGTTGCTCGTGCATTTGGAAATTTGATCCTGACCCAGGATATGTTCATTCCCTATGCCTTGTACATGGATGGGCAGGTGGTAAAACTCTATGACTCGGTCAACCATCAGCGGGCCCCAGACGATGATGCCACGGCCTCCGGCACAGGTTCCTTGCGCTCCGGGCAAAAACGCGACCCGCGCTGGGTTCATATCCGTCGCCCATTCATCGTGGTCGGAGGTGAACTGACGCTGGCCGGTCTTGATCTTGTCTTTGATGATGTCCATAAATTCTACGAAGCGCCTTTCCAGGTGAAAGCCAACGGCGGTATTCTGCTGATTGACGACTTCGGCCGCCAACAGGTACGTCCGCGTGACCTGCTTAACCGCTGGATTGTGCCTCTCGAGAACCGGGTGGATTTCCTGACCCTGCACACGGGTCGAAAAATCGAATTGCCGTTTGACGTATTAATTGTATTCTCGACCAACTTGCCTCCACGCGACCTGGTGGATGAGGCTTTTCTGCGCCGGCTCCGGCATAAAATTGAGATCATCGATCCCACGTATGAGGAATATCGCGAAATCTTCAAGCGCGTCGCTCAATTAAAGGGAGTTCAATACAGCGACCAGGGCCTTGCCTACCTGCTTCAGGAATGGTATATAAAGCGCAATAGAAAAATGCGTGCATCCCACCCCCGAGACTTATGTGATCAAATCCTGGACATCTCCCGCTACATGTCCGTTGAAGCTACTATGAGCCGGGATTTGCTCGATCGTGCAGCTGCTTCGTATTTTGTGGAATTGTAAAAAGAATATTTAACCAGCGGGATGTTCGGGATTTTTGATTCGCATGGGACGAGCGAAGCATGAATCCCGAAACTGTTTCCATAGGTAACGGGAAGGACGTTATGTTATTCGAGTTTAATTTCTCCCTACTTTTTTGCTCATCGAGGGGCAAGCGCTCATGCGCCAGAAAATACCACTGAAGCGTTTCAATTAGCGCTTGACCAGGGTGCAAAGATCATCGAATTTGATGTCAAATTGAGCGTGGATAAACATGTGGTTGTCATCCATGACCAGACGGTGGATCGAACAACTGACGGAAAAGGGAAGGTTCATCATCTCACCTTATCGCAATTGAAAGAATTTGATGCGGGGTTCTGGTTCGATGACAAGTTTAAAGCCGTAAGAATTCCAACCCTTGACGAGGTGTTCGAAATTTTTGGAAAGAAGCTCTTCATGAACGTCGAGTTGACAAATTACGCCACACCGGTCGATGGTCTGGTTGACAAGGTTGCCATGTTGGTAAAAAGACACGGAATGGAAAAAAGAGTGATTTTCTCCTCGTTTTATCCCACAAATCTTATTCGAGCCAAGCGACTTTTACCCGATGTGCCTCGAGGTCAATTGGTATTTCCAGGGAAAGCCGGATGGTGGCAGAGACTTTGGGGAGGACTGATTGACGTGCAGGCAAATCACCCTTACACTTCAGACGTGACTGGTGCTTCGGTTGCCGAGGCGCATCGTCGTCGTCGTTTGGTTCACGTTTGGACAGTGAATTCGCCGGATGATATGAGGCAATTATGCAACCTAGGAGTGGATGGTTTTTTTACAGATGATCCCCTGGTCGCCAAGGAAGTGCTCGCCAGACCGTAACGGGTAAATTTAATGGATAAATCTGAAGTTTTCCCAAAGGAGTGGATCCTCCAAGCAGAGGAGCGCATTGCTGTACATGTCCGCGTCACACCGTTGGCTCACGATAAAGATAGGGGCATTTTTCTAAAATGGGAAAATCACCAGGTGACTGGTTCATTCAAGGCGAGAGGTGCATTCAATAAAATCCTTTCTCTGGAGCCGTGGGAACAGAAACAGGGAATAGTCGCTGCCTCTGCCGGAAATCATGGTCAGGGTGTGGCGCTTGCAGGACGATATGTCGATGCTCCAGTCACAGTGTTTGCCAGTAAACAAGCGTCAGCATTCAAAATCGATAAAATGCGTTCCCTCGGAGCAGATGTGCAACTTGTGGAAGGTGGATATGACCAGGCAGAAGTGCAGGGTCTCCAACACGCAAAAGAAAATGGCAAAACCTGGATTTCTCCATACAATGATCCCCAGGTGATTGCGGGGCAGGGGACGATTGGCATGGAAATATCCCGTCAGGTGGAGTTATCATCCTCAATGACCATGCTCATCCCGGTATCTGGGGGTGGGCTTCTTGCAGGTGTGGCTGCAGCTTTATCATCGTTCAAAGACCGCCCAAGAATTGTGGGGGTTCAAGCGAGGGCATCGGCTTTTATGCATGGGCTTTTCAAGAACGGGTCCCAGAAAAATGTCGATGACCTGCCAACTTTAGCAGATGGATTGTCAGGACCGGTCGAAAATGGCTCGATCACGATTCCATTGATAAAAGCCCTGGTGGATGATATCCTTCTTGTCAGCGAGGAAGAAATAGCTCGCGCCGTCTCATTTGCCTATCACCGATATGGAGAAACCGTCGAAGCATCAGCAGCAGTTGGTTTGGCTGCCATCCTCTCGGGAATTACTGAACCGCCGGCAGTGATCGTTTTTTCGGGAGGCAATATTCTGCCTGAATTGCACGCACAGATTTGTGATCGAAACAAGGACTTTAATTGAATAAGCGGTTCTTTTCACTTGCCAGCTCGTTCCTGATGATGGTTTATTCCCTGTCACCGGTTCAATTTGCCAGCGCGCAAGGGACACCAGAGGGACAAGCCCGGGCATTATTAAATCGATTAACCCCTGAGGAAAGGGTTGGTCAGTTATTCTTAATCACTTTCAAAGGGACGGATGTTGATCCCGACTCCATCATTTATGATTTAATCGTTCGGCATCATATTGGAGGAGTTGTGCTTTCCAAGGAAAATGATAATTTTTCTGCAGCGCCAACGACAGTTGGCGATGCTTACCGCCTCATCACAGGTTTGCAGGAAATTGAATGGAACAACTCACTTGATACTCCGTCAAGCGATCAACCAAACGCTCCATTAAGTCCTGCCAATTATGTGCCCCTGTTTATAGGACTAGAACAACCGGGCGATGGTTTAACTTATGATCAGATTTTATCCAGTATGTCTCCAGTCGCGCCGGAGATGGCGCTAGGAGCAACCTGGGATCCGGAAATGGCGCGACAAACCGGGTCGATTTTAGGTTCAGAGCTTGGTGCGATCGGTGTAAACCTTTATTTCGGGCCATCTCTTGATGTATTGACGTCACCTTCTCCATCCAAGCAGGGTGATCCTGGAACATTGGTTTTTGGCGGCGATCCATTCTGGGTTGGAAAATTAGGGCAGGCATATATCGCAGGGTTGCATGCAGGATCGAGTGAACGGATTGCGGTGGTTTCCAGAAATTTTCCTGGTCGGGGTGAGGCAGACCGCCCGTCCAGCGAGGAAGTATCAACAGTTCGTAAATCCCTTGAGCAATTAAAGCAGATTGAGTTGGCGCCGTTTTTTTCTGTAACGGGGGATGCTCCCTCACAGGAAATGACGACTGATGGACTGCTTGTATCCCACATCCGTTACCAGGGGTTCCAGGGTAATATCCGGGCAACCACGAGACCGGTGAGTTTCGATTCCCAGGCGCTAGGACAGATCCTGGGGCTGAAACCTTTCGCTGAATGGAGGCAGGCTGGAGGGATTGTTGTCAGTGATGATTTGGGATCCCAAGCGGTAAATCTCTTTTATGATCCGGTCGGGAATAATTTTTCAGCCTTGATCGTTGCACGTGATGCTTTTCTGGCCGGGAATGATTTACTTTATATGGGTGAGATCAAGTCAACGGGCGATGTTGATAATCACAATACGTTGATTACAACAATGGCTTTCTTTACACAAAAATACAAAGAAGACACTTCATTCGCTCAACGCGTTGATGAATCCGTTCTTCGTCTTCTTACGCTCAAGTTTAAACTTTATAAATCTTTCTCTTGGGAGGCAATCGTTCCTTCCTCAGAAATCGATTCGCTAAATTTCAATGCGGATGCCACCTCGTTGATCGCCAGAAAATCCGCTACGCTCATCAGCCCGATGGTCTCTGATTTGAATATTGTTCTTCCGAACCCTCCTGCCTACCGAGACCGGATGGTTTTTATTACTGACAATCGCACCGGTCGGCAATGCAGCACATGCCTGCCTCAGCCATATTTAGCCACAGACGCTTTGATGTCGACAATCCTTAAACTTTACGGGCCGCAAGGTGGAGATCAGATCGCCGGGTCCAGGCTTACATCGTATACACTCGATGACCTTGCCAGTCTCCTTTCAGGAGGTCAAGGAAATCCTGACCTCGAAAATAATCTCCGTCTTTCGGATTGGTTGATTTTTTCCACCCTCGAATTGACTGAAGATCGAACCTCACACAAGGATATTAAACCAGTTCCTGACAGAGCGTTCAGATTTACTTCGGGATAAACGTGTGGTTCTTTTTTCTTTCAGCGCGCCCTACTATCTCGATGCGACAGACATTTCCAAACTAACTGCATTTTATGGGATGTATGGAAAATCCCAACCCTTTGTGGATTCTGCTGCCCGATTATTGTTCAAGGAAATCAATCCTATTGGGCGACTTCCGGTCTCAGTCCCTGGAATTGGGTATGACTTAATCGAGGCCACCACCCCCAAAGCAGATCAGGTTATTCAGCTTTACCTGGACGTCCCGCCTGAGCCAACTCCTGGACCTGGGATAACACCAGAGCCCACTCCCATCCCACTTTTTACTCAAGGGAGCACTATTTCAATTCGCACAGGACCCATTATCGACAATAATAGCAATCCGGTTCCGGATGGAACCGTGGTGACTTTCACTGAAAAGGTGGAGGGGGGATCTTATCTACAGATGCAAAGTACAACTGTCGATGGTATTGCCGCTGCATCATTTCGATTGGACCAATCAGGGTTGGTGGAAATTAGCGCCTCGAGCGAACCGGCAGTCACATCCGTTGTATTGCAAATTGATGTTACCCCTGGGCAAGCTGCCGCGGTGACTGTGATCGCTCCCACTCCCATCGAGACTATCGTCAACACGCCTATGCCTTTGCCAACCGCAACAGAGGTCGTGAGTACAGGCGGTGAATTTACCGCTGAGGGATTTCCTCTGTTTTCCTCCTGGTTGCTTGCGATGGTGATTTTAATCGTTTCTGCGGGAATCACCTTCCTGAGCATGAGCCAGATCCGTTCCATTCAATGGTCGCTTCGATGGGCAATTTGCCTGGTCTTGGGAGGCCTGGCAGCCTATAATTACGCCGCATTCGGTCTGCCGGGAAGCCAGGCTTCGATCGATGAATTTGGATTTTCTGCGATATTGATTATGCTTTTGGTTGGGATGGGTTTTGGACTTCTGGCAGCCTGGATATGGGAAAAAAGGTCTTCAAAATCAATAAAATCAAGTTAATAGGGAATGGAATTTCCATTCCCTATTTTTATTTCCCCAACGTGGCAATAAGCCCTACCAATATTAATCCTGCAGTCAGCCAGATCAGGATGCTCTCCGGGGGAGACGTCAAAGCGTCCTTTAGCGTCAAAGTGCGCGAACGAATTTCATGAGGCCGCGACGGTAATTCCTTGGTGCCGAATAGGTATTGCCGGAATGACTCTATCGATTCAGGTCTGTGATCAGGGTGCAGTTCCATCGCCCAAAGGATCGCCTTTTCGGTGCGGATGCTGATCGCCGGGTTGATCGCTCTTGGTGCAGACAACTTATCCGGGTCGAGGAACCGGTCCTTTGCTTCAGCCGGGGACTGATTGGTCATGAGATGGTAAAGGGTCGCACCAAAGGCAAAAATATCTGACCTGACGTCGGTGTGCGAATCCGCCCCCCCGTATTGTTCAAGAGGAGTGTAAAGCGCCGTCCCCTGTCCTTGAATGATTGTTATGGTGACTTCATCCGGCGCAAGCACTTTCACAAGTCCAAAGTCCACCAGCTTGATCATCCCTTCCGGAGTGAGTTTCACATTGGACGGTTTAATGTCCCGGTGAACAAGGGGAGGATCCTGCGTATGAAGATAATTCAACGCATCACTGATCTGGTAGGCCCATTTGAGCACTTCATTCTCCAACAGGAATTTCTTCTCCTGCTTGGCCTCGAGCATAAGGGAACGAAGGTCGTTGCCGGGGATAAAATCCATGACAAGATAATCTTTCAGCCCCACATTGAAAAAATCTGACACTTTTGGGAGATTGGGATGGTCCAACCGCGCAAGCACAGTAGCCTCGCGTAAAAATTGCTCGCGGGCTTCCCTGAGAATTTTCTCTCCGAGAGTTCGGTCGTGTTCAACTTCCTTAAGCGCACAGCGGCGACCTTCCAGTCTCAGGTCCTCGGCAAGGTAAATATTACCCATGCCGCCTGCACCAATGCGCTCACGGATTTTATAACGACCGCGAAGTACCTCTCCGATTTTGAGGGGGAGTGGCATGCGGATCTCCAGTTCAAATACTTTGGATCTGTGCAGATTTTTTATTTCGGCGTTTATTGCACAGAATAACCATTTTCTGCTATATTATAAACGTGTTTGCTATCAAATCCTGAAGGAGTACGCAATATTGGATTGATAGGTGGATGGCGGAAGTTGCGGGAGGTGGAGTAAATGGCGAAGGATGAAGAATTCCCTGTCCTGGTGGGGCAGGCCGGTCCATTAAAGGGACAACGTTATCCGATTAATGGCGCGGTGGTGCTTGGACGGGAACCTGGCTGCGAAGTGGTCATCAGCAACCGGCAGGTTTCGCGTTACCATGCCCGGTTGACTTCATCACCAGAGGGGATCATTCTTGAGGATTTAGGCAGCAAGAATGGCACCCATTACAATGGCAGCCCTTTGGGCAACCCCGTGGTATTGAAGGATGGAGATGTTTTTCAAGTTGCCCTGGTTCAGGAATTCATGTTTCTGAGTTCAGACGCAACCATGCCGCTGACTGAACCACTTGCTCAGCAAGGCCGGTTGCTGCTTGAAATGCGCTCACGCCGGGTGTGGGTGAACAACCAACAGTTGGCACCTCCTCTTTCTGCACTTCAATTCCACATGTTATGGGTGCTTTACGAAAAGCAGGGACAGGTGGTCAGCAGGCAGGAACTGGTAACAGCAGTGTGGGGTGATGAACAATCTGCGGGCGTATCGGATCAGGCATTGGATGCGTTGATTCGACGCTTGAGGGACCGAATCGCGGCCTTGGACCCTTCCCACCCCTATATTGTCACGGTCAGGGGTCATGGCCTTCGCCTGGATAATCCTCCCACCCGATGATAAACCTCACATGGATGCCGGCAATTTTCCCACCCTTTATACCCCTCGCCTCACTCTGAGACCTTTATCGCCGGACGACGCTGACGCTCTTCATCAGGTCCTGAATGATCCGGACGTTTGGCGATACTTTCCACTCCCTGAAGTTCCTTCCCTTGCACGAACACGATCCTATATTAAAGGGCAGTTGGACCATTGGGCGGAATACTCACTGGGTCATTGGGCTTTGGAGGATAAAAACCGCATTCTGATGGGTTGGGGCGGCCTGCAATTTCTTCCCGATACGAACGAAACGGAAGTGGCTTATTGCCTGGGCAAACCCTTCTGGGGCAAAGGCTATGCCACCGAAGCAGCTCGAAAAAGCCTCGAATACGGATGTAGTACTTTAAATGTTAAGGAGATTATTGGTCTAACTCATGTTGATAATAAAGCCTCACAAAACGTTTTGCTAAAAGCAGGTTTACACCTTGTTGATCGGAAAACGTATTTTGGGATGGATTGTTTTCGGTTTCGAACACTGTAAAAAAGGACCGGTTTCGACGAAACCGGTCCTTTTACTTAGTTAGATATGTTTTTCTTCATTTCCCTTTTCAGGACTGCGTTATAAAGCGCTTGAACTTTTTTCATGGTTGCTTTTTCTTCTTCGGATGAAGTCTCATTCCCTTGCTGGGACATTTGCATCGCCAGTCCGGACAGCATCTCCATCAGCTGTGGTGTGAGTTCTTCCTCGTTTTCATTCAGCGCTACATCAAAGTCCTTTTCTTCGTAGTTCAGCAATTTCTGTATGACTTCCACCTCATGGGGGGGTGCACTGGCTTGTTGAAGGACCATGATGATTTGTTGAATCTTGTTAATCGGTCGATGTCCTTTTTCTGCTGGGCTTCCCGATACATCGTTTCAACCACTTGCATGGTTAATTCGTTGAACATATCGAGGTTATCCTGAGCTGCTTTTTGAATATCCGGCTGGGCAAGAAGTTGTTCAATGAAATCTCTGGCTTGTTTTAGCTGGATCTCGACTTGCCGGTCAATCTCATTGACATAATCCAGAAGTTTTGCTCGTAAATCTTCAAGCTGCTTTTTTTCTTCACCGGAGGATTTGTCTATTCGTTCGGTGAGCATCTGGAAGAAGGAGTAATCCAAACCATTGCGGGTCATGGATACCAGGGCTTTGAGACGTTCTTCCCTGGGTGCCGCAATGAAAATTTCGAGTAACTTCTCCCGGGTGAGTTCCTTTCCTGCAGCTTGAAGGGTTTTGACCGCTTCCTCCACCTCTGCAATCTGGCCTTTCATCTTCTTCCCGATTTCCGTCTCCTCCATGAGCTGGTGCTGGAGGTCATTAAGGGCTTTGGCGACAGGTTGCTGGCCTGAGGCGACGGCCGAACTCAAACAGACGGTTGAAGAGGGCGAAGAAAGCCTCGTCGAACTGTCCTTGATTTTCCTTGATGATCTCTGACCGGACTTCCGGGCTGCTGGCTTGAAGCAATCTCTGAACCAAATTTACCCGTTTTTGTTGCTCATCGAGCATCTCCTTGGTGATACCATCTGCCGCCAGGACGCGTTCAAGCAAGCTTTCATAGGTCAGGAAACTCTGCGGCCGGAGGAGATAGGCTTTGCGTTTTTCTGCGGGGAGTCGGTTGGTGACCTGGCTGATCAATGGACCGATGAGCTTTTCCTGTTCGTTTACCGGCATACCCAATTCAGCAGGAAAGAAGGTGAGTAACAGCTCCTTGTCGGCATCATGGTAAACGACCGGGGTAGCCAGGTTCCCCTCGTAACCGCAGGCTGAGCATCGGGCGCGATTGGACACTCCGCCCAACAGTCGTTGCTTGGATTGAGGGTCTGCAGTGACATCGAATAGCTGCTCGATCATAGCCGGGATCAATTGGCGGCAGCGAGGGCAGGCGATTTGAGTTTGGGGCATAGTTCTCCATCATTTGAAATAAAATTTTCAATCCAGGTTCAATTGCCGGTCAATTTTACCCTTATTCAGGATAGTTCGTGTTTGGAATTATGGATCGATCAGCGGGGGAGTGAAAAACAAATTTTTGCCCCATGGTTGGATTTCGGGTCGACCCATATTCGACCCCCATGAGCTTCAATGATTGCCCTGGCAAGATACAACCCCAAACCAGCTCCCTTGGTGTGTTTGACCGCCTTGTCCGCGCGGTAAAATCGGTCGAAGATATGGGGTAGATCACGCGGATCGATCCCCTGTCCCTGATCGTTGACCGCAATAACCACCTGCTCGGGATGAACCGTTCCGCTGATATTTATATCGCCTTTTTCGGAGTATTTTATGGCGTTTGAGATCAGGTTGCTCAAAACCTGTTCTATTCTTGTTTCATCTCCAAGGATGATCGGAAAATCCTTTGGAAATTTCACATTGATATTATGTCGATCCGTCTGGATCTGAAAACGCGCCGCAAGCCGTTCCGCCAATTGAGGCATCGACACATCTGCCCTGTTGAGGTTAATTCCGCCTGCCTGAAGCCTCGATGCATCCAAAAGATCTTCGATCATTTGCGTTAATCGGTCGGCTTCTTCTTCGATCACCGCCAAGCTGTCCTGAACAACGGCCTTATCCCAGCGGGCGTCATCGCGGCGCAAGGTTGATGCGTAGCCTTTGATCAAAGCCACGGGGGTTTTCAACTCATGGCTGACGATGGAGATGAAGGTGCTCTTTATCTCGTCAGCCGTGCGGAAGCGGGTGATATCTCTTACTGTGGCGATAATGTTCTTTATTTTTCCAGACTCATCCAGCAAGGAGGCGTAGGTGATTCCCACTGGCAGGGGAGGCGGCTCCGGCTTTTCTAGATCGCCTTCGACATAAAGATAGGCATTCATGGGAAAAGTCCACCCCTTCGCGTCGGCTTCCTCGAGGGTGGATCCGTCCGGTTTTTTCGCCCAACGGATGATGGCACCGTGCGGTTTTCCCTGGATCTCGCTTCGGGTGCGTCCGTACATCTTCTCAAAGGCATTGTTACATCGTTCGATGGTGAGGTCTGCAGTTAGAATGAGAATCCCATCGGCAGCGGAATCGATCAATGCATCGAGGCGTTGCTTTTCATAGCTGACCTGGGTGTAAAGCCTGGCATTAAATACCGAGATGGCCGCCTGGTCCGCGAAGGACTGCAGGAGCATTTTGTCATTTGCCGTAAAGCGATCCGGGTAGGACCTGAATATAAAAATTACCCCGATCACCTGTCCATGCGCGACGAGGGGAAGACCGACCCCATTGAGCAGACCCAAGCTTGCAGTGTAGGTAAGGTCCTTGAGCATCCGATTTAACTCGTCGACGTCCAGTTCGGAAGACTTTTCTTCCGCCAGCAAGGGTTCAAGGTATCTTAAGAACGCAGAAGGAATGCCATGCGCAGCCGAAACCCGCCAGCCTTCCTTTTCCCTTAATGCCAACAATCCGGCTTGGCCGGCAAGCATTTCGATTGAAATGCGAAGGATGCGCATCAACAGTTTTTCGCTGTCGAGTTCCTGCGTCAAAGCCCGCGCGATTTCAAGCAAATAGTCACGTTGTCGAACACGAAAATCAGGAAGCATGGCACTCTACATATTAATTTTGAATACTTAAGAATATTTTATCACCTGCACCGAAAGGACACGTATGAGTTGTGTTAAAAAATTACCTTCCCCGGGTTTGGCGGGGAAGGTGAAAGTGAAAGGATTTTTACTCTTTCTCGGCAATGGTCAGGGACTCTTCGAATATTTCCAACCCTTCGTCGATTTCCTGCCTGGAAATGGACAATGGCGGCGCGACACGGATGATACTCTTCGCACAGCCCAACAGCAGCAATCCGCGTTCAAAGGCCAGGTCCACGACACGATCGCGAAGTTGTTCATCCGGTTTTTTACTTTGTTGGTCTTTGGTGAATTCAACCCCGATCATTAACCCGATACCGCGCACATCTCCGATGCGCGGATGACGGGCTTGAATTTCCTTCAATGCATCCTGGGTATATTCGCCCATTTCAGCCGCATTCTTGAGATAGTGTTTTTCGATCAGATCTATCGTCGCAAGGCTGGCGACGCAGGCGATGGGGTTTCCACCGTAGGTGTTGCCATGCGCACCACGAGGCCAGGTCATCACAGACTGGCGTGCAATACAAGCGCCTAATGGGACCCCGCTCGCGATTCCCTTTGCTGTCGTAAAAATATCCGGTTCGACATTGAAGTGCTCGATTGCCCACCATTTGCCGGTACGGCCCATTCCGCTCTGGACTTCATCCGCGATGAGCAGAATGCCGTATTTATCGCAGAGCTTTCGCAGCGCGGGGAAGAAACCCGGAGGTGGAACAATGTAACCACCCTCACCTTAAATCGGTTCCAGCAAAATCCCGGCCACTTCGTCCGCAGGCAGGATGTGGCCCAGGATTTGGTCCTCGATGTAACGAACAACCGTCTCGCCGTAATCCTCCCCGGGATTCCGATCCAGAATGGGGCGGTAAGGATTGGGGTAGGGGGCATGGACGACGCCGTTCATGAGAGGATAGAACCCTCGGTGGTACGTGGGTTTGCTTGCTGTGAAGGTCACTGCCCCCATCGTCCGGCCATGAAAGGCACCGGTGAAGCCGATGAAATTGCTGCGACCTGTATGGAAGCGAGCCAGTTTGATGGCTGTTTCGATCGCTTCCGTCCCCGAATTGGTCATGAAATTCGTGGCCTTTTCCTTGAAAGGCGCTATGGCGGCCAGTCTTTCGCCCAGTTTGACCCAGCTCTCATGATAAAAATCTGAAGAGATGTGGATGAATTTCTCAACCTGCTCCTGGATGGCCTTGACCACCTCCGGGTGGCTGTGACCGGTGGAAACAACGGCAATGCCCGCCATAAAATCCAGGAACCGGTTGCCGTCTACATCCCAGACTTCCGTGCCTTTGCCGTGGTCCATTGCAAAGGGATAACCTCGAGGATACGACGGCGATATGACAGCGCCGTCACGCTCGATGAGAGCCTTGGTTTTTGGCCCTGGTACGTTCAGTACTTTTACCATGTGTGTAAACTCCTTTTTAATCATTAAAGAAAAATTGATCAGGATGCTTGGAGATATTAAGAGAATCCGGCTCTGGATTCAATCCCGAAGAAAGAAACCAGCCGAATAAATAAAAATGACTTCAGTTGTCGTGTTTAATTTTTGATTTGGCCAAAGAGAGCGCGCCAAGCAAGCCGGCATCATCGCCTAATTTGGCGATCGTGATTTCCAGATTATCCAAATATTCAAGGTTCATGACAGTCTTCTGTAATGCTTTTCGCAATGGATCGAAGAGATATTTTCCGCTGAACGATACTCCTCCGCCGAAAATCACAATGGACGGGTTGAAGATCACCAGAAAATCCGCCAGGGCATGGCCGATGTATTTTCCTGCCCGGCCAAGTGCTTCAATTGCAAGTTCATCCCCTTTTTGAGCTGCAGCTGCAATTTCACGAGCCGTGAGGACTTCGGTGTCTTTAAGAATGGAGTTCTTCCCTATTGCCAATTGTTCAATGACATACCGCGCGATCGCTGGCCCGGCAGCCACCGCCTCCAGGTGCCCGCGATGCCCACATCCGCACAGGGGTCCGTTCGGTAGAACAGTGACGTGGCCTAATTCGCCGCTCATCCCTCGTGAACCTTCCAGGAGCTGGTTATTCGTGATTACACCGCCGCCAATCCCGGTGCTGATGGTCAGATACAAAAGGTCTCGATGACCTTTCCCTGCACCGAATTCCCATTCCCCGACAGCGGCCAGGTTGGCATCGTTGCCAAGGTAAACCGGTACCTTGAAATGGTTATGAAGCTTGTCAGCTAGTGGAAAGTTATCCCAGCCTTCGATATTCGGTGTTGAAATGACGACGCCGGTCCTGGGATCCACAGGTCCGGGGATGGCTGCAGAAATACAAAAAACCTGTCCATCAGCCGGCCAGAGCGATGAAATGGCTTCCACCACCCGATCATAAGGCTGGCTTTTAGCTGTTTTGGTCGGGATTTTTTTGACTTGCAGTGGTTTCTGGCTGTCGGTTGAAAAAATGGCGACACGAATCTGAGTACCGCCAATGTCGACAGCAACAATCGTGTCCATGGAGCGAATTATAACATGTTGATAAAAGCGGCAGAAGCCGTTGGATTGTGATGGTCACCAATCCATTTACGATAGAATTCACGAACTCGATATCATGCTAGAGCGAAGCCATGGTCCATTGAATCGTAAGAGAAAAGGCTACATCTTGATCCAAACAAATGGGCTTAAAACTTCAATGCGGGAGGGGTAAATTTCGCGTAGCTATCCTATTTTCTTATAGCAGGCAGGCTGGCTGCAGCAATGGATTGCCCGACTCGCCTGCTTGTCTCGTCCGGAAGCTGGACCACGATCCGGGAGGCAAGCTCGGGGAATTCCGCTCTCAGGACTTCATTTGCACCGTTCAAAATCAAGTCGCCTCCTTTGCCTGATGTACACCGTCCGAGAGTTAATACATGCTTTATCTCATAGAAATCAGCATAATGAGCGAGAGCATAACCCAGATAGATCCCCATACTCTGCCAGATTTTTTCCGCGCCTTCGTGCCCGGTTTCAAGTTTTTCCTGGACGAATTTCAATTTTTCAGCATCCAGGATGTCCAATGGAATCTGGATGCCTGCTTTTGGAGCGAGTCGGAAAACGCATTGTTGGGAAAAATACATTGATCCGCAGCCGATATCCTTCGACCAACCATCAGCCGGCGCGGATGGATTGTAATCCACTGGAGCAAAGGACAGTTCATTCAGCCAGCCCATGATGTGCCCGGATGGATCGACATAACCTGAGGCTTCGCTGGAACCCATGGCAATTCCCAGGATGGCATTGTCCTCCAGCGACATGGATCCTGCCAGGGCGGTCACATCCCCATCGTTGATGACCTCCAGCGGGACTCTAAATTCCTGCTGGATTCGTGTGAATAGATTTTTAACTTCACCGTATCGTTCGGGTGGGACTCCTCGGAACAAAGACGCCACCATGGGACGGTTGTCGATGTAAATGCCGGCAGAGCTTCCGCCAATGGCGTCCACCCGTGGCATTTTGGATGCAGCTGTATTCAACGCATTCATGATCTCTTTGTAGTGATAGGCCGGGTCGGATTGCTTTCGTGGTTCCCACACCACTTCCTCACTGAATATGGCTTCTCCATCCACAACCGCACTCACCTTGCGGTCGGATGCCCCCAGATCGAATCCGATACGGCACCCATCCAGGTGACGACCTAACGGTTTACCGGTTTCGCAAGCCGGCGGAACCTGATCTGCGTCGCAGATGACGACCGAAAATTCGCGCTCATATACCTGCTCACCCATGAATGCATAATCGAATTGCCGTTCCCCTCCGATTGAATATTGTTGTTTAATGTGTTCACCGAAGTGACGCGAACCGCCAATGTACACCCGCCATCCTCCACGCTGCCATAGCAGGAATTTTAGCAATCGCTCTGCATAGAAGAGATTTAACACAGCACTTGGGTGATCTTCAGGGAAGATAGTGGTCTCAAATCTGGAAAACTCGCCATCGTTTCTTTCCAAACCAATTACTAATGGAACTCCATTCTTCAGTGTTTCACTTCGATAAGCGCGATTAGCCAGAGATGCAGGACGGAAATCCGGATCCAGGGGAGGAGTAAGTTTCGGTGCAATCAAGGGGATGGGTCTTGTCACGGAGGCTCCTGATCTCAATACCGCAATGAAAGCTGCACAATCTTTGTCGTATTATATTCCAGATGGATTCAAGAATTCCCATCCGTTGACTATTCCCTTCAAGACTGCTATAGTGCTTTTTGTGAAAACGAAGCAGCGCAGGCTTGTCAGGATCTGGCAGGAAGCGACCAGCATATTCCGGTGGTTGGCTCCCGGCATCGGGGTTAAGCGCTGGCTGGTGATGATTTTGCTTGGAATCACCCTTCTTGGGGTTGGATTGGCCTTTCTGCTTTTGGATATCTACCGGACCGCCCCTGAAACCTGGTGGCTGCCATTGTTGAGCTATGCGTCGCTGCGATTCCTTGACCGCACACTTCGGGTGGTGATTTTTGGAAGCCTCGGCGTTGGTCTGATCATCTATGGGATCTGGGGATTCAACCATTCCCTCTTGTCTCCGTTCAGAACACCGGGGACCCGCCTGGTGGACCAGATCTCGGATTACCGACGGCGCAAAAGGGGACGGCGGATTGTGGTGATCGGCGGCGGTCATGGCTTGGCGACTTTGCTGCGAGGATTGAAGGAACATACGCGCAACCTCACAGCCATCGTGACTGTGGCCGATGACGGCGGATCGAGCGGGGAACTTAGGCGGACGCTGGGTATTCTCCCACCGGGAGACATCCGCAACTGCCTGGCTGCCCTTTCTGATGATGAGGCCATGCTGACCCAATTATTCCAGTATCGATTTAGCAGTAAATCGGGGTTGGGAGGGCACTCCTTCGGCAATCTATTCATCACTGCGCTGTCGGAGGTCACCGGCAGCTTTGAAGAGGCCGTTGCGGAATCCGCCAAGGTGTTGGGTGTCAACGGCGAGGTCCTGCCAGCCACATTGCATGATGTCCGTCTTCTCGCGGATGTCCAATTACCTTATGAGAGCAACGAGGTTCGGGTGGAAGGGGAGAGCACCATCCCCAACATGCCCGGGCGCGTGCGCCGGGTGTGGCTGGAGCCCAACAATCCGCCGGCATTCCCTCCGGTCATCCAATCCATTCTTCAGGCGGACATGATCGTGATCGGGCCGGGGAGCCTTTACACCAGCATTCTGCCCAACCTGCTCGTGCCGGATATTGTGGCAGCCATCCGCTCAAGCAAGGGTCTGAAGCTGTTCGTTTGTAATATTGCCACGCAGCGCGGGGAAACAATGGCTTATGCCTGCAGCGACCATATCCGGGCTGTCGAGGATCACGTCGGTGAAGGATTGGTGGATATTGTCGTTTGTAATCGAAATTACTCATTGAGTTTGCCTGAGGGTGTCGATTGGGTGCGGCTGGATGAAAATCTTGACAATATTCCAGTGTATGCCGCTGATCTGGTCAACCAGGATTTTCCATGGCGGCACGATTCCAATAAGCTGACACAGGCTTTGATCGATCTTCTAAACGAGCGTACGGGACCGCTAAGTGACAAAGAGGATACACAGCCAATATAATGATTCAAAACCCCATTCACTCCTTAGTTTCTGTATTTTTGAAATTGTAGTAAAATATCGTGATTGTGTAAATTGTCACAAATGGTTGTAGTAAAATCATGTGACTGTAAAAACCGGGAACAGACCCGAAAAAATCTGGAAATTCAATATCCTATCAGGAGGTTCGTCATGAAGAAAGTGAAAGTTGGAATCAACGGTTTTGGCCGCATCGGCCGCCAGGTTCTTAAAGCCATTCGGGATTATTATCCGGAATCTTTGGAAGTGGTTGCGTTCAACGATATTGGTGACACCAAGACGATGGCACATCTGCTCAAGTATGATTCGACCTATGGCCGTTACAATGGCGCAGTCGAAATCGTTGAGGATGGTTTGATGATTGACGGAAAGAAAGTCAAAGTCTTTAAGGAAACCGATCCGGCTGCCATCCCGTGGAAAGACCTGGGGGTAGAAATCGTGATTGAGTCGACCGGTCTGTTCACCATCAAGGAAGATGGCGTCAACAAGAAGGGCAAGACCGTCAAAGGTGCCGTCAACCACATCACCGCTGGTGGCGCGAAAAAGGTTATCATTTCGGCTCCTGCCGAAGGCGAAGACCTGACCGTGGTATTGGGAGTCAACGAAGACAAGTACGACCCGAAGTCCCACCACGTGGTCTCGAACGCTTCCTGCACCACCAACTGCCTGGCGCCGGCAGCCAAGGTTGTTCATGACAAGTTCAAAATCAAACGCGCGTTCATGACCACCGTGCACTCCTACACCAATGATCAGAAGGTGCTCGATCTGCCGCACTCGGACCTGCGCCGCGCTCGAGCTGCCGGGTTGAATATCATCCCCACGACAACAGGCGCTGCCAAAGCCATTGGTCTGGTGATCCCCGACCTTAAGGGTAAGTTTGATGGCTATTCACTGCGCGTTCCAACCCCGACTGTGTCGGTCGTCGATTTCACCGCTGAAATCGAAAAAGAGACCACTACCGATGAGCTGCGCCAGGCCTTCCGCGACGCCGCCAAGGAAGCGCGCTTCAAGGGTATTCTCGAAGCAGTGGACGAACCCCTGGTCAGCATGGATTTCAAGGGGAGTCCCTACAGCTCCTCCGTTGATCTGCCTTTCACCAGTGTCCTCGGCAAGGAAAAGAGTTCCTTTATCAAGGTTGTGACCTGGTACGATAACGAATGGGGTTACTCGGTCCGCACGGCTGACCTCGCCATAATGATGGCGAAATCTCTCTAATAAACCGGCCCTGCGAAAAAATCTTACTCGCAGGGCTTTAATGTGGAGTAAACGATGGACAAGAAGACAGTGAAAGATATCGACCTTAAGGGCAAACGGGTCATCATGCGCGTGGACTTCAATGTACCGATGGACAAAGGCGTGGTGACTGACGATAAGCGGATCAAGGCATCCCTTCCAACGGTTAAATACGTCCTGGAGCAGGGTGCTTGGTTAATCCTGATGAGCCACCTCGGCCGCCCGAAAGGGGGTCCCGATCCTGAGTTCAGCCTCAAGCCAGCGTCTGAAGTCCTTGCCGGTCATCTTGGCAAACCCGTCCAGATGGCGCCAGACTGTGTTGGTCCCGAAGTGGAGAAATTGGCCAAGGCACTAAAACCCGGCGACGTGCTGATGCTGGAAAACACCCGTTTCCACCCGGAAGAAGAGAAAAATGACCTGGAACTGGCAAAGAAGATGGCCGCTTTGGCTGAAGTTTATGTGAACGATGCTTTTGGTTCCGCTCACCGGGCACACGCCTCCACGGAGGGGATCGCCCGTTTCCTGCCGGCAGTTTCCGGTTTTCTGATGGAACAGGAGCTGGAATATCTAGGCCGCGCGGTTTCCAATCCTGAGAAACCCTACATCGCCATTCTCGGCGGCGCAAAAATCAGCGATAAGATCCTTGTGGTTGAGACGCTCCTGAAGAAATGCGACAAGCTCATCATCGGCGGCGGCATGGCGAACACTTTCCTGGCCGCCAAGGGATTCAATATGCAGGACAGCCTGGTCGAAGCGGTCTCGATCGAAACCGCCAAGGCGATCATGGCCAAGGCAGGGGATAAGTTGATCCTCCCGGTGGATGCCGTCATTGCGGATAAATTTGAAGCCGAGGCTGCCTCCGAGGTGGTTGACGCTGATAAAATCCCGGCCGGCTGGCGGATGATGGATATCGGTCCAAAATCAATCGCGTTGTTCAAGTCCGCGCTGCAGGGAGCGAAACTCATTGTCTGGAATGGCCCGATGGGTGTCTTCGAGATGCCGAAGTTTGCCGAAGGGACTTTCGCCATGGCCAAACTCCTGGCGGAGTCAGGCGCGACCACGGTTATCGGAGGAGGAGACAGCGCGAGCGCCGTCAAGAAAGCCGGCGTCGCCAAACAGATGACGCATGTCTCCACCGGCGGCGGGGCCTCTCTCGAATTCCTTGAAGGCAAGGAATTACCAGGTGTGGCAGCACTAAACGATAAATAGGGATTCGGGTTATTGATTATTGATAGCAGCCGCAGGTAACCATCTGCGGCTGCTTGATTTATAATTAACAATATCGTATAGAAAAAAACCACCGGGGGAAAACTGAAAAATTACCGGCTCTGGTAGAATTGTCGTGTTCGATAATTTTTAGAGATTTTGTACCCGTTTTTGACCATTCTCACGATTGAGGTCATATGGCTTTCAACCCAGGCGAACAGGTAGGTCCATACCGAATCATCGAGCAGCTGGGACAGGGTGGAATGGCAACTGTCTACAAGGCCTACCACGCGTCGCTCGATCGATACGTGGCTCTAAAAGTCCTGCATCCGGCCTTCCTTGAAGATAAAAATTTCCATGCCCGGTTTTCCCGTGAGGCAAAACTGGTAGCCAGACTGGAACACCCCAATATTGTTCCAATCTACGACTATGCCGAGCATGAAGGCCGACCATACCTTGTGATGAAATACATTGAGGGCATCACCTTGAAAGCCCGTATCACGAGCAGTTCACCGGGTAATGAGGAGGTCCTGCGCGTGGTGGAGTCGGTGGGGGCTGCCCTGACCTATGCTCACAAACAAGGCATTCTTCATAGAGATGTCAAACCTTCGAATGTTATCCTTTCAAGCGATGGGCAGATCTACCTCGCGGACTTTGGGCTTGCGCGAATTGCCCAATCCGGAGAGACCACCCTCACGTCGGATATGGTGATCGGGACACCCCAATACATTTCGCCTGAACAGGCCCTCGGAAAAAAGGACCTGGATGAGGGAACTGACATCTACTCGTTTGGCGTGATGATGTATGAAATAGTCGTTGGTCAAGTACCGTTCAGCGCGGATACTCCCTTCTCCATCATCCACGACCACATCTATACGCCACTGCCGCTGCCCTCCGATGTTAACCCGTCGGTGACTGCGGAACTCGAGAGGGTATTGCTCAAAGCCCTGGCGAAGGAAAGGGCAGACCGTTATCCTGACATATCTTCCTTTGTGTCCGCTTTCTCGCAGGCATGGATAGCACAAACGGGATACGCATCGACCATCCTTTCTTCCTCTCCGGACGCATCGACGATCCCTCCGGGAGCGGCGGCGCAGGCTTCCCTCAAAGGTGTCGACGGAGCGGGTGGATCGGAACAAGCGGTGGGTAAGTCAGGGCCTTTGCCTCCGAAAAAAAGACGAATCCCAAAATGGGCATGGATTACTCTGGTCGTCTTGCTGTGCTTCTGCTGTGTTTTCATATTCCTGGCGACTCGACAGGCACAAAAACAGATCCCTGATGCCCAGCAAACAGCCAATGCCCTGGTGATCACATCCTTGCCTGCCGACTTTGCTCCCACTGTGCAGGCAGTCATGGAAACCGCCATGCCGGTGCCGGGACCAGTCCAGGATGCCCGAAATGCGGTTGAAGAACGTCCCGATGATCCTCAGGCACATCTGAAATTAGCCATGGCTTATGCCGAGGCGGATATGCCGAGATTGGCCATGGAGGAAATGAAAAAGACGGCGGACATGGGGGCGAAGGACCAGGAATTCCTCACCCGCACTGCCGAAGAAATGATGAGGCGTCAATATTGGCTTCCAGCGGTGTTGATGTATCTCCAGCTGGGGGAACTGGTGGGAATGGAAGGATTGAATCCTCAACAGCAGGATGACTTTCATGAATCTGTGTATAAAGCTGCCGTGGGCACGGAGTACCAATTCCCGGTCGTCGTTCCGATGGAGGAATTGACGAACCTGGACAAATCACTGGCATGGATTGCCCAGGCGCGTTACTTCTCCAGCCGGGGAGAATCCGAAAAAGCTCGAAAATTCTATGACCAATTGGTTAAGCTCAATCCAGAAATCCCTGAGATAAGGCTGACCAACGCAGAAATCGCATTTAACCAGCAGAGAATTGATGAGGCTCGGAAAATCCTTGATGGATTGTTGAATGACATTGCGGTACCTCAATGGATAAAAGAGGAAGCGGAAATTTTGATGGGTCAATTACCCAAGTAGAACAAGCTTGGAAATTGTGACGAAAAATACTCTGGTAAAAGAAAGGTAATTATGAGAACGCCATTTGTTGCTGGAAATTGGAAGATGAATAAGTCGGTTGAAGAGGCGCGATTATTGGTCTCCGAAATGGGCAGGGGGCTGAAAGCAGTCGAAGGAGTCGAGAGAGTTCTTTGTCCGCCGTTTACTTCTCTGGTGGCAGTGAGTGCCTTGCTGCAAGGCACGGGTATCGGCCTGGGCGCGCAAAACATGCACTGGGAGGAGAAAGGCGCTTTCACTGGCGAGGTTTCACCCGCCATGGTGGCTGAATTCTGCAAGTATGTCATCATCGGGCATTCGGAGCGCAGGACCTATTTTGGCGAGACGGATGAAATGGTGAACAAGAAGGTCCATGCGGCACTTAAAGTCAATTTGCTTCCGATTGTGTGCATAGGAGAAACCCTGTCAGAATATGAATCAGGGAAAACAGCAGACGTCGTCGGTAGGCAGGCACGCGAGGGATTAAAAGGACTCAGCCCTGAGAATGCCGGGAAAATTGTCGTTGCCTATGAGCCTGTATGGGCGATCGGCACCGGCAGGGCATCGTCGGGCGAGAATGCCGAATCGGTCCATCGGGACGTTATCCGACCAGCGATCATGGAGATGTTTGGCGATAAGGTCGCCGAATCCATTCGAATTCTCTACGGCGGTTCTGTCACAGCCGGTAATGCGGCGGAATTCTTCTCTCAAGAGGATATCGATGGAGCGCTGGTGGGCGGGGCTTCATTGAAAACAGATGAGTTTGTAAAGATCGCTCAGGCGGCTGCCGGATAAAATGGTCAACGCTGACGGACAACATGGTATCATGTTGTCCGTCATTTAATTTAACCCACTCCCATGAACTGGTTATCTTCCTTCGACGGATTGTTATTGCTGCTCGTCCTGCTTTTTCCGCTGGTTTTTCTTCAGCGGGGCTTGCATCGCGAATTTCAAGCCGTGTTCCTGATTGCTACACGGCATGAAACCGTGACCGTGTGGATCTTCTCTCTTGTCTTTTTCCCGGGAGTCATGCTGCATGAACTCAGTCATTTCCTGACTGCCAAATTGCTGGGGATAAAGACGGGAAAATTCTCACTCATCCCACAAGCGATGCCGGACGGCAGACTGCAACTGGGTTATGTAGAAACAGCCCAATCGGATGTCGTCCGCGATTCCATTGTCGGTGTGGCGCCGCTGATTGCCGGGTGCCTGTTCATCGCTTATGCTGCGATCTATCCAATGCATCTGCTTGAATTGTGGGAGCTGTTGCGCACCGGGCAACCCCAGTTGTTCTTAGCCGGATTAAAAATCCTACCTTCAATTTCTGACTTCTGGTTGTGGTTCTACCTCACATTTACGGTTAGCAGCACCATGATGCCTTCCGCATCTGACCGGCATGCCTGGCTGCCCCTGGCGGTATTTTCGGGAATTCTGTTGGGACTGGCCATCCTGGCTGGCGCTGGCCCGTGGATGCTGGTTCACCTGGCACCACCCTTGAACTCATTCTTCAAATCTGTTTCCCTAATATTTGGGTTAAGTGTGACATTACATATCATCCTGCTACTTCCAATTTTCCTAGTTCACAGGATTTTGAGCAAAACAACCGGGTTGGATATATCTTAAAATAATAACGCGAGGCATTATGCCTCGCGTTATTACGCACCAGGATTATTTATCTTTGACGAGGACAAACAACCCGGTAAAGTTCGTGCTTACCTGGATGTGTGAATCTCCCAGTTTGTAGACAGGTACATTCACCACCCGGGGATCAGAGGGATGTTCAGGATGGAGCGGTTGATCGAAAGCCAGGGAAGTCGAGAGGGTTGGCATCAGTGGTAGTTTCAGCCAGCTCCCTTCGTCATTATTCATTGTTGGGTCCCAATACAAGATGGAGTAATTCGTAGTTGAAGAAGAATTTTTATCAACTGAAAATGAAATGGTTTGAGATGAATAATCCGGGAGGACAATGAGCTCCTCTTTGGCGTTACGCAGTGTCACCAGCAATGAATTCGAAAACTCATAGCTGTCTGGTAATTCACCGTATAGTTCTTCGGAAGAAAATTGATCAAGGCTTGCGAAATAACCGCAAAGATTTGTGAATGTATCCATGTTTCCGTTTGGCAGCCTGAGAGTTATCCATTTATAGTCACAGCTTAGGTCAACATTTTCCCCATTATTTACCTTGACCATTCTCCCCTGACTTGTTCCTGCAAACGACCAACTTGATTTTGGTTGATTATCAGGTGCCGAAGTTGGTGTATTCGTCGGAGTACTCGTGGGAGTCTCCGTGGGGGTGTTCGTGGGTGTATTGGTAGGCGTATTGGTCGGAGTATTGGTTGGCGTGTTAGTGGGGGTATTCGTCGGTGTTTCTGTTGGTGTGTTTGAAGGAGTATTGGTAGGGGTATTGGTCGGCGTGTTAGTGGGGGTGTTGGTAGGGGTGTTGGTCGGAGTATTGGTTGGCGTAGATGTTGCTGTCGGTGTAGGCGTGGATGTTGGAATCCCAGTTTCAATGCTGACATGTGTATCCGTTGCATCAAAATTCTGAACCATGTCTATGCCCGCTCCACCGTCTAGTTGATCCGTTCCGCCAGAACCTCCATTGAGCGTGTCATTGCCATTACCGCCAGAAAGAACATTATTGACGCTGTTGCCAATAATCAAATCGTTTAGAGCGGAACCAATAACATTCTCGAATAATCCCACAAGTGTCAACTGAAGCCCTGAGGAAACAGTTTGAGGAGATGCATTGCTCAGGTCAATGTTGATTGCAACCCCAAATACCGAAAAATCCAGGGTGTCTGTCCCGTTAGAGATCAGTTGAAGAATGCCACTAGCGCCGCTTGAAAAACGGAAAGTATTATTACCCGATCCCCCGGTGAACGAGTCTCCTGTGACGTTTGCACCACTGATTGTGAGCAGATCATCACCTGCTCCTCCGTCCAGCGTGTCAATGCCAGTCCCTGCGGTCAGCGTATCGTTTCCATTGCCACCATTGATGCTATCGTCACCGGCGCCACCATCCAAAGTGTCATTGCCGTCATTGCCATTGAGGATGTCGTTGCCATTTCCGCCTGATATTGAGTTGTTCAGCAAATTGCCGGTAAGGTTATCGTTGTTGCTCCCGCCAGTGATATTTTCCACCTGGGTAGCAGTCAGGTTGATTATGAGGTTGCTGTTGACGGTCTGATTGCCAAGGGTCCCTAGATTGACCGTCAAAGCATTGGAGGATCCTGTGAAATTGAGTGTGTCGGTACCTTCTCCGGAGGCCTCCGAGATTGTGTCGGTGCCAAGGGCGGAATCGGTGTCGAAGCTGTAAGAGTCATTTCCGATACCACCTGCGAGGAAGTCGTCCCCCGCTCCACCCGTTAGCGTGTCGTTTCCGGTTCCACCGAACAACGTGTCATTTCCATTTCCGCCGGAGAGTGTATTGTTGGCAGAATTGCCGGTGATTGAATTGTTCCCACTACCACCTGTGACATTCTCGATAATAGTTCCTAGTGAAATGGTCAGTGAATGGAATCCTGTGACTATGGTTTGAAGTGAGTTTAGACTTAGGTCGAGGACAAGGTTTCGGGAAGTATTCGTCGTTGAGCTATAGTTGAGTGTATCGGTCCCGCCTGAGTCCTGGATGGTATCAGAGTTAATGTTGGCATCAGCATCAAAATTATAACTGTCGTTGCCTGCACCGCCATCCAGATTATCATTTCCTGAGCCCCCCGTCAGGGTGTCGTTTCCGGCTCCACCGAGAATAGCATCATTGCCATTGCCGCCGGAAATGGAGTTGGCCGCCGTATTACCAGTCAGCGTGTCATTATTATCTCCGCCAGTCAGATTTTCAAAATTAAGCCCGTTGGCATTTATCGTGAGATTTCCATTTACATTATGGATGCCGTTCACGGATAAATCCATCGAGACTGAATTGCTTGACCCGGCAAATGATATGATATCCGTGCCACCTCCTGAAGCTTCATTCAAGGTGTCGTTGCCTAACGCGGTGTCAGTATCGAAGTTATAGGTGTCGTTTCCCGCACCACCTGTTAGATTATCGTTTCCCGCACCACCAGTTAGAGAGTCGTTTCCCGTACCACCGTCAATGGTGTCATCGCCTGCACCACCTGAAATTCCGTTTGCCAGGGCGTTTCCAGTAAGTAGGTCGTTGCCATTCCCGCCTGTCAGGTTTTCAACTTGAGCAGCAGTCAGGTTGATGGTGAGATTGTTATTGAGGCTATCAACACTTTGATTACCGGTTGTCCCCAAATTGACTGTGACTGCATTTGTGGAACCGGTGAAATTCAAGGTATCTGTGCCTCCTCCAGAAGCTTCTATGACTGTATCCGTGTTTAAAACGGAATCAGTATCGAAGATGTAAGAGTCATTGCCTGTACCACCTGTCAGTGTGTCATTCCCCGCACCACCAGTAAAAGAGTTGTTGAGTGTATTACCGGTGAGGGAATCGTTTCCATCACCGCCAGTAGCGTTTTCCACCTGGGCGGCTGTCAGGTTGAGGGTGAGATTGCCATTGATGGTCTGGTTGCCAGTGGTCCCCAGGTTCAGGGTCACATCGTTTGTTGAACCGCTGAAGTCGAGAGTATCGGTCCCTCCGCCGGAAGCTTCAGTAACCGTATCTGTATCCAGCGCCGTGTCGATATCAAACCTGTAGGTATCATTGCCGGCTGCGCCGGTGAGTATGTCGTTTCCGGCACTGCCTAAGAGTGAATCATTGCCAATTCCACCATTGAGAGCATTATTGGCAGAGTTGCCGATTATGGTGTCGTTGCCGCTGCCGCCGGTGACGTTCTCGATGATGGTTCCCGGAAGGATGGTCAGGGAGTGATAGCTTGGCACAACTGACTGGGCGATGTTTGAACTCAGGTCGAGCGTCATGTGACGGGAGGTATTGGTGGTAGAGCTGTAGTTGAGCGTGTCGGTTCCGCCGGAATCTTGGAGAGTGTCGTTGCCGATGTTGGCATCAGCATCGAAAACGATAGTGTCGTTGGCGCCATCACAATTGATCGTGTCGTTGCCTGATGTAGCACCGGGAGTGCAGGCAGCCTGCGCTGTCCTCGTAGGTGTTGAAGCAAAATTGGCAAAGACAAGGAGCAAGATGAGGAACCAACGGATCGTTCTATTAATGTTGAAATATCTCGTACTAGCTTTCATTGACTTCCTTTTAAGTCCAAAATAAATGAGAAATATATCTCAACTATAAACCGGTATTGAACCGATTTAGTTTACAGGCACCTTGTCAGACAATTACGGTTTTGTTAATGAAAAATGGGTATCCTTAAGTACTAAGGATACCCATCAAATTGGACCAAAAAAGGGTGATAATTGGCTTATCCAGTGCCAAATTGCCGGTCGCCGGCATCTCCCAATCCCGGCAGGATATATCCCTTTTCGTTGAGGCGGTCGTCGATCGCCGCCAGGAAAATGTCCACATCCGGATGGTCCGTCTGCAGGCGGGATATCCCCTCGGGAGCACCGATCAACCCAACGAACTTGATTTTTTTTGCCCCCCAGCGTTTAAGCACGCTGACGGTGGCGGTGGCGGACCCGCCCGTGGCCAGCATCGGGTCGAGGATCAAACACACGGAGACGGTGGGTTCGGTCGGCAACTTGTTGTAATACTCCACTGGCTTGAGAGTCCTCTCGTCTCGATACAAGCCGATATGCCATACTTCCGAGGAGGGCATGAGTTCCCAGATCCCCTCCACCATCCCAAGGCCGGCGCGCAGGATGGGCACGAGTCCGATTTTTTCCTTCAAATCCATTCCCGTCATTTTCGCCAGTGGAGTTTCCACATCACGGGGGACAGTTTGAAGATCGGCGGTCGCTTCATAAGCCAGCAGAGCAGATATTTCCCGGACCAATTCGCGGAATCGCTTCGGGTCTGTGGATTTATCCCTCAACCTCGAGAGTTTGTGCGCAACCAACGGATGCGTGGACGCGAAGACATTTGACATGAATTCCTCCTGAATTTCGGTTACTTTATTATAGCCTTTATATGACTTTTGACGGGTGACGAGTAGAAAATTCCGCGTAAACTAAAAATAGAAGATTGTTTCCCCCGGAGGGGATATGAGAATCACAGGCTTGCATTTTCTGCTTACCTATCAGTGCATCTATGAATGTGACCACTGTTTCGTATGGGGCAGTCCGCGTCAGACGGGTGTGATGAGCACGGAACAGGTTCAAAACTATCTGCGTCAGGCGCGGGATACAAAGTCCGTTGATTGGATCTACTTCGAAGGCGGAGAACCGTTTCTATATTATCCGGTGCTCATGCGCGGCGTCCAACTGGCAACCAGCATGGGATTCCATGTCGGCATCGTTACGAATGCCTTTTGGGCGGTCAATCAATCCGATGCTTTGACCTGGCTCAAACCATTCGCGGACATGGTCGAAGACTTGTCCATCAGTTGCGATCAGTACCATGACTGCAACGAAGAAAATGCATTGGCGGAAAATGCGCTTTCCGCGGCAGAACAACTCAACATCCCGGTGGGCCTGATCAAGATCGCCCAGCCTGAGCAAATGCATGCGGAAAATCGGGAAGGACAGCTCCCGGATGGGGAGTTGCATGTGATGTTTCGCGGAAGGGCTGCGTCGAAGTTGGCCGATCGGTTTGGACATAAGACGTGGTCAAAATTTGACAGTTGTGTGAGCGAAGACCTGCGTGAGCCGGGAAGAATCCATGTAGATCCCTTTGGCAATATCCACATTTGCCAGGGGATTGTGATCGGTAATTTGGCTGAAAAATCCCTTCAAGATATTTGCGATGAATACAAGCCAGACACTCATCCCATTGTCGGGCCGCTGCTCGCGGGGGGACCTGCCGGTCTCGTGAAACAATATGGTCTACCCCATCAAAAATCTTATGCCGATGCCTGTCACCTTTGTTATGAAGCAAGGTCTTCTCTGCGGGATAGATTTCCCGCAGTCCTTGCACCGCCAAACATGTATGGTGCCTTCTGACCAGACAGCCGCCAAAATGGCGGCTGTCTTTTTTTTAGATTATCTGAGAGATGTTCAATCGCAGAACACCAAGGTAACGATCTCAAAGGGCTGGGCAGTAAATGTTATCCTGCCCCCCGCCGGTGCGTCCACTGGGCGGATTTTTCTTTCGGCAAGATCGCTGAATTCCACCGACCTGAACGGCTTCCAGGGTCTGATCGAAACCGGTATCGGATTGGAGGTCGTGTTGTATCCGCGCACCAGCCAACCACGTCCATCCTCGGTTTCCTTTATGCTTGAAACGACAAATCCCGTTGATTCGACATCGATGAACGATCCTGATGACGGCAATATGCCGTAATGAAGTCCGGTAGCTGCCGCTCGCAACGGTACTTCGAAATTGTAAGACAAGGGGTAGGGGCTGGTCTGCCCTTTTACGTGAGGAATGACAGCATAATCGAAGCCCCAGGTTCCCGGCATCTGTGCGTCGGGTGTCTCCATCCCCGGACCGGCGTGCCCAGGGCGCGTAAAAAGGTCATCGCGTGAAAGCCAGCCTACGCAGCGTAGAAGAGTTAATGAAATTTCAGCGGTCCCATCTTCACGCTTGAGGACTTCCACCTCTGGCAAACCTCGATTGGCAATCATCAAGCCTCGGTTTCCGCCTGAGACGTCCGTGAACGCACGCTGCGGAACTTCAGGCCTGGGTTGTTCGATCCATAGTCCGATTTGGTCGGATCCTGCTTCAACCGTTTCGCCAAATGCGCGGCGGACGACTTCGAAGTGACCGTCGAAATCGGCACTCACCGGTTCGTTCACATCACTGCAATCCAACCCGGCGGGGAAATGGACGCGCAAGCGGTGATCACGGGCATGATTTTCGACCTCGGTAAGAATATCCACTCTCGGAATGCCGGGAGACAAGCAAACTCTTGTCACGATATCGAGTGAAGTGAACTCCGATGACCGCGACTTTCTATCGGGATTCAATCCTTCGGGAACTGTGAGTTCAAGGGCTAATTCAAGCGTCTGCCGGACCTCACTCCGATTAATTTTGACACCCCAAAGCTTTGTCGTCATTTTTCCTACACCCGGCTCGGATTCGACCGGGCAATAATTGTATTCATCGCCTCGATCGCCGGTATCGATAAATCGATTGAGCCCCGGGTAGACTGCCCCATCGCGCTTGTCAGTGATGGTGAGGGTGCCATCGGAATTGGCTTCCACGACGAAGAAATCATTCTCTATAACATAAGGGGGTTTAGGAGCCGGTTCGGACGTAAACCGTTCAATTAACCTTTGCCCGAAGGATGTCTTAGCCAATGGCATCAGCAACCTGGCCGCAAAACCAAGCCGTGTGGGACTGGATTCTGGTATATCGCGGGTGCGCACATGAAAGGTGCGATAACCGAGTCCGGGGATCTGGGGAGCTGGGAAGAGAATCTTATTGGATGGGAGAGTCCGCGCCAGTACGTGGAAGGAGGAGATTGTCTCATCTTCCAGAATCGCTGACACTTCACGAACGCCGCGCTGCCAGGTATCAAGTGAGGGTTCGGCATCCGAAAGCAGAATTTCAATGGATAAGGTTGTTCCTTCCTGTTGAGTTGCAAAACTTTGCACACCCATGCCTGAAACGCGGCCGTCATTGATCATGGTCATGGCCTCGCGAAGTCCCTTTCGATCGAGGATGAGGTTCGCCAGTTCAGCGCTTTCCACACCCAGAGATTCGTGCGGAATGGTCTCCCCCTTGTCATCGACGAGGTCAAATGCATCCACGCCATGCGGGAGATTGATTTCGACTTCCACCAGGTCGGTGCGGGGATTGGATGAAGGATTGAACACCACAACGGCAGACGTCAGCTGTCCTTGACCGGTTTGTGGTCCGCGATCGGTAACGACGACTTCCGCCAGGGTTGACAAGGACTGACGGGTAATATCCTCGCCGATTTGTTTCACCTGGTCGAATCGGACCCTCATTTCGTTATGCACCTGATCAATTGAACAACCACAGATCGAATCGTGAGGATGGTTCTCCATCAATAAGCGCCAGCCTTGTCGGATGATCGCCGAAGGTTGTGACAGCCGGTTGATGGTCGGTTTTGAAGATTTCACAGAGCTGCGTTCGGCAAAGACACTGAAAGGTTCTGTCCATTTTTCAAGTAAGGTCTGGCAAGTGTGGTTGTCTTGCTTAATCCAAATTCGTGAAGACAAGACATTGGGCAACAAAGGTGCCCGAAGGCAGGACCGAAGCTCGCCCTTTACTACAGGCAAGAGCTCGTTATTAATGGATGCACGTGCGTCAGCGATGTAATCCGGCAGTGTTGAGTGGATGACCTTATCGCCCTCCAGTGCTGAATCGGCGAAGGCAATCGCGGAGGATGTCTGAGGGCTTGGTTCCATGTGATCGGTGCCATACATGATTAAAAGGGCCGATGAGGCGGAGCGGGCTTTCAGAGATTGCACCTGCTCCATCAACATTTCAGTGAACCGCTTTGGGTCGTCTGCAGGAAGTGATGCGCCATTTCCGTAACTGTTCCTCAAACTGGCCATAAATACCTGCGAGCCGTTCGGCGCCTGCCACCAAAATTCACAGGGTTGATCGTCCACGCCGCGCCAGAGTGAGGCTGAATCAATTCCGAATCCCTGAAGGATTTGCGGCATCTGGCCAATATGACCGAAGGAATCAGGCATGTATCCTACCATCATCTTTTGACCAAACCGGCGGGACGTCCGGTCTCCCTCCAACAAGTTGCGAATATGCGCTTCGGGGCTGACCAGGAACATGTCGGGCAGGATGTGCCAGGGTCCGATGACGATCCGTCCGCGCTGGATGTAACGTCTGAGTTCTTCCTCGCGCTCCGGTCGCATCTGCAGGTAATCCTCCAGAACAATGGTCTGGCCGTCCAGCATGAAATACTTGAAGTTGATATCGTCATGCAGAATATCAAGCAGGCTATCAACGAGATGGACCAGCTTTAAACGGAACTGTTGGAAGGTCTGATACCACTCGCGATCCCAATGCGTGTGCGAAACGAAATGGATTGTGTTCATTGAATCTCCAATGTCATAGTTTGACTTTTTCATGGGTCAGTAAAGCGGCTTCTGCCATGGCTTCTGCCCGAATGGTAATCGGAAATCGTCCATTCAGCGGGCTGATTTGAGCCCCCAATTTGGACGGGGCGTACAATCCCCATTTTGCCAGCGGGCGAATCAGACCTGACATGGAGACGGCTTTGGCCAGTTCATCCAATGTTTCCTGGTCCCATCCGCCAGCCAGGCCATAAAGGAACATGAAAATCGGGAAGCTGGGTAATACACCGATGAAGAAAATCACAATGCTTGTTATCTGGTCGCCAGTCCATATTAATTCCGTTAGCCAGAACATGAATGCGAAATGAGCCGCTCCAGCGAGGATGGGAGCAGTAAGCGACTGCCAGACAAAAAACCTTTGAGGGTAGCAATATTTATTGTTTACGAGATAGGCAACAATGCCTTTTGAAAATAAACCGATGAAATAGGCGATGATCAAGGCGGTCACCTGGAAGCGCTCCAACAGGATCCACATAAAGAAGATACGAATCAGCTGTTCGGCAAAGACTAGCATGGCTTTAATATAAGGTTTGTCTGAACCCAGCTGAACGATATCACCCACCCAGGACGGGAACTGGAAAGCGCCCCAGATGATGAGCGGGACCACGTAAATGGCCGCCCGCTGGAATTCGATCCCTGATGCGCCGATGATGAATTTTGGGGCGACCGCCAGCAGGACGGCAGCAAGAAAAGCACTGAACATCCCATTGTATTTGTAGGCCATCACGGAATAATACTGGCTGAGCCTGATTCTTCCTTGAGAGAAAGCCTCCGAAATGGCCGGCATGACCCCGTCATTCAACATCTGGGTGATATTGAAGGAAAAAATGAAGTTTTGCGCCATGCCCCAGTTACCCCAGATCTCGGTGTAATTGATCAGCCGGTTCTGCGTGATGGCGATTTCCGCAGCCTGCCCGAAGGACCAGGCTGCGGAGCCCAGCATTTCAAACACTCCAAACTTAAAGCTACCCTTGGCGACTTCCCAATTGAAATGGGCGAGGAATAGGATGCGGGCATTGTATCCTATACGACGATAGAGCCACCAACCGAAGATGAACATCACTAATTCAGAAGCGTAAGCTGCCAGCCCCAGCCCGAAGAGTCCGCCCAGTGGCCCCCCGTACATGGGGTGAGTGGTCCCCCAATAAAACATGAATCCAACGAAGAGTGGTTGGACGACCATCGGCATGACGACTTCGCTCATGGTGTAAAGTAGACGTGAGTAATCCGAACGCTGGTAGCCGGTCAGGGCATGGCGGAAGACCTGGTAGAAACCCGGAATTTGAATCATCGCATGGATGATGATGCTCCAGGCATACAACGCATAGGAAGATCCTGGCGCGACTGCGCTTGCGAGTCCGATCACGAGCGTCACCTGGATCGCTCCGGAGACAACCTGCCACCAGACGAAAACCTGTCCGTATTGAATGCCTCGTTTTGGGTCCTTTACACGGTATTCTGAAAGATATTTAATAAAGGCAATGCTGGTGCCCATATCAAAAAACAACCAGGCCAGATTGAAGAACTGGGTCACGCGCCCCCAAATTCCCAATGCCTGGGCGGACGGTAAAATGTAAGTGGGCAGGATCAGGTTCTGGTAAATAATCAGCGGGATGAACAACAGCAGGCCAATGGAAAGTGCAACCAGGAATCCGCTTAAAGGCCGGTGGAAACCGACATCCTCCCAAGCCGTTCCCGCTTCGTGGGCATCGAATTGATTGTGGTCAGCGACAATCCGGTCCAACTCCTCCGGATGAGCCATGCTGTATCGACGCACGAAGAAAAATACGGAAAACGTGGTTACCAGAATCAACGCCATCAAAGCCCATAAAAGATTTCTCTCATTTTCATGAGGCACCGGGCTGGCGGGATAGTCCGCAAAGGACTGGGGCGTTTCTCCTGCGGCCCGGGTCGCAAGATGATAGATCAGATAATTAAAATATGCCCAATCCTGGATTTGAGGATTTTCCTCACTTCCCAAAAAACCGTTGAAAATATATGCCTTGGGATGCAACTGCCAAAGAATCCATTCACCATCTTCATAGGCTACCACCAGAGGCTGGACCGATGACAGGGCAGTAAACACATTTTCGCGCTCGCGAATTTGCGGCGCACTGTTCCAGATGATTTCCGTCAGAAGCGGGTCATTTACCCCGGAAAGGCCCGTTATGCTGACAGCATTTTCCTTTTCTTCAAATTCAACTGGAATACCGAGCAATTCCTGTGCCTGGGATTCGGTGAGGCTTTCACCAAGAATTAACACTAGACCGGCATCACCGGACTTGATGCGTTCAGCGATGACTGGATTGGAAGGAATTTCTCCGTTGAGCACGTAGACATCCGCAATGGCCGGGTCGGTCACCAGGGTGTACCCGGTCAATTCCAGCGCGGAGTAGACTCCGCTGTTCTCGTCCCCGGCGTAATACACCAGCAGAGTCTCATCTGCCCTGGCAGGCGTAGTTGTACTCAGCAGGATGATGATTACAAAGGCTGCGAAGATAATTCGGCGCATTTTACTCTCCGAGGTCAACACCATTGTCAGCGATGACTTTCGCAAACCACTTACCGCTGTCTTTAATAGTTCGGTTCATTGTTTCATAATCTATATGGATTAAACCGAATCTGGGACCGTACCCCAGATTCCACTCGAAATTATCGGCGAACGACCAGACGTAATACCCTTTTACGTCCACCCCGGACTGGATTGCCCGGTGGACCTGGGCAAGGTGGTCCCTCAGATAGCGTATTCGTCTTTCATCGTGGACTTGACCATCGGAGGCCATCTCATCCGGTACTGGGACACCATTTTCTGTGACCATCAGCTCGGGCATTTTCTCTCCCCTGGCTTGGGCGGGGACATAGTAATCGTCCCAGATGCGTTTGAGCAGGTCATACATTCCGGGCGGGTAAATTTCCCACATGTCCGAATATTCATTTCCAGCCGGCCTGACCTCTTCCGCAAAGATCGGGACATTTTTCAAGCTGAATTTCATGACATTACGCGAATAATAATTAACCCCGAGCAAATCAAGGGATTTGATTTTCTCAAGGTCGCCATCCTTGATAAATCTTGGAGCAAGCCATTTGGTCTTCCAGTTTTCTGTCAACGGGGTGGTTCCCAGCAGCAGCGGGTCCAGGGCGGCACGATTGACCATGGCATGTGAATCCTCGGCAGCCTTGATATCTCGTGCTGAATCCGTCGCTGGGTAAAACGGAGAAAGGTTCAGCGTGATCCCTACTTTGACCGGTTGGCGGGCCGAGGCGTGGATGGCTTCGGCAGCCAGTCCATGCGAAAGCATGACATGATGAGCGGCTTTCAATCCGTTGTAAACATTTTTCTCGCCCGGCGCATGGATGCCCATCATGTATCCTGCGATGGCAGTCACCCAGGGCTCGTTATGGGTCATGATGATCTTCACGCGGTCGCTCAGTCGTTCCGTGACCACGCGTGCATAATCCGCAAAACGATAGGCTGTATCACGATTTTTCCAGCCGCCGCCATCGTCCTGCAAAGCTTGAGGCAAGTCGTAATGGAACAGGCAGGGAACCGGGTCGATGCCTCGCGCGAGGCAACCCTCCACGAGGCGATCGTAGAAGTCCAGGCCGGGGGCGTTGACCGCTCCGCGTCCAGCCGGAAGGATTCGAGTCCAGGCGATGGAGAATCGGTAGGATTGCACTCCGAGGCTTGCCATCAAGTCCAGATCGGCTTGCCAGCGGTGGTAATGGTCGATGGCGACATCCCCGTTCTGGTTTTTGGCTACTTTTCCTGGGATGTGGCTGAATGTATCCCAGATGGAAGCACCCTTTCCGTCCTCGTTCCACGCACCTTCGATCTGGTAGGCGGAAGCTGCTACGCCCCAAACAAAATCCTGAGGAAAGGTGATTTTCACGTCATGCCCCCCGTTGACTGAGGAAAATCAGCAAAACACTGGCGCCGCATACCAGCAGGCACAATATCATCAAGACGACTGCGCAAGCGGGAACCACACGTCTCCAGAGCATTCGCAGCATCGCCCAGATTCCATAAGCTCTCATGGCACCGGCAGCCAGCGGTTTGACCTGGTTGAGAACATCGGTGATGTCGTCGCCCTCGCGGGGAGGGGGAGGAATGAAATAAGGGGTTGTTGATTTTTCAGGGACTTCGGCGGGTTTCTCTTTTATTTGAAGATTTTCTGGAATATTTACGGAACTTCCACAATACGGACAAGCAAGTCGGATTTTTCCGGAGAGCGGCTCAACGGGACCGCCGCATGACGGGCAAGGGAAGGAAACAGGGCTCATATTGAAGCGAGGATAAATGAAAATCGGCAATGGGGCAAGGTCTAATTGTCACAGGGTATAATCATCTTATGACCGAGAAACGCCCCCGCCCCCTCGACCCTGAAGCGCGGACTGATGACCGCGTGGACAATGCACTCCGCCCTCAGAAAATGGACGATTTGATCGGGCAGACCCAGGTCAAGGAAAATTTAACGATCCTCATCGCTGCTGCACTTCAGCGTACCGAACCTCTCGACCATGTCCTGTTCTACGGTCCGCCCGGGTTGGGGAAGACCACCCTGGCCCATGTGGTCGCCAATGAGATGGGCGTCAATATCAAGATTACTTCCGGGCCTGCCATAGAACGGGCGGGAGATCTGGCTGCCATCCTGACCAATCTCCGCGCCGGCGATGTGCTGTTTATCGACGAGATCCACCGGCTGGGGCGGGCGGTGGAGGAAGTGCTGTATCCTGCCATGGAGGATTTCTCGCTGGACATTGTCATCGGGAAAGGACCCTCCGCCCGGTCGATACGTTTGAAACTGCCGAGGTTCACCATCGTCGGTGCAACAACCCGCCTCGCTCTTGTGACTGCGCCGTTGAGGGCAAGGTTTGGTGCGGTTTACCGTCTTGATTATTACGATGACGCTGCCATGGTCAAAATCGTCCAACGCGCTGCAGGGATGCTGAAGGTCCCGGCGGATAATGAAGGAATTTCCGAGGTCGCCCGCCGGGCACGCGGCACACCGCGTATTGCCCTGCGCCTGCTGAGGCGTGTGCGTGATTTTGCGCAGGTTCGGGGGGAAGGCGTCATTACTCGAAAGACCGCCTCCGGTGCGCTGGATCTGCTTCAAGTGGATCCGCTTGGGCTGGATGACGTCGACCGGCGCGTGTTGAAGACCATCATCGAAAAATACGACGGAGGCCCGGTGGGGCTCAACACCATTGCCGCTGCCATCAGCGAGGAATCCGATACGATCATGGACGTTGTGGAGCCGTATCTTTTGCAATTGGGTTTCCTTGACCGGACGCCTCAGGGGCGTATCGCCACCCGATCCGCCTATCAGCATCTCGGCATTCCGTATTCCGAAAAAGGTGAACAGGCTCGACTTCTCTGATTTCCCCATGGAACAGACAGCAAAAATCCTGGTTCTGCTTGGCGGCGTGTTCATCCTGGCGGGAGGCGTGGTCTACCTGCTCTCGCGGCTGAATATAAATTTCAATCGAATGCCGGGCAATTTTGTTTACAGCGGCGAGAACATGACCGTTTACATTCCCTGTGCCGCATCCATTTTGATTTCCATCCTTCTCACCGTTATCCTCAATATCATCATCAGGATGATGAACAAATAATCCGCATCCTTCACCATTCTTCACATGAAAACATCAGATTTTGATTATCACCTGCCGGAAGACTCGATCGCCCAGACTCCCCTCGAACCTCGCGATTCTTCCCGCCTGCTCGTCCTGGACCGAAAGACCGGCGAGGCGACCCACAGGGTTTTCCGCGACATCGGGGATTACCTCAACCCCGGTGATCTGCTGGTCCTGAATCAGACGCGTGTCATCCCGGCGCGTCTTTTCGCCAACAAACTAACCGGCGGCCGTGTGGAAATTCTCCTGTTGAAAAGGGAGGACCTTCTTACCTGGGAATGTCTCGTGGGGGGAAAAGGCCTATCGGCGGGCAAGCGCGTCAGGGTTGAAAATGGTCCGGATGCGGAGATTCTGACTGTGCTGGAGGGTTCCCGCCGGTTGATCAAGTTCTCCAGAGCCCATTGAACCGTTCTTCCCCAAAGCGGGTCATGTCCCGCTTCCGCCGTATATCCATACGACTCTCGCTGACCCCGAACGCTATCAAACGGTTTATGCTCGCGAGCCGGGATCCGCTGCTGCGCCTACCGCAGGACTGCACTTCACACCAAGGCTGCTGGATGAATTACAAGCTAAAGGTGTGAAAGTTGCGTATGTCACGTTGCACGTCGGTTTGGATACGTTTGCGCCTGTGAATGAGGAGAGTCCTGAAGATCACACGATCCACACGGAGTGGTGCGAGTTGGGGCAGGAAACGGCAAATATAATAAACGACACCCGTAAGGGAGGTGGAAGAATCGTCGCTGTTGGGACGACCAGCGTCCGTACGCTCGAGAGCTGGAAAGGCGGCATGCCCATTCAGTCATTCTCTGGACCGACGGATCTTTTTATCCTGCCCGGATACAAGTTCAATCTTGTGGATGTGATGGTCACCAATTTTCACCTGCCCAAATCGACGCTGTTAATGCTGGTCAGCGCCTTTGCAGAGCGAGAGTTGATTCTCAAGACGTACGAAACAGCCATCAAGGAAGGCTATCGTTTTTACTCTTTTGGCGATGCGATGCTGATACGATGACCCTCACAAAGCTGAACAAGGAAATCATCAATTGCCGCAAGTGTCCAAGGCTGGTGGCATGGCGAGAACAAGTAGCACGAGAAAAGCGTCGAGCTTACCAGCAATGGGATTATTGGGGCAAACCCGTTCCGGGATTTGGCGATCCGCATGCCCGTGTGTTTGTGGTCGGGCTTGCGCCTGGCGCACACGGGTCCAACCGAACCGGCCGGCAGTTCACGGGGGATGCCTCGGGGGATTTCCTCTATCCGGCTCTGTTTCGAGCAGGGTTCGCCAGCCAGCCGGAATCTACTCAGCGAGGGGATGGATTGGCGCTGACCGACCTCTACACGGCGCCCGTCTGCCGTTGTGCGCCTCCGGAGAATAAACCTACACAGCAGGAGATGCTGAATTGCCAGCCTTATCTCGAGCGGGAGTTGACATTAATTAAGCCGAAAGTGATTGTTGTACTGGGTCGGATAGCATTTGACAGTATTTTGCGGATATATTCAGTCCGAAATTCAGGTTGGAAATTCTCACACATGGCTCAATTCCAACTGCCAGATGGGACAGGATTGTTGTGCTCCTATCATCCCAGTCAACAGAATACTTTGACCGGGACGATTAACCTTGTCCATGTTTGACCGAATCTGGACGCAGGCACGGGAGCTTGCGGGAAAATGAATAACAGGAAATTCCATTTTATGGAGATCTAATATGAATAAGGTACTGAAGATTGTTCTAATTGCTCTAGGTGTAATCGTACTGGTCGGGCTTGTCGGATTTATAGCCTGGGGATTGACTCCCCTGGGTCCTACCGAAGAAGCTCTGACTGCCATGGAATCAGACGATGTCGTTACTGTTCAGGATGACGGAGAATCTGTAGTTTTTACTCCGGTTGCCATGACCCCAATCACCGGATTTATATTCTACCCCGGCGGGCATGTGGATTACCGCTCGTATGCTCCAATCGCACGGGAGATCGCCAGTCGTGGATACATGGTTTCAATCGTGGAAATGCCGCTCTCTTTGGCAGTTTTCGGTGTCAACAAAGCGGATGAAGTGATTTCTGCCTACCCCGACATGCGATACTGGGTTATCGGCGGTCACTCCCTCGGCGGTTCGATGGCTGCCAACTATGCGGTAGGTAACCCCGAAAACGTACACGGTATAGCCTTCTGGGCATCCTATCCAGCCAGCAGTGACGACCTTTCATCGATTGACTTGAAGGGACTCACCACCTACGGATCCAATGACCTCGTTCTCGGAATGGAAAATTTCAATGCCACCTTGCCGCAACTCCCTCCTGGAACGATCATGCAGGTGATTGAGGGCGGCAACCATGCCCAGTTTGGAAATTATGGTCCGCAGCCCGGAGATGGGACCGCAACCATCACGACGGCAGAGCAGCAATCTCAAGCTGTCGACTTAATGGTTCAGCTGTTTCGGGCTGTCGAGGGAGAATGATGTGAAACGGGTTTGGAAGATTATTGGGATCATCGCCCTTGTCATTATTGCGATTCTCCTGGTTGGACCATTGCTTTATCCTGTACCTCCATTAACTGGAACGGTTGATGAATCAGAATTGGCCGACTCTCGGAGCAAATTTGTGATGATCAACGATCTTTCTGTTCACTATAAGGAAATGGGGCAGGGAGAGCCGGTTTTCCTCCTGCTTCATGGTTTTGGTGCGAGCGAATATTCCTGGCGTGAGGTGATGGAGCCCCTATCAAAATTCGGCCGGGTCATCGCTTATGACCGCCCGGCATTTGGGCTTACAGATCGTCTCATGCCTGAAGAATGGTCCGGGACAAATCCTTACAGTGTTCAGGGTAATGTCGAATTGCTCGAGGGTTTCATGGATGAACTGGGCGTAAAGGAAGCGGTGCTGGTTGGCAATTCTGCTGGCGGCGGGGTGGCAGCTGCATTTGCTCTTGAACACCCGGAGCGGGTTCATGCGCTGATGTTGGTGGATCCGGCGGTTGGAAATGGGCATGGCCGGTTCCCTTCATGGCTTCAGCCGGTTTTGTCCAGTCCGCAGCTTCGGCATATAGGTCCTCTATTGGTGCGACGAATCGCGGGTGAGTCGGGTGATGAGACCATCCGGCTTGCGTGGCATGATCCCACGTTGATCACCCAGGACGTCTACGAAGGATATCGTCGTCCCTTGCAGTCCAACCATTGGGATAAGGCGCTTTATGAGTTTTCTATTGCGTCCAATCCGACGAATTATTATGCTCGGCTGCCTGAATTGGCTGTGCCTGTTCTGGTCGTTACCGGCGACGATGACCGGATTGTCCCGACCGATTCCAGTGTTCAACTTGCGGAAACAATTCCCGGTACTATACTTGTCATATTCGACCAATGCGGGCATGTCCCTCAAGAGGAATGCCCCGATCAATTCATGGATGCGATGTTTTCATTTTTAAAAGGAGTAAAAGATGACTGATATTGGATTGGGCAAACAAGCCCCGGATTTTACGATCAATGATTTTAATGGGCAACCATACAAGCTGGCGGATTATCGCGGCAAGAAACATGTAGTACTGGCATTCCTGCGCGGGTTTGCCTGACCGTACTGCCGCGCCCATCTCGCCCGTTTGCAGGGTGATTTGGATGCGTTCACCGCGCGTGACGCGGAAATCCTGGCCCTCGGACCGGACGGTCCCAACGGTTATCGCAGATATTGGGATAGTGAAAAACTATCTTTTGTTGGGCTGCCCGACCCAAAGCACACGGTGGCCAATCTTTATAAACAGGAAGTCAATCTTTTAAAACTTGGTCGGATGCCGGCCATACTGGTTGTTGACAAAGAAGGGATCATCCGGTACGAGCATTATGGAGATAGCATGAAGGATATCCCTGAAAATTCAATCATCCTTGATATCCTCGACCGCCTTAATGCAGGCAAGTCCTTATGACCCTGGGCCAGGTTGCATTCCTTGGCTCAGGCGAGACTTCTCTTTCAGGCGGCCGGATATTTGAGGCGCTTGCCCAATCCCTTCCAAGACCGTTAAAAATCGCGGTCCTGGAGACCCCGGCCGGATTTGAGCTCAATTCCGCACAGGTGGCTGGTCGTGTGTCGGACTTCCTCTCAACCCGCTTGCAGAATTACCGTCCCCAGGTGGACATCGTCCCGGCGCGAAGGAAAAATTCCGCTTTCAGTCCGGATGATCCGGAAACCTGTTCTCCGCTCCTTTCCGCGGACCTGATCTTCATGGGTCCTGGTTCTCCCACCTATGCCATCCGCCAATTGGAAAACAGCCTGGCATGGAATATTATCCGCGCCCGTCACCGGTTGGGAGCGACGCTGGTCTTCGCTTCCGCTGCCACCATCGCAGCCGGAGCATGGGCGCTTCCGGTTTACGAAATCTTCAAGGTTGGCGCAGATGTTCATGCGCTGCCAGGTCTTGATCTCTTCAAGGATTTCGATACCTCCCTGTCTTTCGTTCCCCATTGGAATAATGCCGAAGGAGGCTCGGACGTGGATACCTCCCGATGTTTTGTCGGGATGGATCGGTTTTCCGAGTGGTGCAAACTTCTTCCGTCCGACCACACTACCCTCGGGTTGGATGAGCACACCGGGGTTATTCTGGATTTTGGCAAGCGGTCGTGCCGGATCATTGGGGTGAGTACCATCCACCTTGTCCGGGAATGCGACCCGAAAGTGATCCCCTCGGGAATAGAATTTCCATTGTCCGACCTGGGGCAGATGCTTGTCCCTGATCCCATCGATTCAGGCATCCCTCCCGAAGTCTGGGAGATGGTTAAAAATGCGATTCCGGAGGAAACAAAAGAAGACATCCCTCCCCCTGAGGTTATAGCCTTGGCAGAGGAGAGGCATTTAGCACGCAATCGCAAGGATTGGCTGGCTGCGGATGCCTTGCGAAAAAGGATTACTTCCCTTGGATGGACAGTCCAGGATACCTCTGACGGTTATAACCTTGCGAAATCCTAGAATTTCGCAAGGTTTTTTATTGCCCTATTGCGGATAGTGATATAAAATAGTGGTATGGGGCAAAGGAGTAATCTCTGAATGCGTGCTGTTGATATTATTATTAAGAAACGCGATAAAGAAGAGTTGAGCACCGGGGAAATCAATTTCTTTATCGAGGGTTTCGTTTCAGGCGAGATTACCGATTACCAGGCGTCAGCCTGGGCGATGGCTGTCGTCCTCAACGGAATGACCTTGCGTGAGACGACCGACCTGACCCTGGCAATCGCCCGTTCAGGGGCAACTCTTGACCTGTCTGACGTGGTCGATATCGCCGTGGATAAACATTCCTCCGGCGGAGTGGGAGATAAAACCACCCTGGTTGTGCTGCCAGTCGTGGCGGCCTGTGGACTACCTGTTGGGAAAATGTCCGGGCGCGGATTGGGATTCAGCGGCGGGACGATCGACAAACTGGAATCCATTCCCGGATACCGGGTCACGCTCACCACTGAAGAGTTCAAAAAACAACTCAAGAAAATTGGGGTGGTATTGACAGGGCAAAGCCTCGACCTGGCGCCCGCTGACGGAAAACTGTACGCCTTACGGGACGTGACCGGAACTGTGCAGTCCATCCCTTTGATTGCTTCCTCGATCATGAGCAAGAAGATCGCTGCTGGTGCAAACGCCATCGTGTTGGATGTCAAAGTTGGGTTGGGGGCTTTCATGCAATCTCTTGACGAAGCCCGTTTGCTGGCGGATACCATGACCCGGATTGGCGAAATGGCCGGTCGAAAGGTGAAGACCCTGCTCTCAGATATGAACCAGCCACTGGGCTTTGCAGTCGGAAATGCACTCGAAGTGCGTGAAGCTATCGATGTCCTGCATGGTGGTGGTCCTGCAGATTTCAGAGAACATTGCCTGGTGGCCTGCGCTCACATGCTCCTTCTGGGGAATCGTGCTGATTCTCTGGAAGCTGGGAAAAAATTGGCAGAGCAGTCCATCCAGGATGGTAAAGCGTGGGAAAAATTCCGCCAGTTGGTTGTTGCACAAGGTGGGAATGTGGATGTCGTTGACCAGCCGGATCAGCTCCCTCAGGCAAAGTATGTGGAAGCAGTGAAATCCCCTCATCAAGGGTATCTTTCCCGGATTCACGCCCGGTTGATCGGTGAGGCTTCGGTCCTTTTGGGAGCAGGCAGGTCGAAGAAGTCGGATCCTGTCGACCATGCGGTGGGCATTGTGGTTCATCACAAGGTGGGCAATCTGGTCGAAAAGGATAGTCCCTTGTTCACGCTCTATGCGAATGATCAGGCTCGTTTGGCGGATTCGCAAGCGCTAGCTCTGTCCGCCCATCAGTGGCAGGACCAGCCTATCGCTCCACTTCCGCTTTTTTACAACTGACCGGGGATGATTATTCTTACAAAAGTATTAGGTCGGAATTGGTGAAACAGGTGTGCGAAATATCGTTATAATTAACTGAATCACCGTAGTTCGCATCACCGCCAAGGCGTGTGGACCACACACGAGGAGTGTTTGAATGGCCAAATTACCTTTACGAGCCTACAACCGCGAAATAGAGGGATTGATCGATCAGGGTCAAACCCTTGAAGCCGTGGCACATTGCCAGCACATCCTGAAAACCTTCCCAAAATGTCTCGATACCTACCGATTGCTGGGAAAAGCCTATCTTGAGTTGCAGCGATTTAACGAAGCTGCGGATGTCTTTAACCGCCTCCTCCTGGCGGTACCGGAAGACTTCATCGCCAATCTGGGTATGAGCATTATCTACGACGATCAAAAGAACCTTGATGCCGCCATCTGGCACATGGAAAGAGCTTTCGAAACCCAATCATCCAACCCAGCCATTCAAGGTGAGTTGCGCCGATTGTACAGCCGGCGTGATGGCATGGAACCGCCCAAGATCCGCCTGACCCGAGGGGCGTTGGCCCAAATGTACGCCCGGGGAGATCAGTTCCAACAGGCGGTTTCCGAGATCAAGTCGGTCCTGGCTGAAGAACCTCAACGGATGGATCTTTTGGTGCTCCTGGCGCGTGTTTACTTCCGCGCGGGACAAAAGGTGGAATCGACCGAAATCTGTACCAGCCTGCTGAAGAAATATCCCTATTGTCTGGATGCCAACCGGATTCTTATTGAGATCCTGCCGGGCACATCGCGATCGGATGCGACTCAGGTGTACCGCCATCGCGTGAACGCGCTCGACCCTTATGCTGCCTTTGCCGCCCCGAGCATTTTCAACTCTGCCGAAGTGGCAGATGCAGCGGTTTCGATCGAGAAACTGGCCTATCAAGCGGATGCCTGGGCGCCTTCCAAGTTTGGATTGGAAGCCAAAAAGGAAGAAGCGCCACCCGAGTGGTTATCAGGCAAGGAAGCGGCGCCAGCTGAAGCTGCTGAAGTCGAACCAACCAGCGAAGAAAACATTCCTGAGTGGATGAAGACTGCAGGTTGGGCTGCGACAACCGCTGCTGCTGTTGAGGCCGCCGATCGTGCTTCTGCGGGTGAGACTGTCGCTCCGGAATCTGTCGATGTTCCGCCTGCTGACGGGGAATTATCCTCCGGTCAAGTGCCGGATTGGTTGATGAGCATGGCGCCTCCAGGAGCATTGGAGCAGCCTGCTGCTGAGCCTGCCTCGATGGAAATTTCCAGCGAGGATATGAATTGGCTGGAAAGCCTTGGAGCTCCCGCAGTCGAAACGCCGAGTGCGCTTCCAACTGGAGATGATGCGTCGATGTTCGATGAGATTCTCGGGGTGGGAGCGGCCGTTGGAGCGGCAGTGGCGCTCGGCCAAAAGGAAGAACAGCCTGCTGAGGAAATCCCCGCCCAGCCTGTGGAGGAGACTCCGGATTGGTTGTCAGAACTCGGCGGTCAATCCGCGGGTGCCACCGCGGTCAACTACCCGCCGGTCGGGCAACCCGCTGCCCCTTCGACCGATTGGTTGACCGATCTTCAGGGCCAGGCCGCAGATGCCACGGGGGTGAACCTCCCGCCGGCTGCTCAACCTGCAGAAGAACTGCCGGATTGGTTGACTGGTGCAGCGGTTGGATTGGCTGCTGTTGACGCTTCAGATCAGACTCTCCCGGAAGTACGGATTCGGAGTTGCCAGATTGGCTCAAGAATGCCAGCGATGATTTTGTCGTTGAAACTCCAGCTGTAGAAATGCCAGTTTCAATTTTTGATGAAGAAGTGCCGGTTGTTGAACCCGCCGTAGAAATACCTGTGCCTCAAACTACTGCAACAGTGGATAATGGATTGCCCGTTTCTGATGACGATGCTTTTGCCTGGCTTGAAGCATTGGCTGCGAAACAGGGTGCAAAACCCGAGGAGCTACTGACCAAACCGGAAGACCGCCCGGTAGAGACGCCTGACTGGCTAAGCCAACTCAGTGAGAGTGAGAAACCTGAAGAACCAGGAATTGGATTAGGCGGTGCCGCCATTGCTGCAGGTGCTGCAGCGATTGCAGCAGATGCTCTGTTCGAGGATAAAACTCCTGAAGAAACAAGCGTCCCGATAGGCGAAATGGACACATTTGCTGCTCCGCCAAGTTGAAAGTAGCGTTGTTTCACCTGCCGAAGCCATGTCCGATGATGATGCCTTCTCGTGGCTTGAGTCATTGGCTGCCAAGCAGGGTGCTAAACCCGAGGAATTGTTGACCAAACCTGAAGACCGGGCTGAAAATGCGCCTGCGTGGGCAACGCAGATGGAGGCGGATACGCCTCAAATCATTGAACAACCCGCCGAAGTTCCGGTAGAACCGGTAGTTGTTACGGGTGAAGACCTTGCCTGGTTACAGACCATCGGAAGCGATGAGTCGAGTGATGAATCCACAATTGGTGAACAACCCATCGAGGAAAATCTCTTCACACCTTCGCCAACAGAGTCCATTTTTGAGGAGAAACCGGTGGATCTGGGGATGGTGGCAGGTGCCACGATGGTGGGTGCTGCTTCTGCCGATGAAGTTGCGGAATGGCTGCAACAATTGAATGCAGATGATCAGGTCACTGAGGAGCCTGTCCAGCCTGCCCAGCCGGTTCAGCCGGCACCCTATACAACCGAGGAGCTGCCAGACTGGCTCAAGGAAGAGGAACCTGCCGAATTGCCCACAGAAGAATTGCCTGACTGGCTCAAAGTAGAGGTCGTTGAGCAGTTGGTGACCATGGAACCTGTGAAAACAGAATGGAAACCTGAAGAACCGCTTGTTGTTGAGGAAGTTCCTGTCTTGCCCGTCTATGAAGACACTCCTGTCATACCCGTTTATGAAGACGTTCCTGTCATACCCGTTTATGAAGACATCCCTGAAATACCGGTCATTGAAGCTGCCCAGGATGTTCCAGTTGTTGTAACTGCTCATCAAGCTGATTCAGCGATCATGGACAAGGTCGGTGCGATACTCATGGAGCCTGCGCCTGAGAAACCTGTAAAAGTTCAATCAGCTGAAAAGGATATTGCGCTTTACGAAAACTCAAAACTGGAACTGCAGCGAGGTAATCTGATCGAAGCTGCACAGGGTTACAAGAAATTGATAAAAAGGGAAAGATGCTCGAAGAGGTCATTTTCGATTTGCGCGAAGCCCAGTACAGCCATCCGGTGGACGTGGTCCTTTGGCAAACGCTTGGTGATGCTTACATGCGCGCAAATCGTCTGCAGGATGCATTGGATGCCTACACCAAGGCAGAGGAATTGCTGCGGTAATTGCAGCCGATGCAGCGAAGATATCCGAAAGAGGGGCGGCTATTTCGTCGCTCCTCTTTTTACGAGAAAATTATTTCAATAAGAGCAGTGTGGTAAAATCCCGCTCTGATAATTTCTATGCATTTGGAGGCTGACGTGGAAAAATCACTGGTACTGGTTAAACCCGACGGCGTGCAGCGCGGGTTGATCGGCGAAATCATTGCCCGCCTGGAACGCCGCGGGCTCAGGCTGGTTGCAGCCAAGTTCGTGGCTGTCAGCCGGTCGCTGGCAGAGGAGCATTACGCCATTCATAAGGGAAAACCTTTTTATGAAGGGTTGTTGGACTATATTACCGCCGCCCCCGTGATGGCCATGGTGTGGGAAGGCCCCAACGCTGTGGCAGCCATCCGCCAGACGATGGGCGCTACCCGTCCATGGGAGGCTGCGCCTGGCACCGTACGACATGATTTTGCGCTCGAGGTGGGGCGGAACATCACCCATGCCTCAGATACGCCTGAAAATGGCGAGAAGGAAGCAGCGCTGTGGTTCAAGAAAGAGGAGATTTTGAGCTGGTCGCGCGAAATTGATAAATGGGTTTTTGAAGGCTAGATGCAAAATCCCGCAGAGAAATCTGCGGGATTTTTTTGTCCAGGTATGTACCAGTAATGTTATTATCTGGAGTTTATTGCAATCTGAGCAGAACCTTCCCTTCGTTCCATAATTCTTCAAGTTTATAATAGTTGCGCTGTTCGGGCGCGAACAGGTGGACGATGACCGAGCCGAAGTCGATCACCTCCCACCCGGCGACCCCGGCGCCTTCCTTGCGTCCCTTTTTGTGGTGCTCCGTGCGGACCTTCTCCTCGACACCCTTGGCAAGCGCGTCCAGCATTCGATCGCTGGTGCCGGTACAGATGACGAAATAATCCGTAAAGGAAGCCACTTTCTGGATGTCGAGCAGGATAATTTTTTCACCCTTCTTTTCTTCGAGGGCATCCACAATGGTATGTGCTAGTTTGAGAGGTTCCAAGTTTATTCCTTATCTGTAAGTTTACGTAATGATGCTGAATATAATCGGGTATACACAGATCCGCCAGGGAGCAAGTCGCTCTTAAAGAGGTGGACTGCATCCACTTTGAAAGAACCGGGAGAATTGAATCTCACTTCATTGAGATTTGAAGAGAGAGTTGAGAGTTCAGTCGACGAGGCGTTTTCCCGCACACGCCCCAAGGTTAAATGTGGGGAGAAGGGGCGAGTTCTCGGAAGCATATCCCAATTTGGCCGTCGCCGAGTCGATTCCTCGCTGCAGCGAGGTCAGTTCGGGTGGTGCGTCCACACCCAGCCAGATGACATGCGGACGTTTAATATTGGGAAACGCTCCCAGTCCTCCTGCCTCCATCCTGAAATCCGAATGTGATCCAGCTTCGGTTTTTAGCGCCTCTTCGATCACGCCGAGGTTGGTAGGCGCGATATCTCCCAGAAATTTGAGAGTGAGATGAATGTTTGAGGCTTGGACCCAGCGCACGACAGACTTGCCTGCAGTTACCTGCAGGCGTTCGATGACCTGGGATATCGCTTTTTGGAGTCCACCGGGGAGTTCAATGGCGATGAATGCACGCAGCATGCTCATTCTTATAACGTCCACCGCCTGTGGTGTATTCTTATGGAATACATATGGTTTGACGTTTGTGATCGCTCCTGAAATCGCATAATGAAAAATTCTTAGGCTAAAAATAGCACACTTCTGAATAAAATTCAAGCTGGAAATTCAAGATCAATCCCCTCGCCAATCGAGAGTCCATCCATCACGGCTGCCTGAATGAATTAAGGGTCTCCAAATAATATTCCGGAAGACCAATGTCATACCGTTTGCCTTCGATCATCAGACCAAGGAAACCATCTTCCTGGCGCAGCCGGTCAAGGGCGGAGGTGAGTTGAAACTCACCTCGTTCCCTTACGTTGTTTTCGATATGTTCGCGCAGGAATTCGAAAAGTATGGGTTTGATGATGTATTGGCCGAAAACGGTGAGGTAATCCTTGTCAGCCAGGCCGGGGACTCGCAGATTGGTACGGGCATAGTCGAGATTTGGTTTTTCAGAAAATTCAGTCACGTTGAGCACGGATTCGTCCTTCACCCATACACCTGTCACCGTACCGAAGTTGCTGATTTTCTCCTCGGGGGTCAGGCGCAGGCCGAGGATGCTCGTGCCGTGTTTCTGGTAGGCATCCATCAACTGACGGGCGCACGAACTCTCTCCGGTGGAACGATAAATGTGGTCGCCCAGCATCAACAGGAAGGGTTCGTTCCCGACTTCTTCGAAGGCTGAATACACGGCATGCCCAAATCCTTCCTGCGTGGTTTGGACAACAAACTTAATGCGGCGTCCCATGTCAAGGATGCGGCGCGAATACTCCTGGAATTGGCGAGGCAGCTTGTTGTAATTCTCAATGGTGATCTGCCCATTGAAAAAAGAGTTGAATTCGTCCAGGTCCGCTTCCTGCACGATGATGATCACCTCTTCGATGCCGGCCTCGAGCGCTTCTTCGACGATCAGCAGAATGGCAGGCTTGGCAATCCCATCGCGATCCACGATTGGGAAGAGTTCCTTCTTCGTCGCCTTGCTGGCAGGGAACAGGCGTGTGCCGAAACCGGCTGCCGGGATGACAGCCTTGCGCACCTTTTGCTGAGGAGTGATGGTCATCTTGTAACCGGGCATACCCAGATCGCGCTGAAGGATTTCGATCACAGCCTGCTGGTCGGCTTCGGAGCGGCAGATGAATTGAGCGGTGCCATCGCCCTGAGACCCGACTCCCTTGCCTCCCCATATGTGGGGTTTGAGTGGTTCGAAATCGAGGATCTTATGAAGCACGGGTGAGGTTAATTCTTCAGGGCATACCGGCATGGCGTAATGGTCAAAGAAACCCTGCGCCTCAGACATCAGCTCCCCAAGCCGCTGGCCGTCGACCTGTTGCAGCGCAACCATGGCCTGTTGGACAATGCGTTTGTTGATCGGTCCGAGAAGTTCCTGAACGCCGCGTTCCATGTCGTTCTTGGCAAAGGGATAGCAGCGGTTCAACCGGTTTAGAATTTCCATGGTGTCCTTCTTCGCTTGCAGGTCCACCAATACGAAGAAGAGTGACTCGTTAACGTGAAGCTCTTCTGTCTCGAGTCGGTCTCCGTCGAAGGTCATCAGCACCGGACGGTTGCCGAAGGCGCAGCCCTGGTCGAGACGCCCGCAGCGTGAAGGCGTGGTGATCTCTCCCTGGTAAGCCATTTCCATTTCACCACGGACCGTCAGCTTGAGGTCGTAAACTCGGTTGAAGGCGCGCGCCGCCAGAACACAGATTGCTGCGGAGGAGGAGAGCCCTTTTTTTATGGGGAGGTCGGTCAAATAATTGTCGATGACCAGCCCGCGGACGTGGTAGTGTGTCAACGCCTGGTAAGCGACACCGGCGATGTAACTCCAGAAGCCGCCTTTCTGCGCTTCCTCCATCAGACGTTTCGGTTCCATCGGGATTTCGTAAGGTCCATGGATTTCACCATCCGGCGTGGCAGAGGTCAGCACCAGGGAGGTGGGATGCGCGGAAACCTCGGCATGGATGCCCTGGTCGGTGCCGGTGATCAGGCTGTAGCCTTTTTCAATGTCGGCGTTGATGCGGCGGTAGCCGCCTGCCCAGTCGGAGTGTTCACCCAGCAGGCAGATACGACCTGGAACGAAGAGTTTCATGGTGGCCTCGTGAAAAGTCTTCAGAATTTCATCGATTATAAGTTGATTGTGGAGAAATTATTGGAGTAAATAGTATGAATTCAGCGTAGAAAGTGGTGGGTTTTGGGATTTTTATGCACACAATGACGATGGTTCTATCGATTGGATGGAGGTCAGCGAACCTTAATAGCTTGAAGCTTACGCCTTACCCACAAAAGGTCACCAATCCTGAAACATCCATGATTGGTGACCGAAGTGTTTAAACGGCAATGGATTTATCTACTTGTTGAACCATAAGCCGCTGATCTGGTGCGGTTCTGCGGCACGAAATACAATCCGCATGGTGACGTTGTCGTCTTTTTCGAAGACTGAGTCATAGATCACTGAGATGAATTCGCCCTGGTCGACCACGCTGTTCACTTGCCGTGAAACGTAGACACCCAGTTTCGAGTCTCTGTCCTTTTTGAAGGACTCAAACTGGGTTTGATTCATGGCGCTGAGCATTTGTTGATCGAAATCCTTTGAAAACAATGCATAATCGGTGGCGTTCATTCCAGCCAGCAGATTGTCCGATTTTCCCTCGCTGTAAGCCAGCACTGCATCTCGGCTCTCTCCTGTTAGGATTGCCTGCTTGGAGGTGCAACCTGCTACCGTAATGAAAACCAGTACACCTAACAGCCGGGGGATAATCTTTTTTATCATCATGTTTCCTCCTCTGGATTAGTCCAATCTATTCCTGAGCCCGCGGATGGCTCTGGAAGAATTCCCACATGACCTGCGTCGCGTCCATATCCTGAGTCGTGTGTCCCACAAGCCATTTTGGCAGATACCCACCACCCGGCCAGGAATGCCCGCCGCCATTAATCGTGTAGAAGATCACTTCGGCATCCTCCCGGCAGTTTCCAAAACGGATACCGCTGACCTCTCCCACGGTAGGGACTTCAAGCGGCGGAGACTCACACCCATTGTGCTGAGCCAGTCCCTCGACCCAGGAAGGGAGAGATGGTAAATTAAAGCGTCCATCGCCTGCCACTCCGCCCTGATAGGGGACGATTGGGTCATCAGTTCCATGGAAGAGGATGGCCGGAATCGGTTGCGCCGAGGGGCAGTCCTCCCAGGAAAACGAATAAGCTCCGGCCACGCCGCCCATCGCGGCCACCCGGTCCGAAAGTTCGCATGCCAGCAGCGCGGACATCCCGCCGCCATTGGATAATCCATTCACATAGATTCGATTTGGGTCAATGGCGTAGTCCATCTCCAGTTGGGTGATCAGGTCCGATATGAAGATCACATCTGGGGAGGGGCCGCTATCCTGAAGCCCCGTCTGCCAACGCTTGGGGAAGTCAAGACCCCCTGGGTGGACGACAATGAATCCGGATTCGTCAGCCAGCTCCGTCCAGCCGGTGAGCTGACTCTGGTGGGCTGGCCATTGAGCAAATCCATGCAGACTAATGACCAGTGGTACCGGTGTGGACGGGTCATAGCTCTCAGGCACATGGAGCAGGTAGCGGCGTTCTTCGCCTGAAGAGATGACAGAGCCGTTGGTTTGATCGGAGAAGCGGAATACGACCGAGACAGTGAGGAGCAGGAGCAGCGACAATCCGAGAAAACCAAGAAATGTGACCAGCAGCCACTTAAGTAAATTTTTCAATTAATATTTTCCATTCTTATTGATCGCTCTTTAAATCTTCATGCATAGGTTTTAACTAAACCCCAATCCTCGACCTTATTGTATTTGGTGTGATTGGATTTGAAGTGCACCCAGATTTTTGCCTCGTCCAGCTTAGGGTGGGTGGAGATGAGTTCGCGTTCACCATATCGAAGTGCTTCAAGAACCATGCGCATGTGATAATGAAAAATGTCATTACGCCAGCCCGCGAAACCGAAGACCAGACCTCCGCTGACGTGACAATACACATTAAGGGACACCTCCTGGTGGTGGTCTATCAATTCCGCAAGAACCTCATCGCGCATCAACCGGGTATAAAACCCTGAGATTTGTTTACGATCGTAGTCTGAACCAATGGACAGGAACATATCTCCCGTGCTGTCGGAATGAGTGAGTGTGTATCGCCGCGGCAGGGATAGCTCCCGCGCGAATACGCCCTCCTTAAAAGTGACGTGGAGTTTTGCCGGATTTAATTCGTTCATGCATGAGTTGGGGTAGTGATTTAGTTCCAGCCACCGGTACGCTGGCGGTTGCGAATGGCGTCCTGCAGGGCGGAGAGCATTTCCACATACGATTGCTTGCTGGCGGGATTTTCATTGTTGGCTTTTTCTTCAAGCTTGGCAAGCAAGTAAACCATCCATGCCAGCCAGGCGCGTGGATTGTTTTGCAGTTGCGAGATATCCGCCGCAGCCTGGTTCAACACATCGCGTACATCATCTTCTCGAATCATTAGTCACACTCCTGAAATTATTTGATTAATGGCATTTCCTTACTATTTTAGCACCCGCGCAGGTCTGTGGCTGAATTTTATTGTGTAGTTTGTAAAAACCCCTGACCTTCGGCGTGTAAGTCGGTGCACTGGGGGAAAAACTCCACCTTCGCATCCCCTCAATGGGGCTGGTGTGTGCCTAAAAATCTTCACCGACCCGCGGCGTGCAGGTCGGTGAACTGGGGAGTTTCTGGTGGGCGCGGAGGGGAGCTCGCGAAGTCCCCCACAGGGGGAAACCCCCGACCTTCACATCCCCTCAATGGGGACTGGTGTGTGCCTAAAAATCTTCACCGACCCGCGGCGTGCAGGTCGGTGAACTGGGGAGTTTCTGGTGGGCGCGGAGGGACTCAAAGGCTTGACCTTCGCATCCCCTCAATGGGGGCTGGTGTGTGCCAAAAAATCTTCACCGACCCGCGGCGTGCAGGTCGGTGAACTGGGGAGTTTCGGGGAAAAGTCTTCACCGACCCGCGGCGTGCAGGTCGGTGAACTGGGGAGTTTCTGGTGGGCGCGGAGGGACTCGAACCCCCGACCTCTTGTGTGTGATACAAGCACTCTAACCAACTGAGCTACGCGCCCGCGCGGGCAGGATTATAGTCCAGGTGGGGGGTTTTTTCAAGTCGCAGGAGTGATTTTCTGCCCTCCCGAATAAGGACGAATGACCAATGGGAAGTCGGACCGGATGGGATTAGAATGACTCTGTGAAACCTTTCCAACTGATCTTCAACTACGCAAAACGATATAAATTCGCGCTCATCGTTACCACGCTCAGCATGCTGGGCTTGGTCGGGCTTTCGCTGCTGATCCCCTGGGCGATCAAACTGCTGGTGGACACGATTACCGCACCGGGCGCGTCCATGGCGGATATGCCTTACGTGACCCGCCTGACTGTGGTCGTGCTTCTGGTGTTTATCGCGCGAGCGGGGCTTCAATTTGTCCGTTCCTACGAGGCGCACGTTGCCGGCTGGGGCGTGGTGGCGGATGTCCGCAAGTACATCTATGACCACATGCAGCGGTTGTCCCTGCGCTTTTATGAAGACAAGCAGGTGGGGCAGTTGATGTCCAACGTAGTCAACGACACCGACCTGTTTGAGCAATTTATCGCGCATGCCCTGCCGGACGTGGTGGTCAATGCAGTGACGCTCATTGCGGTGACGGCCGTCCTGTTCAGCCTGAACTGGCAGCTGGCGCTGCTCAGCCTGATCCCCATCCCGCTGGTCATTGCCTCCCTGCGGGTGTATGCCAAATATGTGCGCCCAGCCTTTCGCAACCGGCAGCAGCAGCTCGGCGACTTGAACGCGCTGCTCAACGACAACCTGGCCGGCATCCGCGAGATCAAATCCTTCACCCGAGAAGAGGACGAATCCCAGCGGGTCTACAACCGTATCGATAACTATCGCACATCCCTGCTCAAGGCGCTGCGCCTGATGGCCATCTTCCAACCCTTCGTGGATTTCACCTCCTCACTGGGCACGTTGATTGTCATATTCTTCGGCGGGATGCTCGCCTTGCAAGGGACGATGCCCGTTTCGGTGCTGGTGGCGTTTTTCCTTTATCTTGAGAGTTTCTACGCCCCTGTCCGCAACTTGAGCGGCGCTTGGGAGGCGGTGCAGTCATCCCTGGCGGGCGCGGACCGGCTCTCGGGCTTGCTGGCTGAGCCGCAAGAGCCCCAGAACCTGCGCGGTGCGGAATCTGTGAGGGGCAGGGCAGAGGGGACCATCGTCTTCGACCACGTCAACTTCGAATACATCCCTGGTGTGCTGGTACTGGAGGACATCACGCTGGAGATCCCTGCCCAATCGGTGCTGGCGCTGGTCGGCCCGACGGGGGTGGGCAAATCCACACTGGTCAGCCTGATACCACGCTTCTACGATGTGACCTCGGGCAGCATCCGCCTTGACGGTCGAGATCTGCAGGAATACACTCTCGACAGTCTGCGCGGGCAGATTAGCCTCGTCCTGCAGGACGTGTTCTTGTTCTACGGGACCGTGCGCGAAAACTTGCTGTTCGGCCGTCCCGATGCAAGCGAAGCGGAAATCGAAGCCGCTGCGAAGGCCGCCAACGCACACGAATTCATATCCGAGTTACCGAATGGTTACGATACCCTGATCGGCGAGCGCGGTGTCAAGCTCTCCGGCGGACAGAAGCAGCGTCTGTCCATTGCGCGCGCCATCCTGAAGGACGCGCCCATCCTGATCCTCGACGAGGCAACTTCCTCGGTGGACACGGAGATGGAAATGCTTATTCAGCAGGCTATTGAACGATTGATGAAGGGACGCACGACCATCGTCATCGCGCACCGTCTCTCCACTGTGCGCAACGCTGACAAGATCGTTGTGCTGGAGGACAAGTCCATCCTCGAAATGGGCACACATAACGAGTTGATCCAGCGCAATGGGTTGTATAAACGGCTGTATACCGTTCAGCGGGAATTTGCCCCCAGCGAAATTTGATATTCTACAATCCAAAAATTATCCCATTAACTTCCTGCCCGCCTCTACGATTCGGATAACATTTGGCAGCACCTCATCCTCCAGGTCACGGGTAAAGGGGATGGTCATCTGCGTGCAGACGCGGGCATATTCAATTTCGATGCCTGCTTCGAGCGCGATGGCTGCCAGCTCGCCGGATAAGCCGAAGCCTTCATAGTCCTCGTCTACGACGATTAATCGTCCTGTACGGCGGAGCTCTTCGCAGAGCGTTTCCTTATCCAATGGTGATACAGTTCGCAGATCCAGAACGCCGGCTGAGATGCCCTGAGTCTCGAGTTGGGCAGCAGCCTCCAACGAGCGGTGGACACCCACGCCCAATGTTGCAATGGTGAGGTCTGACCCGTTTTTCCTCATTGCCGCTTTTCCAATCGGGAGGGGTTCCCAGTAATTAGGAACCGATCCGTAGGTTCCATCACGGGGGATGTCGTATGTGACTTTACTGCGCCCGCCTGAGCCGAGAAAATCCAACCAAACCGAGGAGATCAACTTGTGCTCCATGAAGACAATTGGCGAGCCCCATTCAAGACAGGCCAGCATCAGCCCACCAGCGTCCGCTGGTGTCGATGGGACGACCACGCTCAGCCCGGGGATGTGTGCCAACCATCCCCACAGGCTCTGCTCATGCTGGCCGCCGTCACCATAACCGCCACCGCAAGTTGTGCGCACCACCAGCGGCGCGCTCCAGCGACCACCTGAGAAGGTCTCCAGCTTGGCGGCGTGATTGAGCAGTGCGTCCACCGCCACTGCGATGAAATCCACCAGCATGATCTCGGCCACTGGTCGCAAGCCGGCCATGGAAGCGGTCACCGCTGCGCCAAGGAATGCAGCTTCGCTGATGGGGGTGTTGCGAACCCGGAGTCTTCCAAAACGGACGAACAGGCCGCCATGCATCCCCTGAACATCCTCTCCCAGAAGCAGGATGCGTGGGTCCGCAGCCATTGCCTGTCCGAGCGCGTCGTCAATCGCTTCGGAAAATCCTATATATTTCATGCGGACCTCCCTTCGGGTGTCAATGCGGTATCCACGATCTGTTGGATTTCATACCGAATGGTTGATTCCAACATGGACAACCGGTCTGCATCCTTTGCACTCAGAACCTGCCTGGTCCTCAAAACTGGATCAGTGGCACGACCAGCCTGGTTTTGAGCGGAAAACACCTGTCCCATAATCTGCCGCATGGAGGCAATGCGCTCACCCAGAGGCGCTCCTTTTCGGCGCATGAATCCCTTGATCATCGGCCATATACGTTTGCGATATGAATAGAATGGCCGGCGGAGCATGTCAAGCATACCGTCTCCGAGAAAATGGCCTTCCAAATGGACACAGCGCGCTTGAATAAACACTGGTCCTTCACCGGACCTAGCATGATCGAATGCGGTTTGAGCGGTTGAGGCGACCGCCAGTACATCCAGTCCGTCCACTTCGAGTGCATTCAAACCGAACGACCCGGCACGCTGTAATAGGTTCCCACCAATGGCTGTGCTTGCAGGTGTGCTAATTGCCCAGTCATTATCCTTGCAGACGAACACTACCGGCAGTTTCCACACGACAGCCAGGTTCATCGATTCCATCAACATGCCGGAGCTGGTGGCACCTTCGCCAAAGAAGGCCATTGCGACTGTTCCAGGGCGGAGCATCTGCGCAGCCAGTGCAAAGCCGGCTGCGGCAGGACCTGCCGCGCCGACGATCCCCGACGAAGCGATCAGTTTCTCAGGAGCGAACAAATGCATATGTCCGCCCATCCCGTTGCATAGACCGTCAGCTTGGCCCATGAATTCACGCAGCAGACTCAGCGGGTCGACACCTCGTATCAGCATGGGAGCCGTGCCGCGGTGGTCAAGCGCCATTGCATCGCCTTCTATTAACTGCGAGACAATGCCTGCCATGATGGCTTCCTCGCCCAGCCCCAAGTGCATCTCTCCTGAGATTTTCCCATCCTTCCAAATCTGACGCACAGCTTCCTCGAAAGTGCGGCTTTTAAACATCAATTCATAAAGTGACCATAAATCGTGCGCCATACAGGTCCTCGCTTCTGGGAATTAACGGATCAATTCTTTTCGGTGCTTCCACAACAAAACGGTCATCACCGGTCCCAAGGAAAGAATTACCAATACGATGGCCAATTCGATCATCGCAGCGCTGGTGAAAGGAGTGAACATATTATTTTCAAGGTCAAAGAGCAGGTCCTCCAACCCGAGGAAAATCGCCCCGCCGGCAGCAAGCAGCATGGACACCAACCCCCAATCCTTCATGGACCAAAGTCCTATCACTCCCACCAATGCTGCCATTGTAACGAAGGTATCCGGAAGGATGAACGCCATCTCATAGGCTTCATAGATGTCAAATCCCGGGTCGCCGGGCATCCGTGACTGGACCGCTCCCGGAGCTGCGAACCAAATCAGCCAGTAGGCGGTGAATGCGATCACAGCGAAGATCCCAATCCCAATCACGATATTGATATCTCTAGGGCGATTCATTTTTCCTCTGTGTATTCAAGTGAATTGGCGACAAAACAAGAATACAGGAATCGCAGGTCATCTGCAAGCCCCATAAAGAAAAAGGCAGACTGTGCAGTCTGCCTGAAAATGTGATTTGTGTTGCTGACGGCTTGGAAGGTGCTTACGGCGGGGGAAGGAAATCCCATGGATTGACCTTGCCGGCGCTGGTGTTCATAAGCTCGAAGTGCAGGTGCGATCCCGAAGAATTCCCTGTGTTACCGATGGACCCGATGACCGCTCCCTGCCCGACGCTTTCACCGCAAACCACTGCAATCGAGCTCATATGGGCGTACAACGATTGCCAGCCGTTCCCGTGGTCAACCATTGTCATGAACCCGTAACCGTAGTCGTTCCAGCCCGAATAAACGATCACCCCTGCATCGGTGGCAAAGATTGGGTCACCGGTATCGCCGGCGATGTCGATGCCGCGGTGATTAGCCGAGGGGTTGTAGTCGAAGCCGGAGAGGTAATGTTGGTTTGTCGGCCAAATAAATGATCCATAGCCAACTGCTCCATCGGTGATCTTGCCGCAGGCGCCCGCACCCAGCACGCGCGCGATGCCCGGATTGGTACGCGTCACACCGATCGGTGCGCTCCACGAAATAAACTGGCGTTCACCGCCTGGCACGATCAACCACGTACCGGCTTTGATATTGGGGTTGGCAAAATCGCCGACTGTCTCGAGCGTCAGATCGTTGGCTGGGAAGTTGATGATTTCTTCCGGCTTTACGCCGAAAAACTCAGCTACGCCATTCAATCCATCCCCGGGCTGCCACTCGTAATAGGTTCCGTCCAGCGGCAGAATGTTCAACTTCTGTCCGGGGCGCAGGTTGTGGGGGTCGTCTCGAAGAGTGTAATAATTTCCCCAAAGGATGGTCGTCGCATCGAGCCCGAATTTTTCCCCAATGCCGATCACCGTATCGCCGGTCTGGACCTCGTAGGTGATGATCTCCTGCCTCGGGCGATCCGGGATGACGGTATGCAGATTTGCTTCCCGACGGACGCCGACAAGGGAATCGAGTGGTGATTGGGGGATATCCGCCAGGGAGACGACGGGGGTGGGAATGGATTCGGCGGCGAGTGCATTGTCCGGCTCATTGGTCATGAGCCTGTCGGAATAAAAGGTTCGTAAAAGCCACACTACCGCAAGCACCAGCACAATAAAGATGACAGTCGTGCCGATGCGAAGCATCGTCTCGCCCAGGCCAATATTGGTGAGGGTTTCAACCCAGCGAGAGATGAGATTGGTCTGTGGTTCGTGTATCTGTTGCGGCTCCGCCCCTTCCCCCTGGTCGGACCGGTTAAATTCTTCGGGTGATTTGTTTTCCATTTTCGCCTATAGGAGAATTATCATAACATGCAGACTTTGCAGGCGTCAAGAACGTCCCCCTACGCTAGACCGTCAATTTCCTTAATAAAGGATTAGAAAAATGGACCGCACCTGCCGTGACAAGGCAGATCAGGCCGCAGACCAGCGCCGTGGTCGAAACGCCCCAGTTCTGTGCCATCCAACCGATGAACAAGCTGCCAAAAGGCGCCACGCCTTGTAATGCCCATAAATACGAACTGAATACCCGTCCCCGCAGCTCGTTGGGGACATTGACTTGGATAAGCACGTTCGAAAGGTTGAGCTGGGTCACCATCCCCCAACCGAGAACAAGCATCAGAATCAGCGCAGGCGGGACCTGGGAAACCTGTGAAAGTCCGATCAACGCCAGGATGAAGGAGAATTGGCCGATGGTCATCAAGAGCCCCCGACGTTTGATTCCACTGAAGGTGGCGAGGAAGAAGGCTGCGATCAGTGCGCCAATACCCTGCATCATGTACATGGCGCTGGTGCGCGTGGCGACATCGGTATCCGTTTGACCGGTCACATAAAGGACTTCACTCGCGAAAGCCGGGATCTGTTGCCCGAAGGGGAACCCGAAGAAGCCAAGCAATGCAGCCAGCAGGATGATCAGAGCAATAATTGTATTCTGAAAGATGTACCGCTGTCCGTCTTTGAATTCTCCCAAAAAGCTGCGCGACTTGCTGGTTCTTACGGGTTGGTCCGTTCTAAAGGGGGTTTTCACAAAGAACAGACTGATGATCACAACAAGAAAACTCATCCCATTTAAAAAGAAAGCCCATCCTTCGCCGCCCCCCTGGAATGCCACCAGAAACGGGGCGAAGAGCAATGGTCCCAATACCCGTGCGGCATTGAAGATGGTCGCTTGCAATGCGATGGCGTTGGGAAGGGCGGGCTTGCCAACCATTTCGATGAGCATGGCCTGCCTGGCTGTGATCTCGATCGCATTCGCTGCACCGAGGATAAATGCCAGGACAACGATCTGCCACATCTGGATTTGCCCGGTCAGCGTGAGAAAGGCCAGCGTAAAGGCTTGCAGCATCATTACGGTCTGCATCACGATCACCGTCTTGCGCTTATCCAACCTTTCGATGAGGACGCCAGCCGGCAACGCTAGTAGGAGTGTGGGCAAGGTCGCTGCGAACCCGATCAGCCCCAAGTCGAATGGTGAACCGGTCATTCGGTAGGCAAGGTAGGGCAGGGTGGTGCTCTGCATCCAAGTTCCGATTAATGACACAAACTGCCCGATCCAGAAAATCAGGAAGTCGCGTGATGAAAGCGCCGGATATCGGTTGGCAAGTGCGCGTTTAAAGGTCATCGACAGGGGCGACACACTCCTTGCGGTCGTTGGCCGGGCTGTTCACCAGCGTGGAGACGGGATGGGCAGTCATTTCATCTGCGGGGTAAGAGACCAGAAGAGGTTGCAGACTATCTGCTGTGCGGGCTGCCGGGTCGAGCCACTGGGTATAAGCATCGGGCGATACGATGACCGGCATGCGGTTGTGGATGGGAGCCATCAGGCTGTTGGGTGCTGTTGTGATGATGGTGGCAGATTTTACTGCACCACCATCCGGGCTTTGCCAGTTGTCCCATAAACCTGCAATGGCGAATGGCTTTCCGCTCTTCAAGCGGATAAAATGCGGCACTTTTATTTTTGTCCCGGGTTGGGATTTCCACTCGTAGAAGCCATCCGCCAGGATCAGGCAGCGGTGGTATTTGAATCCTCCTCGAAAGGACGGCTTTTCAGCGAGTGTCTCTGAGCGCGCGTTGATCAACTTCGAGCCGATGGAGGGGTCTTTTGCCCAGGAGGGAATTAATCCCCAAACAAAAAAATCGGCGGAGTTTTTCCCGTCATTGGGGATGGCGAGAATCGGCTGGGTGGGCGAGATATTGTAGCGGGGTGCGTATTTTTCCGGGAAGGTGAACTGCGGGAAGGCATCCTGCAAGTCAGCAGGATCAACAGTCAAGGTAAATCGTCCGCACATGGAATATCCTTTCGTTTCTGAAAAACAATAAATGTATAGTGAAAAAATTTTTTGTTAAAAGGCTACTATTTCAGCCGCCGAAAGTCCCCATCGCGCATGGTCATGCCGCTTGAATCAAGGTGCTCCATCAAGGGCAGGATGAATTTCCGGCTGGTATTGAACAAGTCACGAGCCTCAGCCACGGAAATTTTCCCGTGTTGTTCGATATGATGGCTGATTTTTCTCACCAGCAATTCATAATCCGATTTCCTGAAAGCCACTTCAGGTGAGACCTGGACCAGGTCGCCCATGTCTATCAAGGCGGTTACCACCTCCTCGCCAGCCTCAGCTTGCATCTCCTTGATGGTGGGTGGTGAGAATGGATTCGCTGCGCATTGGTCCATTATTTTTTTCACAGAGGCCTGCTGCCTGGCATCGAATTTAATCTCATGTCCAGGCAAGGAAATCCACGTCCCTCCTTCGACGAGCTTATTGGCGGAAACCATTTTCTTAATGAACAGGTTGAACAACCGGGTGGGGGTCTGCAACTTGCTCTTCAGTTCTTCGCGAGGCATGCCTCGCCTCAATGGAAATTGCTTGTGGAAGGTCCGAAGCAATTCCTCGATTTTGGTTACTTGCGATTGCCAGGCTGATGCTTCCAGGACCCATCCATCGCTTGTGGGAGAGAAATCACCGTTTTCAAGTGGGACAAGGCGTCCTTCGTTTACTAATTCTGACAGGGCTTGTGAGGCAGCTTCGGCATCCAATCTGGAGCGGGCAACGATGTCTTTTACCGAAGACGGACCGAGGGCAAGACTGGCCTGAAGAAGAACATCCGCGGGCGAACCGGTGAGCATCGATTCGAAGCGTTTCAAAATTCCATCGTCGAACCGTTTGTGGCGGCTTTTCGGATGCGGGTCCAGAACGATTCCACCGCCGATTGTCTCCGAGGGGGATGGTCGGCGCAGGATATACCGGTCGCCCCGAACTACAACGATTGGTTCGCGTAGTTCCAGTTGGATCCAGCCAAAGTCACCCGGGTTAAGTGTCTCAGCGCCAAGCAGTCTCAGCGAGGCGATCGTCTCCGTTGTGGTTGCAAAAAGCTTGACTTCGGTTCCGTGCTTTAAAGGACTGCTTGCATCGGGTAAATGACGATAATGAGCGTCTAGTCGGCGTGTAGCCACATAGTGTCCTGGGGTGACTACCACTTCGCCGCGTGCGATTTCTTCAATAGCAACTCCGGAGATGTTGACCGCCGTACGGGAACCAGGCAGGGCGGAGTCTTCCTTCTTTTTATGAGTTTGAAGCCCGCGAATGCGACCTTTCTTACCAGACGGCAGGATCTCCACTTCGTCACCCAATGAAAATTTACCATCGGACAATGTACCGGTGGCTACTGTCCCGTAGCCGGCGATGCTGAAGACCCGGTCGATCGGCAGCCGTGGACGTCCAAGGTCGGGTCGGGGAGTGGTTGTGCGGAGTACTTCCTCAAGAGTGGATAGGAGTCCATCCAAACCTCTTCTCGTTTTTGCAGAGACACGCACGCATGGAGCATCTTGCAAGGTAGTCCCTGTCAAAATATCACGGACATCACTCTCGATAAGATCGAGCCAGCTATCATCAGGAGAGAGGTCCGCCTTGGTGAGAACGATAACTCCCTGCTGGATCTGGAGCAGGTCGAGGATGGCCAAATGCTCCCGCGTTTGCGGCATGACGCCTTCGTCTGCTGCGATGATCAGCAACGCCGCATCAATTCCTCCGATGCCAGACAGCATGTTCTCGATGAAATCGCGATGACCGGGCACGTCGACAATCCCAACCTCTTCTCCGCTAGGCAGAGTCAACCAGCCAAAGCCGAGGTCAATGGTCATTTCCCGCTCGCGCTCTTCCTTGAGCCGGTCAGGATGTGTACCCGTGAGAGCCGCGATGAGTGTCGATTTTCCGTGGTCAACGTGACCAGCGGTACCAATGACTCGCATAGTTTTCACCAATAAGAGACGGCCTTCCGGCCGCCCCTTTCGTTTACTTTTTTGCCCTCGTGTGTCCCATCACTCGTTCGAAATTCGACAGAAGCTCGTGAGACCAGTTCATAAGATCCTGGAGGGATTTTTCTGTAGCCTCGGTGGTCTGCTGAAGTAGGTCCGCTAAATTCTGCGTGGAATCATCCAAAGTTGTCAACTGCTTGGACATTTTTTCCATGTCGGAACGGATCTCCCGATACGTTTCATCGTGAGAGAGAGTGTAATTTGTCCAGCGTTTCTGGTCATCGGCTTTGAAGGTGACCCATTCCTGCCTCATCCTATCCTCGGAGAGGCGCTGCATTTCCGTGACCTCGTTGATGCGACGCTCGATTCGAGAGTTGAGCTCGTCGAAGGTGTCCTTGGATTTCTTCACAGCGCGGTTCATCTCATCGATGTTCTGGAGAGTATTTTCCAGGCCTACCGCTTGTTTGCTAAAGACCTCGTAGCGTTCCTTCATCTCCTTCCAAGCCCGGTCCCGCTCAACCTGGGTGAGGGATTGTTGTTCGATAAAGGTACGCTGCGATTGTTTCCGCTCGGACTTGGTAGCCATCAATTCGTTGATTCTCGAATTGAGATGCTTGATGGTATCGGAATTGACTTCGTTCTTTTCCCGTTGTTCCTCTACACGTTTTCTTATCGAGGCGACCTCACCTTGCATGTCCGATACCCGTTTGACATCCTGCTTGCGGTTCTCCTCGAGGATTTTTCCGGTATGCCGGACCTCATCTGCAAGGCGGGTGACATCCTCGAGTTTACGCTCTAAATCAGAGATGGCGCGGTTGAAGCGGGTTTCTGCATCGGAAATGGATTGCACTTGCTTCCGGAGCTCGGTGATCGAGTCCAGGCTTTTCCGTATGTCGGAGATGGATTTATTGAGGTTATCAACCTCGAGGTGTCGTCGAGTTTCGGCATCCTTGCCAGCTTTTTCCAGATTCTTTTCTGAATCATCAACCAGCTTGGATAGGTCTGTACGCTGCTGTGCAAGGACACTGTCAAATTGATCCAACCTGGCTTTTACGGTGGAAAACTTCGACACCTTGGTGTCCAATTGCTTAATCTGGTCCTTGGAGACCGTCAAGTTGCCTTCCAGGCTGGCAAGACGCTCCTGCAACGCCGCAATGGTTGCCTTGTCCTTGCGACGTTCTTCGTCCAGCCATTCCAGCCTTTTTTTGATTTGTTCCGGTTCCATTAGAAATTCTCCACACGAAGGGGGATTATAACTGGCAGGTTGATTATAGCATGCAGGCTATTTACCGAGCCGTTCGAACACAGCCGGCAGGTTGTTTAGAATGACCTGAATCCATTGCGGGAACAGGCCAAATAGGATAAGTCCGGCGATTCCTAACCCCAATAACATTCGCTCTGCCCAGTTTTCCAAGGATTGCCATTTTGCACCGGGGGGAGCCATCATCAAGACTGCAGCGGTTCGGAGCGCACCTACCAGGAGCCCCCATGCCCCTATACCCAACCAAAATCCCATTGAGATGGAGGTTTCACCGATCTTTTGCCATAATGAATATTGGATGGGAAATCCTGCCAATGGGACCATCCCCGCCATGGACAGCGCAGCTCCGATAATTGCAGCACTGACAAAAGGGAGGTCTCTCGCTTTTCCCTTGATGTCTTTAAAAAATATTGAAGGACCGGTTCCCTGGAGAATGGTCAACGCTAGCGACCAAACTCCCAGCCCAAGCGCTCTGGGGATTATTAGCAGAAAAACCAAACCGACACCCGCCACACTATTGGGCAGGCTCATCGCAAGAATAGATAATCCGGTGGCCATGATTGAGGCATATCCCATCATGCGCGCGCTATGGCGTTGAAATAAAGCCCAAATTCCTGCTGTGAGAAACGTGATGATCCCAATAAAACGGAGAATTTCGTATAGTTGGCGCGATTCCCGAAGAAATGTATATCTGTCCAGGAAATTCAACCCAAAGAGAATTCCGATGGTGGGGAAAATCATCAGCACGAAGCCAGTGGCGTAAGGTGGCGTTTCCTCGCAGATCATGGGAATCCAGGTGTAAAAGGGAAAAATGGCTAGGAGGAAGGCGAATCCAAGCCCGAGAAGCACCCCTGCCTGAACGACCAGGTTGATATCAGAGGGACTCGCTTCCACGCCTGAAAGTAGAAAACCGGCCATCAGGATGAATGGCATTGCCAAGGTTTGGAAGATAAGAAATCGAATCACGCCTTTTCCCGGTCTTTGATCGAGTGGTACTAAAAGCGGGATGGCGATTAAAACTGCCATTTCAATCAATAACGCAGCATACAGGAATGGTTCAACCGCCAGTGAACCTAATAAAAGAGAAGTGATGATGAAACCCAGTGGAACAAGTCGATGTGCAATCTTAGCCACTCCCGCACTGAAAAACCAGAAGGCAACGATGCCATAGATCAACACGAGAATCATCTGGTCGGATTCGGAGATGATGAATCTTCGGCCGAATATTTCCAGGACAGGAACAATTCTTATCGATAGGTTGCCAATCAAAATCGCCTGATCGATGGGTATCGCAATTGCAAGAAGGCTGAGGATTAAGGCTAGGCTGCCACCGAGGATGGCTGTCCATCTTTCGGAACGAATCGCCCATAGGATCAGTGACGCGATGGCAGGGATTCCAAGCCAGATGACCGGAGCGCTCATTCTGCTTCCTCAGGTTGATGAACAGGTTGGTCCGCATTGATTAAATAAGCGCCTACCAGAGCCAGGCCGAGATTAACAACAGAAAGCAAAGCAGCCACTAATATGGAATTTTCAATGCTGGCATAGAGGATTTCAAATCCACAGAGGACAGTCAATAACCCAATCGTCACCCTTAGAGGCTGTACAGTGATTCCGAGCTCCAGCATCCCTATCCCGATCAGAATGAGCCCTCCATAAGCGACCGGCAGGCTGATGCCCGGAAGCCACGTCAGCAGGCTGGGGGCAAATGACGCAACCGCAATCAAGACCAGTGCAGAGATGAATAGGCGGAAAGCCCGCCCTTCTGGCCAGGAATTTTCTTGCTGCGGAAAATTGGGTAGCCCGGATTGGGTCATTCCAAGAATGGCGGCTGCCATCCAACCCGTGATCAGCTTGGCGGTGGACATTCCGAGAGGCCAGTGAGAATTGACCAGCAGGAACATGCCCAGGTATTGAAACGCGAGGATGGCAAGAGAGATCCTCCAATCTCGAATCAACAGGAGACTGATTGATGCACCAAGGACGATGAATACTGCGACCCAAAGGAACGGTTCAGACATATGAATTAGCGGATTCTTGAAATTATGGCGAATGGCTTAGAACGCATACACACCTAAAATCGAAACAAAAACAATCAGGAATAAAATGGTCCAAAGAACACCCCCATCGCCTTCAAATGTCGTCGTAAGAATGTCAAGCAGTCTCCTCAGCACGCGATACAGCCCCCACCAAAGCGAGATAAAAATTCCAGCCCATGCAACCGGTCTTTTTAGTAGACTGGAATCAAGAGGAGTGGGGATTGGAATTCGGATGAGTACGAAAGTAATAATTGAGGTAAGAACCACTGCGATCATTGCCGGAATCCAAGCGCCCATTTGATTGGCGCCTTCCCAACCGGTGATTCCCAAAACCAGCCCTGACAATGCAAGCGAAACTAATCCCATTGGATAAAACACATTTACCCATCTGGGTTGATTATCAAGGTTCTCCTTTTTTTCCAAAGCAATTGATCTGATAAAACCGGCGGTCAGCAAACTCTGCAAGGGGATAAGAAATATCAACGTCAGCCAAATTCTTAACAAGTCCTCTGTCCAACCGGTGGCAGTTAAAGAAAAGGGGAGCGATGAAAGTATATATGCCGCAATCAGCAAGGAAATCGTCAATACTTTGTTTCGATGGGAGTATAAGAACAACAATCCGCCAGCGAAAAGACAGGCACTTCCCCAGGCCGCACTTCCGAGTGGATTCCGCATCAACGCGGCTGAGATGGAAAGTGAAATGAGTCCCATGATCCAATTCGATTGGTTGATTATTTCTCGCGGGTTTCTCAGCCAGTTATAAATGGAAATCAAACCCATGATTGCGATGGATAATAAGAGCAACGACGAAACCAGGGAAGTGCTGATGAGAATCTCGAATTGAGAAAGCATTGCCACGGTGGTTGCAGCTGAGACAAGCTTGTACGTGGCTTCATAACCGTTCCCGATTGAAGCATCCCTGGAATAGGGATGAGGTAAGAACAATGCGAAGGATCGAATGATTACTCCAAGGACGATGATTGCACCAAAATTTTGTTGAATGATTGATTGAGTAAAGGGATCTCCACCCGAAAGTGTGCTCAGAATTCCAGCCCAAAGCACAAGCCCCGTTCCGATCACACGGGTGGAATAGGACAAAACTGCTCTTTCGCTGAAAATAGGATCGTCGCTTGCATTCAACGCGCTGATTAATCCTGCCAGGTCCAGGAATGACCAGGCAATAACCAGGGTGAGTAAATTATCTGCCAGGACAGCCATCAATCCCAGGACACTCAGTAGAAGAATTGATACCCAACTGAGTGGATTTGCCTCCCTTGCTTTCATGGCGGAAGTAAGAATCACAGCCATAACCAGGCTGGAGATGCCCACGGCATAAGGAAAATTAATTCCATCCGAAGCGAGAGAAATGGAATAAGTAATGACTTGCTGATATTCAAAGTTGAATAAAACAAATGTGTCAGGAAGTTCTATTTGCCATAGAAATATACTGGCCCAAGCCAAAAACGAACCGATTACTGCAACTGGCCAGGCAAAGCTGAATCTCGGTCTGAAAACCCGAAGTAAGACAAGGACCAGCACAGTTACCAGAACAAGAGAAAGGGTTATGGCGATAGTCATCCTGATTATTTTATCATGCCCTCCAGCCGGGGATTTTTCAAGTAAAATCAATGCGTAAAATGAAGGAGACAGCACATGACTCTTGATCCGACCATTACCAGCAGCCTCATTCTGTTTCTCGTCGGTTTTAGTGGGGCTTTTCTTCTGGCGTTATGGGTGGCATTGATCATTTGGACGTGGCGTGACATTCGCAGCCGCGCTCGGGACCGTTTAGCTCAGGTGTTATCCACACTGGTTGTTGCGGTACTATTCGTCCCCGGCATTCTCGTCTATTTGATCCTGAGGCCCAATCGTACCCTGGAGGAAGAATACCAGCGCACACTTGAAGAGGAGGCTTTATTGACCTCCATCGAAGATCAGGCAGTCTGCCCGGGATGTGAACGTCGGATCAAGGAAGAATGGCAGGTTTGCCCCAATTGCCAGACAAAACTAAAAAAGCCCTGTCATCAATGCGGAAAATTAATGGAATTGCCCTGGAATATCTGTCCATTTTGTGGGACTCCTGCACCTGGTATGCGACGCGAAACAGCTGCTAATGAAGAGGCCGTAAAAGAGCTGCAAACAGATGTCATGGAGAACACTCCACCTGGCGAAAGCTAATTTCAATGAAGAGCCGGGAGAATATCCTTTCGGCTCTTTTGATTCTGAAGGATCAATCCAATGAAAATCGAAAAAATCACGCTTAATCATCTGTCCATGCCTTTGGTATCTCCGTTTGAAACATCTTTTGGCCGAAGCACGGATCGGGAATGCCTGCTTATCACTATTCACGCGGATGGCATTACCGGATATGGTGAATGTGTCGCAGACCGGGATCCCGGGTACTCCTATGAGACGACTGGGACAGCCTGGCACATCATTAAGGATTTCATTTCGCCCGTTCTACTGGAGAAGGATATCAAGGATGCTTTCGATTTTCAACACAAGGTCGAATCCATTCGAAGTCATAACCTCGCCAAGGCTGGGGTGGAAATGGCCATTTGGGACTGGATGGGAAAACGGGATGGTAAATCTCTCAAACAGATGCTTGGAGGCGACCGAAGTAATGTGGATGTTGGCGTATCCGTAGGACTTCAAGCTACCCCCGACGTGCTGGTCAATGCCGTTGGTGATTACTTGAGCCAAGGTTATGGTCGCATCAAGATCAAGATCAAACCTGGCAGGGATGTCGGTGATGCCCAGGCGGTAAGAAATGCTTTTCCAAATATAAGATTACAAGTGGATGCCAACTCAGCGTATGATTTGGAATCCGCAGATTCGCTTCTCCCATTGGATGATCTAAATCTCCTGCTTATTGAGCAGCCGCTTTATGAAGATGATATCTGGGAGCACCATTACCTGCAGCAAAAATTCCGAACGCCGATTTGTCTTGATGAATCGATCGTTACGCCCCGGCACGCCCTGGCCGCACTCGAAATGGGTTCATGCCGAATTATCAACATCAAAGCTGGGAGAGTGGCCGGCCTGAGCCAGGCGGTTGCGATTCATGATCTTTGCCTCAAACGAGGAATTCCAGTCTGGTGCGGCGGCATGCTCGAAACGGGAGTCGGACGTGCCAGCAACCTGGCATTGGCATCTCTCCCGGGGTTTATTTTCCCGGCGGATATCTCAGCCTCGGATCGATACTACAAGCGTGACATCACCAACGAAAGGTTCACATTGAATTCTGACAGTAGCATCACTGTCCCAGATGCGCCTGGACTTGGTATCTCGATTGACAATGAAGCGCTAAAGGACTTTTCACTCGCTGAATTAACATTAAAATAAAATGTCCAAGAAAATATTGATGGCAGCCGTGTTTATGTTGTGGTTGGCTGCCTGTACGCCTGGCAATAACAACCCAGTTTTGACTTTCGTTCCCGGTCTGGTGACAGATAACCCGGATGCCACTGCAACTGCCACTCCCTTTCAACCTGAAGGGAGTGGAACAAGTGAATTTTCCGTACCTGCTTCAAAACCGGATCAACCGGCCATAGAAGCAAAGTATGTTTACCTCCCTCCTTCAACACCTCCTTCTTTGATTGAAGCAGTACAAGACGTCGGGTTCACAGTCACTGACGATCCCGAAAAAGGTATTGCCCGTTTGGTGAACTCCAAAGATTCAGGGGACATTGACTTATTTTCAGCAATTTACGCAATAACTGCTCCTTTTCCAACAGTCCACGATTTAGTCTCATTTTTGGATTTCCAGAATGCCTGGGCAGGGACTCCCACCGGTCCATTTGCTGGAATCCCTTTATTGATGGACGAGAGTACTTTCGAAGCGATGCGCTTTTTGTTCGGTGAACCAGCGATAGGGACAGTCAGAGTAATTCCTTCTGACCAGTTGGTGGATACGGCCTGGACCGAGCGCCCAGCCTGGGCGGTGGTTCCATTTGAATCATTAACCCCTCGCTGGAAGGTGCTTGAACTGGATGGGCAATCTCCTTTGCGAAAAGAGTTTGATCCATCGGCATATCCGCTAAAAGTGGGCTTTGTTTGTGAAGGCTCATGCAATTTTTTGCCATCTTCAAATAGGGATCCTGCGAAATTGACGACGTTGATCATGACCGGAACCACGGCGTTGGTGCGTGCGACAGCTTATCGAATGGAAAAGAAGGGATTGACCTACCCTGCACAGGACATCGGATCGATCCTAAGAGATGCCGATGTATTGCATATCACCAACGAGATTTCATTTGCAGATGACTGCCCCTATCCTGACCCCGGTGGAGGCAATCTGCGTTTCTGCTCAGATCCGAAATATATTGCGCTTCTGGAGGATATCGGCACGGACGTGTTGGAGTTAACAGGAAATCATGTCAACGACTGGGGTCCCCAATGGCTTGAAAAATCCATCCGTATGTATCAGGACCGCGGTTGGGGTGTGTTTGGCGGTGGAATAAACCTAAGTGAGGCGACCAAACCATATTTATTGACTTCCAACGAAAATCAGATTGCATTTCTAGGATGCAACCTGCCAGGACCGGAAACCGCATGGGCAAAAGATGCCACCCCGGGCGCTGCGCCATGCGGAGATTTTTCCTGGATGTATGATGAGATTTCAAGTCTCCGCCAACAAGGGTATCTGCCGATTGTCACTGTTCAATACAATGAGTATTATCAACTTAACCCCTCTGAAACACAGGCACGTGATTTTGGGAACATCGCCGGGACAGGCGCTGCAATTGTCAGTGGAAGTCAATCCCATTTCCCGCAGGGATTTGCCTTTGAAGGAGATGCTTATATCCATTATGGTCCAGGTAATCTATTTTTTGACCAAATGGATTATCCAGTCGTTGGGACCAGGCGTGCTGCGATGGATCGTCTCACGATCTATGATGGCAGGATCCTAGGCACCGAATTGATCACAACTATGCTCGAGGACTGGTCCCGGCCGAGGTTGATGACACCTGAAGAACGCACTCAATTTCTCTTGGAGTTATTCTTTGCCAGCGGTTGGTAGTTAAAAGGAGAGCACATGACCATTTATGATATTACTCTGGGGATTTCACAAACCTTGCCTGTCTGGCCGGGAGGTCCTGTAATAGTCCTCGAGCAAGTGGAATCCATGGATCGTGGCGCGCATGCCAATGTCACCCGGCTGTGCATGTCAGCTCATACGGGTACGCATGTGGATGCCCCGCATCATTTCTTAAATGACCATCGCACTGTGGAGCAGCTGCCCCTGGACATCCTGACTGGTCAATGTTTCGTGCTTGATCTCACATTGATGGAGGGTCATGTTAATGCGAAAGTTCTTGAAAATTCTAACATTCCTGAGAATACTCTGCGATTGTTGATCAAGACTGGCAATTCTGCACATTGGCAGGCGGGTGACAAGAACTTTTTCCCGGGTTTTCAGGGGATTACTGAAGATGGCGCTGAATGGCTGGTGGAAAAAGGGATCAAATTAATCGGTATTGATTATTTATCGGTTGCCCCCTACAAACAATCCGTCCCCACGCATTCGGTCCTTTTAAATGCTGGAATCATCGCGCTGGAGGGGGTGGATCTCTCATTAGTTAGACAAGGGGAGTATGAATTATATTGCCTGCCGCTGAAACTCATTGGTTCGGACGGTGCTCCGGCGAGGGTGATACTAATCGGATAACCCGATTGTAAAATTAAAACAGGATTCAATATTGGATAGGAAGAGTGTAACCCCCATCCATGATAATGACCTGTCCACGGATCATGTTGGCCGCAGGCGTACAAAGGAATCCGACCAGACCTGCCACTTCATCAGCCTTGACCAACCTCCCTGCAGGCGTGGAAGCAATGGCGCGCTTTATTAGATTTGTATCAGTTAGGCTATCGAAGTGTTTCAATGCATCGGTATCCACTACTCCAGGCGATACCGCATTGACGATGATGTTCTTGGGGGATAATTCCACAGCCAGGTAACGTGTAAGTGCCTCTAAAGCAGCCTTGCTTGAACCCACCACAACGTAATCGGGCAGCACACGGTTGGATCCTGCGCTGGTGATACTGACAATGTATCCACCGCCCCGATTTTCCATTATTGGAGCACAGCGCTGTGCGCCAAAAAGCAGAGCCCGGGCATTGATGTTCATCGTCCAATCCCAACCCTTGGGTTTTTGCTGCATGGCTGGGCGATTGTATCCGGATGCGGCGTTATGGATAAAAATATCAAGCCCGCCAAATTCAGCTTCAACTTCATCGAACATGCGGTGGATATCCTCCGGATCGCCTACATCCGCTTTTACGAGTAGGGTGCGTCGCCCCATTTTTTCTATCTCAGCTGCCGTGTCTTCGGCGGGACCACGGTTACGAAAGAAATTCACGACAACGTCCGCGCCATTTTTCGCAAAATATAGCGCAATGGCTCGTCCAATCCCGCGACCGGAACCGGTAACAATGACAGTTTTTCCTGTAAACATTGGCTTGTCCATCGGGCATGTCCTCAAGAAACCAGAGTAGGTCTCAGCAAAAGTATAACATCACTACAAATCCGTTTCATTCAGGGTGTGAGGTAAAATTCCCTTAATGAAGGCATTTGCTGGCAACCGGATTTTCATCATCATTCTTTCTTTGGCTGGAATTTTCGCCATCGGGATACTCGCCTCGGGAATCCAAGAGATGGAATTCCGCGAACCGGACCCTTTTTACTTTGAATGGCCGGCTGAGTCTGGAGCTTCTTTCCAACAAATAGTGACTCAGATGGAATCCCTGCCGCTTGATCAAGTCATCATGTTTTGGTTGTTCATCATAATCTTTACATTCATTGTGTTGCTTATCCTAAACCCTAAATATCGCTGGAAGATTCTCAGAGCAGTGATTCGGACAGCATTAATTTTCATTTTCATAACCTGGTTTATGAAAACCATTGCCCAACGGCTTGCTTCCGAAGTGCCACCTGCAGATGGTGGCGGTATCACAAGCGCTCCGACTATAAATCCGAACAGCCTTCCTGTTTTTTCTCCGCCTGCAGAGATCCCATGGATATCCTATGTGATTGCGCTGGCTATCATTTTGGGTATCTTCCTGGTCGGATGGTGGCTGTGGAAATTGGGCAGTCGAGCCCGGTCTCAATCCATACGCGAAAACATCGCTGAAATCGCCAGGGAATCGTTGGATGAAATTGTTGACGGCAGGGATATCGGTGATACAGTGACAATCTGCTATCTGCGGATGATGGATGCAGTCAATTCAGGACGTGGGATTCGGCGTCAGGAGGGAATGACTCCGACTGAATTTGCGAATCGCTTGGAGTCGGTAGGTCTGCCCGGAGATCCCGTTCGTCGGTTGACGAGATTATTCGAAGTTGTGAGGTATGGGGCCAACACACCAGGCCAGGATGAAAGCCGTGAAGCGATGGACTGTCTTAATACCATAATCGCAGCATGCGGAGCGGCTGTATGACCAGGCACAGGCAGATCGCTGTCCTTGTTGTTCTCGTTATCCTGGCAGCCATCATAGCTTTCCCGATGCGGTCTTTCGTCTATTACTATGTCATGGCTCCACTTTCATTCATTTGGTTCTATTTGGTCTATTATTACCATGTCATTCCCCAGCAATTTTATTGGATCTTTCTCCTTTTAGCAGCCGCTTATATCGCCTTGGGCGGGCTGCTCGAAAACCCATTCAAGCGCAAGAGTGTCCAGCAGATACGGACCAGCCAGAAAGGTCCAGTGGATGGATTAGCTGCGAGATTAAAGATTCACGCCGGGGTGTTTACTCGCGCTGGAGAGTGGCGAGAGTGTTGAGCCTACTGGCGGTCGAAATCCTGGAGCTACGGGGAAATAACTCCGGCAGGGTCAAGACCTTGAAGGGCAGGGATTGGAATCCTCCACCAGGCGTTCAGGATTATTTGGAGGCTGGGCTCAATAACTCGTTTGCTGATTATCCTTTGTCCAGGAAAATTACACCTTTCTCGGTTGACGTGGAAATAGTTGTCAATTATTTGGAATCACAAATGGAGATGAACCGTGACAACAACAAGTGAAGTCTCATCGGTTGGCAGGCAAGTTGTTTCTGAAGTGGAAAGAGCCGTGGTGGGGAAGCGCGCCTTGTTGGAAATGGTGATGGCTTCCATACTCGCAGGTGGTCATGTCCTGCTGGAGGACTTCCCTGGGCTGGGAAAAACTCTGATTGCCAGAAGTTTTGCCACTGTTCTGGGCTTGGAATTCAAACGAATTCAATTTACTCCCGATCTTTTACCCGCGGACATTACAGGCGGGTATGTGTTCAACCGGGCTGAGAACCGATTTGACCTTCGGCAGGGTCCGATTTTCGCCAATATCATCCTCGCAGACGAGATCAACCGCGCCTCGCCAAAAACACAATCTGCATTGCTCGAAGCCATGCAGGAACGACAGGTCACGCTCGAAGGAGAAACTTTGTCGCTCCCCGAACCGTTTCTTGTTCTTGCGACCCAAAACCCGATCGAGTATGAAGGTACTTTCCCGTTGCCGGAAGCCCAACTCGACCGATTTATGCTTAAACTGACAGTCGGGTATCCCTCTGTCGAGGAGGAGACGGATATTCTTCGCCGACGGCGCGAACGCATGCGAGATGATGTTCAACTAATCATGGTGACCAGTGCCCGCCAGTTGATGGACCTTCGCCAGGCGGTTGAATCCGTCTTTGTTGATGCCGATCTTGAAGTCTATATCGCGCAATTGGTCCACGAAACTCGGGTTGACCGGCGCGTTGCCGTGGGCGGCAGCCCGAGGGCTTCGCTGGCCTTTCTAAAAATGGCCCGTGCCCGGGCAGCGCTTGAGGGACGGGATTTCATTCTACCTGACGATATCAAGCATTTTGCCCAGCCTGTCTTGGGTCACCGACTGATTTTGCAGCCGGAATACTGGATGGCCCGGCGTGTGGCGGACGAGGTCATCCACGATGTTCTCGAAAAGGTCCCCGTGCCCGTGGTGAAAAGATCGTGAGTCGTATTATTGTTTTGGGTCTCCTGATATTCATTCTCTTCCTTGCCGGCTTGACGGCTTTCAGAGGGGAGGTATTGGCGCTGGCTGTTCCCCTTGCGCTTTATCTGCTGGCCGGTTTTTATTGGGGACCTGACAGGTTTGGTTTGGAGATAAAACGCACTCTAAGCCTTGACCGGGTTGCGCCAGGTGATCCAGTAACGATAACTTTGGAAATAATAAATAATGGCAAATATTTGGAGAACCTTCTGCTGGAGGATATCCTGCCTGCAGGTTTAACTGTCTCAAAAGGACACTCGCGCAGGTTGATTACCCTCAAGCGAGGGGAGGTCTTTAATTGGAGTTATGAGGTCCGAGGCAGGCGTGGTTACTATCCACCTTCCTACCTCCGTGCGAGTGCAAAGGATTTGCTGGGTCTCGTAGGGAGAGTGGAACAAATACCAACCCGAGGTCAGTTATTTGTTTTGCCGTCTGCTCCACGGGTTCGGCGTATTGCCATCCGTCCGAGGATGACTCGTGTTTATGCGGGAACCATCCCGGCTCGAATGGGAGGACCAGGCATTGAGTTCTTCGGTGTACGCGAGTACCAACCCGGTGATCCCCAGCATTGGATCAACTGGCGCGCAAGTGCCCGTTACTCGAATTCCATTTTTTCGAACGAGTTTGAACAGGAACGCGTTGCGGATGTGGGTATTATTCTCGATGGCCGGAGAAAGATAAACGAACTGGGCAGCGGCCGCTCAATCTTTGAGCATTCGGTCCTGGCCGCTACATCGCTGGCAGATGGCTTCATTGCTGCCGGCAATCGGGTCGGTCTTCTGGTGTTTGGGAAATACATCAACTGGACTTATCCGGGTTATGGAAAGTTACAACGCGAGAAAATTCTTCATTCCCTGGCCAGGGCTGACCTTGGGGATAGCGAGGCCTTCTCTGGATTGGTAATCCCAAAAAAGTTGTTTCCAGCCTACTCCCAGATGGTCCTGGTCAGCCCACTGGAGTCTGGAGATTATGAGAGGTTGGTTCGTTTCAAGTCGGCAGGATATCAACTGATTGTGATAAGCCCCGATCCGGTGTCCTTTGAAATGAGCTTTTTGCCGGTTTCAAGCTCTGTCGAACTTGCTGCCCGTATTATTCGTATCGAGCGTGAAATTCTCCTCCACCGGTTGCAGCGCGCGGGGATTCAGGTGGTCAATTGGAATACCGCGCAGCCTTTTGAGAATGTGGTTCAGGCTGCGTTGAGCAGACCTCCCGCCTGGCTGAGGGCCATACGTTATGGGAGTGGGATGTGATCGCTGTCAGTTTATTCCTGAGCACATTTCTATCCATTGCGGTAATGGCAGCTGGATATTTCAGCGCCGGGATGGAAATTCAGGCATTCGGGTTGATGGGCGTTGGTGTTGTTTGGATGCTCGGTCAAATTAAATGGACCTGGGTTGCTTCCATTGGGCTGTCGATAATCACCCTGGCAGCAGCCTTGGGATTCTTTTACGAACTGCCGATGTGGTTGATGGTCGCAGGATTCTTGTTTGCATTCATGGCGTGGGATCTTGTGGAATTCAAATCAGAGAATCAAACAAGGCTCTGAAGAAGATCAACTCAACCGCCTTACCTTGAATCATTTCGCTCGTTTGGGGTTGGTTTTGGCTCTGGGATTTGGCGTTGTGGCACTGACCCGGTTCATCAGGCTGCGGTTCAATTTTGAGATGGCAGCCTTATTGACCCTGGCAGGGGTTTGGGGATTAAGTTTATTAGTAGGCAGGTTGCGAAGAGAGGAATGAAAAGTTCATTTTAGAGACAAAAACCACTCGTCAGTCTCTTTTTGGTTACGGAAGTGGAACACCTTAAGATGAGAATATTCTGGCAAGGAAAGTAATCGAGGGTAATCGCGTTTCCTTCGCCAGTAGGTCTTGAATAACCAGTGAAAAAGCGAATCCTCGGCGGACCAAATCTTGAACTGTGGAATAAGCCGTTCATAATTTGTCCCCCATAGAAGCTCCTGCGTCCACCAACGGGACCAGGTACGCCGCCACAGACGCCAGAATAACGTCCATAAAGGATAATCCAGCCAAATCACGGCTTCCGCGCGAGGCCACGTGAGGTCACGGGTTACGCCATAGTTCCCGGCGATCACCCAACCGCTCGTGCGTGTGGCTTCATCCACCAGGACTCGGAACTCATCATCCGTGACATGTTTCCAATCTGGCAGCCAGTGGAGTGCATCCAGTTCGATGAATTCAAAATTCATCTTCGCGGCAAGTTTTTCTGCCAGCGTGGATTTCCCTGAGCCGGTCGTTCCGATGACAACTATTCGATGGTATGGAAAGGATTCACACATTTCCGTTTGAGGGGTCGCATGATTTGTTGTGTAAACCAATGAAAACTAAAATTATGATAGGATTGCATTGTATCATTTCAAATCCATTGCGCAACGATTGAGGAGTTATGTTCGATCTTCCTGATGATCAAATTCTCCCGCTTTCGAAAGAACACGTTTTTTGGACCTGGTCCGCCCAGGCGAAAGTAAATCCCATTCCGGTCAAACGTGCCAAAGGGGTCTATTTCTGGGATACTGCCGATAAGCGATATCTCGATTTTAATTCCATGACGATGTGCGTCAATGTCGGACATGGCGATTTGCGCATTATCGAGGCGATGAAAGCCCAACTGGATGAGATTCCCTATGCTGCTCCGGGGATGGCGACGAAAATCCGGGCGATCGCCAGCAAGACTGTGGCGGACGTGACTCCCGGCGGAAATCTCAGCAAGGTGCTCTTTACCCTGGGTGGTGCGGATGCCAACGAGAATGCCATCAAGATCGCACGCACTTTCACCGGAAGGCATAAGATCCTCAGCCGTTACCGGTCCTATCACGGCGCGTCGGCCGGCGCGATTGCCGCCACGGGTGATCCTCGCCGGGTAGCCTGGGAACCGAACCTGATGACCGGTGTTGTGCATTTCCTCGATCCCTACCGTTACCGGTCCACCTTTCATCGGACGAATCCTGATATCCCCGAAGAAGAGTTCACCCGGGATTACCTCAACCACCTGGAAGAGATCATCCTTTACGAAGGACCGGAGACGATCGCAGCCATCCTGATGGAATCCGTTACAGGAACCAATGGGATCATCATCCCTCCACAAGGCTATATGCAGGGCGTGCGGGGGCTGTGTGACAAGTACGGCATCGTGATGATCGCGGACGAGGTCATGTCGGGATTTGGGCGTACCGGCCGGTGGTTTGCCGTCGAGCACTGGGATGTCCTACCTGACATCATGACCATGGCCAAGGGATTAACCTCGGCGTATGCCCCACTTGGGGCGGTTGCGATGAAACCCGAGATTGCAGCCTGTTTCGATGAGCATGTCTTCGAGTCCGGACTGACGTACACTTCGCATCCCGTTTCCTTAGCAGCAGCGGTAGCCAACATTCAAGTGATGAAAGATGACCGGATCGTGGAACATGCCTCGTCGATGGGACCTGTCCTGCATAAGTTGCTGACAGACTTGGGGGAATCGCATCCCTCTGTGGGGGATGTCCGCTCGATCGGATTGTTTGGCATTATCGAGGTGGTCAAAGACCGAAAGACTAAAGAACCCATGGCTCCCTGGAATGGCAGCAGCCCCGAGATGGCTGCCTTGCGAAAATATTGCCTGGAGCACGGATTATATGTCTACACCCACTGGCACACCATCCTCATCATCCCTCCTCTGATCATCACAGAGGCACAACTAAGAGATGGTTTTGCCGTGCTTGATGAAGCTTTGAAGATAACCGATAAGGCCATGAAATGAATAAAACAATCCCGCGATAGCAAATCGCGGGATTTTGATAAACCATTTTGTTTGCCAATCATCCGTTACGAAATACCGGGCACTCCTGTCAGCGCGGACAAGGCCGCAAAGGCGACTCCCACCATGCTCCGACCGGTATGCGCTCCCAATACCAGCGACATGGGTCCCATGGGCTGCCAGCGGCATTTGAATCGCTGTTCGATCATCTCTCGCAACAGTGAACCGCCTTCAGGGTTGAAAGCGTGAAGCACTTGCACATAGAGTTCTGTTCCTTCAGGGTGAATTTGCAGCATCTGATCCACCAGACCCGCGACAGCACCTTTGAATGTGCGCGCCTGTCCCTTTTGTGCATAGGTGCCATTTACTTTCTCGACCCCGATCATGGGTTTGATGTTAAGCAGGGAAGCGATCAATCCTTTCATGTGGCTGATTCGCCCGCCATGGATGAGATACTTCAGCTCTTCGAGCGTGTAAATACTCTCGCTGGCGTCGCTGATCTTCTGCAGCATGGGCAGAATTTTATCGAGGGCCCAGTCGGCCTTTACAGCATGAGCAGCGGCTTTCACCTGCCATCCTGCCGCCGCCGAAAGGGTCTTCGTGTTGACGAGCGTGATTTTTGCTTCCGGAACCATTTCGGCGCCAGCCACGGCTGAGTTGTACGTTCCGCTCAATCCTGCGGTCATGTGGATGGATAAGATCTCGGGATCGGTCTTTGCCAGTTCGCGGTACTTATCAGCGAAATCTCCTGCGGAGGGCTGAGAAGTCGTTGGCAGGTTGCCGGATGCTTCCAGGAGTGGATAGAACGCTTCAGCGGTAATATCGAGTTCTTCCCGATAGGATTTTCCATCGAGGGTAACGACAAGCGGGACAACGTGAATTTTAAGGGCGACACGTTCTTCTGGGGTCAAACCGATATCTGTTCCACTATCCGTAACTATTTGCATGGCTCACCTCTCCGGTTAATTGTTTTAGTCATGTCCATTCAATTTTATCATGGGGTTAAGCAAAACCATATAATTAATTCCTATCAGAACGATGTTTATAATCAATAACGCCACATGCTGAAACAGCTGCAACTTCCTGCTTTTCCGTGCATCTGATAAAATGCTACAGGTTTATTTTTATTTGAGGTGAAAGATGTTCAATTTGAGTGGAATGACTTCCAGCGCAAACAAGGAAACCAAACGAATCAAAGTTCTGGTATTAGGCTCTGGTCCGGCTGGGTTATCCGCTGCGCTTTATGCCGCGCGTGCAGAGCTTTCGCCCGTTGTTCTGACGGGCATGGAACTGGGCGGCCAGGCAGCTTTGACCCATACGATTGAGAATTACCCCGGCTTCCCGGAAGGCGTCGGCGGCCAGGAGCTGGGCGAACTCTTCCAGAAGCAGGCCGAACGTTTCGGCGCAAAAGTTGAGTTTGACACTGCCCAATCGGTGGACCTTTCCCAGCGGCCCTTCAAAGTTACAACGGATAATGGCATCTACCTGGCTGATTTACTGGTTATCGCCACGGGTGCTCGCCCTAATCATCTCGATATTCCTGGCGAAACTGAATTCACAGGGAAAGGTGTCTCGTATTGCGCCACCTGCGACGGCTGGTTTTTCAAAGACAAGAAAGTGGTTGTCGTCGGGGGAGGGGATTCGGCCCTCGAAGAGGGTTTATTCTTGACACGCTTTGCATCCTCGGTCACCATCGTTCACCGCCGCGACTCTCTGCGAGCCGGGAAGGTTCTTCAAAACCGGGCCTTCAACGATCCCAAGGTAAGCTTTGTCTGGAACAGCGTTCTGACCGAAATTAAAGGCGATGGAGTGGTTAAATCCGCCAAGCTCAAGAACACCCAAACAGGTGAGGTCTCCGAGCTCGAAACCGATGGTGTTTTTATTTTCATCGGGCATACTCCCAATACGCAAATGTTCGCTGGACAATTGGATATGGATGCCGGCGGGTATGTCAACTCCAACATGATGATGGAGACCAATGTGCCAGGTGTTTTTGTGGCAGGTGAAGTCGCGGATTCCCATTTCCGGCAGGTGGTCACCTCGGCGGGGATGGGAGCGGCGGCAGCCATCCAGGTCACACATTACCTCGAAAAGATTATCGAACAGGCGTGATCGCAGCAGTCTGGTTGCAATGGTCGGTTCTGCTTTGAAAAACACAATATTTAATCCGCTGAGTATGACAGTAATCATCCAGAGTGGGTGATTGGTGGTAGAGACTCTGCATTAATATGGTCGCAGGGTCTTTTTATTGATAAAATTGCGCGGTATCCCCAATTGGTAATATGGAGCAAGTCTCCAAAAACACTTAGGAGGAGCAATGGCAAAAGTATCGATTATTGGTGCTGGAATGACCGGGGCGACCACCGCCCACTGGCTGGCAGAACGTGAGATTGCCGATTTGGTTCTGGTGGATGTGGTGGAAGGCATGCCTCAGGGCAAGAGTCTGGATTTGCTCGAGGCAATGCCGATTATCGGTAAGGATGTAAAAATTGTCGGCTCCAACAGCTTTGAGTCCACAAAGGATTCGGACATTATCGTCATCACCGCAGGCCTGCCGCGTAAACCCGGAATGAGCCGCGACGATCTCTTAACCGCCAACGCAAATATCGTGGGCCCGGCAACCACTGAAACGCTGAAATATTCTCCCAACGCAATTTATATTGTGCTGACTAATCCGCTGGATACAATGGCATACCTCACCATGAAGATCGGCAAATTGCCGCCACACCGTGTGGTCGGGCAGGCAGGTGTGTTGGATTCAGCCCGCATGCGCGCCTTTGTCGCCTTGGAAACCGGTGTCAGCGTTGAGAATATCGATTGCTACATCATGGGCGGGCATGGCGATGAGATGGTCCCGCTGACGCGCCACTCCAACATTGCCGGCGTTCCCCTGCGTGATTACCTCCCCGCAGATAAACTTGAAGCAATCGTCAATCGCACGCGCAAGGGCGGCGGTGAGATCGTCAACCTGCTCAAGACGGGTTCGGCATTCTACGCCCCCTCAGCCGCAGTTGCGCAAATGGTTGAAGCCATCCTCAAGGACAAGCACCTGATCGTTCCTGCGGCCGCGTACATGCAGGGAGAATATGGTCTGAAGGACATGTTCTTCGGTGTACCGGTCATGCTCGGGCGCAAGGGTATCGTGAAAATAGTTGAATATGACCTCGAACCTGCTGAAAAGGCGGAGCTGGATAAATCCGCTGCTGCGGTCAAGGACACCATCAAAGCCCTTGAAAACCTGGTGAAAATCTAGGTCCTGGTAACGCCTGGATCAAATTTCGAATCCCACGATAATTCCCTTCGCGGGTTTACAATTTTCTATTGGAGGCAGCACGATGATTTTGCATGATCAAATTTCCGGTCAACTGCCGGCATGGCGTGAACGAGTCAAGAAGTTGGTCAAGGATCATTCCGAAGTGGTGATCGACCAGGTCAATGTGGGCCAGGTTTACGGGGGCATGCGCGATATCAAATCCATGGTCTCGGACATCTCCTATGTGGACGCGGCAGAGGGGATCCGTTTGCGCGGACTCTCCATCCCCGAGGTCCTTAAGAAACTCCCGAAACCGCGCGGCGCTAAAATGCCGTATGTCGGCGGTCTCTATTTTCTGCTTTTGACGGGCGAGATTCCGACCCGGGAGCAGGCTGAGGAAGTTGAGCAGGAATGGGCGAGGCGGGCGCATGTCCCTGATTATGTCTACAAGATGCTAAAGACGATGCCCAAGGAAACACACCCGATGACGATGTTTTCGCAGGCCGTCCTGGCTTTACAAGTTAATTCCCATTTTTCGAAAAAATACCGTCATGGGATGAAAAAGGATGCCTACTGGGAGCCGGCGCTGGATGACAGCCTCGATCTAACGGCCAAGCTGCCGGTCGTGGCCGCATTCATCTACCGGTTGAAATATTACGGCGAGACCAAGAAACCGAAATGGAATCCAAAGAAGGATTACGGTGCCAACTTCACCCGCATGCTCGGAGTTGAAGACAAGAAAGGCTACGCGGAACTGGCCCGTCTGTATTTCGTTCTCCACAGCGACCATGAGTCCGGCAACGTCTCAGCGCATACCATGCACCTGGTCGGGTCAGCTCTCTCCGATCCGTTCTATGCCTTCTCCGCCGCGTTGAACGGACTCGCGGGACCTCTGCACGGATTGGCAAACCAGGAATGTCTTGGCTGGTTGATCGAGGTCCGTGAAAAATTTGGCGGCGTGCCCACCCGGGATGAGCTGCATAAATTTTCTTGGGACACCCTCCACAGCGGCAAAGTAATACCCGGCTACGGTCATGCTGTGCTGCGCGTGCCTGACCCGCGATTCACCGCGCTGATGAATTTTGCCAAAGCCCGCTTCCCGGAAGATGAACTGGTCCGCCTGGCGGAAATGGTCTTCGACGTGGTCCCACAGGTTCTTAAGGAGCAGGGCAAGGCGAAAAACCCAGCCCCGAACGTGGATGCGATCAGCGGCACGCTGCAGTATTACTATGGTGTGAGTGAGTTTGACTTTTATACGGTGCTGTTCGGTATTGGGCGCGCCCTGGGTGTGACCGCCAACTACGTGTGGGCGCGTGCTCTCGGGCAACCGCTCGAACGCCCCAAGTCGCTGACCACTAAGATGTTGGAAGACGCGGTCGAAAAGGCTAAGTAAGCAAGTTCATAATTTCAAAAAGCTGTCCAACAGGACAGCTTTTTTTATCGAATGGTGGGGATTTATCAACCTGCCTTCAATGCCCTCGTCGCGATGTAGGTGGGATGGTATTTGCTCAGGACGGACTTCTGCGTGTTTGTCCTCGTATAATCCGATGATTTGGATAGCCCGCGTCACATTGCCCACCGATCAAGTCGGTCAACGTGTGGCTGAATTCGAGAGGTGTACCATTCTTTTTGAACTCCTCCAGCTTATCGGCCGGCAAGCTCTCCGCATCTGAATATGGAATAGAATACCTTACGTTCAACTCACCCTTCTTCTCCAGTGCATCGAAGTCAAAGATGTAGTAGAAAGGATTCATCATCCCAGCTACCAGAGTCCCGCCATACCGCAGAACACGATAGGTTTCCTTCCAAACCGGGAGTACATCCGGACAGAAGACGTTGGAAACAGGATGAAAAATGAAATCGAACGTTTCATCCGCAAAGATGGACAAGTCGCGCATATCCCCTTCGACGGTGATGAGCTGAAGTCCCTCGCGGTGGGCAACGAAACGGTCGCGCTCCAGTTGTTTGGGGGAGTTGTCGAGCACGGTGACATTCGCCCCGGCAGCCGCGAAAATGGGACCCTGCTGCCCTCCACCACTCGCCAGGCATAAAACATCAAGACCTTTTAGGGGTGGTATCCATTCGTCCGGAACGGATTTTTGCTCGGTCAACAGTACCGAGATCTCCCCCCGCCGGGCAGCTGCGATGACCTCCGGGCTGACAGGTTGTGTCCATGGATTGTTCCCGGAATCAACCTGTTTGTCCCATGCGTCTCGATTGAAGGAGCGGATGTCCATATACCCTCCAGTTTTTGCTGTCTTCGAAAATTATACAACAAAGAACCTCCCTGAATATCTCAAGGAGGTCTCTCAACAATTGATCACAACTAATCTAATCTCTAGGGACTGGGTGTTCCCGGTACAGCAACGCTCATCCACGAAAACACACGCTCGAGGGATTTTGCGCCGGCGGGCAGCCAGGTGGGATTCCCCTGCTCGTCGGTCGGTCCCTGACGGACGGGGATCACGTACCAGCGCATCACGTGCGGGACGCTGTCGTTCGGGCGGAAAGTGGACGGGACGATGTATTTGGTATCCTTGGCGTAATCGACCAGTTTTCGTCCCTGCCCTTCGGTGACATCTTCCACGACGACCTGATAGGCTTCATTGTCCCGCAGAGTCCCAACGGACGCCCACTGCAGGGTGATGGTATCGTCCGCGAGAGTGAAGGATTTTCCGTCCGCGGGGAGCAGCAGGTTAGGCGCCGGGTAGGGAGGCGGGATGGTGGGCGTGGGAGTCGGCCCGGGGGTGGCTGCGCGCATGCATAATGGGATCTGAATGGTAGTCCCAATGTACACAGTGTCTGTTGTCAGCCCGTTGAATTCCTTGATGGCATCCTGCGACACCTGATAATTGGCAGCGATGATGGCCAGCGTGTCCCCACTCTGGACGGTGTATTCCACTTTGTCGCAGGCAGCGCGTGTGGCTTCAGCCGGTTCCAGTGTGGCGGTAGCGACCGGAAGCGGGGTGGGGGTGGGGTAAGGGACTTTGAGCTTCTGGCCGATGAAAAGCGAGTTGCACGCCACAGGGAGTCCGTTCAGGGAGATGATGCTCTGCACGGACACCTTGTAGAATAAGGCAATCGAGATGCAGGTATCGCCGGAAGCAATGGTGTGCTCGAAAGGTGGCTGCTCCGTCGGTGACGGGACGATGGTCGGGGTGGGGGTTTCGGTGGGCGTGGTCGTGACAGTCGCCGTGTTGGTGGGTGTCGGACCCTGGGTGGGAGCTGTAACGTTTCCGGTCGCGCGCAACCCCGCAAAGACGACCACGGCGCCGATCAGGATGAACAGCACCAGCAGTCCCAGCGCCGCGGGCAGGGACAGCGTCAGGCTGGGCATGCGGCTGCCCTGCACGGAGGTCTTGACAGACTTGGTTTCAGCGGCGGGGGTGATCTCGGTTCCGCACACCAGGCAGCGCGAGGCGGTCTCGCTCAACCTCGTTCCGCAGGTCGGGCAAATCTTGGAGGTGGATGGTTCTGGACTCATAGCGACCGCATTATACCATGTCCACTTTAACCGGGTTGCGCATATCCAATACGGTAGGGGAATCGCAGGTCGATTTAACCCTGATAAAGTCCCTTCAACGGGCTGCAGGGGAATGCTGGCGTGGGTTATAATTTTGTCCGCATGAGCGATGACCTGCAACTCTACCGTACCATGCTGCTCATCCGCCGCTTCGAGGAGCGCCTGCTGGACGAGTTTTCTGCCGGCCGGCTGGTGGGCACGACCCACGCCTACATCGGGCAGGAAGCGGACGCGGCGGGCATCTTTTCCGAGCTGTCGCCGGAGGATGTCATCTTCAGCAATCACCGCTGCCACGGGCATTTCCTGGCGTACGGCGGCGACCTTTACCGTTTGGCAGCCGAATTAATGGGCAAGGCGACCGGCCTGGTGGGCGGCAGGGGCGGCAGTCAGCATATCCAATGGAAGAATTTTTATTCGAATGGCATTCAGGGCGGGATCGTGCCTGTCGCGACAGGAATGGCGCTGGCCGAGAAGGCGTCTGGCAGCGGAAATATCGTCGTTGCCTTTCTGGGTGACGGGACTCTCGGTGAAGGGGTGGTCTACGAGAGCCTGAACATCGCCTCGCTGTGGTCGCTCCCCATCCTTTTTGTTGTGGAAAATAACCGCTACGCACAGACAACCCCGATCTCGCTGGCATTGGCTGGATCGATTCCGGCACGATTCAGCGCCTTTGGAATCGAGACCTGGGAACGGGACACGACGGATGTCAGGGAAATTGCCCAGGCTGCGGGTGAGGCGATTAAGTTCGTTCGAGGGTCCATTCGACCCGCCGGCTTGATCCTGCATACCTACCGCTTCGCTGCGCATTCCAAAGGTGACGATGTGCGCGATCCCGAGGAATTGTCCGGATACAAAGAAAAGGACCCCCTGACCATACACGCCAGCCGGTGTTCGGCTGATGATCTGAAAAAAGCTGAAAGCGACGTCGCAGCCTCAATTGACGATGCATTCAAGCGGGCGGCTGCCGACCCGTTTCCTGAGCTGATGGATTCGGTGACCCCATGACCTCCACGGTTCTAGAGCGCTTGAATTCCGCGCTGCACACCGCCATGGAAAAGGATGCTCGAGTTTATGTCCTCGGGGAGGATATCCTGGATCCATACGGCGGGGCATTCAAGGTCACGCGCGGGTTGAGTACCAAATTCCCGGCTCGCGTGTTGACAACTCCCATCTCCGAGGCCGCCATCGTCGGTGTATCAAATGGCATGGCGCTGAGGGGATTGCGCCCTGTCGCGGAAATCATGTTCGGAGATTTTGTCACGCTGACCGCCGACCAGCTCGTCAACCATGCCTCCAAATTTCGCTGGATGTACAACGACCAGGTGAGGGTGCCCATCGTGGTGCGCGCACCGATGGGCGGGCGGCGCGGCTATGGTCCGACCCACAGCCAGTCGCTTGAAAAAATGTTCCTCGGCGTTCCCGGGTTGAAAGTGGTGGCGCCCAATACCCTGGGCGACCCGGGAGACTTGCTTCTGGCAGCCATCCAGGACGATGACCCGGTGTTGTTCATCGAGCATAAACTGCTTTATACCCGTCCGATTCTTGAGGAGGGCAAGGGCGATCTGGTGGATTGGAAAGTTGAGCGTGTGGAGGGATTGTACCCGGCCTTTGTTTTACGCAGCGCCTACAGGCCATCGTTGACTCTTGCCACATATGGATACAATTTTGAGCTGGTTCGCCAGGCAGCCAATGAGTTGATGCTCGAGCAGGAGATTTTCACCGAAATCGTCTTATTCTCCCAACTCAGTCCATTCGAGCTGGATCCGTTGTTCGGGTCGCTCAACCGCACGCACCGGCTTTTGACTGTGGAAGAAGGCGGCCTGACCCTCGGCTGGGGCACGGAGGTAACAGCCCGTGCGGCGGGGGCAGGAATATCCAATTTGAAGGTGGGACGCGTGGCTGCGCGAGACCTGCCGATTGCAAACTCGAAGTTACTCGAGGACGCTATCCTGCCGTCGGTAGGGGACATTAAGCGGGCGGCTGTTGGGCTTGTCGTAGAATAATTCGCTTTTATTGCCCTATTCGATTAAAACGAAAACCGCCGAGTGGCTTGCCCAAGCCTGGCGGTTTTTTAGAGGAGAATGTTTATATGTATTATACGGTTGTAGTTAAAGAGAACCTGAAGAATAACTTAATTAGAAATGAGAGTTATTCGATGGCCGCCAGCATCTCTTCCAACGAAATAGGTCCTTCCCGGATGATGACCGGCGCTTCGCCGGTACAATCCACCACCGTGGAGGGGATTCCGCCTGGAGTTACGCCGCCGTCTAGGATCAAGGGGATTCGTCCAGTTAATTGGGCGAAGACACCTTTCGCTGTGGAGGGGCTGGTTTGACCTGAAAGGTTGGCAGAGGTAACCGCCAGAGGTCCTGTCAGCCGGAGCAATTCGCGCGCCACGTTGAGGTTTGGAATCCGCACGCCGACCGTTTTTAACGGTGAGACGACATCCGGGATGGTGGAGTGACGGGGAACCACAATGGTCAACGGCCCGGGCCAGAATTTCTTCCCCAGCGTGACGGCATAATCGCTCACCCCCGAAGAGACCCGGTGGATCTGGTCCACGTCGCTGACCAGGATCGGGATGGCCTTCTCCTGCCCGCGCCCCTTGGCCATGTAGATCTTGCTGACCGCATTGGCGTCGAATACCATCGCTCCCAACCCATAGACCGTGTCGGTGGGGAAGGCGACCAGCCCGCCGCCGCTCAGCACGTCCAGCGCGTGAGCCAGGGAATTCGAGTCGGTGATGGGCAGGATGAGCGTCTGCATGACTCAATATTAGCGCATTTTTGGGTTTTGTGACCTTAAATTTTAGGGGAATCGGTCGTGTCCGGCATGCGTCTGGACCTCGATCAACCGGTCCCGATCAGCCAGGTCGCGGTGCAGGTGGATGGACGCGTGTGAAAAAGTGTCGTAGGCAAGGGAGAGTGCGGACATCCCCTGGCTGGACTCAATTTCGAGCAGCATCAATCCTCCGGGGGAGAGATAACCGGGTGCGAGGGTGATCAACCGCCGGACCAGGTCCAACCCATCGCTACCGCCGTCCAGTGCGAGGGTGGGTTCCCGGCTGTAGATGGGTAAAGTTTCCATCGTTTTTGTTGGAATGTATGGCAGGTTGGCGACGATCAAGTCATAAGATTGTGATTTTGGTGGAAGCAGGTCGCAGCAAATGAATTCGATTTGATCCGCGACGGAGAATTTTTCGGCATTGCGCCGGGCGACTTCGAGCGCATGAGGTGAAATATCAGTTGCGGTAAGTTTCAGCCCATGAATTCGTGTCGCGAGCGAAATGGCGATGCACCCGGAGCCGGTACCCACGTCGATGGCTGAACGCGCATCCGTCCGGTGCTCAAGCCAGGGCAATGCCGTTTCGACCAGCAATTCCGTCTCGGGGCGGGGGATCAGGACATCCGGGGTGACTTCAAAATCCAGCCCGAAAAATTCCCAGTGACCGACCACATACGGAAGCGGAATACCCTCAGAGAGTTCTGTCAGAGCAGCTTCGAGTTTTGATTCCTGTACAGGCGTGAGAGGGATTTCGGGGTGAGCCAGAATCCAGCTCCTGGGTTGCCCTGTGACATGCGCCAGAAGGACCTGGGCATCCAAAGCAGCAGAATCACTTATCGATTCGAGGCGTGCTTTGGTTTGTTCTAGACCTTGCTGGAGTGTGGTTGCCATGGAGGCTGTCAGGCCAGGAGAGAGTCTGGTGTGCCAACCCGGATATTCATCCGGATTGATTACTCGTCATCCTCGCTGGTGCCGACCGAGAGCCGGTCTGCTTCGTCACGGGTGGAAAGCTCTTCGATGAACGTGTCGAGATCCCCATCCATCACAGTTGGCAGGTTGTAGGACGAGATGCCGATGCGGTGGTCTGTCACCCGTGACTGAGGGTAATTATAGGTGCGGATTTTTTCACTTCGCTCGCCCGACCCGATCTGGGACCGGCGGTTGGAATCGATCGCGTCGCGCCGCTTTTCCACTTCCATCTCGTACAGCCTTGCCCGCAGCACGGAAAGGGCGCGCAGTTTGTTCTGAAGCTGCGACCGTTCATCCTGGCAGGTGATAACCATCCCGGTCGGTTTGTGCGTCAGGCGCACCGCGGTGGAGTTCTTCTGCACGTTCTGCCCGCCGGCGCCGGAGGAGCGGTAGACCTCGATCTCGACATCGGAATCGGGGATTTGAATATCCACCTCATCCACTTCAGCCAGCACGGCGACGGTGGCAGTCGAGGTGTGGATGCGTCCCTGGGCTTCGGTGGCGGGGACGCGCTGCACGCGGTGGACTCCGGATTCGTACTTCAGCTTGGAGAACGCGCCGCGTCCCTTGATCTCGAAGGTGATTTCTTTGAATCCACCGATGCCGATCTCGTTGGCGGATACGATCTCGGACTTCCATCCCAGACGTTCTCCATAGCGGGTGTACATGCGATAGAGGTTCGCAGCGAACAGGGCGGCCTCATCACCCCCGGTTCCAGCGCGGATTTCCATGATGACGTTCTTCTCATCGCGGGGATCCTTGGGGACCAACAGGGCTTTGAGCTTGTTCTCAAGCTCGATGGTTCGGGGTTCGAGTTCCGCCACTTCTGCTTCTGCAAGCATGCGCAGTTCTTCATCCTGCTCCGATTCGAGCATACGGCGCGCTTCGTCAAGGCGATTCAATGCCTGGCGGTATTCTTTGCCAATCTCAACGATGGGTTCGATCTCAATGCGTTCCTTGTTGAGTTCGCCGGCGCGTTGGTAATCAGACCCCACCTCCATGAGCTGGCGGTCGATTTCAGCGTATCGTTCTTCAATTCCGTGGATTTTATCGAGCATAGTACCTTCAAATTATTGAAAAGTTTGTTTACCGCAGGCGAGAAGAAACGCGGCACCCTTCGCCGCGTCTCGGGATAATCCAACCTCGGGTTGTGTTCCCATTCCCCGGCGGCGCGGATCAAATATTGATGACTGCGCCAACGACCATGACCAAAATCAGTATCCCAGAAATCACGACAAAAGCGATCTGCATCCATCGCAACCGCCGTTGACGCGAGTCCAGTTTTGGTCCAGAATCTCTTTTTGATTTTGCTGTCTTGCTTGCCATTTCTACCTCGAAAAAAGTGTATTTATCGCGCTTGGTGCTTGATGAACGCCTTGTTGATGGCAAACTCCAATTCGTCGATCATCACCGGTTTGAAGGCATAGGCGTCCGCACCCAGGGAGAGCGCTTTGTCCACCTGGACATCCGCAGCTTCGGAGGAGAGCATGATCACGGGCAGATCATTCCATTCCTTCCGTCGGCGCACGAATTCTAACATATCCAGCCCGGAAACTTCAGGCATGTTGATGTCCAGAATCAACAGGTCTGGCCGGTTGCCTTCCATGAGGGCTTGCGCCCCTGCGCGGGCATTGAAGAAATGCCGCGTTTCGAAGTCCAGCATTTTTAACATCAGCTGGATGGCTTTTGCCATTTCCTCGTCGTCGTCTACGATCCAGACTTTTTTCATACTACTCCAGGTGCGACTTGATGCTTAGTGCCAGGGATTCCGTGATGCCCGAGACGGCGGTCAACTCGTCAGGGGTCGCCATACGTATCTTATCCACATCTCCGAAATGTTTCAAGAGGGCTTTTCGCTTGGCTGGGCCGATTCCGGGGATGCTGTCCAGCCGGGAAGCCATGCCGATCTTGGTGCGGCGCTTGCGGTGGGCGGTGATTCCGAAGCGGTGGGCTTCGTCGCGGATGCGCTGGACGAGGTAAAGCGCCTGGGAATGCCGGGGCAGCATCAGTGATTCGGATTTGTACGGAAAGAAAATCTCCTCCTCGCGTTTGGCCAGCCCGACCACAGATACCTTGCCGGTCAATTCAAACTCCTCCAACACTTTGACCGCGCGTCCGAGCTGCCCCTTGCCTCCATCAATGATAATCAGGTCGGGTAAAAATGCAAAGGAGGCATCCAGCTTGCCGCCCGGGTCGGATGCGGAGATCTCCTGTGCAGAGCGCCAGCGCTTGAAGCGGCGGGTCAGGACCTCCTCCATGCTGGCGAAGTCGTCCGGCGCGCCGAGGTGGGTGCTGTCGATATTGAATTTCCGGTAGAGTTTTTTGTCGGGGACGCCTTGTGTGAAGACCACCATGGCTCCGACCGTCGCCACTCCCTGCATGTGGGAAATGTCGTAACACTCGATGCGGTTGGGCGGCACGCTCAACGTCAGGGACGACTGCAGTTCTGCCAGCGCCTGCTCCTGCTTGTGGGTATCCGCCTGCCACTGCGAGCGCAGGGCTTGCAGGGTCTCGGCGGCGTTCTCCGCCGCCATCTGGACCAGTTCCTGTGTCTGCCCCTCCTTCGGGACGAAAAGCTCCACCTTTTCGCCACCGCGCTTTGACTTAAGCCACTGGCCGATAATTTGAGCTTCCTCGATCTGCTGGGGCAGCAGCAGCTGCTCAGGCACGAAAGCAGCTTCCGTGTAGAACTGCTGGACGAAACCCGACATCACTTCGGCATCTGCGGTATCCTCCGTGCCTTCGAGGATGAAATACTCCCGCCCGATCAGTTTCCCGCCGCGGATGAAAAAGATCTGCACACAGGCTTCGCCGTCCGCGCGCGCCATGGCGATCACATCTGAATCCTTGTAATCGGAGGCAAACACCACCTTTTGGCGCTCGATGATGGATTGGATGGCTTTCAACTGGTCGCGGAGCGCGGCCGCCTTCTCGAAACGCAACTCTGTGGCGGCCTTGTCCATTTCATTCTGGAGCCTCTCGACGATGGCTTCGCTGTGGCCTTCCAGGAAGGACATCAAATCGCTGATCATCTGCCGGTAGCCGTCCTGGGTGATCGCGCCGATGCAGGGGGCTGTGCACAGCTTGATGTCGTAGTACAGACAGGCACGCTTGTCCTGCCCGGTAATTTCGCGGTCGCAAGTAAGGTAGGGGAATACCCGCCGCAGGACATCCAGTGTCTGGTACACCGCCCAGGCGGAGGTGTAGGGACCGTAATATCGCGACCCGTCCTCGAGCATCTGCCGCGTGACGGTGACTTTGGGGTAGGGCTCTCCCCAGTGGATTTTGATGTATGGATAGCGCTTGTCGTCTTTCAGGCGGACGTTGTATCTCGGGCGGTGGCGCTTGATCAGGTTCATTTCCAGGATCAAGGCTTCCAGCTCCGAGCCAACCACGATCCATTCGAGGTCTTTGATCTCGCGTACCAGCCGGCGGGTCTTGTTATCGTGGCTTGAGTCGGCGTGGAAATAGGACCGCACCCGGTTCTTGAGGCTGATCGCCTTGCCGATGTAAATGATCACCCCCTCGGCGTTTTTCATCAGGTAGCAGCCGGTTTTTGAGGGAAGTGTATCTAAAATCCCCTTGAGATGATCGCTGATTTCCATTGAGACTATTTTTAACATGGGTGACGTTCACTGTCCGCTAAAGCGGACAGCTTCGCGGAGCACGCACACCCCGGTGGGTCACGTTACGCTCCGCCTGCCCCGTCCGGGCAGTGGGAGTTGCCAAAGTGTCTAGTGCCAGCTGCAGGATATTCCGGGCCGCATTCACGTCCCTGTCAAGCACCAGCCCGCAGGAAGGACAGCGATGAACTCGAACCGCAAGAGTCTTTTCCACCAGCCTGCCACACCCGCTGCACTTCTGCGAGGTAAAGGACGGATCCACAGCCATGACCGGAATACCAGCTTCTTCCGCTTTGTATTCCAGCATAAGCCGCAATCCGCCCCAGCCCGCATCGTGCGACGAGAGGGACAGGTGCCGGTTTCGGTTCATGAACGCGAGAGACAGGTTTTCAAGAGCGATCAGGTCGTAGTCCTGCACCAGGCGGCGGGAGAGCTGGTGCTGCAGGTCCTGCCGTTGGTGGGCGATGTGCTCGTGCAGGCGGGCGACCTGGCGCAGGGTGGCCTTGCGCCGCCGGCTGCCCTTCACCTGGCGGGAGGCATGGCGCTGAAGAATGCGCAATTGAGCCAGGCTGGAGCGGAGCCAGCGCGGGTTCTCGACCCGTTCCCCGGTAGAGAATGCCACCAGCGCGTGCAGACCCATGTCCAGCCCAACTCCCCGGACCGGGTGGACACCGAGTTGAGGCGCAGAGTTCGGAAGCTCCAGCATCAGGCAGACCTGCCAGCGGTCGTTCGTCCGCTTGATCACCGCATGCTTGATAGCCGCCCCCTCCGGCAGCGGACGGTGAAAACACACCCTCAGTTCGCCCACATTCTGGACGTAGAAACCCCGGCGCCCCTGATTGTCCGAAAGCAGCCTGCAGCCATCACCGTAGGTGAACTCCAGGCTGTGGAACCGCTCGCGGTTCTTGAAGCGCGGAAAGCCCGGCGTCTCACCCGCCTTGACCCGGCGGAAGAAGGCGGCAAAAGCCTTGTCCAGCCTTCTCAGCGTCTGCTGCAGGGCTGAGGCGTTCAATTGGCCAAGCGTATCCCTCTCTGCCCGCCGCAGATCACGGAAGGTCGTCCACTGGGCCGGGTAGCGCATACCTTTCCCGGTGTCCTGGTAGGCGCTGATACGCTGTTCGAGTGCGGCGTTGTAGACCCGGCGCGCCTGAGCGAGCAGGAAGTCGAGCTTTTCTGCCTGTTCGGGCGTGGGACGCAGCAGGTACTGGTAGGTGCGCAGCATCTTTCCCGTCCGCACTTTCGGGGGAAACACACCACCAGCGAGTGCATGGGTCATAGCCCTATGATAGCACGCATGTTCTACGTCTGTCAATCATTTTGCCATCACGATCGGAAAGGAGTGCCGCCTACCGGCGGCGATCTATTATGGATTCAGTCTTTGCTTGTCATGCCTGCCGTTCACCAGTAAAATCAAATTCTGGTGACTGGATGATCGATAAAAAAATGCCCCTCGAAAACCTGATTGGCGACCTGCTCCGTACGCGCGGATTGAAACTGGCGTCCGCTGAATCCTGCACGGGAGGTCTGGTCGGTGACCGTATTACGAACGTTCCCGGCTCATCGGATTATTACATAGGCGGAGTTGTCGCCTATGCCTATGACGCCAAGGTTGCTTTATTAGGAGTGAGTTGGGATACCCTGCAAAAATTCGGCGCAGTGAGTCGCGAGACCGTCCTTGAAATGGCGCGCGGAGTTCGAAAAGCGTTGAGCGCGGATATCGCGGTCAGCATCAGCGGCATCGCCGGCCCAAGTGGTGGCTTGCCGAACAAACCCGTCGGAACCACATGGCTTGGGCTTTCTTCTCCCGAAGGAGATTATGCCCGTCTCTATTGTTTCAACGGGGACCGTCAGCAAAATAAGGCGTATTCCGCTGAGGCCGCATTACAGTTTATTGTGGATTATCTTCAGGAGTTCATGCCGTTGGATGGGGATTTTCGCGCGAAATGAAACCCCTGGTCATCGTCTCTGCAAATGCCGAATGGCGCGCCATCCGCGAAGTGCTGTCCGTGCAGGAGGTTGCGTCCACACCAATGGGAGAGTGGTTTGAGCAGGGTGGAGTCCGATACTTCCATGGAGGCTGGGGGAAAATCTCAGCGGCGGCAACCACGCAATTCGCCATCGACCACTTTCAGCCCGACCTGTTGGTGAACCTCGGCACCTGTGGGGGTTTCGTTGGCTCCATTGAACCGGGCGACGTCATCCTGGTGGACCGCACGATTGTCTATGACATCCTTGAGCAAATGGGGGACAGCGCGGAGGCGATTGACCATTACACGACCGAACTTGATCTGTCCTGGCTCAAGCAGCCGTATCCCCATCCTGTGAGGCGGGGGCTGCTGGTCTCCGCGGATCGCGATATCGTGGTGGAGGATATCCCACAGTTGGTCAAGCAATATGGCGCTTTCGCAGCAGATTGGGAATCGGGAGCGATCGCCTGGGTGGCGAATAAGAACAATGTCCGCTGCCTGATCTTGCGCGGGGTCACGGACGTTGTCGGGGCAGGCGGTGGAGAAGCTTACGGCAATATCGCCTTGTTCCACGAACGGACAAAAGGCGTGATGAAAGCTTTAATTGAGCAATTGCCTGACTGGTTGAAGAGTATCGATAGCTAGCTCTTATTCGCTCTTTTTTCCCAGCCTTGCTCGTTCTTCCTCGACGACCTTCTCATCCAGCTTCTTGAACAATGGACCCGGTTGATTTAACTTCGTTCCAGGCTTTAGCTCGCTCGGTTTCCACTGCAATCCCTCAATTCCCTTATAGCGCAATACCTTGTGCGTTCCCAGTGAGTCGCTTACGTCTTCGGTGTACTGCTCGCCAAATAGGGGAGTCTCGTTGCCGAAGAAACGGTGGAGCTTCTCTGATGTGAACGGCAGGAAGGGGGCGAAAAGTGTTTTTAGCGAGTCAATGACTTTCGCGGCAGTAAAAATCGTCAAAGCGGTGGCGTCCCGGTCTGTTTTGATGGTATTCCATGGTTCATGAGCACTCAGGTAGGTATTGCCTTCCTTGGCGAGGTTCATTGCTTTTTCAAGGGCTGCTCGCAAATGCACAGCCTCCAGTTCTTCGCCCACGGCCTTGAATCCATTATCGATACTGGCAAGGAGAGTCCGATCTGGATCTCGCAGGCTTTCCATATTGACGTCCGGGAGGTGGCCATCCCAGTGCTTGTAGCTAAAGGGTAGAACCCTGTTAACTAAATTGCCCCAAGTAGCTACAAGCTCGGAGTTGTTTCGAGTTACAAAATCATCCCAGTCCCAATCGCTATCCTTGGCTTCGGGCATGTTAACGGTCAGGTAATAGCGCAAAGCGTCAGGGTCATAGCGGGTCAGCGCATCCCGCACCCAGACCGCCCAGTTGCGCGATCCGCTGATCTTATCACCCTCGAGATTCATGAATTGATTCGCGGGCACATCGTAGGGGAGTGTCAGTGGGACTTCTTCTCCCCGAAGTAATTCCATAAATGCGCTGCCTACACCCATCAGTTCAGCCGGCCAAAGCGATGTGTGAAAGAAGATGTTGTCCTTGCCGATGAAGTGGAACTGCTTCGCGGCGGGGTTGATCCACCACTCGCGCCAGGATTCCTTCTCAGCCTGAAATTGGCCCCATTCGATGGGAGCGGAGAGGTAACCGATCACGGCTTCGAACCAAACGTACAGGCATTTGCCGTCCCAGCCTTCAACTGGGACAGGAATGCCCCAGTCGAGGTCGCGTGTGATGGGGCGCGGCTTTAGCCCTTCCGCTTCGATCTTGCCCAGGGATTCTCCCAACACCGTATCCCTCATGCGGCTGGCACGTTGCTTCAGGAATTGCTTCACTTCGGGTTCGAGCTTTGAAAGATCCAGGAAGAAATGCTCGGTCTCTCGCAGCTCAGGTGCTGATGAATCACCTGCCACCTTGGAACGTGGATTGAGCAGTTTGTCCGGCTCGAGTACGTTCCCGCATTTATCACATTGATCCGAACGGGCGTTTTCATCCCCGCAGATGTAGCAAGTCCCTTCGATGTAACGATCGGGCAGGAATCTTTTTAATCCGGGCGAAAACCATTGCGGCTCCACTTTGGTGAAAAGAAAGCCATTCTTTTGCAGCGCGAGGAAGATGGTTTGGGAGACTTTGAAGTGGTTTTCAGTATGCGTGGACGTGTAGAGATCGTAGGTGATGCCGATCTGCTGGAAAAGGTCAATAAACCCTTCGTGATAGAACTTGTACACTTCTTCTACAGGCTTGCCCAATTTATCTGCGCTCATCGTCACCGGCGTGCCGTGCGAATCGGTACCTGTGATCATCAGCACGTTATTCCCCTTGAGACGGTGATACCTTGCCACGATATCGCCGGGCAGGTGCGACCCTGTCAGGTTTCCTACATGGATTTCAGCGTTGGCATAAGGCCAGGCAACGGCAACCAGGATGTTTTCAGGCATTCTTCCCTCACAATTAATTAGAAATCTATTTCAAACTGCTTTCCAAACCATGGAATTCAAAATAAAAAGCTGCCCGTGTCACGGACAGCCTGATGGGTCGGAGTGCGAAAATCTACGCTTCCCGTTTGGCTGCCCAGACACGGCAAGACATGGCCATCATGGCGATGCCATTCATAATCATCGAACGGGGCAGCAGAGAGGTGATCATTTGTACCAGTGTAAACGGTGAAGCCGGGTCTGTCAATACGAACTATAGATAATCCTTCAACTGCCTGGCGCGGCGGGGATGACGAAGGCGGCGCAGGGCTTTGCCTTCAATTTGCCTGATCCGCTCACGGGTCAACCCAAATTTCTTCCCCACTTCTTCCAGCGTGTAAACATTGCCATCGTCGAGCCCGAACCGCAAACGGAGCACGCGGGCTTCGCGAGGCGAGAGGGTCGTCAACACTTCTTCGATCTTTTCCCTCAGCATGGTCTGGTATGCGCTTTGCATCGGAGTGGGTCCAAATTCATCCTCGATGAACATGCCCAACTCCGAGTCTTCATCGTCGCCGACCGGGCTTTCCAGCGATAATGGCAGCCATGACACTTTTAAAATCCATTGCACCTTGCGGGCGGATAAGCCGATGGCGACTGCCAGCTCTTCGGCGCTGGGCGCCCGTCCAAGCTGTTGCTCCAATTCATGGGTCATTTTGTACATCTGGCGGATGCGGTCGATCATGTGAACCGGAACCCGGATCGTGCGTGCCTGGTCTGCGATGGCGCGGGTGATGGTCTGCCTGATCCACCAGGTGGCATAGGTCGAGAATCTGAATCCGCGGTGGTAATCGTATTTTTCCACGGCTTTCATCAGCCCCAGGTTGCCCTCCTGGATCAGGTCGAGGAAGTGCACGCCACGCCCCATGTATCTTTTTGCGATAGAGACGACAAGCCGGGTGTTGGCTTTGATCAGGTGATCCCGGGCGAGAGCGCCATCCTGGATTTTTGCTTCCAATTCGCGGCGGTGACTGACGGGCATCCGCTGATTTTTCATTGCGGCTTTTCTTGCATGCAGACCGGCTTCGATGCGGTGAGCGATGGACAGCTCCTCGTCGACATTGAGAAGCGGCACGCGGGACATTTCCTTCAGATATAACCCTACCGTGTCATCGGAGGAGATGTTTTCGACAGGATTCGCCCAGGATTCAAAATCGGCGGTCAGAGGCAGGTCATCGGTTTGCGATTCGAACTCTGCATCGCTGTCAAGGACATCCACACCGCGACGCCGAAGCGCAAGCAGAAGAACACTCAGCCGCTCGGAATCCTCGTTCGCATCCGGGAAGATTTCCATTAAATCTTCAGTGGTGATGTACCCCTGGACCCCTGCTTTTTCAAGCAGCATGTGCAGGGCTTCTTTACGTCTTGGAGTCACGCCTGCCTCCGCTTGGTCAAACTAAGAACTGAAGAATAATTACGATTTTTAGTTTGCAGTGTGTAGACTGCTTATACTTTTTAATTCAGTAGTTCACCCAGGTTGGAAAATGGAGTATCGCCCGGGTTATTTTGATGTCCACAATCCACTTCGTTGCGATTCTCTCCACATTCTGTACATAGACCCTTGCAATCCGGTCTGCAGAGGGGGTTGATCGGGATCTCGAGTAAGGCATATTCGCGCATCAGCGGCTGCAGGTCGATGTGGGCATCTTCTGGCATCATGAGACCCGAATCCGTGACGTTTTCCCTCTTGAAAGCGTATAACTCGGTGAAATCCCAATGCATTCTTTGTGTGAATTCGCTCAGGCATCGGACACATTCGAGAGGGATGGTTCCTTGAAAATCTCCTTGAACCAGCAGTCCTTGTGGTGTTCGGCTGATCTTGGCAGCGCCGGAAAAATCAGCCAGTAATAAATCCTCTCCAGCAGGGAGGCTCTCAGAATCAAAATCAAAAATGCGACTGATGCCGATCGGGGAATTTACCAGGAATCCGACATTCAGCCGCAATGGTTTGCGTGGATTTGCCACCTTTTTAAGCTCTGGAATGGAAAGTTATGTACATTCTAGCACAAGCGGAATCAACCGTCAAGACGAATTTCGTATAAACAACGAAAAGGATTGCGTATAAAGAAAAAAACCATATAAAGCGAATAAAAAGAGCCCATCAAAGGGCTCTTTTGTCGCTAAATGTTACGGTCAATGATGTATTTTGCCATGTTCTCAAGCTCAATCCGGTTCTGAGATGTTGGCAACTTCCTTATAGCTTCCAATGCTCGATCTACATAGGTTTTGGCTTCTTCGATAGCCTTATGAATTGAGTCAGTATTGCGGATAGATTTCACGAGTCGATCCATCCGCTCCTGGTTGCCCCAGCCTCCTTCGGCAAGCAGTTTCACATCCGGATCATCCGGAGCACTTTCCGCGTAATAAATCGCTGGAAGGGTAACCAAACCTTGCAGCAGATCGGAGCCAACAGGTTTCCCCATGGTCGACTGTTCTCCCGAGAAATCGAGGACATCATCCATGATCTGAAAGGCCATGCCGATTTCATAGCCATAGGTCTTCATCAAGGACCGGATGTTTTCGTCTTCGGTGCTGACCATGGTTGCCGCGAGTGCGGACATTTCAAACAATGAGGCTGTTTTCGCATAAATACGGCGGTAATAATTTGTTCGATCGATCAATCCTCGTGCTGCGAAAAGCTGAGTCAGCTCTCCATTCACAATGATTGAAAGCGTATCCGCGAACAACTTCATCAAAGGAAGGTAATCTGTTTCAGCAGCCAGCTTGGCAGCACGGGAGAAAAGAAAATCGCCCGTCAGGACGGTCGCGGCTGGCGACCAGCGCGCATTGAGGGTGGGCATTCCGCGCCTGAGAAGAGAGCCGTCGATCAGGTCATCGTGAACGAGGGTGGCTGTGTGAAGCATCTCCACTGAGGCGCCCAGGGTGATCAGTTTTTCCTCGGGTGCTCCAAGCATTCTGCCCGTGAGAAATACCACTGTGGGGCGAATCCTTTTCCCCCGCAGAAAGCAGATGTTCCAACGCGACACGCAGATCGGGGTGGTGTTCCGCTCCGGTCTGCGCGCGCATGCGTTCTTCGACGAGTGCGACGTCATCCTGTACGACGGTGAAAAATGAGGCGGTATTCAAGCCTTAACCTCCCCAGCCAAACAGTCGGACGGCATTGGATGTCGTGACGTCCGCCACCTGTTCGCGGGTTGTTGAATGGATTTCTGCAATTTTATCAGCAATAAAGGCCACATAGGCAGGTTCGTTTCTTTTTCCACGCATTGGAACTGGGGACAAAAAAGGTGCATCCGTTTCAATTAATATCTTTTCGAGCGGCAACCTGGCGATCAAAGACTGTTTTTCAGTTGCATTTTTATAGGTCACAGGACCTGTCACTCCGATTAAAAAACCCAACCCGATCGCCTTTTGCGCAACCTCGAGCGAACTGCTGAAGGAGTGAAACACACCGGGTTTCTCCGCGATAGGACTCCTTTTTCTTTAAGTCGGTTTGTCCAATGTTCCAGAATCGGAATCAATTCACCTGAGCATTCGCCTCCAGCCTTGTCTTCCTTTTCGCGCAGATGGATGACCACCGGGAGTTCCAGTTCTTCTGCCAGCGCGAGTTGTTCAACCAGAATTTTCTTCTGATGGTCGTGCGGTGCCGCATCCCAGTAATAATCGAGGCCGATTTCCCCGATGGCGACGACTTTCTGGCTGATGGACAATTCCCTCAAGGCGGAGGATGTCTGACCGTCCCATGTCAGGGAATCGCTTGGATGGACGCCGATGGCGGCGAACAGGTTGGGATGTGACTCCGTTAGTTTCACCACGCGAGCGCTCGAGCGCAGATCGAGGCCGGGGATCAATATCCGTGTTACCCCTGCCTGCCAGGCGCGCGATAAAACATCCTGGCGGTCGGAGTTGAATTTCTCAAAATCCAGATGGCAATGGGTATCGGTCAGCACTACGTGATGCCAGCAACTTTTAATCCGTCCTGTAATATCGCCTGGACTTTATCGCCATGGGTGGTCTCGCAGTAGACGCGCATGATGGGTTCCGTGCCAGAAAAGCGGATCAGCATCCACCCGCCATCCTCAAGCTTGAATTGGAAGCCGTCAATGGTCACCAATTCGGTGACTTTCAGTCCGCCAATCGTTGTGGGTTTGGCGGAAAGAATAGCTGCTTCGCGATCCTTGCGGTTGCCGCTGAAAGCTGTGTCGATGCGGTCATAGAAATATTCACTGCCCACCTTCTCAAAGAGAAGTTTCAGGAGCTCGGTTGGTTTCTTCTTGAAACGCACCATGAAATCCAGGATATACAAGCCGGCAAGAATGCCGTCTCTTTCGGGAACATTTCCGCGGAAGGCATAGCCGCCGCTCTCCTCGCCGCCGATCAGGGCGTCCGTTTCGATCATTTTCGGCGCGACATATTTGAACCCCACGCCAGTTTCGTGCACCGGGACTCCATACAATTGACCCAGTTTGTTCAGCATACCAGTGGTGGACAGTGTCTTGACGATGGGTCCACGCTGCCCGCGCACTTCGAGTAGGTAATAGGCGAGCAGGGCATAAACGCGCAACTGATTGACGAAATTTCCATTCTCATCGCCGATCCCGCACCGGTCGGCATCACCATCCGTGATCAGCAATACGTCCGCATGGTTCTCGACCGTCGCCTTCAGCCCGGCATTGATGTTCGGCGGAATGGGTTCCGGGCGTTTCATCTCGGGAAAGGATGGATTACGCTCGTTGTGGATTTCAATAATCTTCGTCTTCCCGCCGGAAAGCAGGCGCGGGAAATACCCGGCGCCGTTACCCCACATGGTATCCACCATGACGGTCAGCCCGGCATCTTTAATTGGCTGCAGGTCGATCAGTTTCTTGATGTGCTCAACGTATGGAGTGTGAGGGTCGAAGCGGACAATTTTCCCGCTTGCCTCACCTTCGATGAGTGGAATGCGTTTCACCGATTTGACCGATGGTGGAATCAGCGATTCGATTTTATTCAATCCCTCGGGGTCGATCGCCCCGCCGTTCTCGTCCCGAACTTTGAATCCGTTATCAGCGGGAGGGTTATGGGAGGCGGTGATATTGACCGCTCCGCATGCTTTGCGATTGACCACGGCAAACGCAATCACCGGGGTGGGGGTCGCGCCATCAGTCAGATGGACATTGAGTCCGTTTCCGGCCAGGACTTCTGCAACGGCTGCGGCGAATTGTTCCGACCCGAAGCGTTTGTCGTGCCCCACCACAACCCACGCACCCTTTTTCCCCTTTTCGAGTAAATAGGAGGCGAAACCTTGTGCGCATCGGCGCACATTGTCGAAGGTGTAATCTTCTGCGATGACCCCGCGCCACCCATCCGTACCGAATTTAATCTCTGCGGCCATGGTAATCTCCTTAAACTGGATAATGACGGTGGAATTATATCAGGCTCATGAGAGCCATGACCAGACCCATTAAGAAAGTACTGGAGACATTAAAATTACTCAAATTATGTCGAAATGTTTCTAATGTAAATCCGACAAGATTTTGTTACAATAAATTTGCCACCAACTGGAGCTCGTTACGATGGGAGGTCCTGATGATAAGCCCAAAGCTTATAGCTGACTTGATCACCCTGGTGCGAGGCTTAATGGGGGTGTTTCTCGCCTGGTTGGGATTCTCTTATGGGCGCGAGTCCCTACCTGAGGCAATCCTGGTCATGGTCCTATGCTGGACAGGGGATATGCTGGATGGGGGTATTGCTCGATTGAACAAGCCTCCGAGGCGTAACTGGCTGGGTGACAATGACCTTTATATCGACGTGTTCGTATCGCTATGTTTGGGGGCTTATCTGGTCGGAGCAGGGTTTTTTTCGTGGCAAATTGCCTGTCTCTACCTGGTTATGTGGGGCATTCTGATCTGGAGATTTGGTCCTGACCATAACCTTCTGATGCTCGTTCAAGCCTTTATTTACGGCTACTTTATTTGGGTGGCCGTTACCATAGTACCGCAAACTGGTCGCTGGCTGGTAGCGTGGCTCTTTTTAGTTGTGATTCTCAACTGGCGCAGATTCTCCACCCGGGTCGTCCCTGAATTCATCCAAGGGATGAAATCGGTTTGGCGGCGCCATTAAAAACCAGGAATACCCAATCAAATAGATGGACGCCAGGAAACGAAATGAACGATTATGAACCTCGAAGACCCGGCGAGGTCAATCCGTTTTCGTCGTTAATTCTCCGTCTGGAAGCCCTTACTAAAAAAATTGGAATAAAAAGGCTTACGCGACTGACGGATAAAATCATCTCTGTTGCTGAGCCCGTTGGCCGCACGTTCATGAGCACCATTCCCAATCACGGCAGGGACAAAGATTGCCGAAAATTGGTGGTCCTAAGTGCCAACCTTTGGCATGACTGGCCGAGATTCAGGAATATCGAGAATCGATTGGAATTTTTTATCAGGCTGGTGGAGCAGGAGAATGTAGACATCCTCCTGCTCCAGGAAATCGCGCGAACACCCAAGCTGAAGGTGGATGAATGGCTGGCCGACCGCCTGAACATGTCCTATGTTTATTCCCGGGCCAATGGATCAACCCACATCGGATTTGAAGAAGGCCTTGGAGTGTTCAGCCGATTCAAGATGAAGCGATTTCCTTTTGTCCGTCAGGTCAGTCGATTGACCAATCCATTCGTCCGGCGCCTGGCATTGGGCGTGGAAGTGGATACGCCCTGTGGGGAAATCCTGGCGTTCTCTGTTCACTTGGGTTTACTGCGAAAGCAGAACGCTCAACAGCTCCTTGAGTTGCAGCATTGGATCAGCCGTCTCGCGGATGGCAGGTCGATCATCATTGGCGGAGATTTCAATGTGCCCGAGAGAAGCCGCCAGATGCAGAAGGTGAGAGCTTATTGGCAGGATACTTTTCGAGAAACCCAATCCGATGGTCGTTCCCATACGCACACAGTGAAATGGCCGTGGGGAGGGAAGTTTTTGAGCCATCGGATCGATTATATTTTCGTGCAGCCGGGAAAACCTTCCTGGAAAGTGATGTCTGTTGATCACCTCGAAGCGCCGGGAGGGTCTCATTCCGATCATTTCGCGGTGGTGGCCCGCCTCGCGCCAATCCAAGCTTAAGGGTAATCAATTCTTTGTACTTACTCCTGATTTGGCCGCAAAATCCGGCTTGATGCATCATCAAATGTCGGAACTTTCCTTCACCTGATTTGACTTAACTGGAATGAATTTGAACCAGGCGATTGGGATCGAAATCAAACAAGCGGCCACGACGAACCAGAAGGGCGCTTTTGGCGAAATCCGCTCCCAGAGTTGAGCACCAATCCAGGGGGCGGGCAGGGATAAAATCCCTAGTGTGGTTCCAAACAAACCGAAGGCAAGGCCTCGCTTGTTGTCGGGGACAACCTTCGAGATCAGGGAATTGTAAGCGGGCATCAGGCTGCCGGCGCCAAGTCCCAGAACTGCTATGGCTATGATGAACCCAATATAATCACTCACCTGCAAGATTAAGAAAAGTCCTGCAGCCTCCAATGCAAATCCGACGACCGCAGCAACCCGTTCACTTCGTTTATCCACCAAAAAACCTGATAGATACGACGCAACAATAAGAGCTGCGCCAAACGCTGCATTGACAAAACCAATTTGCTGAACGTTGAGATTACCGAAATCGGAGAGATAGATTGGGTACAGCTGGCTGATCATATTAAAAGTTGTGTCCCCAATCGCGTCCGTGACCCAGATCCAGGTGAGGATTCCGCCTGCCACCAACAGAGCAAACATGGCAGCGATCTCTGTCTTGAATGAGATCCAGGTGGGTTTGGTGGCGGAACTTCTTGATTTAAAATGTTCGCTCCTTGCCATCCAGATTTGTAATATCGTTGCAGCAAGGTAGAAGACGAAAGCCACCCGCATCATAGGCTGAAAGCCAAGCCGATACGCGATAAATCCACCCAAAGCAGGACCGATGATGGTGACGATCATATAGATACTTGAACTCAGCCCAAACACTCTCCCGCGCGCATTCTCATCCGATTGCTCGGAAATGTAAGCGCTGAAACTTGGTCCGACGACTGAGTTCGAGACGTATTCCACGCTCAAACCAAGCAAGACCCATTGCCAACCAGGCGCTATGGAAAATATAAAGTAACCAAAGATTGCGATGGAACTTCCGATTGCAATCATGCGCAAACGACCGATCGTGTCTGAGAGCCAGCCGCCAAATATTTGCAACACCAGCGGAACAAGTGAGGCCAGTGTGAAAACCAGCCCAACCTGCGCCACGCTCGCTCCCAGGTCGATCAGGTAGAGCGACAGCATGCTGTACACCATCTGGCCGGCAATATTCGCCAGAATCATTCCAGCGAGGAACCAGCGTAAATTGGTGTTGAGGAGTTGTTTCTTCATAAGGCATCATTATCCGTCAGAACGGTCATTTCTCTTTTCGGTTCGATTATACAGGTATAATTTCTCCCATGATTTACATGGATTACGCCGCCACGACCCCTGTGGATAAACGCGTTCTTGAAGCGATGCTCCCATATTTCGGGGATTCATTTGGCAATCCCTCTTCGGTCCACCGGTACGGACAGAAAGCGGAAGCCGCCATCGACACTGCCCGTGAAACGGTTGCCGAAGTCTTGAACTGCCGGCCGGATGAAGTGATATTTACATCCTGTGGATCCGAATCGGATAACCTGGCTTTGCGCGGGTCTGCCCATGCCATGCTGAAAAAGAAAAATGCCGAATGGTTGATCACCTCCAAGGCGGAACATCCGGCGGTAAGCAAAACCGCGCAGCAACTGGAGGACGTATTCGGATTCAGAGTTGAATGGCTGGAACTGAACCAATTTGGAACGGTGACCCCGGATGCCGTGGAGCATGCCATTTGCGGGGAGACTGCGTTGGTATCTGTCATGTATGCCAACAACGAAATCGGCACGGTCAATCCGATCCAGGAGATTGCAGGGGTTTGCCACAGGAAGGGGATCTTATTCCACACGGATGCGGTCCAGGCGGCGGCCTATCTTCCGGTCGATGTTCAATCCCTGGGCGTGGATATGCTTTCGCTCGGTTCCCACAAATTCTACGGCCCGAAGGGAGTCGGCGTCCTTTACGTTCGAAAAGGGACCGAAATGATGCCTACACAAACCGGGGGTGGGCAGGAGTTCGGCCTCCGGGCTGGGACGCAGAATGTGCCATACATCGTTGGATTTGCGGAAGCCCTGCGCTTGACTGCCGAAGAACGGGATCAACGCTCCGAGCACGTCAGGCCTCTTCGCGACCGAATCATTGGATCCGTTCTGGAGGAAATCCCCGATTCCCGATTGACAGGCGATCCTGTAAACAGGCTTCCCCAGCATGCGAGTTTCGTATTCAAGGACGTGGATGGAAATCTCTTGCTGACCCTTCTGGATGCAGCCGGCTTTGCCTGCTCATCCGGCTCAGCCTGTAAAACAGGTAATCCTGAGCCGAGTGACGTCATGAACGCCATTGGGCTGTCTCGTGAGTGGGGTCTCGGATCCCTACGAATTACTTTAGGTGCAAACTCCGTGCCATTCGACGTGGATGCTCTGATTAAAGTTTTACCATCGCTGGTTGAAAAAGCCAGAGCGATCAGGTTATAGCCAGATTTAGATATGGCATTGGTGATACTGTGAAAAAAGTGGTCGTGGCTATGTCCGGGGGAGTGGATTCTTCCGTTGCTGCCATATTGCTCAAGCAACAGGGATACGAGGTCACCGGGATGATGCTCCGTTTGTGGAGCGAACCCGGAAAAGAGGAATCCAATCGCTGCTGCACGCCCGATGCGATGGCCGTGGCGCGACGGGTCGCTGCCAGGCTGGATATTCCTTTCTATGTTGTCGATGCGAAAGAGATTTTTAGAAACACGGTGGTGAGTTACTTCCTAGAAGGATACGCCGCGGGCAGGACGCCGAATCCCTGTCTGGTGTGCAACCGTCAAATTCGCTGGGAATTCCTGTTGGATCACGCTCTCGCTCTTGGAGCGGACTACATGGCGACCGGGCATTATGCGCGAACTAATGTAGATGAGGATGGCAGGGTTCAACTCTTGCGGGCAGTGGATCCTGCCAAAGATCAGTCGTATGTGCTTCACGTTCTTACACAGGATAAGCTTATGAAAGCTCTTTTCCCTGTGGGTGAATATCAGAAAGCCGAGATTCGAAAAATCGCAGTTGAACACGACCTGCCTGCGGCAACCCGTCATGACAGCCAGGACCTGTGTTTCCTTGCCGGGGAAGATTACAGGGAATTTCTCAAAAGACACACACCGGAAATTTTTACAGCCGGGAATATTCTGGATAAAAGAGGAAATATACTTGGCCAGCATTCGGGTTTGTCGAATTACACCATCGGTCAGCGGAAAGGTCTTGGCATTTCATCCCCGGAACCACTTTATGTAATCTCCAAGGATACAACCAGCAATACGTTGATCGTCGGTCGGGACCAAGAGTTGGGAACACGTGAATTGATAGCGGGAGGCTTGAACTGGCCAGGCGGGAATCCCGTAAAATCCCCTTTTCGCGCATATGTCAAGTGCAGGTATACCGACCGGGGGGCAGATGCGGTAGTCCATCCTCAAGAAGATAGGCAGAATGCTCATATCGTTTTTGATGAAATCCAACGAGACATTACCCCTGGTCAGGCAGCTGTGTTTTATAATGGCGATGTTGTTACAGGTGGTGGTGTAATTCAGAAGACGATGTAAGGAGAGATCATGACAATTCCAGCAGTGTTATTTGGTATTTTTCTGTCCACACTTTATGGTGCGTTATTCCATTTCTGGCGCGGGGGCGACACCAAGCGGTTGATCTTGTATCTTGCTTTGAGTTGGGTGGGATTCTGGGCTGGACAGTTGCTGGGTACAGCCATGGGATGGACTTTTGCGGAAGTCGGTTCACTAAATCTGGGAATGGCTACACTTGGATCGGCTATCTTTCTGGGCGTGGGGTATTGGTTGAGCCTCGTGGAAGTCGACAGGAAAAAGAAGAAATAAAAAATCCCCCGCGCAAGCGGGGGATTTCGTTAGTTGGCATGGGATTATACAGGTTTGACATCTGCAGCTTGCAGCCCCTTGGGACCCTGTTCGATGGTGAATTCCACTTGCTGGCCCTCGGTCAGCGACTTGTAGCCATCAGATTTGATGGCGGAAAAGTGGACGAAAACATCCGGACCGCCTTCGCGCTGGATGAATCCGAAACCCTTGCTGCTGTTGAACCACTTTACCGTGCCGACAACACGTTCGCTCATTTCTGTTACTCCTTTTGAATAATGAAACAGGTTGATTTGTGGTGCAGATCTTCTGGTACGGTCGTGAGATTTAACTAACAGCCTGAACCATGGTGCTGTTCAGGCTGCTATCGAAGACCAACAAGAACTCTGACACCTTCCAAATAAAGTTTATCAAAGCGGACAAACCATGTCAAGGTTGCATTATGGTAAGATTAGCTTCTGATTTAGCCTTGGAATTGAAAGGAACCCCCTATGACTCCTCGAATTGAATCCCTGCTCACCGCCCGATTATTCGTCGTCCCGCAGCATGTCGATGGCCGGATCTACTTTTTGAGCAATTTGACGGGGCATTTGAGCCTTTATGCCATGTATTATGGTGGAAGCGTTCCCGAACCCTTGCTCCCACCCCACATCGCCCTTCAAAACCCGCATCTGATCGATGGTTACTCCTTCTACGTCTTCCCCAAACTTGGAAAAATCCTGGTCATGGTCGATAAGGATGGAGATGAAAATTACCAGCCGATGTCCATCCCCATGGAAGGCGGTTTCACTGAGCCTATCTTCGATAATTTCTTTGCGAATTACAGGGTTCATATGGGAGATTGCGACCCTGATAAGAATATTGTCTACTTTACTGCTGAACGGCGTGACAAAGCGATGCATGAAGGTTATCGCGGATTACTTGAAACCAATAAACTAGTCAAACTTGACGAATCCCCATGGGGGGCTGTCCCATCAGGGCACAACACGGACCATACGAAAACATTACTCGGCGAAGGCTACACGGTGGGTGACAATGTCCTGTTCCTTCATGAAAGGGGGAGAAAACGCCTGCTCTTCGGAAAACCGCTGTCCAAGCGAAAGAAAGGCGAACAGGTCCCGTTGAATGGTTTGGGCTCACAGGCGATGACCCGCAGCGACAAAGGCGTTCTGACAACGACCTCGGTGTTTGATGATGCTTATTCGCTGGGTTATATCCCTCTGGATGAACCAGGCCGGATGTACCCGGTGAAGGTCAAAGGGTTGGTTCATTCGGGCATGGGAGAGATGGAAAGCATCACGCATTTGAAGAGTGACAAATTTACTGTTGCCTATAATATTGATGGCAGCTCCTGGCTGTACGAAGGTGCATTCAACGAGAAAAAACTGGTGATGAAGTTTAAGCACGTGATCGTTGGCGAAGGTCCTTTATCCGATGGGGTACTGGAACATTCTCATTACGACAAAGAAGAGGACATTTTCACGATTTCCTTCTCCAGTGCGGTCAGCCCAACTCAAATCTACACGATTGAGGGAAAAAAGCGGAACGAAATCGTCATGCATACCGCAGAGAAGGTGCTGGGAATTCAGGATGAATTGCTTTCGAGCGGTGAGGACGCTTCGTTCACCTCATTTGATGGAGTCCGAGTTTCAGCAAGATTATATTTTCCGGCTACCCAGTTGGGGTTTAAGGGGAAACGTCCCCTGGTGTACTATATCCATGGGGGTCCACAAAGCCAGGAACGTCCGGACTTCGCCTGGTTCTCCATGCCGCTGATTCAATTCCTCACGCTGCGCGGGTTTGCAGTCTTTGTTCCTAATGTCCGGGGTTCGACCGGGTACGGTTTGAGTTACACGAAGCACGTTGACAAAGACTGGGGCGGAAAAGACCGCCTGGACCATGTCCATGCCATGACCAAAGTGCTGAACAAGGACAAGAGGATCGACACCTCGCGTGCGGCTGTTGTCGGCCGGTCCTACGGAGGATACATGACCCTGACTTTAGCGGGTCAGCATCCTGAATTATGGAAAGCAGCCTGCGACATGTTCGGTCCGTATGATTTGCTTACTTTCTCGGAGCGGATCCCCGAAACGTGGAAACCCTACTTCAAGATGGCTCTGGGCGATGTGGATGTCCCTGAAGAAAAGGCATTTCTTATTGATCGGTCTCCGAAGACACATTTGCATCAGATGACGTGCCCGATGCTTGTAATTCAAGGACGAAATGATCCGAGAGTGGTTGCCAAGGAATCTGAAGATCTGGCAACGGAGCTTCGAAAGAAAGGCAAGAAGATTGAACTTTTAATCTTCGAAGATGAAGGTCATGATGTCTTGAAATACAATAACCGCGTTACCTGTTATAACGCCATCACGGATTTCTTTGCCAAATATTTGAAACCATAAGGGTAGAAAGGCGGATGGCATAACGCCATTTGCTAATATAAATCATGCCTTGGAATCTAAAATCGACTCGCACACAAGTCGGCGATATCGTTCAACTGGTCGGCTTACGACATAAACATTTTATTTTTCCGCTCTCCGTGGGTGGTTCATTCCACACGCACCGTGGAATTCTTCAGCATGACGACCTGATCGGCCTGCCGTGGGGAAGCCAGGTTTTCAGTCACATGGGAGCACCGTTCTTCATTCTCCAGCCTGCGCTCGGTGACATCCTTATCGACCTGCCTCGAAACACCCAGATCATGTATCCCAAGGAGATCGGGTACATCCTGGTGACGATGGGCGTAGGGGAGGGCCAGCGGGTCATGGAAGCCGGGACTGGATCAGGGTCTATGACCATCGCCTTGGCCTATGCGGTGGGTTCTGCTGGCAAGGTCATCTCCTATGAACGGCGGCCGGAAATGCAGCAATTGGCCCGAAAAAACCTCACGCGCCTCGGTCTGGAAAGCCGTGTCGAATTTAAGATAGGCGATATCGCCGAGGGATTCGAAGAAACCGAGGTCGATTCATTTTTCCTGGATGTGCCTAACCCTCATGATTACATGGAGCAGGTGCGTGCCGCTCTGAAACCCGGCGGATTCTTCTGTGGTTTGGTTCCGACGGTCAATCAAGTGTCGCAACTTTTACACTCGCTTCGTCGACAAAGATTTGCCTTTGTTGAGGTGTGCGAGATCCTGCTTCGATATTACAAACCAGAGCCCCTTCGTTTGCGCCCGACAGACCGGATGGTGGCCCATACCGGTTTCCTGATTTTTGGCCGGCGCATTGAACCGGCAGACGATCCGCGCGCCAAAGCCCTGTTGGCTGAGTCCGGAATTCGTGATGAAGACACCGAGAGTGACATACCTGAGTCGGTCGACACACCTGATGAGGAATAACAAACCTTGAGCCGGATCGCCATTTCCTTTATGCAGGCATAACCAAGTCACTTTATGATTCCAAAAATCTCTAAAGAATTTATTAAGGACCGGATAAAAAATTCGGTTCATCCTTCGTTTATGGAGACGCCGTTTGAAGAATTCAAAGGACCCGTTCGTCGGGCAGCTGTTCTAATCCCATTGGCGCTGGTGGTGGACGAATGGCATTTGTTGTTCACACGCCGCACCGATTTTGTGGATCACCATAAGGGGCAGGTATCATTTCCCGGGGGAAGGACGGACCCGGATGATGTGTCCTCTGAGGCGACGGCTTTAAGGGAGACATTCGAGGAGATTGGCGTACGGCCGGAGGATGTCCAGCTCCTGGGTGCGTTGGGGGAATATCTGACTGTATCGAACTACCTGGTGACACCCATTGTTGGAATTATCCCATGGCCTTATACATTTACGATTTACACGCCGGAGGTGGAGCGGGTTTTCACCATACCACTGGATTGGCTTTCCGACCCGCTGCATCGTCAGGAGATGATTCGCAGGGAAACGGGGAGAGGTTTTATCACTTATCTGCCTTACGATGGCGAATTATTGTGGGGTGTCACAGCGCGGATCACAGTAAATTTCCTTGTTGCTTTGGGGATGGCAGAGTCATAACAAAACAAGCTAGTATTTGCGCGTAGCCACTATTCTGTTATAGTAATGATAATAAAATAAACGGGACGCAATGAAATGCGTCCCGTAATTTGTTGCAAGAAATTTAGCGCTAGGCTTTGGGTTCCGCTTCTTCGCCCTCTTCCTTCTTTCCTTTTTCGATGACTTCCGGTTCACCACCTTCGCCCTCGACCGGTGCAACCGCTGCGACCTCGGCGACTTCCTCCTTGGCGGGAGCAGTAGCTACGACGACCATTTCAGCGGGATCGTCAAGGACCTTGATGTTTTCAGGCACCACGATATCCGAGACGTGGATACCGTTACCGATAACTGCCAGAATGGAAATATCGACGACGAACTTCTCGGGGAGGTCCGTCGGCAAACATTCAACGGTCAGGGAGGTCAGCCCGTTAACAAGGATGGCATTGAAATCCTTCACCGCAGGTGAAACGCCGGTGAGTTCAATGCTCACCTCTGCGCGCAGTTTCTCCTTGAGGGAGACCGCCATAAAGTCGACGTGCGTTAGAACATTTCGAATGAAATCGCGTTGTTTTTCTCGAACCAGTGTCGGGATTTCTTGTCCATCCACCTCAATCGAGATCAGTGTGGAGGAGGATACCTTTGAGAGTGAAAGTGTGGCGTCGCGGGCATCGAGTGTTATTGCCACCGGCTCCACATTGTGCCCGTAAATTACCGCGGGCAACTTTCCCGCCCGGCGAAGCTGCCGGACTTGCTTGCCAGTAACGGTGCGCTTTGTAGCTTTTATGACTTGCTTTTCCATCTTTTTCTCCTCGGGCGCCTCTCACCCTGTTATTGGGTTACCTTCGCCCTACTAAATATTTATGGCGGCAGGCGCCGCACATATTGACTATTTTCGCCGGAACAGGAACTGCCCGACCATCAATAATGAACCAATCACGGCGCCGGCCACAATACCAGCCAATACAGTCGACCGTGTGTCCATCAAAGTTTCGACATTGCCTTCCACATTGCGGCTGATCAAGATTCCAGTCCGGATCGTATCTGCTTTTACCGCTCGGCTTGCCAATATTGCAGCGCTTCCATTTTCAATCTCTGCAGAATCGGTGATCACCAAACCGGCGCGTCCTTTTAGGGTGGCGGAGTTTGATTTACTCACCAGAACCGTGCCGTCCAATAATGTAAAATTCCCGGCTTCCAGGTGAGCAACACTGGTCTTTCTGGCGCTTACTGTTTCTGCATGGACAACGACTGCCACACTGTCGCGGAGGTCCACTTCCTGCGCAGAAAGCTGTTTGATCTGGGAAGCGCTTGCACGGACCAATTCTGCCTGTACGGAGGCTGCCTGGGTCTCATGCATATTGACGACTTCCGGATAGTTGTTTTCCAGAGCTGGAATTTCTGCTTCCATGACTTCTCCAGGCAAAAATCGAGCCTCCACGCGGAGGCGTTAGCAGTGACGGACTAGGATTTTAGCCGTCCAAGGCTGAATCGTCAAGGAGCGATTTTCATCCACACCAGAATGATAATCTTGATAATTTGGGTCAGGAGCAATTAGTGGATTTTCGTTTGGACTTCCGCCAGTCGAAGGTATAATCCTACTTCGAGTTCACCATGAGACGATATATTTACTTGACTGTTTTCATCTCGGGTCTGACCACCCTTGCCGTTGAATTTGCCGCCAGCCGGCTCCTGGGAAATGTCTTTGGCACCAGCAATATCGTCTGGGCGAGCATCATCGGGCTGATCCTGATCTACCTGACCCTGGGATACTTTATCGGTGGGCGATGGGCGGATAAATCCCCTTATCCCAAAACCATGTTCAAGATTCTCACCTGGGCAGCCTTCCTGCTCGGCGTGGTACCTTTTATTGCGGGACCGGTCTTGAGAACGGCAGCCTCCGCTTTCGATGCCCTTCAGATGGGAGTCCTGGGCGGATCGTTTGCTGCAGTCCTTGTGCTGCTGGCTGTTCCGATCACCCTCATGGGAATGGTATCTCCATTCGCGATCCGCATCTTGATGGATGACGCCTCCCGGGCTGGGAATGTCTCCGGAAATGTCTACGCCATTTCCACAACTGGCTCATTCATTGGCACATTCCTTCCAACATTGATTTTTATTCCCCTGATTGGTACAACCCGGACATTTCTTTTATTCAGCGCCGTCCTTTTGGCGGTGGCATTGATCGGCCTTTATCTCACCATCAAGAAAGGTGTGCTGCCGTATTTATTGCTGGCCATTGCATTGGCTGCCCTTGCGCTTTGGGGATTGAACACTCAAATCAAGCGCACGCCTGGGCAGGTTTTCGAAACCGAATCTGCTTACAACTACATCGAAGTACTTCAATCTGATGGATACACCTATTTGAGATTAAACGATGGGCAGGGAGTGCACTCTACCTATCACCCAACCCAATTATTTTTTGGGGGACCCTGGGAACAATTCCTCGTTGCGCCGTATTTCAATTCACCTGCGCATGGTACAGACCGGGTGAATCGAATCGCTATTGTCGGGCTGGCTGCAGGGACGACTGCGCGACAGGCTACTGAGATTTATGGATCCATCCCGATCGATGGGTATGAAATCGATCCCAAAATTGTAGAGGCGGGGCGCGACTATTTTGAGATGACCATGCCCAACCTGAATGCGCTCGTCGTAGATGGACGCTGGGGCTTGGAGCACAGTCCTTACAAGTATTCGATTATCGCTGTGGATGCCTATCGTCCCCCGTACATCCCTCCACATATGACGACACGGGAATTCTTCCAAATCGCGTATGATCACCTCGAAGAGGATGGGACATTGGCCATTAATGTTGGGCGGGCTCCAGAGGACCGTCGCTTGATCGACGATTTGGCGGCAACCATCGGTTCCGTTTTTCCCTCGGTTTACGTGATGGATATCCCCAATACGTTTAACTCAATCATTTATGCCACCCGGCAGCCCACAACCGCAGAGAATCTGACGAACAACATGATCGCGCTGTCGCAGGATAACGCTACACATCCTCTTTTACTCGAGGCTGGAATGGCAGCCATGTCCAATTTGCAGCCCACCCCTGCAGGTGGAATGGTTTTTACCGATGACCTCGCACCCATCGAATGGATCACCAATGATATGGTTTTGAAATTCATTCTCGGCGGCGGGGTGGAAGGTCTGCAATAGCTTCTCTTTGGAAAGGTACTCCATGAAAAATAATCTGTTCAAAATTCTTTCCTGGATAATTACCATCCTGACACCCCTCGTTCTGATCCTCCTTGGGGTCAGGCTGGTGCTTAACCCCGGCTATCCTTCTCTGGCATACGCGATGCCAGCTTTCCCTGAAGATCCTTACGGCTTCTCGACCGAAGACAGGATCAAATGGTCGGGTTTCTCCGTAAAGTATTTACTCAACGACTCTGGAGATTGAATATCTTGGAAGATTAAAATTTGAAGACCAGACGTCTCTATTCAACAAACGCGAATTGGAGCACATGCTCGACGTGAAGATCGTGGTTCAACAGGTCATGCGCGTGTTTTATATTCTGATTTCCATGATGGTCGGGCTGGGAATTTGGGCGTATTTTGGAAAATGGATGTTCGATTATCGCTCGGGATTGTCGCGCGGTGGTTGGGTGACAGTGGGTTTGATTCTTGGAATAGGCCTTTTCGCGACGGTTAGTTTCTGGCAATTTTTTACATACTTCCACAGTTTGTTTTTCGCCGGAGATTCCTGGCTTTTCAGTTATTCCGATACGCTCATCCGGCTGTTTCCACTCCGCTTCTGGCAGGATGTGATCATTTTCATCTTTGGCTTTGCCCTTATCGCCGGGGCGGGGTTGGGATGGTTCCTTCGACAAAAACCCCAAAAAGCCGATTAAATTTTGTCTCATTATCTCACTGCCTGTCATCGGTTATAATTTTATAAATCAGGAGATTGTGTCATGGCTGAAACGGTATCGACATCATTGGAAAATCGCATCGCAGTTGTGACTGGCGGATCCCGTGGAATTGGCCGCGCAGTTGCCCTTGAGCTGGCCAAGCGCGGTGCCGCTGTGGTCGTAAATTACAACAAGTCTCCGGAATCTGCAGAAAAAGTGGTCGCCCAAATCACGGCAGATGGAGGCCGTGCCGCTTCATTTCAAGCGGATGTCTCCGTTTTGGACCAGGCAGCGGCACTAATAAAATTTTCTGTGGATACCTTTGGCGACCTCCATATCCTTGTGAATAATGCCGGGATCACCAAGGATACGTTGATCATGATGATGTCCGAGGAAGATTGGGATGCCGTGCTGGAAACCAATTTGAAATCCACGTTTAATTGTTCAAAAGCGGCTGTCAAGCATATGATGCGTAAACGGTACGGTCGTATCATCAACATGGCCTCTGTGGCTGGGCAAATGGGCAACGCCGGCCAGACAAATTACTCGGCCTCAAAAGCAGGCCAGATTGGGTTTACCAAGGCATTAGCCCGCGAGGTGGCCTCCAGGAACATTACGGTCAATGCGATCGCGCCTGGATTTGTGGATACCGAAATCTTAAACTCTGTCCCGGCTGAAATGATGGAAGCCGCCATGAAATTTGTTCCCCTGGGTCGCAAGGGACAGCCCGAAGAGATTGCCTATGCCGTGGCATTTCTTGCGTCAGATCAGGCTGCTTATATCACCGGACAGGTTCTGGGGGTTGATGGCGGCATGGCGATGATGTAATGATGGATAATCAATAGGATCCTACACAGGAGAAATCTCATGTCCGAGTATTCATTTGGAAAAACAACTATTGCTCCTGAAGTCTTGATTACGATCGCCCGGATGTCCGCGCTGGATGTCCCTGGCGTGAGTCGCATGGCGCCCGTTCCCGGGGGATTGAACCGTGTCTTTAAAAAAGGGACCAACGAGGGTGTGCGGGCAGAAATCGAAGACGGATTGGCTTATTTGGACCTTTACCTGATTCTCAAGCAGGATGTCAATGTTAGAGAAGTGGGGAGACAGGTCCAGCAGCTGGTATCCCGATCCGTTTCGGAAATGCTCGGCATCGAGGTTGGGCATGTCAACATCCATGTGGAAGGGATCGATTACGAAATCTAGCTCGCTAGAATGGTTGATAAATATTACAGCCTAACAAATAACGGTGGTGCTTCAAAGATGAAATCCCGAACCAGGGCACGTAGCGTTGCCCTGCAAGTACTTTACGAAGTTGATATCACGTCACATTCCCCGGGGGCGGTTATGCAACAGCGCCTCGAGGAGGTTGAATTTACCCCTGAGCTGGCAGAGTTTACCCGGCGGATTATTTTTGGTGTCCTTCCATTGATTGAGCCTCTTGACATTGCCATTGCAAAATATGCGCCCGAATGGCCTTTCGATCAAATTGCAGCCATTGACCGGAACATCCTTCGAATTGCCACCTGGGAATTTGCCGTGGACAGAGATACTCCTGTAAAAGTAGCTATCAATGAGGCTGTGGAGTTGGCGAAGATATACGGATCAGACAGCGCTCCAAGGTTCGTTAATGGCGTGCTTGGCAGTCTGGCGGACCATGAACACGAAATCCATCAGGCGCTGACTCCTGTGTCAAGGAAGGTTGGATAAATGGATTTGCTTGGAATTGGTCCGATGGAGCTGGTCTTCATCGTCCTAATTGCCCTGATCGTGCTTGGACCCAAGGACATGGCCAAGACCGGCCGCACGATCGGTAAATTCATGCGCGATGTCGTCAAGTCGGATACCTGGAAGGCCATTAAAACCACGACCAAGGAATTGGAACATCTCCCTAACAGGATGATGCGTGAAGCAGGTATTGAAGAGGATATTAAAGAACTGAATAACATCACGCGTTCTGTTACTGCAGACGACCTCACCAGAACAATTAAGCCTCCAACGTTGCCGGAAAAGGATGTGAAACCAAAAGCAACCTCCCCTGAAGATGCAGCGTTCATTCCCGACGCTCCCGCAACTCCGGAATCTTCAGCAGAACCGCCTCAGCCGCCATCACCGCTATCGTCTTAAAATATGCGCCGAAGATTTTCTCGATTTTGGAAAAAAATAACAAGCCCTTTTCGTAAGGGTTATGCTTTTTTGAATACCGAACCGGAAGAACGCCCATTTACAGACTCGCTGTCAGAATCGGTTGCATCACCTTCCTTGCTCATTGAACATATTGAAGCATTTCGAAAACACTTGCTGCGTGCTTTGATTGTCACTGCGATTCTTGTCGCAATGGCATTAAAATTATGCCAATAAGATTATGGCGATCCTAGCCGAACCGGTGGGTGGATTGGAAAACCTTCAGGCGATCCAGGTCACCGAAAATCTCGGCGTGTTCATGCGAATCGGGCTTTTTTCTGGCATCGCACTGGCCATACCCTATATTGCGTTTGAACTTTATCTTTTTACCGCACCCGGATTGTCAGTCCGCGCTCGGCGTTATGGTTTGATCGGAATCCCGTTCGCCGCAATTTTATTCTTTACCGGAATAACATTTTCCTACTACTTCTTGCTGCCAACTGCATTACCTTTCCTGCTCGATTTTGGCGGCATTCCTGCACATCCTACCGCAAGCTCCTATTACGGCTTCATCACCAATATTCTTTTCTGGATCGGGGCGGCGTTTGAGTTTCCGCTGGTGATATTTATCCTTTCGGCGATGGGATTCGTTAACCCCCGAATGCTATTGACCCAGTGGCGTCTGGCTCTCATAATTATCGCTGTCATTTCCGCCATGATCACTCCGACCATCGACCCGGTCAATATGGCATTGGTCATGGCGCCTATGATCGTGCTTTATTTTTTCAGCATCGTAATGAGCTCCATAGCCCAAGCCGGGCGAAAAATACAGGCTAAAGATGAATCATCGTCCAGCGAGAAGCTTTAGCAGAACCATCCCAATCAGGGGTAGGAGAGGGAATGGATAAAAAGTTACTCCTCGTTTGCAAGGAAATTCCATTAACTGCAAGTCTGTTGGTTGCAGTACTTCTTTCGTCCTGTGGGCTTGTTACCCAGGGTCAGGTCACACCTCCTCCGCCGGGGAATATTCCCACGGCTACTCCTGCGCCTATGGCTGAAACAGTTTTTGACGTGTCACTGCCGGCACCTATCCCAGAAGGATCTTCATTGACCCTGGCGGTGCTCGATGAGGTCACCGGACTGCCTGTCAACCCGGTCTACTACCCCATGCTGGCTGTGGATCCCACTCACTATACTGCCCGGTTGGCGCTGCCACTCAAGGGGGCAATTAAATACCGTTATGTCTTGCAGGGTGCCTATCCAGTGCAGGAGGATTCGGCCTTTGACTTACCCGTCCGTTACCGCATGTATCTAGTGCCAGGACCTAGTCAGGTGGCGGATGTGATCAGCAGCTGGACGGACCAGCCCTTCTCAGGGTCTGTCGGCAGGATTCAGGGTCAGGTTTTGGATCCCGCAAACGGAAAGCCTTTGGTGGACATCCTGGTGACAGCCGGAGGCGTTTCAACGCTAACCAACTCCTTGGGAAATTTTATTCTTGAAGGATTACCAGCCGGCACACATAGTTTGGTGGCTTATTCATTAGATGGAGCCTATCTGCCCTTCCAGCAGGGCGCCACCGTCGCTGCTGGAGCGACAACCCCCGCTGCAGTAGCCATGAAGCCTGCCCGAAAAGTTAAAATCACCTTCGTGGTGACAGTTCCGGCAGACACCGTGGCAGGCGCACCGTTGCGCATTGCAGGAAATTTGCGCCAGTTGGGGAATTCCTTTGGGGACCTGGATGGAGGTCTCAGTACCCTCGCCAGCCAGATGCCTCAATTGACCCCGCTCCCAGACGGTCGTTACACGGTTACGGTAGATCTTCCTGCCGGTGCTGACCTGTATTACAAATACACCCAGGGCGATGGATTGTGGAATGCGGAATATGCGTCGGATGGGAACTTCCGTCTTCGTCAATTGATCGTGCCCGACCAAAATTCCATTGTCCAGGATCAGGTGGAGACGTGGACTACTGGAACCAACGCGCCTATCCTTTTCCAGGTGACCGTTCCTCCGACCACACCACCCGGGGATTTGGTCTCCATCCAATTTAATCCCTATGCCTGGACGGTCCCCATCCCCATGTGGCCTTTGGGGAATAATCAATGGGTGTTTAAACTTTTCAATCCGCTTGGAATGGGGAGTTCACTCGCGTACAGATATTGCCGTAATGACCAGTGCGGGAGCGCGGATGATGCTGCCACCGCAGGCAATATGTCTCCCGGCCGGGCTGTGACATTGGGTCAAACTTATCAGGAAATCAGTGATACTGTTGCCGGCTGGCAATGGGAGTCGGTGTCTTCCGGATTGGGAGCCCAGCCCATCGTTAATAAACGACCACAGGGATTTGTCACCGGTATGGAATTTCAGCCTTCCTTCCACCCGAGCTGGTCTCCGTTTTTCTCAACTGCTTTTGCAGCCATTAAGGGCATGCATTCTGATTGGGTGATTCTGACTCCCACTTGGACAGTAATGAAAAATAATCCGCTGATTTTCCATCTGAAACCTGGGGTCAACACCCTGCGGTCAGACATCGAAGCTCAGGCAGCATCGGCAAAGGCGCTTAATCTTAATACCGCCATCTTTCCGAACCCACGGTTTGAGAATCAGGTGGATGATTGGCGGTATTCCGCCCCGACGGATTGGAATGCTTGGTTCGATAGGTACCGGGCTTTTGTTCTATACTACGCGGATATTGCGGCTGCCTCCAATTCGCAAGCGTTGATTCTTGGAGGGGACTGGATTCCTCCCACGCTCTTTGACGGCTCACCGGACGCCGATCCCCGTTTTCGGGCACTGATTGCTGAGGTTCGTCAACGCTTTAGCGGGCAGCTTTGGTGGGCACAGCCTTATACCGGTTCCATGCAAGCATCGCCTTCGTTCCTGGATGCGGTGGATGGTATTTACCTCCTTTGGTCGGCTCCCCTTTCACAAAATCCAGCTGCGCTGATAGACGAAATGGCAATGGAAGCAGGTCGGCGGTTGGATTCAGACATTCTCCCCTTTGCTATCTCCATTCAAAAACCGGTCATTGTGGCTCCGGTCTACCCCTCGGCTGGAGGCTCGAATTCGGGGTGTGTCCCAGCCCCGGCAGGAGGGTGCGTGGATTGGACCGCCTTGAGCCGGCCAATGCCGGATATCCCATCAGTGGTTCTTGACCTTCAGGGGCAGGTCAATACCTACCAGGCAATTTTGACTGCGGTCAACGACCGTCCCTGGTTGAGCGGATTTGTTAGCCGCGGATATTACCCACCTGTATCGCTGGCAGACAAATCAGCTTCAATAAATGGAAAACCTGCAACCGATTTATTGAATTATTGGTACGCACAAATGCTTGGGTTGGGCCAATAAGGTTTTCGGGTGAATAAATAAAAAAGTGGAAGGATGCGTAAAATGCATGCCCTCCACTTTTTTATTTTGCTAAGGTTGTTGGTAAATTAATTGGATTTGTCCCAGATACTCCACCTCATCTTGAGTGCAAATCGGAGCTTCAAGATCGTTCGCAGGTTCTCCACCGGATGCGAGACGGACGGAATAAATGGTGTTCTGTTGCATTAGAAAATCTGCGTAGCCATCATTGATCTCAGGTTTCAAACCCGTGAAGAAGCTTTCCTCGCCGCCGCTCCAACTGATGATTATTTCCTGACCCTCAATCGGTTGCCGCTTTTTATTTCGGACCTCGACCATCAACAATCCGCGCTGTCCGTCGGGTTCACATGATTCGTCGATGGACAAGATGATAAATGGTGCGCCTTGAGTGGGGGACGGGGTGACGGTGGGTTTTTGCGTCGATGTCGGGCGAGGGGTGGAGGAAGGTCCCGGTGAGGAAGTTGCCCGGAGCGTGACGACCAGACCAAAGGGAGTCTGGGTCGAGGTGGGCTTCGCGTCGTTATCCAGGGTGGGCGAAGGGATGGAGCTGGTTTCTGTTATGGACACCTGCGCAACAGCAAGGAGTGCATTATATAATCCCGCAATTTCGTAAGAGGAATCCGGGGAATTCCCTGTGGCAATCATTCGTTCTGCTTGAGTTAGGAGTGCCACTAAAATATCCTGATCTCCGACAAGCGACAATCTTGCCCGGGCGCGTTCTAGGTTTCCGGTGGCGTTGTAGGCAGAGGCGATGGCCAGCCGGTACTGATCTTTGAATTCTTCCCGCATCGATGCCGGCGACGTATCAGTATATTCCACTGGGGCGATCACCCAAGTGATGAGCAGCCCCAAAGCAAGCCCGATCGCCAGACCTCCGAGAATCTGACCGAAAAGACTTCCCTTCATGGAGCAGCCCCCCCGGATGAGATCTGCCAGGTCTGCATGGCCAGCACCAGATTCTGAAGCAATTGCTTGTCTTCCAGGCTGTACCCAACCGACTGGGCAAAGGCCAGCGCTTGTGCCGCTATGTCTGCAGGGGGCTGGCTCCCCAAAAATGAAAGTTGACGGGCGGCCAGCGAAGGATCCTGCTTTGATTGGTAAGTTTCAGCCGTCATGAGGACATAATCGGTGCGGAAATCCACTTGCAAGCTGCCTGGCGCAGTGTCTACATATTCGATGGGGTTGACCATCCAACCGTAATAAATGCTGATAGCCAACCCGATACCAAGCGCAATGAGGAACGGTAACCAGCGTCTCATGGGGTTATTATAAGGTAAGAATTTCTAGAATGACCATCAGGAAAATATCCGGACAGGTGACCGGCGGCACCCGGAATGACTTCCTTACCGTTGCTTCCTCTCGGACCTGGCGGGGTTCGGAGGTTTCCGCCGCGCCGGGCCTGCCCGGACGGCGAAAGCATACTCCAAGAAAGGTCATGTGTCAATTGACGGGTTGATCAATAAGCAATACCTGTGACAAGTGGCGGTGAAATATCTACTTGTTGGTTTGAATTTTTAGCTTATACTCACCTTATGAGTGAAATCTTGAAAATTATGCCCCCGCTTTTGGATGACACTAGAATTATTCGTGTGCGTTCAGCGATCATGGACGCCGTTGCGCCGGAGTTGCAGAAAGTGCCCGAAGCAGACCTCAATCGGCAGTCTGTCCGTGACCAGCTTGAAAAAGCGCTGCAAAGCCTTTCATCAGCGGAAATGCCAGCGGAGGCAAGGAATGTCATCCTGGATAGCGCTCTTGCCGAACTGGTCGGTTACGGTCCCCTCGAATTGTTACTCTCCGACGAAAATACCAGCGAGATCATGGTCAATGGATCGCAATTGACGTTTGTTGAACGGAGTGGCGAAATTATCGAGACGGATCTCAAGTTCGAGGACGACAAGCACCTGATGCGGATTATCAACCGCATCCTGCATCCGATCGGACGGCGGGTGGATTACGACAACCCGACAGCGGATGCCCGTTTACCTGATGGTTCCCGAGTCAACGTGATTATTCCACCGGTCGCCATTGACGGCCCTCACCTCTCGATTCGCAAATTCATGCAAAACAGAATGACCATGGAGGACATTATCTCCCTCGGGACATTATCGGATTACATGGCGACTTTCCTAAAAGCCTGTGTTGTCGCTCGGCTGAACGTTATCATCACAGGGAACACGAGTTCGGGGAAGACTACCATGCTTAATCTCCTCTCGAGTTACATCCCTGAGCACGAGCGGATTGTCACCATCGAGGATGCCGTGGAGCTTCAACTGAGGCAGCGCCATGTCGTTCGGCTCGAAACCAAGCTTTCCGGCGTGGATGGCTCGGGCGCAGTCACCATCCGCGAGTTGGTCCGAAATGCCTTGCGCATGCGCCCCGACAGGCTGGTGGTCGGCGAGGTCCGTGGAGGCGAATCCCTCGATATGCTCCAGGCGATGAACACGGGTCACAGCGGGTCGATCACCACCCTGCATGCCAATTCACCCCGCGATGCCATCTCCAGGATGGAGACCATGGCGTTGATGTCAGGCATCGACCTGCCGGTGATCGCGATCCGCAGGCAGATTGCATCCGCAATCGATCTTGTCGTGCATATGTCAAGATTGCAGGATGGCGCCCGCAAGACCACCCAAATTACGGAGATTGTCGGCATGGAGGGAGATATCGTCACGCAGATGGACATCTTCAAGTTCAACCAGACCGGTGTCAGTACGGACGGCAGGGTGCTTGGTGAGCTTCGTCCGACCGGCATCAGGCCTCAATTCTCACCCAAACTCGAAGTCGCCGGATTCAAGCTGGGAGGCGAAATCTTCGGGGCTGGACTGTAGGCGGGTGAATTTTGGCTCATGATATAATCATTTTTACAATTAATCATTTTGGGAGGCATGATGGAAATTACTACAACTCAATTCAAACATTGTGACCTCGTCATGGTAATAGGACGGGTGGACAGCGCGACAGCTCCCAAGCTTACCGCATCCCTGGATGCGCTGTTGAACGATGGCCGTTATAAAATTGTGCTTGACCTTTCGCAGGTGGAGTACATGTCGAGCGCTGGATTCCGTGCCATGCTGGCGGCACTCAAGACCTGCAAACGCTACAACCGGGGCGACCTTTACCTTGCCAGCGTTCCCAAGCTCATACATGAAGCATTGGATTTAACAGGGATGACATCATTATTTAAATTTTACGATGATGTCACAACTGCCGTCGGGAATTTCTAAACTGCCTCGATTTGAATTGGGGATTTTTCTGAGCCGCTCCTGACGCCTGACTTGGAGTGGCTCAACCATTTCCAGCCTATGGTTCCGAAAAGCACGCAGGTTTTTCCAGCGCATTATGACCAACTCGACAGGATAAGGGATTTTGTCGGGGATTTTGCCCGGTCTTCGGGCATGGTCGACCGTGACGTTTATGCCATTCAATTGGCCGTGGATGAAGCGTGCTCGAATACCATTGAGCATGCCTATGAGGGGATTTTTGACGGGCGCATCGAAATCTCGTGCGAATCACGGAAAAGCAACCTGCATATTTCCATTTGCGATTGGGGGAAATCCTTCGATCCCTCTCAAGCGAACGACCCTGCTCTCACCGATGATTTGAGCGCGAGGCAAATCGGCGGCTTGGGCATCTTTCTGATGCGAAAGATGATGGACAAGGTGCAGTATCATTCCGTTCCTGGAAGAGAAAACCGCCTGGAACTGGTCAAGTATCGCAAGGGAGCCAAATCCAAAACCACAAAGACAGGGCGAAGGGCAGGCTGGCGCGAGTTGCTCAACCTTACCGTCCAGTTGTTTAAATCATCATCTCTGGTTGTGCAAAGGGATATGATCCTGGAAATGGCGACCGAGTTATTGGATGGCGAGGTCTCCCTTTGGTTGGACGAATCCCACTTCCGTTTGCCGAACTCTACCACAAACCTTTACCCCGAAGAACCCGCTTCACCGACCATGCGACGCGCATTGGTTTCTGGAAGGACTGTACGCGAAAACCAGAATGGACCGTTGATCGCCACCCCCATAAAAACTCAAGAGGAAATAATTGGGGTGCTGCAGGTTTGGAGAAGAAAAGGACCTGCTTTCAAACGAGGCGAACTCTGATTCCTTGGACGCTTTAACATCTCACATCGCTGCGGCGCTGCTGGCCTCTCACCAGCTTGCAGTTGAACAATTCCGTATTGGACAATTGAACCTGGTTCGCAAGGTTTCTTCACAAATTACAAATTTTACTGATCTGAATGAATTGTGTAATCAGGTTACCCATCTGATTCAAAAGACCTTTAGTTATTATTATGTCGCGATATTCACAATGGAGCCCGGGCAGAGCAAATTGTTCTTCCGGTCGAATGCGGGTCTATCCACTCGTCGTCGTGGAAGAAAGCAGCAGATGTTCGAGGTGGAGATAGGGCAGGGCATTGTCGGTATTGCTGCCGAAAGCGGGAATGAAATTCTAAGCAACGATGTCAGCCAGGAACCTAGGTTTCGCCAAATTGCCGGCCTTCCAGAAACCCAATCTGAAGTGGCCTTACCGATCAAAATCGAAGACCGGGTTCTGGGCGTGCTGGATATTCAATCCGATAAATTAAATGCCATTCATCCAAATGACCTGCTCGTGTTGAGGGCGTTGGCGGACACAATTGCCGTCGCAATAGAAGGAACACGCCTGTTCAGCGATTTGAATCGAAAAGTGGAACAGCTTTCGGTCATGTCGGCGGTTGGGCGAACCATTACCTCCACCATCGACTTGCGCTGGATGATGACCGAAGTCGTGAGGCTTTTGCATCGTAAGTTTGGTTATCCTTACGTGCATTTGTTTACCGTTCATCCGAACCGGCGGCAGGTTCGTTATGGTGCCGGCTCTGGAACAAAGAGCATTGCACTCGAAGGTTATGTCCTGGATCTCGACGATCCTGAAGGGATGATTCCATGGGTTGCGAGAAACGGGAAAATAATTCTGGCAAATGACGTGAGCAAAGAACCTCGTTACCGCGCCACGCCTTTTCCACCCGCAAATACCCGGTCTGAAATGACCGTGCCGCTAATTTTCAATAAACAGGTCATGGGTGTGTTGGATATTCAATCGGACCGATTAAACACCTTCAGCGACGACGACAAGGTTCTATTTCTAGGGCTTGCGGATTACCTGGCGGCTGCCATACATAATGCAGATCAATATCGTTCGGAGTTATGGCGCAGGCAGGTCGCGGACAGCCTGCGGGAAGTTGCCGGCCTTCTTTCAGCCAACGCCAGTCTTGAGCAGGTCCTGGAAGCGATTTTGACCGAGCTGGAGCGAAATTTGCCGTGCGATGTCGTATCCATATGGCTGTTGGATGAAGAGGATATTTATTGTGCGGCTGTCCACGGTGCGACCGCTACTGAACTCGAATCTGCAAAAGCCAATTCAGAAGCTGCCGCCTGGTTGACCCGCGGGCTTCTCTCGCGCACCCCGATCATTCGTAAATCAAAGGATCCAATGGGTCCCGCGGCGGTCTCAAGAGGCTTTGAATCCGATCATTCTTCAATTGCCGCCCCATTAAGGATCGGTGATCAGGCGGTGGGGGTATTGACCCTTGCCCATCATACTCCCGGCCGGTATGGTCATGAAGCGCAAGCGATCGCCACCACCTTTGCGAGCTACGCGGCTGTCGCCATAGAAAATGCCCGCCTGTTTGATGCATCACAGGAACAGGCGTATGCGTCTGCGGCATTATTGCAGGTGGCGGAAGCGGTGGTCAGCCTGTCAGAACTGGACGAAATTATTTCCTCGATCGTTCGCATTCTGCCCATCCTGGTTGGTGTCGAGCGGGTGGCAATCTACAGATGGGATGATCAAGCCGGCCTTTTGCATCCGCTTCAGGAATACGAACTCCCCGAGGAGTTTTACGCCGCTTTGTGGAGAACGATTTCTCCAGATGAATTTCCGCTATTAAAAGCTGTCATCGAGCGCGGGGTGCCTGTGGTCAGTCCGGAGACGTATCGCGACCCGCAGGATTGGGTCAAGATCCAACCTCCGGAACAGGATCTCATTCCCCTGATGATGCAGGCTGACGACCGTTTGCTCATGGCATTTCCTCTCATCATTAAAGATGTGACATTTGGCATTTTGCTGGCAGAGGAGGCCTCGGGCGGCAGGAGATTCCGATCGCGCCGGTTTGAAATTCTCACAGGCGTTGCTCAACAGGCGGCTCTTGCTATTCAGAACGATCTATTTGAGCAGCAGATGCGCACGCAGGAACGTCTCGAGACCGAGATTGAACTTGCCCGCCAAATCCAGAAGACATTCATGCCAGATTCCTTGCCCTCGCATCCCGCCTGGGAAATGGCTTCCAGCTGGCGCACCGCCCGACAAGTGGGAGGTGACTTCTTCGATATCTTCGAACTCCCTGGAAATCGCCTGGGTGTCTTTATTGCCGACGTGGCTGATAAAGGTATGCCAGCTGCGCTTTATATGGTCCTTATCCGCACCCTGATGAGGGCAGCGGTTAAGGAGATTGTTTCTCCAGCCAGTGCTTTGAAAAGAGTCAATGAGCTCTTTTTCCCGGATGCCCAACAAGGCATGTTTATTACAGCAGCCTATGGCGTGATCGACACTACCACTGGGGAATTTACTTATGCCAATGCCGGACATAACCCTCCGCTCTGGGTTCATGGGGAACATATCGAGCGGTTGACACGTACGGGCATGGCTTTGGGCGTGGATATGAACATCGAGATTGAACAGCAAATCATTCAATTGGCGCCTGGAGATAAGGTTCTATTTTATACCGATGGAGTGACAGAGGCGTTTTCTGAAGCCGGAGACCTTTTTGGGGAAGAAAGACTTCACGAGGCAGTTAAAACCACGGATTCTTCTGCCGCAGGCATGTTGGACGTCATTAATCGAACCTTGGATGAATTCATGGGAGATTGTCCTCCTGCGGACGACATTACGATGGTTTCAATAAAGCGCCTCCTACAAAGTAAGGACTAAATCCTTGACCCGTCATTCTTTCCTTGCTAAAATCCTGCCGAAATCCCCGCCGTCCTTGGAGGCTTCGAGGACGGTTTCATTGTCAGAAAAGGTCTATTTTGTTTGAGAATCTCAGTAATCGCCTGAACCAGGTATTTGAAAACCTCCGCCGCCGTGGAAAACTCACCGAAGCGGATGTGGATGCCGCCTTGCGTGAGGTGCGTCTCGCCCTGTTGGAAGCGGATGTCCACTATTCCGTGGTCAAAGATTTCATCGCTCGTGTTCGTGATAGGGCGATTGGTGCCGAAGTTTCCAAGGCACTCAACCCCGGGCAGCAGGTGATCAAAATTGTCAACGAGGAATTGATTGCCACCCTGGGTGAGCCGGCTCCACTGAATCTTTCCGGTCCCAAGCCTCGAGTGGTCATGTTGGTCGGTCTGCAGGGTTCAGGCAAGACGACGGCAGCTGGCAAGCTGGCGCGTCTGCAACGATCCAAGGGGGAGCGGGTCATGCTGGTGGCAGGTGACCCGTACCGGCCGGCAGCGGTCGCTCAACTCCAACAATTGGGGGAACGGGCGGACGTCCCTGTCATTGCTGATCCTCAGCTTACCCCTCCCGAGCTTGCTCTGAAAGCCTTCGAACAGGCATCCAACGGGGGATACAGCCTGATGATCATCGACACGGCCGGGCGCTCACAGCTTGACCAGTCATTGATGGATGAGTTGAAGTCCATCGCAGCGAAGGTTCATCCGGTTGAGACTCTGCTTGTTGTGGATGCCATGATTGGGCAGGAGGCGTTGCATGTTGCGGAAGGATTCCGGGACACCGTCTCGATTACAGGTTTGATCCTGACCAAAATGGACGGCGATGCCCGGGGAGGTGCTGCGATCTCCATCCGCTCTGTGACAGGGGTGCCCATCAAGTATCTCGGTGTGGGCGAGAAGTTGGACGCCATCGAAACGTTCGATCCTTCCCGGATGGCGTCACGAATTTTGGGTATGGGTGATGTCATTGGGTTGATCGAAAAAGCCGAAGCCGCCTTTGACGCCAAGTCCGCACAGGGGCAGGCAGAGAAAATGCTGACAGGCAAGTTCGATCTCGAGGATTTCATGCAGCAGCTCCGGCAGATCAAGAAAATGGGTCCTCTGACTCAACTGCTGGAGATGATGCCCGGTCAGATGGGGCAAATGGCGAAACAGATCGACCCCAAGGATGCCGAAAAGAACATGAAGCAGACGGAGGCGATCATCAACTCGATGACGACCCTCGAGCGGCGCGATCCTGAAATCCTGAACGCCTCCCGCCGCCGGCGGATTGCTGCAGGGTCCGGAACCGATGTGCAGGATGTCAATCGTCTGATCAAGCAGTTCCGGGAAGCTCAAAAGCTGATGAAAACACTTCAAAAATCGGGCGGGCGAGGTTTACCGAAGCTTTTCGGGTAATCTTGAGTGGTTTTCCTACATTAATAAAATATCTGGTAAAATATCCCCCTGTGGAAATTCAGCCTGCGAGGCGCGTTCCTATCACGCACCCCTCTCCTTGCCTGCTGAGCCAAATCTAATTTAAACAAGAAATTTTAAGGAGAAAGTCTTCCAATGGTTCGTATTCGACTTCGCCGAATGGGGCTCAAGGCACAGCCCTCCTACCGTCTCGTGGTGACCGACAAGGAAAATCCGCGTGATGGACGTTTTCTGGAAATTGTTGGTTTTTACAATCCCCGCACCTCACCGACCACCCTGTCCCTGGACGAGCCTCGCATCTACGACTGGATGCGCAAAGGCGCTCAGCCGACCGAGTCAGTTGCGCAATTGTTCAAAAGCGCCGGCGTCGATGAACGGTTTACCCGCTTCAAGAAGGGTGAATCGGTCGAAGTTCTGGCGGAGGATGCAGCCAAGGCTATGGGCGGGAAGTTCATCCCTGTTGAACAAGGCGCCAAAACGCGCCGCGATTAGCACATGAGATCTCTCACAGACTATATCGCCAAATCGCTCGTAGACGACCCCAACTCCGTTGTGGTGACACAGAACCGGCAAGGCAACCGTGTCCGACTCGAATTAAAAGTTTCAAAGGATGACATGGGTCGGGTCATAGGCAAGAACGGACGTGTGGCCAATGCCATCCGTGTTTTGCTCAGGGTGGCTGCTGAGCGTGAAGGGCAGCAGGTCACGCTCGACGTGCTGGAGCCCTAGAATGTCAAAACCACCAGCTAAAGCTGGAAAATCAGGCTCGCCTTCGAAAGGCGAGCCTGTGTATTTGGCAGTCGGCCTCCTGCGCAGGCCGCACGGCGTCCATGGGGAAATCCTCATGGAGGTTTATACAGACTTCCCTGATCGGCTTGAAGACGGGACCACTGTTTTTTTGGGTGGGAAACATAAACCGGCTACCATCCGTCATATTCGCCATCATAACGACGGGTTGTTGTTCAGCTTCGATGGCGTGGAGACTCCCAAATCTGCAGGTTTACTGCGCAACCAAATGGTGTACGTCAAAACGGCAACCCGGCCTACGCTGCCTGACGGGCAATATTACCACCACCAGATTATCGGTATGATCGTGGTGGAAGATTCTGGCAACGAATTAGGGAAATTGACTGAGATTATTAAAACCGGGGCAAATGATGTGTACGTCGTTAGATCAGATGAAGGGAAGGAAATATTATTACCCTCCATAAAACAGGTTGTTCTTGAAGTGAATATCGAGGCGAACAAGATGATTGTCCATCTGATCCCAGGTTTGCTTGATTTGGAAGAATAAGTCGCCTCATTAATTTGACAAACATGGACGAACGGGCTTATTGGATCGGTTTCAATCTGGTTAAAGGCATCGGGGCTGTCCGGTTTCAGTCCCTCCTGGATCATTTTGGGGATGCAGAATCGGCATGGAATGCAACTCCTGACGGATTATCACAAGCCGGGCTAAGTGAAAAGATTATTGAGCGATTCAATGATCTTAAGTCCTCGCTCGATCTGGAAAAATATTGGGACACGATACAAGAACAGGGAATTCGTGTCCTCACCTGGAAGGATGCTGAATACCCGCCCCATTTGAAGGAGATTGAACAACCTCCGCCTGTGCTTTATGTCCGAGGAAATATCACATCGGAAGACCATTGGTCTGTCGCGATAGTGGGAACCAGGCAGGTTACGGCTTATGGCAGGCAGGTCACCGAAGATTTAGCCTCAGCACTTGTTCATAATGGGGTGACCGTGATCAGTGGATTAGCGCGGGGAGTGGACGCAGTCGCGCACACTGCAGCTTTGAAAGCAGGAGGGCGTACATTCGCGGTTCTCGGCTCCGGTGTGGATAAAATTTATCCTCCCGAGCACCGTCAGATGGCGGATAAAATCCTAGGGCAGGGGGCCTTGATCAGCGATTACGCGCCGGGTACGCCGCCCGAAAGCACCAACTTCCCTCCGCGAAACCGAATCATCAGCGGGCTTTCCATGGCCGTCGTGGTCGTTGAAGCAGGAGAAACCAGCGGGGCGTTGATCACTGCCGATTTCGCAGTAGAACAGGGAAGGGAAGTGTTTGCCGTCCCCGGCAATATCATGGCACCTCAATCCAAAGGCTGCAATCGATTGATTGCCAACGGTGCGCGTCCCATGTTGAAAGCGGAGGATGTGCTCGCAGCCCTGGATTTAACCCGAAATATCGAGCGCCGGGAAGTACGAAGAGCAGTCCCCTCGGATGCGACAGAGGCAGCACTGCTGGAATTGCTCAACATCGAACCTTTGCATGTGGATGATATCCGGGCACAAAGTGGTCTGCCGATCGAAAAAATTACTTCCGCCTTGACAATGATGGAATTGAAGGGTATGGTCAGGCAGGTGGGTAAGATGAATTATGTGGCAGTTCGTGAAGATCGCGCAAATTACGAAGTGGAAAAGGGTAATGCATAAAAAGGAAAAATATTCTTTTTTATACTCATAATTTATATGCAGCTTATGGAACATACTTATGCGGTCATCATGGCAGGCGGAGGAGGAACACGCCTTTGGCCTATTTCGAGAAGAGACAGGCCTAAACAACTTCTACCCCTCATTGCCGAGGAAAGCCTCTTCCAGGCCACTGTAAAACGGTTGGAGGGGTTGTTTCCCGCTGACCATATTTTTGTTGTGACCGTAGGAGACCAAGTTATTCAATTGAAGAGCCAGGCTCCTGGAATCCCAGCGGGTAATTTTTTGGTTGAACCTTATCCGCGCGGAACTGCTTCCGTGATTGGTCTGGCCGCTGCTGTCCTTTACCGGCGCGACCCGCAAGCGATAATGGCGGTCCTTCCTTCTGACCATTTCATCAGGAACAAGGATTTATTTCATCTTTTCATTAAAATTGCTGCTGAAGTAGCAGCGGATGACTATTTGGTGACCCTCGGCATCTCCCCGAGTTACCCTGCGACAGGTTATGGGTATATTCAACGAGGCGAACCGCTTCCCGAAAAATACCCCTATCCGGTATATACAGTTCAGCGGTTCAAGGAAAAACCCGATGAAGCTGCTGCGCTAGAAATGGTCCTTTCTGGAGACCATTCCTGGAATAGCGGGATGTTTATTTGGAAAACGAGCAAGATTTTATCTGAAATGGCCAGGCAGATGCCCGCTTTGAAAGCGGCAGTGGATGAAATTTCAATGGCCGATGGAACTTCCCTGTTTGATACCGTCGTCGAAAACGTCTGGGAAGGACTGGCGAATGAAACGATAGATTACGGAATCATGGAACATGCAGAACATGTAGCGGTCCTGCCGGCGGGCGGTTTGGAATGGAGCGATGTCGGCTCATGGGATTCCCTGTTTGATGTGTTGATTCCGGATAAGGATGGTAACATCGTCTTTAGCGGTCACCTAATGGCCCTGGATACACACAACTCACTTGTCTACGGCAACCGCGACGGGCGTCTGGTCGTAACCATCGGTGTGGATGACCTGATTATCATCGACGGGGGAGATGTGTTGATGGTTTGTCGAAAAGACCAGGCTCAACGTGTAAGACAAATCGTTTCATCATTAAAAAATTCAGACAGGGAGCATTACACTTAATGTTGTTCCTGCCTTTCTCGTACTGAAGTTAAAATGGAATTATTTCAAGGAGACCGAATGGAAGCCTATTGTATGAAATGTAAGACCAAAAGAGAAATACTGGAAGCTGAGGCGACATTCAACAGAGCCAGCGCTCCGGTGACGAGGGGTAAGTGCCCTGAATGTGGCACAGCCATGTACCGCACCGGGAGAACTGAAGCGCATGCCGGTCTTACACCGCCTGAGAAGGTGGAAAAACGCAGCGGAAAATTGGTCATTGTGGAATCACCTGCCAAGGCACGCACGGTGGGTAGATTTCTGGGAAAAGGTTACACGGTCAAGGCCTCGGTTGGACATGTCCGCGACCTGCTTCGCTCGCAGTTGTCCGTGGATGTGGAAAATGATTTCCTACCAAAATATCGCGTTCCAAATGAAAAGAAGCCGGTGGTTAAGGAACTTAAACAGCTGGCCAAGGAACACTCCGAAATCTACCTTGCAACCGACCCCGACCGCGAAGGGGAGGCGATTTCCTGGCACCTGATGGAAGCTGCAACTATCGATCCCAATCGAACAAAACGAGTTGTTTTCCATGAAATCACAGAACCGGCTATTAAAGAAGCCTTCAGCCATCCTCGCCCCATCGACATGGACCTCGTCAATGCCCAACAGGCGCGCCGGATCCTGGATCGCCTTGTCGGTTACTCGATCAGCCCCATTCTTTGGGAAAAAGTCCGCAGCAGGTTGTCTGCCGGACGGGTTCAGTCGGTGGCGCTCAGGTTAATCGTCGAGCGTGAGCGTGAGATCGAAGCCTTTAACCCAGTGGAGTACTGGTCCATCGCAGCAGAATTCAAGCCCGAGGGAGGAAAGCAATCCTTTATCGCCAAGCTCGCAAAAATCGACGAGAAGGATTTTGAGTTGGGTTCGGAGGATGTCGTTAAACCCATCCTCGAAGACATGCAGAAGGCCAAATACTCGATCAACCGCATAAAAAGAGGGGAGCGGAGACGGAAACCCTCGGCACCGTTCATCACATCAACACTGCAACAGGAAGCCTCCCGACGGTTGGGCTTTACAGCCAAGCGTACCATGGCGATCGCCCAGGGACTTTATGAAGGCGTGGACGTCGGGGAGGGCGGTAACACGGGTCTGATCACTTATATGCGTACCGACTCGACGAACATCTCCGAAATTGCACGGGCTGAAGTCCGTCAGTACATCACTCAGCGATATGGCAACGATTTTCTTCCTCCAAACCCCCCGGAATACAAAACCAGGGCCGTGGGCGCGCAGGAAGCACATGAGGCCATCCGCCCCACTTCTGTATTACGAGATCCGGATAAATTAAAGCCATTTCTTGAACCGGCGCAATTCAAGCTGTACCAACTGGTCTGGAAGAGGTTCGTAGCGTCTCAGATGGAATCCGCTGTCTATGACACGCTAACCGTTGAAGTGACTGGAAAAAGTGATCATGTTTACCTCTGTCGCGCGGCTGGCTCTGCTGTGAAGTTCCCAGGTTTCTTGATCGTGTACGAGGAAACACGGGATGAAGATGCGAAACCTGCTGAAGGTGAGGAGGAAGATCTTGCGTCCCGCATCCCGTCTGACCTGGCTGAAAACCAGGATCAGCATCTTATCCGCTTGATCCCCGAACAGCATTTCACTCAGCCTCCGCCGCGTTACTCAGAAGCTACCTTAGTTCAAGCGCTGGAAGCATATGGCATTGGACGCCCTTCTACGTATGCTCCAATCCTTTCGACCATTCAAGCGCGAGGCTATGTCGTCCGCGTGGAGAAACGACTCGAGCCGACGGATACTGGGATTCTGGTCAACGACTTGATGCTGCAGTATTTTCCAGATATTGTGGATTTGAATTTCACCGCGGCCATGGAAACCGACCTGGATAAAATTGCCGCCGGTGATGCGGACTGGGTCAAGATAATGTCTGCTTTTTATGGCCCTTTTGCGGTGGAAGTGCAGAAGGCTCAAGCCGAAATGCCGGTTGCCAAGACGGGACCTGAACCCATCGGCAGGGCATGCCCTGACTGTGGCAAAGACCTCGTCATCCGCTACGGTCGATATGGGAAATTCATCTCATGCAGCGGATTCCCCGAGTGCCGTCATACCGAACCCTTGTTGGAAAAAATCGGTGTCACATGCCCCAAGGATGGCGGTGACATTGTCGAACGAAAAACGCGCAAAGGTCGTACTTTCTTTGGGTGTAATCATTACCCCATCTGCGATTTCACCTCCTGGAAGCGTCCACTTTCCAAGCCATGTCCCAAATGCAATGGAATGCTCGTCATTGCCAATAAACGCGAAGCCCAATGCATGAATTGCGAGGAATTGTTCCTTTTAGAGGAAGTAGTTCCTGAAACTGGATGAAACTAGAAAAGGAGAAACCATGTTATTACTATTTCCTTGGCTTACTATTCTTTCGGACAAGGTTGCTTACCTGGATCCAGGTTCAGGCAGTTTCTTGATTCAACTGGCCATCGCAGCTTTGGTCGGTGTGGCGGTCGTGTTCCGATCACAATGGTCGAAAATCAAGAAATTTTTTGGTGGTAAACCCTCCGCTAAGCCGGAAGAAGAAGACGAAAACGAAGATAATGAACAGCAATAACCAACTTGGATCTTCTTTTCGGGACCCAAGCGGTTTCCTTTTCACGCGGGACGGAGTTCTATACCGTCAGGTAAATCGATCATACTCATCGGATTATTCCACTTTGATGGAATCGGGCTTGTATCAAAAGCTGGTTAAAGCACGGATCCTGATTCCGCACGCAGAAGTCGATGTATCAGCTGCAGATGAATCGATCGCGTATAAAATCCTGCAGCCGGAACGCATACCCTATATTTCTTATCCTTACGAATGGGCATACTCTCAACTCAAGGATGCCGCGTTAACGACATTGTCCCTGCAAAAACGCGCACTCAAGGCAGGGATGTCGCTTAAGGATGCCAGCGCCTATAACATCCAATTTCTGAATGGCAAAGCGCTGTTGATCGATACTTTGTCCTTTGAAGTGTATCAAGAGGGGAAGCCGTGGGTGGCTTACCGCCAGTTCTGCCAGCACTTTCTAGCACCGCTTGCCTTGATGGCGTATGTTGATATTCGGTTAGGTCAACTCTTGCGCGTATACATCGATGGCGTTCCATTGGATATTGCATCTGAACTCTTACCCTTTCGAACAAGATTCCATTTTGGCCTGTTCACTCATATTCATCTGCACGCTAGTGCACAACGACGATATGCGGGAGCAGTAGTGAAACAGCCCGCTGCCGGTAAAGGGATGAGCAAGCAATCGATGATTGGATTGATCGAAAGCCTGGAGAACACGATCAAGAAATTGACCTGGAAACCGGCTGGAACTGAGTGGGGAAATTATTACGAAATTACAAACTACACCGATGCTGCTTTCGAACACAAGAAGGAATTGGTTTCAAAGTGGCTGGATCAGGTGACTCCCCAGAGTGTTTGGGATCTCGGCGCAAATACGGGTGTGTTCAGCAGGCTTGCCTCCGGGCGTGGAATTTCAACGATCTCGTTTGATATTGACCCTGCGGCTGTGGAGCAAAATTTCAGGCAGGTTGGTTCCGCAAAAGAACAAAATATTCTCCCGCTTGTAATGGATCTGACGAATCCCAGCCCGGCCATTGGGTGGCATAACCGTGAACGTAAATCATTCCCAAACCGAGCTCCCGCGGAGATGATCTTCGCCTTGGCTCTGATCCATCACCTAGCGATTTCCAACAATGTACCTTTTCCTCAACTGGCGGAGTTTTTCCATGAAATGGGGCAATGGCTGATTATCGAGTTTGTCCCCAAGTCCGATTCGCAGGTGCAAAAGCTGCTTACCAGCCGAGTGGATATATTCGACCACTATACCCGTGATGATTTTGAAGAAATATTCCGGCAGAAATTTGAGATTCTCGAAACGGTCCAGGTGCATGAATCGGAGCGTTTCATCTACTTAATGAGGCGAAAATAGGGAATATTCTTCTACCATTATGATTTGGCACAAATCACAGGTTTCTGTATAATAGTAGTAATCGCTCACTTGTTCGCCATTCCGCAATAGTGGGTGACCGACGCGGCCGTGCGTGAAAGGAGCGCATGTCATTATGACTGAAGACACAAGAAAGTGGATGCTCGCAGGATTGGTGGGAATCCTGATTGGTGCAGCGATTGGTCTTTTCATCGGTTGGTACCTTTGGCCGGTGGAATGGATAAATGCAACCCCCGAAGATCTGCGCACCGACCTCCAGAATGACTACATGATGATGACCATCGACTCCTTCAGGGTCAATGGAGATTCCGAACTGGCAGCCTACCGCTATGGATTATTGGGCGAGGACGCATCTGCGGCATTGACCGCAGTTGCCCCATATCAGGATCCCAATGTCCTGGCTGCCTTCCAGCAGGCTGTTGCAACAGTCCCTGTGGTGACTCCCGAACCGACGCCTGCCCAGGGTCCGTCGGGTAATCGTTCGCTCCTGGGGTCAATTCTCATTGCCCTGGGTGTATTGGCCATTTTCCTCGTGATCGGCGGGCTGGTCTACTACCTGTTCAGGTCAGGACGCGGTTCCGGTGAAAGATCGGTGGCCTCCAAAGCCAATGAATACAGTAAGTCGGTTCATAAGACCGATTACCAGGCGATGGGCGCCGAACCCCCTATTGCTCAGTTCGTAACGACCTACATGATGGGCGACGACCTGTTCGATGACTCCTTCAGCATCGACTCCCCGGCTGGAGAGTTCCTCGGCGAGTGCGGAGTGGGAATTTCCGAGACGATCGGCGTCGGTGACCCGAAACGCGTGACCGCCTTCGAAGTGTGGATTTTCGACAAGAACGACATCCAAACGGTGACAAAGGTGTTGATGAGTCCGCACGCGTTCAACGACCCGGCCATGCGCGCGAAGCTTGAATCCAAGGGTGAATTGATCGAGATGACGCCTGGCAAGCAAGTGGTTCTCGAGACCGCAACCCTTCAGCTCTCAGCCACGGTAGCGGATTCGACGTTTGGTGAGGGACCACTCCCGCCTCAAAGCTTCTATGACCGGATGACTCTCGAACTGGCCATCTGGACAAAGGTGCAGTAAGAATATCCAGGGTGGACGCGAAAGCGCCCACCCTTATTGTTTAAAAACCAAACCGCGCCGCGGACTGCCCAAGTCCGTGCGCGGTTTTGATTTGAGGAGAATGTTATTTGTAATTATATGGATGCAGTTAAGAAAAACCTGAACTAATCTTAAGATTTCGATTAGAGAAACCAGACCCGTAAAGCCGGACCTTATTCTATTTTCAAGATCTTGAATTTGAGTGTCCCACCGGGAGTCTCAGCAACCACGGTTTCTCCAACCTTGTGCCCCATGAAAGCTTTCCCGATCGGGGATTCATTCGAAATCTTGTTATTGCGGGAATCAGCTTCTTTGGCGCCGACCATGTAATAGACTTCAGGATCGAAACCCTCCTCCTGGACGGTCACCTTCAAGCCAACCCTGACCTCATCTCGTTTCCCCTTGTTTTCCACAACCTCAGCGTTGGATAGGACATACTCCAATTCCTGGATGCGCCCCTCGAGGAAGGCCTGGTCCTCCTTGGCCTTGTGGTAATCGGCATTCTCAGAAAGGTCTCCCATCTGGATGGCATCACGCAGCCGTTTGGCAAGCGCTTTACGCTGCGGCCCTTTCAGGTCGGTGAGTTCCTCTTTGAGCTTCTTGGCGCCCTCAGGGGTCAGGTACATTTGTTCAGGCATGGAAAATCTCCAATAAGAATATTCGTCGGGTAAACAAGACAACCCGGAAGTGAATGACAAATCCTAATTGTTTACGGCTTCAAGGATGGGTCGAACAGGCGCTCGTGCTCCTCCACTGCAAACCGGTCGGTCATGCCGGCGATGTAATCGCAGATGGTGCGTTCCAGCCCCCGGATGGAGATGAATTTTTGATAAGGCGTCGGCAGAGTGGAAGGTTCGTCCCGGTAGGCGTTGAAGAGGTTGGAGATGATCCGCTCCGCCTTGACCTGCATCCGCACGACCCGGAAATGGCGATACAGATTGTTATAGAGGAAATCCTTCATCTCCCGGTTACGCCGCTGCATGTCCTCACTGTAGCCGATGACGTTGTGTTTCAGCTTTTGAATCTCCAGAGGCGATTTCGCCTTGCTTTCCTTGAGGCGCCCGTCGGTGGCTTGGATGATATCGGTGACGAGCAGGCCCACCAGGTGGCGGATCATGCGGTGGCGTTCCATATCGTCCAGGTTGGAACCGCGCCAGTTGAAGGTCTCGCGCAGGATCTCCCACAGGGCGATGCCTTCCAGCATTTGCGGAAAGATCAAGCCGGAACGCAGCCCGTCGTCGAGGTCGTGCGTGGTGTAAGCCAGCTCGTCGGCAACGTTGCAGATTTGCGTCTCGAGGTTGCCTCGCAGCGAAGGGTCGAAATCCCGCGCGTCCGAGATGTCATACTCCGACTCATGTTTGACGATGCCTTCGCGCGCCTCCCAGGTCAGGTTGAGGCCGGGGAATTCCGGGTAGCGCTGCTCAAGTTCGGTGACGATGCGCAGCGACTGCTTGTTGTGGTCGAACCCGCCGAAATCCTTCATCAGCCGGTTGAGCGCGACCTCGCCGGAGTGTCCAAAAGGAGAGTGTCCGAGGTCGTGCGCCAGGCAGATGGTCTCGACCAGGTCCTCGTTGGCGCCCAGCGCCCGGGCCAGGGTGCGGCCGATCTGCGCCACCTCCAGCGTATGGGTGAGTCGGGTGCGGAAATAGTCGCCCTCGTAGTTGATGAATACCTGCGTCTTGTATTCCAGGCGGCGGAAGGCGGTCGTGTGCAGAATCCGATCGCGGTCGCGCTGGAAAGCGGTGCGGTATTCGGGCTCGTTATCGAGGTAGGCGCGCCCCTTGGTGTTCTTGCTGCGCATACCGTAGGGAGCGAGCGCTTTGTCCTCCAACTCTTCGAGCATGGAACGGTCGAAGTACATGGGTCAACCTTTCAGATAAAGATGTCATTGCGCTAGCGCTACGCGCGTCGCAATGACATAAGGATGGGGCGAGTGGGGGTCGAACCCACACAGTGTCTCCACCGGAGGATTTTAAGTCCTCTGCGTCTGCCAATTCCGCCATCGCCCCGCAGGTCCGGCGTTAAGTGGACAGGTGTGATTCTATCAGAAGAAGACGTCCCGTCAAGACGGGTATTATGTATTTTACGATTGGATGAAATTTGTTTTCAATAAAGGAAAAGAACCAGACGCAATTCTTCTATGGACGCCGATAAACTGCAGCAGTCCGTCTTATTTTCCGTCTTCTTGCAAGGATTACCCGTTCCCGTTCGTGTATCCTGGCTGTGTAGCAAATGAACAGCATCCGATTATAAGGTGATAACTCTTCAAGTTTTTTCTGTATCCATTCGCGTTCCTCTTCCGTCTTGGTATGCATGTGGCCTCCTCGTCACGGCATGTTTGAAACGGATTTTGGTTCACGATTTCACTTTCATCTTATCACTAACCTGGCTACCTTTGGTTAATTATCACCGGTCATTTTGGCTTCGCCTAAAGCCGGGTTTTCTGTATAATCAGCCCATGGTTTCGCGCATCCCCAAGCTTCTCGGCTGGACTCGCCACAGCTATTACCTGCTGAGCGCCTTCGTGCTCACCTGCGTGCTCATCATTTACATCTGGTGGCCGCTGATGGAGGAATACCTCGGCTACATGGATGCCAGCATCCCCTGGTACTACTACATGGACTGGCTGCTGTTGGGCATTTTCCTGTTCATGTCGCTGACCATCATGTCGAAGGCGGATTTGAAAACGGACAGCCTGATCATTCTGGTCGGGCTGGCGGGCGGACTGGTGATCGAAAGCTGGGGAACGCAGACCAACCTGTGGTTCTATTACACCGCGGAACGCCCTCCGCTGTGGATCATCCCTGCCTGGCCGATCGCCTCCCTGTCCATTGACCGGATCACGCGCAGCGCGAGCTGGCTTCTGCCCAAACAGGCGGATTCCATCTACTGGGCACTGTACTGGGCGACCTTCGGAGGCTTCTTCGCGCTGATGCTGTGGTTTGTCGCCCCGACCTTTGATAAATCCTTCACACTCGCTGCGCTGATGATCTGCGCGCTCATTATCCTGACCCCGACCAATCATCGTACAGCTCTGCTGGTTTTCTGGGCAGGAGCTGGATTGGGCTACTTTCTTGAGCTGTGGGGCACAACCCGCGAGTGCTGGACCTATTACACCTACCAGACGCCGCCGCTCTTTGCGGTTTTAGCGCACGGCATGGCAGCGGTCGCTTTTTGGAGGGCAGGGCTGCTGGTGCAGATGGTGTGGAGGAAACTTGCTCGGCGATGGTCTTCGAGGAGCATCCTTTCAGTGGCTGACCAAACCGAGAATAGTACGGAGGTCTGAGACCTGATTGTCAAAAACTGGGCGGAGACAGGAGTCCCACGCCCACCGATTATTTACTTTCATTAGTCTGCTTGTAGGTCGCGTTTCAAACGTGACCTACTTTTGTCTTGCCAATTCTTCCAATACCTTGTAATACGGTTCGATGCTGGGAATGAAATGCCGTTCTTCCTTCGCGTGTGGTCCAATACCTGTTTGACCCCAGACCACCGCCTGTCCGCCGGGAGCGAAGCGTGCGCTTGTGCCGGGCAGCTTCTTGCCGATCTTCGGCTCGCCCCCTGAAACCTGCCGCACAGCGTCGATGAGTTTTAGCAGGGCGGGATTCTTCGGATCGCAGGCGACACCATTTTCCATCACAGAAAAGCTGGCTTCCAATTCATTCTCTGCACAATATTTCTCGACTTCCTTTCGCAGTGCGGACGTATCGTCCTGCGGGATGGGGCGAATCTCTACACCCAGAATCCCCTGCGCGGCGGTGACGTTGTACACGCCCGGTGTGCCCACATTGATAAAGGGGAATTTTGCCTGCGATTGCCATCCGTCCGTGCTTTTGAGGGTGAGGTGTTTGGAGAAGATGTCGGTCAACGCAGCGCGGGCAGCGATCAGCTTTTCGCTCAGGTCGGCCGCACCCGCCACGCCGGAGTGTCCCTTCGTGCCGCGCGCGATCACGTTAAAGCGCATCACGCCGCGATTTTCGACACAGATTTCTCCGTAGTGTTCATTGCCCTTTTCACCGGTCCGTTCTCCGGCGATCATGAGAGAGGGGGTGATGCCTAATTCCTTGAGCACATGCGGCGTGCCCCAGGCTTCCGCTTCGCCATTCTCCTCGTTGCCGACCAGCAACAGGTCGATTTTTGGGAATGGCTTACCTGACTTGAGGGCATCTTTCATCCACACAAGATACGTGGCAACGACGGTCTTCATGTCCGCGGCGCCGCGGCCATACAGATAATCACCATCGATGCGCGGGATGAACTGGCTATCGTCGGGATCAGGCTCGACCACGTCGAAGTGGCCGGAGAGGAGGATATTGCCCTCGCCCCTGGCCCCTCTCCCGCTGGGAGATGGATTGGGTAGGGTAGGAAAACTAGCATACACTGCCGGGTACTTCCCGTCAAAGTAACGTGTCTCGAATCCGTGCCCGCGCAGGTAATCGTCGACAAAGGTCGCGGCGCGGTGAACTTCGTCCAGACGTTCGTTCGGGCAGGCGGTGACGGAGGGGATGCGGATGAGTTGTTGGGCGAGGTCGAGGATCTCGGCGGTTTTATTTGGGTAGGTCATGTCTATCACCATTCCAGAAGATGGGCGAAAACGAACCGGCAGTTCAGGTGATTTGCGTGCATCGTCGCGGGCGTGCTGCAAAAAAACACTTAATTTTTCTGATTCAAAAAAGCCAGTCTTTGCCGCGATCTTTTCCACATCCGCGCGGACAGCCGCTTCGCGCTCCTCAGCCAGTTCGCGCAGGACGGTCAACGGGACTTCATCACTGGCGCCCAGCTCCATACGCAGGCGGGCACGCATCCGATCGGCGGTGTTAGGCGCTCCGCTTGCCATCTCGACCAGTGGAGTTAGATCCTCCCACAGTCCGAGCGCATCTGCTAGCGGATGCACCTCATCCAGGGTCCATTTCAGGAAAGAGCGCATAGCCACAGGTTTCCCGGTAAGTGGATTTTCAATGGTCCCCCTAAGTCCCTGTTCTGCCGCTAATTTCTCATTGGCGCGGGAACGGGAAATGTCCTCGCGGTCGTAGCGGTAGGAACGGGCGAAAGTTGGGTCGGCGTAGAAGCGCAACATCAGGAGGTGCTTGAGCGTCAGGTTCGCCAGGTCCACATCGAGCGGATTGCCGCCGTCGTCAGTGCGCACCTCGACCCGTCCCATCGGCAGGTTGATGCGAGCCATCAAGTTCTGTTTTTCGATTTGGCGTGCCATTTCCTCGGCAGGTGCGGCCTCCCCAACGGAATACAGGCCGCGGGTATACAGGTCCGAGAGCTGGTCGCTGGTGGTCGAGATGAGGCGCTCGACCGGTTCTGCAAACGACCGGGCACGGACGGGAGTCCAGTTGTTGTTCCCGAAGCGCACGCCGCGCCGGACCAGGTCGTAGGATATCTGCAGGTAGTCATCGTAGGAGCGGTAGAGGTCGGGCAGGTCAACCTCAGGAGGGTTGGGGAAGGTCAGGTTGCGGATGGAATTGAACTCGGTCAGCACCAACACGGCGCGACCCCCCCTCCCTTGAGCCTGGAGCGGGGTGGATGCGGATGTCGCGATGTAGAGAGGAGCGAACGCACGCAGCAGCCGGGCGGCAGTTATATAAAACTCCGACTTGAAAGTCATCGAGGTGCTGGTCGCCGCGCTCGCGGGCGGGCAGGTGCATGAAGTCCCAGGCGAGCAGCGGCTCGGGCAGTGACAGGTTGCTGTGCGTACCGGCAGTGGCGAGTGTGTTCCCGTACAAGTCCACGCAGCGCTCCAGGTAGCGGCGCTTGGCGATGCTCCACTTGCCGGGGATCGAGTCGTGCCCGATAGCGGTAAGGTGGAGCAGGTTGCCGTGCCAGTAGTACAGCCGCTCGCCGAAATGCGCCCCGGCGCGGGCAAGCGCGTTGGCCAGCACGGCTTCCATCAGCCGGCCTTCATAGATCGCACCGCGCGGTGTGTAGTAGGGGCGGGTCGCCCATTCGATCATCCAGTGGAAAACCTCGAGCTGGGAAAAATCACGCAGCCAGGAGGGCAGGGATTCCGCCCGCAGATAATCCACAAAGGATTGCTCTGCCGGGCCAATGCCGACCGTGCGCAGGGGACGGAACTGCTCGTCGAGAAGGTTCCATTCCAATTCAAAGCCGTTCAACCCGCCGCTTGGATTCTGCTGCGAGGCAGTCTGGACGGCAAGCTGATATTTTTCGGTGAATTGTTCAGGGTTGAAGGACATAAGTTCCAATCATTAAGGAATGAGATTAGTGAATAGTGGCTAGTGTTTGAGGCTTTCGAGTCCTATAACGAGTCTGTCAAAAGCACCTTGAGTCCGCTCGACAGGCGTGGCGTAGGAGAAGCGGATCCAGTCACCGCCGAAGGGAGAGAAGAATGCGCCAGGCACGACCGCCACACCGAAGTTTTCCGCGAGGTACTGGCCGAGGGGCTCACTGTCCGCCCAGCCTTTGGCTTTGAGAAATTCACCGACATTGATAAAGGCATAGTACCCCTTGCCAATGATGTGCTGCATTTTTGAGTCGCTGAGCAATTTCTTGAGCACGATGCGGCTCGCGTTGGTTGGCTCGACGATGGTCTTCGACGCTTCGGCATAGCCCATCTCATAAGCAGCCATGGCGACCGCCAACGAGAAGAAAGACGGCATGACGCTGTGCGATGCGCGCGCGACCGTGAACTTCACCACCTCTTCGCTTGCGATCAGGTGGCAGTTGCGGATGTTCGAAGCTCCGAGAGATTTCGTCAGACCGTCGAGGAACATCAAGCGCTTGCGCTCTTCCGGTGAGAAGAATCCCAGGAAGGAATTCAGGTCCATTGGCTGCTCGTCGGTGACGAAATGGTACATCCAGTCGAACAGGACGAAGGGGATGCCGGCTTCGAGTGCCGCCTTCGCCAGAGCGACCTGCCGCTCGACGGAGGTGGTCAGACCAGTCGGGTTGTCGGGGTTGGTAATGACCAGCCCGGCGATTTTGCGTCCACTTTTTGCTGTGAATTCCACGCTGGCGCGGATTCCGTCCTCGGAATATGCCCACCCGTTTGCAGGGTCGCCTGGGGACCACATCACGTTCGCCCCGATGCCGTACGGACCCCAATTGTACGAAATCCACGGTACACGCGAAACAGCGATGACGTCGCCTTCACGTCCATGACCGAGGGCGAGCATGGCCTGATAAGCTTTGACCAATGCGTCGCGTCCACCGGCTGTTCCGAGCACGTTGGCGGGTCCATACCCCAGCGAGGGATCCAGCTTCCAGTATTTTTCGACTACGACCTTTCGATAGGCGTCAGTCCCATAGGGCATATCGTAAGCGGAACCGTGCTCGATTTGCATCTGAGCGGCGAGTTCGAGGATTGCCTTCGGTACTCCCGGCAGCGAAGCGCCACCGTCGCCCTGTGAGGCATCAAATACTGCAGCACCTGGATTTTTCTCCTGGTACACCTTGAGCGACTTGTTGATCAGGAACATGCGCGATGGGGGAATTGCCATCGTGTCCTTCAGATATCCGCTGACCGGAATCAGATTGGCATCGGGGACGGCGTAGACAGGGGTTTCATTCTTGGTGCTCATGGTCTCTTCTCCTGGAGTTAAGTAAAACGCCCCGACGATTCGGGGCGTTGGCTATGCTAGGATTTACCTTGTCCGGCTGCGCATTTCAGCCGGGCTGTTCCCATGTACCAACGTCCCGCTTCCAACAATGTGCGGGGAGTAATGGGATTAGCGTCGGTGACAAGGAGGATGGTGTCCATATTTCGCGCAAGGATACCACCGTGCAGACGCTTAGTCAAGCATCAAGACATTCGATGAATGCGAATGTCGCTCCCCGAAAACGAATAGAATCAATTTGCCGCAGACGTGACGCGATTTGCTTTCCAATCCTTAATGACAAATGGCAAATACAAAATCAGGCAGGTCAGGATGCCGATAATCTCCACATGAATGAGATACCAGGGCCAGGGTGGCATCAGGTCGATGATACTGGCGACAGGAGGTTTGCCATTCACCATGAGATAATTACTTCCGATGGCGTTGTTGAAGAAGAAGATGATCACCATATAGATATTTGAAATAACGATGACTCGCAGCATGGATTTCCAGGTTGGGCGGAACCCCTCCACGGTGGTCATGTAGATCCCGGAGGTCAGCATCATTCCATGTCCGATGAATGACTGCAGGAAGCGGAAATGCGGGAAGTTGTAGATACCGACATCGGGGGTGAGCAGGGCCTGTAACCCGGCACCTATCCCGAGAAAATAGACGAATTCATAAATTGCGTAATTCTTGAATATCAACATGAATCCGGACAGCCAGATCAACACACTGCAAATGTGAAGCGGAAGCATCGCCTGGATGTTCCAGGTACCAAGATACAAATTCCAGGCATGCCAGGCAGCCTCGTTGGCCCAAAGGATGATGGCCATCGTCCAGCGGACAGCTTTTCTGGTTGGGTCAGGTGCTCCTCTAAATCTCAGCAGCCATAAATTAATAACTATGATGACAAAAAGAATGATCAGATGCGCAGCCTCAAACAAACTAAACGGCGCGCCATCCCAACCTTTGGAAAAAAAAGTGTCCATGTCGCCTCCACGTTGGCGTTAGTATAGCAAAAAGATTGAGGGGATACAACCGATGGATTCCGTGCTACATTAATAGTGCAATCAAAAAAACCGTGGAGGTGGAAAATGGACGCGAATGGATGGAAATCCAGTTTGCGGAACATTCTACTGGCCGATGACGGCTCCCTTCATTCACGAGCTGCTGTTGACCTCATCGCCGACCTTCCGCATCCCCCAGATTGTGTAGTAACCGCTTTGCGAGTCTTTACTCCTCTGCAAACTGCCGAGCAGGATACCATGGAGGCTGTTCTTAAGGTCACAGGCAGTCGACTGGCTGAAAAAGGACTGACCGTAAAAACGGAATTCCTGTTGGGTTACCCTTCGGCAAAGATCCTCGAGTATGCGGATGAGCATAAACCGGACTTGGTGGTGATGGGTGCAAAAGGATTGAGAAATGCCCTGGGCATCCCGATTGGCGGAGTGGCGATGCATCTGCTCGAGGACGGCCGTTTTCCCGTACTCATCGTCCGCGCCCCATACAAAGGTCTTAAAAGATATTGCTTGTCGTGGACGGTTCTCCCTGCAGCGATATCGCATGCAGTTATCTCGGCGCTTTTCCGATCCCGGAAAGTGCTGAAGTGGTGGTGATGAATGTCGTCCCGCCAAAGGTTTTGCCTGTGATCGCAGAACCCTTCCCTGGAGGCGTGATCATGCCTTCGGTTGCCAGCTCGGTGAGCGAAGAAAGTGAGGCACAGCGACTGGCGGCGGACATGGAAGGCATGCGAATTATCAAGGCTACCATTGAAAGCCTTGCTGGTCACAAAATCCACGCGACCGCGCAGTTAGCCCGTGGCGATGCAGCCGAAGAGATCATCTCGTTTGCCCGAAATCTTTCCGTTGATCTGATCGTTTCAGGATCAAGGGGGTTGGGTGCTATGCGCGGATGGTTAATGGGTTCGGTTTCAAGGAAATTGGCCTATTATGCGGGTAGTTCTGTGCTCATTGCTCGATGCCTGCCAGACTAGTTTGAAGGGCTGGTTTTGCCGCAAAGTTTGCATTTTCGTAAGGTGGCAGGTCTGAATTCTCGAATAGAATTTTAATTAATGGGACTTCAATCCTGTATTTATTTTTAAAATACCAGGGGGCAAAATCCTCCAGGGATTGAAGATCATGGGGAAATTTACCACCCGTTTCTGGTGGGTGGCTATGTTTTCCTTGCCGTGGAGGGATGTTTGGCAAGAGAAAAGAAGCAAACAGCTAATCTGGAAATTCCATCAAGCCTGTCCTCCAGTGACGTGCTCGACAATCTTCAGCATGGGGTTGCCATTACCAATGAATCCGGAATAGTCATCTACTGGAATTCCGCACAGGAAAATATCACCGGTTTCAAATCCAGAGACGTTCTGAATAAACCTTTATGGGATGTGCAGTTCATGATGCTCCCGAAAGAAAATAGGACCAAGGAAGAGTATGCGTCCTTTAAATCGGGAATGATGAAATTTCTGAAATCCGGTAAATCTCCCTGGCTGGAAAAACCAATAACGAATAAATACTCTCACCCGGATGGCAATAAAAGCGTGGTGGAGGCGCGTTTTTCTGCGGTAAAAACCAATAAGGGAAATATCCTGATCGGAGTGACTCAGGATATCACTCAGCCATTTCAGGCCGAGACAGCGTTGCGCGAGAGTGAGCAGAAGTTCCGCAGCGTGATCGAACAGGCTCACGAAGGCATCATTCTGCTTGATGAAAAGGGAAAAATCATTGAGTGGAATCAAGCCATGTTCAAGATCACAGGAATCGGTCCCGATGCAACGATCGGTCGACTTCTTGTGGATGTCGCCATGGAATTATCGCCATCGAAAGACCAATCCTTCGAACTACCCCATAGCGATATTCACAACCTGATGATCGCAGTGTCATCGATGGCTTCCTTTGACGAACCTCAGATCATTGAGAGAGATGTAATTCGAGAGGATGTCACCCATGCCATACAAGTCCAGGCGTTCCCGATCTTGATCGGTGAACACCGCATGGTGGGATGCATTGTTCGTGACATCAGCGAGCAGAAGGGGATTGAAAAATCACTCAAACGATACGCTTATCAGCTGGAAACTCTCCGCCAGGTCGGACTTGAGCTTGCCGCTGAATTGAGTCTTGACACACTCCTGTGGATGATCGCCCCCAGGGCTGTGGAGTTACTCGGAGGGGCGGCGATGGCGTTGTATGTGCATGACTCCAAGAAAGAGCTGCTTGAACTGGCGATTTGTCTTGGCGACACGCAACCTCCTATTGAACAGACCGTCAAGATCGGCCAGGGTCTGGCCGGTTTTCTTTGGGAGCGCGGCGAGCCCATGTTGATTGAGGATTTTCATACCGGGGCTACGGGTAAGCTCAAAAGGTCCATGTGGGGAAAGGTGGCGGGTGCACCGATTGTTTACGGGGGTGAATTTCTAGGTGTGATCTTTGTCTTTTCAGACAAGAAGTTTGATGGAACGGACTTGAAATTGCTTGGATTGTTTGCTTCCCATGCCGGCGCAGCCATTCGAAATGCGCGATTGCATGCAGAGTTGCACGAGCTGGCGATTCGAGATTCCTTGACGGGCATCTTCAATCGCAGGCACTTCTTTGAATTATCTGAGAAGGCGTTTAAGCATGCGCGCCGATACAAACGACCATTATCCGCCTTGATCTTCGATCTTGACCATTACAAGGACGTGAATGATCATTTTGGCCACCTCATCGGAGACCAGGTCCTGCACGACATGGCACAACGCTGTCTAGCGGTGGTCCGTCAACATGACATCTTTGGAAGGTACGGAGGAGAAGAATTCGCGGTTTTGCTTCCAGAGACCGATCTTCAGGGTGGCCTGGCTCTGGCAGAGCGCTTGAGGGAAGTGATCGGATCCACTCCCTACGAAACGGATGATGGCGAAGTGGTCGTTACCATAAGTGTAGGCGTGGCGAGAATGAAACGAACGACCACAAGTCTTATGCAATTGTTGTCGGAAGCTGACAAGGCTCAATATCGGGCTAAAGACAAAGGCCGAAATATCGTCTCGGATTGAAATTACAGAATAAGCGTATTCTTCGGAAGTGGCCCCCACCTTTCTTACGAGTATCGTTTTACCCGTTTGAAGTAAGCTCAAAACTCTTTTCCCACAAGCCTTTTTGCGTCAATTTATCGTAGGATGAAGTACTCGACTTGATTTCCTTGCAGTCTGAGAAATATTTACCTGATACCCCTTCCACTTCTGGTGATGAGGCAAGGAAAATTGATGTTTCTGCACCCTTTTCTGGTTTTTTGGCAAATATACTTGTGATCCCCATCCCCAGTTTTATTAATCCACTATTATTCTTGGCAAACCCGGTGGATACAAAACCCGGGTGGAGTGCATTGGCAGTGACTTGCGTCCCTGAGAGATACTCATCAAGTTGATAAGTAAATAGGATGTTCGCCAACTTGGACGCGCTGTATGCCCCAAAGCCTGAAAATTTTCTTGTAAACATTAGATCGTCGAGATTTATTTTTCCACCTTGGTGGGCATCGGACGACACATTGATGATTCTAGATGGTGCGCTGGATTTGAGAGTGTCCAGTAATAAAACTGTGAGCAGGAAGTAACTTAAATGGTTCAGCGCAAAGGTCATTTCGTATCCGTCCTGGGACACCAATCTCTGAAAAAAGATTGCTCCTGCGTTATTTACCAGGATATCCAACCTGTTGTGCCGTTTCATGAATTCCTGGGCGACCTGCCGGACATTGGCCATTACCGACAGGTCAGATGCAAGGAATTCAATATTTGGATTGCCGGTTTCCTTTTTTAATTGAGAAACTATGAATTCGCATCTTTCCTGGCTGCGGCTGATGATAACCACGTTAATGCCTTGTTTTGCCAATTCACGCGCAGTGACCAAGCCGATCCCATTCGTGGCTCCTGTGACAATCGCGGTTTTATCTCTTAGATTGGTAATCAAGTTGTTATTCCTTTTTTATCTTTACTGCATGGATGCGTAAATAAAGAACTACCGCCTGCCTGTAAACAATATAATGCAGACTGGCGGTCGGAGTCAAAGGCGAAGTTGGATTTTTGAGTTAGATACCGGCTTGAACAACAGGGCGATATCGTGTTGCTGCGCGAGTAAGCAAGCCATTGATCATTCTTCGAATGTGCTGGTTTAGAAAGTACCGTTCAAGAACAGCAGGGGAGAGGTAGCGTGCGCCTGCAACAACGTGGATGCAATTCGTACTTCCGCACGCGCAAATAAAAGGGACCGTCATTTCCCATTCTGTGGAGGGATAGAAGAATGTTAATTCATCACCCGGAGAAATGTCTCTGGCCGCGATGACCAGCATCCGGGTCGTGTCCAGTACCAAATTTGGGTTGCAGGAATGATTGAGGCTGGCGATGACGCCGACTTCGATATGCTTATACCGCCCAGCCTGAACTGTATGTTGAGTGGGTTTGTTGGACACCGAGGTGCAAGGCAGCGGACAGATGATCTCGCCTTGGTTGAATGGGAGCCTGGAGTATAAACTTTTAAAACCTTTAACGCTGCGTACGTCCAATAAATTTTCGGGTTCGTCCATTATCGTATGAAAACTTTCCTATATCTTTCCCGGTTATGATAATTTATTTTGTGCAAAAGACCTTAATCATGTTTGCAATACTATACGGCATATTGAGGGATATTTCAATAGAATATGAAAACTTTAAGGTTTGAAACAATAGATTGAAGAAAGTAGATCAAGAACTAATTTTATATCGAAGGCCGGCTGCAAATCTTCTTATAACAGGGACTCGAAGAAGCAATAAGACCATTAGGAGGATTCCAATAAATAATGGCTGGATAATATCCCCACTTAGCGAAGCGATATTTGTTTTTCGCGCCATTGCATAATGAATTACAACGATAACTCCAGCGAGGTAAATCGTCCTATGCAGATTTTGCCACCCTTTTCCCATCTGCCGCATCCACCAGGGAAAGGAAGTAACCGCCAACGCAAGCAGGATCAATCCTGCAGTAATCCCGAGCAGGATGAATGTCTTCTCAGAAATAAGGCTGGCGATCTGCGAAACGTCAAAACCATAATCCACACCAGCGAAAACGATGAAATGCAAAGATGCATACATGAAGGCATAGAGTCCCAAGGCTCTCCGGCGTTTGATCGGTTCGCGCCAGCCAGTGAGGGTGACAATCGGCGTGCATGCTAACGATGCAATCAGGAAATAAACGGCCACCCGCCCTAGGCGTTGTTCAACGGCCTGAATCGGGTTGGCGGTCATATCCCCGGTGCTCACCTGAGCAATTGTGAGAATCAAAGGCAGCCATCCGAATAGATGAATGACAAGTTGTGTGGCAGTGATTTTTCGGTTTCGCATGGTTTTCTAAAGTAATTTAATTGAATTGCAGATTTGGGCGAAGAGAGTTTTGTAGATTCCAATAAATAGATTTTATCAATCAAGAATTAGCCGAATGTTAGAATCTCAAACAATTACATCAAACCATGGTCATCCTATTTCCCTCATCAACATTGCTTTTTTCCTGGCCTGGCCATAGCGGTAATTACCAAAATCGCCAACCTTGCGCAGAACTCTGTGGCATGGGATTAAAAATGCTATGGGATTATGAGCAAGGGCATTACCAACCGCCCTTGGCGCTGACGGTTCACCGATCACTTCCGCCAATTCCTCGTAGCTCGTCACCTGCCCAGGTGGGATCCTCAACAGCGCTTCCCATACTTTAATTTGAAAATTTGTGCCTCTCACCTGGAGTTTTATCATGGAGTTCTTACCGGAAGAGAATATTGCTTGAATATGGTGTTTCGTTTGGGTGGAGTCTTCAATCCAATCTGCTTTTTTCCATTCTGCTTTCATAGTTTGCAAAGCCGCCCCACGACCTTTATCTGTAACAAAAGCCAGGAAACAGATTCCGCGGTTGGTGGAGGCGATAAGACATTCTCCGTAGGGAGTAGGATGAAATCCATACTTGATCCACATCCCAGCCCCGTGGAGTTTGTATTCCCCCGGAGTAACCGCTTCGCATTGGATAAATAGGTCATGCAGCCGGCTGGGGCTTGAAAGACCTGCAGAGTAAGTGGCATTGAGCAGACTGGACTGCCTGAGCAGAGCTTTGGCGTTTTCCTTGGTGAGGAATTGCAGAAAACGTTTTGGGCTGATTCCTGCCCAGCGTGTGAACAACCGTTGAAAGTGATATTCACTGAGGTGAACGCTTTCTGCTACTTCCTTCAAGTTGGGTTGTCTGTTGGCGTTTTTTTGAATATATTCAATTGCGCGTTCAACGCGATTGTAATCTTCTGAGAGTTGAATGAGATTCGATGTGGTCATTGGTTATCTCCATTTGAAAATATTTTTATAACTGGATTTTATAAAAACCTGAGGAGGGTATCCACCCGAATCTTGCGCTGATTGACCCTGGGTGAAAATTATAGCCAGTAAAAAGAATTGCCGCCATCGACAATTTCTCGATGACGGCAATTTTCCCTGATGTTATCCGTATGGATTATTCATGAATGATCCACATCATGAATCCATCATTCTTCAAGTGCAAGGTTGACGCGGAAAGAAAGAATGGTATTCTGCCATTTAAGCGTGTGCCAAACTGGATTGGGTATTCCGTTAATTGACCTTTTTCGCGCAGCTCTCGCAGAAGGGCGGATCGCTGCTCCGCTGTCCACATTCCAATTTCAAGGGGAGTCCGACCGATCACTTCTTCTCGCTGGAATCCCATACCGATTATGAAAGACCGATTGACCTCCACGATCTTGCCATCATCCATTCGCAAGACCATAAAGACAGGGATGGAGGCCACTTGCGAACCTCGAGCATCCTCGATGGGGAGCAATCGTTGCTCGGCCTGTTTGCGTTCTGTTATGTCGTGTAATATGAAAACCCGCCCAACGGCTTTTCCAGCGTCCTGAATAGGCGCAATCCTCAGGTTGATGAATAGCTTTTGCCCGTCTCCTCTATCCAGAGCGATATCCGTATTTAGATTGTCCAGGTTGGCATGGACAGAATATAGCCCCGGCAATTCAGATAATGCCTCGGCTGCTGGTTTACCGATAACTTCTTCCGCCCATACACCGGTGTAATATTCAAACGCCTTGTTCATGTAGACAATTCGATTATTATGATCGAGCACCAAGGCGCCGTCATCCAGGCTCTCCAGGACTTTCTCACCGGCGATGGGCACAAGGTCAAGGAGACCAAGCCTGAACAATCCCCAGGCAAAGATCAGTCCGGAGATTGTGAGTGTCAGGGAGGATGTGTCGATTTCCGGGATGGGGCTTAAGCCGGTCAGGTAGACTATATTTCCTATCCATGTGACTGCTGTCCCCAGAACCATTACTGCGGCCTGGTTGCGATGTGCTCCTTTTGCAGTGATCGCATTTTGAACAAGGATAACAGCACCAATCAGGAGCAAAATATATGAATAAGCCGCATAAATCCAAAAGAACGTACCGTGGTCCACGGTAAAGACAAGATTGTTGTTGAAATTGACCTGCTGAAATCCGCTCCAAATCAACAAGTGAAGTTCATTGGTCCAAACCAGGAGGAGGGTGATAACAGGGATAATCCATAATAAGAGAGTGGATTGCTTATTGAGATACCTTTCCTGTCGGGTGTATTCCAACGAGAAGACCAGGTAAAGAACGGGAATATTGATGATTCCTATGTACTCAACCTTGGACCAAAATATCTGCGCTTGCAAACTCACCACTGAAAGCTCGATGGCGTAGGCAAGCGCCCAAACTCCTGCCGCGACGAGCAATAAGGCCAGTGAAATCGCACCGGGGACAGCCCGTCTTTTCCATGCAATAGCTGCAACAGTGAAGGCGGTAATAGTCGAGATGATGGACAGGATGGAATAGGGATTTAATTGAAGAGCCATTTTTGGATTTTATCACGCTGAAGCTTTTCTTCAATCCAACCGGGCTTAACAATGGTGAAAGGAGGTATTGTAGAAATCCGACGTATTCCACTATAAAAGTTCTTTGGGTAGGGGATTTTACTTGTTTTCAAATATGAAATTATTATGCGTTTCTAACAATTGCTTCCTTCAATTCGTGTTATATTTTCAATGTTAAGAGAAATTTTTCGAGATTTGGAGTTGGGGTTGGCCACAAGAAAACAAGAATCAATGCCGGGGGCGAATGGCGTAGCAGGCTTGGAACCGTTCATCCAGCTGCGAGGAGTAAAAAAAGTCTATCGAAATGCGTCAGGCGATTTCCCTGCCTTGCGTGGTATTGACCTGGATATCCTTCCTGGTGAATTTGTCGGTATTTTGGGCAAGTCTGGGGCTGGAAAAACCACTCTGGCGAATTTGATCACCGCGGTGGACCATGTCACGGAGGGTGAGATTCGCATTGGCGGGGTGGATGTCCACGGGTTAAATGAAAATCAAGCTGCAGCCTGGCGTGGACGCAATCTGGGCGTCATCTACCAGGCTTTTCACCTTATTTCTTCACTTAATCTGGTTGAAAATGTGATGCTGGCTATGGATTTCTGTGGCTTGTACCGGCCTGTCCGCAGCAAGGAGACCGCGCTTGAGCTTCTCCGAAATGTTGAATTGGAACAGCATGCCTATAAATTGCCGGGGGACATATCCGGAGGCCAGCAGCAACGGGTAGCCATCGCCCGGGCGTTGGCAAATGATCCTCCCATATTGGTGGCTGATGAACCCACCGGCAAACTCGACACGTCCACAGCTGAAACCATTTTCAGAATTTTTGAGAATCTAGTCCAGCAGGGACACACCATCCTGATGGTCTCGCACGACCCCGGATTTATAAATCGTTATTCACGGGTTCTGTGGCTTCAAGACGGGTTATTAACAGACACCCCGCAGTTTGATGTGGAATAACCATGTTGACACAAGCCTTCTCCACGCATCCGCGTCAATTTATCAGCCTTGAGAATATCGTCAAGACCTTTAAAACTCCTGCCGGTGAATTTTTTGCACTTAAGAATATTAATATGGGATTCGATCAGGGCGAGTTCACTGCGATCATGGGGAAGTCGGGCAGTGGAAAATCCACGCTCATCAATATGATCACGGGGATTGACCATCCCACCTCGGGTGTGGTCAGGATAGGCAGCACTGAGTTATACAAATACAAAGAAGGACAGATGGCCGAGTGGCGCGGAAAAAACCTGGGCGTTGTCTTTCAATTTTTCCAGCTTCTACCCACCCTGACCATCCTGGAGAATGTCATTCTCCCGATGGATTATTGCAACATTCATCGGCCTTCCGAGCGGGAACAGCGTGCCCATGACGTGCTCATGCGGTTGGACCTGGATGATTTCGCAGACAAACTCCCAGCGGGTGTCTCAGGCGGGCAGCAGCAAATCGCAGCCATTGCGCGTGCCCTCGCCAATGATCCTCCCATCATCATCGCTGACGAACCGACAGGGAACCTTGATTCACGAACCGCTGAGTTGGTATTGAATATTTTTGAGCAGCTGGCTCGCGAAGGAAAAACGATACTAATCGTGACGCACGACCCGATACTTGCTCGCCGGGCAACACGCCGGGTCATCATCTCGGATGGCGAACTGGTCAACGAGGATGTTTATCATGCTCTCCCGAATTTGTCCCACCCGGAAATGCTGACAATCACCAAAATGGTGACCCATAGGCAGTTCGCGACGGGAGCAACCCTTGCCCGTCAGGGAGGGGTTGATAACGGGCTGATCATAATTTCAAAAGGCAAGGTTGAAGTTCGCCGGAGCCGTTTCTTGAAACAGGAGGAGTTGATCACGACCCTGCAATCCGGTTCCTGCATCTCTGAATTGGACATGCTTGAGATTCCCTCCATGGATCTTACTTTCCAGGCGATTGAGGGACCGGTCGAAGCATTGTGCATCAGCCTTGAGCAATTCAATAGATTGTTGTCGGAACATCCAGCCATCGAGTCGGCGCTTCGATTGAATGCGATGAAAAATAAAAGCAGGTTCACGCCAGCCAAACGCGGATTGTTTGGGCGAATTAAGGAGTCCAAATAATGCTCAGCCCGCGTTGGAAGAAAGTTCTGGCTGACATTTGGGGTCACAAGCTCCGCTCCTTCCTGGTGATCGCCTCCATTACCATCGGCTTGTTTGCAGTGGGATTGATCGTCAGTATGAACATGATCATCTCCGAGGACATGGAGGCTGGTTATTCGTCGGTGAATCCGGCCAATATCCAGATCCTTTCCGCATCTTTCGATGAAGATTTGGTCAATTCAGTCCGCAATTTGGATGAGATTGCTCAGGCTGAAGGTGTCCGCACAATGACCTTGCGTTATCGGAAGGCGAATGGTGAATGGGCTCCAATTGAAATTAAAGCCATCCCGGATATTGAAGAGATGGCAATCAATCTGGTGAATCTCGAGGAAGGGGTATGGCCTCCCGAGAATCGGCAAATTGCGATCGATCAGTATAAATTTGCCGATCTACAGGCGGAGATCGGTGATTCCATTCAAGTGGAACTGCCCTCGGGAAAGATTCGCGAAATTCCCATAACTGCCATTGTGCACGATCAAACCATTGGGTCCGAAGCGCCCGGAGGATTCTTCCTCTCCCCTGTACAGGGATATGTGACTGAAGACACGCTGAGCTGGCTCGAATCCCCTTCAAGTATGAACCGACTGTATGTCACGGTCCTGGGAGACCGTACAGATAAGACTCATCTGCAAGCTGTGGCGAACAAGGTCATCGACAGAGTGGAGAACAGCGGTGGCGTAGTCATTGCGTCGCAAGTACGGTCATCAGATGATCATCCCAACCGTGTTTATGTGGAAGCAATTACCGCGGTCCTTGTAGTCCTTGCATTTCTTGTAATGTTTCTAAGTGCGCTGCTCATTACAAATACACTGGCAGCGCTCTTAAACCAACAAGTCAATCATATCGGTGTGATGAAGACCATTGGGGCAAACCGGGGACAAATCATCGGCATCTATATGTCGTTGATTTTCATCTATGGGCTGACTTCGTTTGTGATTGCATTACCGATTTCTGGTTGGGCAGCCTATACCCTGATGGGTTATTTCGCGAGGGAAATTAATATCGTCCTGCAGGGGTTTAGAATCGAGCCGGCGGTATTTTGGATTGAAATAGCGATTGCTCTGATTGTGCCGCAACTTGCCGGGATCGTTCCGATCCTCAACGGTACACGGATTTCTGTCGTCGAAGCATTAAGTGGTGTCAGCCAATCCAATGTTCAGCAAAAGAAAACCTGGCTGGATCGGCAATTGGAGAAAATCCGCGGACTTTCCCGCCCGACCATCCTTTCCCTTCGTAATACATTTCGACGGAAAGGCAGGTTGTTTCTCACCGTTTTCACATTGACATTGGGAGGCGCCATTTTTATTGGTACGTTCAATGTTCAGCGTTCATTAACCGATTATATTGACCGTATCGGTCGTTACTTCCTGGCCGACATCACCTTCAGCCTGTCTGAAAATGCTCGCATCTCGGAAATTGAGGAAATGATAAAGGAATTACCTGGCGTGAGTCACGTGGAAGGTTGGGCAGCCACTGCCGGTGTACTTCAGAATCCGGATGGAACTGCAAGCGAGAGTGTCAACCTGCTGGCACCGCCGTCCGAAAGTAACCTGGTGGATCCGGTCGTCCAGGAAGGGCGTTGGATCCAGCCCGGAGATGGAGCGGTGGTGGTCGTGAATGAAAGGTTTCGGGAGGCATATCCCGATTTGGAGATCGGCGATCTATTGAAGATTAAGATAGCCGGTAAGGATGAAGTCGTTGAGGTGATCGGATCTTTCCAGTTGGCAGGAAAAAGCGGTGGCTACCTGGCCTATACAACTTATGAATATCTTTCGGATGTAATTCATCAAAAGAATCGTGCCAATTCATTCCGTGTTGTATCAGACACCGAGAATATGAGCATTGAGCAGCAAAAAACCCTGGGGCGGGTCATTGAAGCAAAACTTAAAGCGAATGGATATAAAGTGAGTGAAGTGGAAGCTGGCCGGTCCTTAACTGCGACAACTGCGAACGGATTGAATATTTTGACAGGATTTTTGTTGTTGATGGCGATCTTGATCGCCATTGTTGGCAGTATTGGTCTGACGGGGACAATGAGCTTGAACGTACTTGAACGCACCCGAGAGATAGGGATCCTGCGTGCGATTGGTGCGTCTGATAAGGCAGTGATGCGCCTGGTCATGATCGAAGGGTTATTGATCGGAATGATGAGCTGGTTCTTTGGGGTGATCCTATCCTTCCCGATTGGAAATTTAATGGCAAATGCTATAAATTTGGCATTATTTGGAGCCCCGGCGGGAGTAACCATTACTCCTTTGGGTGTCCTTTTATGGTTGTTGGTTGTTACTGTATTGTCAGTACTTGCGAGCGTTGGTCCGGCGCGTAATGCGACGCGTTTGACCATCCGTGAAGTACTTTCTTATGAATAAAAAAGGAGAACGATATGAAAATTAAGAGAATTGCAATAATAAGTTTGCTAATCGTGGCAGCGGCATTTATACTTTCCGCTTGCGGAAGTAATGCGGACCCAACGCAGGCCGTTCAAACCTTGCCTGATGTTTCGGATTATTCGAATTCGTCGATTGTGGCCGAGGGGCGAATCGTGCCAAAGGATAGTTCCACACTCTTTTTCAAGAGTGGAGGAAAGGTGGATGAAGTTCTTGTCCAGGAGGGAGATTCCGTTGTCAAAGGCGATGTCCTCGCCCGGATGGGAGACAGGGATACATTCGAAGCAAATGTCGCAGCTGCCCAGGCAGAAGTCACAGCCGCCCAACAATCCCTGGATGAATTGAACAGGACTGCCGAACTGGCCTATAACCAGGCGGTTCTGGATGAGATTGTCGCCGAAGAAGCTTATTATGTCGCGCTCCTGGCTTGGGATGATTTCGATCAGGACCAATATGATGATGATCTTGACCAGGCAAAGGCGGATGTAGCTGATGCCAAATCCGAGCTGGAAGATGCGCAGGATGAGTTTAACAAATATGCCTCACTGGAAAAGGATAATGCGGACCGCCAACGCACCAAAACCGACCTTGATAATGCCCAGGCAGACTATGATGAAGCTTTGTCAGCCCAAGCGGAAATTGAAAACGAGTATCGGCAATTGAAGGCGGATGTGGATTTGGCTCAAGCACGTTGGGATGAAGCCCGCAGGACTCGTGAAAACCGGGAAGACGGGGCGGACAAAGACCAATTGGTCCTAACGCAAGCGCAACTTGATGCAGCCAATTCACGATTAAGGGCTGCCGAGTCTGCGTTGGACAACCTGGATCTTGTTGCCCCCTATGATGGAATCATTGCCAGGTTGGATATTTCCGCCGGCGAGGAGGTCAATCCTGGCCAGGTTGTGGCGGTTATTGCGGACACTTCAGAATGGTATGTCGAAACAACGGACTTGACTGAAAATGAGATTGTGGACATCCAGGAAATTATGGATGTTATCGTCGTGCCAGATGCCTTACCCGATCTGGAACTCAAAGGCAGCATTGAATTGATCGCGGATGTCTTTGTCGAGAAAGCTGGAGATATCACCTACCGGGTACGAGTCAAGCTAGAGGAAACCGACCCGCGCCTGAAATGGGGGATGACCACCGAAACCCGCTTCTCAGAGTCAACCAAGTAGCGATACTGGGAGTGAGCAATCACTCCCAGTATTTTATTTCAAAAAGAAGAGAGGATTTCCAATTCCGTGATGAGCTTTTGTCGTGCCCAATTTTCCTGCTGATTAGTATCGTATTTTCGGAAGTAGCATTCAATGATCATGATCAGATAGAGATAAATGTTGTAGAGCGACCGCCGTTCCTTTTGCATGGGGGTGGAAAGCATCTCAATTCCGTAACCGTTCAGGAATGAAGGATTGATCCCAAAGGCGCCGAAATTGGCCTCCATGAGTGGATCCCCCCAACATGCTCGCTCGAAATCGATCAATCCTGTGATTTGTTTTGAAACTGGATCAATAAAAATATTCCCGTCCCACAGGTCCCAGTGAACAAGGCGGGGTGTCTGGACTTCTCCTAAACATGACAGATGCTTGGAGATTTCGGATTGGAACGAATTGAATTCCACCGGTAAGATCACCCCTTCATTTTTTCCATCCTCAAGGACACCTCGCAGCATGAGGGTGAATACTTCGCGCCAGTTATTGGATGCCCTTTCGGGGTGGGAATAGTATCCGAAGAACTTTCCCTCAATTCCATTCATTTGCCGGAGGTAGTATCCCGTCCGTTCATCAACAGCACGGGCTTCATTTTCTGACAAAGAGTCACGCAGCTTGTTGAGCGGGATGCCATCGATGAATTCCATGATGAAGTAGTCACTTTCCAGCAGGTTGTGCGTGTAATCATTTATGGCAACAAGAGGGACGGGGAGATCGGTCTTGGATTTAACAAGGGTGAGAACGTCCACTTCGGTTCTCAGGATTTCTTTCTCATAACGCATGATTTTTATAGACGGATTTGGCGCGATTTTAAGTACGCAACGTTTTCCGTCAAAAAGCTCAATAAAATACGCGGAGTTATACATTCCATCAGTTAGTTCATGAAATTCAGAAATGCGGCACGATGAGCCAAAATGTCGGAATAAAACGCTTTGCGCGGTATCTTGGGTTATTGGTGTTTTCGTCAGGCTATGCATAATTTGGATTGTTTATCCGGTGGAGTCACCCATTGAAGCTTCTTGATTTCTGGGTATAATCATACCCGAGGATTGAATAATCCAATTTATTCATATTTTAAGGAGAAAAAAATGAAAAGACCGTTTGGCGTTACTGTTCTTGCAGTCCTGGCGGGTATTGCAGCCTTTATGGCTGGCGTTCATACCCTCCAGTCCCTGGGAATCCTGCCCTTCTTCCTTGGGCCATTTTCCTTCCGCGCTTTCAGCTTCTTCAATGCCATTATGTGGGCCTTGATGGTGTGGGTGTGGGTCTGGCTGGTCCAGATGCTCTGGAAGATGGACCCCGGTGCCTGGCTCTTCCTGGTCGTGATTGCGACCTTCAACCTGATTCTGGATTTCACGGTCATGCTGGGTTCCGCAACCTGGACGGACGTGAACATCTCCTTCATCGTGAATGCCCTGATCCTGATCTACTGTATGCTCCCGGGTGTTCGCAATGCTTTTGGCACGGCCAAAGCCTGATTTTTTCTGTCAATCTGTCAAAGAGGCATCCGGCCGGATGCCTCTTTGATTTTAATCATACTGTGTCTATTATGAAAATAGTTTTTGAGCGATAATAAGGTGGTTTCAAAAAAACACTAGACCATGGAGTAGAAAATGAGACGTAAATTGGGTCGTTCCGGGATCGAGATCAGCGCACTTGGGATGGGTTGTTGGGCAATCGGGGGTCCATTTTGGTCAGGGGAGACGCCACTGGGCTGGGGTGAAGTCGACGACAACGAATCCATCCGCGCTGTTCATACTGCCCTGGATCACGGAGTAAATTTTTTCGACACGGCGAATGTCTACGGTGCAGGGCATAGCGAGCGAGTGTTAGCAAAGGCATTTGCTGGTATGCGTTCAAAAGTGGTGATTGCAACAAAATTCAATGCCGTCTTTGATGAAAACACCCGCCAGGTGACCGGGTCAGATTCTTCCCCGGCAGGAATCCGAAAGGCATGCGAGGATTCCCTCCGCCGTTTGGAAACTGACTACATTGATTTGTACCAATTCCACGATAATGGATTCCCTGCGGAAAAAGCAGAACCTGTTAGAGATACTCTGGAATCCCTGGTTTCAGAAGGCAAAATTAAAGCGTATGGCTGGAGCACGGATTTTCCTGACCGCGCGGGAATCTTTGCGAAAGGACCCAGATGCACATCCATTCAACTGCAACTCAATGTGCTGGATGACAATCCGGAAATGATCGCGCTGTGTGAAAACCACAACCTGGCTGCCATAAACCGGGGTCCATTGGCGATGGGATTGCTGACTGGGAAATACACCACAGGGACGAAACCTTCAATTGACGATGTCCGCGGAGAAAAAAGCCCCGACTGGATGAAATACTTCAAGAAGGGCAACCCAAACCCTGAATGGATGTCGAAACGGGATGCCATCCGGGAAATCTTAACCAGCCAGGGACGGACCGTAGCCCAAGGGGCGCTGGCATGGTTGTGGGCTCGCAGCTCTCAAACGATTCCCATTCCCGGTTTCCGCACTGTGGCGCAAGTGGAAGAAAATTGTAAGGCGATGCAATTTGGTCCACTGACTATTGATCAGATGAACGAAATCAATTCACTTCTGGGCCGCTGAATATCAAGGGAAGGGATGCTAACCAATGGATAAGATCAAGAATTCTAAAGGCGATTTCCACGGTAATCCGACTGGGATCATCGAGAATAAGTATGTCAGGCTGGAATACCTGTCTCTTGCGCCAAGGATCGTGCGTCTTAATCTGAAAGGATTCGAAAACCTTTTCGCCGATCTCGGTAACGAAGGCCTGTCAACTCCATACGGTGAATTTCATCTTCGTGGAGGGCATCGGCTGTGGCATTCTCCAGAAGCCATGCCGCGCACTTACCTCCCCGATGCGCAAGGTGTCGCCATAACAGATATCCCCAACGGAGTGCGAATTGACCAGCCGGCTGAACCCTGGACGCATATCGCAAAGAGCATCGAGATTCGATTGAATCCCGGCCGACCGCAAATTATCGTTGAGCATGAGCTAAGGAACGAAGGTGCCTGGGCAGCCGAGTTTGCTCCCTGGGCATTGACCATGTTCAGGCTGGGAGGGGTGGCGATTCTTCCGCAACCGGTTGGCAACGCGGACCCGGCTGGACTTCTCGCCAACCGGCAGCTTTCCATCTGGCCCTACACGAAAGTGAACGACCCCCGATTGATCCTGCGGGACGATTTCATTTTGATCAAGGCCGATTCAAAGGTTGCTTCTGATTCATCTCCAATCAAGGTGGGTTATTTCAATCCTCAAGGTTGGATGGCTTACTGGCTGGATGGCATTCTCTTTGTCAAGCGCTTCGACCCGGTAGCTGGCGTGCCACTTCCCGATGGGGGGTGCAACACGGAAAGTTACTGCAACCACAAATTCCTTGAGTTGGAAACGCTGGGTTCGTTGGTCACTCTGCCGCCAGAGGGGACCAACACTCACACCGAGACGTGGGAACTCTATACTGATCTTGATCAGCCATTTATACCTGATGAAATTCGTAGCGTCATCAGGTCATTTTCATAAAATAAATTAGATTGTTTAAAAAGGAACGGAAGTCTGAGGGACAAAAACCCGGATGGCTGCATCCCCATTAACCGGGCATTTGTATTCACATATCCCGCACCCGATACAACGGTCGCGAACCACATGGGGGAGTTTGACGCTGACCAGTGTATTGTCGATCCCCCAGGCATTGGTTTCCTCCAACTGAATGGCTTTGTCAGGAATGGGGCACATTTCTTCGCAGACGAGGCATTCCTGGTGGTCAGACCAGGCGATGCAGCGATTCTCGTCGATGTAAGCTTTCCCAATTACCCGTTGCTGTTTTTCCTCCAAGGCAAGCGGTGGGATGGCTTCCACAGGGCAAATCTGCCCGCAGGCGTTGCATGCGTAATCGCAATAACCGATGCGGAGGATCAGGATAGGCGAACCAAATCCCTGCACTCCGGCTTCGGTCACCGCCGGTTGCAGGGCAGTGGTCGGGCAGACCCGCATGCACTCTGAACAACGGATGCATTTTGTCATATCCAGGACGTCGGAGTTGACCTCACGTGATCCCGGAGGTCTGATCAGGAAATTGGGTTCCCGTTTTGAGAGCTGGTCACTTCGCAGCAAGGCAATGGCAGCAATCGTCCCACCGATGGTGAGTAAGGTATCGCGTCGGTCAGGGTCATAATCCTGGCTGGTTGCCAGAGAGAAATCGGGCGTAAATCGAATCGCGCTTCTTGGGCAGGCCTCCAGACAAACCATGCACATGGTGCATTCTGCAGGGTCGCTGGCGTAGTTTTTCTTCGGATCGATGGTGCCGGTCGGGCAGGAGGATGTGCAGAGGGTGCAGCCTTTGCAGGGTTCACTGACTTCCCGGCGGAAAAGGGCGACTCTGCTTAGGAGTCCGAGCATCCCTCCCAGAGGGCATAAATACCGGCACCAGAAACGGGGGGCAAGGATATTCAGTCCGATCACGCCAAGGAAAATTGCCGCGAAGAGAAGGGTATCTTTGAAAAAGAGGGGCGATGCAGGCAGCCACGTTGGCCGGATCCAGGCATCGAAGGTTTCAATGGCACCTGGAATAATCTGTGCCTGGTAGAGAGCCGTCTCCACCGAGAGAATGATCTGGTTAACAGCTGGCAGGATTGCTGTGGTGAGGGTGCGATAAAACAAGGTCAGCGGGTCGAGAACAAGGAGGGTTAGATTTCCAAGAAGCGCAGATACCATTATCGCAACCAGTAAGACAACTTTTACCTTGCGCAAAGTTTCGGGTGGGGAGGTGCGTTTACCACGGAGGCGATCGAAAGAGAAAATATCGAGTGTGGTCCCAAGCGGACAAATCCAACCGCACCAGGCGCGTCCAAAAATGAGGGTGAATAGGACTGTGAGGAGAGCTAAAGAAGATGCCAGTAGGAAGGTCCGGCTGGAAAGCAAATTAGCCAGCATCAGCAAAGGATCCAGCCGCATCAATATGTTCACCGCGTTGGCAGGAAGGCCGTTCCAAACCGTCCTGAGGAAGATCAGAAGAAATGCCGCCAACATCAGATATTGGGAGATTTTTCGAGCAATCACCCATCGGCTGGGCGAGCTCAATGGCGGTTTCTTTTGTCTAGGCTCTACCTGGGATTCAGCCATATCAATAAAGGTTATACCCCGGCAAAAATTTCTTCGATACGAAGGTTGTTGAGATCGCTTCTACCAAGACCCATATCCGATGCAGCCCGGATGTAAGAAATGTCTGCAGGTTGGAGACCGAACAGTGTTGTTGCATAACTGTCTGCTGCGACGATATCAGGGCTGATAATCACCGTGTCCATTTGATTGACATCATTCAAGTTGCCGCCCGTCGGACCATTGTCCATGAGCGCGCGCACGGCATCCACGACGGTCAGGCTAGGGTGAAAAAGAGTGGTCAGGTCGGCGATCCGTTGACCGAGATTCGCATGGATTGATCCTCGATCCAGAATTAGCCCCATTAAATTCTTCATTCCCAGGCTAAGGCGGGTCGAACCGTGATGTTTTGCGACAGGCACATCGATCAAGACGTCAGCCTCCAAAGCATCCTTGAAAGCCTCTGTGGATTTTATACTCAATCCCTGAGGGATGTCCACCGTCGAATACTTGAAGCTGGGCATGGAGACCATTTCTCCACCTGCTGCCCGAACCTGCTCATCGATTCCGCTCTTGACGTAAGCCTGCTCGGCGGTTCCTCCAAAGGGAAAATCCATGACCTTGACGCTGCCTGCTCCGGCCTCGAATGCCATTTTGACCAGGGTTCCGACCACCCATGGATTTGTCGTCGCCGCGTATTCGTAGGTGTGATAGGCAACGCAGATGTTGGGCTTGACGATGACTCGGGCTCCCTGGGGCACAAACCTTTCCATTCCTCCAATGGCAGCGATTCCCTTGCGCACCATGTCCTCCGGCGGTCCTCCCCGGGCTACCACCAAATCAGGGGATGTGAAAGGTGTAGCAGTGTGAGCAGGTGCGGCAGTGGCCTCTACTACAGGGTTGAATTCACTTGAATCCGATGTATTGGTGGGTAATGAAGAGATTGATGTCTCGTAGGTCTTCAAGGCTCTGCCGCAGGCGGTAAGCAGATGATTGAGTGTCACCGCACCTGCTCCTGCTCCAAAGATTCGGATAAAATCGCGTCGCGAGATTCTTTTCATCGATTCCTCCTCCTGAATGGTTTTCCAAAGAGGGTTAATGATTTATTCATTTATAGCATACGATAGATGAGTGTCAACTGTATTATGTAATAAGAACACCGGAATGAGGTTACTCATTCCGGTGTTCTTATTACCTTTCGACCTACTCAGCGGCCCCGACGGGATTCGAACCCGCGGTCTCGGCCTTGACAGGGCCGCATGTTAGCCGCTACACCACGGGACCAATGATTGAGCGGACAGTAGTTTATCATAGCCTTGAAGGAGCGTCAAGACTTTTTTGCCAACAACCGAGGATTAAGGTGCACCGCTCCCGTACAGGTCGGGGTCCTCGGGCGTCCGCCCGGAAGGATCACGTACCCATACCCAGTCTCCCTCATTGGCCCAGTCGTACAGCCAGGCTGAATCCCCGATCGACATGTTGACGCAGCCATGAGATTGAGGATAACCGAAGTTGGTATGCCAGTACGCGCCGTGGATGGCTCGCGCTTTATCGAAGTACATGGTCCACGGCACAGCTTGCAGCGAATAAAAATCAGATTTATCGGCTTCGAACGCGCCGCTCATATCCTCGGTTTCCTTCTTCTTGTAAATCTGGAACAACCCTGGCCGTGTCCAGTAGGGATCCACTCCGCTGGAAATTATGGTGGCATAAACGAGCTGATCGTTGATCGTAGGCAACGAGGGTTTGTTCCGCCAGGTTGATTTCGATCCAGCGGCCGTTGGTCACACCGGGTGGCGGTTCTGTGTTCGGAGAAATGGAGGAGACGACCCTCCCTTCGACCCATTCCTGGTCCCCGATCAATAAGCCACTCGGTGCCATTAAACACCTTGGATTCATACACTGGAACCACATTGGTCCGATAGTAGGTTTAACTTTTGGATTATTTAACATGTAATCGGGTCTTCTAAAGCTTCGGGTTTCGGTGAGGATCCAGCCAAATCCTGTTCGGGGGGTGGTGCTGAAGATTTTCCCCTGGAATGCACCGGCGGAGATTCGTCCTCCATCGCCGGGAATCCAGGTCCCATTGGTGAGGTAATAATAAGCCCCGTTGTCAGTCTCCACGCGGTCGCTGTAACTGACGTACACCAGGCCGGGGCCGATCTTGGAAACTGCACCCGATTTGGATTCGGCGTCGCCCAAGGATAAGTAAGCCGAAGTCCCCCCTTCGTCCACCCTGAAATAGTTGTAGGGGACGTAGTTTAGTGCATAATCGGGACTGTAATCAACCTTGGGTGAGGACGGATAAAGGCCGGAAATCGAGTTTTGGATGAGCGTGGATGAAGGCCCAAAGGGTAGACAGTCCATAGGATCCTGCAAATAGACCCCAGGCGGGCAGACAATGCCTCCGCTTTCCGACTCCGTTTGTTCTGGTCCTTCTGACTGGGCTAAAACAGGTTGGACAAAGCCCAATTCAGTCAGAAGTACGAAAACGAATAATGAAAACAGGAGATTCTTCATAAATAATCTGTAATTTCTTCGTGGCATTATAACAAAATTGTTAAGAATAATGCTATACTTAATTCCCAAGGGTAACTTGACACAATTAAACCCGTATGCTAAAGTAACCCAAGGATTATTTTGTCCATAGGCGGGAAAACGCCGGACGTTATACAATTTCCAGGAGGCTGTCTTGACCAAGTCTCGCACTCAACTCATGGTTGATCGCCTGCGTGAACTGCAGGCGTCTTCACCAGATATTGAGGCTTCTGCCATCGTCAGCGTTGATGGATTAAGCATTGCATCTGCTTTGCCACAAGGGGTGGAGGAAGACCGCGTGTCGGCGATGTCTGCTGCCATGCTCTCTCTGGGTGAACGCATCGCCAATGAACTTGGACGAGGATCGCTCGAACAGGTTTATATTAAAGGCTTGAAAGGCTACGTGGTGCTCATGTCCGTTGGCGAAGAGGCCGTCCTGACTGCTCTGGCGAGGGAACAGGCTAAGCTGGGCTTGATTTTCCTTGATATGCGCCGGGCGACCGAAGACCTCGGTAAACTGATCTAAGGGAGCCTGGAATGAACCCGATTCAAAAAAGCGGCCTGTATTATCCCAATAAATTCGGTCTAATAACATTAAAATCTCTCGAGGATGTCATGGGAAAGAACGGCCTGAATGCCATCCTCAATCTTGCTGGTCTCAATCATTACATTGAGAATTATCCACCTGATAACCTTGAAAAAGGGTTTGATTTCACCGAACTTTCAGCGATAGGCGTTGCTCTCGAGGAAATGTACGGACCGCGCGGCGGCCGCGGGCTGGCTTTGAGAGCCGGACGTGCCACTTTCGCGGATGCGTTGAAGTTCTTCGGTGCACTGGCGGGCGCCGGCGACCTCGCCTTCAAAGTCCTGCCTCTTCAAGCTAAAATGCGAATTGGTCTCCCGGCCATGGCAAAAATCTTCAGCCAGGTCAGCGATCAGCTCAGCACAGTGGAAGAGAAAGACAACGAATTCATCTATACTATTCATAAGTGTCCGTGCTGCTGGGGAAGAAGCGGTGTTGACAAGCCGGTATGCTTTATCGCTGTCGGTCTGCTTCAGGAAAGCCTTAAATGGGTTTCCGGAGGAAATGAATTCCGGGTCAACGAATCCAAATGTGTGGCGCTGAATGACCCGGTTTGCGAGTTTGTTGTCCAGAAGGACCCTATAGGTTAATAGAGGAATCTCTTGTCTGAGCCTAAGTCAAAAATCCTAGTTGTTGAGGACGACCAGGATCTGGCTGAAATGTTGAACTCCTATCTGCGCGTGCAGGGGTATGAAGTCATCACGTCTCATTGGGGTGAAGAGGGCATTCAATCTGCTCAGAACGAACGACCAGACTTGTTGATTTTGGATATAAGACTTCCCGATATTGACGGCTTTGAAGTTGCCCGCCGACTTCGGGCTGACCGGAAAACCAGTAAAATCCCCATTATCTTTCTCACCGAACGACGTGAACGAAACGACAAGCTGGCGGGTCTGGAGCTTGGTGCTGATGATTACATCACCAAACCGTTTGACGTTCAGGAGATGAGGCTAAGGGTTCGGAATGTTCTCAAGCGCTCAAAACAGGATTCCCTGACCAACCCGGTGACAGGTCTTCCGGAAGGACCGTTGGTTGAAGAACGATTGAGCGACTGTCTTCAGAAGGACGGACCAGGCGCCTTGGGAATTCTCATCGAGAATATTGAACTTTTCCGAGATGCCTATGGGTTTGTAGCAAAAGATGATGTCCTTCGCGCCATCAGCCTGATATTGACGAATGCGATGCGTGAATCTGGCTTCGACGATGGATTTGTCGGCCATTTGACCCCGACTGATTTTGTGATGATCATTGGTCAGAATCAGCTTTCCGGGATGGTAGACCGAATTCAATCAAAGCTGGAACAGTCGTTGGATTTCTTTTACCCGATGGGCGCCAAAGAGAAACAGGAAAACAGAATAAATATCAGAATCAATCAAGTCTCTGCAAGCGAGCAGCATATCACCGGATTGATCCAGTTAAAAACTGAAATATTGAAGAGGAAGTAATTCGGTTTGAAGATAGTTGTTATTATTCCAACTTACAATGAAGCGGAGAACCTGCCTAATCTGGTCTCCGCATTATTTTCGCTTCCGCTCGAATTGAGCCTTTTGGTCGTGGATGATAACAGTCCTGATGGAACAGGGAAAATCGCCGACGACCTTGCACAAGCTCATCCAGGACGGCTGAGTGTCCATCACCGCAGTGGCAAGCTGGGATTGAGGTCTGCCTATCTGACAGGGTTTGGATTGGCTCTCGAAGGCGGTGCGGAAGCGGTCGCCCAGATGGATGCGGATTTTTCCCACGATCCGAATCGGCTCATAGCCATGGTGGCGAAACTGGAAGCATGTGATGTCGTGCTGGGGTCGAGATACGTCAAAGGTGGCAGCGTTGACGAGAATTGGCCATTATGGCGCAAGGGTTTATCTGCTTGGGGAAATTTTTACTCACGTACAATCTTGCAGATGCCCTTAAGGGATATTACCACCGGGTTCAGGCTCTGGCGCAGGGAGACTATCCAGGGCATGCCTTTAGAAAGAATCATGGCGAGCGGCTATATCTTTTTGGTTGAAATGGCTTACATGGCTTATTGCTTGGAATATCGGTTCGGTGAAGTCCCGATCCATTTTTCCGACAGGCGATGGGGAAAATCGAAGATGTCGTTTAAAATCCAAACGGAAGCGGCATTTCGCATTTGGGAAACACTTTGGCAGTTAAGGGATCTAAGAAGAAAAGGGAAACTCGCAAGAAGGCTATAAACCAAATCTTTTCAGAATCCCTATTTTCACTTTTAAGCCAAATGTGATTAAACTTAGCATAGTGTCACAAATTTACGAAACATGAAGTGAGGCTTGCCCACTCGGGAATGCTGAGAGTCTCAGCCCTCCTTTTCGGATCTATCCCCGCTCTTTTCAGCAATTCTTCAGCATTATCCCCTGTGATGGGCAATCCCGCCGAAAGCGAGTTTCGCAGGGTTTTCCTTTTTTGACTGAATCCCGCTTTTGCCAGCCTGAAAAAAGAATCGAGATTTATCGCGGGTATTGCAGGCTCAGAAAACGTATCCAGCCTGATAACTGAAGAATCCACATTTGGTACAGGGAAAAAGGCACTGGAAGAGATTTCTGCAACGATATCCGGCTGCCCAAAAACCTGAACACTTAACGCAAGCAAACTCATTTCCCCTGGTTTGGCACAAATACGTTGGGCAACCTCCTTTTGGATCGTGAGGACGATGCTGTTGGGTTTAGGACGGCTTTCCAGAAGATGGCGAATGATCGCAGACGTGATGTAATACGGAATGTTGGCAACCACCCTGTAGGAATCGGCTTTGACCAGATCTACGACAGGAATCTGTAATATATCTCCGCGAATCACTCTGACATTATTAAATCCTTTTATCACATTGGACAATATCGGCAGCAGGGATTCATCTAATTCGACGGTCACAACTTCTTTCGCCGTAATAGCCAAATAGCGTGTAAGACTCCCAAGTCCTGATCCGATTTCAAGGACAGTATCATTTGGTGCAATCTGAGAGACGGATATGATTTTCCGAAGTTCAGCATCATCCTGAAGGAAATTTTGTCCCAACGATTTGTCAGGTCGGATGCCATTATCTTTCAATAGCCGAGAGATATCTATAAGAGGAAGTGGGGGAACTTCTGGATTCAAAGTGTGGTCCATATCCGATATTTTTTTATTATCCAAGAACGTTTTCAAAATGCGTGATCAATGGTTTGCCACCTGGTTTACCTTCAATGGATATTGCGTCGATCTGCCAATGGTCTATTCCATGTAATTGAGTGTAATCTTCTGCGGCAGCCAACATGCGGGATTGTTTTCGGCGGGTGAGGGTCTCTTCAGGGTGGGCTATTCAACTCGATGTGAGCGTTCGCACTTCCACGAAGATGATCACCTCATCTGATTTGACTATGATGTCTATCTCGCCTCGTGAAGTTCGCACATTCCGGGAAATGATATCATACCCAAGTTTGGATAGAAAATCCGCTGCCTCATTCTCACCCCAGACGCCAATTTGTTGCTTTCTTGTGCTCATTTTGTGAACAGGTTCTCCCATGTTTTTCGCAAGGAGTAACCGAAACCGCGCCGCCTTGATTCGGTTTGATTTACCAGCCTTTCATAGTGGGAGAGCATGATCGCACCAGTGCGTTCTATTGAGTATGACTCTGATGCCTTCACAGCAGCAATCCTCATCGAATTCCTCAAATCCCGGTCAAGGCAGAGCCGCATCATTTTTGCCGTGAAAAGCATGGGATCGTTTGTGGACAATAAGCCAGTAACTCCGTCCTCAACTGTATCGCCAATACCAGGAGAGTCGATTCCCAAAACCGGAAGTCCGGAAGCCATGGCTTCTATCACAGACAAGGGATGGACTTCCGATGTTGAAGCAGTTACAAAGATGTCACACATCGATAAGTATTCAGGTAATTCATCATAAGGAATTCTGCCAGTGAAGTGAATCCGATCTGCGGAGGGAGTCTGATTGGCCAACTCCTGTAAATGGTCTTCAACAGTGCCACTGCCGATGATAAGGAGGTGGGCGTTATCGACAGATTGGGCAACCGCATTGAAGCAATTAATCACCAGAGGGAGATTCTTTTCTGCAGCCAATCGGCCTGCGTAAACAAAAAGAACATCTCTGTCCGAAAATCCAAATTTTCCCCGCTTAAAGTGGTCTTTTGCCTGGCGGAACTTCCCTATGTCAACGCCATTAGGAACTACTGTGATGGGAGCATCGATTTTTAAAGTCTGTAATATATCCGCCATCCCCTTTGAAGGAGAAACTATCATATCGACACGGGAACAGAACCGGGGTAAATAGGTTTGAATGAATGTCTGGCTGATTTCTTTTGTGAATACAGGGGCGTATGTCTGAGCGTAAAGATCATATCGGGTATGGTTTGTGAAAACGACCGGGATATTCAAGGGTTTACAATACCTCAATGCCAATTGACCGCTGATAAAAGGATGATGGACATGGACGATGTCCATGCTTTGGATTACCCTTTTGATGTTTCGCCGGTGAACAAAATTTAATGCAAACCCTTCGGTAATTGGCAGTCCTGGAGAACGATAGACATTCGATTCGTCATCAACATAATCCTTGTCGCCACTAAAGGTAAAGATAAATACATCGTGCCCCATCTCCTCGAGATATCTTCTATTGATCTCGACATAGATGGTGACGCCGCTAATATAGGGTTTGTATAAATCCACCATCATGCCAATGCGCATGGATTATCCTCCGACGAAATGAATCTAAGTCATAAGAAACAGGCTGTCAAGAAGAATATTCTCCCAGCAGGTCAATTACGCGCTATTTCGGGATAGCAAGGCATTTTTCATGAGGAATTGGCTGTGGTAGAATGAGTGCCCCAAGGTGAAATAACCGTGACTGCCACATTAATCCTCCGCGATAAGGGATATGAAGTAAGAGCAGGCATGACCCTGTTGTCCTCTCTGGAAAAGGCCGGGATCCTGCCCGAATCGGTTATCGCTACTCGAGATGGTGAATTAATCCTTGATGACGAGATACTGAAAAACGGCGAAATCATCAAACTCATATCCGTCATTTCAGGAGGTTGACATGAAATGCCGCACATGTGGACAAAAAGCAGTTGTTAATATGCGGCAACACAAGCTCGCGTTGTGCAAGGAACATTACCTTGAATGGATTCCCGAGCAAACTGAGCGTTTTATCGGGAAATACCAAATGTTCTCCAAGCAAGAAAAGATTCTCGTCGCTGTTTCAGGTGGGAAGGATTCCCTTTCACTCTGGGACATTCTTACCCGTCTTGGATATCAAGCGGATGGACTATATATCGGGCTTGGAATTGACGAATTGATCGCCTACTCGGAAGAATCTCACCGCTTCACCCTTAAATTTGCTGAGGAACATCAGTTAAAGCTTCACTCAGTGGATGTTGAAAAGGAATATGGGCATTCCATCCCCGTGCTGGCCGAGTTGTCCCATCGGGGCAAGGGACGACCCTGTGCAGTCTGCGGATTAACCAAACGCCATGTGATGAATCGCATCGCCCGCGATATGGGATATGACGTGCTCGCCACCGGACATAATCTTGACGATGAAGCAGCCACTTTGTTTGGAAATACCATCATATGGTCCGGTGAATCCCTGGTACGTCAAAGCCCGGTTCTCCCTGAATCTGCGGGGTTGGCGAGGAAAGTTAAACCCCTTTGCAGATTCTATGAAAAAGAAATGACCGCCTATGCGCTTTTAAGAGGAATAGAATATATTTATGATGAATGTCCATTTTCCGTTGGTTCGACGTCGATCTATTACAAACAGATGCTCAACCAGTTGGAAAATGAGCGTCCGGGTGCAAAATTGATCTTCTATTTGAAATTCCTCGAGGCTCGAAAACAAGGCTTGTTTAATAATTCAATGATGGATAAATCGTCTCTATTAACGCAATGCTCAACCTGTGGACAACCGACCTCCGCGGAAGGAGAGTGTTCGTTCTGCAGGATGATCTCGAAAGCAAAAATTCCAAGCTAACCGGATGAATATCAGTGACATCAAGTTGTTATTACGGCGGGGAGTGAACTTTGGAGAAAGAAAAGCATTATCTTTATCTTGATACCATAACCGCTCTTTTTTGCGTGGTGCTTGTTGTCAGCAACATTGCATCGTCTGCGAAAATTGTCGATTGGGGTGTCTCCCTGGGTGGCATACCTTTGGCGTTTGATGCAGGTACGATCCTCTTTCCAGTGAGTTATATCTTTGGTGACATCCTGACCGAGGTATACGGGTATAAACGATCGAGAAAGGTGATCTGGACCGGTTTTGCCGCCCTCACCCTTTCTTCCCTGGTGTTTTGGTTGATTAATCGCATGCCCGGAGAGTCAACCTGGCAGCGATATGCCGGTGACGCTGCCTATGCGGCTATTTTAGGCGGGATGAGTTCAGGTGGGATTGTACTGGCAAGCTTGGCAGGATACTTGTCCGGTGAGTTTACGAATTCGGTCATACTGGCAAAGATGAAAATTGTTACATCCGGCCGGTATCTTTGGCTTAGAACGATTGGCAGCACATTATTCGGACAGTTAGTAGATACCCTTGCGTTTCTTACAGTTGCATCACTCTTTAGAGTATTTCCCTGGAGCTTATTCACAACTCTCTTCGTCTCCAATTACATATTTAAAGTCTCGATAGAAGTCTTCTTAACCCCTCTAACATATGGTGTGGTTCGATGGTTAAAACGGGTGGAACAAGAGGACTTTTATGATCGGAATACGGACTTCAATCCTTTCAGAGCATGAAAAAACGGAGTGGGCTATTGATGACCCACTCCGTTTTTATAAATTACCTGTTCAGGCGGTTTCCAGGTAACGTTCCACTTCGTAATCCGTGACGTGCATACGGAAATCGTCCCACTCAGCCTGTTTGGCTGTCATAAAGGCTTCATAGGTTGTCTCTCCCAGGGCATTCCGAATCACCTTGTCTTTTTCCAATTCTGACAAGGCTTCAGGCAAGGAACCAGGCAGGGAATCGATCTTCATTTCTTTCCGTTCTGCAGCGGTCAGATGATAAACATTCACATTATTGAGTGGTTTAGGCGGGGTGAGTTTATTGTCTATCCCATCCAGAGCGGCAGCAATCATTGCCGAGAAGGCCAGGTAGGGGTTGCTGGATGGATCCGGGCAACGCAGCTCGGCGCGAACGGCTTTATCCTTGCCGGGTGTGTAACGAGGGATTCGTATCAATGCTGAACGGTTACGTTGCGCCCATCCAACATATACAGGAGCCTCATAGCCTGGGACTAACCGTTTGTAGGAATTGGGAGTTGGGGCGGTAATGGCACAGAATCCCCTGGCATGGGTTAATTGACCAGCGATGAAATGATGGGCGAGCTTGGAGAGATGGAACTCATCGGACGGGTCAAAGAAAAGATTATTACCCTTATCATCAAAAAGGGATTGATGACAATGCATCCCGGACCCGTTAATCCCGAAAATGGGTTTGGGCATGAACGAAGCGATCAATCCATGTTCAGCAGCGATAGCCTTCACTGTGTATTTTAGGGTAAGCACATTGTCCGCGGTCTTGAGAGCATCGTCAAACCGGAAGTCAATTTCGTGCTGGCCTAGCGCAACTTCGTGATGTCCTACTTCCACTTCCAATCCCATGCCATTTAATGCGTCCATCAAGGCGGTTCGAACACGCACCGCTTCGTCATCGGCTGAAAAATCGAAGTAACCACCTACGTCGTGAGGCACCGGATGGACACTCTCCCCGTTTTTCTTGAAAAGGAAAAACTCTGGTTCCGGACCGACGTTGTATGTCCACCCACGTTCTGCCAGTTTGGACATGTTTCTCTTTAAAACCCCGCGAGGATCTCCTTCGAAAGGTTCCCCATCCGGCATATAAATATCGCAGAAAACTCTCGCCCGACGGGATTCCTGAGGCGTCCAGGGAAGAACCGCATATGATTCTGGGTCAACAATAAGGAGCATATCGCTTTCCTGGATGCGGGCAAACCCCTCCACGGATGATCCATCGAACCAGATGCCGTCTTCCAATGCCTCCTTCAATCTTTTGACAGGAGCATCCACACTCTTGACCGCTCCTGTGACATCTGTGAATTGATAGGATATGAATTTTACGTCGTCGTCCTTTACTCTTTTCAACAAATCCTTGTGGTCCATTTTTTCCTCCTGTGAAAAATATTGTGGGTTGGCTCGAGTAATAACCAGTATTAATCGGCGATGACATTTGCTGTTTCGTCTTTCTGGATGTTGGAAGAATCTTTTGAATAATTGACCAAAACAACTGAACCGATAATTACCCCGGCGGCGATCAGGATGCGGGGTGTAAGCGATTCTTGGGCTAAAAGACTGCCCAAGAGAATAGCCACCAGGGGGTTTACATAGGCATAGGTTGCGACCAGAGAAACGGGGGCATTTCGAAGAAGCCAGGCGTAGGATACGAATCCAATGAGCGAGCCAATGGTGATGAGGTAGATCAACCCATACATGGATTTTGACGAGATGTCACCCAATGAAAAATTCTGCCACTCTCCCACAAGCGTCGCAACGATAAATAAACCAATGCTCCCTGCCACCATTTCCATCCCGGTGGTCATTAGAGCCGATTTTGGTAAGTCCGCTCCTCGACTGAAGATGGAACCCATTGACCAGAGAAATGCTGCCACCAGGCAAACCAGGATTCCCGCCAGTTCATATCGTCCCGCTTGCCCTGTGAAATCAATCGGCCCAATGAGAACAACAATTCCTGCAAACCCTATCGCCAGGCCTAAGATCGACTGCCAATTGGGTTTGGTCCCACCTCTTCGCAGGGCTTCGATCAATACCAGCCAGAGGGGAACGGTTCCGATCAACAAGGCGGCAACACCCGACGGGATGCGCTGTTCCGACCAGGAGAGTAATCCATTCCCGCCGACAAGAAGCAGCGTCCCGACGATGACCGCTGACCGCCACTGGTTTCGCGTGGGCATGGGATCGCGAGCCAGTTTCCTCCAAATGAGAAGAATCAATCCGGAGATTAAGAACCGAATCCCGGCACTCATGAACGGGGGAATCGTCTCCACAACAAACAGGATCGCCAGGTAGGTGGAACCCCAAATGATATAGAGTGACAACAGTGCTAGCCAGGTCTTAGACTTCATCGAGACCTCAATAAGAATTCTCCATAATGCTTTTGCTTAAGATATATTTAGTCAGCCCGAATCTTGCTCAGATGGAAATCCAATTAATAAAAATAAAGGACACGCCTGGGCGTGCCCTTGACATTAAAAAATATCCGGCTGGCAGCCCTTCCATGGTGGTGAACAGAGTCGAATCTGACCACTGCGTCGCCTTGTGCCTGCCGTTACCGGCGGGTTTTCGACGGGGAACAAATATCGCGTTCCCATGCGCTTTTTTAGGAAGGGAGAAAGGAGCCTGTGATCGGGCTCCAGAGGCATCCGCTGATCTTATCGATTTTCTCTGATCCGATTTTCATCCGATCAGATTAGCGTCCTGCTCGCGCAGGAGAACCTCCACCTCGTCACCCTGTTTTACCAGGGCTCAGTCGCTATTTCTCCTATTCAATTGTGCGTACAAGTAATATTAGCCGGAGATTTTACACCTCTGCGTTGCCTGAGTTAAGATGACGTATTAAATCAATAACCCCGCTGTTGCCGTGTGGTGCGAAGTTCTGAACCTGCCGAAGCAGGTCGGGCCCCCACCCGGTAATTCCGCCTTGGCTCAGGCCTATCGCGTTCCTACCGAGAGATTGAGACCCTTAAAATGGGTGTTGGCTCAGAACCGGGTATGCACCATCACGAGCACAGCAGGGTCATGATTTTATACCATAAAGTCAATATCGTGGGGAGGGTTTCATTAATTTTTTGATTGCAAAACCGTTAGGCAGGTTATTCGTTGAATTAAAAAATAATGAGCCATTCTATTTTGAACGGCTCATTATTTTCCAATTGTCCTACTTTGTCTCTTCTTTTGGCAGTTCCACGCGCAGATGTAATTCCTTAAGTTGTTGCGCAGACGCCGGCGACGGAGCATCCGCCATCACATCGCGGCCGGTCTGGTTTTTCGGGAAAGCGATGACCTCCCGGATATTGGGTTCGTCCGCCAGGATCATGACCAGCCGGTCGATGCCGGGAGCCATGCCTCCATGCGGCGGAGCACCAAATTCAAAAGCTTCCAAGAGATGGCCAAATTTCATCTGGATTTCATCGCTGGTTAATCCTAGAAGTTGAAACACCTTTTCCTGGATATCTCGCCGGTGAATACGGATCGAGCCCGAGGCTGTTTCGTACCCATTCAAAACCATGTCATACGCGTCTGACAGGACCTGGGAAGGATCTGATTCGAACTTGGGAAGATCTTCCATTTTCGGCATGGTAAAGGGATGGTGGGCTGCATCCCATTTCTTTTCGTCTTCCTTCCATTCAAACATCGGGAAGTCGACCACCCAGGCAAAGGCCAGCATATCTTTGTCTGCCAGGTTCAACCGGTCGCGGAAGAGCAGCCTTAGTGCTGCCAACGTTTTATGGGCGATGGGTTTTGAATCGGCAACGAAGAGAACCAAATCGCCGGTGGTTGCACCTGTTCGAGTTTTTATGGCTTCCACCTCGTCAGGTTTTATGAACTTCTGAGCGGTTCCTTTAATACCTTCCGAGGACAGGGCAAGCGTGGCAAGTCCCTTGGCGCCTTGTTCCTTTGCAAACTCAGTCAGATCGTCCACTTCCTTGCGCGTGTACTCGGAACATCCCTGAACGACGATGCATTTGATCACGCCTTTCTGGGCAAGCGCGGATTGGAACACACGGAAATCGCTTTTGGCGAAGATGTCACTCAGGTCAAAGAGTTCCATTCCAAAGCGCAGATCGGGCTTGTCGGTGCCGAATCGTTCGACAGCGTCGTTGTAGGTCAGTCTGGGCCAGGGGGAAGCAAGCAAGCGCTTGTGCGGTGAGACTTCCGGGAGCATGGAGGTGAATAATCCCTCCACCAGCTCAAGTACATCGTCGCGGTGGACGAAGGACATCTCCAGGTCAAGTTGGGTGAACTCCGGCTGCCTGTCTCCGCGCAGATCCTCGTCCCGTAAACAGCGCGCGATTTGGAAGTAGCGGTCAAAGCCGGCTACCATCAGTAATTGCTTCAGCTGTTGCGGGGATTGAGGCAGCGCGTAAAAATGACCGGGGTAGATCCTGGATGGGACAAGATAATCGCGGGCTCCTTCAGGTGTTGTCTTAAAAAGCATGGGAGTTCTCAATTTCGAGAAAATCCCGCTCGCTCAAGTAATCCCGGATGAATTTTACGACCTTGTGGCGTAGGATCATATTCTGCTGCATTTTTTCCCGTCGAAGGTCCAAGTAGCGATATTTCAACCGAACGTCTTCGCTGATCTCTTCATCTTTGTTTACCAGGAAAGGAAGCATTTTTGAAGGGTTGAGGACAGTGCATCGGGTGACGTCAATCTCTATTTCACCGGTTGCAAGATTGGGGTTTTCTGCTCCAGCAGGTCGATGGCGGACCAAGCCGGTGACTTGCAGCACCCACTCCTGGCGAGCCTTTTGAATAAGTGCAACATCAGGTAAGTTAGGATTTCCCACAATCTGAACCAAGCCGGTACGGTCTCGCAGATCAATGAAGGTCACTCCACCCAGATCACGCTGACGATGGACCCAGCCGGCCAGAGTCACTGTTTGCCCCACGTGGGACTTTCTCAATGTGCCGCAAGAATGTGTTCGATACATACTGTCCTCCTGACAAAAAATATCGCCCGCTGCATGTGCTTTGGGCGACTGGGTAAAGGCTTGTGGATTCCTTACGCTTCCAGGTAAAGACTACCTTCCCGGCGCCTCAAGGTTGGATTATTGTCATTTGAATTGAACTTGAAAATAAGTGCCATCTCTTCACCTGGATGCCAAATTATAGCACACCAAAATTTGGGTGACAATAAACTATTTGGATTTGAGTAGTTTGATTAAGATTAATCAGTCACACTAGTCATACGGGAGGGAAAGCGGTTATTCGAACGGCTGGCAGGGTAGAAGAAAACGGTGTTAAGGTATAATAAATCGGTTTACTTGCCGTTGCCGCAAAAATTGCTGAATTGAAACAAGGATATGGTCAATAACTTTCCCTCACTTCCCGATGACTATTGGCAAAGCTTCAATGTCACTAAAAAAGACAATGAATTTATTCAAAATCATCTTTTTGAAACAGAAATTCCGCTAACGACCAGGGAATTGGTCTTGATTTTGGTTGAAGAGAGGCTGAGGCTGGAGAAGAAATCCGCCGCCGAAAAAAGGGAATCACTCGGCCGCATCTATTTGCCCAAGGAGAATTACCAGGTAAACGAGTTGTTGGCCTTCCCGTCACTCAATTGGAAGAAAGGTGTGGTCAAAAGCTCTCGACAAGGGAATAATCCTGAGATTGGAAGTTTTCAGGTTATTGAAGTTACCCTAGAAAATGGGGAACGTAAATTCTTTGCATCCGGTCTGGAGGAACACCCCTTAATACGCCTCCAGTTGAAGTCGATGATCCGGAGATGGATTCCATAGCGGTCGCGACCGGAGTCAGTGATTTGATCGAAGCCAAGATCGAATCTGCGCTTTCTGATGATGAAACCTTGGTCAACATCGCGGGACATTGGTTCCCCCGGGCTCTGCTCCTGGACGTCAATGTTGGCCATCTAAACCTTGTGGAAGCCATACTTGAGATGGCAGGTGGAGAACCCATTCCCGCCAGTGCATTGTTGGAACAGATAGACCTTGGAGCAGGGGTAAATCTTAAACTAGCTGAATTTTCGTTAAATTATGCTCTGCAGCAGGATCACCGGTTCGACGAAGTCGGGCCTGCAGGGCAGGTACTTTGGGTTCTCGAACGACAAGAACCCGCCGAAGTCCGTCAATGTCCCAAATTCCTCGAATACCCAACTTTGGATTACGATGCCTCCGCACTCACCCCTCAAATGCTTGAGCTTGAAGCCGAGCTTGACGATGAATTAAGCGATGTGGAGCATCCCACTCAGAAACTGGATGTGGCGACCATCTGCCTCACCTACCCTCACTGGCGATCCGGAACCTTACCCGTTTCCAAACGATTGCAATCCTTTTTCCCAACGGCTTACGAATCGCCTCGAGTTCGTTTCACATTAGTGGATGCCAAAACCGGAGACCGGATTCCTGCCTGGGTTGTCAGGCAGCATGGCTATGTCTTTGGGCTTTCAGATTGGTTCAAACGTCTGAAGTTGTTCCCAGGATCCTTGATCACCATCCAGCACGGCCATCAGCCCGGCGAAGTCTTGATCGAGGCGAAAACGCATAAGCCCACGCGGGAGTGGGTGCGCACCGTATTACTCGGTTCGGATGGCGGCCTGGTTTTTGCCGTCCTTAAGCAGGATGTCGGTTGCGACTATAACGAAAGAATGGTGGCCATCGTCACCGATACGGCCCCCGTGGATCTTGCTTGGGAGCAATTGTCCAAGAACCGACAATCCTTTGAAAAATCACTAGGCTTAATGATCAGGGAATTGTCGAAGCTGACCCCGCAGGGCCATGTGCATGCTCAGGAATTGTATTCAGCAATAAACATACTCCGTCGTACACCACCTGCGCCATTAATGGCTACGCTTGCAGTGAATAAGTCCTTTAAACACGTTGGCGATCTTTATTTCCGGATGAACGATTCCGAATCAGAGGGGCTCTAAATGGCAGACGCTAAAAAATTCAGTCTGATGAAGCCCACGATAAATACGCCATTTCATATCGATTTCGATTGGTGGCAGGAAAATGAAAATGATTGGCATGTTCATTTATCATCGCTGCTTTGCGATGCTCATCAGCAGATGTTCTTGAATTGGGATCCCGATCAATATATCGATTGGGTGGACCCCGTGACTGCCGAAGTGATCCCCATGGATAGTTTGCAACAGGTCCTGATGACCCATTGCGCCAAGGAATCGGATTTTCTGACAGACCACACCACCCTGGTCGATGGGGTATTCCGGGTCCTGCTTTCAACTGGAAACATACCCGCATCCTCGGAAGAACTTGGGACAAAATTGGGGAAACAGCCGGACACCATTCTTAAAACCATATCCAGCGGCCGGGTTTATAAGGGAATCAGACCGGTACTGGGATAAAATATCAGGACTGGTTTCGGGATCGTCCAGTTTTCATGCCCCTGTAGCTCAATGGATAGAGCACCAGCCTTCTAAGCTGTTGGTTGTGGGTTCGAATCCCGCCAGGGGCGCTCGAAATCAATTTTTTGTTTATTGGTCTTAGAAAATATCACCCAAGGAGGATTTTGAAATGAAAACTGAGCGTTTTGGTCTAATAAAATTTGGCGGAAAAGATGCCACAGTTGTTGGTAATGATCTGAAAGCAGGCGATAAAGCCCCCGATTTCACCGTATTAAAACAGGATTGGTCAGTTGTTAAAGCACTCAAGGACACGAAACGAAAGGTGCGCATCATTGCCTCCATGCTTTCTCTGGAAACGGCAGTTTGCGACAAGGAAATCCGCCGTTTTAACGAAGAGGCGAGCAAGTTGGGCAAGAACATCGTCATAATGGTGTTAAGCACCGATTTACCCTATACACAAAAACGCTGGTGCGGCGCCGCAGGAGTCGATCAGGTATTCACATACTCGGATTCATTAAAGGTCGATTTTGGCCAGAAATATGGATGTCTGATCAAGGAAGCGCGCGTATTACGGCGTGCGGTGTTTGTTGTGGACCGCAAACGAGTTATTCGTTATGCCGCCTATATGCCCGCGCTTGGAGACGAACCTAATTATGAAGAAGTCCTGGCAGCGGCAAGGGATGCCTTAAAAAAATAAGACGGGCTGTCCGAGAGGGGTCATTCCGGAAGGAGCGGAGATGGATACGATTCTTCTAAAAAACGACCCGGATTCCGCTGGCGGATCTCAGCGTGACCGGGCAATAAAAAATCCAAAATCGATCGGCCGGCAAATTCGCGCGCAAAGTCATGTTTGGAGTCCGCCCACGGACATCTACGAAACTGATGATAAATTTGTTGTTCGGGTGGAAATTGCGGGGCTGCGCGACCAGGATTTTTCAGTGACATTGGATAATAATTATCTGGTGATTACCGGAAGCAGACCCGATGTGCTCGAACGACGGGCGTATCATCAGATGGAAATCCGGTTTGGTGAATTCAGCACCGTCGTGGCGCTTCCCAGCCAGGTCGATTCTGACCAAACCATCGCAGAATACGCCGATGGATTTCTGGTGGTGATGTTGCCCAAGAAGAATAATAGAATAAACGATGCCTGCATCCAGATGGAGTTCCAATCCGGTCGAGTTGTTTGATTGGGTGGGCGAAGAAGATTCGGAGTTAATGGATCTCCTGCTCCCCAATATCTTCACACGCCTTGCTCAAAAGAATACTGCAGGCGAATCTGTGGAAAAGACAGGCGCTGACGAGATGAACAAATTTCCAGAGATAGTCCCTATCCTGCCTCTTCGAGGAGTCGTGGTTTTTCCTCAAACGGCAGTTCCTTTGACCATCGGTCAACCTCGGTCCATTAAACTGGTTGATGACGTGGTCGTGGGGGACAAGATCATCGGTTTGGTTGCCTCCCGAAATCCCGACTTGGAAAACCCCGGACCGGGCGACCTATTCAGGGTGGGATGCCTGGCTGTCGTCCAGAGGCTGCTCCGCGCCCCCGATGGCACCATCCGCCTGTTGGTTCAGGGACTTGAACGAATCCGAATTGGGGAATTTGTTCAGAACGAACCTTACCTGACAGCTCGTATTGAAAAAGCCCAGGAGGTCGTGGAGACAGGCCTGGAGGTGGATGCTCTGGCACGAAACGCCCGCGACCAATTCGAAGCCATCGCCAACTTGATCCCGTCTTTCCCCCGCGAACTGGTGACATCCATCACTTCGATCGATGACCCGCTCCAAACGGTTTACACCATCGCGAACTTTCAACGGATCGAGCTTGAGGATGCCCAGCAGCTTTTGGAACTTGATTCCACCACTGACAAGTTGCGGAAAATGATCGGCCTCCTTGTCCGGGAGACCGAGGTCCTTCAATTGGGTCAGAAGATCCAGAACGAAGCGCGGTCTGAGATTGAAAAAGTTCAGCGTGATTATTTCCTTCGCGAACAGATGAAAGCCATTCAGAAGGAACTCGGTGAAAAGGACGAGCAGGCGCTTGAAGTTGAGGAATTTAGAAAGAAAATTGCTGATGCGAAAATGCCCGAGGAAGCTGAAAAACAGGCGAATCGTGAACTCGACAGACTTGCCCGCCTGCCAACCGCAGCCGCGGAATATGGAGTGATCCGAACCTATCTCGATTGGCTGACCACCCTCCCATGGGCGAAGGGAACTGACGATAATCTCGAAATTGCCCATGCCCGCGAGGTTCTCAATGCAGATCATTATGGGCTGGACGACATCAAGGACAGAATACTCGAATTCCTGGCGATTCGGAAGCTTCGCCTGGAAAGACGTGATGAACTGAGTGTCCCGTCCTCCGATAAAATCCGTCGGGAGCGGGAGGGAGTTATTTTGTGTTTTGTCGGTCCTCCCGGGGTGGGTAAGACTTCGCTTGGTCAATCCATTGCCCGGGCGATGGGCAGGAAGTTTATCCGTATATCCTTGGGAGGCGTCAGGGATGAAGCCGAAATACGCGGCCACCGCAGGACGTACATCGGTGCGATGCCAGGACGAATCTTACAGGCGTTGCGGCGGGCCGAATCGCGCAATCCCGTCTTCATGCTCGACGAAGTGGACAAGCTAGCCATGGATTTCCACGGCGACCCGGCATCCGCGCTGCTCGAGGTTCTTGATCCGGAACAAAATGGCGAGTTCCGCGACAATTATTTGGAAGTGGCTTACAACCTTTCCCAGGTGATGTTTATTACCACGGCCAACACACTTGAAACCATCCCCAGTCCTCTGCTCGACAGGATGGAAGTGATCGCACTCTCGGGTTATACGGAGGGTGAAAAGATCGCCATCGCCAACGGTTACCTGATCCCCCGGCAGATTCGTGAAAATGGATTACGGGAGAAGGAAGTCAAATTCAATAACCATGCGCTGCAATTGATCATAAATCAATATACACGGGAAGCCGGCGTCCGAAACTTGGAGCGGCAGATCGGGTCGATATGCCGGAAAGCCGGCACACATATCGCCGAAGGTACCCGAAGGTCGTTCACGATAGCACCCAAGGAAGTAAAAGAACTATTGGGGAATCCGCTCTTTTTAGGTACCGAAGAGATGGCAGTCAGAATTTCACAGCCTGGTGTCGCAGCCGGATTAGCCTGGACGCCCTATGGTGGCGATGTCCTTTATATTGAATCGACTCGCATGCCGGGAGGAAAAGGATTCCAAATTACGGGGTCTGTCGGGAATGTGATGCAGGAATCTGCCAGGGCAGCGCTTTCCTACATTCGTTCGAGGGCGAAACAACTTCACCTGCCTGATGATTTCTTCGAAAAATCCGATATTCATCTGCATGTCCCTGCTGGAGCACAACCAAAAGACGGACCGTCGGCAGGCGTTACCATGGCGACTTCCATCGTTTCCCTGCTTTCCGGACGTCTGGTTAAACCTAAGCTGGGCATGACTGGTGAAATAACATTGCGTGGACAAGTATTGCCTGTGGGAGGCGTCAAGGAAAAAGTACTTGCCGCACACCGGTCAGGGTTTAAAACTGTGATCCTCCCCAAGCGAAATAAGCTTGATCTTGATGATGTGCCCGAGGAAGTTAAAAAAGCCATGAAATTTATCTATGCGGAAAGTGTGGATGATGTGATCAATTCGGCACTGGAGAAGCGCCCTGTCAAAAAGAAGACAAAAGGAAAAGGGGTTCAAAAACAATGACGAAAGTGATGCTCGTCGAAGATGACGCCAGCATGATGTATCTTCTTAAGACCCTTCTGACCCTCGAAGGATTTTCTGTGGCGACCATGGATATTTCTGAGGATGTGCTTGAGCGGACCCGCTCTGAAAAACCAGATGTCATGCTGATGGACGTTCATCTTGGAGGAAAGAACGGAGTGGACGTATTGACCGAGATGCGTAAACATGACGATCTCAAAGATGTTGTGGTCATAATGTCATCCGGGATGAATTTGGAGTACGAATGTCGTGATGCTGGGGCAAATGCCTTTCTTCTTAAGCCCTTTATGCCAGACGATCTGATTGCGCTTATTCGCCGGACGACTGCAAAATAATGGTTCAGATTCGGGAGTTTGATTTTTCTCAAGATTTCGAAGCGGTGCGCAACCTTTGGAAAGAAGTCGGAGCGGGCATTCAGCTCCGGCGCTCAGATGACCCTGAGGAGATCCTGAAAAAACTTCAACGCGATCCCGACCTTTTCCTGGTTGCCACCTCGGGTGAAAAGATTGTTGGCACCGTTATCGGTGGTTTCGATGGCAGAAGAGGTCTGATTTATCATCTGGCGGTGGACGAGACTTATCGAGAACAGGGAATTGGTTCGCAGCTTATGGACGAAGTTGAAAATCGACTTCGTTTGAAAGGTTGCATTAAAATCCTATTTGCTGGTGACCAAGGAAAACAATTCAGCGATGCATTTCTATGAGATGCGCGGCTGGCAGCAAATGGATAGCCTGATTCTTTACGGCAAAGAATTTTAGTGGATATCAAGTTTGGCGTCATCACTGTTTCAGATCGATCTTCTCGAGGCGAGCGGGTGGATGCTTCCGGTCCACTCTTGGTTGAGAGTATCACCTCTCGCGGATGGTCGGTTACTCAAACCGCGATCATCCCGGATGAACTGGATGTGATAAAAAACACTCTGACTTCCTGGGCGGATTCCAGGCTGGCGGATGTCATTCTCACCACGGGTGGTACGGGGTTTGCACCCAGGGATGTCACTCCTGAAGCAACTCTGGCGGTTGTCGACAGGCTTGTGCCGGGGGTCCCAGAAGCAATGCGAGGAGAGAGTTTAAAATCACCCCCCATGCCATGTTGAGTAGAATGGCAGCGGGAATTCGCAATAGGACGTTGATCATTAATCTCCCCGGCAGTCCAAAAGCCGCATTGGAAAATTTCGAGGTGGTCCGCCCGGTATTGGAGCATGCCGTCCAATTATTAAGGGATGACCCGGATTCCGAACAAGGGCATCTTGCCATAAAACAATAGTCGATGCTATAATCCGCCCGCTCAATTCAATGATCTGGGCGAAAGTCGAAACTTCATAGAACGAGGAAAGAATGATTGATGTAAATGATCTTCGCAAAGGCGTAACCTTTGAGTACGATGGCAATCTCTATAAAGTCATGGAGTACAGTCATCACAAACCTGGGCGTGGAAATGCCACCATAAAAATCAAGGCGCGGAATTTACGTACCGGTTCGAATATCGATAAGACCTTTCAATCAGGCGAACGCGTGCAGGATGCCCGTCTGGATTTTCACAACTCTCAATATTTATACACAGACGGAGAGTTCTTCCATTTCATGGACAATGAGACCTTCGAGCAGCCGGCTGTCAAAGGTGATGTCCTTGGCGACAGCGCGGGATTCTTGAAGGAAGGCATGGAGTGCAAGTTAACTTTCTATAATGGCCAACCGCTCGATGTGGAATTACCGCTTACAGTGGATCTCAAGGTAACGCGTGCAGAAATTGCTGTTCGTGGCGATACGGCCACAGGCGTGACAAAAAAGGTACAAGTGGAAACCGGAATCGGGGTTCAAGTTCCCAATTTCGTCAAAGAAGGCGATACCATCCGTGTGGACACGCGGACGGGCGAGTATGTCACGCGCGTATAAGCACGGCACTGTTAGAAAAAACTAAATACATCGCCCCGGAGTCAAACCATCGTCTTCGGGGTTTTGTTTAGATGGTAGAATCTTCTCATAAAGGACAATCACTTCTCATGAAAACACCATCCGGATTTGAGTGCCGATATTTCTTTGGCGATTACTTTCGCGGGAGAAATATCGAAGAATGTCAGCTACTTAAAGTGGCAGGTCAAGACCTGGACGGCAGATCTTTGCAAGACCTGCCCGGTTCCCGGAATTCTACGGGCTAATGCCTGTGAATACCTTCAACTCCGCGCACAAGTAGGCCGATCCCTGGGTACAGGATTTCAGAAGCGTGTTCAGGTATCCGCGTATTGCGACAAAACAGGCCGCTCAGTGAAGGAACCGCATATTGGTTGCGGTGATTGCCATCCCTTGCCCCCCAACTTCTCTCTAAAACCTTAATTTCCTATGCCCCTCACATTGCTGCTGGATCTCGATGACACCTTGCTCGATACACATATGGATGCATTTATTCCAGCATATTTTGACGCGCTTTCGGGTGCCATGGCTGACTATGTCGATCCAGGCATTATGCTGCCGGCACTCATGGGGGGGACGAAGCGCATGTTTGCAAACGAGAATCCCTCTTTATGGTTGCGCGATGTTTTTGATGGTTATTTTTTTGATAAACTGAGGATCAATAAGGAATCTCTCCAGTCTGAAATTGATAAATTTTACGATGAGATTTTCCCTTCATTGGCATCGCTCACGAACCCTATTCCTGAAGCAGTGGAATTGGTCGAATGGGCTTTCTTGCAGGGATACCGGATTGTCATTGCGACGAATCCCCTGTTCCCGAAAAAAGCCATTCACCATCGTATGCGCTGGGCAGGCCTTCCGCCCGAAAAATATCCATTTTCATTGATCACATCCTACGAAAACATGCATTTCACCAAGTCACCGGCTTATTATTCTGAAATTCTAGGGTGCCTGGGCTGGCCGGAAGACCCGGTCGTGATGGTGGGCGATAACATCGATATGGATCTGATCCCTGCCAGCGTGGTGGGAATGCCCGTGTTCCATATTTCGGCCTCAGGTGATGTCGATTCGAGTTTCATTCCGGATGGCAGGGGCAGGATTTCGGAGCTGCGTCCCTGGCTTGAACAAAGTGACAAATCCGATTGGACCCTGAAATTTAACACGTCCAAATCATTGCTTTCTGTTTTACGCTCCACACCGGCGTCACTCGCTGACCTGGCGGATGGAATCCCACACGATCAGTGGATGCGATGCCCCGAATGTGATGAGTGGAGTCTGAATGAGATTTTTTGCCATTTGCGTGATGTCGAACTGGAAGTCAACATTCCCAGGATACAGACTTTACTGGGAGAAACCAACCCGTTCATCGCCGGCCAGATCACGGATGAGTGGGTGCATCAGCGGGATTATGATCGACAGGATGGTCGTGAGGCTCTACAAATCATGGCAAAGGCGAGGATGCAATTGGTAGCGCTGCTCGCAAACCTTTCTCCCGATGATTGGAAACGAACCGCTCGGCATTCGGTTTTTGGACCGACACATTTACAGGAATTGGTCAGCTTCATTGCCAGCCACGACCGTTCGCATATCCAGCAAGTATTGGCCACAATCTGTGAAGTGGTTACCTCTTAACCTCGCATCCCAACTGTGAATTTTGTGTTATAAAAGGAAAACACAACAGGGCGGGCACAGGTCCGCCTTTCGCGTTTTTTATCGATATTTCCCCGAATTGAGAGGAGATTTCCATATGCGGAAAAGAGTCGTCATAACCGGTGCGGGAGCGGTAAGCCCGATAGGCAATACGCTTCCGGATACCTGGGAAGGGTTGATTGCCGGCAAGTCTGGTGCTGCTCCAATCACATCCTTTGATGCCAGCACATTGAAAACACGCTTCGCTGCGGAAGTGAAGGGTTTTGATATAGCGCAACATCTTGGGTCCAAGGAAGGGCGCCGTTTGGATCGGTTTGCACAATTCGCGATGGTATCCACCATTGAAGCCCTGGATCAATCGGGATTAAGAGCAACAGACGACAACCGTGACCGCATTGGAGTGCTGGTCGGCTCCGGTATTGGCGGTGTCCAGGCTCTCTACGAGCAACTTGAAGTTTACAGGACCCGGGGCGCTGATCGTGTCAGTCCGTTTCTTGTGCCGATGATGATTACGGATAGCGCTGCTGGTAATATTGCCATACGATTTGGGTTTCGAGGCCCCAACCTCTCGATTTCCACAGCCTGTGCCACCGGTTCTAACTCCATCGGTGAGGCGGCTGAAATGATCCGGCGGGGAGCCGCAGATGCCATGGTGGCTGGAGCCTCTGAAGCGGCGGTCGTCTCTGTGGCGATGGCTGGTTTGAATGCAATGACAGCGCTTTCAACGCGAAATGACGATCCGGAACGGGCTTCGCGCCCATTTGATAAGGATAGGGACGGCTTCCTTATTGCCGAGGGAGGCGCCGTTATCGTCCTTAAGTTGTTGGAATTTGCCAGGGCTCGCGGTGCAAAAATCCTTTGTGAATTGACCGGTTACGGCACGAGCGATGACGCCTTTCATATTTCCGCTCCTGCAGAAAACGGAGCCGGGGCTGCCACTTCCATGAAATTGGCTTTGAAGGATGCAAGTCTCCAGCCTACCGATATTAGCTATATCAATGCGCATGGTACATCGACGTCCTTGAACGATAAGTCAGAAACTTTGGCGATCAAAGGTGTTTTCGGCGAGTATGCCTACAAGGTTCCGATTTCATCCACGAAATCCATGACCGGTCACCTGATGGGTGCTTCCGGTTCGCTCGAAGCCGCCATTTGCGTTGAGTTGTTCAAGCATGATGTCCTGCCTGCGACCATTAATTATGAAACACCGGATCCGATCTGCGATTTGGACTATGTTCCCAATCATCCGCGCCCGGCTCATCCGATGCACATCATGTCCAATTCCTTTGGCTTCGGAGGGCACAACGCGACCTTGATTTTCACCCGATTTGAGGAATGAGTTATCGGTTTGTGATTTAGCAAAAACAATATTGGAGAATCTATGCCTTATGCACATATCACCGGATGGGGGATGTCTGTCCCCGAAAAGGTGTTGACGAACAATGACCTTAGCAAAGTGGTTGATACCAACGATGCTTGGATTCGTGAACGGACTGGTATTCGCGAGCGAAGAATAGCCCGGGAAGGACAGTATCCGTCTACGCTGGGTGCGGACGCATCATTAAAAGCCCTCGAGATGGCAGGACTATCTCCCCGGTCGCTTGATTTAGTCATTTGTGCAACGTCCACGCCGGAGCATATTTTCCCTGCCACTGCCTGTCTAATTCAGGACGCCATCGGTGCGGATAAAGCGGGTGCTTTTGACTTGCTCGCTGCCTGCTCGGGATTCATTTACGCAGTAAACATGGCATCGCAAGCCATACGTTCCGGGGCAATCAAGTCAGCACTGGTCATTGGCACTGAAACGTTATCACGATTTGTCAATTGGAAAGACCGGAACACCTGTATATTGTTTGGTGATGGTTCCGGGGCATTTGTTCTTCAAGCCAGTGAAGAACCGGGTGGTGTTCTTTCGGCAGTCATGCATTCCGACGGCTCCGGCGGGGACTTGTTAACTCTGCCTGCCGGGGGCGCAAGGCACCCCGCTAGTGATTTCACGGTCCACACAGGCATGCATTATATTTCCATGGATGGCAAGGAAGTTTACAGGTTTGCAACGAAGGTCATGGTGGCGGCGACAAAGGAAGCCCTGGATTTGGCCGGCATGAAAAAGGAGGAACTCGATCTCGTTATTCCTCACCAGGCGAATCTCCGGATCATTGAAGCTGCTGCCAGAGGACTTCACCTGCCCATGGATAAGTTCATGGTGAATTTGGATAAATACGGGAATACCTCCACAGCCTCCATCCCGATGGCCGCTGTAGAAGCGGCAGAGCAGGGTAAGTTAAAGCGCGGCGACAAGATCGTCATGGTCGGATTCGGCGCAGGCCTCACATGGGGAGCAGCAGCTATTACCTGGACAGGTCCATTACCGGTGGAACGCAAGCCCAACCTGAAGCGTGAAAAGACCTTCGCCAGGTTCCGTTCGTTTGTCCGCCGTACCGTTCGTCGAGTGGAGGGGCTTCTTAATCGGAAGGAATTGGATTAAGATGCACAAATCCTGCGGATTATGGTAAATTTGATTGTGACGCTAAAGATCAAGATTTGAGGAGAGTTTGATGTTTACCCGACTTGGACCTGTTGAGTTAATCATAATTCTGGTGATCGTCCTGTTACTTTTCGGTCCCAGCCGATTAAGCAAGGTGGCTGGCGAGATCGGCAAGGGTATTAAATCATTCAGGGATAATTTGACCAAGGATGATAAGGAAACTAAAGAAACTAAAGAAAATAAAGACGAAGAGCCCAAACCTCCAACAGAAGAAAAGTAGACTTAAAAATAACTCTCTGGTTCACAGAGAGTTATTTTTTTCCAGCGTTTCCGCCCGTTCGGCGATCTTCCTGGCCATACCACTGAAAATGAATAAATGCGGGATCAACAAGAAGTACCAATAAAGGGGACCTCCTACGCCTTTCGGTTCGAAGAGAGCGTTTATCGACAACAACGACTTGCCTTCGTCCACGGGTTTGACCTGACATTCCAGCCATGCTCTGCCGGGGACTTTCATCTCAGCCCTGAGGCGCATGAGACGGTTCGGTTCAAGGGCTTCCACTCGCCAAAAATCCACAGCCTCACCGACTCGTAAATCCGTGGCATGACGTCTTCCACGGCGCAGACCGACGCCTCCCACGACTTCATCCATCCAGCCCCGGAGAGCCCAGGTCCAATTCCAAAACAGCCAGCCTGTATCTCCGCCCAGGCCGGTGAACGCCTGGTAACACGCTTCCGGTGATGCAAGCACAATCCGTTCGCGGTGTTCAATGAAAAACCCTTCGGTACTACCCAGGTATACCGGGGTTCCCACCTTGCCCATGCTGGTGACGAGAGCATCGCTCCAGGATGTTTCAACGGTGTTTAGGTCCGTTCGTTGAATCGCACGGCGAACCGCCTTATGATAGGGTAAAGGTCTGATCTGGGGGAATAATTCTTCTGCCTGATTGTCTGATACTACCGCATTGGATTCCATCATTTCGATCAGAGGCCGGGCGACATTGACAGAAATTGGTGTAATTAATCGTGTCCAATAGGCTGAAAGTCCGGGCGTCATAACCCTGACAGGAAGCATGAAACGTGTCAGTCCCCGCTCGATCGAGTACCCCAGCAGCATTTCAGTGAACGTTAATTGATCAGGTCCGCCAATCTCGATGATTTTCGATCCCTCGAAAGGCAGGTCCAATGCAGAGATCAGGTAGAGCAGCACATCGGTGATGAAAATCGGCTGACCAAACGTGTACGCCCACAATGGGCAGACAAGAAAAGGCCAGCGCTCCGTCAGGTATCGAATCATCTCGAAGGTGATGCTGCCTGAGCCCACGATAACCCCTACTCGAAATTCAGTGACAGGAACTCCGGATTCCTTGAGGGCTTCGCCAGTCTGATGACGGGCTTGGAGGTAAGGTGATACCGGTCGGGATTCCACCGGCTGCCCGAGCTGACCCAGAAAAATGATGTGTTTTACGCCTGCTTCTTTTGCAGCCCTGGCAAAATTTCTTGCCGCGATGATTTCCGCCTCGATGAAATCGCGTCCTTGCGCCAGGCTATGAATCAGGTAATATGCCGTGTCGATCCCTTCCATAATTTTGGGAAGTGACTCGAAATTCGAGACGTCCCCTTCGCGGACATCTACTTTTTCCGCCCACATCCGGCCGATGATTCTGGCCGGATCGCGGACAAGGACGCGCACAGCGTGACCCTCCTCGAGCAGGCGAGGCACCAGCCGGCCGCCAACATAACCTGTGGCGCCTGTGACCAGGATGGAGCGGGGTTTTGACGAGGTGTTCATCGGTCCAGAACTTCGAGCATGAGATCCGGATTATCGGTGATGATTCCATCCACACCCCAGCTGATGTACTTCCTCATCAACTCTGGATCGTCCACTGTCCAGGGTTCGATTCGGACATTGCGGGTATGGGCTTGTTCAATGAACCGCTGAGTCATGATTGGAATCCCATAGGATTCGCTGGTTTCATAAGGCACTTGCAGGGATTGGAATTGCGGGAATCTCAGGAAACCGGTCCAATACAACTTGCTAAGCAATACAAAAGGCGTAACTTCACTCCTTGAACCTGATGTGGCCACCTCCGGGCATGTCGCGCGGAAATTTGCCATTGCTTCATCATGAAAAGAGGCCACCATGACCTTGTTTTGCATGCCATGCTTTCTGATGAGATCGCACAACGGTTTGTCAATGGGGATTTGCGATTTCTTGATTTCGATCACGTAGCGCATTTGAGGGAATTTCTGGAACAATTCCTCGAGAGTGGGCACTGTGACGCCCTGTCCGCGGTAAGGATATGTTTCCCCGTTATCCAGCGTCCAATTGTAGGCTGCATCCAGCTTTTTTAACTCTTCGAGAGCCATTTCTTCGATCGATCCAGTCCCATCCGTGGTTCGATCGACCCGCTCATCGTGCATCAAAACGATATGCCCATCCTTGGTGATATGGGCATCCATCTCAAGCACATCCGCACCAATCTCCACGGCGTGCTTAAATGCAGGCAGAGTGTCGCCAGGGCGGACATCGTCTCCACCCTGATGGGCTATGACGAGAGGGACCGGCGCATCTTTATAATATGAATGGGGAGGAACCTGCCTGCCGAGAAAAGCAGAAATTAGGATTGTCAACAAAAAAATCCCAAGTACTATCGCCAACCCTTTTAATATCACAATAATAGTTTTTTTCATGCCATTCTCCAAAACAGCGATTGAGCTTGATTATAACAACTCGACCATGCGTTTACTCATGAACCCGGTAATAAAGAGTCCAGTAAGTCAGAACTGGGGAGGGACGAACCTGTCAATTTCTACATCTCCCAAGGCTTTTTTCAAGTCGGAGGAGTTCATAATAATTGAAATTCCACGTACTCCCGAGCCGATGGAAATCTCCTCCGGCACGAAAACGTCCTTGTCTGCCAGGATTCGCAGTGGGGAAGGAAGTCCAAAGGGAGATACAGCCCCGGGGAGGTATCCCGTTGCAGACAGGACTTCTTCGTTACTGGCCATGGTCAACCTGGATTGGTTCAGGTGCGCACGAAGGTCCGGCCAAGAAATCTGACTTGGTCCTGCCACGAGGACCATCACGAATTCTCCTTTTCCAATTCGAAAAACGATGCTTCTGACGACCTGGCCAGGAGTCTGCCCCCGTTCCTTTGCGGCTTGCTCCAACGAGCGAACGGGACCCGGATGTCGGAATTCGCGATGAGGGATGCCCATTTCGGCCAAGGCTAGGGAGACGGGAGTGGCGTCGGACATGCGTCAACTATACTGTAATTGCGACCGATTGGAAATCCTTTGACATTTCCAAACAGATACTTTATAGTTGGACCATCCTAAAAATGGAGGGCAGACAAAATGCTGGCGATCAAGCTGCTTGAAGAAGGCGGGACAACTGGACCGGATATTTCCTGGCTCATTTGGGTCGTTCTTGGAGCATTTCTTGGCATGGTTTTCCTTGGGTGGTGGGCAAGCAAACGACTTCCTGCGGAAGAAGAACCTGTGCAAGCCCATGTCGAGCACGGGGAACACCACTAAGAGGTAATTGCCCCAACCTGTATTAATGACCTCAAATTTTGCTTAAATTCCAAAATCTCCCAATATTTGGGAGATTTTGACATTAAGACACCTGTACTTGGATTTTAGGACGTATGTCTCTACCCTGCCGCCAAAAGATGGAGTAACCTGAATATGGATTCTGACAAATAATCAAAGGAGAGAACCATGCGACTTTATGCTGACAGCTCCAAATGTTCAGGCTGTAATGCCTGCCGTGTGGCTTGTTCGTTACATTTATTTGGCGAGACCAACCCCAAAAAGGCGGCGTTGATCATCGAGCCGCATTTCCCTGCGCCGGGTGTCTACAACGTCAAAGTGTGCACCCAATGCGGGGAATGCGCCCAGGTTTGCCCTGCAGAGTGCATCAAGCAGGACGAGCGGGGCGTTTATTTTGTCGTCCAGGAAGACTGCATCATGTGTGAAGCGTGTGTCCCCGTCTGCCCGGAAGGCGTCATGTTCATGGACGCCAACCTAGTCCCCAATACTGCCTGGGAATGCGATTTGTGCGGTGATTGCGTGGAGGTTTGCGGGACAAGCGCTCTTTGGATAGCGGAAAAAGAAAAGGTTTAGGAGGCAGCGATGAATGGATATGGTGGAAGTATTTTACGTGTAAATCTGACGACGGGAAAAATTTCACGCGAGCCTACCTCCCCTGAGCTTGCTCGCGATTTCATCGGGGGACGCGGCTTTGGCATTTATTTCCTCACGAAGGAAGTACCTGTCCATGCTGACCCGCTTGGTCCTGAAAACAAGCTTATCGTGTCAACCGGTCCGCTTTCAGGCATGCTGGCTCCCGGTGGCGGAAAATGCGATTGGACTTGCAAGTCACCACTCACGGGTGGTTACGCGGACGCCTCGATGGGCGGGCATTTCACGGCGGAAATGAAATATGCCGGCATTGACACCATGATCCTTGAAGGACAGAGCTCCAAACCGGTCTACCTGTTCATCGATGACGGGAAGGTAGAGTTGCGCGATGCGTCCGGATTGTGGGGGAAGGGCGCAATCGATACGGAAGTGGAGCTAAAGAAACGTTATGGTGAACCTTTCCAGATCGCTGCGATCGGTCCGGGAGGCGAAAACCAGGTACTGTATGCGTGTATCAATCATGATTACGGTCGCCAGGCTGGGCGCGGCGGTGTGGGTGCAGTCATGGGCAGTAAAAAGCTCAAAGCCATCGTCCTGCACGGCACGGGCTCAGTCCCTGTGGCAGATCCTGATGCTTACCGACAAGCCGGCATGGCACTCTACAAAGCATGCAAGTCTGCGGATAATTTGAAGGATTGGACACGTTATGGCACGACCATCGTAGTCTCATGGTGCGATGAGGTTGGTGCCTTTCCCACACGGAATTTCTCAGCTGGTTCTTTCGAGGGTGGTAAGACTCTCTATGGACCGGTCATGCGCGAGCAGATCGTCATTACGGACAAGGGGTGTTTCGGATGCCCGTGCCCGTGCGGAAAATACAGCAACATGAAGCGTTATGGAACGCAGGTTGAAGGACCTGAGTATGAGACAATCGGCATGCTCGGTGCGGATGTCGGAATATCGGATATCCAGGATGTTGCTCAGGCCAATTTACTCTGTGACGACCTGGGCATCGATTCCATCTCAGCCGGTGGCTGCATCGCGTGGGCGATGGAAGCCTATGAAAAAGGGGTGTTGACCAAGGAAGATACAGACGGGTTGGATCTCAAATTCGGCAATGTCGAAGCTGTTTTTGCAGCGATCAAGAAAATCGCTGCGCGTGAAGGAAAATTAGGAGCACTGCTTTCTGAAGGCACGAAACGAGCTGCATTGAAAGTCGGCAAAGGCACGCAGGATTATGCCATTCAGGTAAAGGGCATGGAGCAATCCGCCTACGCCATCCACAATGCGACGGCCATGCTCATCTCTTACATGACCTGCGATGTTGGCGCGCACCACAATCGAGCCTGGGCAATCACCTATGATCTGCAGGTTGGACGTGAAAAGGTGGTTCCTGAAAAAGTAGCCAGGGTCATCTGGCTCCAAAATTTCCGTCCCATGTTCGACGTCCTTGGCGGGTGCCGTTTGCAGTGGGTGGAACTGGGAATCGACAGGGACCTTTATGTTCCACTGCTCGAGGCGATGACCGGAATCAAGCGCACCTGGGAAGATCTCGAAAAAACGGGCGAACGGATCTGGAATTTGACCCGCCTGTACTGGATGCGTGAAGTGGACGGGTTTGACCGATCATGGGATCAGCCGTCTCCTCGGTTTTATACAGAAGCACCGACCTCTGGTGCGACAGCCGGGCAGATCACCAAGCCCGAGGATGTTCAAAAACTGCTCGACATGTATTATGAACAACGCGGCTGGGATTCACAAGGACATCCTAAAAAAGAGACACTTGAAAAACTCAGGCTGGTGGAGTTCGCTGTTTGACATGCCCGTGACTTTGCGTCCCGTCGGCCATTTAAAAACTTATATTGAGGGTGATTCTCTTTCGTTGCCCGCTGGGATGTCGATCCGCGATACGTTGCAGGCAGCAGGGATTCCGCCGGAACTGGTTGCACTGGTCGTGGTGAATGAAGTCCACCAGACGGATAAGGAGATCATCCTCAAGGATGGTGATAACGTCAGGATAATGGCAGTCATTGGCGGGGGGTAGTCGAATTTAGAAGACCCGAAAGATTCTCATCTTTCGGGCCTTTTTCATTGTTGAAGATGTTTGGATTTCATTGATTTTTTAAAGTTAAATTTTTTATATAATCACCATAAAAAATAGCATAATTCGGATATTTTAGGATATAATTCCACTTCGCGGTATAAAAACATTAATTTTGGACCGGGATATGCCTTTCGCATAGACCTGATTTTCTCTGGAGTTTCCATGGATAAAGAAAAACAACTTCAATTGTATTACGAGATGGTGCTCATCCGTCGTGTGGAAGAGCGCGGAGCTGAGTTGTATCAGGCCGGGAAAATTGGCGGATTCATGCATTTATATATCGGGCAGGAAGCCGTGTCCACAGGTCTGATCGCTGCCCGAAAACCCCAAGACCGCGTCATCACAGCATATCGCGATCACGGCGTCGCTTTGAACTGCGGCATCTCGGCCAATGAAGTCATGGCTGAGCTTCTGGGTAAATCCACCGGCATGTCTAAGGGAAAAGGCGGTTCAATGCACATGGCGGACACCACTAAAAATATGTGGGGTGGTCACGCCATTGTGGGCGGGCATCTTCCCATCGCGGCAGGGTTTGCCATCGGGGACCAGTATGCCGGCAATGACAGCGTCACCATCTGCATGTTCGGCGACGGCGCGACCAACATCGGGTATTTTCACGAGGCATTGAATTTGTCCAAGGTGTGGAATTTGCCGGTCCTTTGGGTTTGCGAGAATAATCTCTACGGCATGGGGACGGCTGTGGATCGTGCTTCTGCCGTTTCGGAGATCCGCCAAAAAGCCGAAGGATATGGGATGGGCAACGAGCGCGTTGATGGAATGGATGTTTTGAAAGTCCACGCTGCGGCTCACAAAGCCATCGAACACGTCCGTGAAGAGAAGAAACCTTACCTGCTCGAAATTGTGACCTACCGTTACCGCGGACATTCGATGGGCGACCCGGAACGTTACAGAAAAGCGGAAGAGGTCCACAAGTATCAGGAAAATGATCCCATCGGTATCTTCCGCAAAGCGTTGATAAAGAAAAAGGTCGCAACCGAAGCGGAATTGAACGAGATCGATGACAAAGTTGAAGAAGAAGTCAAGAAGGCCGTGGAATTTGCTGAAGCCAGCCCCGAGCCGAGCCTGGAAGACCTCTTCACCGATATCTACGCAGATTAACACAAGTCACTGGAGTTTTTCATGGCAAAGATAACAATGCGCGAGGCAATCTCGCAGGCACTCATGGAAGAAATGGACCGGGATCCGGCCGTCTTCATCATGGGCGAGGAAGTCGGTGTGTGGGGCGGGACCTACGCGGTGACCAAGGGTTTCTATGATAAGTATGGCCCGGAACGCATTAAGGATACGCCCATCGCGGAAAACGCCATTATCGGCGGCGCCATCGGTGCGGCGATGGTCGGTCAGCGGCCCATTGCTGAATTGATGACCATCAACTTTGCATTCTCAGCGATGGATTACGTGGTTAACCAGGCTGCCAAACTACGTTATATGTTCGGTGGGCAATTCAAACTCCCGCTGGTCATTCGTGCGGTGGGGGGCGGCGGACGTCAGTTAGGCGCAACCCACTCCCAAACACCAGATGCCATTTTCGCGCATTTCCCTGGTTTGAAGGTCGTCAGCCCCGGGACGCCGGCAGATGCCAAAGGGCTGCTAAAGAGCGCCATCCGTTCGGACGACCCGATTCTCTTCATCGAGCATGCCACCATGTACCAGGTCCGAGGCGAGGTCCCGGATGGAGAATTTCTCATTCCGATCGGTCAATCAAAAGTCCAACGCGAAGGCAAGGATGTGACGGTCGTGACCTACTCCAAGGGCTTGGAACTCACCATGAAAGCTGCGGATGAACTCGCGAAGGAAGGGATCCAGATCGAAGTGGTGGATCTCAGGACGCTTCGCCCGCTTGATATGGAACCTGTTCTCGAATCTTTCAAGAAAACCAACCGCGCGGTGGTGGTCGAAGAGGGATGGAAATCCTATGGAGTGGGTTCGGAGATCGTCGCTCGACTATATGAGCAGGCGTTCGATTATGCTGATGCTCCTGTTTTGCGTGTCGCCCAGAAGGAAGTCCCGCTGCCATACAACCGCACCCTTGAACAGGCAGCCCTCCCGCAGGTTGAGGATGTCATCGCTGCGGTAAAGGAGGTCATGAAATAATGGCTGAAACCATTACCATGCCCAAATTGGGATTTGACATGCGTGAAGGCGTTCTTGTCCGCTGGGTGAAGAACGAGGGCGAATCCATAAACAAGGGCGACATCCTGGCTGAAATCGAGACCGACAAAGCCACCGTGGAAGTTGAGTTTTCCGCCAGTGGAGTGGTGAGGCGTCTGCTTGCCAGCCAGGGCGATTCTGTTCCCATCGGGGCGGCGATTGCCATTGTCGGGACTGCGGATGAGAAAATTGACGATCAACCCGCATCCGGCGCTCAAGGTCCCGTTAGCAGTCTACAAGCAAGTGCTGAACAATCTAAAAAAGTTGAAGTCAAAGAAGAGCAATCATTGGCGAGTGGACCATTATCCTTCGTGAAAGCGTCCCCTTTGGCGAAAAAGGTTGCGCGTGATGGCAAGGTCGACCTCTCCAAGGTTAAGGGGACCGGTCCAGGCGGGAGGATAGTGCGCAGGGATGTGGAGGCAGCACTTTCAGGAGGCAAGTCCGCGCCTTCCACGCCTCAACCTTCATTTGCGCCGATGATTTCCAGTGCAGCTGCCCCAGTTCCGGGCGATAAGGTGATTAAACAACAAAGCTACGGCAAGCCATTGGTCGACGGTTGGTCGAATTGAAACAGAACCTGCCCCACTTTTATGTGACGCATGAATTCAAGATGGATTCACTGATGTCCATCCGCAGCCAACTGAACGGATATTTGCCTGAAGGGGAAAAACTCTCGGTCAACGATTTCATCCTCAAGGCAACGGCGCTTTCATTAAGGCAATATCCGAATCTCAATGCAGCATTGAGTGGAACTGAAATAGTCCAGTATGGACACATCAATGTGGGTGTGGCTGTGACGGTGGAGGGGGGCTTACTCACTGTAGTCTGCAAGGATGCAGACCAGAAATCCATTCGCCAGATTTCAGCCGAAGTCAAAGCCATGGCTGCCAGAGCGCGCGAGGGAAAAGTAAAACCGGATGATGTGGACGGATCCACCTTCTCCACGTCTAACCTCGGCATGTATGATGTGGAGGACTTCATCGCCATCATCAATCCACCTGAAGCGGCGATTCTGGCGATAGGGTCGGCACGGGAAATGGCCGTTGTTGAAAATGGACAAGTTAAACCCGGTTGGCGGATGAAAGCCACCATCTCGGTGGATCATCGCATCAGCGATGGCGCCGAGGCTGCCCAATTCATGCAGGCATTGGCAGGTTTCCTGGAAAATCCCGCAAGGTTGTTGATCTAGAATCCGGGTCACGTCATGGACGTGACCTTTTTCTTTTTATTTGCAGGGAATTTATGTCATAATTTCCTTATGCCCATCCACTTGATGAATTGCTTTACCTGTAATGCCCGGATTCCTGCGCATATGAAAACGGGACTTTTGTGTCTTTTGATTGACACGACCAAGGGACCCGTTCTGGTCGATACAGGCTTGGGGCTGCAGGATTATTCAAATCCGACCTGGTTCACCCAGTTCTACCGGGTAATCACCGTCATGCCGTTTGATCCTGGTGAAGCCGCAGTAAATAAAGTCAAGAATCTTGGTTATGCTCCTGAAGATATTCGCCACATTATTCTCACGCATATGCATTTTGACCATTGCGGAGGTTTACCGGATTTTCCACAGGCAGAAGTACATGTTCACAAACGGGAGTATGATGCATTTCTTAATGGTCCCAGGCGGTTCAAGGAATTAGCCTACATCAAACGCAATATCGCTCACGAGCGAAAGTGGAATTTGTACGAATCCACCGGAGAAAAATGGTTTGAATTCGATGCGATTAAACTTCCCGAAATCGTGCCGCAGATCTGGGTAATTCCGCTTTTCGGGCATTCTTACGGTCATTGCGGTGTAGCTATTCAAACGCCCACTGGTTGGCATTTCCATGTTGGAGATGCCGGAGTGGATATTGAGAATAATATTGCACCGGATTGGTTAATCGCGACGACCTTGGGTCCCCATTGGCCTCGCCTGAGGGCATTTGCACAATCTCACCCTGAGATCAGACTGACTGCCGGTCACATGGACCTAAGGTTCTTTGATTATGCCAGTTGAAATCCACCCCCTGACCTTGTCTGATCAATCGATATTATGGGAAATGCTCTATCATGCGATTTACATCCCCGAAGGGACAAAACCGCCTACCAGGGCTATTTTGGAAGAACCGGATATTGCTCACTACGCTGAAAAATGGGGGCAAGAGGGTGATATGGGCTATAAGGCAATCTCAAGGATGGGGTGGTTGTTGGGGCTGCATGGCTGCGACTCATTCAGGGGTATGGATTTGTCGCAGAGGATATCCCCGAGCTGACGATCGCGGTTCTTCCTGCCTATCGCGGACGAGGAATTGGCACTGCTTTATTGACTCAACTGATCGATGAAGCTGCTCAGTCCTTTCAAGGAATATCCTTAAGCGTCGTGGGTGAGAATCCTGCCATAAATTTATATCGTCGATTGGGTTTTGAGATTGTACGACCCGATGGTGCCTCCTTCACCATGGTATTGAGGTTCAAAAAATGACCGAACAACTCTCCTCCAATGAAGAAAATCGGGAAGCGTGGGACGCCAATGCAGAAGTCTGGGATGCTAAAATGGCTGACCAGGGAAATGATTTCGTCAACCTGCTTCTCTGGCCGGTGATCCAACCTTTACTTAATGTTCAACCCGGGCAGAAAATCCTTGATATCGCCTGCGGGAACGGACTTATTTCGCGCCGGTTGGCAGCGCTAGGCGCTGATATGGTTGCAATTGACTTTTCACCCAAATTAATTGAGCGGGCAAAGGCTCGTAAATCAGACCGGATAAAATATCAGGTAATGGATGTAACAAACGAATCCGCTCTCATGACCCTCGGTGAGCATGCTTTTGAAGCCGCGTTGTGCAATATGGCGCTTTTTGACATTGCAGATATTCAGCCCACTCTTCCGCACGTTACCCAAGCTTCTAAAACCAGGCGGTGGTTTCGTTTTCAGCCTGACGCATCCTGCTTTCAATAATGCCTCGAGTGTCCACGTGGCCGAGGAATGGGATGATGCTGGAATCAAAACCCGCTATTCCGTAAAGGTGAGTCGCTACATGACCCCTTATCATGCCTAAGGGGTAGCATTGAGGGACCAGCCCAAACCGCAGTTGTACTTTGAACGCCCGCTGCAGTATTACCTCAAATTGGGTTTTGAAAATGGATTTGTGCTGGATGGGTTTGAAGAGCGTGGCTTCCCAGAAGGTCATCCGCAAAAAGATCCTCTGGCCTGGGGAGGTCATTTATAGTGAGATCCCGGCGGTGCTGGTAGCGCGAATGAGAAATTTCATACCAATAAATGACGCCCATAATTTTCCTTGTTATAGAATTTATTGATGAGTTGGTTTTTGGCGTGGCGGATGCCGCATGGCCGCTCATACGAACTGACTTGGGGCTAACCTACGTCCAGATCGGACTGGCGCTTAGCCTCCCAGGATTGTTATCGAACTTTATTGAGCCTTTTTTATTCATATTAGGGGATGTATGGAGAAGAAGAACAATAATATTGCTGGGTGGGATTTTATTTATTGTGTCGCTTTTCCTGACGGCCGTAAGCCAAAGTTTTGAGCTTCTATTACTCTCATTGATTTTATTTTAATCCATCCTCTGGGATGTTTGTCAGCTTATCTCAAGCCAGTTTGATGGATGCTGCCCCTCATCGACATGAACAGAATATGGCGCGCTGGACTTTCGCCGGCTCACTGGGGGTGTTTCTGGGTCCTCTCTTGCTCGGCGGGCTGGCGTTGATGGCAGTGGGCTGGCGATTTGCTTTCGTTTTTATGGCGCTTCTTTCATGTATTGTCCTAGCTTTAGCCTGGGTAAACATTCCCAAATCGGGCGATGCGAGAATTACATTCCCTTCGCCTGCTGTTTTCTGGAAAGGCATAAAGAACACTTTTTCCGCATTGAGGCGCAAGGAGGTCGTACGCTGGCTGGTGCTGCTCGAATTTTCCGACCTTATGCTGGACGTCCTTTATGGTTTCCTGGCTTTGTACTTCGTTGATGTAGCCGGTTTCACTTTTCCACAGGCTGCGCTCGGAGTAGCCGTGTGGACTGGATGCGGGCTTGCGAGTGATTTTTTCCTCATTCCACTGTTGGAACGCGTCCGGGGGATGGATTATTTGAGAATTCAGCGTAATCGCTGAATTGATTCTGTTCCCGTTATTTTTAGTAATACCTTCCTTCTACCCAAAGCTGATTTTGGTGGGCCTGCTCGGATTCTTCAATGCAGGCTGGTATGCCATACTTAAGGCCAACCTTTACAAGACCATGCCTGGACAGAGCGGGAGTGTGCTGGCACTGGATAATGTGTCGGGTATGTTCGGAAAATTGATGCCATTAGCCATTGGGCTGGCTGCCCAGGCCTATGGGTTACAATCAGCCATGTGGCTGCTGCTCGCAGGTCCCATTGTGCTTTTGGTCGGCTTGCAACCGGGAAATCGACCCGTCATGGATAATTCGTGAAGAATTCTGAATTTATCAGTCTGTATTTTCATATTCCGTTTTGTGCCCATCGCTGTGCCTACTGCGATTTTAATACCTATGCCGGGCAGGAGGATTCACTTCCAGCCTATGTTGAAGCCCTGCATAAAGAGATTCAAATTGTCGGGCGATCAACTCCATTGAATCATCAAGTGCATACAATTTTCTTTGGGGGTGGGACACCTTCACTGCTGAATGCCAGCCAGTTGGAATTCATCATGGATTCAATTCATTCCAATTTTTCCGTCGTACCCGACGCGGAAATCAGCCTCGAAGCGAACCCAGGGACCTGCTCGCCTGAATTCCTGCAGAAAATCCGGAAACTGGGTTTCAACCGCATCAGCTTTGGTGTGCAATCAGCCAACCCGAATGAGCTGCGCCTGCTCGAACGGATTCACGATTATGGGGATGTGGTCAATGCCGTCAAATGGTCCCGACAGGCAGGATTTGATAACCTGAACATTGACCTGATTTATGGACTTCCCGAACAAAAGATGGCTGACTGGCAAAGAACTATAGACTTGATTATGGGATTACACCCTGAGCATTTATCGCTGTATGCATTAACCCTTGAACATGGCACACCATTTGGGCGTTGGTCGCAACGGGGGTTGATGCCGACACCGAACCCGGATACCGCTGCGGAAATGTATGAATGGGCTGGAGAGCGGCTTGCCTCAGAAGGCTATGATCAATATGAGATATCCAACTGGTCAAAACCGGGCTTGGAGTGCCGCCATAACCTGCAATACTGGCGAAATCTCACTTATCTTGGTTTTGGCGCCGGTGCCCATGGACACGGAGGAGGTTACCGATATTCAAACGTCCTGCGTATTCGAACCTACATTGCCAGATTGTTGGCATCCGACGAAGAGGACCTACCTTTTCCGTTTTACTCCCGCTACTGTGAACCGTCATTTGAATTCGAGCCTGGAAGAAATCCAGGAAACAATGATGACTGGGTTAAGATTGACACGTGAAGGAATTTCCTCCGTCTTATTCCGCCAAAGATTCGACATTGAATTAATGGATTTGTTTGGTGATGAGATAGATGAGCTTGTGCGCCTTGGATTGCTGGAATGGTATGAATCCTTTTCAACCGAAACTTGCCCTGATAAATGTCTTAGGTTAACTAGTAAAGGCAAATTACTTGGCAATCAGGTCTTCATGCGTTTCGTCGGTGACTGAAATGACAAATCTCCATTTTCTGGATCCCAATCCTAAAGGCTCGCCAGCTGTGCTGCTTCTCCATGGGCTGGGAGCAAATAGTTCATCCTGGATTTTGCAGTTTGACGCTTTGGTGGAAGCAGGGTTTCGTCCTATTGCGCCGGATGCACCCGGTTTCGGGAAATCTCCCTATGATGGTCGCGGCTGGAGTATTCCTCGAGTCTCTTCTGTGATGGCTGAGCTTCTGAATGAACTGAATGTTTCTCCTGCTCACGTGGTCGGTATATCGATGGGAGGGACGATAGCCCAACAGCTGGTCCTGGATTATCCGCAGTTGATAAACAAGCTAATCCTGGTAAACACGTTTTCCATCTTGCGGCCGAAAAGCGTGAGTGGATGGTTATACTTCCTTCAGCGTTTTCTTCTAGTTCACCTGCTTGGTGTACCCACTCAAGCGAATTTTGTATCAAAAAGGATTTTCCCCGGTGAAGATCAACAAGAAAAGCGTGATCGATTGGTCCAACAACTCTCCGAGGCCGATCCGCGTGCTTACCGGTCAGCCATGCGTTCTTTAGGTCTTTTCAATTCTTCAAAACGGTTGAGGGAGATTACTACACCCACGCTAGTGGTTTCAAGCGACCGCGACACCACGGTTCCGGCGGACAGCCAGAAATTCCTGGTAGAGCACATCTCTTCAGCCCGGCATGTGGTTATCCAGAATGCGGGACATGCTGTAACGATAGACCAGCCTGTACAATTTAATACCGTGATGCTTGAATTTCTTACGGATTGATCAGTCAGCTAATTGTTTTTCAAAAGAAGCTTTATCCGTCACAGGTTGGTTGCAGACAAAACCCTGACAAACATAGGCTGTTGTTTTCCCGCTCATCATGGGACGATTGTGAAGAAGTTCCGGAGCCTGCTCCGGTAATGGCAGCGACGAAGCTGCGGTGATCCAATGAGGGTGATATCCATCGTGTAGAAAAGCAATCATGGATCGAGCATCCTGTGAGTTGAGGTCACCAATGACCGCGATCTGCTTGATGTCTGCCAAAACAAAATCCAGGGCAGAAAGCCAACGACAAAATCCAAGGGGGTATCGCACAGCCTGTCCGGCGACTTTCTCCAGCATACCTTCCGCTTTTTGACGATAATCAGCTCTGCCCGTCAATGCAGCCATTCGAAGTAAGGACTCGCAAGCCATTGAATTCCCGCAAGGGGTGGCATTATCCTGTAAATCTTTTGGACGTATGACCAGCTGCTCACCGTCTTCGGGAGTGTCAAAGAACCCTCCAGCGGGATCGTTGAAGAGCGAAATCATGCGTTCCGTCAACTCAAGAGCGTGAACAAACCAGGTATTCTCGAAATCCGTTTGGTATAGGTCGAGCAAAGCCAGAATCAGTGCGGCATAATCTTCAAGGAAGACCTCATCAGTCGCTTTCCCTTTGCGCCAACTTCGACGCAATCTCCCGCCCGGCTGTAATTCTGACAATAGGAATTTGGCGTTCTTCTTTGCGATGGCAAGGTATTCTTCGCCCAGGCTGGTGCCTCCAAATGCCCGGGCAGCGCTGGCAAAAGTGGAGAGCATCAAGGCATTCCAGGCCGTCAGGATTTTACCGTCCGTACCTGGTCGGATGCGATTCTGCCTGGCTGCCAAAAGACGCGAATGGCAATTGTTAAGTTGGGCGGTAATCACACTCCTGTCATCGTTTGAGCTTGATGATCCAGAGAACCTCGCAGCGAGCGTGGCGTCATCCAACACACGTTGAAGGATTATTTTCCCCTCCCAATTTCCCTGCTCGGTCAATCCATAGGCAGCTTTGAAAAGCTCAAAATCCTCAGCCGCAATGGATTTGATTTCATCATAACTCCAAACGTAATACTTGCCCTCTTCGTTTTCGGAGTCCGCATCCAGGCTCGAATAAAAACCTCCTTCAGGGCTGGTCAACTCCCGGGTTACAAATGCCAGGGTTTCTTCGACCACTTTCTGCAACTCCGGATTTCGAGTAACCCGCCAGGCATGCAGATATACCAGTGCCAATTGTGCATTGTCATAGAGCATCTTTTCGAAATGCGGAACCCGCCAGGAGAGGTCTGTTGAATACCGGGCGAAGCCTCCGCCGACGACATCGTACATCCCGCCTCGTGCCATGCCTGCGAGCGTATGCATGGCAGCCTTAATCCCGTCCCCTCCACGGGCGAGGAGATATTCAATCGCCATGGGTTGAGGAAATTTCGGAGCTTGTCCCCACCCCCCAAATCCCCAGTCGAACGTCTGCATCAGGTTCCGATCGGCGATTTCAAGCACACTCTTTTCCAGGGGATTGCCGGGAGGCGAATTCACCTCTGCCAGCTTGATGTGGTCGATGACTTTTTCACCGACTGATTGGATGCTGCCCCGGTCATTATTCCAGGCTATAGAAATTCCAGTCAGAATTTCCCTGAACGACGGGAGATTGAACCGTCTTTCCGGCGGGAAATAGGTGCCGCAGTAAAACGGCTTGAGGTCAGGCGTCAAGAAAACGGACATTGGCCATCCGCCCGAGCCTGTCATGGCAACTGTCGCGGACATGTAGATGCTGTCCAGATCAGGTCGCTCCTCCCGGTCAACTTTGATATTGACGAATTGGGCATTCATTAGCTCCGCAGTTTCGGGGTCCTCAAACGATTCGTGCGCCATGACATGACACCAATGGCAGGCAGCATACCCAATGCTAAGAAAAATCACTTTATCCTGGGATTTTGCGGTTTCCAGGGCTTCTTTTCCCCAGGGGTACCAATCTACTGGGTTCTCTGCGTGCTGAAATAAATAAGGGGAAGTTTCTGAGACAAGATGATTAGGCATGAACAACCTTTGCAGTAGATAAAAAGAGAACTTAAGGAGGATTATAGCTCATGCAAATAAGCGGTTACTGATAATTTTGAAACATAGTTTTGGTTCGGTGTTATTGTATACGGATACTTATACCCGTTTACAAGATATATGCCGCGCCGGACGCTCCTATTGCGTTTAGGAAGTGGAAAATAATAAAAAATTGGATCGGAAAAAACCTTGTCTTATGCTATAATCATGGTACCGGTACAAAGTGGTAATCGTCCAATAAATCAGATTCTGAATGAAATCTGATTTTTCTAAAGCAATTCGTGGTACCGGTGTCATATCGATTTTTATCAAACACATAAGGAGAAAGCCATGAAAACAAACGTAGTTGCATCCACCAGCCCCGACCTAAGAAAAGACGACCTGATTGTGGTCGCTGGCGCGGGCGGCTTTATTGGCGGCGCATTGGTGCGCCGTTTCCACGAACAGGGTTTTACCAAAATCCGAGCCGTGGATAAGAAACCCCTGCCGCAGTGGTACCAGCGCGTACCCGGCACCGAAGTGCTCTGCATGGATTTGAGCGAGAAAGAAAATGCGGTGCGCGCGGTTGAGGGCGCCGTGGAAGTTTACAACCTGGCCGCCGATATGGGCGGGATGGGCTTCATTGAGCGTTTCCGCGTGGAATGCCTGCGCTCCATCCTGGTCAACACTCATCTGATCGAGGCTGCTTTCCGCGCCGGAACCCAACATTACTTTTTCTCATCCTCAGCTTGCGCCTACAACACCAACCTCCAGCAAGATGCCCGAGGTGGTGGCCTTGAAAGAAAGCGATGCCTATCCGGCGATGGCCGAGCGCGGTTATGGCTGGGAAAAACTGATCAGCGAGATGTTTTGCGAGGAGTATTGGGCTGAGCGCGGGATGAAAACCGTCGATCGCGCGCTTTCACAATGTTTACGGGCCGCACGGAACCTGGTACGGTGGACGCGAGAAAGCTCCGGCGGCCATCAGCCGCAAAGTAGTCGAAGCCATTGATAGCGGCTCCGGAGAAATTGAAATTTGGGGCGACGGCTCACAGACGCGCAGCTTCATGTACATCGACGATTGCACCTTCGGAATCGACCAGATCACTCATTGCGAGGAATTGATTGCGACGCCCATCAATCTGGGTTCAAGCGAATTGGTTTCCATCAACCAATTGGTGAGCCTGGTTGAGGAAATCGCCGGGGTCAAGCTCGAGCGCCGCTACAAACTGGATGCCCCCAAGGGTGTCGCCGGGCGTAACAGCGATAACACCTTCATCAAGCAGGTGCTGGATTGGGAACCCTCGACCACCTTGCGCGTGGGCATGGAACAGACCTACAACTGGATCAAGAGCCAGTACGAAGACCGCAAGGCTGGCAAGCGGGTTGTCACAGAAGCCCCCGTTGCCCTACCCGGCTAATCATGGACAGCAACTTACACCGCGCGATTGGCGGTATTCCATACCGCGCTGCACTGGCTGGTGGTTGGATCGACCAGCCCTTCGTTTCGCGCCTCAATCCCACCCCGCCTGGATCGATGGTGGTGGTGGGGTTGGAGCCGGATTTTTATTGGATGGACCGCTGCGGGATGGGCACCAGCACTCGCAAGGTGGCCTTGCGTCTTTGGGGAAACGAAATCCCGCCCCGTGAGCCGAAAGCCCTGGTTCGGGAGCTTTATGCTGCTGAAAACACGGGGCAGACCGACCCATCTGGCTCGCAGGATATGGCCGGTATCATCTACCCCGGGGTCAACCGTCTCGATTATGATGCGGAGGTGGAGGGCGGCTATTTCCCCGTTCAGGTAGTATCAAACAACGATCCAAAGGTGGCCGTCTGGCTGGAAAATTGCCTGCATGTCTTACCGGTCAACCAACGCCCGATGGGTTATTCTCCCTTGGGAATTAAGAACCTCGATCGTGAATGGGTCCGCCGTTTGGGCCAAACCGGAAAAGACTGTTTCAACGCCATTATTGGGATGGATCTGCGCGCCTTGGGAGCTGTATTCAATGAATGCATGCTTTGCTGGGAGGCGCTGCTGCCTCAAACTGTCCGCCATCCATTGCTGACCGTGGATTTGGTCGAGTTGATGCGCTTCCATCAAGCGCGCTATGCAGGGGCGATGTATTCCGGCAGCGGTGGCGGGTATTTGTATGTGATTTCGGATGAACCCGTCCCGGGCGCATTGAAGATCCGTGTCCGGGTGAGGTGAAGCCCACAAGCGTAAATGGAAAAACCAGATGAAAACAGTGCTTGTTACCGGTAGTTTCGACAATCTCCGCTCTTTTGATCTTCGCTTGCTAGAGGAAGCCTCCAAGCTGGGAGAGCTCTGTGTCTGTCTCTGGTCTGATCAGAGCATCTTGCGGTTGGAAGGTCAGTTGCCCAAATTTTCATTGAAAGAACGGCTGTACTTTTTGAATGCGATCCGCTACGTCAGTTTCGTAGAAGTGTGCCCCGATGAGGGCATCCAGGTTGATTCCCTGGCCAGAGAGAGTGGAGTCTGGCCTGATATCTGGGTCGTAATTGAAACAGCGGATAACCCGGCGAAACGCGCTTTTTGCGCCGCCCAGGGCATTGAGTATGTTGTCATTCCCGAAGCCAGCCTGCGAGTTTTTCCAGATTGGCAGAGGGCAGAGAAATACCCTGCCAGTGGACGGAAAAAGGTGATCGTCACCGGCTGTTTTGACTGGCTGCATTCCGGGCATATCCGGTTTTTTGAGGAAGTTTCAGGTTTGGGCGAGTTATACGTTGGCGTGGGGCGCGATGCCAACTTGCGTCTGTTGAAAGGCGAAGGGCATCCCCTCTTCCCGGAAGCTGAACGCCGCTACATGGTTAAGTCCATACGTCATGTTACGGAAGCACTGATCACCAGCGGCCAGGGTTGGATGGATGCCGAGCCGGAAATAAAACATCTAGGGCTCGAGGCTTATGCAGTCAATGAGGATGGCGATAAACCAGAAAAACGCGTCTTTTGCGCCGAACACGGCCTGGAATATATTGTTCTAAAGCGAACGCCGGTTGCTGGTTTACCACGCCGCCAAAGCACCGATTTGCGTGGTTTTTAAGGAGAGAAAATGGCTTTTTTTGAATCGGAACAAGCCTTTCTGGATGCTTATCGTCGTAAGCTGACCCTACTCCTGCGTGAACGAGGCAGTGCCGCTGATTTTGGGCTGAGCGCCTTCATCCTGGTCTGCGCCAATGCCTATTTTGATCCCGAGATTCTGGCAGATTTGAATAATGACTTACGGAAGGCCTTTCTCGGCATCCGAGAGAAGTATTTTCGCCTCTTTGCGGAAGGGCATATTCTCAGCGAGAAGAATGCCGAGGATCTGCTGGTTTTTCTAAAAATTGCCCTGGTTGGTTTGGAGCAACTCAAGGTTGCGGAATTCAAACAGCTTGATGAATGGACACTCCAATTCAATCACATCCGCTCATTTCGTCCGCAAAGAACCGCAGCGCGGGCAGTAGCCTCTATAGATGTTCCTTTTAGTGAAAATGCTTTCCATTATGATGCGGCTCTCTGTAAGCGCGAGAGTTTCTGGTCTGGTTTGCTGCTGGAGAAACCGGTTTCATTACTCTATAACAAGTACCCGTTTGCCCGCCTGCACGCTTTGATGCTGCCAGAACCAGAGAAGATGCTGAAACAATACCTGACCCGTGAGTATCATACCTGGGCTTGGGAGGTGACGCAAACCCTGGCCAAGGATTTGCCAGGGTTTGGGATGGGCTATAACTCACTTGGCACATTTGCCTCGGTTAATCATTTGCATTTTCAAAGCTTCATTCAACCGCGCGGGATGCCAGTTGCGAGTCCCGTTTGGAAACATAATGGTGGCGCGAGAGAGTATCCGCTTGAGTGTCGGGTTTTCGAGCAGCGGGAAGCTGCCTGGCAATGGATGGAACAAATTTACAAACAAAATATCACCTCGTTCAACTTATTGTATACGCCGGGGAAAATCTATGCTTTTGAACGCAAACGCCAGGGTACTTATCGCCACACTCCCTGGACGAGCGGATTTGCATTTTATGAACTAGCCGGCAATATGATAACTTTTAGTCGTGAAGATTATTCGATGCTGACCAATGACCAGATCGAAAAAGAATTCAAAAAACTAAAACCAGCCCAGCCACCGAGCAATAACAAAGAAAAATAACACTTCGTCTCTTCCAGGGTGCAATGATGATTAAAGCTGATGAGATCCGGATGGAAAACACCCCGGAAACTCAGGCGCGCTTCAGCAGTTCATCACGCAGTTTCCAAATAATATCGCTCCCGCGATGCATTTCTGGGAGCGATAAAAGGACAATGAAATTCGTGTTTAAAGGTGCCTCAAGGTCACATCATTTTTCACGCATATTGAAGTCCATTTCGAGCACAACGTTCAGCCCGATGGACACACCTTGCAGCACAAGGAAGTAGACAATGCCGGTGAAAAACGGGAGCAGCAGGTTCGTGAATATGTAGGAAAGGAAATTTGGATCGCTCAGCATTTCGGAAAGCACCAACCCCTGACCGCTGATCTGGGACTGGATCCATACACCTTGAACGATCGTATTAACGATATAGACTGCAAACACAATCCATGAGGACCATGAGGCGATGGATGCAATCAGACTGAGCCAGCTTGGTTTGTAATAGATCGGGTCGTTGTCAAATTCTTCTTCGGTTGTGGTTTTAACTTCAGGTTCGCTCATGAGTTTTCTCCTATTCGGCAGCAAGTGTAACATGGAATTTGCAGCTTGAAAGCTGACACACTTCCCGATTGTCCAGAAAAAAAAGCCCCCGAAGTATTCTTCGGGGGCTTGGAAATTAGTGGATGGCTACATTCAAGGTGTAATTCACCACTGTGCCTTCGTATGGGACCACGCCGATGATGTAATCTTGCGACGCGGGCAGGGTTGTGGTGAATTCACTTTCAAATTGATTTCGGTATAACATCCATTGCCCCAGTTGGAAACCATAAACCAGTAAACAAACGGGACCATCCCCCGTGACTTTCAAATCCATGGTTTGGCCGGCCGCTCCCCATGCAACGTATTGCACCACGTTGCCTTTCACCGTTGACCCGGATCTCGAGGCGGAAGTAGCTCCGGTTGCAAAACTGATTCTTGCCGGGATGGAGACGATTAATTCGATGGTTTGAGCCGAACCAGGCGCTATGGCTTGAATCACGTAATCCTGCGATGAGGGCAGCATCCCCTGCCAGCCAGGTAGACCTTTCGTGGCCGACCAATTCGATACGAGGACAGTTCCATCGCTGGCACCGAATATGGTGATGGTGGTATTGTAATTGTCGGTATTCACCAGCATGGGAACCCCGCCGCCGGAATTGACCACATAACTCTGGACCTGATAAGGTGCCAGCGTGGTATATACACCGCCGGAAGTTGCTCCCTTGGCAAACGATATTCGTGCAGGGATCACGAATGTGACCTGGAAATTTTCAGCGGTCGCACCGCCCACTAATCTAACGATGTAGTCCTGCGTGGCGGGAAGGTATCCTTTCCAGCTGGCGACCTTCTGGTCGGGTGAGACAAGTACTTGTCCATTTGCTCCAGAAAGGCTGAACATGACGGTTTTAGAGGCAGAATCGGCCGTGACAAATGTGAGTTGACCGGATCCTGCACCGAAGAGGATATCCTGGGTCTGCCCCGGGAGAATTGTTCCCGTAACCGAGCCGGCTGTATAGTTCGGGGCAAAGTTGAACCGGACAGGCGCCAGTGTGGGGGGTGGAGTTGTCGGGCTCGGGGTGGGCGTCACAGGAATTGGTGTCGCCGTGGGCGGCAGCGTGGCCGTAGGGATAACCAACAGGGTGGGAGTTGCCAGTACCAGGGTAGGCAGCGGGGTGGGCGTCGCCGCTGGCGAAAGAATCGAGCAGCCACCGATGAGCAGTCCGCTCAGGATGGCCAGAAAGATGAACAGCATATGGCGTGGTTTCATTCTGCCTCCATTTCAATGACTTATTCTAGCATAATGCTAAGTATACATCCTAGCTACAAAATTACCATACATGGGGTGGTATTTGTTATACTCCCATTCAATGACACGAATGGGAATTATTCTCAGGCGATGGGGATTTGCCCTGATAATGATGGCGGCGATTTTCGCTTTTTCGTCGATCCCATCAACAGAAATGCCCAATTTTTCATGGGCTGATGTGGTCGTGAAAAAAAGTGGGCACATTGTTGTTTACAGTCTGCTAGCGTTGGCTTTTTGGCATGGATTTGGGTGGAGGCGGGAGCGGTTATGGCAGGCCTGGTTGTTATCCTTCACCTATGCCATCCTGGATGAATTCCATCAGTCCTTTGTTCCCGGCAGGAATGCCTGGTGGGTGGATGTTGCCATCGACTCAATTGCGGCCGCCCTGGCGCTTTGGATTGCAGCTTATTGGCGGACCAGGCAAAAAAAAAGCGGTTGATTTTCAACCGCTCCGATCCTTATTCAAATTCCAGCTCAAGTTCCTCGTTCTGGTCCCATTCATCGGCACGGTCAATTTCGATTTCGCCGAATAATGCCTCCTGTCTGGCAGCGACGCGGTATCGTTTCACAAGTTCCAGCAGGGCGAGGAAGGTGACCACGACCTCCAGTCGGGTGGGCTTCTGCCCAATGAGATCCACGAATTTTGCATGTGGGGTCACCCCAAGTTTCTCGGCGATCAAGGCTATCTTTTCGCGAATCGTGATCTTTGGCGCAGTAATGACCGTACCGAGAGATTGTTTATCCTGCTCCTGGGCAAAAGCCGACTCGGCTGCTTTCAATAAATCCTCGAGTGTGATGTTACTCAAATCGAGTTTCGCTTCCACCTTGGGGGGAGGGGCAACCCGTAGAAAAGTGCGTAGATTGTTCTTCTGCCGCTTTTCAATCCACAAAGCCATTTCCTTGAATCGCTTGTAGATCAGCAGCTGCCTGGCCAGCGATTCGCCGGGGTCTTCCTCACCAGGCTCACGGGTGGGCGGTCTCGGCAGCAGCGCCTCGGATTTGATCAATAACAATTTGGCGGCCACGACCAGGAATGCCGAAATCTCATCGGGCGGAACCGCCATCGAGCGGATATGCATCAAGTATTGATCGGTGACCTGGGCAAGGGAGACCGAGGTGATGTCCAGCTCAGAATGCTCGATAAGCTGAAGCAGAAGATCCAGGGGTCCCTCGTAGAGAGGGATCTGCACGGTATAACCGGATATCTGCCGGCTGGTGAGGTTGGTGTCCATTGCGACGGCATTATAACATCCCTGCTGGGGATGACGGTATAATTCCCCCATGCCAAAACCCAAGCTAAGCCACGTGGACGAGTTAGGTCGTGCGCGGATGGTGGACGTCAGCGCGAAATCTGAGACTCAGCGCATCGCCATCGCCAAAGGTGAGATTGTCATGCAGAAATCGACATTGGACCTGATCCAGGCTGGCGAAATAAAAAAGGGCGATGTCTTAACTCTTGCCCAGGTGGCGGGAATTATGGCTGCCAAACGCACATCCGATTTGATCCCGTTGTGTCATCCGCTGCAGCTCTCCAAAGTCGACGTGGAGTGTATCCCGGACGATGCTCTGCCTGGTGTGAGGATCACGGCCACGGTCAAAACAACCGGGAAAACCGGTGTCGAGATGGAGGCGTTGACCGCGGTCTCTTTGGCAGCCTTGACGATTTACGATATGGCCAAGGCAGCGGAAAAGACCATGCGCATTCAGAACATCCGGCTGGTTGAAAAACACGGCGGCCGGTCAGGCGATATCGTTAATGAATAATCCGGATTTTTAACAAGGTGAATTAATGGTAAAGGTTCTTTTTTTTGCGACGCTTAAGGAAAAGGCGGGTACGCGCCAAACAGAATTCGACCTCCCTGCCGGGACAACCATCGCCCAATTGAAAAGCATGGTTGCGGGGAAATACCCGGGATTGGGTGGGATGCTTGGTCATTGTTTGGCTTCCGTTAACCATTCCTACCGTGCAGACGAAAGCGAAATCCCTGCGGATGCCGAAGTGGCGTTTTTCCCGCCGGTTTCAGGTGGGTAAACGATGGCGACATCCTTCCCCACCGTGATCGCAATAACAGAAGATGAAATCGATCTCAACGATTTAATCGCCCAGGTGACGCTGGATTCGACAGGCGCTGCGGCGATATTCACCGGTATGGTGCGCGGAGTCACCTCGCGTGATAACCCGCACGAAACGGTTTACCTGGAATATGAATCCTATAAACCCATGGCCGAGGCGAAGATGAATCAGGTTGCGGAGGAAATCCGCAGCCGCTGGCCGACTGTCGAGGGGATTGCCATTATTCAACGGGTCGGCCGTCTTTATCCTCGTACACCGACCGTGTTGATCGCCTGTACAGCTCCTCACCGCGATACGGGTGTTTTTGATGCCGCGCGATATGGAATCGACCGCTTGAAGGAGATCGTTCCAATCTGGAAGAAGGAAGTCAGCCCTACTGGAGAATCCTGGGTCGAGGGGGATTATGTCCCCAAACCGGGTGAGTGACATATTCGGATGAAATTGGTAACGATCGCATGCACAAACTGCGGGCGAGTTTATCCCCTGGATGGGACGCCGTATAAATGCACTGCGTGCGGTGGGATTTTCGATATTCCTGAACCGCTTGCCTACGATCCAACAAGAATTGACAAGTCGCAACCGGGGATATGGAGGTATCGACATACCTTTGGGCTGCCGGATGGTGCTGAGGCAGTATCCCTTGGCGAAGGGAATACACCTCTGAAGTGGGCAGATGTGCTTGGCAGGCGGGTGGCTTTCAAATGCGAATATGAAAACCCGACGGGTTCCTTCAAAGACCGCGGAACATCTGTGATTTCTGGATTTTTAAAATCACGCGGAGTGCGGGAGGTTGTGGAGGATTCCTCAGGAAATGCCGGCGCTTCGCTAGCGGGTTATGCGCCTAAGGCTGGAATCCGAGCCCGGATATTCGTCCCTGCCTCGTCTTCGGGGCCAAAACGGGATCAAATCGAATTGTACGGTGCTGAAATTGTGCCAATTCCAGGTTCTCGCAGCGATGTCACTACAGCGGTACTGAAAGAAACTGAAAAAGGCATGGTCTACGCAAGCCATGCCTATTTGCCATTTAATCTCCCTGGCTATGCAACAGCAGCCTACGAGATTTATGAGCAAATGGGAAATATGCCTTCCGCGGTGATCACGCCATGCGGGCAGGGAGGTCTTTTAATCGGGTTGGCGCGCGGGTTTGATGCGATCCGTCAGTCTGGCCAATTCGTCCAGATGCCAAAAATGATCGGGGTCCAGGCTCGAGCGTGTTCGCCGATGTGGGTCATGTCCACGGTTGGCATGGCAGGGATGGGATTCGTCACAGAGGGGCAGACTTTGGCTGAGGGTGTCAAGGTGCGGAATCCCGTTCGAGGTGATGCACTTCTAAGGATCGTTAAATCCACTCAAGGGTCGTTTGTCGCGGTGGATGAAGAGCACATCCTGAGAGGGCGTGATGAACTTGCCCGGCGCGGTTTTTCTGTTGAACCGACCTCTGCCTTGGTTTGGAATGCTCTCGAGCAAGTAATGAATGATTTACCCGATCCAATTGTAGTCTTATTGACTGGGGCAGGATTTAAGTCTTTAATATAGTATCGAATTTTGATGTGGCGGAGGGCGCTATGGACCGGGTAGTAATCACGGGGTTGGGGACAATTAATCCACTTGGGCATACGGTCAAAGAGACCTGGGGGAATGCGGTCAACGGGGTATCGGGTGTTAGGCCGATCACTTTGTTTGATGCAAGCGATTGGAATGTAAAAATCGCCAGCGAAGTGAAGAATTTCAATCCGGATATCTATATGGATTTCAAGGAAGCCCGCCGGAGGGACCGGTTCGAGCAACTTGCTGTGGCTTCGATGAAAGAGGCTTTAGAAACCTCAGGGTTGGAGATTACCGAACAATCGACGCATCGGATTGGAGTGATCGTCTCGTCGGCAATTGGCGGGCTTCGGTCGATGCAGGATAATATCTACACACTGAAGGAACAGGGATTCCGAAAAGTGAGTCCCTTTTCCATAGCCATGATGATGCCGAATGGCGCAGCAGGAATCATCAGCATCGATCATGGTATTCGCGGTCCGAGTTTTTCAGTGGCATCGGCCTGCGCTTCCGGCTCGGATGGAATCGGCGTGGCTTGGATGATGCTCCGTTCAGGGATGATCGATGTCGCCATTGCCGGCGGTTCAGAAGCGACGGTCACCCCGGTAGGCATAGGCGCATTTGACCGCGCTACTGCCATCACCCGAAATCCTGACTGGAAAACGAATCCAAAACCATTTGATAAGAATTGGGATGGGCTGGTCATGGGCGAAGGCGCGGCATTACTGGTCATGGAGACTGAAAGCCATGCAAAAGCCCGGGGAGCCAACATCCTGGCTGAACTGGCTGGCTGGTCTTCGAATAGCGACGGTTTCCACGTGACCTCACCTAGAGAAGATGGCTCAGGCGGAGGTATGGCGATCATTAATGCGTTGGAAACTGCCCATGTCAATGCAGATGAGGTCGGTTATATCAACGCACACGGTACGGCCACCGTGATGAATGATGCTGCCGAGACAACGTCCATAAAGTATGCGTTCGGTGAGAAGGCTTATTCAATCCCGGTGTCCTCCACGAAATCCATGACGGGACACATGATGGGTGCCACAGGAGCACTCGAGGCGATCCTTTGCGTTCAAGCCGTCAGGGAAGGAATCCTTCCTCCCACGATCAATTACGAGACTCCCGATCCTGCGTGCGATCTGGACTACATCCCCAATCAAGCCAGGGAGAAAAAGGTTCGGGCTGTGGTAAGTAATGCCTTCGGTTTTGGCGGACACAATGCTGTGATCGTGATAAAGAAATTCGAAGGGTGATCGGCTGAAGTAATGGCGATTTAGTTTATTTCATTTTCCGCTTATCCAGCCTTGCCCCAATTTGAATTCGTGATATAATCGCACGTTGCATAAAAAATCAAACTGCTGTGAAGCAGGATATTGTAAAAAGGTAAGGATTTACGAAAATGGCTGATCTGATGAAGTCTTTGGAAGCTCCCGTTAACTCGAATATTCCGCAATTAAACGCCGGCGATACCGTGAGTGTCCATGTCCGAATTAAGGAAGGCGATCGCGAACGCATTCAGGAATTCAAAGGCATGGTCATCCGTGTCCGCAAAGGCGGAAACGAAGGCGACTTCACTGTCCGTCGTGTAGCCAGCAACGGTGTGGGCGTTGAGCGCACCTTCCTGCTTCGCTCTCCGCGCATTGATAAGGTGGTCGTGGAACGTCATGCCCATGTTCGCCGTGCGAACCTGTATTTCATGCGCAACCGGACCGGCAAGGCGACCCGCCTCAAGCAAAAATTCGATTAATCGCCTGAACTTGTTATCCCAAAGGGTACAGCACCTGCTGTGCCCTTTCTCTTTTTGGAGGGCAGATGCGTCCGCTAATCGGGTTAACTGTTTACGAAGGACTTAGTCAGTCGCAGTTGCCAATTTCAGCCATTAATACCGCGTATGTTGATGCCATCGTCCAGGCAGGCGGAGTGCCGGTCTTGATCCCCAATCAACTCCATGGCGGAGAATGGCGCGACCTGTATCCTCGATTGAATGGCATCCTGTTCACGGGCGGAGGGGATATCAGCCTGGCATACTTCGACGGTTCTCCCCACCCCAAAATTGACGAAGTGGACGAAGATCGGGACTCTCTGGAGTTGTCCCTGTTTCAACAGGCCGCCCAAAATGGTAGGCCTTTCCTGGGCATCTGCAGGGGCTGCCAGCTCGCGAATGTTGCCTTGGGAGGGACTCTCTACACTCATATTCCGGATCAACTACCGGGGGCGTTGAAGCACGATTGGTACCCGGATATTCCCCGTACTACCATTGCCCATCCAGTTCATGTGGAAGAGGGCAGCCGAAGCGCCAGGATATTTGGAGAACCAAAACTCCAGGTAAATAGTTTGCATCATCAGGGGATCAAAGACCTTGCTCCAGGTCTCATAGCTGTTGGACATTCTCCCGACAACCTGGTTGAGGTTGTTGAACTGCCCGAACATCCCTTTGGCGTGGCTGTCCAATGGCATCCCGAGTGGCTGACCGATCAGCAGCCGATGCGCCGGCTTTTCTCTGCTTTCGTGGAGGCGTCTTCAAGGTAAAATTGCCGGAAATCGATGAATTCATCACCCCAAAAATCCAGCATTGGAATATTCGATTCAGGCGTCGGCGGGCTGTCAGTCCTGCGTGAGATACGTAATTTGCTGCCGGACGAGAAGGCACTTTATGTTGCGGATCAAGCCCATGTCCCTTATGGCTCGAAACCGGTTGATCAAGTCAGGATGTTATCTGAAGGGATTACCCGGTTCTTGCTTTCCAAGGGCGCGAAAATTATCGTCGTGGCGTGCAATACTGCTTCCGCTGCGGCGCTGCATGAATTGCGGGTAAAATTCCCGGAAATCCCTTTTGTAGGAATGGAACCTGCAGTCAAACCTGCTGCTGAGCAGACAAAAACAGGTGTCGTAGGGGTCCTTGCTACTCCAGCAACATTCCAGGGAGCTTTGTACGCGTCAGTCGTTGAGCGGTTTGCGAGCGGGGTGACTGTCCTGCAACACACCTGCCCGGGACTGGTGGCGCAAATTGAGCTGGGTGAAGTAGATACGATCAAGACGCGGAAAATTCTTGAAAAGGCACTTCTCCCCATGCTGAAAAAAGGAATTGATACCGTGGTGCTTGGCTGCACCCATTATCCGTTCGTGATCCCACTTATCGAGCAAATTTGCGGGGATCAAGTAAGGGTGATCGACCCGGCTCCGGCAGTGGCACGCCAGGCTCAGCGTGTGATGGCATCTGCGCGATTAGTCCCAGGCTCCATGAAAAATCCAACAGCGGATTTTTTTACCAGCGGGTCGGAATTGGTTTTTAAGTTCATCTTGGAAAAACTGACTGGGGAAAAGGGCGAAGTAAATCATGTCGTCTGGAAGGGTGATACCCTTATCTGAAATAGGTCATTGGGGGACTTGCGGAAAAACCAGCCTTTCTGTATAGTTGTAAAGGTGAATCCATGAAGCCTTTCTTCCCCGCCTACTTCAACCTTAGTACAACTGACATTGAAAAGCGCGCACAAGCGGCGTATAGTCATTTGGAAAAGTGCGATGTATGCGCGCGAAACTGCGGGATCAACCGCCTCCTAAACAGGGGAGACCAGGGCATCTGCAAAACAGGGACGCGTGTTCACGTCACAAGCTATGGTGTAGATATGGGGGAGGAAGCACCCCTCGTTGGAACAAATGGCTCCGGAACGATATTCTTTGGCCGCCTTCCAATGAAGTTCAAATTCTACCAGCCCTATGAAATTGGCGATTCCGACGATGGGATAGAAATGGAACCTGAGCAACTGGCAGCCATCATGCTGGAGCTTCAGGACCATGAGTGTCATAACTTGAATTTGATCGCACCCAGTCACGTGGTTCCACAAATCCTGGCGGCGTTGAAGATTGCCATTAAGGCAGGGTTATTTCTCCCCCTGGTTTACAACTCGGATGGTTATGATTCGGTGGAAGTTTTAAAGCTGCTGGACGGCGTGGTGGATATCTACATCCCCGATATGCGCTTCTCAGACCCGGCAGCTGCTGACCGGTACCTTCGTGTTGCAGATTACGTAAAGGTCAATCGTGCGGTTGTCTCTGAAATGCACAGGCAGGTAGGCGATCTAATCATGGACGACTTCGGGATTGCCAAGCATGGGTTGATGGTCAGACACCTGGTCCTTCCGAGGAATCTTGCTGGGACCGAGGAAATTGCGCGTTATCTTGCGAAAGACATTTCTCCCTATACATATTTTCACCTTATGCGGCGGTATTTCCCGAGTCTCGGGCGCACCTTCCCCGAAATCAACCGTCCCATAACGGACTCGGAATATGACGCGGCTTTAAATTGGATCAAAAAAGCGGGATTGTTGCGAATAGATCTTGGACCCATTCCTCGTGCGCCGGGTCCTCAGCCGGCTCTGACGAGGTAACTCCTAGTCAGAACTCCCGACACCAAGCGCGGAATCGGGCACGTCAATTCCTGAAAAATTACCGAAAGTCAAATCCCGAAAAGATAAACCCAGTGCAGTCTTCACCTTTTCAAAAAGCACCTGGTAACTATCAGGGATGGCGCCATCTTTTTCCAAATTGAGATGTTTAGCCAGGGACAGTACATCCGATTGCGATTCCCCCTCGATCTCTACAAAGTAACCAAATGGCATTTCGTCCAACATCACGTGTGAATTCTTGAGGAGGTATGTGGTGCGGTATTTTTCATATACGAATTGGATGTCATACCCCAGCGATTCCAGGATTTTTTGGGTGGTCGAAAAATCGCTGACAGTGACCTCCCATTCCTCGCGGGCTCGAATTCCGTCCACCGCCTCGCTTCCGGGACCTTTATAGGTCAGTACAGCTTTTTCATCCTGCCGAAGACGTAAAACACGGTAAGTTTTTCGAAGCGATCCATCTGGCAGGTCGAACCGAAGGTTCTTCTCAAACTGGCGAGGTTGAACAAGTCGCGCCTCCAGTCCATGGAGGCGCGTTTCGATTTTCTTCAGATCACGGACGTGGAACTTGGTTTCGATTTCGATTCCGCTGGTATTCATGATTGAACTTGTCAACAATGTGCCATTAAGTTACGGACAACAATGTTGCCTTCTGCTCGACTCTTTCTCCAGGTTTTACTTTTATTCTCGCAATCGTTCCAGCTCGTGGGGATTTTAGTTCGTTTTGCATTTTCATTGACTCGAGAACGATGAGCACCTGACCTTTTTCAATTTTCATGCCATCTTCCACCATAACGGCGACGATCAAACCCGGCATGGGAGCTTTAAGATGATATTCGCCACCTTCCATAACCCTGGCGCCAGCCGCAGCTCGCAGTCGTTTTTCACGCTCCTCCTCAACCTGGGCTGTATAAAATTTCCCCCGCAACAGGACTTCCCAGCCTTCATCGGAAGGATTTACATGCGATTTGTAGGATTTTCCGTCGATGATGAGTGAAAATACCCTCTGTCCGTTGATCGTTGAGAAGTCCACGTCAAGCACTTTGCCGTCCACGCTGATATGTTTCTCGTCGAGAATCTCAACGAGAAATTCCTTATCGTCAATGGTAGTCAAATATTTCATAATCAGCCAGCCTACCGATGCATTCTTTCCCAGCGCCCGACCCATTTCCAGTTGCTGGTGTCGCGCTCATTGCGAGTAACAAATTGGGCTGACCTTTCGGCTGCCTCGTGCGCAACCAGTGTGGCGACGACTGCTGCGATTTCCTCGTAATGCTCTCGGTCACCATTTTTCTCCTGCATGGAGAAACGTTCTTCAACGAACCGGGTGTCGTATTGCCCGCCGAGGAAGCGTGGGGAATCCATCATGGTCATATGGAAGGGAATATTGGTGCGCACGCCGATGATTTGGTATTCCTCCAACGCCCGCCGCATCCGAAGGATGGCCTGGCCTCTGGTTTCACCCCACACGACCAGCTTTGCGATCATGGGATCATAGTAAGGGGAGATTTCGAATCCGGAATAGACGCCGGTATCCACTCGAACGCCCGGTCCACTGGGGATGATGTTCTGTACGATTTTGCCGGTGGATGGAATGAAGTTGTTATAGGGATCCTCGGCATTGATTCGACATTCAATCGAAGCGCCATTGATGCGGATGTCTTCTTGAGAGTAGGTGAGTTGACGTCCTCGGGCAATACGGATTTGCTCCTTGACGATATCGATGCCCGTCACCATTTCCGTGATGGGATGTTCCACCTGTAATCGTGTGTTCATCTCGAGGAAAAAGAAATTTCTATCCTTGTCCACCAGGAATTCAATGGTCCCGGCATTCTCGTAATCTACAGCCTTGGCAGCTTTGACGGCAACTTCGCCCATTTTCCGTCTTAATTCATCGTCGAGGAATGTAGATGGCGCTTCTTCGATCAGTTTCTGGTGTCTGCGCTGGATGGAGCAGTCTCGTTCGAATAAGTGCAGCACGTTTCCGAACTGGTCAGCAAGTATCTGGATCTCAATGTGGTGTGCCCCTTCGACTAGTTTCTCGAGGTAGACATTCCCATCGCCAAAAGACGATTTGGCTTCTCGCCGTGCATTTTGGATCAAGGCAGGCATTTCTTCAATAGACTTTACCTCGCGCATCCCTTTTCCGCCGCCGCCTGAAGTTGCTTTGATGAGCAGCGGAAACCCGATTTTGGGGGCAATGGCCAATAAATCTTCGTCACTAAGATTTCCCACATCTTCCGTGCCAGGCACCACGGGCACACCCGCCTTGAGCACCGTGCTGCGAGCTACCGCTTTGTCTCCCATGGCTGCGATGGAGGAAGGTTTCGGGCCGATAAACACGAGACCTGCATTTCCGCATGCGGAAGCAAAATCTTCTCGTTCTGCCAGAAATCCGTAGCCGGGATGGATGGCGTCCACGCCGGATTTTCGCGCGATGGAGATGATCCGGTCACCGCGGAGATAAGATTCTCGGGATGGGGCGGGACCCAATAAATAGGCTTCATCCGCATATCGCACATGCAGCGCTTTCCGGTCTGCCTCTGAGAACACGGCCACCGTTTCGATGCCCAATTCCCGGCAAGCGCGGATGATGCGTACTGCGATTTCCCCTCGATTGGCAATAAGGACTTTTTTGAACATTTTTCCTCGGTGACTTAAGCGCTAAAGCGGAATGTTTCCATGTTTCTTGGCAGGGTTTGCATCCCGCTTGTTCTGGAGCATTTCAAGCGCATTGATCAGGCGGGGACGAGTTTCACGAGGCTGTATCACATCGTCTATGTAGCCTCGCTCAGCAGCCACGTAGGGACTGGCAAATTTCTCACGATATTCCTGAACCAATTCGGCTTTTCGACTGACCGGGTCGGACGCTTCCGCCAATTCCTTACGGAAGATGATACTCACGGCGCCGTCCGGGCCCATCACGGCAATTTCAGCGGAAGGCCAGGCGAGGTTCACATCGCCCCGTATGTGCTTGGAGGACATCACGCAATAGGCTCCCCCATAGGCTTTTCGTGTAATCACAGTGAGCTTGGGGACGGTTGCTTCGCAATAGGCGTACAGCAATTTTGCTCCTGAGCGAATTATTCCATGGTGTTCCTGGATGGTCCCAGGCAGGAAACCCGGCACATCTTCGAAGGTTATGAGGGACATTAAACGAATCACAGAATCGAACAAACCGGGCTGCCTTCTCGCTGGCGTCTATATCCAGCACGCCGGCCAAAACCGCCGGCTGGTTGGCAACTATTCCGACCGAATGCCCTCCCAGTCTTGCGAATCCAACCACGATGTTCTGGGCATATCCTTCATGAATCTCGAAGAATGACCCCAAATCCATCACCATGTTGATGACTTCTTTAATGTCGTAAGGTTTGCCTGCATCGTCTGGAATGATCGTGTCGAGAGCTTCATCCATGCGAAGCGTATCGTCGGAAGGTGTAACAAATGGCGCATCTTCCATATTATTCTGCGGCATATAGCCGAGCATCTTGCGGATTAAGTAGAGCGTGTCCGCTTCGGTGTCAACGGCGACATGGCACACGCCGGATTTTTCGGCGTGGACGCTCGCCCCTCCCAGGCCTTCGAAAGAGACTTCTTCATGGGTGACTGTTTTAACCACGTCCGGTCCAGTGACGAACATATAAGAGGAATTACGGACCATAAATATAAAATCGGTCAGCGCTGGAGAATAAACGGCTCCTCCCGCGCATGGACCCATAATCGCTGAGATTTGAGGAATCACCCCGCTAGCTAACGTATTCAGAAGGAAAATATCTGCGTAACCACCCAGGGACACCACCCCCTCCTGGATGCGGGCACCGCCCGAATCATTCAATCCGATCAAAGGGGCGCCGTTCTTCATTGCCATCTGCATGATTTTTACGATCTTTTCGGCGTGGACTTCGCCTAGAGAACCACCGAAAACCGTGAAGTCCTGTGAAAATACATAGACCAGGCGGCCTTCAATTGTTCCCCAGCCTGTGATCACACTGTCGCTATGGAATTTCTGCTCCTCAAGACCGAAGTCGTTGGTACGATGGACGACAAATGCATCCACTTCGCGGAAGGAGCCTTTGTCCAGCAACAGATCGAGGCGTTCCCGGGCTGTCAATTTTCCCCGGCTGTGCTGAGTCTGGATTCTTTCTGTCCCGCCACCCTGCCTCGAAGAGGCGCGGTATTTTTTTAGCAGTTCTGCTCTAGAATTATTGCTCATGATTCCTCGAGAAAAATTCCTGATTTGATGGTAATAATAAGGTGAAAACTATGTAAAAAACTACCAGGATTCCAAATCCTGCAACAAACAGCACATTTTGGGATGGAATGTGATTTCGAAAAGCCAGCCCGTCCAGCCAATAATATATAAAATAAAGCCCCGAGAGAGCAATTACTGCTTTTTTACATCCCGGGCGCCCGCGCCAAACGACCCAACCCAACCAGCAACCGAGTAATCCCCAGACCAACCCCGTCAATGCGAAATACCAAGGTCCGGGACTACTTTCGATATAAACCAGAGTTTCCCAATTTTGGATGGCAGCCCAAAACCGGATCAGGTTGGTCACCGCGAATAATAACACGAGAATGGCGAGTATGGTTACGGTGACAGGTCGGTTGTGAGAAGTATCCAGTGGTTCATCCATTTTGGTTTTGGGACTTTGCTTTTTTAGCCTGTTCTTCCTTAGCCTTCTTCTTGGCTTCCTTTTCCTTTCTGCGTTTCTCTCTGTAGTTGCGAATGCTGCTAAATCGCTGACTGGGTCCTTTCTCTCGCGAAGAGACAAGCTTGAGGTAGGCGCCAAACCCGATGCAGCCGATTGATCCAATAAAATACCAAAAATCTGCCTGTAAGGCCATATCCGACCCGACGAACAATGCCAGGAGCCCAAGCCCTATCAGGATAAAAAATGTTCCAATTCTGGGTCGGAGATCATCTTCCATTGTGTAATCTCAACAATGCGCTAATTCTGTCCCCAAATTGTACAGGAAAAATAGTGATTCGCATAATGTCATAAAAAATCCCCTTCCCGACGGTGAAGGGGATTCAGCTTGCTCGTTGGTTCACTATTTTGCCCGGACCAATGTCCGGGATTGCTCATGCATATAGAGCTGGATGTAATAGTCCCCGCCGGCATTCTTTCCGGATGACCCCGAGCCTTTCCAACCGCCGAAAGGTTGGAATCCCGGCCATGCGCCCGTGGTTGCACCCTGCGGGCGGTTGGCGTAGATGACACCGGCTTCGATATTATCAAAGAACCATTGCGCTTCTTCTTCAGAACCGTAAAAGCCTGCGGTCAGGCCGTAATCCACATCATTGGCATATCTCATCGCCTCCGCAAGGTTATTAACTTTGGCGATGGTGGTAATGGGCAGGAACATCTCAGATCTCCAAAGCCTGTGATCCATGGGGACATCCGTCACGAAGGTGGGTGCGCAGAAAAATCCATTGTTGAGCGCGCCATCTGTGAGCACTTTACCACCCGTAAGGAATTTGCCCGCTCCCCCAAGTTCCCTGCAATAATTCTGGAAATCCTCATAGGATGATTTATTCGCAACCGGGCCGAGAAACACTTTTCGGTCGGTCGGATCCCCGATGGACAATTTTTCAGCGAGTTCCTTGAGTTTTCCAACCAATTCATCGTAGATTGGAGATTCGATGTAAACCCGGCTGGCGGCGGAGCATTTCTGCCCCTGCAGCCCAAAAGCGGAGCGCACGATTCCCGCTGCTGCATCCTCCAGATTTGCGTTCCGCGAGACAATCACCGGATTTTTCCCTCCCAACTCGAGCACAATCGGGCGGACCCATTTTTCGTTGGCATAGTCGCGGAACAACTTCATACCCACATCGTAGGAACCGGTGAAGGTGACACCGTCGACTTCGGGGCTGTTGACCAGAGCGGCACCGATGGTCCTTCCGGGACCGGTGACGAAATTCACCACGCCATCCGGTATGCCAGCATCTCTGAAACAATCGACCAACAAACGGACAATGAAAGGCGTGTCTGTGGCAGGCTTGATCACGATGGTGTTACCGGCAGCCAGCGCGGCACCAGCGGGACCGCCGGTTAAGGCAAATGGAAAATTAAAGGGACTGATGACAAGCCAAACACCATACGGCTTAAGCACGGATATATTCGTTGAGTCATGATAGGGCAACGGATCTTTGTTCATCGGCCTGATGAACCCATTATTCGCTTCGACCTGGTCACATGAGTAGCGAATCAGGTCGGCAGTTTCCGCCACATCGCCCATCGACTCCATGCGGTTCTTTCCGACCTCCATGGCCATGACCACGCTGAGATCGGTCAGACGTTCGTCGATCAAGTCGGCTGCCTTGCGAAGAATTTTGATTCTCTCCTGCCATTGGGTGCGACTCCAGGCGGGAAATGCTTTTCGGGCTGCCGCAAGCGCCAGTTCAGCATGTCTTTCATTACCCTTTTGCATCACAGCCAGCACCACATTTGAATCGATGGGAGTCCGATCCTCGAATTGTTCTTCCGCCCGGACATCCTTGCCATCGATCAGCATGGCAACTTCTTTTCCCAGTTGATGTTTTAGCCTTGTCAAAGAAGCGTCGAAATCAGCATGCAATTCTTCTGGCGGATTGTACATGGTCGCATACGTAAGTTTAAAGGACAAAGGAATTCCTCCCGAAATGTTGAATTGTAGAAACGACGCCCCTAGTATAGCCTAGGTGTTAACCCAGTCAAAGTGGACATTAATGGTTATATTAATATCTTTCATAGTATTTTAATGAAATTGGGTAAAAATTGACTAAATCTCTCAAGGAGGCTCTATAATGCGATTTCTTTTCCCGATCATGGTTATGGTTTTTTCTATTATCATTTCAGGCTGTGCACCAACCGCAGGTAATGACCCAAGTTCTGAACAGGTGGCAGAAACAAAGGTTGAAGCACCAGCCAACGAACAGATATCCCAGGATACTGCCGTCCCAAACATTTCTGAGACAACCACATCGCCGGCACCCATAATAGTCGCAACATCCCGAGGCGACAAGCTTGGTTGCAACAGACCCAGCTTCGGTGAATCTGGCCTCGGGTGTCCCGACACTGGTGGAATTCTTCAGGTTTACCTGAGGCACCTGCCGTTCTATGGCACCCGTCGTGCACGGGCTTGAAGCTGAATACTCCGGGAAAATCAATTTTGCTTTTTTGGATGCTGATGATCCCGCGACGGAACAGTTCAAACGGGATTTCGGTTTCCGTGTCCAGCCGGAATTCTATTTGTTGGATGGACAGGGTCAGGTCATCAAGAAATGGTTTGGGTACGTCTCTGCTGAAGAATTCAGGGCTGAGTTTCAGCAAGCGTTAGGCCAATAACCAAAAGAATAAACATGGAAATCACAAATGAGCTTGGGAAATTTGAACTGCACCCCATTAGTTGGACAGGAATTAAAGTAGGACGAAGGACTGAGTTCTGAACTGAACAGGGCTCAGTCCTTTCAGTTTAACCTTATTCGCCGGTTGTTGTAGTAATCGATGTAACTCTCCAGTTCTTTCTGGAAATGATCCACCGTAGCGAAGGACTGATTGCGGAAGAATTCGTTTTTGAGCACACCGAAGAAGTTCTCGATCACACAGTTATCATAACAATTGCCTTTGCGGGACATGCTCTGAGTGATGCCTTTTTCCTTGAGCATCTTCCGATAAGGTGCCATCTGGTAGTGCCAGCCCTGGTCGGAGTGGAGCATCAAGCGTTCCGAGTTCGGTATCTTTCGGAAAGCCTGTCGCAGCATGTCCATCACCAGCTGGACGTTGGGGGTCTTCGATAGGAATAGCTCACGATCTCCCCGTTGTAGAGATCCAGGATGGGGGACAGATAAAGCTTCTGTCCCTGCACTTCGAATTGCGTGATGTCCGTGGCCCATTTCGTGTTGGGCTTCACCGCCCTGAAATGGCGATTCAACCGGTTGGGAGCCACTCTGCCAACCTCGCCACGGTAGGAACGATACTTTTTGGGCCGCAAGACACAGCTGAGCTGTTCTTCCTCATGAGCTTCATCACCAATTTGTGATTGGTGGCGTACCCCTCTTGATGCAGCGCTAGGGTGACCCGCCGATACCCGTAGCGTCCTTTGTGTTCTTCGCAGATCTGGCGGATTTCCTCCCGTTCCGGCACGTGTTTTTGCGGGTCCGAGAGGTGTTGGACATGATAATAATAGGTGCTTCTCGGAAGGTGAGCTATTTGAAGAAGCACTCCCAACGGATAGTTCTGCCTTAGTTCAGAGAGAATAGCTACTCGGTCTTTTTGCCGCGTTTCTCGCGAGCTTCCCGCTCTGCCACCAAGGCGTTCAATTTTTTTAGGTATTCATTCTCCGCCCGCAGATATTCATTCTCTGCCAGCAGCTGCTCATACGGCGTCAGCGGGGCTTTCGGCTTGGGCACTCTCGGCCGCCTGCCTTTTTTCTTCGGCGTGAGCCCTTCCATCCCATTTTCCAAGTATCGGCGCTCCCATTCCCAGATCGTCGTGGATCCGCGTATCCCAAATTTTACCGCCGCTTCTACGTTGGACATACCCTGGGAATGCAGAGTTTCCAATACCGCCAGCTTTTGTGCGACTGTATAGCTTGCCTTCTTTGCCTGGAAGCCCGCCTCCCCCTGCTCCCGATAGAGCCTGACGCTCCATTGCACCACTTGCCGGGACATCCCCAATCGCCTGGCAACATTGGCTGCACTGTCTCCTGCTTCTACGGCCTGGGCTGCTGCTAGCTTTTCCGTACGTGAGTATTTGGTCATAAAAACTGCACCTCCTCAGTTGGTGGTATCCAACTTTCGGGGTGCGGTTCAAATTGCCAGGCTCATTTGTGTTTATCAGTCTTTCTGGGAAAAATCTGAGCTCTCTACTACTTGACTCTGCTTCAACATAACTGGATAATAGTCAGGTAAATCATGAGGTAAATTCATGCCTATCATTTCATTGACCACCGACTTTGGCGAAAAGGATGGATTCGTTGGCGTCCTGAAAGGTGTGATTTGGGGAATTTGTCCAATCGCCCATATCGCCGATATTACCCACGCCGTTACCCCGCAGAATATCCTTGAGGGGGCACTTGCATTATCTCGGGCAGCTCCATTCTTTCCGTCAGGGACAATTCATGTGGCGGTTGTGGATCCGGGAGTAGGAACAAAGCGGCGCCCTATGGCGGCCAGGCTGGGCGACCAGTTCTTCATCGGACCGGATAATGGACTATTCACCCCTGTGATTGAAGAAGCCCGACGAAAGGATCAGGTAGCGGAATTTATCCACCTCAACAAACCTGAATTTTGGCTGCCGAATGTCAGCCATACTTTTCATGGAAGGGATATTTTCGCACCAGCCGCGGCGCACCTGGCTCGTGGAATAGAATTTACTAATCTGGGGACAAAATTCTCTGATCCTATTCTGCTCGATGTCCCCAAGGCGATCCGCTCCAAAAACGGATGGACATCGCACGTGACGATCATTGATACCTTTGGGAATCTAACCACGGACTTGAGAGCAGATCTACTTGACCACCAAGCGGAAGTAACTTTTAAACTTCGGGAACAAACCATTTTCGGACTTGTGGATTCCTATGGTTGGAGGAAGAACGGAGACCTGGTTGCACTCGTGGACAGCGAGGGATTCATTGAGATTGCAGTTGTCAACGGTTCCGCTGCCCGGGAATTAGGCGCGGAAGTCGGCGATGTTGTCGAAGTAACGTTGAAGTAAATCCTTTATGGATCATATTCCGTTGGTTGTTGAGAACCTTACTTTTCGATACCGGAGACGTACGGAACCGGCCATCGAGAATGTCAGTTTTTCTGTACTCCCTGGACAGGTGATGTTGATCGCCGGTTCAAGTGGCTGCGGGAAAACAACCCTGATGCGTTGCATCAATGGCTTGATTCCCTATACCTACCACGGCGAGATGAGCGGAGATATTCGCTTATATGGGCAATCGATCAAGGGGATGGAGATGGTCGATATTTCCCAAAAGGTCGGGACACTTCTTCAGGATCCTGAAAGGCAAATTCTAGGAAGTTATGTCCTTAATGAGGTGGCCTTTGGTTTGGAGAGCATGGGGCTGCCTCGCGATGAGATCCAAGCGCGGTCTGAGAGGGCGCTTGACCGGTTAGGGATTTTATCGATGAAGGACCGGGAAACCTTTAGCACTTCTGGCGGCGAGAAACAGAAAATTGCGTTGGCAGGTCTCCTCGCCATGGAACCCAGGATCTTATTGCTTGATGAGCCACTTGCCAGCCTGGATCCTGCTTCAGCTCATGAAGCATTGGCTGTTTTTCGTGCTTTGGCAGATGAAGGGTATGCGGTGATGCTGGTGGAACATCGCGTGGAAGATGTACTGACCATCCATCCGGATACGGTTATTTACATGGAAGAGGGGCGCGTTGTTTATAGTGGAGATCCAACGGGTTTAATGGATGCTGTGGATTACCACTATGTTAAGCTGCCTGCGGAGGTTGTTCTGGAAAAAGCCCGCCATGAACCATCCGTTGTTTTCAATCTGGCAGTGCAGCCTGAAGAAAAATCAGCTTCCCTTGTGCAGTTTGAAAATGTCCACTTCCGATATGCCGATGACCATCCCCAGGTGTTGAAAAATGTGAATTGTGAAATCAAAAAAGGAGACGTGATCGCCATCCTCGGTCACAACGGATCGGGTAAAACCACGCTGGTCAAACATGCGCTTGGATTGCTTAAACCGACCGAGGGCAGGGTGCTTTTGGAGGGAAAAGATACTCGCTCGATTACGGTAGCCCAGGCCGCTCATACCGTCGGTTATGTTTTTCAGAGTCCAACACAGATGCTTTTTGCGCCGACCGTAGCAGAGGAATTATCCTTTGGACCCCGTAATTTGGGTTATTCGAAGGAAACGACTTCCAGCAATGTCGACTGGGCGATTGATACCGTCCATTTGAAGGAGGAAATGGGGATGCCGCCTCTGGCACTCTCATTCGGTCAGCAGAAGCGGATCAGCATTGCCGCGATCCTGGCGATGCGTTCGCGTATCCTGATGATGGACGAACCGACTGCCGGACAGGATTATTGGAATTACACCTCCTTTATGGATTCCATCCTTCAAATGCCAGGCTTTGACTCTGTCATATTCATCACACATGATCTGGATCTGGCATTAATTTACGCCAACCGAATTTTGCTGATGTTTGATGGAAAGATTGTTGCGGATGGCTCATCACACGATGTCCTGTCTGACGAATCTCTTCTGCGTTCGTGCAGGATTTTACCTACATCCTTGTTAAGATTGAACAAAACCATGTTTTCGCTGACAGGGAAATTCCAACGGGCAGAAACTCTGGCGCTGGTTCAGAGTTAAATACTTAGGAAGTCCATTTTTCAACCCAAAGGAGGCTAGGTATGGAAGAAAAGAAATCACTGTGGAAGTTCGGAACAAGGGAAGTGGTCAATTCGGCGATTGGCGCGGCACTGTACGGCGTGCTGAGCTTCGCCACTAACTTCCTTCAACTGCCAAGCGCGGGAAATGTGGCATTCCGCCCGGCAGTGGCGATCCCGCTGTTTTTCGGTGTCGCCTTCGGTCCGTGGGTGGGTTTCATCACCGGTTTCTTTGGCAATATTATCGGTGACCTGCTTTCCGGATATGGGCTATGGATCTGGTGGGACCTGGGCAACGGTATCATGGGTTTGATTGCGGGTCTTGTGGCAAACCAGATCACGAATTACCGTGATGGGAAATCCATTCTAAAAGCAGAACTTTTTTGCGCCCTGGGCATCGTGGTCGGCATGGGCGTAGCTGCGCTGTCAGAAATGTGGGTTTCCGGAGCTGACATTTACACCGTGATCTACTTTAACTTCATCCCCGCGGTCATACCGAATTTAATCAATGGTCTAATTCTGGTGCCCATTTTGATGGTGGCTTATCAGGCAATACTGTCCAGATCAGGCAGGTAAGGAATCGTCCTCACCCCGAGGCTCTTTGGGCGGAGGGGTGAGGACGTCCCGCATCCATGCTCATTACCTGGGGATTTCGAATACGCAACAGCATCATGGAGCGCATCGATCCACGTGCGCGTTGGATCTTCTCTTTGGCGTTTCTTTTTTCTGTAACCATGTTCTGGGATGCGCGTTTCTTGTTGTTCTTTTTCATCCTTGGATTTGGGTGGTATTCCCTGGCTGGGGTCAAGTGGAAGGAATCGCGCCGGGCATGGACGCTGGTTTCCATTATTCTATTTACGATGATCGTTGTGAACACCATCATCACCGGCGGTGGAGCCGGTGGGATCGTTCCTCCAGGTGGGCATCTTGTCTGGCCTGAAGGAATCACAATTCCTTTGTTTGGCTGGACGATCGATTTTGGTCTGACTTATGAACGCATCTGGTTTGCCCTATGCCAGATCTTGCGCATCGTCTCGATTTCGGCAATCTTTATCATCATCCCATTTTCGATGGATCCCCGATTATATGGAGTTACCTTTAAGGGCTTGGGATTCTCCGATAAGTTAGCCTATACCATGGAGTTGGCATTTCGCTATGTCCCTACGCTTGCCAGGGATTTCAGCGTCACATTGGATGCCCAGAAAGCTCGTGGCTATGAGCTGGAGCGGATGGGCGGCAGTCTATTCCAGCTATTGACCCGCGTCGCTCCGTTGATCGTCCCGGTTACCATGAATTCCATCCTGACCGGGGAGGATGTCACCAACGCGATGGACCTCCGTTGTTTTGGCACGCATCCACGCACCTGGCTGATCAAGCTGACGTATCGCTGGACTGATTTTTTGATTATCGCTGTCTCGGTCGTGATATTGATCACCAGTTTTATCTTGACGACCATCCTGGGAGTTGGAGAATTCGCGGTTCCGGAGTGGTTCCTTGCGTTATTTGGGGTGGTCTAATACATTTAAATTTAAAAACAGGCTGATGCCTGTTTTTTTCAAATCTCCGATTCATGATCCAGTTTTTTATTCGCTGAGTACGAAACAGACTCCAACAAGTCCTGCTCCCGAATGGACAGATAGTCCAGGCGTTAGCTCGCAATGGAGTATCTCAGCCGCGGGACCTTCGAGTTTCGGAGGAAACCCGGGGTTGACTAACTTCTGACGATTAGCTATAATCTCCATACCCCACCCCCCTGGGGGGGGTATGGAGAAGGGACAAGATTATGCGCGACGACCAAACCATCAAACGGCTTAAGACAATCGAGGGGCACCTGGGCGGCATCATCAGGATGGTGGATGATGATGCTTATTGCATCGACGTCATCAGACAAATTCAGGCGGTCCAATCGGCGTTGAACAAGGTCAGCACAGGAATCCTTGAAAACCACCTAAATTCCTGTGTGACAACAGCGATTAAGGGAGACGACCCCAAAGAACGCGAACGTGTCTTGAAAGAAATTACGGACGTCTTTGAGACGGCTACAAAAGTTTAAAGAAATTCAACGGCTTAAAAATTCAAACAACCTTTATAAGGAGAAAAAATGACCACTGTTACTTATTCTGTTCCAAACATATCATGCGGGCATTGCGTCCACACCATCCAGACAGAAGTATCCGACCTGGCCGGAATTAAGACCGTGAAGGCAGACGCAGAAACCAAAAAAGTCGAGATCGAATTTGACTCACCGGCCAACGAGGAAGCGATCAAATCGCTTCTTAAGGAAATCAATTATCCGGTGGCTGCCTGATCCTTCTTTATCAATTCAATTTACCTTTTTCTTTATTGTTATCCCTCAGGTGAAGAATGGCCGAATCGAAACAGCTCACTCTACCCATCACGGGCATGACCTGTGCGAATTGTGTTGCGACCGTTGAACGATCCTTGAAAAAACTGGATGGCGTAAGTTCAGCCAATGTAAACCTGTCGTCCGAACGCGCCTCCGTCGAGTTTGACCCGTCCCTGCTAGCTTTGCCTGATTTTGTTTCGCGGGTGGAACGGGCCGGGTATGGTGTCGCCACCGGGGAAGCTGAGTTGGTCATCAAGCGCCTGACAGATGATAACGATGCACGTCGGCTTGAAAAAGCGCTGCAGGCACTGGATGGTGTGCTAAATGCTCAGGTGAACTACGCGACTGGTAAGTCCAAAGTCAAATATGTTCCGACGGTTGTTTCACAAGCCGAGCTTCGAAGGGCGGTTTCTACTGCGGGTTTTGAAGCCATCGAATTGGGTGGCGATGCAGAGGATGTAGAAGCGCAAGCACGAGAAGCGGAGATTCTCGAACAACGCAGGCTTTTGATCATTGGCCTGGCATTTACCATCCCCTTGTTCCTATTATCTATGGGCAAGGATTTCAGCCTTCTGCCTGAAATTTTCTATATCCCTGGTCATGATGCCATGTCCTTCGCCATGGGAGGCATGCATCAGGCGCAATGGTGGTTCGACTGGCTGCTGTTCGCTCTCGCCACCCCTGTGCAGTTCTATGTAGGTCGGCAGTATTATGTCGGGGCATACAAATCCCTGAGGAACGGTTCGGCGAACATGGACGTCCTGGTCGCCCTGGGATCCTCGGTGGCCTATTTTTATTCCGTGATCATCATGCTCGACCTGCTTCCCGGGCACGTCTATTTTGAGACATCCGCCGTCATAATCACCCTGATCATTCTCGGCAAGTATCTCGAAGCCCGCGCCAAGGGTCGCACCTCCGAGGCAATTAAGAAATTAATGAGCTTGCGTGCAAAAACTGCCCGGGTGGTAAGGGCTGGACTCGAGACGGACATTCCGGTCGATGACGTGAAAGTCGGCGATGTGGTGATCGTTCGGCCGGGGGAAAAAATTCCGGTGGACGGGGTGGTGCTCGAGGGGCGGTCTTCGGTGGACGAATCGATGCTCACTGGAGAGTCTCTGCCGGTTGAAAAACGTCCCGGCGACCCGGTAATCGGGGCAACACTGAACAAGCTTGGGTTGATCCGGTTCGAGGCGGTCAAGGTCGGAAGAGAGACAGCCCTGGCTCAAATCATACGCCTCGTGGAAGATGCACAGGGCAGTAAAGCGCCCATCCAGAAATTGGCAGACCAGGTTTCGGCCATTTTCGTACCTGTGGTGATTCTCATCGCTGCCATCACGTTTGGAGCCTGGTACTTTTTTGGGCCTCCGTTGCCGATCAATTCCGATGTGGACCAGTTGACTCGAGCGCTGTCCAATATGGTGGCTGTACTAGTCATCGCCTGCCCGTGTGCCATGGGACTCGCGACCCCGACCGCCGTGATGGTGGGTACTGGCAAAGCCGCCGAACAGGGAATCCTATTTCGGAGTTCCGAGGCGCTCGAACGTGCCGGTAAAGTGAACAGTGTAATTCTTGACAAGACGGGAACCATAACCAAGGGGCAACCTGCAGTCACAGATATTATCTCCGCGGATGCGTTCACTGAAGATGAAGTGCTGCGCCTGGCTGCCTCAGTTGAGAAAGGGAGCGAGCATCCGCTTGGAGAAGCGATCTGGGCAGAAGCCACCAACCGAAGCCTGCAGCTTGTGGCCCCCTCAGGTTTTAAGGCAGAAGCGGGTCTGGGTGTCGAAGGAGTTGTCGACCATCATACTGTGGCGGTTGGTAATCTCAGGATGGTCACCAATCGTGGTATCGCCCTGAACAGCCTCGCCTCCAGTGTGGACCGGCTTCAGTCTGAAGCAAAGACTGCCATGTTGGTCACTATCGATGGTGAAATCAGTGGCGTCATAGCCGTCGCCGATACGGTAAAAGAAAGTTCGCAGGACGCCATCTCCGATTTGCATGACATGGGTATGACCGTCGCCATGATCACTGGCGACAACAAGAAAACCGCTGAAGCTATTGCAAGTCAAGTCGGGGTGGACACGGTACTGGCTGAAGTCATGCCTGACGGAAAGTCCTCCGAGGTGAAAGCCATGCAGGGGAAAGGCCTGGTCGTGGCCATGGTTGGAGACGGGGTGAATGATGCTCCCGCGCTCGCCCAGGCGGATGTTGGTATTGCCATCGGGACCGGCACGGATGTGGCTATGGCGGCAGCTCCCGTGACGATCATCAGTGGTGATTTACACGGTGTTGGCAAAGCGATTTCCATCTCACGAAAAACCCTGAATACCATCAAGCAGAATTTGTTCTGGGCATTCTTCTACAACGTCATCCTCATACCTGCGGCAGCCTTGGGATATCTGAACCCAATGCTTGCAGCCGGTGCAATGGCCTTTAGTAGTGTTTTTGTCGTGTCCAATAGCCTTCGTTTGCGAAAAGCTAAAATTTAGGAGACTTATCTATGAAGACAAATAACTTTAGTCGTATTTTGGTTCTGGTTCTTTCAGTTTTTCTGGCTGCCTGTGCACCTGCACAATCCGGACCTGCCACAGCGGAACTTCCTGCGGGGAAAGCATATGCTGATGGCAAGGAAATATACTTTGTCCATACTGAAGTTTCGGATGCAGACATTGCAGCTCTTCTGACCACGATGATGAATTCGCCAGTGCTCGAAGTTCCAGGACTTGCCGATGTCCCGGATTCCGCCCTGGCAAATGTTTTTGTCTTCGATAATGGTTTGAGCGGCATGGGACCTCTCGGATTTCAGGCGGATGTATTTGACAACCCGCCCGGGAGTGAAGGATATTCTCCATTGCGCAAACTGAGCGTTGTGACCTGGGTTGACCCAGCCAAGGCACGTGAGTTGAAATCGGTGGCAGATATCCTTCAGGCGGAACAAGCCGGTGAAGTAACCATTGCCCAGCCAGGAGTTGTGATCAACATGCCCTTCGTCGTCTGGGATGGAGGAAAACGCTAAATGAACCCCTACATGGTGGCTTTTATTACTGGTCTCACCACAGGAGGGTTAAGCTGTCTGGCCGTGCAAGGAGGGCTGCTGGCGAGTTCGATTGGACGGCAGCTCGAACAGGATATCCTTGCCCAGGGTGAACAGGGAAGAAAGGCTTCTGTGTCACCGGCAAGTCGAAAATCCCAGCGTGCGATCTCCATTGTGCTTTTCCTTGTCGCCAAGCTGATTTCATACACCCTGCTGGGATTATTGCTGGGCGCGTTGGGCTCGGTGCTGTCACTCAACTCGACTTTGAGAGCCATTCTCTTGATTGCCATCGGCATTTTTATGATCGGCAACGGTCTTCGCATGTTAAATGTCCATCCCATCTTCCGATTTTTCGTAATCGAACCACCGGACTCCGTCAAACGATACATTCGCAGAAAGTCAAAATCGGAGATGGATTACTTCACCCCCATTGTCCTTGGTGCACTGACAGTTTTCATTCCTTGCGGGGTCACCCAGGCGATGATGGCTGTAGCGCTTGCGACAGGCAGCGCTGCTGAAGGGGCTGCAATCATGTTCGCTTTCACCTTGGGTACCATGCCGATCTTCTTTGCTGTGGCATTTATGGCCACGGAGCTTGGATCCAGGCTGGAAAAAGCCTTCATGCGTTTTGTCGCCGTAGTCGTCTTGATCGTAGGCGTCTTTACAATTGAATCCGGTCTTAACTTGATGGGCAATCCTTATTCAGTGGCTAACCTAAGTCAAAATGTAAGCGATGCCGCTCCGGTCGTTTCCGATGGAGACTTAACCTTGTCCGCTGAAAATGACGGATATTTCCCGGCGACCTTATATGCCAAGGCAGGTGTCCCTGTGTTGTTGAACGTGGTCACGGATAATACGACCTCTTGTTCACGCGCTTTTGTCATCCCCGCACTAGGCGTGGAGACCATCCTTCCAAAAACAGGGTCTGTCCCCATTGAGATTCCTCCCCAGGAAGCCGGTTCAGTTCTGCGGTTTACTTGTTCGATGGGAATGTACACTGGACAAATAGTCTTCAGCCAGTGAGGAAATTATGACCAGAAAAGTTTATAAAGTTTTGGACATGAAGTGCACGAACTGCCCCATGATCATTGAGAGTATTGAAGATAAACTCCCAGGGATTTTGAACATCTCGGCGAGTTACCATAAACAACAAGTGGTGGTTGACTATGATGACACTTGTTTAACCGAAGACCAGATCATTTCAGCGATCGAGAAAAAAGGCTACACCGTTGATTTGAAGTAACTCAAATGGTTGTTGAGAACCTGCCGATATTCAAGGCAGGTTCTTTTTAATTGGAAGGTGTATACTTGCCGGATGCAATATGGATAGGCTTTGGGAGAAGTGGATGAAAAACAAAGGTATTTGGTTCGCAGTAGGTGCATATATTATATGGGGCTTGTTCCCCATCTACTGGAAACAACTCTCTTCCGTGCCGGCGTTGCAGTTATTGGGGCATCGCATCGTCTGGTCATTCTTGTTTCTTATCGCAGCAGTCTTTATTTCCAAACAATTCAATACTTTCCGAGTGGAGGCAGCCAATAAGCGTGTTTTAGGTGTTTACACCATTGCTGCTCTGCTGATTGGGGTGAACTGGCTCACGTATGTTTGGGCGGTCAACGCGGGTTACATCGTGGAAACCAGCCTGGGTTATTATATTAATCCCTTGTTGAGTGTACTACTCGGGGTGATATTTCTGCGCGAACGCCTTCGTCCGCTCCAATGGCTGCCTGTGGGACTGGCTGCTCTTGGGGTAGCTTACCTGACATTGGTCTATGGTCGCCCGCCCTGGATTGCCCTGGCACTTGCATTTACTTTTGGTTTGTACGGATTGGTCAAGAAAATTGCCCCTTTGGGGTCACTCCATGGGCTTACTCTTGAGACGGGAATTTTATTCATCCCTGCCTTGTTATTCCTTACTTATTTGGGAATTACAGGAAAGGGGGCGTTTCTTGGAGGAAGTCCAAAAACTGACACTCTCCTGGTGGGTGCGGGGATCGTGACTGCCGTTCCTCTTTTGTTTTTTGCTTCAGCCGCACGGAGAATTCCTTTGGTCATGATTGGGCTGATGCAATTTATTGCTCCTACCATTCAGTTTATGATCGGGGTCTTTATTTACGACGAACCATTTTCTCAAAACCAATTAATTGGCTTTTCCATCGTTTGGTTGGCCCTGATCGTTTTCTGGATCGAGGGATATATGGCTAATCGTAAGAGTATCCCTGCACCGATCCCTGAATTGGGCGAAGGTTGAACTGGGGTTAAGGAATAAGGAGCTGCAATGAAAGTGTTATTCATTGGCGGGACTGGATTGATTAGTTCAGCATGTTCCGAGCTAGCTCTTGCCCGCGGACATGAATTGTTCATTCTGAACCGGTCCCAATCTGGAAAATATCCATTACCTGCCGGCGCGCAGCTTTTACGGGCAGATGTGCATGGCAGCCAGGACGATTTGAAAAATACCCTGGGCAATCTTCAATTCGATTCGGTGGTGGATTGGATCGCCTACTCTACAGCTGATATTGAGCGCGATATCCAACTATTTTCTGGGAATACCAAACAATTCGTGCTTATCAGCTCAGCCAGCGCCTATCAAAAACCACCTGCGAACTACCTGATCACCGAAGACACCCCGCTTGAAAATCCATTTTGGCATTACTCCAGGGATAAAATCGCGTGTGAAAATCGATTGATGGAGGAGTATCGAAAGAACGGATTCCCTGTCACCATTATTCGCCCGTCGCTCACGTATGGACCATCTCAGATTCCATTGAGCGTTGGCAGCTGGCAACATCCCTACACGGTCGTAGATCGAATAAAAAAAGGAAAGAAACTAATCGTTCCCGGAGATGGAACCTCACTATGGGTATTAACTTGGAATGGGGATTTCGCCAGGGGGTTATTAGGCTTGATTGGAAATGAAAAAGCCCTTGGCGAGGCATTTCATATTACTTCTGATGAAGTATTAACCTGGAACCGGATTTACTTTGATTTGTTTGATGCTTTAGGGGCTGAACCTAATATTGTGCATATCCCCTCCGACCTGATCGCTGCCTATTGGCCTCCTGCCGCCGGCAGTCTGATCGGTGACAAGTCAAATAGTGCTGTGTTTGATAATTCAAGAATCAAGAAGTTTGTCCCTGATTTTCACTGTGAGATATCCTGGGCGGAGGGCGTCCGCCGTGCCATCACGTGGCATGAAGCAGACCGATCGAGAATGAGCATCGACACGGAGGTGAATGAAGTCTGGGACCGGATCATAGCTGCCTATCAAAGAGCATCTCCAGACTAGAAAAATCCCCGAAGCTTCGGGGATTTTTAGTATATTGGAAAGGTCGGATCGACCTCTCTTGCCCAGGCGTTCAAACCGCCCTTCAGGTTTTTCACCCGCTTGAAACCCGCGCTGACGAGAAGTTCAAGCGCACGGGATGACCGGGTGCCGGCTTTGCAGAACAGAACCAAATCCCTGGCGGTGTCCAATTCTGACAGGTGGGCAGCCATCGCACCCAGCGGCATGTTGATGGCACCAGGCAGGGAAACGATTTGTTGCTCATGAGGCTCGCGGACATCGATCAGGAGAGGGGGAGGGGATTCTTTCAGTGCGTCAAATAATTCAACTGGGGTGATGTCCCATTCGATGCCGGCAGATCCTTCATTTGCTTCGCGTCCGGGAATTCCGCAAAACTCATCATAATCGATCAATTCTTTAATATCCGCATCAGGACCGCACACCCTGCATTTGGGGTTCTTTCGGAGGGTGACAAACTCGAAGGACATGTCCTGTGCGTTATAGAGCAGTAAGCGTCCCACCAGGCTTGATCCAATCCCCAGCAGCATTTTTATTGCCTCGGTGGCTTGAATTGAGCCAATAGTCCCAGGAAGGACTCCCAGGACGCCGCCTTCCGCGCAAGAAGGCACCATGTCGGGAGGAGGCGGTTCGGGGAACAGACATCTGTAGCAGGGTCCCTGGGCGGCGTGGAAGACGCTTGCCTGTCCATCAAATCGATAGATGGCTCCAAACACATTGGGGATTCCAAGGAAAACAGCAGTATCGTTGCTGAGATAACGTGTGGGGAAGTTGTCCGAGCCGTCGATGATGATATCGTAATTTTTCGCGATAGCCATTGCATTGGCCGAGGTGAAGGGTTCGTTGATAGCATCCACCTGAATGTGGGGATTCAAATCCAGAAGGCGTTGGCGTGCCAAATCCACCTTCAAAATCCCTATTGTGGAAGTGCCGTGGACGATCTGCCTTTGTAGATTTGTAACGTCCACAATATCGAAATCCACCACACCGATTCTGCCGACGCCAGCCGCGGCAAGGTAAAGCGAGACAGGCGAACCCAACCCTCCGGTGCCAATAACCAATGCGGAGGATTGTTTTAGTTTTCGCTGCCCTTCAAGACCTACATCAGGGATGAGCAGGTGTCGGGAGTATCGCAGGATTTCTTCATGTGACAAAAATGGCAACATAGGCTTATAAGTGGGTGGCAATGGTGCTCACTCCCCCTATTCTACATCAACCTCCCATAATGGAGGGCATCAGAATGATTATATCTAAATCCTGAATGGATGTGTCCATCCCGTTGAGATTGTTTATATTTTCCTTGTTGACGAACAGATTTATGTGCCTGCGCAGCCTGCCTTGTTTATCTATGATGTGTGGCTTGATGGCGGGGTACTGAATCGTCAAATCATTAATAGCCTGAGATACAGTGCTTCCTGTAACCTGGACTTCGGATAAGTCGTTCACATAGTACTTCATCAAGGCAGGCAATGTAAGTGTCGGCATTTTCTCCAAGCTCAAATCATGAAGTCATGTCCATCCCAGGCTTCATCTGTAGGCGCATGGATGTGATGAGGGCTTTCGTCTTCATGTCCATCCACGCGTGTTTCGAGGTGCTCCACCCGCTGAAGCAATTCCTTCAGTGTTACCCCAATTATATCGGGCAGGGAGGTATGATTCAAGTCCGGTGCATCGCCTGCTGTGTGCAAATGGGACCTGCGCACGACCTGCCCGGGTACCCCCACGACAACCGAATTAGTCGGCACGGACTTGACCACCACGGCATTGGCTCCGATTCTGCTGTCTGCGCCGATTTCGATGGCGCCCAAAATCTTGGCTCCTGCGCCGATCACCACACGGTCGCCGATGGTGGGATGACGTTTTCCCTTTACGAGGCTGGTACCCCCGAGTGTTACACCGTGATAGATGGTCACATCAGCGCCAATTTCTGCGGTTTCTCCGATGACGACCCCCATTCCATGGTCGATAAAAAAACCATCTCCCAACCTGGCTCCAGGGTGAATTTCAACACCCGTGGTCCATCGCCCCAACTGGGCGATCCAGCGTGCGAGGAATCGCACATCGTGGATCCACAGCCAATGTGTGATGCGGTGAATCCAAATGGCATGCAAACCCGAGTAGACCAGGAACACCTCCATTCTGGACCGCGCAGCAGGATCGCGTTCCAGCACCGAATCAATGTCCCGTTTAATGGATGCGAAAAAGGAAGCCATACTCCTAAATGGATCGGTCACCTTTCTTGTTGATAATTCAAGAGAAGCCAATTGTACCTCCAGGAAAACAATTACATTCTAGTTTGTTAGTTAATCTGCCAGGTTGGCATAAAGCGCGGTGGAAAGATAGCGCTCGCCAAAGGAAGGGATGATCACAACGATCAATTTCCCTTCATTTTCTGGTCGATTTGCGACCTGAATCGCCGCCCAGGTTGCAGCTCCGGATGAAATGCCCACAAGCAAGCCTTCTTCTCGTGCCATCCGACGCGCGGTTTCCAATGCATCCTCATCTGCTACCCGGATGATTTCATCGTAAATTTTAGTATTCAGCACGTCCGGCACGAACCCGGCGCCAATCCCTTGTATTTTATGAGAACCTTTTACGCCGCCTGAAAGAATCGGTGATGCATCCGGCTCAACGGCTATTACCTTGAAAGAAGGATTTCTGGATTTGATGACCTCGCCAACCCCTGTGATCGTTCCACCAGTACCCACACCTGAGATGAGGATATCCACTTTCCCGTCTGTGTCGCGCCAGATTTCCTCAGCAGTGGTTCTGCGGTGGATTTCGGGGTTGGCAGGATTCTTGAATTGCTGCGGAAGGAAGTATTTCTCTGGGTCGGATGCCACGATTTCCTCCGCCTTGCGGATGGCACCTGCCATTCCGTCGGCTCCGGGAGTCAGTATCAACTCCGCGCCGTAAGCTCGCAAGAGCATGCGTCGTTCTTTTGACAGCGTATCCGGCATGGTTAAAATAATTTTGTAGCCTTTCGCTGCAGCGACCATGGCCAGACCAATGCCAGTATTCCCGCTGGTGGGTTCGACGATGGTTTTATCCTTGGTCAACAAACCCGCTTTCTCGGCTGAATCGATCATGGCAAATCCGATCCGGTCTTTAACGCTATGGGCCGGATTAAAGAATTCAAGTTTTGCAACCACATCTGCTTTGGATCCGGAAGTGACCTTGTTCAGCCGTACAAGCGGTGTATTGCCAATTAACTCTGTAACGTTGGAAGCGATTTTCATATCGAATAATCCTCGATTTCTAATTGCTGGAATAATTGATCAGCCATGACCACGCCATGATTTACATAGCGCGAGCGGCCTTTTTCATCAAAAACATACGTGGTGGGTACGCTCAACACGCCCCATGTGGATGCCATTTTTGCATTGGCGCTGGCATCGATTTCGATAATTTGTATGCGCTCACCGAGTGAATCCTTGAGTTTCTTGAGCGCCGGTCTTTGGATCGTCTTGCAGGGAGCGCATGTCGGCGTTGTAAAATAAAGGATGGCAGGAATACCCTGCTTATAGGATGGAAACTGGGAGATTCTTCCGTCATTCCTAACCAGATTATGTCTGTTGAAAAGACCGTAAACAATCAACCCGCCGCCAATAATGGTTACTGCCAACAAAATCCGGCTGACAATTTCAGGATTCATTTGCCTCCATTTCCTTGGGGCGCATCCCGGGGATAGTCCCTTCAGGAGGCAGCTTGGTGAAACCTGGAATTTTAAATCGCGCCAGCCAGTAATACGCAAAACAACCGACACAGAACCCGCCAAAGGCATTAAGCGCTGCTAAAGCTGTCACAAGCCAGATCAAGATCCATCCGATAAGAGTTGCATCCGCCATGAGCGCCAGGCTGCCAGCGAGGATGAGCGTTCCACCGACCCCTTGCGAAAACCGGTGCGGTTCGGGGTTATCCTCATGAATTCTAGGTTTGGCGAGTCCCAAAGGACGAAGGACCTTACTGTAGATAAATAAGAAACCGGGTTTCCCAAGGAATGTCCCAGCCAGCAAGAACAAGGCGGTCATCAAAGCCAACCAGGGCGCATCGAAAATGAATGCCGTGATGTTGAGAAGGATAATTGAAATTTGGTTTACCTTTATTGCTGTATGGTCAACAGACTGTGTATTTGAATTCATAATGCCCTACCTTTAAAATAGTTGCAGCCAATTGCATTGTCTCTCCAGCGCGGAGAAACAAAAAGACGGCGTACAAACGCCATGCGGATTTGATTTCGCATGCGGGATTTGCTCACCGTCCATCAGCAATTGGCTGCAGATTTTCTCAATGGGCGGTGATTACAAATCCCGCCTCAGACACAAGCAACGATACAATTTGGCTCTCCACAATATTTATGAATTTCTTTATACAAATTATACAAGTTAAGTCTAATTTGTCAAGTATTTAGGCCATTTCTAATGGAATTCAAATAAAAACAGGGAGCGCGCTCCCTGTTTTTATCCTTTGATCATTCTTCCTTTTTGGCTTCCAATTCCTTCTTGTGAGTTTCCATGATCGGATTAGCGAGGTGAGTAGGGACAATGTCGTAATGGTCAAATTCCATAGTGAAATATCCGCGACCGCCCGTGAAGGAACGCAGCTGGGTGGTGTAACGAAGCATTTCCGCCAGGGGGACCAGGGCAATGACGATCGTGTGCCCCCGCTCGGATTCGGTCCCCTGCACCCGTCCTCGCCTGGTGTTCAGGTCGCTCATGACGTCACCCATGTTGCTGTCAGGCACAACCACTTTGACATTCATGATGGGTTCAAATAAAACCGGACCGGCGTCATGGACTGCGAGTTTGAATGCTTCACGTCCGGCAGTTTCAAAAGCGACAGGCTTGGAATCAACCGGGTGTTCTTTGCCGTCAAAAACGATCACCTTGACGTTGCTCAAGGGGTAACCCGCAAACACACCTTTTTCCATCGTGGAACGGATCCCCTTCTCGATCGGCGCCAGGTAAGACTTCGAGAGGTTCATCCCGACCAGTTCGTCGGTGAATTCGAAATCTCCGTCATGGAAAGGTTCGATGCGCAGATGCACCTCTCCAAATTGACCCGATCCGCCGGTCTGCTTCTTGTGCCGGTACATGGCGGACGATTTACGGGTGATGCCTTCACGATAAGGGACTTTCGGTTCATCCGTGACAAGCCCCACCTGGAACTTGGTCTGCGCGCGATGGATGACCACGTCGATGTGTTGATCGCCCATCCCCTGAAGGATGGTTTGACTGGTGGTCCTCTCATTGTGCCATGTAAGAGTCATATCCTCTTCGCATAAACGAGTAAGGGTCGGGGAAATTTTCGCAGCGTCCGCCATGGACTTTGGGTGAATCGCCACCTGGAACAACGCGGTGGGATATTTCGGGACAGGCAGGGTTACTGGGTGGGTTTTTTCCGCCAGAGTATCGCACGTCGCCGTAACAGAGAGCTTGGCAACAACTGCCAGATCACCAGCATGAGCGACTTTTACCGGAATGCTTTCCTTTCCCCGCTGGATGTGCAGCCCAGCCATTCGCTCGTCAGCATTCTTGCCGATATTCATCAAGTGGACATCCGAGCTGATGGTTCCAGAGCGGACTCTGAAGTAGGTCATCTTTCCGACGAAAGGATCGGCATTGGTTTTCCAAACATACAGCGCAACAGGTCCCGTATCCGAGACCGGCAGCGGTTCATCGCCAGATTTTCCCTGGACTGTGATAACCGGCCTGTCTGCAGGAGAAGGCATCAACTCGACGATTGAGTTTAGCAGAGGAGCTATGCCAACCTCGTGACCGCCGGCAGCGCACAGGACGGGAATGTAGATTCCATTACGGACGATGTTTCTAAGCCCGCGTAAAAGTTCCTCCTGGGTCAATTCGCCGCTTTCAAGGTATTTTTCCAGAAGAACATCTTCCCCTTCCGCAGCTGCTTCAATGAGCTGATTGCGAGCCTCTTCCGCTGCAGCCTTAAATTCTGCAGGAACATCCGCCACGGTCTTTCCATCTCCCATGAAGGCTTTCATGGAAACAAGGTCGACCACGCCTTTGAAATCATGTTTTTCACCGATTGGGATCTGCAATTTCACCAGACGGGTGCTTGAGAACGATTCCACGGTGGAAAGCGCTTTGGCGAAATTTGCGTTCTCGCGGTCGAGTTTGTTCACCACCACAAAACGAGGCAGGTTGAATTCATCCGCATAGCGCCAGGCTACTTCCGTTCCCACTTCCATCCCGGCAACGGAGTCCACCAGAATAATGGCACCATCCGCTACGGATAACGCGCTGACCACTTCTCCGACAAAATCAGTAAATCCAGGTGCATCCAATACATTGATCTTGTGGTCTCGATATTCAACCGGGATCAGGCTGGTATACAAGGAAATTTTCCGTCTGATTTCTTCTTCGTCATAGTCGGAAGTCGTCGTGCCGTCATCGATTTTTCCAAGTCGCGTGGTTGCTCCGCTGAAATGTAAAAACGCCTCCGACATCATTGTTTTTCCCGCGCTGCCGTGTGCTACTAATGCGACATTGCGGATAAACTCGGTGGTATACTCTTTCATTGAATTTACCTTCCTGTCCTGATTAATATGTGTAACAAGCCTGCCCGATTCTAAAAGATGTCAGGCTAATTGTCAAAGTGTGGATTGTCATAAAACCCCATTTAGGAGTATTACATGGCATCGCTGTTCAATCAGTATTCACTTTTCCTGATTCTTGTTGCTTTTTTGGCAGTGCTGGCTTTTATGCTTTTCAGGAAGGGAATTCGTATCCAGGAGATCATCGCATTTATAGTGATCTTCACCGGCTTGGTAGTCGCCTGGGTGGCACTGCGTCCTACGCAAACTCCGTTATCGGAGGCTGCATCGGATGTCCAGGCTCGGATCGGCGCAGGCAGACCGGTGCTGCTGGAATTTCAATCCCCCTACTGAGTAGCCTGCACAGCGATGAAGCCTGTCGTGGACAGGCTCGAAACCGAAGTAGGCGGGCAACTTGATATCATCCGACTCAATATCCAGGAACCGGTTGGGAAGGAATTGGCAAAGATTTACGGCTTCCAGTACACGCCGACGTTCATTTTCTTCGATGAAAATGGAAACGAAGCCTGGCGGGAGGTGGGTGGCTTGGATGTCGAGCACGTACGCGAATCACTCCCTTAACTAATTCTTCATTCTAATTTTAATGTCCAGGTTTATCGGCGGTCGAAGGAATTGTGATGGGATTTTTTCGCAGGGCAATATTCAGTTTATGGTATTTCATACGACCACCCTGGGATAGCGGAATCTCTCCCCCCGAATTGATGGAATTTATCCGAAGCAGCCAACCTGGCCGGGCGATAGACCTTGGCTGTGGAACTGGGACGAACATCATCACGCTGGCGAAAAATGGCTGGCAAGTCACGGGGGTTGATTTTGCGGCGTATGCCATATTCAAAGCTCGACGCAAAGTCCAGTCTGCAGGAGTCACCGCAGATTTGCGCGTTTCAGATGTTACCCGCCTGGATGGGATTGACGGTCCTTTTGATTTCGTTCTGGACTTGGGATGTTTTCATGGACTACAGGCTGATGAAAAAGTAAGATATCTAAACCAGCTGCAACGAGTAAGCGCTCCTGGTGCGGCATGGCTTCTCTACGGATTCTTTACAAAGGACGACATGACACAAGCGCCGGGGATGGTTTCCAGCGATTTTGAAAAAATCTTAGCTGGTTTTGATTTGATTTCGCGGCAGGATGGCATGGATGGAAAGCAACGCCCTTCAGCGTATTTTCTTTTTCGAAAAAATGAACCTATAAATCATCAGAATTTATCAGTATGAGAGTTCTATTTATTTTTCTGGATGGTGTTGGCCTGGGTGTGGATGATCAATATATCAATCCATTTTCGAAGGCAACAATGCCGTTTCTTGAAAATTTACTAGGCGGGAGGAAACTCCTTGCATCATCTGTTGCAGGTGAATTTGACTACGCGACTCTGCTTGCATTGGATCCAAATCTAGGTGTAGCTGGGCTGCCACAATCTGCGACCGGACAGGCAGCTCTGCTGACTGGGCTCAATGTGCCAAAAATGGTTGGCGAACACTACGGCCCAAAACCAAATCCCCGGATTGCTGAAATCATCAGGGAAGGCAACATCTTCAAATGGCTATTAAAAAGCAGGAAAAACTGCGGCGCTTCTCAATGCATATCCTCCTCGTTATTTCCATGGTCTGGAAAGTGGCAAGCGTCTCTTATCTGCGATTCCTTTGGCGGTTACTTCCTCGGGTCTTCCACTTTTTACGAAAGAGGATTTTTACCGCCAGGAAGCCATGTCGGCGGATTTTACCGGGGAGGGATGGCGAACGATGCTTGGATACAACGATGCGCCCATTGTTCAACCGCACCAGGCAGGTCAATTACTTGCTCAGTTGGCTGGGAAATTCGATTTTTCCATGTTCGAATATTGGGCAAGTGACTATGCTGGGCATGGCCAGGAAATGACCAGGGCGGTTGAGCTCATCGAAGTCCTTGACCAGGTTCTGGGTGGTCTGGTGGAATCATGGAATCTTGACGAGGGGGTCATTTTTATATCCTCGGATCATGGCAATCTGGAGGACCTTTCCACCCGGCGGCATACATCAACGCTTGTGCCCGGAATTGTCATAGGCAAACATCGGCGTGTTTTTTGTGATGGCTTAAATGATTTGACTTGTGTTGCGCCAAAAATCGAAGAAGCTGTGGTCGGCTAATAACCTAATAAAAGTGGCAGATGAACCATCGAATTGCACAATCTTCACGTGCATTTTTTTGCGCCTGGTTGTATAATCCGTTGGTTGTAAACTAATTGCTTCGGAGGCATCATGGCTAAGAAGAAATCAGGCGTCATTGGAATTCTTACGGGCGGTGGGGACGTTCCCGGCCTTAACCCGGCAATCCGTGCAGTAACCATACGTGCGATCCGTGAAGGGTACCAGGTGATTGGTCTGCGCAGGGGGTGGGCGGGAATCACGGAGATCATTCGTGAAAAGGATGCAGACAACAGCAATAATTATCAAATTCTCACCGAGGAAATTGTCAACCGGGCTGGGAGAACAGGTGGGACCTTTCTGCATACATCCCGCACCAAACCGAGCAAAATCAAAAAAGATGAAGTTCCGGTTCATTTAATGGATGCATATAATGCAGAAGAAAACGACCTAACCCCTGAGGTGTTGAAAAACCTCGATTGGTTGGGTGTGGATTACCTTATTCCCATTGGTGGTGATGACACCTTGAGTTATGGGGTCAGGCTGTACCAGGAAGGTCTAAAAGTCGTCGCTATTCCGAAGACCATGGATAATGACGTACCCGGAACGGATTACTGTATCGGCTTTAGCACGTGCGTAACGAGGACCATCTCCCTGACAAACAGCTTGCGAACCATCGCCGGCTCCCATGAGCGTTTCCTCGTTCTGGAGGTCTTTGGGCGTTATGCAGGTTACACAGCCATGCTGCCGACCATGGCTGGAGCCGCTCACCGCTGCGTCATACCCGAGTATAAATTTGATATTGAAAAACTCACCCAGCTTCTTCTTTATGACAGGAATAAAAATCCCAGTCATTATTCCGTGGTCCTTGTCTCGGAAGGCGCCATGTTTGAAGGCGGTGAAATGGTCTTTGCGGATCGGTCCACTGATGCCTATGGGCACGCCAAATTGGGAGGAATTGGAGATCTTGTCGCGGGCAGGATAAAAGAACTGTCTGGGAAACTTAATAAAGGAAAGACCGTCAATGTGATTGAACAAAAATTAGGATACATGGTTCGCGGTGGAGATCCCGATGCCATCGACTCGATCGTGCCCATGGCCTTTGGAAACCTGGCATTGGATCTCGCACTTAAGGGGATTCATGGCCGGTTGGTAGTCTTGAAGAACGGTCGTTATGATAATGTTCCATTGGATGTCGTAACCAGCCATAAAAAACTGGTGGATGTGGATCACTTCTATGACACGGAACGCTATCGGCCGAAATATAAAGATTTTGAAATGAAGCCTTTATTCATCATGACCAGTGAAGTTTAGATAAAAAAAATAAGGCTAAAAAAATTTTCACACCCAATAGTTTATTGAAAGGTAGAAAAATATGAACTTCGCAATGTGGAAGAAGGCATTGAATGTTATCCCCTCCGTCACCAAAGAGGAATGGGATCGGTTAGACCTTGTCTCAAAATGGTTGATTTCTACTCGGGCAGCAGTGCTCATCATGACCTTCTTGTCCGCTGCGTTGGCGGGATTGTTTGCGGCTAGAGATGGCGCTTTTCAATTCCTCCCCTGGTTGGCCTTGGCATTTGGCTTGATCATGGCGCATGCGACAAACAATTTATTTAACGACTATACTGATTTCAAAAAAGGTGTGGATAAGGATAATTATTTTCGCACCCAATACGGACCACAGCCTGTTGCTGACGGTTTAATGACCACCACCCAGCTATTGACATACACCGCCGTAACCGGTGCAATTGCCGCAGCGCTTGGAATTCTTCTTATTGCTTACAACGGCTGGGACAGGAACATCATGATCCTCCTCGGTCTGGGTGCCTTTTTTGTTCTCTTTTACACGTGGCCTCTCAAATATATTGCCCTGGGAGAACTGGCCGTTCTTATTGTTTGGGGACCCTTAATGATCGGCGGAGGGTACTATGTCCTGGCTGGGGCATGGGATTGGAACGTGGTTTGGGCAAGCCTTCCTTATGTCCTGGGTGTGACCACTGTCATTTTCGGCAAGCACATTGATAAAATCAAGCCGGATAAGGAAAAGAAGATATATACATTGCCTGTCTTGATCGGTGAGACCAATGCGCGCTACGCCGTTCTGAGCATGATGGTGCTTTCTTATATTTTTGTAACAGCTTTGGTCTTTACACGATTTTTCACCCCGATCATGCTGGTTGTTTTCTTCGCTGTTCCTACCTTTCTCAAGGTATATCCTGCCTTACTTAAACCGCGTCCGGATACCCGACCTGAAGGTTTTCCCGACGGGCAGGGCGGTTGGCCATTGTATTTTGCGCCTCTCTCCTTTATCAATAACCGCGCTTTTGGACTTTGGTTCATGCTCGGATTGATGCTCGATACAGCACTGCGTGTGTTTCTGCCAGCATTTTGGCGATAATTGTAAAAACCAGGAATTTGTTTGTCTGACCTCCGGGAGTGTTCTCTCGGAGGTTTTTTTATTTTCAAGCAAAGTCGGGATAGGTTGTATAATAAAGTTACAATTTTCACTAGAGGAGTCGAAAAATGAAAATCAATTTCTCCATGTGGCGTAAAGCCTTATGGACTTTGGTCAAAATTGATACGAAGGAAGAATGGGATGCTTTGGATGTCGTTTCCAAATGGTTGATCGCCACCCGGTCAGGTGTAACTACGGTTACCATTTACTCCTGCATTATTTCCGGTTTGCTTGCCTGGCGTTACTTTTCAGAAAATGGATTGCCATTTCCCTGGTTTGCCTGGCTGATCGTGACTTTGGGCTTGTTTATCGCCCATGGCACCAATAACATTCTTAATGACTATACAGATTTCTCTAGGGGAATTGATTCGGATAACTATTTTCGAACACAATACGGCGCCCATCCTTTGGTTCAGGGGTTCTGGGATACAAAGACACAACTTAAATGGTTCTATATCAGCGGTACGATCGCGTTCGCTTCAGGATTGTACGCACTTTGGTACACTCAATTTGATCCGGCTGTGATTGGGTTGTTTGCGGTGGGAGCTTTGGCGCTCCTATTCTACACTTACCCCCTCAAGCATCTTGCCCTCGGTGAATTAGCTATATTCCTGATTTGGGGACCGATCATGATCGGAGGAGTTTACCTGGTTCTAACGGGACAATGGGATTGGCTGATTGCGCTGGCGGGGGTTCCATTTGGACTCACTGTTGTGAGTATAAATATTGGAAAGCATATCGATAAACTTGATGATGATAAAAAGAAAGGTGTCACTACTTTACCGGTAGCGATAGGAGAAAAAGCTGCACGCTATGTGAATATGGCAGCCGTAATAATTGCCTATGCTGTGATAATTTACCTTGTTTTTACACCTAAATTCTATACGCCCATCATGTTAATAATTTTCTTCGCCATTAAACGAGCGATTCTGGTGGTCGCGGTGCTAACAAAGCCTCGTCCGCCAGAACCCCCTAAGGAATGGCTTTTTTGGCCAACATGGTTTTCCGGCTTTGCGTTTTATCATAACCGCATGTACGGCGGTCTGTTGATTTTGGGAATACTTCTGGACACTCTGGTAAGAATTGTTTTACCCGATCTCATCACTCAATATTGGCCACCGGTCTAGGGACGGGATGGAGGAAGCGTTTAATCCTCGTTTCTAATCTCAAGTTCCTCAATTTCCATCCAAGCCGGGGTTGAAGTTTTCAAAACTCCGGTTTTAATTTCCCCGGAAGATTTAAACGAGGCAAATTGATTATCTATCCACATGACCAATCCTAAAGGGCCGGTCGGTGAAATGGGAGAAACTAGAACAGGATCTTTGTTGATAAAAAATTCGACTCTGTCCGTTTTCCAATTCAACCGGTAATAATTCCATTGAGTTACATCCACCTGAAGCTGAAAGCTATCCTCGGCGATAACTCTGCTTAACTTTTCTCGAATCCTTTTTGCCCACGAATGAAAGACGAGTAAAGGAAATAGAGTAAGCTCGGGAATAATGAGAATTGGTGATTTTCGCGGGGATTGAAATGAATCCGCAAGGAATCCATTGGATGGTTTGTCATTGCGAAAAGATAGGTGATTTTCAGGGGAAGCAAAAAAGAACCAAGCGGCGTTTGGCAGAACCGGAAAAGCCTGAGCCATTCCTCCCAACCCTAAGGCGAAGCTGAATGGATCATTCCAAAAACCAAAACCCCAGGTACCGGGAATATTTCCATCTGAAACACGGGCACGCAAGCTAAGGGTTGCGGGAGGACTCCAGCGGAAATCTCTGCGCCTGAGGCCAGAATAATCATCCAATTGTGCCAGGCGATATTTCGATGTTAGATCAGGCGGTATCTTGAGATACCACTGATTTAATTTTATCTTATATGTGCATGCCCCGTGGTATTTAAAAACATTTCCATTATTCATGACTTGTTTGAGGATAATTGGTCTTGTTATCTTCCAAAGTAAGTTTCGTTGGTGTAGTCAACGGCTCGCCGGATCGCGTCGCTATTTGATGGTAATAATCCTGGCCGCATTTCGATGGAGATCCAACCTTCATACCCAAATCGATGAAGGCTCTCAGCGACAGATTTGTGACAATTTTGACCATCTCCAATTAACCCCAAGAAGGGTTCACTTACATGGAGATGTTGCAGGTAAGGTAGGCATTCAGGGATTATTTTTGCGGGATTTTCATTGTTCAGAAACATGGCTGATGTGTCCAAGTGTAGACGAAAACTCGGATGATTTACTTGTCGAACTAGCGATAATGCCTCGGCAGAATTAACGATGAAATCGCAACCATATTCTACTGGGTTTGGTTCTATACAGAATATAACATTTAGTGAAGAGATTTGTTCTGCCAAACTTAAGAAAAATTCTGTAGCTATCTGCAATGATAAATCCAATAACATCCCATTTCTTTGGCGATTCTTTGGAGAACCGAATACCATAGTGGAAATACCCATGGTTGAGCAAAGACGACTTAGCTTAAACAAGTAATCCAAGGTTTTATTTCTGGTTTCTTCGTCCTTAAATAATTTCAATCCAGGATACCCAAATAGGAGTGCTTGAGCAGCTGGGATAAGGAATCCAGCAGCTTTGAATTGAGACTTCACATCTTCAATTTCCAGATTAGATGCCAAGGTTGGATTCGGCCAAAATTTACTCGGTGCAATTTCGATCCCTTCCACATTCATTTGCTGAAGTAACGAGAAAATTTGACTGTCCTCGATCGAGGTCCAAGCGATATTGGAAATTGCGAGTCTCATTTTTTAGCTTCACTTTCAGATTTGACAAATTCTCTAATCGAATCAAGTTCCATTTCTGGAGTTCAAATATAATGCCCCTTGAGATTAAAGATTCTAGCAAAATGAGTCCGCACGTCGTAGAAAACAGGCGGCTGGGATGACAGATTTGAAAATTTCGTTCCAAAGCATTCCTTGGCGATTTTCTCGACGCTCATTGGCGGAGTGGCAAAATTTACCAATTTTTGTTTGCTCATTAGAACCAGCTGGATATCCTTCCAGAGGGTATCCAGACTATAAAATTGATACCTGCTTTTACAATGTGTGAGGGTGAGAGCGTTAGGATTATGGAGCATGTCAAAGATAAAGTTCTTTTTTAACCCATTCCCGATAAGCCCAGGCAATCGAATTATCGTATAATTTGGGAAATGTTCAATTGTAAATATCTCTAGTAGATAACGATGTTTCCCGTAGGGGCCAAGCTGATCGGCGAAAATGAGTGACCCCTCCTCCACCTCCCGAGGATTAGGGTAGACATCTACGGTTGAGATTAAAATGAATTGTCTCGCAGTGATCTTTCCAAGATGAGATATTAGGTTTTCAATATTATTGAGATCGCAAGTGGGGTCGATGTTGGCTTTCCATTTTTCAGCTCTGGCACCCGCACAAACCACTAAATCAAATGAGTGGTCAATGATTTCCTGAATGTTGGAAGAAGAGTAGGCGTGGGTGAAATCACCTTGTCTTAAAAGGTTGCTTCCGACAAATCCAGTCGCTCCAATCAGAGCACGTCCTGTCATGGATTATACCTACCCATAATTGCCAATAGCAGTATTTTCAGAATCAATAAATTTCCTTGAAGTGGGCTAATTTTTGTTGGAATCTTTCCTTGGCTAGGGTATCGCCTTGTCACAGGGACTTCAGTGACTCGGTAACCCAACCTCGGAGCCCTAATGGCCAAGTAATAATGCAATTCATAAGTTGAAAAGACCTCCCTGAAGGGGTTCACATTTCGGTCTAGAAGAAACTTTGCACTGTAACCCCTAAATCCATTTGTTGTATCCGTGTACCTTGTTCCGGCTGCTAGGGAAATTAATGGCGCATGAATTAATCGAATCGCCCAGTGGCGCATCCAAGGAGTATGGATACCCTGCCCTCCGGGAATAAATCTTGAGCCTTGGATGTGATCAAAACCTTCTTCCAGGGCACGGGCAAATAAATTCACCGCACGGGTATCATCTTTGTTATTTCCATCGATGGCAATGACCCCTTGATATCCCCGGATTGTTGAATAGGCAAAGGCCATTCTCATCTGTGCGCTGAGCTTCCCTCTCCCTGTCTTAACGATTAGCACATTTACCTGATTCTGTTGATAGAAAAGAAGCGTTCGTTGAATTGTCCGTTGACCCGCCATCTGCAATTAGGATATCGTAATTTTCAGCCAGGGGTGCCATTTCTTGTATTTGTTTTTGGAATTTTTCACCTTCGTTAAGAGTGAATACGCAGATGGCGATTTTATTTTTTTTAGGGGAAAATTCATAAACAGAAAATTCAGGTAACTGCCATTCAACTGGGAAAATCATCCTTCCCTCTACTATTCCGAATCCACGACATTTTTTCGATCTGCGTTTGCTACCATAACAGAGCTGTTTTTTTCCTCGAGCACATAATAAAGGGGACGATGACGGGTTTCTTCCAGGATCCTCCCAACATATTCACTCAAGACTGTCAGGATCACAAAGATAAAGAAGAACATCACCGCTGATTGGAAATTTGTGGTCGCCCATCCTTCCGCTACTTGTTCTTTAAAGATAAAAATTCCAATAACGTAAGTAATATAAAGGAGGTTCAATAAACCAGCGATGAGCCCGATAAAACTCACAATCCTAAGCGGATGGGCGGAATTGGCTACAACCAGATCCACAGCAAGATTGATGGATTGCTTTATACTTCGGTGCGTTTTCCGATTAGCACGATTGATGGCTGTATATTTGTATTCAGTTTGCGAATAACCAATGTAATTTGAGATTAATCGAATATACCGATATCGATCACGGATTTGGGTGATTGCGTTAACAGCCTGCCTGCTCAATACCCGGAAAAGTGTAGAATTCTCAGGTATGTTTAATTCCACGATTTTATTTATGTACCAATAGAAAGTTTTAGCTCCTATCCGGGACCAATAAGGGTCCCCTGAACGGGTAATCCGGACACCGGTTACGATTCCTGTGCCGCTTTTACAGATCGAAACCATTTCAGGGATTTCCGCGGGTGGATCCTCATTGGGCAACATCACAACCACAAAATCACCGATGGCCGAATCGAGTCCGGCAGATATGGCCATTTCCACCCCGAAATGCCTTGAAAGACAAATTATCCGAACGCAAGAATGGTGCAGTAAGGAATCCGTGATTATTTCAGTGGAACCATCTGAAGATCCATCGTCCACCAAAACCAATTCATAATTGGTGTAATTATCCTCAAGCACTTTCATGACATCGTTAATAAAATCTGTGATGATTTCGGCATCGTTTCTGATGGGGGCGACCACGGAGACAAAGACGTCAGATACGGTCAATTTATTTCTCCTTCGAGCTCATCGAAAACGTCGTATATATTGTCAATTTTTCCGCCGAGGATGCAAGTGAGACCTGGCATGCCGTAATTCTTTTTTAGCAGAATAGGTCGACTATCATCTACTTCACTCGAGGGAAGCACTGTCTTTATCTCCCACAGCGAATTGACGATTTGAGACTGGTTGAGTAGGGGGAAAAACCTTTGGGCATCCTTGAGCATGTGTATAGCATGACTTTTCTTAGTAGAGCGATCAAGGATGTCATAAGGGTCATTGTAGTTTGATGAATTGTCGATCCAGTAATTGTGAGGCGTGTAGCGTACATGGCTTAATGTATGATATCCCGTTGACGGGAAAGGCATGAATGAAAAGAAAGGTCCGCACATCACGGTCATCCCTATCCCTTGAAGATCATCTGGAATTTCGAGAAGAGCCATTTCGGTGATCTCATGTTTCAGTGAAATAAGTGGAACTTGGGAATCTTGTAAAACTTGGTTTAAATGGGAATATGTGCAATTATATACTTTGGTAGCCAGAATCGAACCGGAGTGGCCCTGGTCCCCAATGGATTCGAGTTGAATATTAATACCGTGACCATTTTTGTATTCTAGGCGTCTAGCTTTCGTACAAAACCAAATCATAATTCCAAGGTTTGACAATTGCTGATTGAGCTGATTTATTAGTTTGACCGCATTAAAAGCATATTCCTTGACTGAGAAAATATCCTCAATCAAAGCTGGGTTGGCGAGACGCATTATGGATTTTGGTGCAGGTGCTACCTCCGCGCCAATTCTTTCCATGAAGGTCCGATATTGAGTGGCTGTGACCTTGGAAAAATTCCTGCCAATCGCATAGTATTGCTCAAACTCTGAGAAAATACAATCCGCATAATCATGGACGAAACGGGGGAAATTTACTCGGGATCGCAATGCCGTCAGCAAGCTTCTAGGGTAATGATAACCATTGTGCACCCGGGCTTGATTTGCATATGAAGCGCGTTCGAGGATATCTGTCCCCATCTCGAGTATCAGAACGCGTTTGTGTTTTTTAATTAACTGAATGGCAAGGCTGCAGCCGAAGAAACCCCCACCAATCACAACGGCATCGTAGGCGGAATTCGAATCAATCATCTTAAATAATTCCGAGAGAACTTAAGAGATGAGCGATTCGAAATTAAAGTATCAAGCCAATAACCCAGAAACAAGAATAAGGTGATGCCGAAGGGTATATAAAAGACAATAGAATTTATATGGAGATGACAGGACATATGGTTTTTTGCCAAAATTACCCAGGAAAAAGAGGATAACAGCGCCCAGGTGGTTGTGAGAGCCAACCGAATCAGCTTGTCAGGTCTGGGAAATATGTAGTTGGCTAAGGATACTATCCCATATAATAATCCGCAAATCCCTAAGGTAATGACCAATAATTGTGAAATGCCTAGTCCAGGTTTTCCGATGAACATGTCCACGGAAATTGCAAAAGCGATAATCGTCGATGAAATTAATATCAAGAATAGGGATGTTGGCTTTTTTTGACGAAGCGGGATTAATAATGTGACACCAATTGCATATGAGCTGAACAACCAGACTAATGGTATATCCGATCTGAAAATGGATTGGGAACCGAGATACTTAAGGGTTAGTATCACGAGATTAGAATAATCACATGCCGTCGTATATGGATTAGTGCCCAGAGTGCGCGTGGCAGCACGATCAATTAATATCGAAATAGCCTCTCTATAATCCTGCGTGAAAATGATAAGTTGCATTAAGTGCAGCCCATAAGCAACAAGGAATCCTGCAATGCCTGCGAGACAAATCAAAACAATTTTCTTGATTACTTTATTGATCCTCGCATCTGTTCCCAATTCATAATACAATGGCCCAATGCTTGCGCCTAGGATAACATTGGTTATATATTCGTAACCATTGAGAGACTTGAGAAGAATTAGACATCCAGTAATTATTAGATATGTGGAGAATCTTGATCTCGCATGAATCACCCTTGGGTAGAAATACCACCCAATTGAGAAAGGTATAAACATGGTGAATGCTACCCAATAAAGATTTTTCGAAAAGGCAACTATCCAGAATGAAGAAATCACCAATAATAAAAAACAAACCATTGTTACCCATCCGAATTCCGACAAGGCTGTGCAAAGAATTAATGTAATTGTTATCGCAAAGAGAAGCGAGACAACAATTCTGCTTATTGCAATGAAATCGAGTTCATCTATCTTGAGAACTTCCTGAAGCGAATTAAGAATTAATCCCTGCAGCCCAAATTGAGATGTGTAGATGCTTGGAATTGTAGTAGAAATATTCCCCTCTTCAGAATATAAAAAACCTCCTTTCGCCTTAATATCGTCAAGAAGTGAAATTTCAGTCCGGATTTTCCGCGTGACTAGTAGCTCAGAATCATTTTCAAAAGAAGGGGATTCCCAAGGAGATTCGGAGAAGTAAAAGGTAACGAATATGACTGTCAATGATATGACTGCCAGACCCAAGAGAATTAACCTGCTAAGTGGTGATGCTCTCATTTGAATATTTTACGTAAATGATCAAGAATTATAACATCCCCTAATTAGGGTTAATTCTCGTGAGAGCTTCGTTACGGGTATAATTGGGGTGGAGGTTGGACAATGGAAATTACTTGGTACGGGCATTCGTGTTTTCGATTAGCTGAACGCAGCATGGCTACAGTAGTGACTGATCCCTTTGATTCGGCAGCGATAGGGTACGAACCATTGAAGCTTCGCGCTGACATTCTCACGGTTAGCCATGAAGCAGCCGGGCATAGTTTTACCAACGCCGTGAAGGGTGTTTCGCATATTATTGATGGACCAGGCGAATTTGAGATAGGCGGTGTGTTTCTAACCGGCGTGCAGACTGATATTAACGGCAAGAAATCATCTGATAAGCCGCGGAATACTTTATATGTCTTCGACTACGATGGGTTAAATGTAGCTCACCTTGGCGACCTTCGGCAAGTTCCATCCCAGGCGGAAGTTGAGGCGCTGGGAAATGTGCACATTGCACTGGTTCCCGTTGGTGGCGGACAGGCGCTTAATGCAGCCAAAGCTGCCGAGGTGGTCAGCCTGATTGAGCCGAACATCGTTATTCCTATGCATTATGCCACGAAGGCAGTAAAGATACATCTGGATCCTTTGGGAAAATTTTTAAAAGAGATGGGGTTGACTTCGCACGAAACTCAGCCGTCACTTAAAATCACACGTTCCGGCTTACCGGACGAAACCAAGGTGATCGTCTTGGATTATCAGGCAAGTTAGGGTATGTCATGGCGGTAAAAGTCTTAATGACTTGGGATATTTCACCCGAACACGAACAGGAATATTTTGAGTTCGTGATCGGAGAATGGATTCCTGGTATTCAGCGATTAGGTCTCGAACCTGTCGAGGCTTGGGCGACCATCTATGGTAATTATCCGCAAATTCAGGTAGCCATGTTGGCCCCCGACTTGCCGGATGCCCAGCGTGTGATGGCTTCCACTGATTGGACAATGCTGCGGAGCAAATTATTCAATTATGTGCGGAACTATAATTTCAAGGTGGTGGACGCAAAAACCGGCTTCCAATTCTAACAAACCATTCCCTGACATGAGGGACGTAAGGGATTATTTCCTTACGTCTTTTCATTTCGCCTAAGCCATGAATAAATTTGCGAATCTAACCCTGAACTGGTATTTTCGAAATGCGCGCGTGCTTCCGTGGCGGAATCACCCGGATCCTTATGCGATTTGGGTTAGCGAAATAATGCTTCAACAAACTCAGGTCGCCACGGTCATCCCATATTTTGAGCGTTGGATGAGCCGTTTTCCCGATATTCCTGCCTTAGCCCGGGCAACAGAAGGGGAAGTATTGATGATGTGGGAAGGGTTGGGCTATTACGCGCGAGCTCGAAACCTTCATAAGGCTGCGATATTGGTAATGAAGAATTTCGCGGGAATTCTTCCACCTTCAATGGGGGAGTTAAAGAAGCTGCCCGGAGTTGGACGTTATACCGCTGCGGCAATCGCATCGATGGCATTTGGTCAAGACGAAGCAACCTTGGATGGAAATATTAAACGTGTCTTGTCGCGAGTGTTCAAAATCAAAAAACCAGTTAATACAACCCAAGGAGAGAAAATTCTCTGGGATATCGTCGCAGATCATCTTCCATCTGGCCATGCTGGTGACTATAACCAGGCGCTGATGGATATTGGTGCATTAATCTGCCTTCCCATCAAGCCTGACTGTTTGGGATGTCCCATAAAGAGTATTTGCGAAGCTAGAAAACGAGGTTTGCAAGGGAAATTACCGGTTGTTAAGAAAAAAACAAAAGTACCAATTATTGTGAAATCAGCCATAGTGGTAATTCAAAAAGAGAAAGTGCTACTCTTGCATCGAAAATCTACGGGATTGCTGGGAGGAATGTGGGAATTCCCTTCTGTGGAAGTGGATAAAGACCTGGAAAAAGAATTGATAGTTTGCATGAACTCTCAATATAAGCTAAAGGTTGTTAAAAATTCTCACCTGCTTACCATCAAGCATGCATACTCCCATTTCAAGTTGACAGAGCATGCTTTTTTGTGTACTCTGAAATCAGAGAGTAAATTGCAGCCAGGGTTCAAGTGGATTCCGCTAAAAGAATTGAGTAATTTCCCGATGGGAAAAGTGGATCGGCAGATAGCCAATAAGCTGCTGACAGAAGAAAATGGAAGAGACACGATTTGAACGTGAAAGATTTCAAATGGTTGCTGACCAATTGAAGACTAGAGGGATTCGCGACCCACGAGTGATTTCCGTTTTTGAATTAACCCCAAGACATGTTTTTGTTCCGGAAGAGGAAAGGCAATGGTCGTATGACGATTATCCTTTGCCGATTGGATTTAACCAGACCATATCGCAGCCGTATATTGTCGCGTTAATGACTCAAAGCCTGGAATTGACAGGTTCTGAGAAAGTGCTGGAGATTGGAACGGGTTCTGGGTATCAGGCCGCCATCCTTTCGCAGCTTGCTGCGGAAATCCACACGATCGAGATAATCCCGGAATTGGCGGAAAAGGCACGAATAACTTTTACTGATTTAAAGATAGGAAATATTTACACTCATATTGGCGACGGCTCCGTGGGCCAAAAACAACATGCCCCTTATAACGCCATCGTTGTGACAGCTGCAGCCCCCCGGATTCCTCGCCTGCTTCTGGATCAACTCGTTGATGGAGGCCGCCTGATCATTCCTGTGGGTAGCAGGGGATACCAGGAACTTGAGTTGTGGACGCGGACTGGAACTACATTTAAATCCCATACGATCATCCCAGTTGCTTTTGTCCCATTACGTGGGGAAGAAGGATGGGATAAGGGTTGGTTTACGTAATTGGCTTGAGTAAAAAGAACGCGCCGGACAGGCGCGTTCTTCTCTTAAGCTTGTGCAACGGATACAAAGATCATTGGTCTTCGGCGTGTTTCGTTATACAGGTGGCTCTTAATCGTGGAAGTGATCTGTTTCTCGATGTCGTCGCCGCCTCTTTTGACAACCTCGATCACCTTTTTGCGGGTGGCAGGGATGAGGTCTTCGGCGTCCTCGGGCGAAACGAATCCGTGGGTATTGATTTCGGGTCCGTGTATAAGTTTACCGCTGTGCTTGTCAACGGTCAGGTTGATTATGAAAATGCCGGATCGGGCTAACTGCTCACGTTCGCGCATGACAGCCGTGTCCACCTCGCCGATGCTTCCCCCTTCAACAAAGATATAACCGCCCGGGATGCGCTCGCCGAGCGAGATTTTGCCATTCCCCAATTCCACGACCTGGCCATTTTCAACGATGACGATATTTTCCTTTTCGATGCCAACTTGAGTTGCAAGAAACGCATGGCGTTTTAATTGGCGTAATTCCCCATGAATTGGCATGAAATGTTTCGGCCGGACAAGATTGAGGAGCAGTTTTTGTTCCTCCTGGCTCGCATGACCTGAAACATGGATTGGCGCGATGGAGTCGTAGATGACATTTGCCCCCATCCGCAGTAAGCGATTGATAGTCCGGCTGACGGGTTCTTCGTTGCCGGGGATGGGATGGGATGACAGGACGATAGTGTCGTTGGGTTCAACTTCGAATTGCCGGTTGGTTCCCGTGGAAAGACGCCCCATTATCGACGAAGGTTCGCCCTGGGACCCGGTACACATCAACGTCACTTTTTTCGGAGGAAGGTTTAATGCCTGTTCAATGGTCACCAGCGTTTCGTCCGGGACGATCAAATATCCCATTTTTCGGGCAATCTTTGCGTTGTCAACCATGCTCATGCCGACGAAAGCCAGCTTGCGGTTGTGGCGAACTGCAGCATCCGCCACTTGTTGCATACGCGAGATCAGGGAGGCGAAAGTAGCCACGATGACCCGGCCAGGCGCATCTTTGAAAACGGAATCAAGCGCGGGTCCGATCACTCTCTCTGAAGGAGTCCATCCTTGCCGCTCAGCGTTGGTTGAATTTGCCAATAACAAATCCACCCCCCGAGAGGAGAGTTCAGCGAGTTTCGCGTAGTCAGTAGGCCAGCCGTCCACTGGCGTGTGGTCGAATTTGAAATCTCCGGTATGGATGACCAACCCGGCCGGCGTAGTAATTCCAAGTCCGACCCCGTCTGGTATGGAGTGGCAGACATGGAAGAATTCGACTTTGAATGGACCAATCTGGACTGTTTCGCCAGCCTGGACCCGGCGTAAATCAGCCTTGTTCGCCATGCCGTGACGGGCAAGTTTGACCTCGATTAAACCCAGTGTTAGGGGAGTTGCAAAAATCGGTGCCGGGATTTGGTCAATGACGTGATGGATCGCGCCAATATGATCTTCGTGACCGTGTGTAACAACGATCCCCACCACTTGATGGGATTTGTTTTTCAGGTATTCAAAGTCCGGGATGATGTAATCGATTCCCAGCATATCGTTTTCGGGAAACATCATTCCGGTATCCACGATCAGATATTGATTCTGATATTCGTAGACCATCATGTTCTTCCCAACCTCACCCAATCCCCCCAGTGGGATAATTCTTAGTTTTTTCTGTTTTTGACTCATGGTTAAATAACAATCCTTTCGATGAAAACTGCCGATGGCAGGTCAATTAAATAATAAGACAAAACACCCTGCGGCAAAACCCAGGGTCCGAACCAGTCTGTTGGAATTTGTAATCTCACAAAAAACTGCCTTGCGGCAGTAAGGTTCGCGTTAGTAAAAATCAGTATAGCAGGGTCGGGTGGATTTGTCAAAGATGGAGAGGGTTACCGTTTTTTGAGACGCTCCACCCTCAAATCATAATTGAGCTGGGCATCTCTCAGGTTTTTCCTCAACTGCAGGATTCGATTTTCATCCTTTTCCTGGTTGAGTTGGGTTTTTAGTTCCTCTATTTGATTCAGAAGTTGGACTTCTTCTGGAACATAGCCTGCATTTTTTAGTAAGGTGTAACTTAATCGAATATCCTCAGGTGTGTCGAAGTACTCGTTAAGGTCGAGAGGTTTTCCTTTTCCCTTCAGATTGTCAAACTCACCGCGTTCGATGGCGCTGCGAATCGCGCCTTCGGTGCCTTCGGGATCATTGCTATGGATTGGCATCCTCTACCCCTGGTCGTTTTGCCAGGAGATGGTCATCTCGTCCCGGTCTCCAAGCGCAGCCCTGAGCATGGATATTAAAACCGGATCCCCACCTTCTCCCTCAAAAAGGGACAATGTCATGGGGGTAATGGCGTAGTCGCGGTCTTCAAGTTCCTCCTCTTCAAGTTGGTTGATTAAAAATTTAATTTGATCTTCGGAGATTGCGCCAAGGAATATTCCAGTATCTTTGTCAAATAGCTTAATCATATGACCTCCCGGGTCTAAATAGTACCTACAGTATACATAAAAAGTACCCAATTGGACAATAATGGATTGAATTAACTGAGTTTTTGTTGTAAACTTCCATAAACGTTCCGCGTGGAGTAATTATGACGAACCTCCTTTACCAAACTGATAGTTACTTGAGCCAATTTACAGCAACCACCACAGCAGTGGATCCGGTAAGTAAATCCGTAGTCTTGGATCAATCGGCATTTTACCCCGGGGGTGGAGGACAACCTTGTGACATTGGCTTGATCAGAACTGGAGATGTCGAATTTCCCGTAGTCAAGGTCAAAAAACAGGGGGATGTTGTCATTCATTTTTTGGGCGGGGACGATTTTCCAGAACAAGGTATTCAGGTCAATGCGACGATTGATTGGGACCGTCGCTATAAATTAATGCGTACGCATACCGCCCTTCATATCCTTTGCGGCGTGGTTTTCCGGGATTATGGAGCTCTCGTGACGGGTGGGGATATGGAGCCTCTCGCAGGTCGGATGGATTTTGAATTCGATCGAATGCAAGCGGATTTAGTTCATGAAATTGAGGCCGCTGTCAACAAGGAAGTGGCGGCTGCCCGCGAAATTCGGGTGAATATCCTTCCCCGGGAGGAGGCGTTCATGATACCAGACCTGATCCGCACAAAAATCAACCTTCTCCCTGAAGGGATTACCAATGTTCGTACCGTGGAAATTTCCGGGCTGGATTTGCAGGCGGATGGCGGGACTCATGTCCGAAGTACGGCAGAAGTTGGAAAAATTCGTGTAGTTGACTATAAGAGCAAGGGTGCGATCAATAAGCGGATTTACATCGCCCTCGATTAGGAGCCATCATGGAATATCGTTCCCTTGGGAAAACCGGATTGAAAGTTTCTGCCTTATGCATGGGGTCCATGCAATTTGGCTGGTCTGCTGATGAAAATACGTCCTTCAGCATCCTTTCTAAAGCGGTGGATGACGGCCTGAACTTCATCGACACGGCTGATATTTATTCGCGCTGGGTGGAAGGCAACCCTGGTGGTGTTTCCGAGCAAATAATCGGTCGCTGGATGAAACAATCGGGACTTCCGCGCGACAAACTGGTCATCGCGACCAAGGTTCGGGGTCGGATGGGAGACGGTCCCAATGATGAAGGACTATCCCGGACTCATATCTTTCAGGCTGTCGAAAAATCCCTGCAAAGACTGCAGACCGATTACATAGATCTTTACCAGACCCATTGGCCTGATGATGATACACCTATTGAAGAAACCTTGGGGGCTCTAGACGACCTAATAAATTCAGGCAAAGTGCGATACATCGGTTGTTCTAATTATTCAGCCTGGCAGCTCGTTCAATCACTATGGGTGTCAGACCACTTGGGGTTGGAAAAGTTTGTCAGCATCCAGCCTCACTACAACCTGATCGGCAGGGCAGAATTTGAACGTGATCTGAAAGAAGTGTGTATAAAATTTGGGATCGGAGTAATTCCTTACAGTCCTTTGGCAGGAGGATTCCTGACAGGTAAATACCGCAAGAATAAGCCGGCTCCTGACAGCGTGAGAGCCAAGGGTCTAAAACACGCTTTTACAGACACGAATTTTGCACTCCTCGACCTGATGGATTCGATTGCCAGGGAGCATAAAGCGTCTGTGAGCCAGATCGCGCTAGCCTGGATGCTTAGCGCCCCGGTGATCACAAGCCCAATCATCGGTCCGAACACCCTTGGACAGTGGGTGGATAATTTAGGCGCGTTGGATTGCAAACTTGCGGCTGAAGAAAAAGAAGCCCTTGATCAAGCAACCAGATGGCAGGAACCGGAAGAAGATTAGATGGATTCTGAAAGATCCGGGTAATACCAAAAAGGAGAGACATGACAGCCAAGGTTATCTTTAATCCCTATTCGAATCGCTGGAAAGCCGGAGAGTTAAGATCAACGGTCGAGGCGGAACTAAAATCTGCGGGAATTGAGTTTGAGGTAGTTACGACTGAACGCCGGTATCATGGGACTGAACTAACTGCAAAAGCGGTAAAAGAAGGCTTCTCTCCTATTATCGCGGCAGGTGGTGATGGGACGATCGGCGAGGTGATCAACGGGCTTTTTCAAGCTCAAGGGGAAGGAAAGCTCGGTCCTCTGGGGATTTTGCCGTTGGGAACTGCGAACGACCTCGTACATAATATTAAATCGACATTGGATTTGGCTGAGGCTGTCAAGGTCATTGCCGGTGGCAATACCCGTATGATGGACATCATTGGCTTGAATGGCATGGTTTTTGGGAACAATTCAGGAATCGGACTTGAGCCTTATGTGACGACGATAGAAAAAAAGATGAAGCATCTAAAAGGTTTGCTCAGATATCTGACCGCGGCATTATTGGGAATCAAGGATAATCCCCATTGGAATGTCACGATGGAATGGGATGGCGGTGAGTACAAGGGTCCGGCATCGCTTGTTTCGGTGGGGAATGGTGCAGTAACCGGTGGACTTTTCTACATGGCACCACACGCCGATCCGTTCGATGGCAAGCTCACCTTCCTGATGGGGTATCGTGGGACACGGTTAGGCGCATTAGCGTTGCTTCCAAAATTGATGCAGCCTGAGGGAAATGTTGTGCACGAAAAGGACGTCATGGAAGTTCATGCGTCCAGACTTAAGATTCATCTTGACCGTCCGGCTCCAGCCCACATGGATGGCGAATTGTTCCCCGATTGGGTGCAGGATTTTGAGTACTCCATATTCCCGGCAAAACTGCAGGTTTTGGTCAAATAAATGAGTAGTGCAGGCAAGATGAAGCTTGAATTTCTTCCGCTTTCTCCCAATAGGTGGCAGGATTTCGAAACGCTTTTCGGTCCGAAAGGAGCCTGCGGCGGAGGCTGGTGCCTTTTCTGGAAAAAACCTCGCAAGCAATTCCATGCCGATGCTTATGACAGAAATCGGCTCGATCAGAAGCATCTGGTAGAAAATGGGTCTGTCCCCGGCATAATCGCGTATATCAACGGCGAGCCTATCGGCTGGTGCGCAGTCGAACCTCGTGAGAATTATCCAGCTCTGGAGCGGTCTAGAATATTAAAACCCGTCGATGATGAACGGGTCTGGTCGGTTACATGTTTTTATGTCTCGAGGAAATTTCGCAGGCAGGGAATTACAGTGGCTTTATTGAAGGAAGTCGTGAATTATGTTTCTTCCAAGGGTGGTAGGATCATTGAGGGATATCCTGTGGAAGTCGCTGGCGGAAAATCTGCGGATGCATTCATCTACACTGGAACTGCCTCCGCTTACATCCAGGCTGGATTTGTTGAAGTAGCTCGAAGGCCTCCAAAACGGCCAATTTTCAGGTTCGCGATTAAATAAACAAATTGGGGGCGAACCATAGTGGGGAACCTAATGAGGTTATGGAGTTTCTTTGGATAAGCAACCATCGTTCGTATATATCGCGATTGCAGCCCTCACGCTCGCTGCATTAAGCGGCTGGTATTGGGTGAATTACCAATTCTTCACCAGCGAAGGCGGTGGAAGCGACTTTGCCGTTTACTGGAACTCGGGCAGAACGGTGCTTTATGATAATGCCACACCTTATGGTGAGCTTGCTTCATCGAGAAGCCAAAACACGACTTTTGGCACGGCTGGAAGAGCGGGCGACCCGCCTTCACAGTTGGATTTACCTTTCCATATTGAAGTTTTTATCCTTCCTTTTGCTCTACTCCAAAGTTATAAATTAGCGGGTGCAATTTGGATGACTCTCCTTGAGATATTCATTGTTATCTCAGTTTTCATCAGCTTGCGTTTCTTGCGTTGGAAACCCACTCCTCTGATCGGAAGTGCCATCATCCTGTTTTCAATATTTTCTGTGCACGGGCTTTGGGCGGTAATTTCAGGGAATGCCGTAATCATTTCTGGGCTTCTCATTTCAGGTGTTTTGCTGGCATTAAGAGAAGATCATGATGAGCTTGCAGGAGTCCTTTTAGCTCTGGCAACTTTTAAATTCCTATCAGTTGGTTTTGTTATGCTCTTTATCATCATCTGGGCAGGGTACCAACGACGAAGGCGTTTATTCCTGCCCTTTGCAATGACTCTTATTATCCTGATAGCCGTCTCCTTTTTTTTCTTTCCAAATTGGTTTCTTCCTTACGCTCGCGCAATATTCGCCAATCTCAGATATGGAGATTGGCTGTCCCCGGCAAAGATTTTCCAGGAAGAACTTCCTGTTCTTGGGGAGAAACTGGGCTGGCTATTTTCAGGATTTTTCGCGGTAGTTTTATTGATCGAATGGTGGCTGGCTGTGAAAAAGGATTATCCACGGATGTTATGGACGGCAGCGTTGACCCTGGCAATCACCCCCTTGCTTGGATTACCCACATACCCTGAAAATTATGCAGTATTAATCATTTCCTTGATGGTTGCGCTCGCTGTCATGTCGAATTGATGGTCAGCGTCTATAACAGTTATCATTATTGGTCTTCTGGTTATTTTATTTATGGCTTTGTGGGGAATAGCCATTTTCGCTGTTGATGTAAAAACCGCACTCTTTTTCCCCTTACCGGTGTTTGCCATTTTGCTACTTTATTGGATAAGGTGGTGGGCGGTAACTCAACCTCTCGATTAGATGGACTTATTGAAGAAATAATTATGCGCTGGTACCTTTTCGTCATTTTGGGTGTTTTAGGATTGGTTATCCCGGTGACGGTGGCTTATTTTCAACCATCACCCGGATACATGGATGCAGATTATTACTTTGCCGGCGGTGTTCGGCTTGCCGACGGGGACGGATTTAGCGAACGAATCCTATGGAATTATCTGGATAATCCGGAGGGATTACCTCACCCGTCTCATGCCTATTGGATGCCTCTGGCATCGCTGATTGCCTCCCTTGGGATGGTCCTTACGGGGATCAAGGATATATCATCTGCCAGGCTTGGGTTTTTCGTGATTTCAGCAGCAATTCCTCCATTAACCGCATACCTCGGTTTATCCATCACTCAAAAAGCTGGCTATGCATTTGCGGCTGGACTCTTGGCTGTTTTCAGCGGTTATTACATCCCCTTTTATTCAACAACCGATACCTTTAGCATCTATATGCTTCTGGGGATTTTCTTCTTTCTATTATTAGGCTTTGCAATGACTCACTTGGATCCCAGAAGCCGAAGCCTTGTATCTGTAGGATTGGGCCTTGTCGCCGGGCTGGCGCATTTTTCGCGAGCGGATGGCATCCTCTGGCTGGCGATGGCTTTGTTATCCGTTTTGTTGCTGAGGGAGTCCAGTAAAAAACGTCGAATGAGTTTTTTTATTTTTGTTTTATTCGGGTACTTGGTAGTAATGACTCCCTGGTTTCTAAGGAATAATTCTGAATTTGGGACTCCTCTAGCTCCAGGCGGAAATCATGCATTTTGGCTGACGTCCTACGACCAGACATTTTCATATCCCGCCAATGAACTAAATTTCAACTCCTGGCTTGATTCTGGATGGAGAGCCATCATGACATCCAGACTAGACGCAGTCAAATGGAATCTACAAACTGCCTGGGCAGTACAGGGAGTGATATTTCTTCTTCCTTTTATTCTTGTTGGATCATGGTTATTCCGAGGTGACCTGCGAATAAAGATTGGGGTTCTAGCTTGGACCTTGACCTTTGTTTTGATGACATTGGTATTTCCGTTTGCCGGCTCTCGAGGCGGTTTTTTTCACTCTGGGGCGGCTTTGCAGCCTTTATGGTGGGTGCTTGTCCCTGTGGGACTTGAACGAATTGTGATGTTTGTCGAAGCTAAACGAAATTGGAGAAAAGGGGAAGCATTTCGTGTTTTTCTAGTCGGCACCGTTTTCGTATGTTTGCTTATGTCGGTATTTGTTTTCTATGTTCGTGTTATGTCAACTCCCGGTTGGGGAAGTGAGGCAGACCGTTATCGGGAGGTGGAAGCATTTATCTCAGATTTCTCAACTTCAAAAGACGATGCCGTCCTGGTGGGAAATCCCCCCGGCTATTTCAACATCTCCGAACGTGGTGCCATCGCAATTCCCAATGAAGAGCTGGAAACAGTCATAAAAGCCGCGAAAAGATATGACGCTAAATATTTAATCCTGGAGGATAACGGAACGCCTGCACCTCTTCGGCCGGTTTACGAAAATCCAGAGACCTATCCATTGATACATTACCTTGGAGAAGTCGATGGCGCGAGGATTTATGCAATTCCGTAAATTAACCCCTCTTCAAGTATGGATCGTCCTGATTTTCGGAATGTTGTCTATATCCTGTTATCTTTTAGCCGCTGGGATTACATATCGATTGGGATTTCCTCTTGATGATGCCTGGATTCACCAAACTTACGCCAGGAACCTCGTCGAATTTGGGGAATGGTCATTCATTCCTCATCAAACTTCCGGAGGATCCACCGCTCCGCTTTGGTCGGTATTGCTTGCTCCAGGATTCCTCTTAGGGTTGAGCCCGCTACCTTGGACTTATTTGTTAGGGTCTGTCATCCTGATCATTTTGGGATTATTCTCAGAAATTGCGGTTCGTGGTTTCTCGCAGGAATACAATCCAAGAATCCCCTGGATAGGCCTTTTCATCGTTTTTGAATGGCATTTAGTCTGGGCTGCTGCGTCTGGGATGGAGACTTTGTTATCCGGATTACTTGTTACCCTCATTCTTGTAATGCTTGCCTTCGGATTGAAGAATTATCTGCTTTTGGGATTATTAATAGGATTAAGCGTTTGGGTGCGCCCGGATTTATCCACTCTGCTTGGACCAGCTTTGCTTGTGGTTTTACTGGATGGAGATAGGAATCGAAACCGTTTAGCAGGGATACTGATGCTATTGAGTGGATTTGGAGTCATTTTAGCCTTTTATTTGTTCTTTAATTTGCTCATCGCTGGCACTCCGTTTCCCAATACTTTCTATGCAAAACAAGCTGAATATGCTGCCTTGCAGAGCATTCCAATCATTTCCAGATTTACTAGTATTGCTCTTTTGCCATTGATTGGTGCGGGGGTTATCCTACTTCCTGGTGCTATCTTTCTGGCAATGGATGGGATTGGAAAAAGGGATTGGGCGATCATAGTGGGAATGATTTGGTTTTTGGGTTACATAGTTTTATATGCGGAGAGACTGCCCGTCACATACCAGCATGGACGGTATCTCATGCCCGCGATGCCAATTTTTTTCATTTGGGGGCTTGCGGGCATGGTCAAGGTTGGAATGGTTGTCTCAAAATTCCGGTGGAAGTGGGCGCTAATGAAAGCCTGGCAAATCTCGCTTGGGGTAGCATTGATCGCCTTCTGGTTGCTTGGCGCGCGAGCTTACGCAACGGACGTGGCAGTTATTGAATCTGAAATGGTTGTCACGGCAGAATGGGTGGCGAAGAACATTTCCCCCGATACTTTGGTGGCAGCTCATGATATCGGTGCCCTGGGTTATTTTGCCCCGGGAAATTTGTTGGACTTGGCAGGATTAGTCAGCCCGGAGGTCATTCCATATATTCGGGACGAATACCAACTAACCTTATTTCTAGATGAAAAACAAGCAGATTATTTGATCACATTTCCTGATTGGTACCCTGACCTGACCGCTGGTCGACCATTGGTTTTTTCATCTCAGGGTAAATTTGCGCCCCCACTTGGGCAGGAGAATATGTCTGTTTTCATTTGGTCCGCACCTTGATCACCGCATCGTCTTTGTTAATTGCCCCATCCGTACACTTGTGCTATACTCATAAGAGATTACCCGGGACTTTGGGCTCATGGGCGATATATCAGTTATAGTGGTTGACGATCATCCATTATTCCGGCAGGGGGTTGTTGATTTGTTATCCCTTGAGCCGGGTATTCGCGTCGCAGGTCAGGCAGCGACCGGTGAAGAGGCATTGGAGTTGATCCATGCTTTATACCCCCAGGTGGCCATTGTGGATATCAACCTGCCGGGAATTAACGGTCAACAGGTCACTCATCAGGTCATAGCTGAAAAAATCCCCACCCGAATAATTTTGCTTACAGGATATGATGATAGTGAACAGATTCTCCATGCGGCAATCGCTGGAGCGGCAGGTTATTGTGCCAAGGATATCGAACCTCGTCACCTCACCACTGTCGTTAAACAAGTCGCTAAGGGGAATTACGTCATCGGAGAATTGGTTTTCACGCGTAAGGAATTTGACAGGTGGTTGGAAAAGCAACTCGAGACTGCCCGACGTTCGTACAGCGAACCAGGCAGCCCTTTCCACCCCTTGTCTGACAGGGAAATGGAAGTGTTGGAATGTGTCGTGAAGGGGATGAGCAACAAGGAAATTGCTGCCCTGTTGGGAATCAGCCATCAAACAGTCAAGAATCACGTCACATCGATTCTGCGTAAATTTGGCGTGGATGATCGTACACAGGCGGTTGTTTATGCCTTGAAACGAGGCTGGGTAAAACTAAGCATTGAGAAAAGCCAGGAGTAAATATGGTTCTCACAGATGATAGTGGCGAAGGCATTATTCAAGAAAGTGCTCCTCCGACCGTGCAGTCTGAGTTGGAGGAAACTGAGAAAAACCTTCGCGAAACGACGCTCATGATTGAGCAAAGCCAGCAGGAATTCAGCAAATTAAGCCAGCGCAATGCGGCCATCACAGCCCATCTGCAGCAAGTTCAGGCTAAAATGGAAAGCATTCCTGTGACAGATGTTCGAATGGCCTATGAATCCGCGCTGGATGCTCAACAACGTTTATTTGTAATGCGTGGGCAGTTGGAAAAACTGCAAAGCGATCGCATCCATCTTGAGAAGCATAAAATTACGCTGGAGAAGATAATTGGTGCAACCGGCCAGGACAGCAGCGGCCAGCAAAAATCATCCAAGGTAACGACCCCCGGTATGGAGATGATCATCAACGCCCAGGAGTCAGAACGCCAGCGCTTGTCACGGCAAATGCACGATGGTCCTGCCCAGGCATTGTCGAATTTCATCTTACAGACCGAAATTGCCATGAGGTTATTGGACATTGACCCTGCCCAGGCAAAGAGTGAATTGGCGAGCTTAAAGACCGCAGCCATGTCCACCTTCCAAAAGGTGCGGAATTTCATCTTTGAACTTCGACCGATGATGCTGGACGACCTTGGCTTGGTCCCGACGATCAAACGATATATTGATACTTTTAAAGAGCAAACGGGCCTCGAAGTCAATCTCGCTGTCTCCGGTAAGGAACGCAGGCTGGAACCTTACGTCGAGGTGATGATATTCAGGTCCATGCAGGAATTACTTGGGAATGCAGTTCGCCACAGCCAGGCTACCCTTGTTAAAGTCCAATTGGATATGGGTGAAGCTGTTGTCAAGGTGAGTGTCGATGACAACGGAAAAGGTTTCGACACGGATATCATCAAACAGGGGAACAGTCTGGGGTTGAAAGTGATCCAGGAACGGTCTGAAATGCTCGGCGGGACCTTCGAGGCGGATTCGGTGGTTGGAAAAGGATCCCGAATCGCCTTTTCCGTGCCTGCCAGGGCTGTATGACCAGGGTACTATCGAGCTATCTATTCTGTTAAGGGAAATTCTGCAAAACCTATATATAATATGCATAGTTCTGGTAATAAATCCAGACCCACACTAGAGAGGAAAGGAGGTAATTAGACATGTTATTCGCTCCGAAGGAAAAAGGACAAGGCTTGGTAGAGTACGCATTAATCCTCGTTTTAGTTGCTGTCGTTGTTATCGCCGTTTTGACCCTGCTTGGTCCGATCATCGGGAATGTCTTCAGCGACATCATCACCGCTATGGGTGGCTAGTAATTTTCGAAAGGTTATTTGTTCTGGGTAATTTCAGAACTTATCTTGGTGGAAAGGAGGTAATTAGACATGTTATTCGCTCCTAAGGAAAAAGGACAAGGTTTGGTAGAGTACGCATTAATCCTCGTTTTAGTTGCTGTCGTTGTTATCGCCGTTTTGACCCTGCTTGGCCCGATCATCGGCAACGTCTTCAGCGACATTATCGCCGGCCTGGGTGGCTAATTCTCCAGCACCTTGCTACAAGTTGAATAACTGGGCTTCATTAAAAATGAAGCCCAGTTTTTTTAACAAAACAGGGAATTGCGTATATAATTACTTCACAGGCAGGAACAGTGGGAAAAACCTGCCTATAAGCAAACATCACTGATGATAAGATTTGGTTTAAGCGGGGAGTCCTGTTCGTTGTTATCATGAGTGTTCGGCTACGATATTTATGACAAAAATTACAAAATTGTATAATTCTTGACCAGCATCATTTTCTGGCATAATTGCTTTAAACTTATGTATAATGATAAGGTGACCGAGAGAAACCCATTAACTATCCGTTTGGGCGGAAGGAGACTTTTATGAAACGTGGACGGACAATTCTCTTAGTTTTGTTGATTTTGGTGATTGGGGCTGCAGCCGCATTGCTTTACCTTAATCGCAGGGGAGGCGGAACAGCAACTCAAGCAACCCCTACTCCCTTGGTTCGATATCTTGATGTCATTGTGGCCGGGCAGGCGATTCCCAGGGCGTCGATCATTAAGGAAGATGTTATTGGAACGATCCAAATCCCTGAGGATAAACTGGTCGAGGGCATGATAACCGATTCCACAGAGGTTATTGGCAAGTTGGCTAAATATCCGCTCGAGCAGGGTGTTCCCATCACAAGAGCCATGCTAGCCGATTCAGTCCTGCAGATCGCCCAAGGCGGATCGGAAGCTGCCAGGTTGATTCCGCCGGGGATGACTGCAATATCTATTCCGATAACACGATTATCTTCAGCTGCGTTTGCGATTCGAGACGGTGATCATGTTAATGTGATCGCGACCATGTTGTTTATGGATCATGATCAACAATTCCAGACAGAAGTTCCTTTACAAACTGGTGCCGTTGGATTTATCCAGGGCGAAACCCTTTCCATAGTAGTTGAGGATTTTGGCAAACTAGGCCGAACTGAACAGGAACCAGTCCTTGGGCAGCCGGTTTATATCCAGCCTGGAGAAACCCAAAAGCCACGTCTCGCAAGTCAAATGGTCCTTCAGGATATCCGCGTTCTTCATGTAGGTAATTTTCAATTACCAGAAGAAGAAGAGTTGGCCGCTGAGCTAAAATTGCAACCGACTCCAACGCCAGTGCCTGGTGCTCCAGTAAACCAATCTGCTGGAGCAAAACCTGATGTCATAACATTGATTGTGACACCACAGGATGCTGTAACTTTAGTTTATCTTATCTATAGCAAAGCAAATATGACCTTGACGTTGCGAGGTGCAGAAGATCAATCCCGCGTTGAAACAGAAGCTGCTACTTTGGGATTTATCCTCAGCCAGTACGGAATTCCAGTTCCAGCAAAACTCCCTTATGGGACTACTCCACGCGTGGATGAATTGATCCAGCCGTTCATGCCTAACGATGTTGTGATTGAAACCGGCAGATAATAACCAAACTTGCCTAATAAATAGCCAGGCAGGTAGGTTGGAGTTGTAAATGGCAGGCGAGAAAATCAAGGTACTCATCGTTGATGATGTTGCGGAAACACGTGAAAATGTCCGCAAGCTATTAACTTTTGAAGCTGACATTGAATGTGTTGGTGCTGCGCGATCGGGACGGGAAGCCATCCAGCTCTCTCAGGAGTTAAATCCTGATGTCGTCTTAATGGACATCAATATGCCTGACATGGATGGCATCTCTGCCACAGAGCAGATACGCCAGCGAATGCCGTCCGTGAAGATCATCATCCTTTCCGTCCAAAGCGATTCGAATTACATGCGCCGAGCGATGTTGGCTGGCGCCCGCGACTTTCTTACCAAGCCGCCAATGGCTGATGAGCTAATTTCGGCTGTCCGTCGTGCAGGATTGATGGCTCAAGAAGAAAAGTCCCAGGCTGCTGTCCAGGCGTCTTACGGGACTCCGACTCCCGGGGCGGCTAGAACGCTGATTGCTGGAACAAACGCGACCGGTAAAGTCATCATGTTTTATAGCCCAAAAGGTGGGACCGGCGTAACTACGCTTGCCGTGAACTTTGCGATTGCTATACAGAATGAAGAAACCCCCACTGTTTTGGTGGATGCAAATCTTCAGTTTGGAGATGTGGCTGTCTTCCTCAACGAGCAGGGAAAAAACTCCATCCTTGATTTAGCCCCTCGCACGGATGAATTGGATCCGGAAGTTGTAGATAGTGTCATGATTAAACATGCACCATCGGGAATGAGAGTGTTGGCAGCGCCCTCCCGTCCTGAACATGCAGAAAGAGTCCACGGCGATCAATTCAGCAAACTTCTCCAGTATCTTAGAAGGATGTTTGCCTACATTATCGTTGACACAACCTCCTCATTAAATGAGATTACTCTGGCAACCCTTGATCAAGCAGATTTGGTGGTCCTTTCGGTGACACAGGATATACCAGCGATCAAGAGTGCAAGATTATTTTTAGATTTGCTCAACACGATTGGCGTCCAACGAAACCGTATTTGTTTTATTGTCAATAAGCTTGATAAGCGCATCGGAATTACTCCAGAAAAAATTGGAGAGAACTTAAAACAACCGGTCGAAGCTGTGATTCCTTTGGATGAGAAAATAGTAATTCCTTCAGTGAACCGAGGGGTTCCTTTTGTGCTGGACAATAAGGCCCAACCTTGTGCAAAAGCTGTGTTCTCGCTTGCGGAAATTGTCCGGGCACGATTGGCGAAGATGGAAACCACCGACGAGAAACCCGCTAGAAAATAGATTAGGGGTATTAGGAGGTACGAAAAATGTCATTACTTAAGCGAATTGAGCAAAGCCAAAGCAAAACCGGGCAAACCGGCCCAATTGGGCAGAATCAATCCGGTGGGGGGAGTGGATTATCCTCGTTGCAAGCCCGGCGTGTAAGTGCGCCTGCTTCTTCACCTCAGGCGGGTACCTACTTTGACCTGAAGACGCGTGTTCAAAATAAGCTTTTGTCCGAGTTGGACCCTTCAATGGACATCAGCAAAACCGATGATGTTCGCCGGACAATTTTAGACTTATTTGAACAAATCCTGACCGAAGAAAATATTGTCCTTTCCCGACCCGAACGGCAAAGATTGTTTGAGCAAATCACAGCAGAAATCCTTGGTCTGGGTCCATTGCAGCCTCTTCTGGAGGATGAGTCCATCACAGAAATAATGGTGAATGGACCGAAAAACATTTACGTAGAGCGCAAGGGTAAGATCCACCGTGTCCCCGTCACATTTGAAAGCAATGATCATGTAATGAGAATTATCGATCGCATCGTTGCCCCTCTTGGACGCCGCATTGATGAATCCAGTCCTTACGTGGATGCACGTCTTCCAGATGGCTCGCGTGTCAATGCTGTCATTCCGCCTATTTCACTGGTTGGGCCAACCCTGACCATCCGAAAATTCTCAAAGAATCCAATAACAGTTGAACAACTTGTACAATTCGGCACTTTAACCCCAGAGGCTATTCAATTTCTGAAGGCAAGTGTAGAAGCTCGAATCAACGTCGTCATTTCGGGTGGCACAGGCTCGGGAAAAACTACATTGCTGAATATCCTCTCAAGTTTTATCCCAAGCGATGAACGTATATTGACGATTGAAAATGCCGCGGAACTGCAATTACGGCAGGAGCATGTTGTAACTTTGGAATCGCGTCCGGCCAACATCGAGGGCCGCGGTGAAATCACCATCCGCCAGCTGGTGGTTAATGCCCTTCGTATGCGGCCTGATCGAATTGTGGTGGGAGAGATCCGTGATGAAGCCGCATTGGACATGCTCCAGGCGATGAACACCGGTCATGACGGCTCAATGACAACCGCCCACTCGAACAGTCCGCGCGATACACTTTCACGTTTGGAGACCATGACGCTCATGGCCGGAATGGACCTGCCGGTTCGTGCCATTCGTGAGCAAATTACATCTGCGGTTGACCTTGTGGTACACCAGGAACGCCTGAGAGACGGATCCAGAAAAGTGGTGTATATAACCGAGGTAAGTGGAATGGAAGGTGATGTTATCACGACCACGGATATCTTCTTATTTGAGCAAACTGGCGTTGAAAATGGGAAAGTAATTGGCCGCCTGCGCCCAACCGGATTACGCCCGAAATTTATGGAGAAAATCGAAGCCGCAGGAATCCATCTTCCTCCATCCATCTTTGGTATTGGGGAACGTCGAAGGTTCTAGCAGATTCATTACAACCATAAAGGTTGCATATGTCCTTAACAACAATTTTACTTTTCGGGCTTGGAATAATCGGTCTTTTGCTTGTGATTGGCATTGTGGTGACATCCTCGAGCGAAAGCAAAATGGTCGAAGAGCGTTTAGGCCGATTTCTTAACGAAGAACAGGCTCAGAAGAAAGAAACCACACGCGACCCATCAACAAGCATAATTTCCGAATGGGTCAATCGGCGAGTAGCAAAATCGTCGTGGGGAGATAAGCTTGCCCGCGACTTGGCCCGGGCAGATATGAAATTTAAACCGGGAGAATTTGTCGCCTTTGTAACGATCGTCACAATTACTTTGAGTGGGTTATTATGGTTTATCGGTGGCAGAAATATTGTTTCGATGTTGATAGGTGCCGGTATCGGCATTGTCATCCCCAATATTTATTTGAATTCGCAGAAGTCCAAACGGTTAATAAAATTTGATGAACAACTGCCTGATATGATCAACCTAATGGTAAACGGACTTCGGGCTGGGTATTCCACCATGCAAGCCATGGAAGCCATTAGTAAGGAATTGCCCGCTCCTCTATGCGATGAATTTCGCCGCGTAGTCCAGGAGATGCAAATTGGCGTAACCATGGAAAAAGCGCTGGAAAATCTTGTCCGAAGGATCCCTAGCCCAGATCTAGACTTTGTTATCACAGCGATCAATGTCCAACGGGAAGTCGGTGGTAATCTTGCCGAAATCCTGGACATCATCTCCCACACGATCCGCGAGCGGATACGTATTAAGGGCGAGATTCGAGTTATGACTGCGCAGGTGATTTATTCAGGCCGCATTCTTGCAATGGTCCCATTTTTTATTGTTGTAGTACTTTGGTTCATTAATCAGGAATATATGATGGAATTTGCAAATAAGCCAGCCTGTGGAGGTATGGCCGCTGGGGTTGGCATAACCATGATCGGTATCGGTTACTTTATCATGACACGTATCGCTGATATTGAGGTATAACATGAGTCCCATAACCATTGTGATTATATTAGCGTTAATCATCGGAGGAGTTGCCCTCGGTTTGGTGCTTGTTGCAAGGCGCATGCCTAAAGATGCAGAAGATCCGATCCAAACCCGCCTGGCTGAGTTCACTGAACGGGGCGAACAGGTTTCGCTCGAAGAAATCGAAATGTCGCAGCCTTTCACGGAGCGTGTACTATACCCGCTGATGAGGAAATTTGGGGAAATCTCGAGCAAATTCACTCCGCAAAAGGTGATTCAGGATACAACCACAAAGTTAGAGTTAGCTGGTAACCCGGGTAAAATCGATGCCTCAACATTTTATGCGGGTCGATTTATAATCGCTGCCGTTGTTGGAGTTGTCGCTTTTCTATTGTTTACTTTTTCGATAATGCAACAGCCAATTACCAGGGCACTTCTGTATACCGGCATTGCAGTGATTATTGGTTTCTTTTTTCCACAACTTTGGCTCAATGGGGAAATCTCAAAACGCCAAAAGAGCATCAGAAAAGCGATGCCTGATGCACTGGATTTACTCACCATTTGCGTTGAAGCTGGCTTGGGCTTCGATGCAGCAATGCAAAAAGTGGCAGAGAAATGGGAAAACGAGTTGTCCATGGCTTTTGGGCGAGTTATCCGCGAAATTCAACTTGGAAAAATCCGGCGGGAAGCCTTGCGTGATATGGCGGAACGCATAGGTATCGCTGAAATGACCAGTTTTGTGGCAGCTGTTATCCAGAGCGAGATGCTGGGTGTCAGCATGGCAAAAGTACTTAGGATTCAATCTGATCAAATGCGCATGAAACGGCGTCAAAGGGCAGAAGAGGAAGCGCACCAAGCACCTATCAAGATGTTAATTCCGATGGTGGCTTTCATCTTCCCTTCGATTTTTATAGTACTTATGACTCCTGCAGCAATCCGATTTATGGACTCTGGTTTCATGAAAGGCTTCTAATATAAAAGAGTGACTGGTCACTCAGCCTGGGCATACATCCCTTATAAAGTTGTTTGGGGCGGGTTGGATCTTTTATTTCCGCCCAGTTGCGCTGGTTGTGGAAAACCAGGAGAACGATGGTGCCAAGGTTGCCAGAAAACACTAATCCCGGTCCCTGATCCGATTTGTGACATCTGTGGAAACCCTCAGAAAAAGGATGGAATTTGCCAAGCCTGCCTCAGCTCACGACCGCTTTTTCATTCATTGCGGTCGTGGGCTGTTTTTGACGGTGCACTGCGCGGTGCAATTCATCGGCTGAAATATCGCAGGGACATGGGATTGGGAGATGCATTATCTACTCATCTTGTTCCCTTTGTGAAATCTTTGAATTGGTCTATTGATTTGGTTATCCCTGTTCCATTAAGCAATAAAAGGTACAAAGAACGAGGGTACAATCAAATAGCCTTGGTTGCCCATCCTTTTTCAACTCAAATGGGCATCGTGTATTCCTCAAGCGCTTTGTTTCGAAAAAACACACCCTTTCACAAGTGGGACTTTCTTCTCTTGAAAGGAAAAAGAATGTCGAGGGCGCTTTTTGGGCTGAGGTCAATTTGATAACTGGAAAATCAATTCTACTAATGGATGATGTTGCCACAACCGGGTCGACGCTATCTGCCGCAGCTTCAGCGCTGGTTGAAGCGGGAGCATCAAAAGTGTATGCTTTAACACTTGCAAGGGCTTTATCGCATCATGGATTAGATATCGTTTAAATCCCTACCAATTAGGAAGTTTGGAATGAGGACATCCTTATAAGGAGGAACGGTATGGAAAAAATTGAAATTGTTGGGCATGAATTGCAGGTGTCAGACCGATTAAAGGAATATATTAGTAAAAAGCTTGTAAAGGTCGATCGTCATCTTCCTAATTTGGAGGAAATCCGCGTTGATTTGGAGCACGTCAAAGCCGCAAGAAGTGCTTCGGATCGATATATTGCTCAAATTACACTTCGGGGAAAAGGTTTCATATTGCGATCTGAGGAGCGTTCTGATGACATCAGAAATGCCATGGATGAGGCTTTGGATAAAATCCTTCGCCGAATTGAACGATTCAAGGGTAAACGGCAACATGGCCGTGGTGACGGAAAATCAGCTGCAGAAGTTGCTCCTGAAACGTCAAAGTCTGAAGATGAGGAACAGGGAGGTTTGATCACCAGAAGAAAAACCTTTGAACTTGTCCCGATGATTGAAGATGAGGCTTTGGAGCAAATGCGTCTTTTGGGGCATGATAATTTCTTTATCTTTATCAATATCAAATCAGGAAATTTAAATGTTGTTTACCGCCGCCGCGATGGGACCTATGGCTTGATTGAACCAAAAATTCGATGATTGTATTCGCTGTTTCACACTTTCGCTGTTAGAATTAACTGACCTTGCAATGCAAGGTCAGTTTTTACCAGGAGATATTTTATGGAGTTAAGCGATTTCGACGACACCTTGGGAAACCATGATTGGAATGAAAGTTTTGATCAGAAATCGATCCAATCGGCCATTTCACAGGTTCTAGAGGCGGTTGGGGAAAATCCCGATCGAGAAGGGTTGAAAAACACCCCCATGCGGGTGGCTCGCATGCTCGCAGAATTACTGGCCGGTTATAGTACCGATCCTGTCGCTCTGGTAAATGGCGCTGTTTTTGAAGTATCCTACGATGAAATGGTTATTGTGAGGGATATCGAATTTTACAGCATGTGTGAACATCACTTGCTGCCATTCATGGGCAGAGTTCATGCGGCGTATATCCCCAGCGGCAAAGTGATTGGGCTCTCCAAAATTCCTCGCATTGTCGATATGTATGCGCGCCGGCTTCAGGTACAGGAACGCATGACACGACAAATCGCTGATTTTATAATGGAAATTCTCAAGCCCCAGGGTGTGGCTGTGGTAGTCGAAGGTCTTCATCTATGCACCATGATGCGAGGCGTAAAAAAGCATGACGCGAGAATGACGACCTCGGCCATGCATGGTGCCTTCCGCTCTAATTTCGCCACACGCCAGGAATTTCTAGATAATATCTCAAGAGGTGCAACTTCCCTTTGGGAATGACATCTACGAATTGTTAATTTCGATTTATTAATTGGTTTAGTGATCCGATTTACTGCGTTCTATTTCAACGCCCGCCGATGACGCAAACCGGATCGCCCTCGGTTTTTCCACGCGCACCTGTACTTTCAATACACTCGGTTCTCCTAGACAAATCCTGGCGATATCTTCGGCTAACGCTTCGACAGTGTACCGCTGAACTGTTTCAACATGAGCCTGGATTTTCTTGGCAAACGTGCTATAGCTGACAGTATCTGAGATATCATCCGATTGGCCGGCTTTTGCTGTGTCCATAAACAGGATGATGTTGATCACGATCTCTTGAGGCTTTTCCCGTTCGTCAGAATGAACACCGATGATCCCTCTTGCAGATAATTCCCTGATAAAGATTTTATCCATTTTGCGCATCTCCCTTACCCAGCGACAATTCTTTGGCAAGCCGCTTTTCATAGAAAAAAACCACTACTGTCAGGATTAATAAGGAGGCTAATTGCCCTGACCTGATTCCAATCAGTAGTGTTTGACTGTCTCCACGAAAGCCTCCTAAAAGGATAAGCCACAATGAAGTGATCATGGCAAATTTCAAGAAAACAAGTCCTGAATTCTGAATTCTTGTAAAATCACGCCAAATGACCGCTAGAGTAATTAAGCCTGCGACAATTTCGTATACCTGGCTGGGATGCCGTTTCGCACCCCAAAGATGAATTCCCCATGGCAAATTAGTCTCCGCGCCAAATGCATTCCCTGATGAAAGGTGAGAGATTCCAATACCGATCATTATCACCGCAAATAAGGGAGTCAAGGCATCCAGGGTTTCCCAGAGTTGAAGTTTATTCCTCTGGCCATAAATAACCGCTGCCAGCGTGGCTGCGACCAACCCGCCGAATGGGTCCAGAAGCCCCGGATTTAGTGAAAAGACATTAGCTAAATTTCCAGTGAACGAATTGAGATTGCCAAGTATAAAAAACAATCGTGCGCCCAGAATTCCTGCAATAAGGGAAATGAATACAAGGTTGTAAAGCTTATCGACAGGGTAGCTCCGGTTCTTTGCGAACTTTTCTGCCAAATTCAATCCCACCCATAATGAGATAATAAATATTAAACCAGGCGCCTGGATATTTAGTGGTCCAACTTGAAATGTCGGAAACATTAAGGCGCCCCCTCCAGCATTTTGTCAATTCTCGATCTTAATAGGGCTTCCGCCATCGGACCACCAATCACAACCTCAGTAATCACCCCGTCCTTCCCAACAAAAAATGTTGTGGGAAGAGATGATATCTGGTAGGTATTCGCCGCAGTTCCCTGATTATCATACAATACAGGAAAAGAAATATCATATTCGACAATAAATTGCTGAACGGCAGGCAAAGCATCTTGATTTGTCGAATTCACAGCCAAAATAATTACTCCTTCCTCTTCAAAATCCTTATACGCTCGTTGCATGGCAGGCATTTCAGCTCTGCAGGGGGGACACCAGGTGGCCCAAAAATTTATAATGACAGGGTGCCCTCTCAATTCTGACAGGGTGATCTCGTTACCGTTGGTGTCAAGCAAAGAAATTTCAGGGGCGAGAAACCCTGTGTGTGGCGCAATTCTTCCGGACGCGGAGGCGGTCTCGGCTGGAATCCTGCTGAAGTAAATCCAGATCAGGCTCAGGGTGAGTATGGCGATGTAGAAAAATATTCGCAAATTTCTATTCATTAATTCAGTCCCAATAGCGACAACGATAATTCAAGCCTGTTGCGCAGTTTTTGTTTTCGTTCTACACTTATACTGATGCAATAGGTGAAAATAAGATGCTGAAATTTTACCCGACTTCTGATAACCATGTTGTTTGAGACCACGACTTTCATCGGTGTAGATCCTGCAGGTGGACGCAAGCCGTTCACATATGCCGCCCTCGATGGAGATCGGAAGCTGTTGGCTTTGGGCGATGGGGAAATCGAAGAGGTATTGGCATTCCTGGGTGGTCAACGGTCCGCTTTTGTTGCGGTGAATGCTCCTTCTCAAACCAATAAAGGATTGATGAAGCAGGAGGAAGTTAAGCGCTCCCTGGCACCGCTGCACCAACCAGGACGCGGTGCGGAGATGCGACTTTCGGAACATGTCTTGCGCGAACATGGGATCGTTGTTGGCAATACACCTTCCAGGGTTGATCTTGCGCCGACCTGGGTGCAGATGGGATTCTCATTCTATCAGCGACTCAAAACCCTTGGGTACACATGTTATCCCGAGGGAAGCGAAGCCACGCATCAGTGGATGGAGACTCACCCTCACGCCATCTTTTGCGTTTTGCTTGGTCAAACCCCACTTCAAAAACATTCTCTTGAAGGCCGGCTGCAAAGGCAGTTGATTCTTCACGAACAAGGTCTTGGAATTCTGGATCCCATGGATTTTTTTGAAGAGGTCACTCGACATCGATTATTAAAAGGGTCGCTGCCACTGGAAAATCTCTACCAGGCTGGCGAACTCGACGCGCTAGCAGCTGCGTTCACGGCATACACAGCTGCCAGGCATCCCAATCAAATTTCCATGATTGGGGCGCAGGAAGAAGGGAAAATCATCATTCCAGTGCCGGAGCTGAAGCAGAAGTATTAGCCTGGCTGTGGGAAAAACCACAGCCTTTTTGTTGCCCCAATTATTGGAATCTTTTTTTCACATTTATCAACAAGTTATTCTGCATGGTAGAATAAAAAATCACATTTGACGAGGAAGCGATGACAGACTTAGAAGACCGTGCGATAAAAACAATTAGATTTCTTGCGGCGGATGCGGTCCAAAAGGCTAATTCCGGTCACCCTGGATTGCCGATGGGAGCGGCCACGCTTGCGTACACGCTTTGGATGCGGCATCTTCGACACAATCCCCGTGACCCGAAATGGGCGAACCGGGATCGTTTTATCCTTTCGGGCGGTCACGGTTCTGCATTGCTCTATGCACTGCTTCACCTTACGGGATATGACCTATCTCTGAACCAGCTCATGAATTTCAGACAATTTGGCAGCCTGACTCCCGGACACCCTGAATATGGATTAACCCCCGGAGTGGAGACGACGACAGGCCCGCTCGGTCAGGGTTTTGCCAATGGGGTGGGAATGGCCATCGCGGAAACTCACTTGGCAGCTGAATTTAATGGTAGTGGTTTTGAGATAATTGACCACTTCGTGTATGCAATTGTCACGGATGGCGACTTGATGGAGGGAATAGCCTCTGAAGCAGCGTCTTTGGCGGGACACCTAAAACTGGGCAAATTGATTTATCTGTACGATGACAATCACATTTCTATTGACGGCTCCACGGATTTATCCTTCACGGAGGACAGAGCCGCTCGCTTCAACGCCTACGGCTGGTTCACTCAGGTAGTATCCGATGGAAATGATATGGATGCGATCGATGAAGCGATCAAGCAAGCCAAGCTCGATCCCCGCCCATCATTAATTTTGTGCCGAACCACCATCGGGTATGGACTTCCGACCAGGGCAGGGACGTCCAAAGCGCATGGTGAGCCCCCCGGTGACGACGAGCTAAATGCCGGAAAAATTGCTGCAGGTTGGCCGATTGAACCGCGGTTCTTCATCCCCGATGATGTGCGGGACCATTTCCTGCAGGCGGTGTCCACAGGTCAGGCTAATCAGAAAAAGTGGGAAACACTATTCTCGGAATTTACCGCTTCTGACCCTAAAAAGGCGGAGGAGTTTCTTCGTCGAATGCGCGGCGAGCTTCCTTCTGGCTGGTCTTCCGGTTTACCGAAATATCCTGCGGATTCCAAGGGAATATCGACGCGAGCGGCTTCCGGGAAGGCGATTAATGCCATCGCCACCGCTCTCCCTGAATTAATCGGAGGATCAGCTGACCTTGCCCCTTCAAATAATACTTGGATTCAAGGGGAAACAGCATTTCAAGCCAATAACCCTCAAGGACGGAATTTCCATTTTGGGGTAAGGGAACATGCCATGGGGGCGGTCGTTAATGGGATGTGTTATCACGGTGGGATTCGTCCTTATGGAGCGACCTTCCTTGTGTTTTCTGATTACATGCGCGCGGCCATCCGCTTGTCAGCGATCTCTCATCTGCCCTCCATCTGGGTGTTCACACACGACAGCATCGGGGTGGGGGAGGATGGTCCAACCCACCAACCCGTTGAACATGTGGCCTCCTTGAGAGCGATCCCCAACCTGGTGGTCATCCGCCCCGGCGACGCAAACGAAACATCCGCTGCCTGGATAACCGCAATAACTCGCACGGACGGTCCAACCGCCTTGATACTGAGCAGGCAGAATTTACCCGTCCTTCAATTCACGTCAATGGAAGATGACCGTCTGCCCCCCGTTGAACGTGGCGCCTATATTTTGGCTGAGATGGGAGACGGAAAGCCTCAGCTCATCCTGATGGCATCCGGTTCGGAATTGAGTTTGGTTGTTGATGCAGCCGCAAAATTGGCAGCGAAGGGAATAAGCGTCAGAGCAGTTTCCTTCCCCAGTTGGGAGTTATTCTCAATGCAGGATAAAGCCTATCGAGACAAGGTTCTTCCGACTGAAAGCGTTGCAAGATTGGCAGTGGAAGCGGGTGTCTCCATGGGCTGGGAACGGTGGGTGGGTGATCGCGGTGGGATCATCGCCATTGATCGTTATGGTGCTTCTGCTCCCGCTAAGACCTTGTTTGAACATTATGGATTAACGGTCGACCGCATAATCGAAAAAGCAGGAGAGGTGCTAGGGTTATGATCATTGCCATTGGTTGTGACCACGGTGGTTTTGCATTAAAAAAAGCGGTAGTTTTGGCGGTTCTCGAAGCAGGTCACGAAGTTCTTGACCAGGGCACAGACAGCTCCGCCCCTGTGGATTATCCTGATTTTGTGGAGAAAGTAGGGGAGAGGATTCAATCCGGGAATGCCCAACGAGGCATCATCCTGTGCGGGTCTGGCGTCGGTGCCTGTATTGCGGCAAATAAGATGCAGGGAATCTATGCCGGCCTGTGTCATGACACGTATTCTGCACATCAAGGTGTGGAACACGATGAAATGAATGTGCTTTGCCTGGGCGCGAGAGTCATCGGCGAGGAATTGGCCAGGGAAATTGTAAAATCCTTTCTATCCGCAAGGTTCATTGGCAATGATTCGGGAGAAGAACGTCATTCCCGACGGGTGGCAAAGATACGAAAATTGGAAAGTCGTCTTTAGCCAAATTTCCTGCTATGGAGTTTATTGTGAGTCATTCAATTTCTACCCTTAATACCCTTGGACAATCCATTTGGTACGATAATATTCAACGTAGATTGATCGAAAATGGAGATTTAGCCCGGTTGATCGATGCCGGTGAAATTCGTGGGATTACATCCAACCCCAGTATTTTCCATAATGCCATTGCCAAGACATCGGACTATGATCATTTCCTGGTACCGCTAGCCTGGTCAGGTAAAGATGCGGAAAACATCTTCTGGTCACTTGCTGTTCAGGATATTCGCGATGCTGCAGATTTGCTGTATCCGGTGTACCTCTCTTCGAATAAATTGGATGGGTACGTCAGCCTGGAAGTGAATCCACTCCTGGCAAACGATACGGTAAATACCATTTTTCAGGCGAAATCATTGTGGGCACGGGTGGCGCGGCCAAATCTGATGATCAAAATCCCTGCCACGCCAGAGGGAATTCCAGCCGTACGGGAGATCATTTCCGAGGGAATCAATGTCAATGTGACATTGATTTTCTCACTCACACGATATAACGAGGTGATGGAAGCGTACCTGGACGGATTGGAGAAACGGGTGGCAGCAGGTCAATCCATAGACCAAGTGGCGTCTGTTGCCTCTTTCTTCATTTCCCGTTTGGACACTAAAGTTGATAGTCAATTGAAGCGGATGATCGAATCTCAACCCGATCGGGCAGCGAAACTTATCAGCCTTATGGGAAAGGCTTCGATTGCCAACGCGAAACTTGCTTATGCGGCTTTTATGCAGAAATTCACTGGCGAGCGCTTTTCTTTATTGCGGACAGAATTTTCTGCCCAAATCCAGCGACCGCTTTGGGCGTCAACGAGCACTAAGAATCCAGATTATCCTGACACAATCTATGTGGATAATCTAATTGGCCCCGATACGGTCAATACCATGCCTCCGCAAACCTTGGATGCTTTCCGCGATCATGGTCTTGCAGAATCTACGATCACGCGTAATCTTCCACAGGCTGAGCAATACGTCAGCGAACTTAAGGCATGTGGTATCGATCTTGATCTGGTGACCCAGGAATTGGAAAAAGAGGGAGTGCAGGCTTTTGCTGATGCATTTTCTGCATTAATCGACACCATAGAGACACGCCGGAAACGGGCGACAAGTCCACTGGGGCAATATCAAGCCTCCATTGCCAGGCGGATTTCACGCCTGACCGATAAAAATGCTTCCCGGCGGATGCATGCGAAAGATCCCACCTTATGGACGTCGGACCCGGAAGGAATGCAGGAAATTACCAATCGGTTGGGTTGGTTAAATTCTGTGTCAACTTTTTCAACCATCATCCCGGAGTTGAGTGCTTTTCGAGATGAAATCAGAGAGGATGGTTTCAAGCAGGTCCTTTTAATGGGAATGGGCGGTTCCTCCCTGGCTCCTGAGGTCATGGCGTCAGTTTTTTCCAATGTCGCAGAGAATGGACTCGTTTTTTCCATCCTTAATTCAACTGATCCTGCTCAGGTTATAAAAGCCTCAACTGATTTCCCGCCAGAAAACACGCTATACATTGTATCCTCCAAATCTGGCGGAACGGCAGAAGTCAATGCAATGTTCAATTATTTCTGGTCATTGACCGGCCAAAACGGCAGGCAATTTGTGGCCATCACTGATGCAGGTACAGCACTTGAGAAGCAGGCAAAGGACCTGGGATTTCGAAAGATATTTCATGGTGATTCGACCGTTGGAGGAAGGTTTTCTGCTCTGACACCATTTGGACTTTTACCCGCAGCATTGATTGGGATAGATATTGATAGATTCCTTTCCGAGGCTGACCTCATGGCGAGGAGTTGCGCTGAACAAATTCCCTCCGAGATGAACCCTGGCCTTACACTCGGGGCTGTCATTGGACAGATGACTCTCGATGGACGGGATAAACTGACGATCATTGCAGATCAATCGGTTGCACCTTTGGGTGCCTGGCTTGAACAGCTGATTGCTGAATCCAGCGGAAAGAATGGCAAAGGTATCGTCGTTGTCGATGGCGAGAAGCTCAAACCGCCCGAGGAATATGGGACGGATCGGTTATTCGTCTATTTACGGATGTCAGGTGATTATGATAGTGAGTCTGACGGATTGATGGCCAAAGGACAGCCCGTTGTCATTATTGACATCAAAAATCCATATGACTTGGGTGCGGAATTTTATCGATGGGAGGTTGCCACGGCAATTGCCTGTTCTATTCTTGGGGTCAATGCCTTCGACCAACCGGATGTTCAGCTTTCCAAGGACATCACGAAAAAGAAGATTGGGCAGTACTCGCAAGCCGGCAGGCTCGATGAAGGAACGCCTTCATGGACCGGAGATCAAATTAAGGTTTTCTCTCCCGATGAAATTATGGGAACTTCCAGTAAGGAAATCCTAAGTGGATTTGTGTCCAATACCAAAGAATATGACTTTATTGGGATCAACGCTTATTTGCCCCGGAATTCAGAGATGATGAGGTTGATGGCCGATCTACGAGTGGCAGTTGGCGAGAAATTCAGACGCGCCACAACCTTGGGATTTGGACCGAGATTCTTACATAGCACAGGTCAATTGCACAAAGGGGGCGAAAACATCGGCGTTTTTCTCCAAATGACAGTCGATCCTTTGCAGGACCTTGAGATTCCCGGCCAAAATATGACCTTTGGCACCCTTGAGCGTGCCCAAGCTTTGGGAGATTATGAAGCCTTGGTGTCTCGTGGACGACGAATAATCAGGTTCCATTTTCCTTCGATTGAGAAACTGCGGTCCTTTGTTTATTCACTAAAGAACTAATAACTGTTCGTTTGGATCAAGTCAGCAAATGCAAGCACATTAATTGTGCTTGCATTTTTGTAAGCGGTGGGCAACACTTTGTTGAGATATTTCAGCAAATTATTGCTAGAATTTAGATGATGAAATTCCGTTTAATTTTCGTCCTTGCATTGGGATTGACTGTATCGGCTTGCACGCTTCCTTTTGCCCGATATTCCTATGTCCCGGCTGCCACAAGCACCATTTTTGTGTCAAATGTGGTTGACATCCCTATTGAGAATACACATACTCCGACTATGGCTAGTACGGATGTGCCTACGGTTGAATCACTTCTTGCGCCGATCCAAGATACGTCTACCTCAACCCTAACGATTACTGTTATTGAATCATTGAGCTCTACTCAAACCCTTACTCCTTCTGCTTCATCCACCTTGACAGGCACTGCAACGCGCACTCCTTCTGCAACTTTGACGCGGACATTTACGCTAACATCTACCATCACAGCTACCGGCTCAACCTCCCTGGCACGCCGACCCATACTCGAACTTCCACGAACACACGAACCCTCACGCGAACACCGACTCCTTCATCGACCTCATCTTTGACCTCGACTTCTTCCCGGACTTCAACACCGTATACGCCTACACAGACTCTCACGAGGACATCTACCCGAACAACGACCAATACTTCGACTTCGACAAACACTCGAACTCCGACTAATTCCCTTCAGCCTACAACGCCTCCACCGCCGACTCTGACCTACACCAATACATACACAGCCTTACCCGCGACTGCGACATTCACGCAAACCTTCACCAATACTTATACATCAACCGTATTGGTGCCTTCAGTACCTCCGCCTACGATAACTTTTACCCGCACATCGACACCTGTCCCGCCTACCGCAACCACATCAGTCTGTAATCCTGTTCAGAATTCAGGATTTGAGTCTCAGGTGATCGCTCTTATAAACAATGAAAGGGCTAACGCAGGTGTCGCTCCGCTAAACGGTCAGAGCCAGCTCGGGAATGCGGCACGCGGTCACAGCCAGGACATGGCCTGCAACCGTTTCTTCAGCCATACGGGCAGTGACGGATCGACATTCGCTGTTCGAATCACGAGAGCCGGATATAGCTACAGCGCTGCTGCGGAAAACATTGCTGCAGGATACGGAGATCCAGCCTCCGTCGTCGCTGGCTGGATGGGGAGTCAGGGTCACAAGGACAATATGCTCAACCCGAATTACACGGAGGTTGGCATTGGATATATCTATGTCTCCGGAAGTCCTTATGGCGTGTACTGGACCGCTAATTTCGGCCGACCGTAACCAACCTTGCGTGTAGTTTGAAATCCCGTTATAATCACCTTAATTAATCGCTTTGATGGAAACGAGTAAATCTATCTTTAGCTGCCAGAGAGTCCGGGCGTGGTGCAATCCGGATCAGCCAGATCGATTGAAAATCCTTCCGGAGCTGCGAACTGAAAGCCTCAGGCAAGTAAGTAAGCCGGGTCCTCCCGTTATAGAGACAGGGTATAAGCTGTATGCCGTACCCGAAAGTGCTTGCTTGATGCATGAAGCAGGGTGGTACCGCGTGAGCGAATTTGGCTCTCGTCCCTGAGTGGACGGGAGTTTTTATTTTCCAGGTAAGGAGGTTGTATGTTTAAACCAGTCTCATCAAAATTGGATATCACTGCGATGGAATCCGAGGTTCTTAAATTCTGGAACCGGCAGGGTATCTTTAAGAAGACATTGGATGCGCGTGTAGGCGCGCCTGAATATGTGTTTTACGAAGGTCCGCCGACAGCCAACGGGAAGCCGGGATCCCATCATGTCCTCGCGAGAGTATTCAAGGATATGTTCCCTCGCTACAAAATCATGCGTGGATTACCACGTCTCGCGCCGTGGTGGATGGGACACCCACGGCCTGCCTGTGGAAATCGAAGTTGAAAAACAACTGGGGTTCACCAACAAGCAGCAAATCGAGGAATATGGAATTGATAAGTTCAATGAGCTGTGTAAAAAATCGGTCTTCACCTACATCCGCGATTGGGAGAGATTGACCGAGCGAATCGGTTTTTGGGTCGACCTCGAAGAAGCCTACGTAACCTACACCAATGAATATGTCGAATCGGTTTGGTGGATTCTAAAGAATTTTTGGGACAAAGACCTCCTTTATCAGGGTTTTAAGGTGGTTCCATATTGCTCGCGATGCGGCACGCCACTTTCAGACCATGAAGTTGCTTTGGGTTATGCCGAGGCCACTGACCCCTCGGTCTATGTCCGTATGCCATTAGTGGATAAGCCGGGTACATCGCTGCTCGTGTGGACGACGACTCCCTGGACGCTGCCTGGAAACGTCGCTGTGGCTGCCCACCCGGATGTTGATTATGTGACTGTGGAACGCAACCTGCCTGACGGTGGAAAGGAACAGCTGGTTCTTGCAAAGCAACTCGTCGAGAAGATTTTTACCGGCGAAGAAGTGAAAATCGTAGATCACTTTAAGGGCAAGAAACTCAAGGGTGCAAGGTACCAGCCGTTGTTCACCTTCATGCCCCCCGATAAACCAGCTCATTATGTGGTGATGGGTGAATTCGTCACGACCGAGGATGGTTCAGGATTGGTCCACCAAGCGCCGGCATTCGGAGCTGAAGACATGCAAATGGCTGTGGAACACGATTTGCCTGTCCTGATGACGGTCAAGCCGGATGGGACGTTCGTGGATGAGGTCAAACCCTGGCGTGGCATGTGGGTGAAAGAAGCCGATCCCCTCATCGTCACTGACCTTGAAAATCGCGGGTTGCTTTTCCGTGTCGAGAAATATACCCACACCTATCCTTTCTGCTGGCGCTGTGATACGCCCTTGTTATATTATGCCCGCAGCACGTGGTATATCCGGACAAGCAAGTACAAAGAACGCCTGGTAGCCTTAAATCAAAAGATCAATTGGGTGCCTGAACACGTGAGGCAGGGCAGGTTTGGAAATTGGCTTGATAATAACGTGGATTGGGCTTTGGGCCGCGAGCGTTACTGGGGTACACCTTTGCCGGTCTGGGAATGCGCTGGCTGTAAACATCAGGAGGCGGTCGGTTCGGTGGCGGAACTCAGTCAGAAAGCCGGCAAGGAGCTGGCTGGCATCGATCTGCATCGCCCCTACGTGGACCAGGTCCATTGGAGATGCCCGGAGTGTGGTGGAAAAATGAGTCGCGTGCCGGAATTGATCGATGTCTGGTTCGATTCCGGTTCCATGCCTTACGCACAATGGCATTATCCATTTGAAAACCAGGAAAAGTTTAAAAGCCAATACCCGGCGGATTACATTTGCGAGGCAGTCGACCAAACACGCGGCTGGTTCTATTCGCTGCATGCCATCTCGACATTGCTGAACGATGAGGTCAGCTTCAAGAATGTCATCTGTCTGGGTTTGATTCTCGACGGGGATGGGCAGAAAATGTCCAAGACCAAAGGGAATTTTGTTAATCCCTGGGATGTGCTTAACACTCATGGTGCAGATGCATTTCGCTGGTATCTTTATACCGCATCCCCTCCCGGCCAGGAACGGCGATTCTCGTCTGAGCTGGTAGGCAGTGTGGTCAGGGATTTCACCCTGACATTGTGGAATGTGTATTCTTTCTTTGTAACCTATGCCACGCTCGATAAGTGGCAACCCGGGTCGACGGAAAAACCAGCCTACTCGCTTCTCGACCGTTGGCTCTTGTCAGAATTAAATACACTCGTTCGAAACGTAACAACAGCCTATGAGATCTATGATGTCCCCAATGCTACCCGTCCCGTGCAGGAATTTGTCGAAAAACTCTCAACCTGGTATTTGAGGAGATCGCGGCGCCGTTTCTGGAAATCAGAATCCGATTCGGATAAGCATGCCGCCTACTCAACCCTTTTTGCTGCTCTGACCACCCTAAGCAAGTTGCTCGCCCCGGCCATGCCTTTCCTGGCTGAAGAAATGTATCAGAACCTTGTCCGTTCATTTGACTCGACTGCACCTGAATCCGTTCACCTTGCCCACTGGCCCGAATTTGATTCGACTCTGATCAACGAGAGTTTGAATCGCGACATGGCATTAGTGCTGCGCCTGGTGTCCCTGGGGCATGCTGCCAGAAACAAGGCGAACAAAAAGGTCCGCCAACCGTTGTCTGAGGCGGCATTCTCTGTCGGGAATGTCGATGAAAAACGAGGCGTATTAGATTACAGCGATCTTATTGCAGATGAGCTGAATGTCAAAAAAGTCAGGCTTCTGGATTCCAGCACAGAGGCGATCTCGCATGTCGTTAAACCGCTGCCCAAGCAGTTGGGTCAGAAATATGGGAATAAATTTCCGGCGATTCAGAAAGCCGTGCTGGGCATGGACTCGGAAGCCGCCGCCCGAACGCTTATGACTGGGCAACCTCTGCGGGTGGCTGTGGACGGTCAGGATTATGACCTCTTATCTGACGAGGTTGAAGTCAAGGCGATGGCCAAAGAAGGGTTTGCAGTGGCAGAGGAGGGTCCTTACGTAGCGGCACTGGTCACCGATTTAACACCTGACCTGGTCAACGAGGGTTTGGCGCGTGAATTTGTCCGCCGTGTTCAGGATTTGAGAAAGCAAGCTGGACTCGATGTTGCAGATCGGATCAAGCTGTACGTTCACGCCACCCCCGGCCTTTCCCAAGCCATTGCCGCGCATCAGGATTACATCACTACGGAGACTCTTGCGCTGGAATTGGTTTTTTCGGATTTACCAGCCAGTGTGGTAGCCAGATCGGAAGATGGCTTTGATGGAGAAAATGTTGCATATGGCCTGACCAAAGCCCAAAGGTAACCGGAACTTCAAGGCAGAGGGAAAGTCGCAGGATTTTCCCTCTGCTCGTATAATATTAATATGGATGACTCAAACAACCACGCCAATTCGTTAATGCGTTCAATTTTCGCCCATAGTGTCCACCTTTTTACAGCCACGGGTGCTGTTTTCGGATTCCTTGCACTCCTGGCGGTTATTCAGCATGAGTGGAAATGGATGGTCATCTGGATGGTCGCCTCCATGATGGTGGACGGACTGGATGGTTTTCTCGCCCGTCGGGCAGACACCAAGACCTATGCTGCCAAATTCGACGGTGCATTGATGGATAACATCATTGACTATTTCACCTATGTCGTTGTCCCTGCCTTATTCTTGTATGAATCGGAGGTTCTACCCCCAGGATGGGGGATTATTGGAGCATCTGCCATCCTGCTTGCATCCGCCTTTCAATTCTCCCAGACGGACGCCAAGACCGAGGACCACTTCTTCACTGGGTTTCCATCCTACTGGAACATTGTCGCTATTTATGCGCTCGTGTTGGGTCTTAATCCATGGGTGAACCTGTTAATTGTGCTCTTCCTGGTTGTGCTCGTATTTGTCCCCATTAAGTACGTATACCCAACCCGAAGCACGCAATTTCGGACCCTTACTCTTTCGCTTATTGGTGTTTTAGTCGTCATTGGGATATGGGGGTTGATTTCCTATCCCTATATCCCCGATTGGGTGATTTGGTTGACTTTTGCCATTTTCGGCTACTATTTCGGGATAAGTCTCTGGTTGACATTCAAGACAAGGACCAGAGAATAGCTGATCTGGGCATACGTTCTGAATGATTCATATTTCCCAATTGACACAAGCCACCCAGGAGATGGTAGAGGTATTTGGAAAGTTAATCCCTCAACTTTCTCAAAGGAAATCTCCCACCCTGGATGAATTGACCGCATTGATCGATTCCCGGTCGATCGTATTGATCGCTCGATTCCCGGACCCATCAAGCCCGGTTATGGGTTCGGGAACCCTGGCAGTCTTTCCTGTGCCTACCGGTCTACGGGGGCATATCGAGGATGTGGTCGTGGACCAGTCTGCACGTGGCAATGCGATTGGTAAGGCGATCGTCGCGCAACTCCTGGCTAAAGCTAGAGAACTGGGGATCGAAAGTGTCTCCCTGACCTGTAACCCGACCCGGGAGGCGGCGAATAAAATGTATCAAAATATGGGTTTCAAAAAACGCGAGACGAACGTCTATTGGTATGATCTGACGCAATAAAACCTTTTCGTCAAAATCACTTTATTCTTCAAATCTTAGATACTTAGTAGTAACCTTTTCCAGGTCCGAATAGGCACCGCGATATTGCGGAGGCAGCAGCAGCGCAAGCTGATACATGATCTCGTCCACCATTTGTTGGCGTACTTCCTTGGTGACTTTCTCACCCCTGGGATCCAGATAAAATAATTTTCCACAGCGAATATGAAACTCTGTCCTTCTAAACCGTTTTAAATTGGCCCGGAAATTTTCGCCTCCCCAGTGGGCGATCGGTAACAGTGGTGATTTACTTTTCAAAGCCAGGATGACAACGCCAGGTTGTGCCTTAAGGAGGGCTCCCGTCTTGTTGCGTGTGCCTTCTGGAGACAATCCAAGAAGGTAGCCCTCATTCAGTACCTTCAACATGCTATGCATGGCTTCCATATCCGCTTCTCCGCGTTTGATGGGGATAATATGGAAGAGATCGAACATTAACTTCAAGAACCAATTGTCCCAGCTTTCGATTTTTGCCAATCCTATTACAGGGCGCGGAAGTAGCTCGGAGAAAATAATTGGCACTTCCACCATTCCGGTATGGTTTGAGATAATGAGTAAAGGCCCTTTTTCAGGGACTTTTTCCAATTCTTTTTTTTCAATCTTGCAAAGACCTTCCAGACCCAGTCTCAAGCCTGTTGCAATAATCCACCGGATGATTTTCATGACCCCTCTTTAAGGATTGGTTTGGCTGTCATCGATTTTATTCTTGCCAAGGTATTTTTCATAGTCCTGCGGTGTATCCAGGTCTTGCAGGACACTGATATCTGCGGTGATATAAGAAATCTCCCCTTGGTGGGCATTTAGAAAATCTCGCAGGGTGGCATCAGGCCTATAAGCCCTCAATTCCTGGACCTTGGCTGAATCAAAGAGTAGGGGATGACCTCTGCGGTGATTATAGCTTGGGATAATAATCCCATGCCTCTTTTCTTCAAAAAGATCAAGTATATTTTTTGCTGTCTCAATTTCCACTTGAGGCTGGTCACCCAATCCAATCAGCACGGCTTCAGTATTTCGGGGAATTGCACTTAATCCAGTCAAAATTGACGACAGCATCCCGCTTTTTTCATAATCCGGATTGTGTACAGAGGTAACAGGGTACTCGATTTTCAAACGGGAAACCTCGCTTTCGACTACATCCCGGTCTCCACCAGTGACCACCAATAAGCTTTGAATCCCAGAATTAAAGAATACTTCAATGACCCGGCCTAAAACGGTTGTCTCTCCCCAAGGCAGGACCATTTTCGGCTGGCCCATCCGCTGGGATCTGCCTGCCGCAAGGATGATGGCTGAAACCTTAGTGCTCATTTTCACTCTCAAGAAGCCTGTGATAATCTTCAGGTGTGTCCACGTCCATTAATAGTCGATCATCAGCCCATTCCATGTAAGTCGGACTGAATTTTGCGAAAATCGCCCGTCCACCCTGCTCCCCATATAATTTTTGAAGGTCATAAAACGTCTCCCGGTCGAAAAGAACCGGGTTTGCACGCTTATCGTTGACCAATGGGGCGAGTACGGCTGGTAAGTCCTGAGAATGATAATCCACCAAGGACCGAATCACCTCGACCGTAATTTGCGGTTGGTCAGAAAGGAGAAAAACTGCCCCACCGCACTTGTCTGGCAGGCTTGATATACCAGTTCGGATCGAACTGCTCTGTCCCATTTCCCATTCTGGATTATGCACGATTTGCACCGGTAAATCGTGCACAGCCTGTTCGACTTCGTTTCCGTGTGAGCCGGTTACGACGATTACGGGGTTCAGACCCGCAGCTAGCGTTTTCTCCGCGATGACGCGGACAAAAGGTTTCCCGTGAAAATCCAGCAACTGTTTGGGCTGACCGAATTTGTGAGAACCACCAGCAGCCAGAATGATTCCGGCAATTTGCTCGTGGACGGCATGGATTCGGCGTCTGGCTGGAAAGCGCTCGTCAGTCACTTCAAGCGATGTAATGACCACAGCATCATAATCCGGGAGGATTTTCTCTGCGAGGAGTTTGCCTTGTGATTGCAGCTCCGAGGTATCGGCTTGATTGAGGATGGCAGTTTTGCGGGCATGAATAGGGATATTTTTTAATCCTCCCGAAGGATGCGTCAAGACTCTGCCCAAGGCGTCAACTGTGATGTTTTTTCCGATTTCCATGCCGGAGATTTGGGAGAATAATTCTGGGCGATGGACATGCTCTTCTCCCAGTGGGTTATTCATCCCCTTCAAACCGGCAACGACTATGACCGTGTTTGCGAAATCAGGAATGACAGGTTCACGAGTAGCAGGTGCCTTGAGTGGCCTCTGGCGTGCTCCGTCTGCTTCTATCAGTAATGGGACCCCTCGACTACCTGCCAGATCTCTTAACGCATTGAGTTGCCCGGCATCCACCCCGCCGAAACGGTCGTTTTCTTTCTCACCTGTGACTAACACAACGCTGTCGCCAGGAATGTTCGGCAATTTTCCACCAGGTTTCACTACAATATGAATATCGCTCTGGTTTACCTGCCATTCACCGAAGTGAGTTGTTGTCGTGACGATGGACGGAGCGAGTTCATTTGCTAATGTGAAGAGAGCCGTCGTCTTTCCCCCGGCACCAACCAAAGCGACAATAGGGGATTTTGGTAAACGCAAAGCCTTGGATAATCTCATTTTTTATAGCTGAGAATTGCTTCAAGTACGCCGCCGCCCACTGCCAGCGCCTTGTCGGAAACCAACCTGCAAAGAGTGGGGTCGTCACGAGGATCGATGTCGCCAATTTTGAGTCCCTTGTTGACCTTCAATCCCGGATGGATCATTCCCCTTAAAATGCCTTTGAAAGGACTGTTGACAGGCACGCCTGAAACCCTGGCGACCTCCTGCCCGCCCTCAACGTGCTGACCGATTTCCACGCCGGAAGTGATTGTTCCATCCGTTGGAGCTCGCAGCACTCGGCGCGGGTCGCCTTCAGGACTTGATGTGTCAGGCAGGGTGGATCCTTTCCAGTAAACGCGCCCAAGCGTATGTCCGCGGTTCGTTTCAATGGCAGCGTGACAATTATTTCCAGCCGTGAATCCAGGCCCCAGACCAATGACCAATGTATGGGATGGCAGGTCAAAATTCTCAGCTTTTTTTGTTAAACGGGCGTCGATCAGGATGGAGTAATCCAGCGAAATGGAATTTAGGTCAGGTGCGACGAGCACCGGGATGATTTCTTTTTCCAAGAGGTCAGCGGCTTCCGAATCAGATTCTGCTCTTCGGGCGGTCACCTCTTCCACCGTCCATTCCCTCTCATAAATTGCCTCCGAAAAAGACACCGTCCGGCGGACAGAAAAGGGCTGAGCGAGTTCGGCGATAACCACGCGATAACCAGTTCTATGCAGCCTTAGCGCTACACCGGATGCGATATCCCCGCCGCCTCGGATGAGAACGTTCATGGTGATTGTTTCCGGATATTCTATTGGGCTAGAGCTTTCCAAGTCCGCGCAGGACTCGATCGGGTGTCAAAGGGAACTCATTAAACCAGACACCCGTCGCATTATGGACAGCCGCGATGATGGCTGGGGCAAGTGGAAGATAGGGAAGTTCTCCCAAACCCTTGGCGCCCCATGGTCCTCGCTCGTCGGGGATCTCGACCACAACCGAGTCGACTTGTTCAGGGATATCCAGGATGGTAGGGATTAAAATAGGTGCTGAGTTGGTCAGTGAGAACATAACCGTTGCGGGTGATGAAATTCTCCTGTAAAACATACCCCTGTGCCTGGACGACACCGCCTTCGATTTGCCCCTCGACCAGCGATGGATTCATGGCTTTTCCGACATCGTCTGCGCTGACCACGCGCACCAGTCGGACAAGCCCTGTCTCCGTATCCACTTCGACCTCGGCCGCCTGAGCGACATAGGCATAGGCAAAGTTGGGCATCGAGCGTCCGGTTTCTTCGTCCATATGCTCGGTGGGAGGGGCAAGGTAGGTGTATTCCGCCACAGCCGGACGTTCCTCAGCCAGCCATTTTTTAAGGGCTGCTTCCGCCGCGCCTTTGACAGAGTTGCCCGACATAAAGGTCAATCGGGAGGCGCTGGCGCTGCCGGCATTGCCCATGTTCAAAGTATCCATCGTGATCATGGTTACTTTTTCGAAAGGAACGCCTAACACCTCCGCTGCCATTTGCGCCAGGATGGTGTGATTTCCCTGACCCACCTCTGCAGCGGCATGGTGAAGAATGACATGATCGATCGTGCTCTTGCCATGAATTTCGATTCGCGCCCAACAGTTTTCCTGGTAGCCAAATGAAAAGCCGACGTTCTTGAATCCTGCCGCAAAACCGATCCCCCTTCTGAGGGCCTCATCCCCGTTTTGATTTAAACCAGGAAATTTCCACCCCTTGCTGGATTCCGTCCAACCGGCTTTTTTCGCAGCTGCTTCAATGACTTGAACCGCTGTAACCGGTCCGGGTGGGGGAGTTTGGACATCGAGCGTATCCCCTTCACGCAAAGCATTGATCATCCTGAATTGGACCGGGTCCATGCCCAACTTCTCAGCCAGCTTGTTCATTTGCGATTTTGCCATGAACTGGGCTTGCGGAGCGCCAAATCCACGGAATGCCGCCCCGGGTAGATTGTTGGTATAAACACCAATTACATCGGCGTGGACATGCGGAATGGCATATGGACCGGTCTGGGTGATGGTGGAATTGCCGAGCACCTTGTTGGTGGTGTACATGTACGCGCCGCCGTCCGCGATGAAGGTGTTTTCTGCGGCGACCAATTTTCCATCTTTCGTGGCGCCCCATTTTGCGCGGATGACCATCGGGTGTCGTTTGGCATGTCCGATCATTGATTCCTTGCGCGACCAGACGATTTTGACAGGCCGGTTCAGCCTCATCGCTGTCACCGCCAGAACGATCTGCACCGACAGGTCCTCGCGCCCGCCAAAGGCTCCACCGATGTTTGGGTATTGCACACGTACCTTTTCGACCGGCAGATCAAGCGCGTGGGCGATTTGTTTTTGGTCCGCGTGCGTCCACTGACCGGCAGCTTTTACTGTCAGCAAGCCGTTTTCATCCAAATAAGCCAGACCAGCTTCAGGCTGCAGATAGGCATGTTCCTGGGCGGGGACGCGGTATTCTTCCTCGACAATCACATCCGAACCGGCAAAGCCTTCCCTGACATCGCCTTTTCGAATCTTGTTGTGAACGCAGACATTAGTATTGCCCAGTTCCGGATGGACAAGAATGGCTTCCGGTTTAATTGCTTCTTCCGGGTCGCAAATGACAGGGAGATCTTCATAGGTTACCGAAATAAGTTTTATAGCTCGAGCAGCGATCTCCTCGGATTCGGCTACAACCACTGCCACCTGGTCGCCTATGAAGCGAACGATATCCCCCCCGGCTTTTGCCGACCCCGGTCCGACCAATACAGGCTGGTCGTTGATCTGCAGACCATACTCGTTGACAGGGATATCCTTTGCGGTGAATACCGCAAGAACTCCGGAGACTTTTTCAGCCTGTGTCGTCTCGATTGATACGACACGAGCATGAGGTCTTCCGGCAAAAAGGATCTTCATGTGTGCCATGCCCGGCATCGACAAGTCGCCGGAATACAGCGCTTCACCTGTGACTTTGTCTCGTGCGTCAATACGCGGGACGGATTTGCCGACGATAGTGGTCATGTTCTTTACCGTCTGTACCTTTTCCCTCGCGGAACTTCCGGAGCGTCAAGCGGAGTGTATCGGGGTGGTCCCATGACCTTGAAGGCAAAAGAATAAACCATTGAAATAACTGCAAAACCAAGGACCATAAAAACCATCGAAAAGGCAATTATTCCATAGAGATTGTTTACACTCGATATGGTTAATGCGATTTTGTCGATGACGGGAATTTGGAAAGCCATGGAAGGCATCTGGGGGTACCCTAGTAGCTCTTGCGGAATCGGCCAGCCTGCCTTTGTCCCTTCATCGATCATGACCATTGCTCCGACAATGGCCATGAGCGGGATAAGAATCATCATAAAGCAGCCGATACCACGCCAGATCGGGTGAACATCGTAAGGACGTTTATACATTTCCTGTTTGAATGATCCATATTTACCCATTCTTCACCTCGGTCGAGACTAATCTCCCCGCATCATCGATGGCTTGAACAATCTTGTAGTACCCTGTGCACCGGCACAGGTTCCCTGTGATTGCCTGTTCGATTTCATTGCGGGTCGGACTGGGGCGCTCCTCCAGGAGCTTCGCACCCGACATAATGAAACCGGGTGTGCAGTAGCCGCATTGAACAGCACCATCGTTGATAAATGCCTGCTGGACAGGGTGCAGTTTTCCATTTGATGCCAAACCTTCAATGGTGATAATCTCTGCGCCGTGTGCCCGTGGGGCGGGTACCAAACAGGCCATCACCGCTACGCCATCCAGAAACACGGTGCAGGCTCCGCATTCACCTTCCGCGCAACCTTCCTTGGTTCCAATTAATCCTGCATCTTCACGAAGCAGCCGGAGAAGGGTCTTGTGAAGACCTGTCGTAAAGGAATAATCCTTACCATTGATTTTCGTGCGGATTTCCTTGTTTGCCGGCGAGAAGCTCCCTCTCATGTCAGCTGACTGATAATCAGCTTGATTTCCGCCCAACAGGATGGGATCGGATGGCATTCCGGCTTGTTCCTTGCCATCGCGCAGGGATCTCAACCCTCTCAGGGTCAGGATGCGGACCATCTCGCGCCGATAAGCAGCAGTGCCGCGGATGTCGTCAATGGGCTTGGCCGATTTTGCCGCCAGCGCAGCCGTTTGCAGAATTGTTTCATCCGAAAGACTTTTGCCGGTGAGAAAGGCTTCGGCGTCCGTAGCATGGATGATGGTAGGCGCGACCGCTCCGAGTGTGAATACGGCAGAATCGACCTGCGGCAGCTCGCCGGTGAGAATTACTGCGACATTGACGACGCTAATAGCCTGGGCACGCCTTAGCGCTAATTTAATGAATGTTCCATGCTGGTTCTTTTCTAGTGCCCGGAAGGAGATATCTACCAGCAACTCGTCTGGTTTCATAATGGTCTTGCGTACACCGTTGTAAAAGTCACGCAGCGGGACCTGGCGCTGTCCGGCCAAGGATTGGAGCGTCACATTGGCATTGAGGGCAATTAATGGCGTTATCGTGTCGTTTGCGGGAGAGGCGGTAATGAGGTTGCCCGCGACTGTACCGCGGTTACGGATTTGCGGGGCGCCGACATCCCACGCAGCTCGCGCCAGTGGATAGGCACTTTCACGAAGCAGGGGAGATGCTGCACATTGATTATGGGTGACCAGAGGTCCAAGGTGGATGATTCCGCTATCATCCAAATGGATCTGATTAAGGGAAGGTATGCGTGTGATATCGATCAGCGTGTCCACGTCCGGGCGCACCCCTCGCTCCAACTCCAGGATCAGGTCGGTGGCTCCTGCAACGATACGGGCATGTGCACCGCGCCCGGTGAGGGCGCGGAGTGCTTCATCGATCGAGCGGACAGTGTGATATTCCTGCCACATTGTTTATTGGCTGACCGTTCCGTTAATGACTTCGTACCGGCGTTCAAACGTTTCGACTGCCTGGCGTGCAAGTGTGCCCAGGTTGCGAATCGCAGCCGGCAGGCCGGCATCGTCGTTCAGACTGGCCTCGACATTATCGAGCGCGCTGGCAATTTGAATGCCAAGGTCGAAGAACGCCATGTCATAGTTGTAGATCGCTTCCAATTCCTTCTCGTTGATCTTGACTGCATCGAAGAAACCTGAGTACCCGTAGGTGGCTGTCTGGATCTTGTCCATCACTGTCTGAATCTTGATGACGGCAGATTCCATGTCGTCCACGAATTCCAGTTTCCCGAGTTTGATCAGTTCCGTCTGAAGAAAGGAGCCTCTTTTATAAAGCTCATCGAAGCGCCTTGCAACCGTTTCCCTGAGTAGTTTGTCAGCTGCGCGACGGTTTTGGCGTTCCACGTAGCCATTGAACCCCGGCACGTAACTCGCAAGTTTTTTGAAGATATCCTGCGCGCCAGTGACTTTTCCAATATAATCGCTCATTGTTCCTCCTGTAGAACATTCGAGAGAGAATAGACAGGCACTCGCCCTCATTATAGCCTGAGTTTATGGTTATAATCAAGCGGGTTGAATGCTGTTCAAATAATTGTACGCATTCTGCGTATTAAGGTTGTAAGGACAAATCATTTTAAATAGGAGAATAACATGATCGTCACCACCAAGAAGTTGTTCGAAAATGCTTACGGTAAGTATGCAATCGGTGCATATAATATTAATAACCTGGAACAGACGATGGGTTTGTTCAAGGGGAATGTCGACAGTAAAGCTCCTTTCATTATACAAATCAGTAAGGGTGCCAGATCGTATACTCATAAGAATATGCTGGAATCCCTGATCAAAGCCGCGGACGAAGTTTTCCCCGAGGCAATCTTTGCTGTGCATCTGGATCATGGGGATGAGGAAGCTTGTTACGACTGCATCAACAGCGGGTTTTACAGCTCTGTCATGATCGATGCCAGCCACGAACCTTTTGACAAGAATATTGAAATCACCCGCAAGATTGTCGATGCGGCCCATGCCCGCGGAATTGTTGTCGAAGCCGAATTGGGGATGCTGGGTGGCGTCGAGGAGCATGTCGCGGTGGATGAGGCCAATGCCAAGCTGACTAATCCAGCTCAGGCTAAGGAGTTTGTCGAGCGTTCAGGCTGCGATTCTCTGGCCGTCGCTATCGGCACCAGTCACGGGGCGTTCAAATTCTCTGGGGATCAGGCACTTCGCATGGATGTCCTTGAACAAATCCAGCAGCGCTTACCCAAATTCCCGCTGGTTATGCATGGTTCATCATCCGTTCCTCAGGAGGAAGTGGAGCGGATCAATAAGGCGGGTGGGAGCCTCAAAGGTGCCAAGGGCGTGGATGAAAACCAATTTCGCCGCGCGGCTCAATTGGGCGTGACTAAAGTTAATATCGATACGGACGGACGCCTGGTCTGGACCCGCGTTCACCGGGAGTATTTCCTCGAACACCCTGAGAACTTCGACTTACGGCCTGTCGGCAAGGTGTTCATGGCGGAATATGCCAAATTCATTGCCCACAAGAATGAAAAGTTGGGCAGCGCCGGCCATCTTGAAGAATTACGCAAACTGGTTTCCTAGATTGAATTGACAGGGATGGCGGTGTACCCATCCCTGTTTCTTTTGGTTATGCCAGCATCCGAACAAGGCGTTACACGTGACCGTTATATGGTTATTCCGCGCACGGCGATTTTTCTCCGCCGGGGTGACAGCTACCTGTTACTTAAAGGAGCTCCCACCAAGCGATTGTGGGCGAACAAGTATAACGGTTTGGGAGGGCACATAGAACGGGGGGAGGATGCCCTTTCTGCGGCGAAACGCGAATTGCTGGAAGAAACCGGTTTGACTGCCGATATCTGGCTTTGCGGAACTCTTCTTGTGGATACGGGGCAGGATATCGGAATTTGCTTATACGTGTTTACTGGAGTATGCAACAAGGGTGAGCCTCATCCGTCCTCAGAAGGGTTGGCAGAATGGATTCCGTATTCTAGATTGACGGATTTTCCGATGGTCGAAGACTTGCCCGTTTTACTTGGTCAGATTGATAAAATTAGTAGAGGTGATACTCCTTTTTCAGGTCGTTCTTTTTACGATGACGACCAAAAATTAATCGTCAAATTTGTGTAGAAAAACTCCCCCTTCACTTTTGATCTGCACCCCAGAAGTTGGACACCACCAACTTAGGAGGTGCAGTTCACTTTGGACGGGGAGTTTTCTCTGCGGGTAACAGGATTTAACCTGTTTTATATCCTACCATACGCAGGAAGGATTTCCGCCAGGCGATACCCTCCTCGTCCTCCACGCCTTTCGGTGATTCCCCGTCAATTACTCCCAAAATCCCCCGTCCCTTCAAAGAGTCCGCAATGATCACCTCTACCGGATTAGCCGTGGCGCAGAAAATTCCACACACCTCGGGGACCTGCTTGATCGCATTAAGCACATTGATTGGATAAAAACCGTCACCCAGGAAAATGATGAATGAATGCCCGGCACCGATCGCCAGGGCGTTCTTTTTGGCCAGCTCGATCATGTCTTCATCCGTCCCGGACCAGCGTACCAGACATTTTCCTGAAGCCTCGCAGAATGCCAAACCAAATTTTATTCCAGGCACTGACGATACCAACGCTTCGTGGATATCTTCGACGGTTTTTATAAAATGAGACTGCCCAAGGATAAAATTTATCGTGATGGGCTTTTCAATTTTTACAGACGTCAATTCCATGCTTCCTCCAATGCGCGTAGCAATTCAATGGTTACAGAATTAAGATCACGCCAAAAACCACTTCAACCACGAAGCTGATCCAGTTGGATTTATCAGGCGCCTTATCAAAAAATATTGAGAAAATCCTTACTACTGCAATCGCAAGGTATCCCCAGCCCAGCATAACATAGGTGTCTCCCTTGAAAAGGAGAGGGGCAATCCCTAGCGCTATAAACAAACCGCCGAATATCGACCTGATTTCGCTAATTCCACGCCCTCCCACCGGAGACAATCCTATAAACCCCGGGACAGCTTTGGGCATGAACAACGCGAGTAACCCTGTTGCGGCAGTTGCTAGACTGGCAATTATCTTTAGAATGTCGAGAGCCATTGCTAATTACCTCCTATTTTTGTGAGTGTTTTTTTTCGTAGAAAACCAAAAGCGTGCTTCCATACCTGCGCTCGTCAATTTTTTCCAGGCAATCAAGATTTAAATTCAGAAATTCTTTCGGGTGAATCTGGACAATAACCCATGCTTCGTCGGTTAACCAGGCGGGGTTGCCATCCACCAGTTCGATTGCCTGTCTCCAGATTTCTTTATACTGCGGAGGCGCAATATAAAGGTAATCGAAAGTGCGATCCGGGATGGATGCAATCTGTTTTAATGAATCCTCTCTCCTGACCTCTGCCTGGTCTGAAAAACCGGTTATGAGCAGATTCTGTTTGATGATATCAACCGGTAGGCGGTTCAAATCAGAAAAACGGACATGGCTTGCGCCTCGGCTCAAGGCTTCGATTCCTATTGCCCCGGTTCCTCCAAACAGATCCCACCAGCGCGAGTCAATCACATCGCCGGCAAGGATATTGAACAACGCCTCCTTGACCATGTCGGTGACAGGGCGGGTGGTATCGCCAGGCACAGATTTTAATTTTCGGCCTTTTGCTTTGCCGGCGATCACCCGCAGACTCATCCGCGGTTCTCCACGCTCTGACGGACCGCCATAATGTTGCCATAAGGGGCAGTGATGGGAACAACACAGCCGGTACCCAGAATAAAGCGTGTATCGCTGGTTTGCTGCCTGGAATCCTCGATTTCCGCTAATACATCGGCTTGGGTGCCAAGGACCACGGTTTCACGTTTGAGTCCACCGCAGACAACCCCGGGGAACCGTTTCTGTCCTTCAGACAACGACCAGGCTGTTTCACGGTCATGCCAGTTCAGGATACTCATTGGCAGGTTAGACACTTGATCGAACATCACATTGCTGCCATGCAAGTGAACCATGTTGAATTGTAAATCCTTGGAGGAATTCAGCAAGAGTGCATCATGTGGGAGACTGAATTTCGAGAACTCTTCTTCGGTTAACAACTGGGATTGTGCATGTTGGATGGCGTAGAAAATTCCGTCGATACCAGTTTCTGCTGCAGCGGCGATGAATTGTCTTGTTGATTTAGCGATGATCTCCAAGCCCTTCATCACTGCTTCTGGAAATTTCCGCAAGTGAACGATCAATGTTTCACCCCCGGCGAGGTTCTTTGCCTGGGCGAGGGGATTGAAAACAGTTTGCAGTAGCGGCGTCTGGTAATCCAATTCCGAACGGATTAATCTCAAACATGTCAATTGATTGGCAAGATGATGGGAGTCGGGATTTAAGAATTGCAGTTTTTCCCAATCCGATGGATCACGGATGATGCGCTTCGTGTAGCGGCGAGTTCCTTCGGTGTCGCCTTCCCACTTATCTTCCACGCCCCAATCTTTCAGGCAGAAGGATGAGGCAGGAGTAACTTTCACGAGGTCAAAGTCAAATTGTCCCTGGTAGGTGAGGGTGGCGGCGGCCAGGGTTTCGGGATTTTGGTCGTCAACAGGAAAATGCCGCCAAAGCGCAACTGGAGGCCGGTCAAGCCCCGGGTCTTTTGCTATACAGGCAAGGAGACGTTCGCGATGAGATAGCACGGGAGAATCGCTCTTGTGAAGCAGGTCTGTTTTCGAGCTTATTTCTTGCGTTTGCTTGCTTTTTTGGGAGGATTGAGGTGCATCAGCAATTTACGCATCTCCACCTCCTCGCTTTGTTGGTTTGTAAAATATTCGCTCATGAACGCTGATCGTCGAAGCCTGAGGCACATGGGGGCAACCGCCTGCAGGTCTTCGTTTGAAACTTGATTTCGTCCATCTGCCGCGGAATAGGCACGGGCGGCTTCAAACCAGGTGATTTCGGCCCGGAGACTGTCGATGCCCATTTTTTGAGCCATGGCGATTGCCGGGCGGGCAACTTTGTCTGAAATGGTCACTTTGGGAAGCAGGGACCGGGCTGATTTTATCTCTTCAGCAGCGGCGATCATTTCCTCAGAATATTGGCCGATCATGGCGCGGGGACTTGACAGGTAGAGTTGAACGCGCCGGTAAGCTTCCAACCGTTCGTCGGGAATTTCGAGCCCTTTAACGATGATTCGCAGCCCAAACCGATCAAGGATTTGCGGCCGCAAACGACCCTCTTCAGGGTTCATGGATCCGATGAGGACAAACCTCGCCCGGTAAGTGGCTGACACAGGTCCGCGCCTGACCGTGTAGGTGCCGGCAGCGGCGGCGTCCAGGATGGCATCCACGATGTCGTCGGAGAGCAGATTAATTTCGTCGATGTACAGCAGGTTCTTGTCCGATTGCGCGAGAATTCCGCGTCGGACGCGCAGCCGTTCGTTGGTGACGGCTGCCCGCTCGTCAATTCCGCCCACGACATCTTCGATTTGCGCATTGAGTGGAAGCTCGATTAAGCGGACCCGGTCTGGTGCCGTGAGCCGAATACCTTCGGCGTATTTGGACGCGCAGTCAGGGCAAACCGCATCCAAGCCGCCCGATTCCACATCCTCCGGCAGGCAGCCGTAGTAACACAGACTCCGTTCGACAGACGGAAGCAAGTCCAACAAGGAGCGGACAGCGGTGGTCTTGGCGGTGCCTCGTGGGCCGATCAGCAGAATACCACCGATGTTGGGATTGATCAGTCCAAGCAGGAGTGCCAGCTTCATTTCCTGCTGCCCCACAATGGCGAGAAATGGGAAGGGAAGCGATTCCGCCTTGCCGCCCTCCTCGATTTCAATGGGAGGCAGGGATTTTCCGGAGACGTAATCGATCAGTTCGCGTAAGGTGCGGAAAGGATGAGCAACGCGTTCCTTGGTTGCGGTTTCCTCTTCATTGGGGTCTGTTGGCATAGTGTCTGTCATAAGAGCAATTATACAGCAGCGGAACGGATATCCCGTTCCGCTGTGGCATGTCATTTTCTTCGAGCGAGCCGTTCTGCCTGGCGTTTGATACCGGCGTCCAGTTTTGCTTGTTCCTCGGGAGTCGAAGCCTGGATGGGGGGCACCTTTGTAGGTTGATGGTTATCATCCAGCGCCACATAAACGACATAGGCTGTATTCGTGTGGACTTGTTCTCCGGTTGTTGGGTCTTCGGCAGTCACTTTAATTTCTGCTTCGATGGAGGTGCGGCCAGTATATGCGACCTCCGCAGTCAATGTGACCAGGTCGCCGATGCGGATGGGCTGGTGAAATTCCATCTGGTCGATAAAGACCGTGACCACGCGCCGCTGACTATGCCTCATGCATGCGAGGGCTCCCGCTTCGTCCACGAGTTTCATGATCCAGCCGCCATGCACATTGCCTAGATTATTGGCATGGTCCGGTTGCATAAGCTGGGCGACAGTGATCTTTGACGCCTGAGGAGTTTTTGCGGCTGGATTGTTTTGCATGTTGGAAAGCCTAATCCATGTCGTCCATTAGCTCGCCGTGGTCAATGGTATGCAGCCGGCCTGTGTCTTTGAGCAGCACGTCTGTATACCCCATGGAAATATCGCTCATCATTGGGGCGAGGGGAACGCTGGGAGGCGCTTTCAGGCGTCCGGGGTGAGGAGGCGGCTTCAGTTTCGGACGTTCCGTATCGCTATCACGGCGGATGATTTGAGGGTCATTGGTCAGGATTCCGACATAATTCCCCAGCACCGAGTAAACAAGTCGGTCCTTGGTCACCCAGCCGATCCACTCCCCCTGGAAATTGTAGAGGTAGGGAAATGTCAGATACGCCCCAACATCGCCTCTGCTTGTGTAAATTGGGATAATTTGTGGTTGTTGTGATTGCATAAATCCACCTGCAAAAATAGAAGGAGAAAAGAATCAATTAACATCATTATACGTCCAATATCGATTTACGAAGAAGTTCCAAAGAAGCACTACAATGACGGCCACTGCCAGTGTAAGGTTCTTTGCTAAAAAATCTGCGGTCAGCGGAGAAGGTATGCGGAATTTCGACACAAAGGAATAAAAAATCGGTTCAAAGAAGCGTAATATCGGGATACGAATCGCCACCCCTACGATGTTCACTAAAAAAAACATGGCAAGTTGTTTAAAAATCGGGCGGGAACGCGAATCCGGGTAGGTCCAATACCGGTTCCAGATGAAGTTGCTGCTTACTGCACAAATAAAGGATATTGTGCCGGCGATCACCAGTGGGGTCCCGAACTGGGACGTGAGCAGGTTCATCACGCCAAAATCAACGATGGCGCCGATGATCCCGACCACAAGAAATTTCAAAAACCTCGTTCTTTCAACGGGATTCGTAACAATAACTGTCATGCCAACCCCAGTTTTTGTTTGAAGTAGGGGATGGTCCGAGAGATGCCTTCTTCCAGGGTAATTTTGGGTTCCCACCCTAAAATTGATCGAGCGCGGGTGATGTCAGGTTGGCGGCGTTGGGGGTCTCTGGTGCTTCTGCCTTCCGGTACGAACGTGACGCCAGCTTTATTTTCCGCCACCTTGTTGATTATTTCAGCAAACTCCAGCACAGTCATTTCAATTGGATTACCGATGTTAACAGGCATATGCTCATCGGAAAATAGCAGACGGACGATACCGTCGATCAGGTCGTCCATGTAACAAAATGACCGCGTTTGGGAACCATCCCCATAAACCGTGAGTGGATGTCCGAGCAATGCCTGCTTAAGGAAATTGGGCAGTGCGCGCCCGTCCTCCAGGTCCATGCGAGGACCGTAAGTGTTGAAAATCCTTACTATGCGCGTATCCACCCTGTGGTGGCGGTGGTACGCCATGGTCAAGGATTCCGCAAACCGTTTTGCTTCATCGTAAACAGCACGCATTCCGACGGGGTCGACATTCCCGGCATACGTCTCTTTTTGAGGGTGCTCCAAGGGATCGCCATAGATCTCACTCGTGGAGGCAAGCAGGAATCTTGCGCCATCGGTTTTGGCCACCCCGAGCGCGTTATGAGTTCCAAGCGCTCCGGCCTTCATGGTCTGTATGGGAAGGTTGAAATATCCGTAGGGTGAGTCCGGATTGGGGCTGGCTGGCGACGCGAAATGGAGCACGGCATCCACTTTTCCAGGGATGAAAATGAAATTTGATACATCATGTTTATAGAATGTGAATTTTGGATTTCCAATCAAGTGAGCAATGTTTTCAGGGCTGCCAGTAACGAAATTATCCAACCCGACCACGTCATGACCTTCAGCGATCAGTCTGTCATTGAGATGGGAGCCCAGGAAACCGGCTGCGCCTGTGATTAATATTCGCATCAATCCTCCAGAAATCTTGTTTTTTTAGCTTATAAGTTCTAATATTTACGAGTTATTTCCAATCCAATTTGCTTGCCAATCCGTCACCCGTGATTTGCTGCGATTTTCCAGTAATAGTATCAATCAACCAGACATTCCCCTGATAAATGAAACCAAGATAATTCCCCGATTCACTTTCCAGCGAAGCGGGAGACCAAACAGTTGTTTGTGGCGCCAATCCTGCAGAGCCTTCGGGTGGAAATAAAACACTTCGGTTCGACCCATCCCTATCCATGGTGAGCAAATTGTACCGGCTGCTTTCACTTTGGTCCGGGAATATTGCTTGCAGGAATGCGACTTTGTAGTCTGATTCGTCGTCTTGTGTTGATACGGACGGGTACGAGAACATCCCGCTTTGATTTACCATACTAACTTTGGTGCTGTTGGTCAAGGACAATGCAGATAGGTCAAAGAAAGGGGATTCTTCGGGGGTGACGCCGCCTGCTGGAGGGGCGTGCGTGACCGTGTAAAGGGATTTGGAATCTGCTCCCCATGCCAATCCGGGGATCAACGTCCAATCACTTCCGGTTTGAAGAGGAACATTCTCCAACAGAGTGACGAGGGCATTTCCGCCCACATCCACAAGTCCAATCCCGTCGGGCCGGGCATACGCAATGCTTTCGTTGTCAGGCGAAAACACATAATTAGTGCCCCACCACCCATATACTCCACCGGAGTTTGAAGCGATCACCTCAGCCGGTTGACCGACTGCCCCCGAACTGCTGAACTTTCGGAAGATGAGATCATTGTTTGCCTGCCAGCCGGGAGCAGTGGAGCGAGGTTCCACCGTGGAATAAGCGACGGTATTCGACAGCCAGGGTACAAACGACCCAAAATGGATGATGTTTGAAACTTTCAAATTGATTGGTTTGGATTGCGGGTCAACCAAATTTACCACCCATAGCGTATTAATCTCCTCATCAGCGGGTTTCGTGGATTTCCTTGTAAAAAGCAACCAATCGCCGTTTGGTGATATCGAAAAGACCCGACCATCGAGGTCCCCGCTGGTGATGACTGTTCTCCGGTTCGCTGTGGAACCATCCATGAGCCAGGCATTCCCGCCGGAGATGTACGCCAGCTTCCCGGAGATTTGGAGCGGCGCAAAGGGTGATTGTGCACCCACCAGCATGATTTCGGGTACAGGTTGGACCATCACCACTGATTTTACAATGCTTGGATCACCCGCCAGAACATTGTCCTCGTATAACCTGCGAAAGGTGATCTCTCGCAAGCCATTCTCGCCGGGCTGAGAAATCCTCGTCTCGCCATCGGGAAGTAGCTCCGTGCGGACAGTTTGCCGGTCGAAGGGGATGACTTCCTGGACGGTCTCAAACTCCTCACGCACACGTGTGACCTTGATCTCGTCGCCGGAATTCAAGGAAGTAAATAAGGTCGGTTCGACCCGATCAAGACTGCCTAAGGTGATTCCCGCTTGATTTAACGCGTATTCGACATTGCTGCCTGCAAGGAGCGTTACTTCAATCGTTGCCCCATCAACGGTGATAGGCAAGGTAATTTGGACATCCGCTTGAGAGACCTGAGGGGCTGCACATCCAACTAAAGCCAATAATATTACGGCAGGTAAAAGTAATGAAATACGAGTGCAGAAAGAAGTGCAGGCCGGTAAAGCACAAATCTTCATAATGAGTTACTGGTATAATCTTTGCCTACTGCATGCGGCCAGTCAGAAGCATCAATCCCTCAGCGATGACGATTGAATCAAGTTTGAAACCTGTCGCGAGGGGACCCAGCGCCCCTGCGTAGGCTTCCTGCACCATGGCGGAGATAGCTGATGTCATATCTTCGGGTACCGGGATGGGACCGAAATCAGCCGAGGTGATTTCGACCAAAGGTTGTCCGTTTGAGTCAATGGTCGCCGTCAAGACAATGCCGACATTCGCCTCGAAATAACCTCTGGCTGCTTTACCAAAGATCTGGATTTGCCCGTCACGCAGGTAAACTTGCGGATTGGTGATGAATGGATCGGGAAGCGAAGAGAGTTTGGCCGCCAAAAGGGATGTCAATTGCGTTTCGTTAATAGTCAGGGTCAGCTGACCTCCGTCCCCAGTCCCCTGGAGCGCTTGTTCAAATTGCTGCTGAAGACTGCCGGCAGCGTCAGTGGAAACGGGAATGGGCTGGCCTGCAGGGGTCGGACCTCCGACATTCATTCTGCATGCCATGGCCGCTGCCATTAATATAATTGAAGCTAGAAATAATCGTTGTGATTTCATTTTTCCTCGCTAGAATTTGTAATAAGGAAATTTTCTTCTAATACGAATAAATAAGTGTCGAGCGGGAGATATTATAGCATGGCCGAATCCAAATTACCTGAATTACCCTTGACCGCCTTGTTGGAAGGACTGCTATTCGTTGCGGCCGAGCCGGTGGCGCCTCACCAGTTGGCCGCGGCCCTTGAAATTCCAGTGACAGATGTAGAAAAGGGATTAGTTTCGCTCGACGAGGATCTTCGACTAAGAGGGCTTCGATTACAAAGGCATTCAGGCAGGGTACAACTGACCACCGCTCCTGAAATTGCCGGGCAGGTGGAGACATTTCTAGGCCTCGAAGCCACTACTCACCTGAGCCGAGCCGCCCTCGAGGCGCTGGCGATCATTGCCTACCAACAACCTGTAACCCGCCCACAGATCGATTCCATCCGCGGTGTGAACAGTGACGCCGTAATGAAGTCCCTGCTTTCGAAAGGCTTGCTTCAAGAAGTAGGGAGGGCAGAAGGACCGGGTCGGCCAATATTGTATGGCACCACTCCCGAATTTTTGCAGCATTTTGGACTCAGCTCATTGGGCGAACTGCCTCCGCTCATATTGCCCGACACTGAGGAAGGTAACAAGGATGTATCTTTGCTAAAGGGATAATTGACGCATGGAAGAGCGATTGCAGAAAATCCTGGCGTCAGCCGGGGTCGGGTCGAGGCGAGCTTGCGAAGAGTTAATCAAGGCCGGGCGGGTGACTGTCAACCGGGCAGTAGCCGAGATCGGACAGAAGGCTGATCCTGAAAAAGATAAGATCGCCATTGACGGCAGAGTGGTCAAACCTGCCGAGGCCAAAATCTATATTGCACTAAATAAACCCAGGTATTGCCTATCCACCGTGGAAGCTGAACAAGGTGATACCCGGCAAACAGTCCGTGACCTCATCCCAATAGCGGAGAGACTCTACCCGGTTGGCAGGCTTGATTTCGAGAGTGAGGGATTGATCCTGATGACGAACGATGGTGAGCTTGCCCAGAGACTCCAGCACCCGCGATATGAACATGAGAAGGAATACCGTGTGCTTGTGGCAAGGCACCCGGATCAGGAACAGCTTTCTGCGTGGCGACGAGGGATCGTCCTGGAGGATGGATTCAAGACCCAGCCTGCAGACGTGAGGATCGAAAAAGAATCTGGCAAAGGGATGTGGTTAAGGATTACGCTCAAGGAAGGGCACAAACGTCAGATCCGGGAAATGGGCTCGAAGACTGCATTGCCGGTGGTCCGAATCATTAGAATTAGAATGGGCTCTCTCCATTTGGGGAATCTACGCTCTGGGGCATGGCGGCCTCTCACCGATTTGGAAGTCATGGCACTTAAAGGTGGTCCACAAAAATCATCTCGTCAGGACCTCCGCAAGGCACGCCCTAAAAAGATTGTGAAGCCAGCAAGAAGAATGAAGAAATAAAATCGAGAGGGCCAACCACTTCGTTGGCCCTCTCGATTTTTGTGAATGCTGATTACAGCGTTCTTATATCGACGATTTCCTTGACCACCGGCGTTACGGCCTTTTTAAGGTTTTCAAGAGTGATTCCGGTCACTTTGAAAGTAACCATCTTGTTGGATGTGTCCAATCCGGTGAACATTCCAAACGCAATGAAATCACCCCCGGCTTCTGAAACGGCTTTCGTGAGTTTTGCCAGTTCTCCCTGTTTTTCCACGACAAGGACTGTAACCCGGATGCCCATCTCCCGGGCGCCCAGGAGTTCCAGAAACATTTTGAAAAGATCTGTTTCTGTGATGATTCCAACCACACCTCCATCGCGCAATACAGGCAACCCGCCTATTTTATTGTCCGCCATTATTCGTGCTGCCTGTTCAATGGGAGTGTCTTCCGTGACCGTCAAAACATTCTTCACCATGACTTCACTGACAGAGATTTTATTGAGTAGGTAATTCATTTCCCAAATACTGAGGGTTGACACGGGGGAGGGGGATGCGTTTAGCAGATCCTTGTCAGACACAACCCCTAAAAGCTTCCCTTCCTTGACCACCGGAAACCGGCGGACTTTTTCCACCTTCATCATGTTCAACGCCTCGGCGATGGGCATGTCGGGTGAAATTGATATTACGGGTTTCGACATTCGTTCACCGACTAACATAATAGCCTCCTTTACAAAAAAAATTATCTGGAAAATTCGTTTATAACTCTTGCCATGTGCTTGGCATGTTGCAAGTATAAATCGATTCGGATATTTTCATTCGGGGCATGCGCTCGTGTATCGGGATACCCTAATCCGGCGGTCGCGACCGGCAAATTCAGTTCATGGATAAAGGGATAATTTGGTCCGGACCCGCCAACCATTGGGACGATCTCCATCGGGACCCCGTAAACCTCCTTGGAAGTATCCACCACCAATTTAACAAAGGGGTGATCCGGGTCTGTGCGTGCAGGACGTTCTCCGCCGAGGTAATCGATTTGTACGTCCGGGAATCCTTCTGCATCCAGGTGGGATCTGAGCATTGCGAGAATTTCCTCCGGGTCCTGATCCGGTACCAATCGAAAATCCACTTTTGCTGAGGCACGGGCTGGCTGTACGGTTTTGGATCCCTGCCCCTGGTATCCACTGGTGAGTCCGCATATCGTGCACGTAGGTTCAAAGACCTCGGCAATTCTCAGGTCGACTCCCTCTTTCAAGCCTTTGATGAAATTCTTTACCCCAAAACGAGTCTTGTATTCATCCGCAACTTCCGGAAGTGCATCGAACAAGGCGATATCGCGATCAGAAGGGCTCTTGACCTTGTCGTAAAAACCGGGGATTCGAATTCGCTCATCGGACCCTTTCAGGGAGCGCAGCGCCCAGACCAGCCTCCAGGCGGCATTGGGGAGGATGGACCCGCCGAGACCGGAATGGATATCTGTTGAAGCCGTCTCGACCCAGAGTTCCACGTAACAAATGCCTCTCAACCCGAGATATTGCATTGGAATTCCGCGGTGGTCAATGCCGCCGAACTCCCAGATGCAAGCATCTGCTGCCAGCTTCTTCTTATTTTCGACGATGTAATCATGCAAGTGAACGCTCGATGTCTCTTCTTCGCCTTCAATCACAAATTTGATATTGCAGGGCAACTCACCCTGAGCAAGGAGCGCGTCGATCGCAAACAATCGGCTGGTGATGTGTCCCTTGTCGTCGCTGACTCCACGGGCGAAGAGCTTTCCTTCCCGCAAGTTGGGCTCGAACGGGGGTGTCTCCCAAAGCTCAAGGGGTTCAGGCGGTTGAACATCGTAGTGATTGTAGAACAGCAATGTCTTGTTGGTTTTACCTTTCTCCTCTCCGTAAACAACTGGCGCTCCTGCGGTGGGTTGAATTTCAACGGAAAAACCTCGTACCTTGAGCATTTCCGCTACAAGATTTGCACATTCTCTCATTCCCAAATTTTGAGCACCGACCGACGGCTGGGCAGCCAGCCTGGACAGTTCGCTGATGCTGTCCTCAATGTGTTTTTCCAAATATTCATCTATTGTTTTGTAATCTGACATGATGATCTCCTTGGGTTTACTTGAGCCATTGTTCCAACCAGGTGATTGAGAGCGAACCTGCGAAGGCGAAGGCAAACATTTTTACAAGCTGTCCCAGCCAGCATGCGACGAAGAATTGGATGAAGGGGATTTTTAATATCCCTGCGGCGACACCGGCAATATCAAAGAACGGATTGGGCAGCGCACTAAAAACAAAAATGGCGTAAACGCCATACCGTTTTACCCAGGGTTCGATTCGGGTAAACATTTGGGTGTTTTCAACGACACCCTGGCCGCTATATCCGGCTAGATACCCAACCAATTCTCCAACCGCTCCGCCAGTCCCTGCAAACAAGGCGACCAACCAGGGATTAAAGATACTGCCCATTGCAAAAACCACAGCCACACCGGGAGCGGGAAGAAACACCGTGGCATTGGCCAACATTGTTATGAAAAATATCCCCGGGTATCCGTAGGCTGCGAACTGCGCAGCCTGATCCCTGATACTGTAAATCCAAACGCTAATTGCAATTACTGCGAGTAAACTAATCCCACGGAGTATCGTGGTGCGGCTTATCTTCATGTAATGATACTAATTTCGAATATTCTTACTCTCCATCGGATCTTAAATCTCCGTGATTGTGACGCGATTTATTTTTACTCCGGGATATTCCGGACGACCGGGGTCGCGAGGCGGAATGGACATCAGCACATCCATGCCTCCAACCACCTGACCAAAAACGCTGTGTTTGCCATCCAGCCAGGAGGTGGGAACGTGCGTAATAAAGAATTGGGAACCATTGGTACCCGGTCCGGCGTTTGCCATAGAGAGGATGCCAGGCTTATCATGCTTAAGGGAGGGGTGAAACTCATCTTTAAAAGTATATCCGGGTCCACCGCGGCCAGTACCCGTCGGATCTCCACCCTGGACCATGAAGTTCTCGATCACCCTGTGGAAAATCACGCCATCGTAATAACCTTCCTTTGAAAGGAAAACGAAATTATTGACTGTGACCGGGGTTTTATCCGCGAATAATTCCAGTACGATGTCGCCTTTCTCGGTGTGAAGAGTTGCTTGATACTTTTTCTTGTTGTCGATGGTCATTGCGGGGGGATTTTTCCATTGCTTCTCAGTGCCCATTGTTATTCCCTTTCTGAATTGGTAGGATTATTTATCTTAGGAGAGCCTCGAGCCTCGCCACGACCAAATCCAAGGCGGCGGCATTGAATCCGCCTTCGGGGATGATCACATCGGCATATCGCTTCGAGGGCTCTACAAATTCCAAATGCATCGGTCTGACGGTGGTTAAATACTGATTGATAACTGACTCGGTTGACCTGCCGCGTTCAGAGATGTCTCGTTGCAATCGCCTGATTAATCGAATATCCGGATCGGTGTCCACGAATATTTTCAGGTCGAACATCTTACGGAGATCAGGCACGGCGAAGATGAGAATTCCCTCAACGATAATGATTCTCTGCGGCTTGACCTCGATGATCTTGTCTGTCCGGCTGTCCGTCGAAAAGTCATAAACAGGCAGTGCTACAGGTTGATATTCCCGTAAAGCCTGGATATGCTGGATCATCAACTCGTTTTCGAGTGAATCCGGGTGATCGAAGTTGATTTGTGCCCGCTGGTTCGGGGGCAGATGTCCCAATTCCTTGTAGTACGCATCATGCGGCAGGTAGGCAATGTTGTCCGCGCCGACCCGCTGCATCACTACATTCGCCACTGTTGTTTTCCCGGAGCCTGATCCGCCAGCGATACCTATCACGAGGGGAGTGGGACGGGACGTCATGAATGAATTATAACCTTATATTTCAAGTGGAGGCCTGAGCAACAGTACCGTGTGAAAAAAAGAAACCGGCAGAAAAAATCTGCCGGTGTGCTATGCAAAACTGCTTCATCAATTACATGCTGTGGAGGTAGGCCAGTCCCACAGTCCCCGGACCGGTATGAGTGCCAATCGCAGGGCTTACTTCGGAGAGAAAGAGACTCGACCACATTCAGTCCTTGGCCAGCAGTCTTTAGAATCTCTTTCGCTTCCGCCTCTGCATTGGCATGCAGCGTGGCGAGATGGACGCTGGATTTTCCCTTGCATTGGTCGTGTACCAGCTCGATCAGGTGTTTGACCGCTTTGGCTTTCGTCCGTACGGAACCGGCAGCCTCTACTTTTCCTTCACCGACAGTTAGAATGGGTTTTATATTCAATGCCGAGCCCAGAAAGCGTCTGCCTCCCCCAATTCTTCCACCTCGATGGAGGAATTCCAATGTGTCTACAACGAAATAAACGCCGCTGGTCTTTTGAGCCTCTTCTGCAATTTTCTTGCATTCGTTAACCGAGGCACCCGCGGCTGCGGCTTTGGCGGCTGCCATCACGTGGAACCCCAAGGCCATCGATGTGGTTAGCGAGTCCACGAGCGTAATCTTATCCTTGCCAGTCGATAGTTCTTCTCGCCCCTGGATGGCCGACTGCATTGTTCCAGAAAGCTTGGAGGAAAGGAAAATTCCCAACACGTCGTATCCTTGCTCTACCAGGCCTGAAAAAGCCTTGTGCATGTTGGGGATGGAAACCTGGGAGGTCGTTGGCATTTCCTTGGCGGATTTCAGCCGATTGTAGAACTGCCCCGGTGTTATATCGACGTCATCCTCAAGAGTTTCATTTCCCCAAATCACAACGAGGGGGACCACTTTAATATTCAGGGTTTTGACTAAATCCTTTGGAATATACGCTGAACTATCGGTTACAATGGCTACTTTTCCCATAAAACCTCCTCAAAATTGGATAAAAATTGGGTTATTTTGCATAAATTAACAAACCCTAATCAGGTTATAAGGTTACGAAAAAGCCGGAAAGTTTTAACATGTTATAATATTTGGCTGGTAGCTCTAAAATTGGCTCGTTGGAGATGAATTTGGCGTTTAACCCGATCAATTGGCTTCTGGGTCTGTTTTCTCTGGATATTGGCATCGATCTTGGTACAGCCAATACCCTGGTCTACGTGAAGGGGAAGGGGATCGTGATCAACGAACCTTCCTGGGTAACGATAGACAAGCGAACTCGGGAACCTCAAGCTGTTGGACTGCGAGCCAAGGAGATGATGGGAAGGACTTCTGGAAGCCTCATCACGGTTAGACCGGTTCGGGATGGGGTTATTTCCGAGTTTGACATCACCCAGGCGATGTTGACCTATTTCATTGGGCAGGTCCACGAGCAGAGTATCGTGCCCCTGCCTCGTCCGCGAGTGGTGATAGGCATACCCGCAGGTGTCACCGAAGTCGAGAAACGCGCAGTTTACGACGCAACCATATCGGCTGGAGCCCGGGAGGCCTTTCTAGTCGAAGAGCCAGTCTCGGCTGCGCTTGGAGCGGGTCTGCCCGTGGCTGAGGTCAAAGGGTCCATGGTGGTGGATATCGGCGGTGGAACGACCGAAGTTGCCGTATTGTCCATGGGAGGCGTTGTTGTCTCTCGCTCACTGCGCGTAGCCGGAGACGAAATGGATCAGGATGTTGTTCAATACATCCGGAACAAATATAATTTACTGGTAGGCGAGGGCGTTGCTGAACAAATTAAGATGACGATCGGATCTGCCTACCCGTTGGCTGTCGAAAAGACGATGGAGGTGAGAGGTCGCAATCTTGTGACAGGCCTTCCAGAATCGATTGAGCTTTCGTCAATTGAAATCCGTGAGGCGCTCTCGGGATCCGTCCAGGTGATCGTGGACACCATCCGCGATGCCTTGGATGAGGCCCCTCCTGAAATCGTCGCGGATTTAATGGATAATGGCATTTGCATTGCCGGCGGTGGAGCCCTTATTCAAGGACTTTCAGACCGCCTGTCAGAAGATCTCAACTTGCGTGTTTGGCAGGCTGAAGACCCACTCACTTGTGTTTGCCGGGGAGCTGGTTTGATCCTCGAAGATTTCGACCGCATGCAAAACTATCTGGTCAGCCTGGAAAGAGGCAGCACCAGGCACTCTGTTTAATGGATTCTTCTTGGTTTGGATGAGATTGTGAATACCTGAACTCTGACATGAAAAATATCTGGTCCCGTTCGATGCAGGCGGCCATTCTGTTTCTGGTCGTCGCCGGAATCTTGGCACTGGCACTCAGCGGTTATCTCTCCCCTGTCACCAATATCTTTAGTGGATCGTTGATCGGCCTGCAAACATGGGTATCGACCCGCTATCTGGCTGTTGCCGATTTCTTAACGGTTCCGCGTGATGTTGCCGCACTCCGTCAACAAAATTCGGAATATGTGGCAGAAATCGCCCGCCTGCAAGCGCAGGTCATCGAGTTGCAGAACAAGGTTGCCCAGACCGATACGCTTGCCGCGCTTGTTGATTTTTCGCGATCGAATCCCACCAACACCTACAAGGCTGCTGCTGTTATCGGCCGCGACCCGAGCCCATTTCTGCGGTATGTGATCATCAACCGAGGTTCGAATGATGGGATTCGACGGGGAATGCCCGTCGTGACCAATCAGGGGCTGGTCGGGCGGGTGGACGCCGTCATCGGTGGTGCGTCGCGGGTCCAGCTCATCACCGATCCTTCCTCCATTGTGAGTGTTTTCCTTCAGAACTCAGAAGCAGATGCAATCATGAATGGATCGGTTAGCGGCGAATTGACGCTTGATATGTTGTCCCAGGATGTACAGGTGCAAACAGGCGATGTCGTGCTAACTTCAGGGTTGGGAGGCGAATATCCACCCGACTTGCTGATAGGCCAGGTCAGCAATATCCGCAAGCGCGAAAGCGATCTATTTCAAGAAGCGACCGTTCAGCCTGTAGTGGATTTTTCCCGGCTTGAAATTGTCCTTGTCATCGTGAATTTTAGACCGATTGACATTACACCGCTTGTTCCTGATCAATCACCGTGATCAAAAGCCTGCTTGCATTTCCAATTCTGGCGCTGGTGGTGATCCTGCAAACTGCTGTTGTCGCCAGGATGCAGTTATTATCAGGTTCAGCAGATTTGATGCTGGTAGTCCTTGCTGCCTGGGCGCTTCAGGAGCAAGTTGAGACTGGCTGGCATTGGGCTGTGCTGGGCGGAGTAATGGTTGCTTTTATATCAGGCGCACCTATTGTGGCAACAATAATTGGATATTTGGCTGTCGTTGGACTAGCCAGGCTTGTTCTCAGACGGGTATGGGAGCTGCCAATTCTGGCGATGTTTTTTGTGACCTTTATTGGCACTCTCATATTTCAGATCATTATTTATGCCGCCTTGTTGGTCACTGGTGGAACAATTCCCTCCGAGGAAGCGTTCAGCCTGGTGGTTCTTCCGAGCGTCTTATTAAATTTATTGATTGCCTTGCCCATTAGTGTTGCCATGAGAGAACTGGCGCTTTGGATGTATCCTATTGAAGAGGTGATATGAGTTCGACATCAGTACCTTCTAATCCTAATCCGTCAAAATCGTATTTTGTTGGTTGGCGTCTATGGTCTGTTTACGGGGTGATTATTACCGGTTTTATCATCCTGGTTTCTCGATTGTTTATACTTCAAGTGATTGAGGGCGAGGATTGGTCAGCGCAAGCCTATGAAAACAGGATCAGTTCTCTCAGCGACTCAGCCCCGCGTGGAATTATTTATGACCGCAACGGGTACATATTGGCAAGGAATATTGCTTCTTATAATCTGGTCATAACGCCTGCGTTTCTACCGGATGACGATTCCGATATTCAGGATATTTATAGAGAATTATCAGAATTGATTGATGTGCCAGTCAATGTAGGGACGGTGGAGGAAGCCAAGCTGGTTTCAGCCTGCATCCCTGGACCGGGAATCGCTCAACTTGTAGAACTGGGAGAATCGCTTGCACCTTTCAGCCCGGTAAAAATCAAATGCAATATTGCTGAGGATTTGGCGCTTTCGTTGCGTCAAAAAGCGGTGGACTGGCCTGGCGTGGACATCGAGATAGAACCTGTCCGAGATTATCCTACAGGATCAATGACCGCCAACCTGATCGGTTTCCTGGGTCCAATTCCAGCCAACCAGGTTGATGACTATGAGCAGCGTGGTTTTGTGGCTAATCGGGATAAAGTTGGCTATGCAGGCATAGAGGCTTCCATGCAAGGTGCCCTGGAAGGAAATAATGGCACCCGTGTTGTCGAGCGGGATGTTGCTGGCCAAATTCTGCGGAATGTCGATGCCCCGATACTTCCAGTTCCCGGGAACGACGTCTACCTAACCATCGATGCCCGGTTGCAATCTGCGGCAGAAGCAGCGTTGGTGGGGGAAATCGAATCATGGAATACCTATTATTTTGGGGATACTGGCGAACAACGGATTTCCAGCGGTGTGGCGATCGCCATGAATCCGAAGACAGGGGAAATCCTGGCGATGGTCCAATGGCCGAGTTATGAAAACAACCGTATGGCGAGACTCATCCCAGCCTATTATTACGGTCAACTGGAACAGGATCCACGAAAACCTTTGCTGAATTATGCAATTTCCGCTGAGTACCCACCAGGCTCCGTCTTTAAACTCTCCACCGCGACTGGTGCTCTAAACGAAAAAGTCGTGACCGTGGATCAAATTATTCAAGCCCCAGGTCAGCTCATCCTTTGTGAACGATTTTCACCCAATGACCCATGCCGGGAACGGCCATTTGTGGATTGGATTTTTGATGATAGACCTGAAGGATTTGGGGAGATCGATTTCCTTCACTGCATTGCCTACTCCAGCAATGTTTGCTTTTATAAATTAGGCGGAGGTTATGAAGATGAAATTCCGCAAGGATTGGGCCCGTTGCGCCATGCGGATTATGCACGCGCGTTGGGATATGGTACCCAAAGCGGTATCGAATTGCTCGGTGAAGCAGACGGCCTGATACCCACCCCGCAATGGAAACGGATCAATCTTGGCGAAAACTGGTCTACAGGTGATACATATATCGCCAGCGTTGGCCAGGGATATGTATTGTCCACACCGTTGCAGGTCTTACAATCCGCCGCGACCATCGCAAATGATGGAGTTTTGATGAAGCCTACATTGATCCGACAGATAACCGATTATGAGGGAAATGTCGTTGAGAAATGGTTCGACCCGGGCGAGTTTACGGTGAGTGATCAACCTGTTGGTGAAGGGGATTTTCAAATTTCGCCATTTGTTCCCAAAAAGCGATGGGATATTACCACTGACCCGGTGATTACAGATTATGAATGTGTGGATGGGTATTGCGAAGATACTGGCGGGAAAAAACCCGTCGATCCTTATGTCGTTCAACAGGTACAGACTGGCATGCGTCTAGCAGTTCTGGAATCAAGCGGAACGTTGCACCGCGAACAATCCTTCATGAACTACCCCGTGCCGGTCGCAGGGAAGACTGGTACGGCTGAGTATTGCGATGATGTAGCGCGTTCGCAAAATCGCTGCCAGTTTGGATCATGGCCTACCCACTCCTGGACGGTTGCGTACGCACCTTACGACGACCCGGAAGTCGTTATTGTTGCGTTCATGTACAATGGGGGCGAGGGTGGTGTAGTTGCAGCCCCTGTAGTTCGCCTGATCATGGATGCTTATTTTAAAATCAAAGCGATTGATGCAGGGCAGTCCACAGGCGGCGGCGGATAATTCCCTAAAAAATCCTCCTAAAATTAGTTTGCGTATAACCATCGATTGCGATGGTATTATCGCTTTGACCGGTTTACTCATAAATCACCCCCTATGCTATAATTTGCCCCGGTTGATGGCGCCATGGCAGATTCCAATCTGATTCAGATAAAAGGTTTGCGCGACGGTTTACTCGTAACCTTGGGAGAAGGCGGTTGGAGCATCTTGCATTCCTCATTAATATTACAAATCGATGAGAAACCGGAATTTTTCAAGGGTGCAAAGCTTGCGCTCGATGTGGGCAATCAGGAATTACATGTTTCCGAGATGACCGACTTGCGAGATGAGTTGTCGGACCGCGAAATTATTCTCTGGGCGGTTCTGAGTAATTCTTCAACCACCGAAAATACGGCCCAGATGCTTGGGCTGGCCACCCGGCTATCAAAAGTCAGACCTGACACTCCTGTTCAGGTCAAACCTGTAAGTTCTGAAGATTCAGCGATGTGGGTCAAGCGCACTGTGCGATCCGGGGTGCGCCTCGAATATGAAGGAAATGTTGTAGTTTTAGGCGATGTAAATCCCGGCGCTGAAGTGGTAGCCGGCGGAAGCGTTGTCGTGTGGGGACGACTGCGCGGAGTTGTACATGCTGGGGCAACGGGAGACACGGATGCGGTCGTATGTGCTTTGGATTTATCTCCAACTCAACTGCGGATAGCCGCTGAGATTGCGACCACCCCGGAAAGGCGCAGTCAGCCGATTCCAGAAATGGCTCGATTGAAAGATGGACATTTGGTTGCCGAACCTTGGCAGCCAGGGTAGCTTTTCCAAATAGAGTTATTCAAAATTCTGAACTTGTGGATTGACCTATGACAACAAAAGTAGTGACCATTGCATCGGGTAAGGGCGGAGTTGGTAAGACCACCGCTGTTGCCAACCTGGCAGTAGCGCTGGCCCAGGATGGACAAAAGGTTGTGTGCATCGACGGAGATATCGGGCTGCGAAATCTCGATGTGGTGATGGGACTTGAGAATCGCATTGTCTATGACCTGGTGGATGTCGTGGAAGGTCGCTGCCGGCTCCGGCAGGCTATGATTCGCGACAAGAGATTGCCTGAACTTTTCCTGATCCCTGCCGCACAGACACGTGACAAGAATGCCGTCTCTCCCAGCGACATGGTCCGATTATGCGATGAACTTCGCCAGGAATGCGATTGGATTATCATCGATTTGCCTGCGGGTATCGAGAGAGGCTTTAGAAACACCATCGCGCCTGCCGATAAAGTCATTATTCTTACTAATCCGGAAGTTTCGGCAGTCCGTGATGCGGATCGTGTCATCGGTTTGCTTGAAGCGGACGGGAAGACCGATCAGGGGTTGATCATTAATCGGGTGAACCAAGCCATGATAAAGCGTGGTGACATGCTGTCGGTTGACGATGTGCTCGATCTTCTAGCCATCGAATTAATCGGAATTGTCCCTGAAGACGAAAATGTGATCGTGGGTTCCAATCGAGGCACTCCCATCGTTTTAGATGGCAAGAGTAAGGCCAGCCAGGCATTCATGAATATTTCCCAGCGATTGCAGGGGCACAAAGTGCCATTCATTGATCTGGAGGAACAAACTGGGCTATGGAATAAGCTGACCAAATTCGCGAGGGGAGGAGAGTAGCCATGGACTTCCTTAACCGCGTTTTGGGTCACCAGCCGAAAAGCGCCAAGAATGCCAAGGAACGGCTGCAGCTGGTACTGATCAATGACCGGACAGATATCACGCCGGCGGTTCTCGAAATTTTGCAGGCGGAAATAATTGAGGTAATATCACGGCATGTGGATGTGGATCCCGACTCGGTCCGGATCGACATTGAGCACGAGGGTCGTTCCCAGCGTTTGATTGCGGATATCCCCCTGAGGAGCGTGCCGCGCCGCCGGGCTGGATAGCGTATGCGCGGAGCGTTCTGGCAGCACTTTGATTTCTGGCTACTTGGGGCGGTGGTCATGGCGAATGCATTCGGCATTGCCATGATTCGCTCTGCCATTGCCGGGAACGAGGTGCTTGCCGAGTTGGTAAACCGCCAGATCATATTTGGGGGGCTGGGTCTGGTGGTGATTTTTGTCCTCACCATCATCGACTATCACTATTGGGGGGCCGTCATCCGCGTCATCTACCTGTTGACGATGGTGTTTGTCGCTTCCCTAGCCGTAGTGGGAAACGTCCGCTTTGGAGCCGCACGCTGGATAGAAACAGGACTTATTTCCATTCAGCCTACAGAACTTGCCAAGATCGTTGTGATCATGACCCTAGCATATTTTTTCGACCGAACCTATAACAATCCGCGAAATTTACGCTGGTTGGCAACCAGTTTGGCCATCGCCGGAGGGATTGCATTCTGGATTCTGATCCAGCCCAACCTGAGTAATGTTATTGTGATCATGGTCATCTGGGCGGCCATGGTATGGATCAACGGTATTCAGATCAGACATTTGATCATGATCGCGGTTGGGGCTCTGGTGTCCGTCGTTGCCGCGTTCCCTTTCCTCCAGGACTACCAGCAGCAACGGATCATAAATTTCCTTTTTCCTGAACAGGGTGCCACCTATGGCGCGACCTATAATGTCCTTCAGGCGTTAATTGCCATCGGTAACGGCGGCTGGTTCGGCCAGGGTTATGGGCATGGGTCTCAGGTGCAGCTCCGTTTTCTCAAGGTCCGGCATACCGATTTCATTTTTTCTGCGACCGCTGAAGAGTTTGGACTGGTCGGGACTGTATTAATGATGGGATTATTGGTGTTTATCATCATTCGAATATTACGAGGCGCGCGCATTGCCCGGGATCCCTTTGGCGCCATGCTATGCTATGGAGTAGCCATCTTGATGTCATTTCAGTCGCTCGTTAATATCGCTGTCAACCTTAACTTGATTCCCGTGACAGGTTTACCGCTTCCTTTTATCAGCTATGGCGGCTCAGGTCTTGTTATGCTCATGGCGGGTATTGGATTGGTCGAAAGTGTCATTTCGAGGCATAAGCCTCTGGAGTTTTGATCAAAAATTGGAGGAGTAAATGGAGTCCAAGCCAACACGCGTTAGATTTGCGCCTTCACCAACTGGACATCTGCACCTCGGAGGCGCACGCACTGCGCTTTATGATTACCTTCTCGCCAGGCGGACCGGCGCGAAATTTGTCCTGCGCATAGAAGATACAGATCGAAAAAGGTATGTTCCCGGTGCCGAGCAGGAGATTATGGATGGTCTCCGTTGGCTTGGCATCCCATACGACGAAGGTCCGGATATCGGTGGGCCTTATGGCCCCTACCGGCAGACGGAGCGGATGGACATCTATAAGCAGCATGCGGATATCCTGGTCCAGAAAGGTCATGCTTACCCTTGTTTTTGTTCTCCTGAACGTCTCAAAATAATGAGACAAGAGCAGCAGAAACTGAAAGAAACTCCTCAATACGACGGGACATGCAGACGGCTTTCGCCAGATGAGGCAGCCCGAAGAGTCGCCTCAGGAGAAAAGCATGTCATCCGCTTCAAGATGCCCGAGAGCGGATCGACCACTGCGCATGATCTGTTGCGCGGAGACATTACCGTTGAAAATATCAACATTGGTGATTATGTTATTGTGACATCCACAGGAGGACCCACCTATCACCTGGCAGCCATGGTGGATGACCACTTGATGGAAATTTCTCATGTCATTCGCGGGTCGGAGTGGTTGAGTACTTTTCCGCTGCATGTGAATATCATCCGCGCTTTCGGCTGGGAGGAACCCGTCTGGGTGCACCTTTCTGTTTTTCTGAAGCCCAGCGGTAAGGGCAAAATGTCCAAACGAGAAACTGCTGAAGCCATGAAGGATGGTTACTCGATCTTCTTGAAGGACATGCAAGGCCTGGGTTACACCCCGGAAGGCGTTCTGAACTGGATCGTCTTGATGGGATGGGGCGTAGCCGAGGACGATATCATGACTCTCGACCAGATGGTTGAGCGGTTTGACCTCGAGCACCTAAACCCCTCTCCGGCAGCGATTAATTTTGCCAAGATGGATCATTTTAACGGGACGCACATCCGGTTATTGAGCACGGAAGACCTGGCAGCACGCGTTAAGCCTTTTCTTGTCGATGCCGGGTACAACGTTGACGATGAAAAGCTTCTACGAATAGTCCCCCTGATTCGCGAGCGCATGGTTACACTGGACGACTGCATTCCCTTTGCGGGATGGTTCTTCGAAAAGACCGTATCGCCTAATCCGAATGATTTAATTGGAAAAAACTTAACAGCTGCTCAGTCTGCAGATTTGGTGAAAAAGGCATACAACATTATTTCAGACTTACCAGATATTAAACCGGAGACAGTGGAACCACCCATGCGCAAATTTGTAGTAGATGAGGGATTAAATCCCAATCAAGTATTCGGTATTCTGCGAGTGGCAATCACTGGCCAAACTGTTAGTCCACCGCTATTCGAAAGTTCTGATATCGTCGGGAAAGAGGAAGTGTTGAAAAGGTTACAGGCTGCAAGCCTTATTCTGGAAAAGATGAAATAAACCACACTGCCCCGGCTTGTTGAGCGGGGCAGTGTGGTTATGAAATTTATGATACTCAGATGCCAGTCTCTTCCGTTTATCCTTGTCAGGAGAGGAAGATATTCCTGACCAAGTAAATAATCCCGACCACAAATCCTATCGTAACAACGATTGTTCGCAAGGTGGCGGGTTTTATCCGGCCGGCGAACTTACCTCCCAGTACGCCACCCAGCAGAGCACCGACGGCCATCACCAGCGCAACACCCCAGAGGACTTTTCCAGAAAAAACAAAGATCAAAGCCGCAGCGATATTGGTCGTGAAGGCGATACCCTGTTTCAGGGCATTAAGCCTTGTCAGGTTGTCGTTCAGGACCAATCCCAGGACAGCTAGCAGGATCACGCTTAGGCCTGCACCAAAATAACCGCCGTAAATGGCTGCCAGGAAAACAGGGATGAACGCCCAGGCCTCAGAAATATGCGCTGACTTGCCCGACTCTGTACGTCGCGTCAGCCATGCGCGGACCGGGTTCTGGATAGCCAAAAGAGTCGAAGCGATCAGTATGAGAAACGGTACCAGGTCTGAAAATAGTTTTTCGCCGGTATTCAAGAGCAGGATGCCGCCGACAAGTCCGCCAAGGGCACCCGCTGGAAGAAGAATCCAGAGACGCTTCTTCTGATCTTTCAGGTCATTTTTTTGCGCCAGTGTACCGCCCAGATAACCGGGTACCAGCGCGACGGTGTTGGTGACATTAGCGGCGACGGCGGAAATCCCAACGGCCAGCAGCACCGGGAATGTGATCAGGGTACCACCGCCTGCCAGCGCATTAACGAGGCCGGCAGCAACAGCAGACAGTGAGACAAGAATATATTCGAAAGGAGTCATGATGTTCCATCCATGAGCGAAATTTCCCACCCTAAAAGTAACTGTGCGGGATGAAAGCTATTAGCTTTTCTTTTGTTCGATCTTCGCCCAGGAATCTTTAAGGGTCAGAGTTCGGTTGAAGACCGGCTTTCCGGCGGATGAATCCAGGTCTGCGCAAAAATAACCGGTGCGCTCAAACTGGAATTTTTCACCCAGCTTCGATTCGCTCAGGGAGGGCTCAACAAAACATCCATCCAATACTTCAAGCGACTTGGGGTTGATGATGCTGTCGACATCCTCGCCCACGTCTGGGTTTTCGACGGTGAAGAGCTGGTCGTAGAGCCGGACTTCTGCTTTAACAGCATGCGGGGCAGACACCCAATGAATGGTGGATTTGACTTTTCTCCCATCCGGAGCATCTCCACCTCGCGTGGCAGGATCGTAGGTGCAGTGGATTTCCAGAACCTTACCCTTGTCATCTTTGACGACGCTTGTGCATTTAATCAGATAGGCGTATCTCAGGCGAACTTCATTGCCCGGATAAAGCCGGTAGTACTTTGGAGGGGGTGTTTCCCGGAAGTCCTCTTGTTCAATGTAGAGCTCTTTTGAAAAGGGGATTTTCCGGGAACCGGCAGTAGGATCCTCCGGATTGTTAACTGCTTCCATTTCTTCGACCTGTCCATCAGGGTAGTTATCAATGATCAATTTTATAGGATGGAGGACAGCCATCCGTCTCGGCGAGCGTTTGTTCAGGTCATCGCGAATGACTGCTTCGAATTGCGCCATCTCGACCCAGCTGTCATTTCGTGTCTCGCCCGTGTTGGCGACAAAATCCAATATGGCTTCAGGATTGACCCCTCGCCGCCGAAGTCCCCGGAGGGTCGTCAGGCGGGGATCATCCCAGCCGCTGACGATACCCATCTCGACGAGCTTACGCACCTTTCGCTTGCTCATCATCGCATAGGTCAGGTTGAGCCGCGAGAACTCTATCTGGCGCGAGCGGAACGCATCCAGTTGTTCAAGGAACCACTCATACAGAGGGCGATGGATGATGTATTCCTGCGAGCAAAGGGAATGGGTGACGCCTTCCATTGAATCGTTCTGACCGTGGGACCAGTCATAGAGTGGGTAGATGCACCATTTGTCACCCGTCCGGTGATGATGCGCGTGCATAATCCGATACATGACCGGATCGCGCATGACGATGTTCGGGTGAGCCATGTCAATCTTGGCGCGCAGGACACGGCTTCCATCGGGGAATTCGCCGTTTTTCATTCGCTCGAGCAAGTCCAGATTCTCGTCCACTGAACGCTCCCGATGCGGGGAATTCAGCCCGGGTTCTGTGAGCGTGCCTCGGGTGGCGCTGACCTGTTCCGGTGATTGATCGTCCACGTAAGCCAACCCCATTTTCACCAGGCGGATCGCCCACTCGTAGAGACGGTCAAAATAATCGGACGCATAGGTTTCTTTGACCCACTGAATCCCCAACCACTGCGCATCCTCTTTGATTGCATTCACAAATTCAGTTTCTTCTTTGGTAGGGTTGGTGTCATCGAAGCGGAGATACAGCTCGCCCCCAAAGGCTTTTGCCGTGTTATAGTCGATCATGAAGGCTTTGACGTGACCAATGTGAAGATAACCATTCGGCTCAGGGGGAAGTCTCGTACGAACGTAGTTGAAGCGCCCCGAACGAAGGTCCTCGGCAACCGCTTCCTCGATAAAATTAGCAGGGCGTTCCGTATCGTTTGATCCCATGGTAGATTCCTTCAGGTTTATAATCGTGTTGCTCAATGATATTAACTTGTCTATTATAACAAAACGCGCCACCCAAACAGGAGATGGATATGACCGAGAATCAATCATCCCATTCTAAATTTACCGGCACTTATTTCAATAAGGATGCGACGCTCAAACTTGCCAGGGCTGCGAATGTGTTGAGTTGGCTGATTTTAGCCGCATATATTCTGGAATGGGGCTATACCCAATGGCAGAGCGTTTACAACGCCATGCTAGGAGGATATCCCATCGACATCAATTATCTCTTCTTTAGCCTGCCAAGAATATTGCAGGGGATCATGCTTCTTGTCATACTTCAGGCAGTCGCCAAAGTATTGTTGATTCTGCTGGATATCGAGGATAACACCCGCCGTTCAGCCCGCAGATAGTCATGCCCTTGCCTGAAAGTCTTGGGCATGTTAGAATACCGCCCGCACGTGATTTTGGGGGCTCGTCTAATGGCAGGACAACTGACTCTGGATCAGTTTGTAGAGGTTCGAATCCTTTGCCCCCAGCCTAAAAACACTCCTGGAATGGAGTGTTTTTCTTTTACACTGCTGTCACCCAGGATCGCCCAAGCGCTCCTCGACCAGGCGTTATTTCTCATCAGGGATGCGAAGAAAATGTGCTTGTTGAAGCACGCCACCCGGCGGGATGACCAGGAACTCATCGCCCGCTTGTTCAAGCGTAACGGCAATCTCTACCAGCTGTTCCAAATACTGGTCTGAACCGAGCATCTCCTCGTAGCGCATCCCCCAACGAGAACAGAAATCAGCCACTTCAAGAGCTTTGGCGCGATAGGTTTCCAGCTCTGCAGCGTTCCGCGCAACCATCATCAATCGCTTGTAATTGTGATACTGTGTGTCCATTAAAAAGCTGCGGTTTCGGCGTCGTATTTTTCTGCGTACTTCCGGCTCTCTTCCAACGGATTGGTACCAGCTTCAAGCCAGCCTTTGGAGAGATAATACGTTCCGGGTTCTTTTTTCATCTCGCGCTGGTAGGCCTGGTAGGAGCCGAGCAGAATGGCAATACAGTCATCGGTCCGCGGGATGAGCAGGAAATGTTTCCCGGCGTTGATATTATCCAGGCCATTACCGCATAAGCCGTAACCAAGCACCACCAGACTGGGTTCTTCAAGGCTGTCGATCGCGTCCTGGATGGTTTGGCGCAACTGCTTGGGAACTGCATGCAAGCCATAATCGAAAAAAGTAATGCTGCTGGATAATTCATCAGGCATCAGTTCTTCCAGCCAATGTTGAAAGACCTGGCAGGCTAAAACTACGATCGGTCTGGTGTTCTCAGCTTTATTTTTCATAAAGCAACTTATCCTCATTAAACTTGGAGTGATTCGATTGGTTATAACAATTCGAGAGAAGAGATGGACCGTGACGGTAATATTTCGTGATAATGAAATCTCATAATTATCCATGATATTCTGGTTACTCAAATGACGCAAGCAGTTGACCTTCTTCTTTTCACCTGACGTATAATCAGGAACGTCTTTTGTTCGGTTCCTCCAAAATTGACTTGCGGTAGATAATAGTTCGCGAAAGGATAGTGTATGCGAGCGGCATATTATGAACGCACAGGATTAGCACAAGAGGTTTTTAACATTGCCGAATTACCAACACCGGTTCCTGGCCCTGGAGAAGTTCGAGTAAAAGTGTCCTGGTCAGGAGTGAACCCGTCAGATGTTAAATCCCGTGCCGGTAGCCGTACCAAGGCACTGCCATTCCCATGCATCATTCCTCACAGTGATGGGTCAGGGATTATTGATCTTAATTGGGCCGGATATCGTTCCCGATCGTATTGGCGAGCGTGTTTGGATTTGGAACGCTGCCTGGATGCGTCCGTTCGGGACTGCGGCACAATATGTTGTTTTGCCATCTAACCAGGCTGTACCTCTTCCTGATAATGTTGACCTCGCAGTCGGGGCCTGCTTGGGCATTCCTGCCCTGACTGCTTATCATGCTGTAACCATGGATGGCGGGGTTGCCAACAAGAATGTCCTCGTCACTGGGGGCGCGGGAGCGGTCGGACATTATGCCATCCAGCTGGCGAAGTTAAAAGGCGCACAGCAGGTCATCACGACTGTAAGCGGACCGGAGAAAGCATCCCTGGCTCGAGAGGCAGGCGCTGACATCGTCTTGAATTACAAAACCGATGACCTTCTAATAGGCTATTCAACGATGCCACAGCAGGGCAGGGCGTTGATCGCATTATTGAAGTCGATTTTGCCGCCAATGTCGATAAAGATATCGAGATTTTACGACCCGAGGGAGAAGTGATCGTCTATGGCAGCAGTACAGCCGGCAATAAGTGTGCCATTTTCTCCATCGATTCGGAAGGGCGTTCGGATTGTTTTTTTCATTGTGTATAGCCTGGAGGTGGATGTACGCATCCAGGCGATCGCAGACCTGACGTTGTTATTGGAGCAGAATCAATTACGCCATAATATTGCAACCCGTCTCCCGCTCGAACAAATCGCCGGTAGCCCATGAATTGGTCGAAAACGGTCGTGCAATGGGAAATGTCATTCTTGAGGATCGAATGAAGTAATTTCCTAGTAGGTCGCCTCCCTGTTCTTCTTCGAGGAAGATGGCGATAATCTGACTTGAAAATGAAAAAATAATACGTAAAAAAACGCGCGTTTCGAGGCGCGTTTTTTTACGTGATTTGCCTTCTTCCCTGTGACAAATGTCATATAAAATTCGACATTCTTCTTAAAAATGAAAAAAGACTTGACAATTTATTCTGAAATGATAAAATTATCATAGTGTGAAAAATTTATCATTTCGTTGTTTCCCTACGAAAAATATCTTTCTCGGGTTTCGAAGATAAGAGCCAATATTGAGGTCAATTAAAAATTATGAATGCAAATACCCCTTCTTCAAATTGCCATGGATTACACCTCTCTATCGAAAGCGCTGGTCATGGCATCCCTGGTTGCTCCTGAAGTGGACATCATTGAAATTGGTACTCCACTCTGCAAAGCAGCCGGAATCGAGGCGATCCGGGCAATGCGAGAGATTTGTCCTGACAAACTCATCCTGGCTGATTTCAAAACGCCCGATGTTGGTGGGCTTGAGGCGACCATGGCCTTTGATGCAGGCGCTGATATGCTGACCGTGATTGGCGGCGCAGCACTGCCCACTGTTGAGCAGGCACTGGCTGTTGCCCGCAAACGGGGTAAGGAAATGCTGATGGAACTCACAGGCGTCCGTGACATCCTGGCCAGGGCAACCGAATGGCGCCGGATCGGCGTTGACCGCATTGTCTACCACCGCGAGTGGGATGCCCAGTCAGCCGGCCGTGAATGGACGGAAGAAGACAAAGACATCATCCGCAAGTTAATCGATATGGGCTACAAGGTCACAGTAACCGGCGGGATGACGAATGAACTTCTTCCCTTTTTTGCCGACCTGCCAGTGTCCGTTCTGATCTGCGGACGAGGCATCCGCGAGGCTGCTGATCCTCGGGCGGCTGCCCACCAAATGCGCATGGCACTCGCATGATTTGTGGTCAAAATCCTCTCCCAGTAGTTCCCTTCGCGCTAGCTCGACTTCTTCCCTGGCAGATCTCGCCGCTAAGGCAATTCGTTGGGGAGTGAGCGATATGGGGCTGTCCTTGGTTATCGACGGGCGCGAATGCCCCGGTTGTGATTCTCCCCGGCGGTTCTGTCTGGGCACACAAACAGACATCCAGTGCCCGGATAATTTGAAATCCGATGATGTTGTAAGAGGGATTGGACAGATTGTCATTGCGGATGGAGCTTTCGGGCGAATCTCGGATAATGCTTTTTTCATCGACCCGGCTCAAATGAGTGATCTTTCGCGCAACAGGGTGATTGAATTATTGAATGCCACCGGGACTGCTCTTAGCGGAATTTGGGCATCCGGTCGATATCAATGCGGGCATTAAAGGCCGCGAATCAAGTGCTCGGAATATCCTAGGAGGTAGGAAAAATATGGCTTCTACAAAACTTCAAATGACAGCTTTGGGAATGGTTGAAACAAGGGGGCTGGTGGCTGCGATCGATGCAGCGGATGCGATGTTGAAAACAGCCCATGTGTCGCTGACCGGCCAGGAAGAGATTGGTGGAGGCTACACCACCGTCTTTGTCAGCGGCGAGAGTCGGGGCAGTTCGGTCAGCGGTCGATGCAGGTGCTGCGGCGGCCAAACGGGCCGGGGAATTGGTGGCCGTGCATGTGATCGCCCGTCCTCAGGCGGCGATAGAGCCGATTGCTGCCGCAGGGCGTGCAGACTCAGAGCAGCCGACCATCCCGGTCAGCCGCGCAGCCGTCCAAACCGCAAGCCAACAGGCAGCAATCCGGCAGCCAACTGACAGGAGGAGACCGCGATGCAACTACGAACGTACTTACTCATTGACCAGATGCAGCCGCAATACGGGGCGCTGACGGGCAAAACGATGCAAGGCGAAATTCCGGTGGAAGGCATGGCGGAAGTCTACATCGAGACTGCGCCGGCATCGGATATTTACAAGGTCATGGATATTGCCCTGAAGACGACAGATGTGCGAGCAGGAGCGCTGGCTGTGGAACGCGAATATGGTTCATTGGAGATCCACTCGTATCATCAGGAATCAGTGCAGGTGGCTGGCCGCCAGGCGCTGGACGCCTTGGGGCTGACGGAAAGTGACCGGATGAAACCGGAGATTTTGTCAGCTCTTTCTGATTTCCCAGGTGGACCCATTTCAAGCGCAATTGATCAACCGGACATCCTTCGGCGGATTGCTGCTGGCAGGCGAGACTTTGTGTGTACTGGAAGTGCTACCGGCGGCGTACATTGTTCTTGCGGCAAACGAAGCGGAAAAGGCAGCGAATATCACGCTGGTCAATTACACCCCGCGCGGGCGATCAGGTCGGTTGTATTTTTCGGGGACCGACGCGGAAGTACGGCAGGCGCGGGATGCAGCCATAAAATCGATAGAGGCATTACCCGGACGCACAAAGTGAGAGGTGATGTAGCATGCGAACTTTCTACACGGGAAGCGATATCGAGGATATGTCTGCGAGGGGTGTTCGACAATTGGAAATTGGATCATCCGTGGCGTTGACAGATGAAGCCAAGGAGCGGGCAGAACAATTGGGCATTGTCCTGGTGACACCGGGCAGCGCTCCAGCTGCAAAACCGGCCACGACTGCTGCGCCAGCGAAAGGCGGCTGTCTTGCCGAGCAAGCCGCGGGGTTGTCAGCATGGACCTTTTGCAGAAAAGCCCATTCGGACTGAGACCGCAACCGCAAAACCCTCCGGGGGTCCGGTAGTTGAGCAACTGGTGGAAGCGGTGAGTGCGCTCAAGAAGCGAGGAGGCTAGGATGCGTATAGTGAAAATTGTTGGCATGGCGGTCGCCACAGTCAAAGACCGAAGGCTGGAAGGCAGCAAGCTTTTACTCGTAACTGAAGCGGATCCGGAAGGCCAGGTTCAAGGAAAGCCGTTCGTGGCGCTGGATATGGTTGGCGCAGGTGAAGGCGAACTCGTTGTGGTCGTGGAAGGCAGCTCGGCGCGAATTGCAGTGGGAGATGCCAACCGGCCGGTGGATGCTGTCATCGTGGGAATTTTGGACTCCTTGCGGTATGACGGCCAGATGACTTACACAAAAAGCTGAACTCATGGATTCAGGAGAAAAATAATATGGCAAAAGATACAGTGGAAGTGATCGGAACCCAGGCTTTGGGCTTGATCGAGACACGTGGACTGGTGGCGAGCATTGAAGCTGCCGACGCGATGGTCAAAGCTGCAAATGTGACCCTGCTGGCAAAGCGCGCTATTGGTGGTGGTTATGTGACTGTGATGGTTCGCGGAGACGTAGGCGCGGTTAAGACAGCACTGGCAGCCGGCCGCGAAGCAGCTGGGCGGATTGGCGATGTCGTTTCGGTGAGATTGATTCCAGGCCCGCATATGGATCTGGAGCTGTTACTGCCGCCTGCGGCTGAACTATGAAAGGCGGCCGGGGATGAGTGAACCGGTCAAGATGACGGTTGCGAGACTGCAGCGTAAGAAACGCAGCGGCGAGAAAATCACGCTACTGACAGCTTACGATTTCCCGATGGCCAAGTTCATTAATATGGCCGGGGTGGACGTGGTGCTGGTCAGCGATGCCGTGGGGACGGTGGGGTTGGGCCGCCCTGAAGCCGTATCGGTCAGTGTGGATGAGATGATTTACCATACACAGGCTGTCGCTCGAGGCGCGGGAACCACCATGGTTCTAACCACGATGCCATTTGGATCCGTACGAAACTGTGGATCAAGCCGTTGCCACCGGTGTGCGGTTAATGAAGGAAGGTCACGCCGATGGTATTCATATGGAAGGGACTGCTGCCGATGCGCCGAAAGTAAAGGCTTTGGTCCATGCCGGCGTGCCGGTGATGGGGCACCTGGGTGTCACCAAGCAGAAGATCGTGCGCACCGGGGCGATTCAGATTCAGGGTCGGACAGCGGCAAGTGCTGCTTCGGCTGTGGCGGATGCTTTAGCGCTGGCGAATGCCGGCGCCTTTGCGTTAATCCTTGAGTGTGTTCCGGATCGATTGGGAGAGATCATCACCCGCAGTCTGGAAATTCCGACGATCGGAATTGGTGCGGGCAAGGGGTGTGATGGTCAGGCACTGGTGACTCAGGACATGCTGGGGATGTTCAAAGAGATGTCGCCGCGTTTTCTCAAAGTGTATCTGGACCTCACTCAAATCATTGTGACAGGGCTGACTCAATTCCGCACGGAAGTGGAAAAGGGGCAATTTCCAGGCCCGGAGCACACTTATTCGATTGAAGATGAAGAACTGGGCAAATTATTGACCCAGTTGCAAAGCAAAGCTATTCAATAAGAATCTCGAAAAGGAGGATTGCAATATGGCTGAATCTTTGAAAGGGAAAGTGGCGGTCATTACGGGAGTCGGTTCTGGATTTGGGAAGGCCACGGCGGAATTGTTTGCCAAGCTTGACCAAGTGGGACTTGTCCTGATCGACTTCAATGAAAAGGCTCTCAAGGAAACTGCGGATGCCTGCAAGGCATCGGGTTCGAAGGTCATCGCTCTAACGGCTGACGTGACCAAGAATGAGACGTTTACCCGCGCGCTCAAGGAGGCTGTGGATACGTTTGGCAGGGTCGATTTCCTCATCAACTACGCAGGCGGCGCGCTCAAAGTGGCTCCCATCGAGGAAATGGATGATGAGATCAATCGCAAGATCATTGACCTGAATCTTACCAGTGCCATCATGAGCTGCCGCACCTTTACCCCGCTATTCAAGAAACAGGGATTTGGGAAGATCATCAATGTATCCAGTGCGTGTGACCGCCGTTCCTGGCCGGGTTGGTCGATATATTCCGCTGCCAAAGCTGGTCTCAATGCTTTCACAAGATGTCTTTATACAGAACTGCGACCTCACGGCATCGCAGTCACGCTCCTCGTGCCGGGCGGATCCAATACGGGGTTTCAAGCGGCGGCAGCGGGAGTTAAACCGTTCGAGTGGGATGAGTCACTAGCCGTGCGTCCCGAGCACTTTGCCGATATGGTGTACCAAACCTGCGCCCTCACCAAGGGTGGATGCGTCCCTGAGATGATGGTGTATGGGTTGGCACAGGATGTCAGTGGATATTGAGATTCGGAGAAGGTGCCAGGAACAACTAAACCCCGAGAGTTTTTGGAAATTTGGTCGCAAGCCGAGAATAGTTGACAATGCAAAAAAGCTCGCTCGGGAAAAGGAGGTGGCAGAACCTAAAAAAATAAACGAGTCGAAATTGTGTTCTTACCCAAACCATCTAAGGTTAAAACTTATGCCCGTGGGAGGGCACCACTTATCCTGGGACGATTCCTTTTGAAACCATATACGAGGAGAAAATTAACAAATGAAAAAGAAACTGTTTGCGATTTTGGCTGTGCTGGTCCTTTCCAGTATGATTTTGGCAGCCTGCGGCACTCCTGCCCCAGCTACTGAAGCACCTGCCGTAGAGGAACCCGCTGTTGCTGGATGCACCCCGAAGGACGTGAAGAAGATCGCGTTCTTTGTATCCGACCTGAGCAACGTATTCCATCAAGGACAGGCCACTGAGGCGCAGAGATATGCCAAGGAAAAATATGGCGTTGATGTGACCATATTTGATGGCAAGGCTGATGGAGCCGTCATGGCCCAGAACGTTGACCAGATCATGGCGCAGGGTATGGATGCTGCGACATTGCACATCTGGGATTACGAGTTCAGTGAAACCCGCTGTGCTCGAGGAACTTGAGAAGGGTATCATCCTGACCTCGTTCTTCAGCCCGCTGGGCGACAGTGGCATTCCGACCGCCCGCAGTGATGAAGCAGGTGTATCGTTTGCGATGGGCGCAGAGATGGCCAAGCAGTGGAAAGCTGCCCATCCTGACAAACCGATCGTGATGGTGCAGTTGGGCTGGCCGAACCACACCGAAGTGAAGTCCGGGCGTACCGATCCCTTCGCACAGGGTGTGCTCTCCGTTGATCCCACGGCGACCGATCTGGGCGCTCTGAATGTTGAAAAGGGCACCGACCAGGCCAAACAGGTCATGACCGACCTGATGACCTCTCATCCCGAAGTCAACCTGATCTACTCCGAGGCCTCCGGCCAGACCATCGGCACGATGGCAGCTCTGCAGCAGGCAGGACGCGGCAAGTTCGACAATGGCAAGCCGTTGACCGAGATTGTGGCCAGCGTCGACTTCGACGAGACCGAGTACAAACAGGTCTTCGACCCGAACAGCTCATTGAAGATGTCGATGGGTCTGCCTCCGGTTGAAACCGGACAAGGCCGCATTGACCTGATCATGGACATTGCGAACTGCAAGGTTGATCCGACCTCGCAGCCCGCGGAAGAATTCTTCTACAAAGCCTACAAATGTCTCCCCCTGGACGATGACCCAGGCTGAAGCTGCAGCATGGCTGAACACCCAGTTCGGAACCAATATACCCGAACCTGCTGCCGCTGAAGGACGTGAAGAAGATCGCGTTCTTTGTATCCGACCTGAGCAATGTATTCCATCAAGCACAGGCCACTGAGGCGCAGAAGTATGCCAAGGAAAAATACGGCGTTGATGTGACCATATTCGATGGCAAGGCTGATGGAGCCGTCATGGCCCAGAACGTTGACCAGATCATGGCGCAGGGCATGGATGGCTGCGACATTGCACATCTGGGATTACGAGTCAGTGAAACCCGCTGTGCTCGAGGAACTTGAGAAGGGTATCATCCTGACCTCGTTCTTCAGCCCGCTGGGCGACAGTGGCATTCCGACCGCCCGCAGTGATGAAGCAGGTATATCGTTCGCGATGGGCGCAGAGATGGCTACGCAGTGGAAAGCTGCCCATCCTGACAAACCGATCGTGATGGTGCAGTTGGGCTGGCCGAACCACACCGAAGTGAAGTCCGGGCGTACCGATCCCTTCGTACAGGGTGTGCTCTCCGTTGATCCCACGGCGACCGATCTGGGCTGTCTGAATGTTGAAAAGGGCACCGACCAGGCCAAACAGGTCATGACCGACCTGCTAACCTCTCATCCCGAAGTCAACCTGATCTACTCTGAAGCCTCCGGCCAGACCATCGGCACGATGGCAGCTCTGCAGCAGGCTGGACGCGGCAAGATGGACAATGGCAAGCCGTTGACCGAGATTGTGGCCAGCGTCGACTTCGACGAGACCGAGTACAAGCAAGTCTACGATCCGAACAGCTCGCTGAAGCTCTCCATGGGTCTGCCACCGGTTGAGACCGCACAAGGCCGCATTGATCTGATCATGGACATTGCGAGCGGCAAGGTAGCTCCGACCTCGCAGCCTGCGGAAGAGTACTTCTACAAGGCTTATAACATGTCCTTCTGGACCATGGCCCAGGAAGATGCCGCGAATTGGCTGAACACCCAGTTCGGAACCAACATTAATAGTAAGAAAACGATTTTGAACACACGGGAGGAGAACGAAAGTTTTCCTCCCGTCGAGTTCAGGGAGTTGATGCATGGAACCGACAGAGAGTGTGCTGGAGATCAAGGATCTCGTAAAGGACTTCCCGGGCGTGCGGGCGGTTGACAATGTCAGTTTCGATATTAAGCGGAAGACCATTCACTGCCTGGTTGGTGAGAACGGCGCGGGGAAATCAACCCTGATCAAGATTCTAACCGGGGCATACACACGAACGAGTGGTCGAATTCTTCTAAATGGCGAAGAATTCGATCCACACAGCACCCGCGATTCGAAACAAAAAGGAATCAGCACCCTTTTTCAAGAACTTAATGTGGTTGACCAACTCACCGTGGAGGAGAATCTCACGCTGGGGCTGGAGGATACAACATTAGGCTTTTTGAGGAAGACAGACAAGATCAACAAGATGCTCGCCGTTTTGAACAGCATTGAGCCATCCATCAAGCCCAAACAACTGGTATCAAGTCTGAGTGTCGCGAAAAAACAGATCGTTGAGATTGCAAAAGCGGTCGCGGCAGAGTCCGATATCATCATCATGGATGAACCCACGGCCGCGATCTCCGAGAGCGAAATCGCACGATTATTCACCATCATCAAGAACTCTGCGCGATAACAACGTCACGGTCATCTACATTTCTCACAGGCTCGATGAGATTTTCGAGATCGGAGATTATGTGACCGTCATGCGAGATGGCAAGCATATTGACACGAAGCCTGTGTCGCAGATCCAGGATAGGTCGGAACTGATCAAGATGATGATCGGGAAAACCGTGTTTGAGCAATACACACCCCGCGAGGGCGATTGCCCGGATACGATCCTCCAAGTCAGTCACCTCTCCAATCAACCGATTGAACGATATATCCTTTGAAGTCCATGCGGGCGAGATCGCCGGTTTTTACGGATTGGTCGGCGCCGGAAAAACCGAACTGGCACGTGCCATTTATGGTGCGGATGAATATGAAGGAGATATTGTCTTCAAGGGCAAGAAACTTAAAAACGGTCCGGAGATACGCAATTGCGGCAGGCATCACCCTGGTGCCGGAAGAAAGAAGGTCGCAGGGGTTGTTCACCATCCTGACCATCCGGGGCAATGTGCCCGTGATGAACATGGGCAAGATCTCCCGAAACGGAATCATCAACGATGCCATGGAGCGCAACGTTACACTCGACTATGTCGATAAGCTGAAGATCGCCACCAATAGCATCGAAAAAGAGGCAGCCAAGCTCTCCGGAGGAAACCAGCAGAAGGTGGTTCTCTCCAAATGTCTCTTTGCGGATGCCGATCTGCTGATGCTCGACGAACCGACCCGCGGTATCGATGTGGGAGCAAAAAGCGAGATCTACGCTATTATCAGGCGGCTTTCCAAGGAAGGGAAAACCATCATCATTTTCTCCTCGGAGCTGCCGGAAGTGATGAATATCTGCGACAGCATTTACCTTCTGTATGACGGGAACTTGAAATCCACACTGCGGAATAGCTGTGACATTGACAGCGAGAAAATCCTTCACATCGTCACAGGAGGTGAATAATCATGGAAGCCAAACAAGAGCGGAAACCCATCTTAGGGGCAGGTTGAGCGACGAGTTGTTCATCACCCTTTTCATGGTGGGCGTACTCATCGTTGTATTCGGTGTTGCCTGCCTTATTTGTGCCGAATTTCTTCTCAGTCCAGAATGTCATCAATCTCATCACAAATAACTGGTTTGTGATCATCCTGGGAATCGGGGTCACATTTCTGTTGATCACCGGAAACTTCGACATGTCGGTGGGCGGCGTCATCGCATTGACCGGCGTGCTTTCGGTTTATTTCTGCCAGGGCGTCAATGTATCCAAGAATGTCCTGGCGAACGGACTCGGGTTACCGTATGTCGTTGCGGTTGGGTTGGCCCTGCTTATTGCAATGGGTGTCGGCGGGGTTAATGCCTTCTTCGTGACCCGAATGAAAGTCCCTTCCATCATTGTCACATTAGGCACGGCGATGTTGGCGCGTGGTGCAGCACAGGTGATCACGCAAGGCGCGCAACGAAACACCAGCCTGCCGGAAGTCTTCGGCTTTCTGGGGAGCCTGGGTATCCCGGGCACAACGGTCAGGCTCTCGTTGATGGTCATGGTCGCCTTGATCCTCCTTTCGTTCTTCTTCGAGAAGAAGATGGTCTACGCAAGGCGTATCTATCTCATTGGCGCCAACCCTGTAGCCGCCCGGTTGTCCGGTATCAATGTAGCCAAGTATGTTACTGCGCTCTATATTCTCAGTGCCCTGCTCGCCGGTATTACCGGGATACTCCTGGCATCAGAGTACAAAGCCGGTATGGCGGGCCGTGCAACGGGCTATGAATTCGATGCGCTGGTCATTGCTCTGCTGGGAGGTGTGAGCATCGCAGGTGGGTTTGGTTCTGTGCTCGGAATGTTCGTTGGCGCCCTCATTCTTTCCGTCGTTACGTCGGCGGCCACCGGGCTCCTGCTTTCACCAGACTGGCAGTACATCCTTAAAGGCCGTTGTGACTTTTATCGCGATCATGGCCCAACGGTATGCGCTGGATAAAAGAAAAGGCTGAGAACCCCCGTCATGCCTGGCGGTATTTCCTCAGAGGAGTAAAAAGTCGTGACTAACACAAAAAAAGAAACCCTCCAAATGCAGTCGGATCGTTCGTCATCCCTACGAGCGAATATCAAGCGCTATTATATTTACGCGGTTCTGGTGTTGATCGTTACCGCTTTCAGCTTGATGAAACTGGATCAAGTCGACGTTTTTCGGACGAGGGCACTTCCTCAGCCCGGATAGCGTGATCAATATTTTCCGGAGCGCAGTGCCTATCCTGACCGTCAGCGGTGCCTTCACGCTCCTGATGATCTCGGGATACATCGACCTGTCGGTCGGCAGCGCGATGAGCTTGAATGCCGTGGTCTTCTCTTGGATGATCCTGAACGGGTTCAGTTTTCTGCCCGCGTTCATCATCACCATGATCCTTGGTTGCATCATGGGATTCTTGAACGGTTACCTGGTGATGAAACTACGTATTACCCCTGTTATTGCAACACTGGTGACGTTGAGCTTGTTCAAAGGCATCGCTTTGTTAATTGTCCCAGATGGGTTGTCGGCGATCAAGGGCAGTGCTGATAAGGTCATGCCAGGCTGGATCAATGATTATGCACGAAAAGAATATTCTTTTCGGGCTGCCTGCAGCCTTCTGGTTCGCGGTCTTTATCATCATCGTACTGATTATCATCCAGCGAAAGACGATCCTTGGCAAAGTATGCCGCCGCCATTGGAGGAAACCGACTTGCAGCGGAACTCATCCGGAATCAACCCGGTTAAGATTGTGTGGCTCCTGTATATCATGGTAGGTTTCTTTGCCGCGCTCGCCGGTATGGCCCGCGCCAGTTACATGTCGCTGGGAGACCCACTCTCGGGCGACGGAATGGAACTTTCCTGCATCATTGCGGTGTTACTGGGAGGAACTGCATTCTCTGGGGGCGAAGGGTCGGTCGCGAAGACAATGATTGGCGCGATCATCATTGTATGTGTGACCACCGGTCTGATGACCGTCATCCCAGCCTATTGGCAGATGGTAGCCACGGGCAGTGTGCTGCTCATCGCTGTCGTCATCAATTACCAGTTGGCGCGAGATAAAGGGAAAGCGTAGAATTCGGTTTTGCCGGGCTAAGCCGAAGGAACATAGGAATGATTACGCGAACAGGATATCCGTCGCATTACGCAGTCTTGCCTCCCGGTGGATGGAACATGCCAACCATCCCGATCATGGAAGAGAGACGCAGACAATGGAAAGCCATCAAGGACCTGAAAGTCAGAAAAGCCGATGATCCTCGTCGAGACTTGCATGCTTTCCGATTATATCGGCGCTGAAGAGCTTGTCTGCGAGGATCCCTATGCCCGCAATGTCGAAAAATCCTTATTCGAGATAGTACGCCATGCCGATGAGATCGGGGACGATATCGTCGTTGATCCATACTTCCGCATCCCCTGGGTGATCGAGATTTCCGACTTGGGGATACCCATCGAAGCACACCATTCGAGCGAGCTTGGATGGGAGCGATCTGGGTTACTCCTTCGATTTCGGATTCAAGTCTGACGAGGACTTCAAGAAACTTCACCTGCGCACCCACTTATTGAACAGAGAAGAAAGCTACCGCAGAAAAGAATTATTGGAGAATATTTTTGGCGATATCCTGCCCATCCGTCTGGGCGGTTACTCCTGGTTCGATACGAACCCCGGTTACCACCCCTGGCTTGGGCAACATTTACGGTGGTTTAACCATGGACTTGTTCAAGCTGATCGGAAACAATAATCTGCTCACCTGGGTGTACGACAACCCCTCGATGATCCATCAATTGATGAGCCTGATCCGCGATGACAGGGTAGCGCACTTCCAGTTCCTTGAAAAAGAGGGTCTCCTGTATCGAAACACAGACACCTGGATGCCTTGCCCTGGCAGCTATGGGTTTGTCTCTGATCTGCCGCATTCGAGGGCCCGAAGATCGGGGTGTACAACTCAAGGATTGCTGGTGCTGGGTCGAAGCCCAGGAGTGCGCTCCGATGTCGCCAAAGATGTTCAACGATTTTTCCTGCCGTACATTGCCGAGGTCACACGACCGTTCGGTCTCAGCTACTGGGGTTGTTGCGAAGCGGTGCATGACCGGTTTCACTTCATTGAAAAGGCGATCCCCAATCTGCGCGCTGTGTCAGTGTCGGGGTGGAGTGACTTCTTCAAGATGGGCGAGCTTCTGGGAAAGAAATATGTCTACTCTCGCAAACCAACCCCGGCGTATATCAGCGGCGCATATCCTGACTGGGACCTGGCGAAGAAGGATGTCAGAGATACCCTTGCCGCAGCGAAAAACTGCAATCTGGAATTGTGTTTTCGAGATATCTATACGGTTGATGGAGATCGGTCGCGCCTCTCGAAGTGGGTCGAAATGACGCGTGCGTTGATGAATGGTTGATGGAATACGGAGAATATGTAAATGTTTAAGATGCCCATTGGTCTTTATGAAAAAGCGCTGCCTGATGCCATGTCTTGGGAGGAACGCCTGGCTGCAGCAGGTCAGGCCGGCTATGATTTCATCGAGATTTCGATCGACGAGAGCGATGAGCGCCTGTCCCGGCTGGACTGGTCAAAATCTGAGCGGGCCGCTTTGCGCCGTTCTATTGAAAACACAGGCGTGCGCATCATGACCATGTGCCTGAGCGGTCATCGCAAGTACCCCCTCGGCAGTCATTCCCATGAGCTTCGCCGGCAAGGGCAGGAGATCTTGAGGAAAGCCATTGAATTTGCCGGAGATATCGGACTGCGTACGGTTCAGGTGATGGGCTACGATGTTTTTTACGAAACAAGCGACGAAGAGACCCGGGCAAATTTCATTGATGGTCTCCAGATGGGAGCAAGATGGGCTGGACAGTCCGGTGTCATGCTGGGTCTCGAAAACCTGGATACTCCGTTTGTGGAAAACCTGAGCAAGGCGATGACCATCCTCCGTGAAATTGACTTGCCGTGGCTGCGCCTGTATCCGGACATTGGTAATCTGTGCGCGGCTGGGTATTACCCTCCCGACGAGCTTACCCTGGCTGAAAATCAGTTATTGGGCATTCACGTTAAAGATGCTCTGCCGAAGGTTATCCGTGGGGTCCCTTTTGGAAAGGGGATTGTGCCTTTTCGAGAGACTTTTCAGGCACTGGTGAAATATGGACTTTTGGGGATTGATCGGAGTTGAGATCTGGGGAAAAATGCACGCCGGTGAAGATCCCATTGACTTCTGTCGCTGCTGCCCGCAAATTTGTAGATGGATCTGGTAGCCGAAGCATGGCCTGAAGAATGGACTCAACGGCAGAAGCATAGCGTTATTTGAGAGACTGGTTGCAGAAATGCCATCATACGAAACGATACGACTCACCAATACGATCCTGACCCTTTACTACGTGGAAGGACTGACGCAGACGGAAATTGCAAAGCGTCTGGGTTTTTCCACCGCCAAGGTAAATCGGCTGCTGTTGCAAGCGCGTGAACAGGGATATGTGAGCATCACCATTCGCACCCCGTTTCAACAGCTGTTTGATCTTGAAGACAGGCTGAAAGCAGTCTTTGGATTGCAGGATGCCATTGTCATTCCGGCTGTGGCAGAAAGTGGCAGTTCACCGTTGAATGCTCTCGGAACATTGGCGGCAGAATTACTTGTTGGCGCACCTGCACGATGGAGATGTGCTGGCTATTACACCAGGCACGACCGTCCAAGCTGTTGCCAAGTCGATTGAAGCCTCGCGCCCTTACCAGGTCGTCGTCGTACCCATCCTCGGAGCGATCCAGGGTCAAATCGAATCCGACATGAACTATTTGGCTACTACTCTGGGTGAAAGGCTGGGAGCCAAGTCGTACCAACTCCACGCGCCGGCTTTTGTCGACACCAAGGAGCATTGCGATACGCTTCGTTCCATGGGACCGGTCAAAGAGATTCTCGATATTGCCCGCCATGCCAACATTGCGCTTCTGGGGGTTGGCACTGTGGACCCGGATGTCTCGCGATTTGTTCAATTTACGGCCTTGTCCGCTGATGATTTGAAACAAATCGCCGAAGGTTGCGGCGGAGTGGGAGAAATCGGAGCCTATGTATATGATATCGAAGGTCAGCCTGCAGCAAGGAATATGCCGACCGGGTCATCGGGTTGACCCTGGCAGAGATCCAGGCAAATCCCCTTTAGGATTGGCGTTGCCGCTTCAGCAGCCAAAGCATTACCCATCTATGGCGCGCTGCGTGGCGGCTATCTGCATGCGCTGATCACAGACGAGGCAGCCGCGCGCGGAATTCTCGGATTTTTGATCAAAACTTTAGAAAAACACACTAACAGATTAGGAGATAGATCATGCTTTTAGAACAACTTCGTGAAATTGTTTGGAAATGCAATCTGGAATTACCCAAGAACGATCTGGTCAAAATGACCAGCGGTAATGTAAGCGGGCGCGACCCGGAAACAGGACTGGTCGTGATCAAGCCGAGCGGTTACAGTTTTGAGGAGATGACACCCGCGCATATGGTGGTGGTTGACATGGATGGCCGGGTTGTCGAAGGGAACCTCAAACCTTCAACGGATACGGATACCCATCTGTATGTCTACCAACATCGGCCGGATGTTTTTGGCATGGTCCATACACATTCCCCCTATGCGAGCAGTTTTGCCGTATTGGGACAACCCATCCCGGCTTGCCTGACAGCCTCCGCCATGCTCGGCGGCGAAATTCCCCTGGGTGGGTATGCACCGATCGGCGGGGCGGATATTGGTCAGGAAATTATCAACAAGATCGGCCGGGCACTGGCCATCGTCATGCAAAATCACGGTGTCTTTACCATCGGCTCTTCGCCGCAGCAGGCGACCAAGATGGCTGTTGAAGTCGAGGAAATTGCCAAGATCACGCACCTGGCAATGCTGCGCGGAAAACCCATCTTGCTCACGCCAGACCAGATCAATTACATGGTGGATTTATATCAGAATGAATACGGCCAACGGTAACGAGGCCATAAAAAATTGAGAGGATGATATGACTGTACTTATGACTGAAGTTGATAAAAGTGCTGTGTCCGGCAGCAAACGCCTGCTTAAAGAATTGCCGCGTGAAAAGCTGGTCTGGATGCTGCAGCGGATGTGCGAGATCCGCTACTTTGAAGAAAAAGCCGAAGATTTGTATGTGCGCGGGCTAGGTGCATGGCACCATGCACCTGTCGATCGGGCAGGAAGCCGGATCGGTCGGCAGTATTGCCACGCTGAGACGAGAAGATCTGATCATCCACCACCATCGCGGCCACGGTCATACGATTGCCAAAGGCGCCAACCTGACGACGATGATGGCCGAGTTCCTGGGCAGGGAAACGGGTTATTGCCGCGGGCGCGGCGGTTCGATGCACATTGCCGACATCCCGGGCGGCAACCTGGGCGCCACGGGTGTCGTCGGCGGCGGGATCCCCACCGCGGTGGGCATCGCGCTGGCGCTGCAAATGCACCGTTCGGACCAGATTCTCCTGTCCTACTTTGGAGATGGGGCCTCGAACGAAGGCGAGTTCCACGAATCGTTGAATATGGCCTCCACCTGGAAACTGCCGGTGGTGTTTATCTGCGATAACAATCAATATGGCATGTCGATGCACTATGTCAAAAGTAATGAACATCGAGAATATATCCGACCGCGCCGCCAGCTATGGCATACCCGGCAAGACGGTGGATGGCAATGATGTGCTGGCGGTTTATGAGGCGGTGATGGCTGCCGGCGAACATGCACGCTCCGGGCAAGGCCCCTCGCTGATTGACTGCTTGAGCTACCGCTGGCGGGGACATTCCAAGAGCGACCGCAACCTCTACCGCACCTCTCAAGAAATCGATGATTGGAAAACACAAATGCCCCATTCGGCGCTTCAAGAAGGTTCTGGTTGATGCAGCTGTGATGACTAACGACGAAGTGGAGGCCATCGATCAGGCCGCCAAAGCGGCCATCGACCACGCTGCCGAGGAAGCACTGACCTTCCCCGAACCGTCGCCGGAGAATATGGAAGACGAGGTATACGCACCATGACCGCTGAAACACAACGTGAAATCACTTATTTGGAAGCCGTGCGCGAGGCGATGGTTCAGGAGATGCGCCTCGATCAAGAGGTCTTTCTCATCGGGGAAGATATCGGGACCTATGGCGGCGCCTTTGGGGTGAGCAAGGGCATGCTGGAAGAGTTTGGGCCTGAGCGAATTCGCGATACCCCCATCTCAGAAGCTGCGATCGCGGGCGCTGCCACAGGCGCGGCATTGATGGGCATGCGTCCGATCATGGAAGTCATGTTCATGGATTTTCTTACCATTTCGATGAACCAGTTGGTCAACCAGGCAGCCAAGATGCGCTTCATGTTTGGCGGCAAGTGCAGCATCCCGATGGTCATCCGCGCCCCATCCGGTTCGGGCACGGGCGCGGCCGCACAGCATTCGCAAAGCCTGGAAGCCTGGTTTGTCAACGTGCCGGGAATCAAAGTGGTGGCGCCCTCCAGTCCGTACGATGCCAAAGGGATGCTGATTACTGCCATTCGCGATAATAACCCGGTCCTGTTCATGGAGCACAAGCTGCTCTATCGGCTCAAGGGACCGGTGCCGGAAGAAACCTATAGCATTCCCCTCCAGTCGGCAGAAGTCAAGCGTGAAGGCCGCGACCTGACCATCGTGGCCTACTCGATCATGGTGCCCCGCGCACTGGAAGCTGCCGAAAAGCTGGCGGCCGAAGGGATTGAGGTCGAAGTGGTCGACCCGCGCTCCCTGAAGCCTCTCGACACGGAAACGATCATCCGCTCGGTCTCCAAGACTGGCCGCGTGTTGATCGCGCACGAGGCGCCGGTGACTGGCGGCTTTGGCGGCGAACTGGCGGCCGTGATTGCCGGGAGCGAGGCATTTGATTACCTTGATGCTCCCATTCGCCGCCTGGCCGGGAAGAATGTCCCGATTCCCTATAACCGAACCCTCGAACGGGCTGCCGTGCCCCAGGTTGAGGATATTGTTGCCGCGGCGCGGGCACTGGCGCAGGAGGGCAGGTAGTCATGGCTACTGAAGTCATCATGCCCAAAGTCGATATGGTCATGGAGACGGGCACCTTTGTCGAATGGCTCAAGAAGGAAGGCGAGCACGTCAACAAAGGAGAACCCCTCTTTGTCATCACCACCGAAAAAGCAGCCATTGAATTGGAATCTCCCGGAGACGGCATCCTGGCTGGCGTCACCGCCAAACCGGACGATGTCATCCCGGTCACCGAAGTGATGGCCTATATCCTCGCCCCGGGTGAAGCGCTGCCGACCAAGGCAGCTGCTCAGCCGGGCAGCCTCGCTTCTGCGCCTGCTGCTGCCAAAGTTGAACAAGCCGTGGAGATGACCGCTGCGCCTCGCAGTGATACCGAGTCGGACAAGGTGCGGGCTACTCCGGTAGCCCGGCGAATGGCGCAGGAACTGGGAGTGGATTTATCTCAGATCTCAGGCCGCGGACCACAGGGACGGATTCACAAAGCCGACATACTTGCCTTTCAAAACCAATTGTCGGTTCGCTGCATCAGCTCCCAAGCCAGGTCGCTCAACCGTTATCCCAATGCATGCCAGCCTGTCTGGGCCGATACCGCTGCCGGATGCCCGCCGCAAGCAGGTCGTGCCCATGGCTGGGCCGCGCAAGATCATCGCTGAGCGGATGGCGCTATAGCGCATTCACCGCGCCGCATATCAACCTCTCTTTGCGCGTGGACATGACCGAAGTGGTCCGCTTGCGCGAGCGGGTGTTGGAACCTCTGCAGGCTCAGACCGGACAGCGTGTTTCCTATACCGCCATCCTGGCGCGGGCAGTCGCCACCGTGTTGCCGCGGCACCCCTATCTGAACGCATCGCTTTCCGATGGCAATATCATCCTTTGGGAAGATATCCACCTGGGCATTGCCACGAGCGTGGAGGAGAACCTGATCGTGCCCGTGATCCGCGAGGCGCAAAAACAGAACCTGGGGCAGCTCGTCACGACTTTGGCTGATCTGACCGAACGCGCCCGAAACCGGCGATTGACGTCAACCGAAATGATGGGCAGCACCTTTACCATCTCGAATCTGGGTATGTTTGGCATCGAGTCATTTACCGCCATCATCAATCCGCCCGAATCTGCAATTCTTGCAGTGGGCAGGATGGTGGATACGGCGGTTGCACATGAAGGGCAAATCGTGATGCGCCCAATGATGGAATTGACCGCCTGCGCCGACCACCGCATCTCGGATGGGGCCACTGTGGCGCGTTTCCTGGCTGATCTCAAATCGACCCTGGAAAACCCATACCTGCTGATCTGAGACTTATTCACATGACCGAAACATTCTTATCGTCTTCTGCAGCCAGCGGATTGGATCAAAACGTCACTGATAAACTCTCAAAAATTACTCATCTGATCATTGACATGGATGGCGTCCTTTACCTGGGCGACCAACCCGTACCCCGACTGGGCGAGTTCTTTGCCTTCATGCGTGAGCGTCCCATCAAATTCATCCTGGCGACGAACAACTCGACACGCACATCCCAGGAATATGCCGACAAGCTGGCGCTTATGGGAGTCACAGTCTCTCCGGACGAGATCCTGGTTTCTGGCCAGGCCACGGCGCGGTTCCTGGCTCGGGAATATCCCCGCGGGACACGCGTACATGTCTTTGGTATGCCAGCGCTCAAAGAGGCCATGACCGATGAAGGTTTCACTTTGGCTGATGAGGATGTTCAACTGGTTGTTGCCAGCATGGACAGGGCTGTAACCTATGAAAAACTCAAGCGCGCCACCCTGTTGATCCGGGGTGGTGCGCGTTTTATCGCCACGAATCTTGATCCCACAAATCCTTCCGAGGAAGGACTGATCCCGGGTACCGGCACCATGATCGCTGCGCTTGAGACTGCCTCCGGTGTTAAACCGCAAGCCATTGGCAAGCCGGAACCGACCATGTACGAACTGGCCATGGAGCAGATGGGCGCCAGCCCCGAGATGACGGCTGCCATCGGCGACCGTGTGGATACAGATATCATCGGCGGGAAAAGAGCCGGTCTCACCACCATCTGTGTGCTGTCAGGTTCCTCGGATCGTGCTGAAGCGGAGGCGGTTGAAACCGATATGATTTTCGAGGATATCGCGCATCTGTTGGAGACCTGGAAACAATAAATTTCATGAACTGGCAGTATTTTTTCAGATTGTCGTGATTGGGTATCCAAGGAGATAATAATGGACTATCTCGCGGGAATCGACTTGGGTTCGACGAGTCTAAAAGGTGTGATCTATGATCTGGCGGGCAATGTCGTTTCCAGCGGTACTCGGCCGACGGAACGCCATAACCCTTACCCCGATCACCCGGAATGGACGGTGTGGCAGCCGGAGCAAATTTGGGGCGGCGCTGCAGCAGCCATGAAGGAAGCCATTGCCAGGCTGGACGATCCTCGCCAGATTAAGGCTGTTGCCGTCACAGGCATGGGTATGGACGGCGTGCCCATTGACGAGCAGGGCAACTGGCTGTATCCCTTCATTAGCTGGCATGACCCGCGCACCGAACCGCAACTTCAGTGGTGGGAGAAGAAGATCGGCGCGGAAAATACTTTCGCATTCGGGCGGCAATACCCTGTGGCGCTTTAGCACCGCACTGCGGCTTTTATGGATGGCGGAGCACGAGCCGGATATCCTGGCTCGCACAGATAAATGGCTGCTGATCGAAGATTTCCTAAACTTCATGTTGTGCGGACGCCGGGCGACCGACTATACCATGGCTTCCTGCACACTCTTGTTTGATCAACGCAAACGCGATTGGTCGGAGGAAATTCTGTCCCAGGCAGGCATCGAGCGCCGATTGTTGTGCGATGCATATCCCAGTGGCACGTTGCTGGGTGAGGTCACGGCAAAGGCATCTGAAGCAACGGGATTGCCCGTGGGGACACCGGTTGTTCTCGGGGGACATGATTACTTGTGCAGCGCCCTGCCGGTTGGCGCCTTCAAGCCCGGTGTTGTCCTGGATGTGACCGGTACCTGGGAGATCGTTCTGGCCACCATTCCCGCTCCGGTGCTGACACCCGAAGTGCAAAAGCTGGGAGTGACTGTTGAAACCCATGTAGCCCGCGATACTTATGCCATCTGGGGCGGCGCAGTTGCCGCGGATATGCTCGAATGGTATCGAAAAGAATATGGCTTTGAGGCACAGCAACGTGCAGCTTCCCAAAAAGATGGCAGGACGGATTGGGATTACCTCATGGCAGAAGCCGCCGCCTCGCCGGCCGGATCCCGTGGAGTTATGTTCCTGCCGCATATGTCTGCCGCAGGTTGCCCGGTGGTGGATGCCCGTTCGTTGGGGGCTTTCGTGGGATTGAGCAATTTCGTCCAGCGCGGCGATATGCTGCGCGCCGTCATTGAAGGGCTGGATTATCAGGTACTCGATATCATGTCCTCGCTTAAGAGTGGAGCAGGAATCGGGGCTGACCGCCTGGTCGTGGTCGGCGGTGCCACGCGCAACGCCTTCTGGATGCAGAACAAAGCCGACGTCACGGGTCTGCCGATCGACGTTCCGGAAGTCGAGGAAGCCACGCCATTGGGTGCAGCCATCCTGGCTGGAATCGGGATTGGGTTGTACAAAGACGAGCAGGATGCCTATGGGCAAGTCTATAAACCGGGAAAGACCTATCTACCGGATTCAAACTTGGCTCCAAAATATGCCGAGTGGTTCAATATCTATAAGCAGCTTTATCCGGTTCTAAAACCCGTCAGCCACCTTCTTTACGATCAATTCAGAACCTAAAACAAGGAGTGTACGCCATGGACGATCCTAAACAGCTTGTATCCTCGCAGAATCGGTTGGGAGAAACCCCGATTTGGGAACCTGAAGAGAATGCCTTGTATTGGGTGGACTGGGGTGGATTGCCAACCTGTCGGTTTGAACCGGTTACCGGCAAATTTACAACCTATCCTGCGACTGTCCCGGTGACATCTCTGGCTCGCCGGGCTTCTGGGGGCTGGATTGCCATTGCTCAAGACGGGTTATATGGTTGGGAGCCGAAAACCAATGATTACAAGCTTATCTATGGACTGTCGCAGCCAGCCAGGCCGGAGATCATCTACAACGATGCTGCAGTCGATCTAAAAGGGCGCTTACTAGTTGGGACGGTCAATATGCAGGATCCCTTCTCGCCGGAAGGTTTGCTCTGCCGTTTAGACCCGGATGGCTCGTTCCATGAACTCGATGCGGGTTATGCCACGGCGAACGGAATTGGGTTCAGCCTGGACAGCCGGACGGTTTACGTGGCGGATCAGCGCAAATGGGAGATCATTGCTCTGGACTATAACCCGGTTAAAGGGACGACCAGCAATCGCCGCATATTCGCCAGTGTCCCGAAAGAAGAAGGGCAGCCCGATGGATTGATCGTGGACTCGGAAGGTTTTATCTGGAACGCACACCAAGGTGGGTGGAAGCTCACGCGCTATGACCCCGATGGGAAGATTGAACGCCAGATCCGTTTCCCCGTAGAGAATGTCATCTCTTTTGCCTTTGGCGGGAAAGACTTGGATGAACTCTTTGTCACAACCGCCTCGTGGGGTTTTGACGAGGAGAAACGGAAACAACAACCCTGGGCAGGCGACTTATTCTCTGTTGAAACAGGTGTTAAAGGGTTGATCGAACCTGCCTTTGCAGGATAACAACGGGAAACGACCAAGGGAGAAAATTGTGAAATTTCTGACGATGGCAGAGATCTTACAGAAATGCATAGGGCATGGTTGGGCTGTTGGCGCGTATGACACCTGTAACCAGGAGATCACCCGGGCTATCGTTGAAGCGGCGGCAGCCGATCAGGCTCCCGTCATCATCATGATCTATCCGCACCATACCCCTCTGGCGGAATGGCCGACAAGAGTACGAGAGATCGAAGCGGAAGTCGCACGCGCTCATATCTCCGCTGCACTGGTGCTGGACCACGCCAAGACACTGGACCAAATTGAGTACGCTCTCGAGTTGGGATTCTCCGGTGTGATGATCGATGCGTCGCAGGCTCCGTTGGAACAAAATATCGCGCTGACCCGCCGGGCGGTCGATCTTGCTCATGCAAAAGATGTTTCAGTAGAGGCTGAATTAGGACATGTTGGTCAAGGGGATGAAATCAGCAGCGAAGACCAACAACAAGCGCACTTGACTCGAGTTGACGAAGCCGAGCGCTTTGTTCGCGAAACGGGTGTGGATGCGTTGGCTGTGTCGATCGGTACACTGCACGGATTGTATCGCGGCAAACCTCATCTCGATTTCGAACGATTGACTCAGTTGAATGCAGCCTGCCGGATCCCGCTTGTCCTTCATGGCGGATCCGATACTCCGGACCAGGATCTGCGCAGGGCGATCGAGCTGGGAATCACCAAGATCAATATCTGGACCGATGTGCGCATCCCCTACCTGCGGGCGTTGAGAGGGGCTCTTGATGGGGTCATCGAAAAGACTGAAGTTCACGAAGTTTTCGACACAGCGAGAGTGGCGGCGATTGATGTTATCCGTCATAAGAATAAATTATTAGGCTCAGTCGGCAAAGCAAATCAATATAAATAGAGGCGAACTATGGGCAAGTATCTTTTAGGTATCGACAATGGCAGTACAGTTTCGAAAGCCGCTCTCTTTGATTTCCACGGAAAGGAAATCGCCGTGGCGAGCTGCAAGGCTGATACTGAATACCCTCATTCAGGTTGGACGGAACGTGGCATGGAAATGCTATGGCGGACCACAGCCAGTGCCATCCGCGATGTGCTCGCTAAATCGGGCGCCAAACCTGAAGATATTGCTGGAATTGGCAACACCGGACATGGAAACGGCGTCTATTTGCTGGATAAACAGGGACAGCCGCTCCGGAATGGCATTCAATCCATGGACTCGCGCGCAGCGGATATTGTCGCGCATTGGAACCAGGAAAATCTCCACGCGAAAGTATTCCCGTACACGATCCAATCATTCTGGCCTGCGCAGCCTAACGCATTACTCGCCTGGCTCAAGCAAAATGAGCCGGAAAATTATGAACGCCTCGGCGCAATATTGCTGGTCAAGGATTACATTAAGTACCGCTTAACGGGCGAGATTTCCAGTGATTTCACTGATATGAGCGCTACCAGTCTGCTGGATGTCCGCAGTAAATCTTATTCCCGCGCGCTTATGGGTATGTACGGTCTGGCAGAAGCTTATGATGCCCTGCCACCCCTCAAGCAAAGCAGTGAAATCGCCGGCAGGGTGATCGCATCTGCAGCTCAGGAGACTGGGCTGAAAGCCGGGACGCCTGTGGTGGGCGGATTATTCGATGTGGACGCGAGCGCGATCGGTGCAGGGACGATCAACGTGAATCAAGCCTGCCTGGTCATGGGAAGCTGGAGTATTAACGAGGTCATAACCAAGGAACCGATTGTAGACCCCAGGCTGTTCATGACCACCCTCTTTGCTTCGCCCGGATTATTTCTCACCATAGAAGGCAGTGCCACGTCCGCCACCAACCTGGAGTGGTTTGTCAATCAATGTTGCGGCGACGAGCGTGCTGAAGCCAAACGGCGCGGGATCTCGGTCTATGAAGTATGTAATGAAGAGGTCGCCAGCCTGCCTCCGGGCAGCACGAACATTGTCTTCCATCCATTTCTGTATGGCTCGAACGTGCAGCCGACAGCCCGGGCGGGATTCTATGGCGTGGCCGGATGGCATACTCGGGCCCACCTGCTCCGCGCGCTTTATGAAGGGGTCGTATTTGGTCACTTAAGTCATATTGAGAAACTGCGCGCAGCTGGTGCCCAAATCAATTCCGCGCGACTCACCGGCGGAGGCTCGCGCAGTACGGTCTGGTCGCAGATGTTTGCGGATACGATTCAGGTGCCGATGGAAATCTCGGATGGGAATGAACTGGGTGCACGCGGCGTGGCATTAGCCGCTGGCATTGGCGCAGGCGTGTACAGTGATTATGAAGAAGCCGTCCGGGAGGCTGTGTCGGTCGTTCGGGTTCACGAGCCAATCCCTTTCAACAAGCCGCTTTACCTGGAGCGTTATGCAGAATATCAGCGATTGATACGTGTTATGCAGGAACCATGGGAAGCGCTAAGCAAGCTCGGTCGATGAAGTATGAAAATGGATAGTAGCGATTCCATGGATTCTACACTTGAGCAAATTTTGACAGAGGTGGCTGCCTGTGTGCGTCAGGTTTCCACTGACAGCCTGGCTCGAGCCGGGGAGCTGATGGAGTCCTCCCCTCGGGTCTTCGTTGTTGGCGCCGGGAGGAGCGGTCTGTGCATGCGGGCACTTGCGTTGCGGCTGATGCACTTGGGAAAAACCGCCTACGTGGTGGGCGAGACTTCAACACCGAAAATATCGGGGGCAGATCTGCTGGTCATTGGATCGGGGTCGGGGCGGACTTCTGGCTTGCTGGCGCTGGCGGGTAAGGCCAAGCGCTTAGGTGCAAAAATTCTGCTCTTCACTACGGATACGACCTCACCCCTGGCTGAGCTGGCGGACCTTCGGGTCAATATCCCAGCACCTTCGCTCAATGCAGCCGATGATGTACGCAACCGCTTATCGATTCAACCCCTGGGGTACTTTGTTCGAACAATCACTCCTTATCCTGTGCGATAGCCTAATCTTGGGGATGATGCGGAGAATTGGAGTCAATACCGCGCAGATGTTTGAACGTCACGCCAATCTGGAATAAATATGGAGATGAGTTAATGGTTGAAATGACTTCTGAAGAGAGAGTATTGCGTGTACTGCAGCGGAAGGAACCTGATCGTGTGCCGCATTTCGAGTGGTTGGTGGATCGTCGGGTGCGTGAAGCACTATGTCCGGGCAACAAGGGCAATATTGATTTTGCGGTTCAGATGGGGCATGATGCCGTCATCGTTGACCCCATTTTCAAGAAGGAAAGAGTAAGTGAGAACCGCTGGTTGAGCGAGTGGGGTTACGTCAGCCAGGATACGGAAGAGGAACACGGCATCGAGGTGGAGTCGCCCATCAAATCCATGACTGATTTTGAGCGGTTCACTCCGCCCGACCCGCACCTGCCGGAAAGATATACCGCTGTTGAATCCGCCATTCAGACCTACAAAGGTCAGAAGGCCGTGATCGTTCACCTGAACGACATCTTTTCACTCCCACGTTATCTCATGGGTATGCAAAATTTACTCATGGCGATTGCGCTCGAGCCTGAATTGGTGAAAGCGCTTGTGGCGATGTCTGTGACGGTCAACCTCGAACTGGCGAAGGAAATTGTCGCTCGAGGGGCAAAGATCATCTATACCGGTGACGATTATGCCTACAATAAGGGACCGCTCATGTCCCCCCGGCATTTCCGCGAGTTCTTTTATCCCGGTCTCTGCCGTGTCATGCAGGGCTTCAAGGAACTGGGACTGTATGTGATTAAACATACGGACGGCAACCTTTGGCCGATCCTGGACATGATCATCAATTCGGGTATTGACTGCCTCGACCCCGTCGATCCGCAGGCAGGCATGGATCTCGGCGAAGTAAAAGATAAGTATGGAGACAGGGTGGCACTCAAAGGAAATGTGGATTGTGCTCAGCTCATGTCATTTGGCACACCGGAGGAAGTATACGAATCCACCAAGGAGACTTTGCGAGTGGGTATGCCCGGCGGTGGGTTCATTCTTTCGTCGAGCAATTCCATTCACTCAGCGGTTAAACCTGAAAACTACGCCGCCTTAATGCAAGCCTGGCGTGAATACGGTCGATACTCTTAGATCAATCGAAAATAACTTTAATTGGGATAAGGAGCAATGATGGAACAAATTATCAAGGAAATCCACACCAATGTCATGGAAGGTGATACTAACGCAGTCAATTCAAATATTCAGACTGCCATTGATGCCGGCATTCCTGTGGCTGACATATTGAACGAAGGAATGATCGCAGCAATGGCTGAAGTAGGCCGCCTGTTCGAGGAAGGCGAGTATTTCGTTCCCGAAATGCTGATTTCTGCGCGTGCCATGCAGGCCGGGTTGGCGTTGCTCAAACCCCTTCTCAAAAATGCGGAAATTGCTTCGGCAGGCAAAGTTGCGATCGGCACTGTCAAGGGTGATTTGCACGATATAGGCAAAAACCTGGTTGCCATGATGCTTGAAGGCGGCGGCTTTGAAATTATTGACCTTGGTACGGATGTTCCGCCTGAAAAGTATGTGGAAGCCGTTCGTAATCAAGGCGCGCAAATTGTAGCTATGTCCGCCTTGTTGACCACCACCATGCCCGCCATAAAAAACACCATCGATGCATTGAGTGCCGCTGGGATGCGCGGACAGGTCAAGGTGATGATCGGCGGCGCGCCAGTGACTCAAAACTATGCCGACCAGATTGGCGCTGATGGCTTTGCGCCTGATGCCAGCCGCGCGGTGACAATCGCCAGGGAATTGGTTATAAAGCTATAGAAGTTAAGTAAGTTATGCTTCCAATGCAGCGGGTTTTCCCCGAAATGTCTGTTTACCTATTTTCCTAACAGAATGAGGCCAAGGTGATTGAACTTAAGTTTTCATTTCCAAGGAGAACCAGATTGAAAACATCGATGCTCCTCTCATTGCTTGCCGTGGTATTGGGTGCTTGTGCCCCCATAGGAGTCCCGACCTCAACCGCCGATCCAATTCTGCCAACGGCTACTCTGACTGACATCTACTGGCCAACCGAAGGGTGGCGTATCTCGACTCCGGAAGAGCAGGGTATGGACTCGAAGAAACTCGATGCCATGCTGGCTGAGATCAATGAAAGGAAAATCGCCGTCCATAGTCTCCTGGTCATCCGGAACGGCTACCTGGTCAGCGAAACATATTTTGAGTCGTATCAACAGGACCTCAAACAGAACATGCAATCCGTTGGCAGGAGCTTCACTTCGGTACTTATCGGGATCGCAATCGATAAAGGATACATAGATGGGGTTGACCATCAAGTTTTGGACTTTTTTCCTGGTCGTACGTTTGCGAATATGGATGAGCAGAAGGAAGCAATGACATTGGAGGATGTGCTGACGATGCGGTCCGGCTTGGAAGGGGAGAGTGATCCCTATTATCAAGCTATGCAGAACAGCCCGGATTGGATCCAGTATTTGCTCGACAAGCCGATCGTCGATCTGCCCGGAAGCCGATGGTCTTATTGTGCAGGATGCTCACATATATTGACGGTCATCCTTAAGGAAACCACAGGCATGAACCCTCGCGACTTTGCGGAGAAAAACCTGTTCCAGCCTCTGGGTATTTCGGCGGGATATTGGATGACCGATCCGGATGGGACTCCCTACGGCGCCGGGGGATTTAATCTTACGCCACGCGACATGGCCAAGCTGGGATACCTCTACCTTCGGAATGGCCAATGGGACGGACAACAGATTGTCTCCTCTGAATGGGTGGAGACCTCCACGCGGAGCCATGCGGATGTAGATGTGAATGCGCACTTCGGTTATGGATATCACTGGTTCACGGTTCCAGAAATGGGAGGTTATGCGGCTGTGGGTGGTGGTGGACAGATCATCCTCGTGATCCCCGAGTCCGACCTGGTGATCGTCACGACGGCAAAAACCGAAGAGAGTCTCTTTGAACTATTTGATAAATACATCCTTCCAGCCGTGCAGGAAGAATAGTAGTCTCCAAGCCCACCAGTTTTTTGGTAGTTTTTTACAAAGGACCTATCAAATGACGAACGAATCCCTTTAGGGGGACCTCTTTGTAAATCGAATATATCAAGCATCACCAGATTCTAAGCGTGTTCCTAGTCCAAACACTATAATGGTTTTCCAAGTCTTGCATTACTCATATTTACAGATGCTTTGTGGTTTTCTCCTTCACTTTTCGCGAAGACAGTAAACCATGGAAGTGATGGAGAATTTTCAGCTTGACTCAAGAACATTAGTTCTATATAATAAACGCAGAACCTTAACAACCAAATAGCACAAGCTTCGCCACTCATGCCTCCGTTCTGGACTTTCAATGTCACAGAAAGGAGGATCGCATATGGCAAGAAGACGAAGTAACAACGAAGGCTGCATCTATAGGCGGAAAGACGGACTGTGGTGCGCCCAGGTCAGTCTGGCCGGAAAACGCCTGACCAAGTACGGCAAGACGCAGAAGGAATGCCGGACCTGGATCAAGGAGACGCTCGGAAAGATCGAAAATGGCCTGACCTATGCGGGCACGCAGGTCACCCTGGAGCAATTCATCGAATTGTGGCTGGAGGGCAAGGAACTTTCGCGTAGACCTCACACCGTCCTGCAGTACCGCCAGATCGTGAGACAGCACATCCTGCCTCAGCTGGGGAAGATGCGCGTGCAGGACATTCAACCCGCCCACGTCAAGCAGCTCTATTTCAGGAAACGGGGAGAAGGTCGCGGCGCTCGAACCGTGCAGATGATTCACATGGTGTTGAGTTGTGTTCTCAAGCAGGCGGTTCGAGAAGGCCTGTTGGGTCGAAACCCGGTGGATGCGGTGGACCGGCCAAGAGTTCGAACAGGCTGAACATCAGATCTTGAGCGAAGAGCAAGCCCGACAACTGGTGAGCGCGTCAATGACCGCGAGGAACGGGACGCTCTACTACATGGCTTTGATCACAGGCATGCGGGAAGGAGAGTTGCTGGGCCTCAAATGGTCTGATCTGGATTGGGAGAAAGGGATCCTGTTCATTCAACGACAATCTCAACGTGCCCCGGGACAGGGTTTAGTGCTGGTACCCCCCAAGACGAAGGCAGGTCGCCGCCAGATCAAATTGGCTCCGGCGACCCTGGACCGGCTGACCGCTCATCGAGATCAAATGACTATAAAAAAGGCTGCTGCCGGAGACCGCTGGGAAGAGAACGATCTGATCTTTCCGAATTCCCTGGGGAAACTGATGTCCTGCGAGAACCTTCACCGGGAGTACAAGCGCTTTCTCAAAGAGAATGGTCTCCCGAACATCCGCTTCCATGATCTACGGCATACCTCGCTCACGCTCCTGCTTGAAATGGGCACACCCATCAATACCGTGCAGCAGCGCGCGGGTCATTCCAAAGCCAGCATCACCACGGACATCTATGGCCATTCGATGACGCGTTCACAGGATGAGGCGGCTCAGAAGATCGAGGAGCTGATCAATCCTGCGCCAATTGAATTGCAGTAGAAGTGCTGTAGATTTCAGCCATTGCAAAATGAAAGCCCCCATATACGATGTTCTCGCATATTTTTACCGCTAAATATGGGGATAAAAATCAGTTTAGAAGCTATGGACAATATCAAGCACTGGAGCTCTGGATCAGTTTGTAGAGGTTCGAATCCTTTGCCCCCAGCCTAAAAACACTCCTTTCGAGGAGTGTTTTACTTTCTTAATTGATTTCTACTATAGTATTGATAATTGGCCAGAATCCCACTTCTGAGATTTTCAATGGTCTCAAGTTATAAGTATGTATGACTCATAATCTTAAAGGGATTTTTTCTATTCTGGCGATGTTAGCATTTTTTTGAAGTAGTTCTTTTTTTAATTTGACAATCTCGGCTGAATTAAATATAATGAAAGTGCTTTCATTATCCTTTCATTAAGGGAAATTTATGCCTAATAAAAAAGCTCCCACCATTTATGATGTTGCTAAACATGCTGGAGTAAGCATCACAACAGTCTCGCGGATGCTGAATGACCCCGGCAGGGTCAACAGCGAGACACGCGAACGCATCCTGGCTGCCGTCGATGCCCTTGGTTTCGTGCCCAAAGCAGAAGCCCGCGCTCGCGCCTTGAGAAGAACCGGGCGGATTGGAGTTATCTCGCCATTTTTCACCGCCCCGTCTTTTGTCCAACGACTCCGGGGAATATCCGAGGCGTTATCAGCCAAGAAATTTGAATTGGTCATTTACACTGTTGATTTGGCGGAGCACCTGAAAAGGTTTCTCTCTTCCTTGCCATTGACCGGTAATTTGGATGGTCTCATCATTCTTTCATTGCCTGTGGACGATGCCAATGTCCGTCGTCTAGTGGACCATGGCCTGCCTACCGTATTGGTCGAGTTTCCCCATCCAAACTTAAGCAGCGTGGTAATTGATGACGTGATGGGAGGGCGCATTGCAGCCCGATATTTGCTGGACAAAGGTCACCGCCGTATCGCATTTTTGGGCGATACCGATCTACCTGAATATTCCCTGCATCCGGTTAGTCAGCGCCTGGTTGGATTTCGTAAGACGTTGAAGGAAGCCGGCATCGAACTTCCTGATGCTTTGGTAAGGCTCGCTCCTTATTCGCAAGAACAAACCCGTCAGGTTGCCGCCGAATTACTCAGCCTGCCCCAGCCGCCGACCGCCATCTTTGCCGCAACGGACTTCCAAGCCCTTGGCGTATTGAAAGCTGCCCGCCAGTTGAAAATCCAGGTACCTGAGCAGCTCGCGGTAGTAGGTTTTGATGACCTCGATCTGGCTGAATATACTGATCTGACCACCATCCGTCAGCACTTGGATGAATCCGGAAGGTTGGCGGTGGAAATGTTACTTGCCCAGATAGAATCTCCTTCCAGGCCACCAAGGCATGTCAATCTTCCCCTCACCTTAATCGAACGTCAAACAGCATAGGAACTGGTTATTGACTCTCATATTGTAGAGTTGTATACTCTTTATGAAAGTGCTTTCAGGATACCACTAACATAAGTGTCAATTATATACTTCCCATTTTCAGAGTTCAGGAGGTTTAGCCTATTGAGAATTCAAAAACACTAACTACCCGAACCTCGTATCAATTCTATATACAAGCTCATAAAGGAGAGTGAGAAATGAACAAGAAATCGGTGTTATGTTCTTTATTAAGTGTGCTTGTTCTGATATCCATGCTGCTGTCTGCCTGCGGGACGCCTGCTACACCTGCTGCTCCTGCCGCAACACAAGCTCCAGCAGCCACCGAAGCCCCTGCTGCCACCGCTGTCCCGGCGACTGTCGCTCCGGTCGCCACAGGCCCATCCTGCGGGACGGATCCCGTTGTGATGAAAGTCGTCTTCGAGACGGGCTGGGATATGCCTACACAGCTGACCGAAGAGTTCACGAAGCAATTCCCGAATGTCACTTGGGACATCACCATGGAACAGTTCGCGAATCTCATCACCACGACGCCGCTGCTTCTCGCGAGTGACAACCCGCCCGACCTGATCCGGCTGCCAACGATGGTCTCGTTCGCGCAGGATGGTCTCCTGATGAACTTGGACGACTACGCAACGGCTTTCGGCTGGAATCAGTGGCCGGTGCCACAGCTCAACCAGAACCGATTGGATGAAAACTGGATCCGCGGTTCCGGTACGCTTTACGCCATGGGTCTCAACTACAGCATGACCGGTGTCTTCTATAACAAAGCGCTAGCTGCCCAGATCGGCATGACCGAGCCGCCCAAGACCGTTGCCGAGTTCGAAGCCCTGCTCGCTGCGGCCAAAGCCGCCGGGCTCCAACCGATCATGGAGTGGGGCAGCGCCAAGAGCGGCATGGGGCTTGCCTTCCCGCTCCAGAACCTGATGGCCGCCTACGGCCCTGTTGAACCGATTAACGACTGGATCTTCCAGAAGCCCGGTGCGACGATCGATACACCGACGAACCTGATAGCCGCACAGCATCTTCAAGACTGGATCGAGAAGGGCTACTTCCCTCCGGATATCAACGCGATCGAATATACTGACGCGGCAGACCGTTTTGGGAAGGGCGAGGGTGTCTTCACCTTTAACGGCGACTGGCAGAATGGCGGCTACGACGCAGCCATGCCCGGCAATGTCGGATTCTTCCTGTTCCCGCCCGCTGAGGCTGGGGGAGGGCTTGCTGCTATGTCCGCTCCGCTAACGTACGGTATCGCCGCCAATGCCAAGCACGCAGACTGCGCCGCATTCTTCTTCAACTGGGCTGCCACGAACGAAACGGCTCGACAGATTAACGTCGATGGAATGGGATCAAACCCTGGCGGACCAGCTGATGCATCAGTACCAGCAGTTGCTGCCGGCTCGGTCACCATCGATACACTTGCCGCAGGACCTAAGTTAAGCGGTGCGATGGACTTCATAGCCAACGCGACGAGCTCGATCTTCGCCCAGGGCTGGACGCCCGAGCTCCAGAAGATGGTTGCCGGTGAGCAAGACGCTGCTGGTCTCCTCAAGGCTGTTCAAGCTGAATACGAAAGAGAACTCTCACAGTAGTGGTGGTAACCGCAGGACGATGCCTGCGCCTGCCTGATCAATGGTAATATTGATGATGACTTCAGACAAACGCCCTGCGTCTTTCATGACCTCCCGGCGGACCTACCTCAGTAAACGGGTCCGTCGGGAGACTTTTGTTGGCTGGCTATTCACCCTGCCGGCGCTGTTCATGTACGCGTTCTTCGTGCTCGTGCCTTTCCTGTTGACCATCGTGTACTCGTTCTTTCGCTGGAATGGCGTCGGGCCGATGACCTGGGTGGGGGTGAAGAACTACGTGTATGTCTTCCAGGTGCCCAACCTGATCGGGACGATCTTCAACGCATTCTGGCTGGTCGTGTGGTTCAGCTTCATCCCGGTGGGACTTGGACTCATCGTTGCGAGCGTGATTCACCGTGTGGCGACCGGGCGGTTCGGAGCAGTCGCTCGGACCGTTCTCTTCCTGCCCCAAGTCATCGCGCTCGTCGCTGCCGGCATCATCTGGGGTTGGCTGCTGTCCCTCCCTGGCTTGATCAACCAGATGCTCAAAGCTGTCGGCCTCGGCGCGATCACCCGCGCTTGGCTTGGCGATTTCGACTGGGCGCTCCCATCCGTCGGCATGGTCGGAGTTCTGGGTGCTGCTGGGATTCTGCATCGTCCTGCTTCAGACGGGCATGACCAAAATCGACCCTGCCCTTTATGAGTCTGCAAGGATCGATGGCGCGAGCTGGTTCCAGGAGTTCCTCGCGATTACTGTTCCTCTTCTCCGCCACGAGATCGGTGTGTGCCTGACCGTCACGGTGATTGCCGCGCTCGCCGCGTTTGACATCATCTGGGTCACAACAGCCGGTGGGCCAGGCAACTCGACGTCGGTTCCCGGGATCCAGATCTACATCCTTGCATTCACCCAACGAGCTATAGGTCCGGCGTCTGCTCTGGCTGTCATGCTCATGATCCTGGTCGTCATCGTCATCCTCCCGATCCAGTGGCTGACCCGGGAGAGTGCACAATGAGGGTTGCTCGCGGCGAGCTCTGGGCAGGCCGGTTTCTTCTCCTCGCGCTGATGGCGTTCACGATCCTGCCCTTCATCAGCATCTTCATGACCGCACTGCATCCGTCCGGGACTGTACCCAGCGGACTCGAATGGCCCGAGAACCCGCAGTGGATCAATTTCGTGACGGCGTTCAACATGGCGGAAATGCCCAAGCTCCTCGTGTCGAGCATATTCATTGTCCTTTCTGTCGTGCCTGCAACCCTTGTCATCTCAACGATGGCTGGGTTCGCCATCGGTCTCCTGCGGATCCCCGGTGCTAGCGTGCTACTCTTCCTGTTTGTGTTCGGGTTAACACTCCCGTTCCAGGGAATCATCATCCCTATCTACTTTCTGGAGCGGGCGATAGGTATCTACAACACCCGGGTTGCGATCGCGCTTCCGCTGATCGCCTTGTACATGCCATTCGCCGTATTCTGGATGCGCGCCCACTTCGTCAACATGCCGAGCGAGCTCTCGGAGGCAGCCCGCATCGATGGGGCGACCACCTGGGACCTATTCTGGCGCATTCACGTCCCGCTGGCGCAAGCGCCGGTCGCCTCACTCGGAATCCTCACGGCCATCTGGACGTGGAACCAGTTTCTCCTATGCTTGGTGCTCGTCGAGGACCCGACACAACGAACGATGGCCGGAGGGCTGGGAGCGTTCCAAGGCCACTACGCGAACAATGTCCCCCTGCTGTGCGCTGGTACAATCCTGATCCTGGTCCCCACCCTCATCGTCTTTATCATATTCCAGCGTCAAATCATCTCAGCATTGCTGCAAGGATCGGTCAAGGGATGATCACCGTTGCGGCAGGGATTCATTGCCGCAAATATAACCACTATGAAAAACAAGGTACAACTCATCACTTATGCAGATCGTCTTGGCGGTGGCGATATAAAGGCGTTACATCGCTTGCTCAAGGGATCTCTCTCCGGGCTGTTCGGGGGTGTTCATATTCTCCCCTTCTATTCTCCCATCCACGGTGCTGATGCCGGGTTTGACCCGATCGATCATACCAGGATCGATCCCTGCTTGGGTAGCTGGGAGGATATCAAAGAACTGGGGCAGGATGTGGATTTGATGGCGGACTTGATCGTCAACCACGTATCCTCTTCCTCCCCGCAATTTCTGGATTATTCCGAAAAGGGCGATGCCTCCATTTATCGACGACATGTTTCTGACTATGGGCAGCATCTTCCCAAATGGTGCCACCGAATCCGATCTTTTGACCATCTATCGCCCAAGACCGGGTTTACCCTTTTCCTATGTGACGCTAAAAAACAACCAAAAACGCCTTTTATGGACAACCTTTTCGAAACAACAGATCGACATCAATGTATCGCATCCACAAGGGAAAGCCTACCTACAATCTGTGTTGCAAACGCTGCATGATAACGGCATACGCATGGTGCGGCTGGATGCCGTTGGATACGCCATAAAGAAACCGGGCAGTAGTTGTTTCATGATCCCCGAAACCTTCGCTTATATAGAATACCTTGCCAGACAAGCGGCAGCCCTTGACATCGAGACCCTTGTCGAGATCCATTCCCACTTTCTCAGGCAGATCGAAATCGCCCACCAGGTGGATCGTGTCTATGATTTCGCGCTGCCTCCTCTGGTGTTGCATGCCATATTCAACCATACTGGTCAATATTTAAAACAATGGCTGGAAATCAGCCCGCGCAATGCTGTCACGGTGCTGGACACGCACGATGGCATCGGCGTGATCGATATCGACGCTGACGGCTCCGATCATGAAGACCGCCCTGGCATTATTCCTTCGGAGGAACTGGATGCATTGGTGGAAAAAATCCACTCTAACAGCAATGGACAAAGCCGTCTGGCTACTGGCGTGGCAGCCTCCAATCTCGATCTGTACCAGGTGAATTGTACGTTCTACGACGCCATAGGGCGAAATGATAATGACTACTTGCTGGCGCGTGCGATCCAATTCTTTGCTCCTGGCGTGCCACAGGTATATTATGTGGGCTTGCTGGCAGGCGAGAACGATATGACCTTGCTAGCCAAAAGTGGTGTTGGGCGTGATATCAACCGACATTATTACACGGCTGACGAGATTGAACGAGCCATTCAGCGCCCGGTTGTCCAATCACTGTTCAAATTGATCCGTTTTCGTAATCGATCACCCCGCTTTCAATGGATCCTTCAGCTTGCCGGAGACCCACGACTCTGGAATTACTATGCGTTGGGATAATGGTAAAGATTGGGCGATATTGGAGGTGGACTTTGTTTCCGGTTCGTATTCTATATCCAATACATCGCTCGAAGCCTAATAGAGGAATTTTGCAGATTCATCTTATAAAATGGCAAGGCAAATTTGGATTTTCCAGTTTATTCCTGTCCACTCAGCGCTATTATGAAGATTGTTGTCGCAAAATTAGTGGATAAAAAAAAGTAGGTGGCTTTGGAAATTTAAGCTATGGAATTCTGGATCATCTTGTTGAGGTTCGAATCCTTTGCCTCCAGCCTAAAAACACTCCTCGGAAGGGGTGTTTTTTTTAATTGCTGTCACCCAGGCTTCTATGGATATAGAGTGTCCAACTAGTCTTTTTGGATATTCTCTATTTGCAGTAGAGAAATGGAAGGCAACTCCATTACTATGGGCTGCCTGCAAGATGATCGGTCATGATCCTATTACTGCAATTATTCGATGGCAGACGTTATTTCTCATCAGTGTTACGCAGAAAGAGAGCCTGTTGCAGGATACCCCCCGGCGGGATGACCAGGAATTCATCACTCGCTTGCTCAAGCGTGACGGCAATCTCTACCAGCTGCTCCAAATACTGGTCTGAACCGAGCATCTCCTCGTAGCGCATCCCCCAACGCGAGCAGAATTCCGCCACTTCAAGAGCTTTGGCACGATAGGTTTCCAGCTCTGCAGCGTTCCGCGCTACCATCATCAACCGCTTGTAATTGTGGTATTGTGTGTCCATTAAAAAAGCTGCGGTTTCGGCGTCGTATTTTTCTGCGTACTTCCGGCTCTCTTCCAACGGATTGGTACCAGCTTCAAGCCAGCCTTTGGAGAGATAATACGTTCCGGGTTCTTTTTTCATCTCGCGCTGGTAGGCCTGGTAGGAGCCGAGCAGAATGGCAATACAGTCATCGGTCCGCGGGATGAGCAGGAAATGTTTCCCGGCGTTGATATTATCCAGGCCATTACCGCATAAGCCGTAACCAAGCACCACCAGACTGGGTTCTTCAAGGCTGTCGATCGCGTCCTGGATGGTTTGGCGCAACTGCTTGGGAACTGCATGCAAGCCGTAATCGAAAAAAGTAATGCTGCTGGATAATCCATCTGGCAACAGTTCTTCCAGCCAATGTTGAAAGACCTGGCAGGATAAAACTACAATCGGTCTGGTGTTCTCAGCTCTAATTTTCACAAGGCAACTTATCCCCATTAACTTGGAGTGATTTGCTCCATTATATCAATTCGAGAGAAGAGAACTGATGATAACATGCTAATTTTTATACCGTGATTTAGATCCATTTTTCAACGTCCGTTGGCAGGCAACATGGGCTTTTACTTAAACCCCATCGATTGACGACTTAACCCCTTTATGGGGATCTCCTTGAAAATAGAATACATCAAGCATCGCCAGATTTTAAGTGTGCTCCAAGTCCAAACACTTTAATGGCTTTCCAAGTCTGCAATACTCATATTTACGGCTGCTTTATCGTTTTTCTCCTCCCATTCTCGCAAAGACTTTGGATCCCCCTGCGTGGCAACCGGCTCCGGAAAGTCGCGAGTTTGGTCGTAGAATTCAGCAGCGCGGTTAAAGGGAATGCTGTTGTTTCTGTTTTATCCATTCTGTCGCAGGAATGTGATGCTCTTTATGCGCAGCAGTCTCTGCATCAGGTTTTGGGAGGAACTCACCCGAGACCCAGCTTTGATAGCCGGTCGAAATGAGTGATGTCAGAATTGATTTGAAATCGAGATGCCCCGCTCCGGGATACCAGCGGTTGGAATCCGCCACATGAAAATGAAAGATACGTTCGCCGCAATCTCGAATGCTGCCTTCGATCGTGGTTTCTTCGATATTCATGTGGAAGGTATCGAGCAGCAGCCCGAAGTTATCCGCGCCGACGCGATCAATAAGTTCCAATCCCTGCGAGACTGTGTTGATCAGCGTGGTCTCGTAACGGTTGATGGGCTCCAGGGCCAAGCGAATACCGTGAGGGCGGGCAGCCTCGCTGCACTCGCGAAGGGCATGGATGAGCCAGTCCATGGCCTGGGCGGAATCCACGCCCGGTTTGACGATGCCGCGGATCAGCCCGATGATGATGACCGCTCCGAAACGCGAAGCCACGGGGATGTGGCTTTTGATTCGCTCGATAGCTTTTTCTCGAACCTGTGGGTCCGGATCGGTGAACGAGAGCCCTTCCTCTCCCCAGGCTTGACCCGTTCCGATGGCGGGCACGCGTAAATTGAATTTTCGGACCAGCGCTTCCAGTTTGTCCAATTCAACAAGCCTTGGGTCGCGGATGGCGAGCTCCACGCCGTCATAACCCAGTGCAGAGATGCGGGCAAGGTTGGTCTCAAGGTCACCCTTGAATGTGGCAGCTTGAAATTGCGCTTGCTGGGTGGAAAGGACAATGGATAGTTTCATAGGAGAGCGGGGGCAGCCACTTCTAAAGTGACCACCCCCGGATTATATTATTTTGCGATATAGGTAACCTTGCATTCCGAGCGATCGGTCTGCAGCTTGATGATGTTTTCAGGCAATTCTTCCAGGCTGATCTTCTTGGTGCTCATGGGAGTCATGTCCATGCCGGAGGCCATGCAGTCGATCACACGGGGGAAGTTGCCATGCCCTGAGTGTCCCTGTGCACCGACGATGCGCGCCTTGCGTACCTGCAGCACTTCGCCCATTACCGGCATTTTGGCTTCAGCCCGGGCGGTGACCACCACCGTGCTCAACAGAGTGCGGCCTTCCCAGATGACGCGCTCGATGCCGGGATAAACGACTTCGGGCAGACCGGTGGCTTCCATGAACATGTCTGCGCCCATGCCGTCGGTGATCTCGAGCACGCGGTCGGCGAAGTCCTCTTTGGACGGATTGACGTGATAGTCCGCACCCAGCTTCAAGGCCATGGCGGCACGTTGAGGTTGTGTCTCTGAAATGATGACTTTGGATGCCCCGGCGCGTTTAAGGATGGCACAGGCGGCGATGCCAACGGGACCCGCGCCCAGGATGACGGCGCGGTCACCGGGGCGGATTCCACCGCCGCGTTCGATAGCAGCGTTATAGGCTACGGTGGTGGGCTCGACCAGACTGCCCGCGACGAAAATATCATCGCCTTTGTAGCGCTCGCGCAGCGGCTCCAGGCTCCAGATGGTGCGGGAGGGCAACACCATATATTTGGTGTAGGCGCCATTGACATTGAAACCGACTTCATCCAACTGTTCACAGTGATTGGGTTGGCCGTCGGCACAGGGTTTGCATTGTCCGCACCACAGCATCTCCTCCGAGGTGACTGGTTCGCCGCCTTTGAAGGGTTTGTTGGTGCGCTTGTCGCGCGCCTTCTTGCCGGCTTCCACCACTACACCGGAGAATTCGTGCCCGAGGATGGCGGGGAAACCGGTCAGGCCGGGATAGAAGATATAGCCGTCCTTTTCCTCCTGCGCCATGTGAACATCCGACCCGCAGATGCCGCAGGCCTTGATCTCGATGACCACTTCCTCGGGCCCCGGGGTGGGGATGTCGTATTCGCGGATCTCGAAGCGCGGATGACGCCACACCTGGCTGCCGAGGTATGTCTGGCGTCCTTCGATATCCTTCCGGCCGAGTTTGAAACCGGGCTTGGGGTCCCAGTCTGCGAGCAGGGTAACTCCTGGCATTTTGCTTTTCATGGTTTTCTCCTTGTTTTCATGACTGCAGATCCGTTTTGGACGTCTAAGTCTACACTTCCGTTCCCTGCCCGATGCGCGGGATACCATAAACTGTTTTCCAGCCTTTGCTGAGCGGTTCGCGCAGGTAGGGTTCCATGTCTTTTTCTGTGCGCAGGGTGACTTCTTCCACAGGTGGGACTTTCCCGGCAGGGAAGGCTTCCAGCACATCGTCATGCCATAGTGTCAGGTATTTCAAGATGGCAGCCATTGGCCGTTTGGCTTTCTGCGCCGTGCCCGACTTGGCTTTTCCGACCACGCCCTCGGGAGTGGCGGCGATCTCGATGGCGAAATGCCCTTCGCCCTCGGACCAGCGGCTCGGGCGTCCGAACGGATCGACCGATTTATCGAAGTGGCCTTCAGGCAAATATGCTCTTGCCCTCGGTGTCGACAGCATAGTTCATATCCACCATTTCGGGATGCAGTAACAGACCGAGGGAAGTTTCGGATTCGTCCGCATGGACGAAGTTCGTCCCCATTTGCCCGCCGCGATCCACCGGGCGGAAGAATTCCCGCACACCGCGGTGCCAGTCGATCACGCGGAAAATGCCCGGCAATTGGTAGCGCTTCTGGAATTCCTGCACCGCGGATTCGAGCATCCACAATTGCCCGTGGTTGTTGACGATGAGCTGCTTGCGGAACCCGTCATTCCATAATCCCAGCATCACATCGATCATCATCTCGCGCACCACGTGCTCGCGTACGATGACCGTGCCCGGCATGCCGAGGTGATGATAGGGATGTCCACCGTAGTTCAGTGGAGGCAGTGCCAGGTTGACCGGCGCGCCGCGTTTGGCGGTGAATCGACGCACGCCTTCACAAATTGCGCTGACGTACAGTGTGTCCGATGCGCTGGGCAAATGCTGCCCATGCAGTTCGGTGCAGCCGACCGGGATGAAAACAATATCGTTCTTTTTACGATTGGCTTCCACCTGCCAGCGGGTCGTAGTCTGGATGTACGAACCGGGCGTGGCCCACTCCACCGGCGACGGGATGCCGTAGTCCGACAGGATGGCGTCGATCTGCTCATCGCTGGCATCCCAGACCTCCTTCTTCATGCGCCCGACCGCATTATCCTCGAAGAAGAGATCGGGCTGGTTGGTGGGAAGAAATCCTTGCGGTACATTGTTTGCCATTTTGTTGCTCCTTGTGATTGCTAATAATTATTTTGGATTAACATTTTCTAAGTGTCGATTTATCCAATCTCACTGATCTTTACGGGTCGGTTCTCGCGCAGTGATTTTATAGCGGCATATCCGAGCACCACTGCGGCCCTTCCATCTGCGCCGGTGGTTGGCGTCTTCTTGTTGTCGCGGACGCACTCCACGAACTGGCGCACCTCTTCAACATAACATGGCGCATAACGCTGCATGAAGAAGTATGGCGGTTTGGCGGAAGTAAAACCGTTCTGATTGCCCTTCACCGCTGTGGTTTCTTTTTCATTTTCCATCATGGCGGTGCCGTTCGAGCAGAACACTTCAAGTCGCTGGTCATATCCGTAGACCGCCTTGCGGCTGTTGTCGATTGTGCCCATCGCCCCGTTGGCAAACTTTAAGCAGGATCAACCCCGTGTCGATGTCGCCGAATTCCTTCAACTCGTTGTTGATAAGTACTGCTCCGCTGGCATACACTTCTTCAACATCTCCCATCTGGTACCGGACCATGTCCAGGTCGTGGATCCCCAGATCCAGGAACATGCCCCCCGAGACCCGCAGGAATTCCATGGACGGGAAGTCCGGATCCCGGTTGACGATATGCAGGATGCAGGGGCGCCCGATCTCGCCGGAAGCGACGATATCATGGACCTGTTTATAGCTCTTGTCGAAGCGGCGGTTAAACCCAACCTGCAGCTTGACTCCCGCTTTCTCGACCTCTGCCAGCGCCTCATCGATCTTGTTCAAGTCAAGGGCCAGCGGCTTCTCACAGAAGATGTGCTTGCCTGCTGCGGCCACGTCTTTCATGATAAAGTCGTGCGTATCGGTGCTGGTTGCGATCAATATGGCCTCAATGTCCGGGTCAGCCAGAAGTTCATGGTAATCCTTCACCACGCGCCGGACACCTAGTTCATCGGCCACAGCCTGGGCAACTTCCAATCGAATATCGCAGACCGCTACCAGGTCCGCTTCGGGGATAAGGTCTGAGATATTGCGGGCGTGGATGCTGCCCATGCGTCCCGTCCCAATCACGGCGATCTTTACTTTTCTTGTCATTTCAGGTTTCCTCTCTCTGATGACATTTTATGTGCCTGCCTTATTCGATTTGAAAATATGGCGACAGTATCTTGAGCGCTGCCTCGCGGGACTGATTGCCACTTGCTGGGGATCCCAATTCCAATATTCGGGCCGGAACAGTTCGACCGAGCATGGACCGTCATAGCCAATACGCTTCAACCGCGCACAGATCTCCTCGAGCGGGACCACGCCCAGGCCGGGCATGAGACGTGTGCCATCGCTGATGGCTTCCTTCGGCGTATCTTCAAGATCATCCAGGTGAAATGCAAAGATGCGCCTGGGGTCCAGTTGGTCGAGTTCGCTCATCAGGCCGCCCCCGCCGTAAAAATGAGCCGCGTCGACCGTCAAACCGACGTTGTCGCGGTTCACTTTCTGGATGATTTCAAACGCAGCCCGCGGCGTACGCACACTGCACCAGCCAAAACCCAGGAACTCGAACGAGAGTTTGATGCTGTACAGGCTTGCAATTTCGCTCAGGTCGCGCAATACCTTTACGTACTCAGCCACTACCTCAGCCCACGGCAGATTGCGGTCTGGTGAGGGGCTGGGCACGACAACAACAGTCGGACATCCAATTGCCTGCGCGATCTTGCCCAGTTGATGAAGACGCGCTTGGATCTGGGCATACTCGCTCCCGCGAAACGCGATGAACTCGATCGAGTTGAGCGCAAGCGGCACGACGATTGTGCTTCACAAACAACGCATTGAGATCAGACAGCGAGTGAGTTGCCAGGTAATCGATCCACTTTTTTCGCCCACACTTCAAGCGCCTTAAAGCCCGCCTGCGCCGAGATGGCGATATCGGTTTCGAGATCGCTCGTCATTGTTGTTGCGCTGTGGAAAGCCAGTTTCATCGATTCTCTTTCTGATCGGCAGGTCGTGGAGGCGTTACTTATAAATGTAGTAATGGATATTACCTCGCTCTGGATGACCAATCCCGGACAGAGCACTGAAGGGTAAAGATCTGGAATTTACATCTTCATCACGATCTTCATCGCGCTCTTGGGCTGGTGCTTCATCGTCTTCGGGTCAAGCCCGAGGCAACCGAACGCGTCCAGACCTTCCTCCAACGGGATGACCTTGGTGAAGAACGGCTTCATGTTCAGCCGTTTTTCCTGGAAGATGCGGATGGATGGCACCATGGTGTTCTGCCCGAGATACAGGCCGATGATCTTGGTCGCCCAGCGCGTGATCTCGTTCGGGACAATGCTGGCCGTGATGGACGAGTCCATGCCGAAGGGCAGCACCTTTCCGCCAGGGGTGACGCACTTGAGCGCCTGCTCGATGGCATTGCCGGTCGCCTCGACGACGATATCCGCCTTGCGCCCGTAAGTGAACTCGGTGATATTCTTCTCGATGTCATCCACGTTTGGGTTCCAGACCGTCAGCCCGCATTCCTTCGCCACGCTGATGCGGAATGGGTCGATCTCGGTCACGGCCACTTTCGCGGCGATGTTCTTGGCGAACTGCGCGAACAGGTAACCGATGGGTCCGAAGCCGATGATCAGCACGTAATCATAGGGCAGCATGAGCAGGTGGTTCATGCCGTTGACCACTGTCGCCAGCGTCTCAACCTGCGAGCCGGTCACATCGTCGATTTCGTCGGAGGCAGCACATAGCACTGCTTCTCGGGCACCAGACAATATTCCGCGTAACCACCGTCACGCATCACGCCGATGGCATTCTCTTTGATCTCGACGCACTGGCTGGTCAGCCCCATGCGGCAGAAGGTGCAGAATCCGCAGCGGATGTTATTGTCCACTGCCACGCGGTCGCCCAGTTTGACGTGGTGGACATGCGAGCCGACTTCCACGATCTCGCCGCAGAACTCATGGCCGAGGACCGTGTTCGGGCGGAAGTGATGCTTGCCTTCCATGATCTTGACATCCGTGCCGCAGATGCCCACCCGGCTGATCTTGATGACCACATCGTCCGGTTCCTTGACGTGGGGGACGGGCCGGTCTTCCAGAACGAGTTTGCCGATCTCTTTGAAAACGAGTGCCTTCATCTTTTCCATTTCTGTTCTCTCCTTCGTTTGATTTCAATAGTTTTGCACACGTGTGCATTGAAAGTGATAAAATACTCGTGGAAGTCGTTCGCTATGGTTTCCACGAATGAAATTACCTTTGAATCCTTGCCGAGCCGCCTTTGGCAAAAGCCTTCACCTGCTCAAGAGTAGCCATGGTCGTGTCACCCGGGAAGGTGGTCAGAAGCGCGCCGTGCGCCCAGCCCAGGTTGACCGCTTCCTGTTCCGGCTCGCCGCTCAACAGGCCGTAGAAGAACCCGGACGCGAAGCCATCCCCGCCGCCGACCCGGTCGTACACATCCAGCTCGCAGGTGGGAGAGACATAGGTCTTGCCGTCGATCCAGGCCACAGCGCCCCAGCTATGGTGATTGGTGGAATGCACCTCACGCAGGGTGGTGGCAACCACCTTGACCTGCGGATATTTACCGACGACCTGGTCGATCATCCCGAAGAATGCGCCCGGATCGAGCTTGGATTTGGCGGCGACCTCGGGACCGGGGATGCCGAGCCCCATCTGCAGGTCTTCCTCATTCCCGACCAGCACGTCCACGTTCTCCACGATGCGGCGGATGACCGATTGGGCGCGTTCCGGTCCGCCCCAGATGTTCCACAGTTTGGCGCGGTAGTTCAGGTCGAAGGAGGTCACCGCCCCGGCAGCTTTGGCAGCCTGCATGCCTTCGATGATGACTTCGCCGGTCGTTTCCGAGAGCGCGGCAAAGATCCCGCCGCTGTGCAACCAGCGCACCCCGTGTGCCAGGATGGCGTTCCAGTCGAAGTCACCGGGCTTGAGCTGGGCGGCGGCTTCATTGGCGCGGTTGTAAAAGACCACCGGGGCGCGCACGCCGTAGCCGCGGTCGCTGTAGATGGTGGCCATGTTGGGGCCGTTCACGCCGTTGTGCTTGAAATGTTTGTAGAAGGGAGTGACTCCCATCAGGCGCACACGTTCGGAGATCAGATCGCCGATGGGGTAATCCACCATGGCCGAGACCATGCCCGTGCGCAGGCGGAAGCAGTTGGACAGGTTGGCGGCCACGTTGTACTCGCCGCCGCTGGGATGCACCCTGCCATTCGGTGGCCTTGCCGAAAGGGACAATCCCGGGATCGACGCGGTGGTTCAGCGCGCCGAGCGAAAGGAAGTCGAGCGCGCCTTCTGATTTAATGTTGAGACCGTATTTCATGAGTTCTCCTTCCCTGGTCCGGTACTAGCCTTTTTTCCAGACGGTCGAGGTGACATCGCCGCCGCGCCCGGTCCAATTCGTGTGGAAGTATTCGCCGCGCGGTTTGTCCAGGCGCTGGTAGGTATGCGCGCCGAAGTAGTCGCGCTGGGCTTGCAGCAGATTGGCGGGCAGGAACTCGCGGCGGTAGCCATCGAAGAAGGCCAGCGCGCTCGACATGCCAGGGACGGGGATGCCTTTCTCAACCGCCGCGGCCACCACGCGCCGCCACCCCGGCTGCGCGGCAAGGACCTGCTCGGTGAAATACGGATCGAGCAGAAGATTGGAGAGATTGGGATTGTGGTCGAACGCTTCCTTGATCTTGCCCAGGAAAACGGACCGGATGATGCAGCCGCCGCGCCACATGAGCGCGATCCCGCCGTAGTTGAGGTTCCACTTGTACTCTTTGGCAGCCGCCCGGAACAGCATGTAGCCCTGGGTGTAAGATATGAGCTTGGATGCGTAAACAGCCTGCTCGAGGTCCGCCAGGAACGCGTTTTGTTCGATGGTCAGTTTGGAATCGGGTCCGGGGAGAACCCTGGAGGCAGCCACGCGCTCATCTTTCAATGCGGAGAGCGCCCGGCCCAGCACGGCCTCGACCACCATCGTCAGCGGGATGCCCATTTCGAGGGCCGAGATGCCGGTCCACTTGCCGGTCCCTTTTTGTTCGGCCGCGTCGAGGATCTTGTCCACCATCGGCTTGCCATCCTCGTCTTTGTAGCCCAGGATGTCGCGCGTGATCTCGATCAGGTAGGAGTCCAATTTGCCGGTATTCCAGCGGGTGAAAACGGCGTGCATCTGGTCGGGAGTCATCCCCAGGCCATCGCGCATCAACTGGTAGGCTTCGCAGATCAATTGCATATCGCCGTATTCGATGCCATTGTGGACCATCTTGACATAGTGACCGGCACCGTTCTCGCCGACCCAGTCACAGCAGGGATCTTCGCCGCCATCCGGGCGAGTGACCTTGGCTGACACAGCCTGGAAAATGGGTTTGACGTGCGGCCAGGCCGCCGGAGAACCGCCGGGCATGATGGACGGGCCGCGGCGGGCGCCTTCTTCGCCGCCGGAAACGCCCGTGCCGATGAAGAGCAGGCCCTTGGATTCGACGTACGCCGTGCGGCGGATGCTGTCGTTGTAGTTCGAGTTGCCGCCGTCGATGATGATATCGCCGGGTTCCAGGTGCGGGAGCAGCAGTTCGATGAAATCGTCCACCGGTTTCCCGGCCTGGACCATCAGCATGACGCGCCGCGGCCGCTTGAGCACTTGCGCCAGTTCCTCGAGGGAACGGACGCCGATCACGTTCGTCCCTTTTGCGCTGCTGGCGAGGAACTCGTCCACTTTGGAAACAGTGCGGTTGAAGACGGCAACGGTGAACCCGTGGTCGTTCATGTTCAGGACCAGGTTCTGTCCCATGACTGCCAGTCCGATCAGGCCGATGTCTGCTTTGCTCATATGGTTTTCCTTTTCTAGATGATGTGGTTAGAAGACCGTTTCAGGGTCTGGTTTTCACTCGGTAAAGCATTTCTCCAGCCCGGGGGACGTAGAGAATGCCTTCGGCCTCGCGGCCTTTCCATTCCTCCAGGTTGATCGTTGCCGGGTCGAGATAGCCCAAGTTAATGTGTCGGCAGCGCTCCTCTGAAATTCCGGTGGCCAGGGTGACGCGGATGCGCGATGACTCGATACCAGTCTGAGGGTCGTAGGTCCCCATCCCTTTGACATGGGTCGAGTGTGCCAGCACGCCGCCTGGATAATCTTTGAATTTATCCCACTGCTTCATGAAGTAATCGCGGCAGTGATAGCCGATCTCGTCAATCAGTTTGCCGTGGGTATAACTGACCTCGGTGAGGTGCGGCGCGTAAATGACCACCTCACCGCCATCCGCCACAACCGGTTCCATCTTGTACATGCCCTTGGCAGCGGTCCACAGGTCATCGTACATCTCCGGCATGATGGATAGCACACGTTTGAAAGGCTTGTCTAAATAGTGGATGTGTTTCTGTGCGGATAAATTCGCAGCGGACTGCCACGCCTCCTCAGGCGTTCCGAAATACATCCCTGAGAGGCTTTCATGAGTGACCACCAGCGCCAAGCACGCCTTGGGACGGTCGATAAAAGAGGCGGCGCGGTCAATCACGGCGCGTACGGGAGTGTAGCCTGCCCCGATGACCTGATAGTTGGTGATAACCGCCCCCAGCCAGTGGGTGAAGTTGATGATCTCGGAGCCGGCGATGCCGGGGAAGAAGTATTTGTTGCCGCCCGAGAAGCCGACCACCTCGTGCGGGAAGACAGGTCCGCAGACGATGAGCTGGTCATATTCAAAAATGAGCTTGTTCAGGCGGACAGGAACATCCTGTGACATCAATCCGTTTGTGATCTTCTTAATTTCGCTGGCAGGTATGGTGCCTATCAGGGCGAAGTTGGCCGGGTCCTGCCACGCGTGGTTGTAAATGCGGCTTGTACCCACCCACCCCTTGATTACCGGTTGACCGATGAGTTTACCCAACTGCGAGTCGCTCATTGGCTGGTGCGTACCCAGCGCTACGAGATAATCCAGCGCTTTGACGCGCTTGCCGAGAAATTCATCGAACAGCGAAAACATCAAAGGCATGGGCATGCTGCGCGTCCCATCGGGGATGATGACCAGCACGCGTTTGTCATCCAGTCGAAGTGATTCGAGTGACTCGCGCACGATGGTACGGATTTCATCATCCGTGAGTATCCGATCCGCGAATCCCTGCCCGATCACCATTTGCTCATACTCCACTGAATGCTGAGAAGCCGCCGTCCACGGGGACGACGATGCCGGTGACGAACTCAGAGGCGGGGGAGACCAGCCACAGGACGGTTCCCAACAGGTCGTCGGGGTTGCCAAAGCGCGCCAGCGGGGTGTGGGCGATGATGGACTGTCCGCGCGGGGTGAGCGAACCGTCTTCGTTCAAGAGCAGCTTTCGGTTCTGGTCGCCGACAAAAAAGCCTGGGGCGATGGCGTTGACACGAATCTCCGGACTGTATTCCTGCGCCATGTGGACCGCCAGCCACTGGGTGAAATTGCTCACGCCTGCCTTTGCCGCCGAGTAGGCCGGGATGCGAGTCAGCGGGCGGAAGGCATTCATCGAGGAAATGTTGAGGATGACGCCGTTTTTTTGTTTTGCCATGATCTTCCCAAAAACCTGGCTGGGCAGGAGGGTGCCCATCAGGTTCAGGTCGAAGACCCAACGCAGGGCGTCAGCGGGCAGGTCGAAAAAGGGCTGCTCCGGGTTGGTGGTGGCCTGCGGTTTGTTGCCGCCCGCGCCGTTGATGAGGATGTCCACGCGACCAAATTTTTTCAGCACCTGCTCGGCGGCAGTCTCGATGCTGGCGCGATCGAGCACATCGCAGGCGACGCCAATCGCGCCGTTGCCTAGTTCAGCGGCAAGCGCTTCGGCGGAATCCTCGCGCAGATCCAGCACGGCGACCCGGGCTCCGGCTTGCGCAAGAGCGCGGCACATGGAATCGCACAGCACACCGGCTCCGCCGGTGACTACAGCGACCTTTTGATCGAGAGTAAAAGTTGGCATGGTCTTTTCCTACGTCAATAAATCCAAATGTTTCCGGAAATGTTTTTGTAAATTTGAAGTGTACAAGTCCATGTGTCTGATGAGTGCAGCCTTTATTTCAGGTCCAAACTGCATCAGCGCGGAGCCGAAGGTCACATGCAGGATCTCGCGGGCGTGGAAATCATCCAGGAGGGCTGCAAGCGACAGGCCAGAGGCGATCTTTTGTGGATCCGCTGAGACATGATAAGTTGCGCGGTCTTCCCCGTAGCGCTCAAGGCCGAGTGCCCAGGTCCGCTCAAAGAGATAGGGTTCGGTAACCGCCAGGGTACGCAGAGCCTCGAGGTAGGAGGTCCCTGCCGTTTTGATATGCAGCCGGTTGCCCCAGTGTTTTACCAGTAAAGGGTAAACGCTGAATTTATCCGAGCCTGAATGCAGGCTGATCTTGTAGGTGTCGAAGTGTTTGGTCACCGCGGCATGCCGTGCCAACTCTGCATCCAGCGCAGCGACATCTCCGATGTAATCCACGCCTTTCTCGAAGCTCCCGATGAAGCGAGGTGCCAGCGATGAGAAGCGTACACCCGATTGGGTCAGTTCGTTGGCGATGAAATAATGCTCGAGGGGCGTGGTGGGGGCATCGGTCTCATCCACCGACACCTCAAAATCGAAGCTGTCCTTCATCATCTTGAGGCGGTTGTGCAGGGACGCCGAATGCGCGATCGCCCGGCCGTATTTAACAGCCGCCCGCATCAGCGACTCGGGGTCGAACTGTCCCCAGGGTTGTTCAGATGTGGATTTGAGGTAGCGCGCTTCAAGCTGGTCCCAGTCCAGCCTTTTGGCTTTTTCCCGGAGAACGGGAAGCGGATCGATGGAGGCCGCGTTGTCCACATGCTCTCCCGGGTCGACGGTGAAGAGAGTGTAGCCGGCCTCGACAAAGGGAGGCAGGTCGTCGACAGTTTTCAGGTGGTCGGCATCCGCCCCCCAGGGAGCATCCCACCCGGCGGCTTCGACAGCCCTGCGGGCATCCTCCAGCACCTGCAGCGGGGTTCGGCCGGTGCGGGTGTTCTCGCGCACGGACTGCTGGGCGAAGACCGGCGCTAGGCCGGTGCCGCGCACCGCCGCGATGTGACCGGGAGTCGCCAGGCCAAGTCTGTCGCCGAAGCCGAAGGAAGGGGACAGGGAGATAGGAGTAAGCATTTTTATCCTGAGGGAGGTGCTGTGGATGCGCGGGCAAGAAGGCGGCCCTTCAACATCTGGCTTTTGAGACCGTTCGTGTTCTTATCCGGGTCTGTTCTGAGCATGCCCAGAAGCAGACGGGCAGCCTCCGCCCCGATGAAGTGCTTGGGCTGGTCGAAAGTGGTAAGTGGGGGAGTGGTGTATGCGGAAAGAACGATGTTGTCGAAACCAGTCACTGAGATTTCATGCGGTACGCGTATCCCCGCCGTGTGCAATCCCTTGAGCACCCCGATCGCCATCATGTCGTTGAAGCATACCAGCGCTGTGGGCCGGTCGGCCAGGTTAAGAAAATGATCCGCCCCAGCCAGCCCATGCTCAGGTTCGCCGCCTGGCACCTGATGGATATATCCTGACGGGATCGGCAGTCCAGCTGACTGCATCTCCTTTTGGAAACCGGACAGACGGTCGAGGGTCGTGCGACCCGAGATTGAATTGCCAAGGTAGGCGATGCGCCGATGCCCCAGGTCGATCAAGTGGCGGGCGATCTGCCGGCCGCCGTCCACGTCGTCGTGGTGGATGGCGTAACGGTAATCCTCAGCCGCCTGGTTATTGATCACGACGATGGGGACGCTGTGTTCCACGAATTCCCGGCTCTGGCTGGAACTGAACGCTGTCGAACAGATGATGACGCCGTCGACCCGGTGCTCACGCATGGCATTGACAATCATCTTCTCGCGGTCGGTTTCATTCTGGGACGAAGATATGAAGAGACTGTAGCCTTCCCCTTGAGCGATGTCTTCGATCCCCTGCAGGATTTCGCTAAAGAAGGGGTCGTCGATGTTGCGGACGATCACACCCAGGGCTTTGGTCTGGTTGGTCTTCAAGCTGCGAGCGGCAGCACTGGGGTGGTAACCCATCTCCAGAGCGATCAGGCGAATGCGCTCGGAGGTATCTTCGGAAATCAGTGAACTGCCACGCAACGCCCTAGAAACTGTGGAGTGGGAGACCCCCGCACGTTTGGCGATATCTTTGATGGTGGCAGGCATAGAATTCATAGCGCACACGTGTGCAATTTCCTTAAACAATAGTTTACACATTGCCGGGGTAAAAGTCAATACTTTTTTGAAACTCCTCTTGCAATAACTTGTAAATTGTTGTACTATGTACAAATGAAGTAAATCTTTCAAAATTTCCAATTTTGCTTACTTTTGATGAATTTGGAGGCTTAATGACCGGCAAAGAAAAGAACATCGAAGCAGTCATTCTGGATGTCGGAAATACACTCAGGGTCGTCCTCAAGGACGAAGGGTTCATGGTCAATTCAAAACGGCAGATGGTGAAGCTGACCGGTACGCATATGTCTCCGGACGAGTTTTTTGAACATCTGGAAAACAGGTACCAGGTCCTGCGGAAACGAGCCAAGGAACAATTGATCGAAGCCTCCGAAAAAGAAATGTGGACTCAATGGATGCTGCCGGATTTCCCGGCGGAAAAGATCGGACCCCTCTCCGGAAAACTGACCCGCCTGTGGCGCGACTGCGACGGAAGGCGGGTGCCGCGTCCGGATGTCTCCAAAGTGGTTCTCGAACTCAGCGACCGGGGATATCTGCTGGGCATCATCGCCAACACCATCACCGAGACCGAGATTCCCGACTGGCTGGAGGCAGACCACCTGACGGATTATTTCAAGGCAGTCGTGCTCTCGTCCAAACTCGGTATCCGCAAACCTAACCCGGAGATCTACTGGGAAGCGGCGCGACGGATTGGCGTTGAACCTGCCAAATGCGTTTATGTGGGCGATAACCTCTTACGCGATGTGGAGGGCACCCAGGCCGCCGGATACGGGATGTCCATCATCTTCCTGGAACCGGAAACCCTCAAGAAGGAACCTCCCAAGGGCGAGGTCAAACCCGACCGGATCATCAACGAGCTTACTGATCTCTTGGACATCTTCCCACCACGCTAGTTCCTTTCAATAAGTATGTATCCCGCGATGGATGATAACGTGACCAACCACACTGAAGCGATTTTCCTGGACCTAGGCAATACCCTGCGGATCCTTGTAAAAGATGAAGCGCACCAATCCCTGGCGCGGCGCAAAATTACCGAGCTGGTTGGCACGGACGAAGACCCGCTGGCATTCTTTGAAAAACTGGATGCCCGTTACAAGGACTACCGCAAGTGGGCCTTCGAGCACTTGATCGAAGCTCCCGAGACCGAATTGTGGACCCGCTGGTTGACCCCCGATTTCCCGCCGGAACGGATTGCCCCGGTGGCGGGAGAACTGACCTTCCAGTTCCGCCAAGCCAATGGGCGGCGGGTGGTGGTCGACTCCGGCCGGGACGTGGTGGAGGAACTAAATCGCCGCGGTTACACTCTGGGAATTATCAGCAACCTGATCGGTACGCGCGAGATCCCCGAATGGCTGGAAGCGGACGGATTAGCACCGTATTTCAAATCGGTGGTGCTCTCCTCGGTTTTCGGGAAACGCAAGCCGGATCCATCCATTTACTTGAAGCCGCCCGCCGCGCCGGGGTCGAACCGGCCGACTGCGCCTACGTGGGCGACAACCTGAAGCGGGACGTGACCGGCACGCGCGCCGCCGGTTTCGGGATGATCATCATCATGATCTCACCTGAAGAACTGGCTGAAGTAACCATCACGGATGAGAACCGCCCGGATGTCATCATTCATGAGTTCCGCCAATTGCTCGACTTGTTCCCACACTGCGGGAAGGTAAATTCTCTAGCCTGACCGGAAAGGCGCGTGGAGCGAAAATGACAACGAATAGCATGCCGCGTGGTGCAATCGCCCTTGCCAGCATGGTCCAGGCTTTGTATGCCGAAGGGCAGACCGATTATTCCCTGGAACCGATCGTTCTTACGCAGGATGGTTCGCCTGTGGGTCGCATCCGGGACGGGGATGCGGTCATCTTTTGCTGCCGGCGCGGAGAGCGCGAGATCGAACTGACCGAAGCTTTCACCGAAGCCGGGTTTTGCCCATTTCCCGCGCCCGGATTTCACACAATTGCCTTTTGTCATCCTGACCCTTTACCACGAGAAATTCAAGGATCTGCCGGTGGCCTTTGCCCCGTCCCAGACTCCAGGATACCCTGGGCGAGGTCGTCAGCCGGGCCGGCCTGCGCCAGTTGCGTACAGCTGAGTCCGAAAAGTTCGCCCATGTCACTTTCTTCTTCAACGGCGGGAATAAGCAGACCGTTCGCCGGGGAGGACGATGTGCGCATCCCCTCCCCGAAAGGCATTCCCTTCGACCAGGTCCCGGAACTCAGCCTGCCGCAGGTCAAGCAGCAGGTGCTGCGCGGACTGCAGGAGGACTATGACCTGATCGTGACCAACTTTGCCAATGGGGATGTGGTCGGGCATACCGCCAACAACCAGGCAAAGCTCGACTGTGCGGCCCTGGTCGATCGCCACCTGGGCGAAGTGGTCCAGGCGGCACTTGCCGCCGATGCAGTCGTGTTGATCACGGCTGACCATGGCAACCTGGAGACGATGACCAGTCCGGACGGAGAGCCGCACGTGGCGCATACGGCCAACCCGGTTGAGTTCATTGCCATCGATCCGCGCTCGCCATCCGACCCGCAGCTTCAGGATGGAAAGCTGGCCGATGTGGCTCCGACGATCCTGGCAGCCCTTGGCCTGCCGCAGCCGGCAGCCATGACCGGTGCAACGCTGGCTCCGGACCACAGCTGGGGCGGGAAACGCCGCGTGCTGCTGGTCATCCTGGATGGCTGGGGAATCGGCCCGCTGGATGAGACCAATCCCATCCACCTGGCGCCCACCCCGGTCTGGGATGGCCTGCTCGCAAACCATTCGCACAGCCGTTTGGACGCCTCCGGGGATGCCGTCGGTCTGAAGGCCGGCAAGGCGGGCAACTCCGAGGCAGGGCATATGAACATCGGCGCCGGGCGGGTCGTGCTGCAGGATGACGTCCGCCTGGACCAGGCCATGAAGGATGGCTCGTTCTTCACCAACGAAGTGTTCCTGTCCACGATCGAGGATGTCAAACGGCGCGGCACCAGCCTGCACCTGCTGGGCCTGCTGACCGAGAAGAGTTCACACGGTTCGATCGATTATCCGCTGGCCTTGCTGAAGCTGGCGAAGGAACGCGGATTGGAAAACGTCTACCTCCACGTCATCTTTGACGGGCGCAGCACCGAGCCCGGCAGCGCCCCATCCCTGCTCGAAAAACTCGAAGGACAGGTGAACGAGATCGGCATCGGGCAAGTGGTCACCGGGATTGGGCCGCGGCATCGCCCTCGACCGGGACGGCAACTACGGCAAGATCAAGCGCGCCTTCGATGCGCTCGTGCATGGCGCAGGCAGACCCTGCGCTTTGAAGTAGGCAGGCGGGCATGGACTTCGACTTTTTACACGAACTCAGCACCCCCGCCCAAACCAAGATCGTCATGCTCGTCCTGGACGGGCTGGGCGGCCTGCCCCTCGAACCGGGTGGCAAAACCGAACTCGAAACCGCCCGCACCCCCAACCTGGACGCCCTGGCGGCTTCCTCGGCCCTGGGACTTTCCGTCCCGCTCGGGCCGGGCATCACGGTCGAGAGCGGACCGGGTCACCTGGCCCTGTTCGGCTATGACCCGCTCGAGTATCGCATCGGGCGCGGCGTGCTGGAAGCGGTCGGTCTCGACCTCGACCTGGAACCGGACGACCTCGCCGTCCGCGGCAATTACTGCACGGTGGACGAAGCCGGGGTGGTGACAGACCGGCGCGCCGGTCGCATCCCGACCGAGATCAGCAAGGAACTGTCGAAACTGTTGACCACGATGATCGAAGATGTTGATATCTTTGTCGAAACGGTCCGCGAACACCGGCTGGCAATCGTGCTGCGCGGCTCCGGGCCTGAGCGCCAACGTCAGCGACTCGGATCCGCTCAAGAACGGCTACGCCCCGCTGCCGGTCCGCGCCGAGACCCCCGAGGCCGAGAAAACCGCCCGGGTGCTGAACCTGTTCATCGAACGGTCCCGCCAGGTGATCGAAGCCTATACCCCGAAACCGCCTGCCAACATGCTGCTTGTGCGCGGCTTCGACAAATATCCGCATTTCCCGGCTTTCCCCGAACTCTACGGAGTACGCGCCGCCGCCATCGCGGTCTACCCCACCTATCGCGGCATCGCCAGACTGGTTGGCATGCACGTACTGAAATTCGATGGGAATACGTTTGCCGATGAATTCACCGCTCTGGAAAAGACACTGGGACGATTTCGATTTTTTCTACTTGCATATCAAACAGACCGACCTGGCCGGGGAAGACGGCGATTTCCCCCGCAAGGTGAGCCTCATCGAGGAAGTGGACACCCTGATCCCGCGCCTGATGGCCTTGAACCCGGATGTGGTCATCGTCAGCGGCGACCACTCGACCCCGGCGGCGCTTAAAGGCCATTCCTGGCATCCCGTGCCCACCTTGATCTACAGCCAATACGTCCGCGCCGACGGCATGGCCGAATTCGGCGAACGTGCCTGCGGGCGCGGAAGTCTGGGCGTCTTGCCCGCCAAACATATCATGCCCATTGCCCTTGCCAACGCCGGGCGCCTCATGAAATGGAGTTCCTGAAATGACAGCCTTCACCCGATCGCTTGGAAGAAGCGGCATCCAGGTCAGCGCCATGGGAATGGGCTGCTGGGCCATCGGCGGACCGTTCTGGAAGAATGGACAACCCGTCGGCTGGGGAAATGTCGATGATGACGAATCCATCCGCTCCATCCAGCGTGCCCTGGACCTGGGGATCACCTTCTTCGACACGGCCGCGGTCTACGGCTGCGGGCACAGCGAACGCGTGCTTGGGAAAGCCATTTCCGGTCGACGCAGTCAGGTGGTCCTTGCCACCAAGTTCGGCCAGGTGTTCGACGAGGCGACCCGCCAGGTGAAAGGTTACGACACCCGCCCGGAGCGCATCCGGCAGGAGGTCGAGGACAGCCTGCGCCGCCTGAACACGGAGGTCATCGACCTCTATCAGCTCCACGTCAAGGACGTCGCTCCCGAACAGGCGCTGGTGGTACGGGACACGCTCGAGGAACTGGTCGCGGCGGGCAAGATCCGTTTCTATGGCTGGAGCACGGACGCGCCGGAGGGCGCCCGCCTCTTTGCCGAGGGCCCGCACTGCACCGCCATCCAGCAGCAGCTTAATATCCTCGAAGGCAATGCCGAAACGCTGGCGGTCTGCGAACAATTCAATCTGGTCAGCATCAACCGCGGACCGCTGGGCATGGGGCTGCTGACCGGCAAGTTCACCGCCGAGACGCAACTCCCGGCAGACGATGTGCGCAGCCGCAGGCCGGCCCTGCAGGAAGATCGAGCGAACCGCCTCCAGAAATTGGAGAAGATCAGGGGGTTGCTCACCCAGGACGGCCGTACCCTGGCTCAAGGAGCATTGGGCTGGTTGTGGGCTCGCAGTGAGAATACCCTCCCGATCCCGGGTTTTAAGACCATCAAACAGATTGAGGAAAATGCGGCGGCAGCGTCCTTCGGACCGCTCACCCAGGAACAGATGAACCAGATCGAAATGGCCCTGGAAAGATAGCGCGAGCCCATTGATTTTCGCTTAATGAAAGGTGAACTCATGACCGTGTCGGACATTCTAGCCAGCCCCTCTCTTTTTTCCGAGGCCCTGTTCGAGAAAATGAAGCAGATCTCACCCGGGATCCGGGATCTGGAACTCTATGAATTCCGGTACGGATTGATTGACCTGCTGCCCGGGAACGGCTGGGGATCCGTAACGCTGGAGAGCAGGCAGGCAATCGAAACGCGCGTCAACCGCCGCGAGTTTTATGACCGCATCCAGATCAAGCCCAGGGTGGGCGAACGGATCGTCCTCGATCCCGAGATCATTCATCTGGCCCAAATGCTGTTCGTAGGCCTGGTCACACACGATTATTCGCAGAAATGGGTGGCCACGCACTTCTACTTCGACATCCGCGGCTTTTATTTCCTGCACCGTACCACCTATTTCACCGAAAAGGTCCTGGCGCATTTTGGCGGGCAGCCCTACCGCCGCTTTGAGCAAAAGCAGAGAGAATTCGAAAGCTGGCAGGCCGTTGGCTATAAAGCCTTCCGGGAAGCCAATATAGAAGTGGACCAGCTTTTCATCCAGAGCGTGATGAAACTCATCGCGGCACGCGGGACCCCCATCCTGATCGCCATTGCCGGTCCGACAGCGGCCGGTAAGACGGAGATCGTCGAACGCTTAACCCATGCCTTCCAGCAGGCCGGGCGCAAGACCACGTCCATCGAACTGGACCACTTCATGACTGACCGCGACTACCGCGAAGCCCACGGCATCGACTCACAGGGCAAGGCCGCCCTGCACTTCGAGTTGTTCAAGCAGGCGCTGGAGGACATCACCCACGGCAAGAAGATCAGCATCCCGCGCTATGACTTTATCTACGCCACATCCAGCCACGATCTGGACGGCCACCTGAAACCGGATGGCGTGCCGATAGAGATCGAACCGGCAGACATCATCTTCATCGAAGGCAACTTCCCCTTCCTGATCGAAGAGACCTTGCACCTGATCGGCATCAAGGTCGTCTATCTCACCGACGACCCGGTGCGCCTGAAGCGCAAGTGGAAGCGTGATATCGACTACCGCAAGAAATACGAACCCACCTACTTTCGCAACCGCTACTTCAAGGACCAGTTCATCATGGCCGAGATCGCCTACCATCCCCAGATGGAAACCTGCGACATGACCGTCGACACCACCGGCGCGGCCCTGTGGACGACGCCCGAGATCGCGAAAATCCTCGATCGGAGCTGAAAGGAAATTCCATGAAAGGCTCAAGCAGACTCAATTCCCCGCTGGAATTCTCCGAGACCCTGTTCGAGCGGATGAAACCGCTCTGCCCGGCCCTCGAGAAATTGGCGTTTTATGAGTTCCGATATGCCATCGAAGCCATCTATCCCGAAGCAGGCTGGGACTCGGTCATGCTGGACACACAGGCAGGGATAGAAAGTATGATCCGCCAGCGAGCCTTCTATGATTCCATCCAGACCAAGCCGCGCAATCAAGACCACATCGTTCTGGATGAGAGCATCAACCGCCTGACCCTCATGCTGTTCGTCGGTCTGGTGGCAGGAGAGTACAGCCCGGATTGGGTGAACAGCCTCTTCTTCTTCGACCTGCGCGGATTTTACTTCCTGCCCCGCACGGTCTACTTCACGAAAGCGGCACTGGCCCATCTGGGCGGGAAACCGTTCCGCACCTTCGAGCCGCGCCAAAAGCAGTTCGACCATGTGCAGGATATCAGTTATCTGGATTTCCTCGAAGCCAACCAGGAGATCGACCAGGCCTTCATCGAAATGATCCAGAAACTCCTCGCCGTCCGCGGGACCCCGGTTCTGATCACCCTGGCCGGTCCGACCGCGGCCGGTAAGACCGAGATCGTCGAACGCATGATCGACTCCTTCGAGAAAATGGGCAAGCAGACCACCACCATCGAAATGGACAACTTCCTGCTCGACCGGGAGCTCCGGGAGAACAAGCCGATGGGTAGGGAAACGACCCATTTTGGGCTGTTCAAGCGATGCCTGGCCGATATCCTGAAAGGCAAGAAAATCACCATCCCGCGTTACGATTTGCTCACGGCCACGTCCAGCCATGACCTGCAGGGCAACCTGCGGCCCGGCTGCCATGCGCTGGAGGTCGAAGCGGCCGATGTTGTTTTCCTCGAGGGCAACTTCCCCTTTCAGATGGATGAGCTTGCCGGCCTGATCAGCCTCAAGATCGTCTACCTGACGGATGACCCCATCCGTCTCAAACGCAAATGGAAACGGGATGTGGATTATCGCAAAAGCTATGACCCGGCTCACTTCCGTAACCGTTTCTTCAAGACGCAGTTCCAGCGCGCCGAGGATGTCTACCGGCCCCAGATCGAGAAATGCGAAATCGTCGTGGACACCACCGGCGCGGCGATCTGGGCGACGCCAGAAATTGTCGGGATGCTGCAAGGATGCGTTTGACTTCCTGGACCAACGCCAGAATGTGTAACTAAATGACGATTCGAAAAACCGTGCCTCCGTCCATTAAGGCGGTATTCTTCGATGTAAATGGTACGCTGCGGATGCGTGAACCGCACGCCCCGACGCAGCGCGCGGCTGTCCAGCGCATGCTCAAATTGATCGGGAAAAAGGAAGTCACAGAAGAATTCTGGAGTGAATTGAACCGCCGTCATCTGGAGTACCGGGATTGGGCACAGGCGAACCAGCTCCAGTTATCCGAACAGGAGATCTGGACCCGCTGGCTGCTTCCTGATTATTCAACCGAGCGGATCGGACCGGCGGCGGCTGAACTGACGCTGGCCTGGAGCGAGCGCAAAGGGCGCGCAATCCCCAGGCCGGGTGCAGAGCAGACGATCATCGAGCTGAAGCGGCGAGGTTACCGCCTGGGCGTGATCAGCAATACCATGTCCTCGCTGGATGTGCCGCGCAGCCTGGAGGCCTTCGGTTGGAGTAGCTATTTTGAAGTTGTGATCCTGTCTTCTGCGGTGAAAATCCGCAAACCGGCTCCGGAGATTTTCCGGGTCGCCACGGAGGCCATGGCCTTGGAACCCGCAGCGTGTGCCTACCTTGGCAACCGGATCTCAAAGGATGTGGTCGGCTGCAAGCGCGCGGGATTCGCGCTGGGGATCGTAATCGAAAATCCGGGTCAGCCTCGAGCCGATGAGCGGGTGCAGACAGTTTCACCCGATGTGGTCATCCATTCGCTGGGGAGCTTCTGGACATTTTCCCGCCGCGAGGACATGATGAGTCGACACGGGCAGCACTGGATACTGGCTAGCTCAGGATTGACCGTTGAATCAGATCAGGAGATCGCTACGAGGAAATCTCAGGTGATCAGGCATATGGGAGCAGAAAAAACCGCATGGTGATGCCTCCGGCGTTTCGGTCCAGACAGTTTGTGATGTACTGGATCGGTCATCTGATTTCATTCATGGGTTCTCAGATGCAGCTGTGGGCCATGTATTGGCAACTGCGCATCCTGACCGACCAGCCACTGGTCATCAGCGGAATCGGGCTGGTACGGTTTCTTCCGGTGTTTTTCTTTTCCCTGTTCGCCGGGGTTGTCGCGGACCGCGTGGATCGTCGCAAGATGACCATCCTCACCCAGGCTGCCCAGGGATTTATCGCCTTGATCCTGGGTTTGAAAACAGTGCAGGGTGAGATGACTTTGGCAATTATGTTTGGCCTGGTCGCCATTCAAACTGTGGCGGTGGTGTTCGATGTGCCTGCCCGGCAGGCACTCATCCCCTCGCTTGTGCCGCGGGAAGATCTGCCGAGCGCCTACAGCATGAATTCCATTGCCTCGAAGGTGGGAGGCATTCTGGGGCCGGTCATAGCGGGTCTGGTGATCGCCTATCTGGGTCTGGAATGGACCTATTGGCTCAATGCCATTTCCTTTCTGGCCGTCATCGCCGCGCTGGTGCTGATGGGACATGTCAAGATGCAAATGGAAGGGAAATCCTTCGAACTGCGCAGGACATTCATTGATATGCGTGCGGGCATTGACTTCATCCTGAACTCTCCCATCATCCTCTCGGCCATGATCCTGGATTTCTTCGGCTCCTTCTTCTCATCCGCGAATACCCTGCTGCCGTTCGTGGCGCAGGACATCCTGCATGTGGGACCGATTCAATACGGCTGGCTGTCAGCCTCGCAGTCCATCGGCACCTTGATCATTGCGTTATACCTTTCACAAAAAAGCAACCTGCATCGTCAGGGAGCTCTGATCGTCGTTTCTGTGGCAGCCTTCGGCATGTCTACGATCGTGTTCGGCCTGTCCACCTCGTTCTGGTTGACCACGCTGGCGCTCATCCTGATCGGTTTTTTTGACGGGCTGAGCACCATCATTCGCAACACGGTGAGACAGCTGCTGACCCCGGATGCCATGCGCGGCCGCATGATGAGCATTACCCAGATCTTCTTCAAGGGGGGACCGCAGTTGGGTGAGATGGAGGCAGGCCTGGTAGCCCAGGCATTTGGCGTACCGTTTGCAATCATTTCAGGAGGCGTGGGCTGCGTGATTGCAGCCTGGGTGGTCGTGAAGAAATTCCCACAATTATGGAACTACGACGGAGCGGATGAGGCTTTACCAGGTGAACAAGCTTCCGTGCCATAGCGAGTAAAACGGTTTGTTTGACTGGTTGAGTAGAAACGCATGAATTTAAATGACAAAAGTACTTTAATTGAAAGAATACTTGCATTTTTATGAAAATTGTTGTACTATGGACAAATGAAAGATAATTTTCATAATAGAGATTTTTGAAAGCCTGTATGTTTCCGTTCCCTGCAGTAATTTAAGGTGGCAACCGTGAATGAAACAAAGAGCGATCAGGATTTCAGCCAAATCATAAGTGACCATTACAACCAGCTTACCAAAAGTGAGAAGCATATTGCGAACTACCTTCGGAAAAACCAGGAAGAATCCGCTTTTCTTTCTGCTGGAGAACTGGCTGACCGGTTGGGGTTGAGCGAAGCCACCATGGTGAGGTTCGCGCGGACGCTGGGCTTCGACAGCTACCCCGCCATGCGTGCGGTTCTGCAGGAAAATTTCCGCAGCCGGGTCACGCATTCAGCCCGGTTGCGCAGCCGGTTGGATGATTTACGGGAGGCGGGGGATATCTTTGAAAAAGTAACCGTCTCCGAAATCGATCATTTGACGCAAGCTCTCCAGACGGTGGACCGTGAAGCATTGCATAAATCCGTTGCGGCCATCATTGCGTGCGATCGATTCTTCGTTTATGGAACGGGTCCTTCGATCTCCTTGGTCAATCTGCTAAATCTCCGCCTCACCCGTTTTGGAAAACAGGTCATCCCGCTTACGACAGCCGGGCGCGAAACCCTGGAACCGATGCTCCTGATGACCGATCGCGATCTTTTGTTCGTGATTGGTTTTTTTGACATTAATCGTGACCATGCAACTTGTCCTGGATTACGCTAATGAAGTGAAGTGTCCGGCGATCCTGCTGACGGATACGTTGGGCTCTGTGATCGGAGAGAAAGTGGATATCGTTCTGACTGCCAGGCGGGGACCGGTTTCGGCGTTCCATTCCCTGGTGGTGCCCATGACGATCATCAACACGCTCCTCCTGGAAATTGCCACCAGAGATCAGGATGCTGTGACGGCCAATCTGGATAAACTGGACCAGCTGCGCGAGCGATTAAAACACTCTGGATGACCATACCCTGTGATTTAGGAGTCGTTTATGGCTGAAATTGCTATCTCTCAAGTTCCCTTCACCCAGAAGCTTCAAGCGCGGTTGCGGAGGTTCTGGCGCTGGCTGAGCAACCCGAAAGTTGTGTTGTCGATCATCATGCTGTTCCTGATGTTCTACATGGTGGTTGTGCCGCTCTACCGCATGGTGGCGACCACGGTCACCTACCAGGAAAAGGATGTGTTCAGGGTCCCGACCGCTGAAGTGGGCAAGTTTACCCTTTTCCATTACCAGAGAATGATCCTGAGCAAGTTCAGCAAACCCTACCTCTATGATCCGCTCTTGCATTCCATGACGATCTCCATCGGGGCAACGGTCCTTGCGCTGGGCATCGGTGGCTCTCTGGCATGGATGTGCATCCGGACCGACATGACAGGCAGAACGACCATAAACCAGCTGGCTGTGCTGCCCTACATCATGCCGGGCTGGACGATGGCTGCCGCCTGGTCGGTCTTCTTTAAAAGCAGTATCGCGGGTGGATCGCCCGGCGTCTATCAGTACCTCACCGGACAGAGCCCGCCGATGTGGATATCCTATGGTCCGTTGCCGATCATCATCACCAGCGCCTTGCATTACTACACCTTCTTCTTCCTGTTTGTTTCTGCGGCGTTGATGTCGATCGATTCCAGCCTGGAGGAAGCCGGGGATTTAATGGGCGCCAGCCGCTGGCGGATCCTGCGCAAGATCACCTTCCCGCTGATCCTGCCGGCCATCCTCTCAGGTGTCATCATGACCTTCTCCAAGGTGATGGGCACCTATGGCGGTCCGGCAATTCTGGGTGTCCCGGTGAAATACTATACCGTCTCGACCATGATCCGCTCGGCAGTCAACATTGGGGACGTGGCGGATGCTTATGTACTGGCGATCACATTGATCCTGTTTTCCATGACCCTTATTTACATAAATCAGAGGATGGTTGGCACCCGCCGGAGCTATGAAACCATCGGCGGACGTGGTTTTATGGCGCATCTGACGAAGCTGGGCAAATGGGGTAGACCGATGACCCTTGGTGTGATCGTTTTCCAGATCCTGGTCATCGCGCTGCCGCTGGGTCTTCTGGCCTACGACACGTTCATGCTGGTCCCCGGGAATTACAGTCTGGACAATCTCACCTTGCAGAATTGGATCGGAGAGAGCAATCCCCTCTATAACAACGGGTCACCTGGCGTGTTGCGCAACCCCAAAATATATTTTTATGCCTGGAATTCGATCCGGTTGTCGATCTGGACGGGCAGCTTTACGGCGCTGCTGGGGGTCATTCTCGGTTATGCCATCGTCAAAGGCCGGGGCACCCGCCTGGGCAGGCTGGTTGAGCAGCTGGCCTTCATTCCGTATGTGATCCCGGGAATTGCGTTTGGCGCAGTTTACATTTCCATGTTTGCCAGACCCTTCGGGCCGATCCCGGCGCTTTACGGGACCTTCGCTTTGCTGGTGGTCGTCTCGGTGGCGAAGCATATCCCCTATTCCTCACGGTCCGGCGTTTCCGCCATGATGCAGGTCGGCCGGGAACTGGAGGAGGCCGCGGTGGTTTCCGGAGCGAACTTCTTCGAACGCTTCCGCAAGATCATCATGCCGCTGACCAGCAGCGGATTTGTGGCAGGTTTTCTGCTGACGTTCATCACCACCATGCGGGAACTATCCCTGATCATCCTGCTGGTCACGCCATCCACGATGGTACTGGCCACACAAACGATGCGCTATAAGGAAAATGGGGATGATCAATTGGCCAACGCGGTGATCATCATCCTGATCGTGCTGGTTGCGATAGGCAACTTCATCATCGGACGCTTCCGTGGCGGCAGTCTTAAAAAAGGTCTGGGAATGTAAAGAGAGGAAACCATGGCTACTGCGATCATCATAAAAAACCTTACAAAACGTTTCGGAGACAATGCTGCGGTCAATAATGTCAGCCTGAACATCGAATCCGGAAGCTTCCTCACCCTGCTCGGTCCTTCCGGCTGCGGGAAGACGACACTTCTGCGCTGCGTGGCGGGGTTGGAGGACCCGGATGGGGGAGAGATCTACATCGGCGACAAGCTGGTCTTCTCGTACGACAAGGGCATATCGCTGCCGTCTGGAAAGCGCGATCTGGGTCTGGTGTTCCAGAACTATGCGCTCTGGCCGCATATGAAGGTAGCCCAAAACATGGAGTTTGCGCTTGAAATCAAGAAATTTCCAAGGTCGGAGATTAAACAACGGGTCAAGCAGTCACTGGAAGAAGTGCAAATGGGGGGCTACGAGGACCGCTACCCGCGCGAGATGAGCGGCGGTCAGCAGCAGCGCATTGCGCTCGCGCGCATGTTGGCCTACCGCCCCGCGGTATTCCTGATGGACGAGCCGCTCTCCAACCTGGATGCCCGCTTGCGCATGGACATGCGCGCCGAATTAAAACACCTGCACTACGCTGCCGGAGCCACGACCATCTATGTGACCCACGACCAGGTGGAAGCGCTGACCATGTCCTCCCAGATCGCAGTCATGAAAGAAGGCGTTCTGCAGCAATTGGACAGCCCTGACAAAATTTATCATTTCCCGGCCAATCTATTCGTGGCAGATTTCATCGGGAATCCCAAGGTCAACCTTCTGGAAGGGTCGGTGGACGGGAAGAACGCGGTCAAGGTGCAGGACTTTACCATTTCAGTCGACACGCGTTCCGCCGCAGGCCAGGTGGTGGTTGCCCTGCGGCCGGAAGATATTGGAATTTCGAACAAACCGGATGCGGAAGCGGTGGAGTTCAAAGTCTATTCTGTCCTGCCGTCCGGCGCCGATTCGACCATAGTGGCGCGGCGCGGTGAGACGGAGTTAACCGTCAAGGTGATCGGCATCAGCAAGATCATGATGGATGAGAAGATCTGGCTGAAATTCGACCCGCAATTACTGAACCTGTACGATAAAGAAAGCGGCAACCTCCTTGTTTCATGAGACCCAACGGAGCATAGCGCATGGATTTTCTCCGTACAACCCAAATTGGTATCATCGAATGAAAGGAGGCCGGATATCAGGAAGTCATCGAAGAAAAGAAGTTCGTGTCCCTATCAATCCATTTCCAACCCAATTAAGGAGTGAGAGATGAAAATGATCGTTAAGTTAATGGCACTTGTCGTACTAGTCAGCTTCATTGTGGGCTGCGCGCCAACGGCTACACCCACGGAAGCCCCCGTTGTTCCAGATGCTCCTGCTGCCACCGAAGCCCCGGCAGCCCCCGAAGTGCAGGATTGGGCTGCGATCGAAGCCGCTGCAAAGGAAGAAGGGAAAGTTGTCGTCTACGCCAGCTCCTCCCGCATCGAAGACCAGATCGAGATCTGGAATCAGAAATATCCGGACATCACCCTGGAAGGGTACGACATGGGTGATATCGCCCTCAAAATGGTTGAGGAGCAGAAATCCGGCAACGTCGTTGCCGATGTGTGGTTCAACAGCGAGGGTGAAACGTTATTCGGGGAAGTTTACCCGAATGGATATGTGCTGCCGTTCATCCCCGATGAGTTTGCGGACTCCCTCATCCTCTCCGAAGACCGGCCGTTTCCGATCCAACGCTATGGTGGAGATGCGTGGGGGTATAACATCGAGCAGAATCCGGAGGGATGCCCGATTGACAACATCTGGCAAGTAGTGGATGGCACCTGGGATAAAAAGATCTATGTTGAGGATCCGTTAGCTGAGTCCGACAAGATTTCCTACTATGTCATGATGATCCAGCATGGCGATGAATTGGCTCAAGCCTACCTGGATCAGGAAGGGAAAGAATGGACGACGGATCCGGATTTTGGCGAAGACACGCCCAATGCCGGCTGGCTGTGGGTCAAGAAATTTGCCAAGAGTCCGAATCTCGTCCTCATGCCGGGTGGTGATGAGGTCACCGAAGCCGTGGCTTCTTTGGGGATGACGGAACCGGCAGGGTTGGCCTTGACCTCTTATTCGAAGGTCCGGGATACGGCCAACGGCGAGATTGCCTTTGGCGTCTGCCAGGATGTGAAGCCCAGCAACGGCACGTCGAGCGTCACTTATCTCGGCATTGCCAACAACGCACCCCATCCCAACGCAGCCAAGCTGTACATCCGTTTCGCTCTGACCGAGGAAGGCCGTGAACCCTGGAACGTGCTCGGCAACTGGCCTGGCCGGACAGACCTGGCCGCACCGGAAGGCGCGCCGCCCTTCAGCGAAGCCGGACTGTGGCCGGAAGATCCCGTCGCCATCTATGAAAACGCAAGTCTGGTGCGCGATTTCTGGGCTATCAATTCCTTAGGGCAATAGTAAGAGTCCGGGATACACAAGTCATCAGGTATCTTTGGACACTGACCGAACTGGCGCGTGTCCAAAGATACCTCCCGGGGGCAAAAAAAGAAGAAGGCGTTATCTTAATAAAGGGATTTGTTCAGGGAACGCTTGGACGAAAAATGTCTTCGCGGTGAGTGAGGTATTTTCTGAAAGTGGAGCGATGGGTATGGGCATTCGGGCTGTGTTCTTTGACATGGGGGGTACGATCCAGACTTTCGGGTATACGCGCGAGCTGCGTCTGGCAGCCACACCGGGCCTCCAGGAACGGCTCCTGTCTGGCGGGATCGACCTGCCTCTTGACAATCAGGCCCTCTATCAACGGGTGTCTGACGGCCTCGCTCGTTACCATCAATGGAGCCTCCAGAGCCTGGAAGAGCTTCCTCCACAGCGCGTCTGGCGCGATTACATCCTTATGAACCATCCTGTTGATTCGGATGCACTGCATGCGATCGCCGAGGATTTGATGCTGTACATTGAAACCAGTTACTACCAGCGCAAAATGCGCCCTGAGATGCCAGCCGTTTTGGAATCTATCCAGGAAATGGGGCTGAAGATTGGCCTGATCAGCAACGTGTGCAGCCGCGGACAGGTACCGGTCAACCTGGATGAATACGGGATACGCCACTACTTTGATCCCATTGTCCTGTCGAGCGAATATGGCCGCCGTAAACCCGACCCGGCGATCTTTCATTATGCCGCCCGTTTGGCCAATGTGCCCACCAGTGAATGTCTCTATGTGGGCGACCGCATCGCCAGGGATATTGTGGGATCGCGCAAGGCAGGCTTTCGCCTGGCGGTCCAAATCCGGCACGATTTCGAGCATGGGGAGGCAGACGAGGGTGCCACTCCGGATGCAGTGATCGACAACATGATGGAGCTGGTCGACTTTCTGCGGATGGAAAAAAATCGGACCGCCGGAAAACCTCAAATAAAGTCCGCTGATTCGAAACATGTCTGCGCAATTTTGTTCGACGCAGGCGACCTTCTTTACTATCGACCTCAACAACGCGGCGCGGAATTGAACGGCTTTCTTAATGAGTTGGGTCTGGATGCCCACAGTAACCATGCGGAAGAGAGGGCGACACTCACCGAACAGGCTTACCGTGGCGAGATCGATCAGGGTCAGTTCCGGGAGGCGATCCTCCGGTCCTATGGCATCACCCGGCCGGAACACATCGAGCGCGGAAAGCAGATCCTGGCCGATGAGGATGAGGGTGTCCAATTCTTTGAAGGCGTTCAAGAGACGCTGCTGGATCTGAAGGGCAGAGGTTATTTGCTGGGCATCGTGACCGATACGGCCAATCCGATCCATGTCAAACTGCGCTGGTTCGATCACGGTGGTTTTGTTCAAGTCTGGGATTCAATCATTTCATCAAAAGAAATCGGGGTGCGCAAGCCGGACCCGAGGATTTATCAGGCAGCACTTCAGCAGCTGGGAGTGACTTCCGAGCGGACAGCTTTTGTGGGTCATAAAGCCTACGAGCTGGAAGGGGCACGGGCGGCTGGGATGAAAACAATCGCTTTCAACTATGAAGATTCTGCGAAGGCGGATTTCTACATTCGGCAGTTTTCAGATTTGCTGAAGTTGCCCGTCATCGCTTAAAAGGTCAAAGAAGAACATGGCGCATCAAATCGAAGCTGTATTATTTGACATGGGCGGCACCCTGCGGAGTTCCAGGAAAAGGAGCAAGGACGAGCGGATTCGGTATACAGGGGAGATTCTAAAGCTCCTCGGTTCCGAGGTGGATCCATCAGATTTCTCTCACCTGCTCGCCCGCCGGGCGATGCAATACCGGCGCTGGGCGCGCAAGAACATAATCGAGTTAAACGAAGCCGATCTGTGGACGCGCTGGATGCTGCCGGACTGGCCGGAAGATTTGGTGAGAAAACATGCCGTGAAGTTGAATCTGCTTTGGCGTGAAGCCACCAACGAGCGGGTACTCTTCCCTGAGACCGCGGAGGTCATTCTCGAGTTGTTCCGGCGCGGTTATCGGCTGGGGTTGGTCAGCAACACCACCAGCAGCACCGAGGCTCCCGAGGAATTAAAGAAACACGGACTGACCGGTTATTTCGAAACCATCATCCTATCGGCAGTGGTCGGCAAACGAAAACCCGATCCGGGTATCCTGCTGGAAGCGACGACCCGCATGGAAATCCAGCCGGGGAAATGTGCCTACGTCGGAGATATGCCTCACCGGGATGTGACGGCCGCCCGTGAGGCGGGTTTTTCAAAAACGATCCTGATCCGGCATCGCTCTCGTCGAGGCAGGCGTCCGGCATCGGACCCTGCACTGGAACCAGATCACCGCATCACCGACCTGCGCGACCTGCTCGAGATATTTCCTGCCCGGACGCCTCCCAAGCCGGCGAAGGTCTATCAGGTTTCCGTCTCCACCATGTGGGGCATGAAAGGCTTTGCCTCTCTGGGGGATTTCATGGAGGCGGCGCGGAGGATCGGGTTTGGCAAAGTCGAGTTAAACCACCAGATCGATTCGTTTATGCTGGAGAGTGTTCAGCTGAATGGGCACCAGTTCAGCAGTGTGCATGAGCCCTGCCCGGCGGATATTTCCGTTTCTGTGTTGAAACAAAGGGATTGGTTGATCTCCGCAACCGAGGAAGCCTGCCGGCGCGAGGGGGTCAAAGCCATGCAGCGCAGCGTCGATCTGGCGCACCGACTGGGCGCGACGGTGGTTGTGGTCCATGCCGGCAGCGTCGATTCCAACCGGCTGCTTGAAGACAGATTGCGCGCGCTTTTTAATGACGGGAAAGAGGATTCGCAGGAATTCTTTGAGTTGAGGCAGCAGCTTGTCGAGCGGCGGGAGGAGCTTGCCCCTTCGCGTTTTCAAGCCGTGAAGCGCAGCCTGGTGGAGTTGCTTGGTCATGCATCGGACAAAGGGGTTATTCTGGGGCTGGAGAATCGTTACCATTTCATGGAAATCCCCAGCCCGGATGAGCTGGGAGAACTTCTGACGCTGGCAAACCCGGAACGGCTGGGGTTTCTCTACGACGTGGGTCATGCGCAAACTCTGTCCGCATTGGGCTATTATCCGCATGGTACATGGCTGGAGCGGTTCGGGACCCGGATCGTCGGGACGCACCTTCACGACGTATCCGGTATACAGGATCACCGGGTGCCCGGGGATGGGGATGTGGATTTTAAAAAGGTCATTGCTCACCTTCCCCCTCATGCAATCAGGACTTTGGAATTCCAGGGATTTTACACCCATGAACAGGTCAAGGCTGGTTTGATGTACTTGCAGGAACACGGTTTTACCTTATAGAAGAAACAATGATAGGAGACAATAATGCGCAAACTTTTTAGAAAACGCCAGAACATCTTCATAAAAATGATCCGCGACCAGGCCTCACTCACGCTGGAGGGGATGGAGGCGCTGAAGGATTACATGGCGGGTGGGGACCATGAGGCCGCTGCCAGGTTGAATGCGAAGGAAAAGCAGGCTGACGAAGCCCGGCGCATCCTGATCGACGAACTTAACCAGACCTTTGTCACCCCTTTCGACCGCGAGGATATCTTTGACCTTTCGCGCACCATCGACGATGTGATTGACTATGCCTACAGCACCGTCAGCGAAATGGAGATCCTCAAGGTCGGGCCGACGCCTTTCATGCTGCAAATGGCTTCCCTGCTCAGAGACGGCGCCTACGAGCTCGTCATGGCGGTGGATTGCCTGGAGGAACACCCCCGTGTCACCAGTGAACATGCCCACCGCGCGAAATCCCTCGAGAACAAGGTGGAAAATGTATATCGGGAGGCGCTGGCCGACCTCTTCAGCGACGTGGAGGACATCGAGCATGTGGTCAAGATGCTGAAGCAGCGCGAGGTGTACCGTCACCTGAGCAATGCGGCCGACCGGGGTGATGAAGCCGCCAATGTGCTGGCCAACATCGTGGTCAAGATCGCCTGAGAGGGGCTATTCAATGTCAGTGACAATGCTCACCTTCACGGTCATCGGTCTGGCGCTCGTTTTCGATTTTCTGAACGGGATCCACGATTCGAGCAACGTGGTGGCTACCATGATCTCCTCCCGGGCGCTCCCGCCTCGGGTGGCTCTGTGGATGACCGCGGCGGCAAACTTTATCGGTCCGTTCATTTTCGGTGTGGCAGTGGCGGAAACCATCGGGGGAATTGTCGACTCAAATGCGATCAGCCTCCAGGTGCTGGTTGCGGCTCTCGGCAGCGCGATCGTGTGGAACCTGCTCACCTGGTACCTGGGATTCCCGAGCAGTTCCTCGCACGCGCTGATAGGTGGCATGGTCGGTGCGGTGCTTATCGCGGCAGGCTGGCAGGCGATCAACATGGATGAATTGAAGAAGATCGTGATCGCCTTGTTCACCTCACCTTTCATTGGGTTTATCTTTGGCTATCTCATCCTCAGGCTGATCTTATTACTATCCTGGACTGCATCGCCGCGCATCAACGGGCTGTTCAGGCGCGGACAGATCTTTACGGCGCTCGGACTGGCTCTGAGCCACGGCACCAACGATGCCCAGAAGACCATGGGTATTATTACCCTTGCCCTGGTCATTGGCGGATTCCTGGATTCATTTGTTGTCCCACAATGGGTGATTCTGATGTGTGCAACGATGATCGCCCTTGGCACTGCGCTGGGCGGCTGGAGGCTGATCCGCACACTGGGCGGGAAGTTTTACAAGATCCGCCCTGTAGATGGATTTTCCTCCCAGCTGGCATCTGCCGCCGTCATCCTTGGCGCCTCGCTCGTGGGAGGACCGGTCTCGACCACCCAGGTGGTCAGTTCGTCCATCATGGGGGTAGGCGCGGCGGAAAGGGTGAACAAAGTGCGCTGGGGGGTGGCTCAAGAGATCGCCACAGCCTGGTTGTTCACCATCCCGATGACAGCGTTGATGGCCGCTCTCTTGTACTGGCTCATTATGAGAATCGCACCATAAGAAAAGCAGTTCCCGAAAGGATATTATGACGACCAACGAAATGTACGATCTGCTTTGCATTGGCAATTACACCAAGGACACCATCATCACCCCGGCTGGCACGAAATATGTCGATGGCGGGGGAGTTCGTTACTCTGCTCATGCGGCGGCGAAACTGGGCATCAAGACCGCCGCGGTCACCCGCCTGGCAGAGGAAAACTCGCGGGTGGTGGACAGTTTCAGACAGTCGGGCATCGATTGCTTTCCCGTTTTCACCCCCCACTCCACTTTAATGAAGCTGGAATATCCCACCAGGAATCCGGATATCCGTAACCTTTCTGTGGCTGCCACAGCAGGGAGTATCACTCCCGATCAGGTGAAAAACCTGCGGGCTCGGGCGGCGGTCATCGGACCCAGTCTGCGCGGCGAGGTGGGTTTGGATGTCATCCAGATCCTGAAAGACAAAGGCGTGCTCGTGGCTGCCGATATGCAGGGCTATGTGCGCGTGCTGCGCGGCGAGGAACTCAAATACGAACCCTGGGCGGATATGCAGAAAACGCTGGCCTGTGTGGATGTGGTCAAGAGTGATGCGGTGGAGGCAGAATTCCTGACGGGTGAAAAAGATATTCGTAAAGCGGCGACGTTTTTTACCGATAGGGGTCCGCGGGAGATCGTGTTGACTCATAAGGATGGCGTGCTTATCTACGCCGATGGAAAATTTACCGATATTGGTTTTTACCCGGCGCGGCTCGACGGGCGTAGCGGGCGCGGCGATACCTGTATCGGAACCTACATGGCGATGAGGCTGTCCAAACCTCCACGCGAGGCGGGAGTCTGGGCGGCAGCCGTCACCAGTCTTAAGATGGAAGACCTTGGTCCCTTCGACCGCTCCATCAGCGATGTGGAAGCCTTGATTCACGCGAGGTATAACCATGGCACAATTCTCTGAACGACAAACCGCTATTGACGCAACGACGGAAGGAGATCGCCGCTCGTTATCCGCAAATGATGACCGACCTGATCTCTGAATGGCGTTCTCCTGGCGCACAGGACAAGGTCTGGTTGTTGTATTCCGCCAATTACCTCTTCAGGACAGGAAACGTCCGCTGGGCAATGGATCCGCTCAGCCTGCGTCGCCGTGTCCCTGAGGCGCCTGGAGATCGACCTCGCCCAAAGCTTTGATCGCGCTCGACTTTGTCGTGCTGACCCACCGTCACGCCGACCACCTCGACTTCAACTTGATCAAGTCCCTTCGGCATTTGCCCATCCGTTGGGTCATTCCGGACTACATTCTTCCACAGGTGCAGTCGGAGGCCGGGCTGCCCGCAGAACAGATCGTCACCCCGCAACCCTTGCAACCGATTGAAATCCATGGCGTTCACCTGCTCCCGTTCGTCGGTTTGCATTGGGAAGCCGCGCCTTCCGAGAACGGTCCCCAGCATGGCGTTCCGGAAATGGGTTACCTGGTCGAATTCAACAACAAGCGCTGGCTCTTTCCTGGAGATACACGAGATTTCAAGACGGAATTACTGCCCTCGTTTGGTTCGGTGGATGGCCTTTTTGCGCATTTATGGCTGGGACGCGGCTGCGCGTTAATGGAGGAGCCGCCCCTGTTGGATGCCTTCTGCCAATTCTGTGTGGACCTGCAGCCGAAGCAGGTCGTCCTGACCCACCTGGAAGAGCTCGGCCGCGAAGCGGATGATTATTGGGACGCACGGCATGCGGAGAAAGTGATGTCACATTGCCAGGCAGTTTGCGCCGCAAGTATCTATTTCGGCAGCCTATATGGGGGAGAGTGTAAGTCTCTAGGATTGAATTACTTTTTTATCGTCTCATAATAGAAAGAGCAGAGTCTTCAAAAAGCTCCTGTGCTGGCTGCTTGCTCCATCCGCCAATTTTATGTGATTTTTAACAGAAATTTTGTCAAACAATAGTCCCCCCAATAAGGGACATGTCCTTTGCCCCCAGCCCAAGGACTCTCCTTTCGAAGGTGTTTTTTGATTGAATTCCCTTGGAGAATAAATTTATAACCTTCATTCCAATAGCAAACAGGAATATAGGTTATTCGTATTTCAATGCCATCACCGGTTCCATCATCGCAGCGCGGATGGACGGGTAAAGCCCCGAAAGAAACCCGATCAAGGTGGCGAAGCCTACCGCAAACAGGATAAGCCAGATGGGGGTTTGGGCTGCATTTTGCATCGCCTCAGGCGGCAGGTATATAAAACCTGACATCGCCTGACCCATGATCTGATCGAAAAATTTGCTCACGCCCCAACCCAGTGCTGAACCGAGCACCCCGCCAACAAATCCGATGCTGGCAGCTTCTCCGAGAAAAATCGCCAGAACATCGCGGTTAGTCGCTCCGACGGCTTTCATCAGACCGATCTCGTGGGTGCGCTCCAGGATGGCCATGGTCATGGTATTGGCTATTCCGATGGCCGCCACAAACAGTGCGATCGCCCCAATACCGCCGAAAACGATTTGCATGATGGTAAATGTGCTCTGGATCTGGCGCACATATTCCATCTGAGTGTATACCATGAAACCCATCTCTTTAATTTTGTCAGCAACAGGCAGCACGCTGTCCATGCTGTCGACCTTGACGATGAGCTCCGGATACCCTTCCTGGTTGCGGTTGATGCGCTTTCCACGGTTCCATTCGTTCCAGGATTCGATTTCACTCATGGGCATGACCATCGCCCAGCTGTATTCGGTCATCTCCTTGACAATGCCGACGATCTTCACATCGACGATCTTGGTAATGGTCTCCCCATCCTGGGTGTATTTGTAGAGGGTTATCGGCACCCTTTTATTGAGCAGATCAGGCGGGTCTGGCGGCGGATCGCCAGGCTGCCCGTAAGGATTGTAAAAATTCTTCAATACATCTGCGCCAATGACCGCTTCACCGCGTTTGATGATATTCGTGCCTTCCTGCATGGGGATATCTATCAGGCCGAGGTCGTTGATATTCAATCCCATGTAACCCGGATAAGTCTCAAGTTTCCCGACGCGGATAGGCCCGCCTGTCTCCGCCCAAAGACGGATTATCACCTTGCTGACATTGGGGATCGCTTCAATTTCACGGATGGTGGCGTTCGTGATTTTTTTTATCTGGGTCGGAACACCTCCACCTTCCATCGATCCTCCCATTCCGCCGCCACCGCCCATCATCTCGCCGCCATAATTCATTTGGACAGAAATGGTGGTCAGCGAGCCCATGCTTGCGAACTGGCTGATGATGCTCTGCTGCAATCCGCTAGCGAGCGAAACGAGCATCACGATGGATGCAGTGCCGATGACCACCCCCAATGCAGTTAACGCAACACGCCCTCGCTGGCGGCGAAGGTTGTCCAAAATAAGCCGAAATAAATCCAGAATGCGCAAAATCGCCTCGGAATTCAGCGTTAGCCGGAGGTCAACCCGAGGAACCCGAGAAGGATCTGCCACCACGAGAGCGGCGTTTCCATGGGCTGATCAGGAATGCCTTCGCCGCCGCCCAGGTCGCCTTGATCGGGCAGGAAGGTCATTTCCACCACCTGGAGGGGTGGCAGGGTCAACGTGAGAGATGGACGGATTGGTGAAGTCATCCGTATAGGATATGATCAGGTTGATGGTCACTTCTCCGGGTGTGTCGGGGATGAATTCTGAATCCACGGTGAAATAACCCCCCGGATCGATCGTCCCAACCGAAATTTTACTGTTGCTGATGCTGCCGCTGGAAGGGATAATTTCCATTTCACTGAGGACAATGCTGCGTTTGCCAACATTAGTAATCTGTATCGGCAAAATACCAGGCTGCCCGACATACATTTCACTCACAGGTTGGTAAAAGCTTGCTGTCAGATTGGGGAGGTTGTAGACCAGGAGGGTAATCACCTGATCGTCGATAGTGGTATTGCCGGAGGGGTTGATGTAAGAAAAGGAAATATTAAGCGGATAAGCGCCTGGCTCAGTGGAGACATTTACCACAAGGTCGATTGTTTGCTGGATCGTTTGTCCAGCAGTAATCTTGCCAAGGGAGTAAAGGTTGGACGTTCCAAGTGGGGCGAAAGTTGAAAGGTCTGCGCTGCCGCCACTCACACCTCCAGGTTGAGGTGTTCCACTTTCTGATAACGTTGCTCCCCCCAACACCATGGTGACGTTCTGCGCATCAGCATTGCCCATGTTCTGCACATGAATGGTCAGTTTGAAACTGTTGCCGGGCTGCAGTTTCTCAATGTCTGTTTCATAGAAGGCAATGATCAACTGAGGTTGAGGGATGGCAGTCGGCGTCCGGGTTGCAGATATAACCCCACTTGAAGTATACGTTTTGAAGTTGATCAGGAGAGTAAAAGTGCTTGTATAAGCAGTCCCATTGATATCCGTATAGGCAATATTCAGGTTCATTGTGGCGCTCGTTGCACCGCTCAAACTGTAGGCGGGGACAAATTTCTGGGAAATGGAGCTCGAATTGTTTACATTTATTCTGGATATGGATTGAACGCCGCCATTCCCAAGAGGCACGAACCCGTCGCTCGTGAAAGTGATTATATTGTTGTAAGCATCCACTTGCCCTGTGTTTAATATCTGGGCATTCAATGTGAACTCTTTTCCGATTAATACTTCACCTGTACTATAGGATGAGAGAACAAGGACAGGCCTTGCGCCAGCGGGTGGGATAGGCGTCTCGGTCAGTGTTGCCGTGGAAGTAACTGTACTGGTAAGTGTGACTGTAGGGGTTGCTGTCGCTGTTGGTGTGTCGGTAGCCGTAGGCTGCAAATTTCGACCCGCATGAATTAGAGCCGTCGGACTTAAGGCAAGAAGTAACCCTGCCAGAAGTATTGAACTCAGTGTGATTTTATATTTTTTCATTTGGCTCATCTCCATTGCGACTTAGTCATTGCTGGCATGCATCGCCATGAATTCGCCCTGGCTGGCAATCTGGCCGTCCATAAGGTGTATGACGCTGCTGGCGAATTTCTCCATCCGGGAATCGTGCGTCACCATCAGTATAGTGCGCCCTTCCTTATGGAGTTCCGATAACAATTCCATCAGCTGAAAACCCGAACGGCTGTCGAGGTTGCCGGTCGGTTCATCAGCGACGATCAATGCCGGGTTGTTGATCAGCGCACGGGCAATCGCCACCCGTTGCTGCTGGCCGCCTGACAATTCTATTGGACGATGTTTGGCGCGGTTTTCCAGCCCGACCATCTTGAGTAAATCCATCGCACGGGTATTTCTCTCTCGATCGCGGATGCCTGCGAACCGCAGCGGGAACGAGACGTTATCCAGCGCAGTCATGCTGGCAATCAGGTTGTACGATTGGAAAATAAACCCTACTTTTTCCCGACGATAAACTGCCAGCATATTGGCGTCCATGTCGTCGAGGGCCGCTCCATCCACCTGAATCTTGCCTCCCGTTGCGTGGTCCAATCCGCCCACGAGGTAAAGCAGCGTGCTTTTTCCCGAGCCGGAAGGGCCTTCCACGATCGTGAAAGTACCTCGTTCAATGCGTAGATCCACGCCATCGATCGCGCGAACTTCCTGATCGCCAATCTGAAAGTATTTCTTCAAACCTGAAGTTTCGATAAATGCAGGCATTTGCTAATACTGGGGTTGTGCAGCGTCCTGAAGCAGGGAGAATTGCGCCAAGCCGAAGGCTGGCAGGGCTGCCAGCGCCAGGTAGATAACCAGTGACAGTATAACCAGCCAGCGTACTTTCGCTGCGGGGAGCTGTGAAATGGAGACAGCGCCGATCATCAGAAGCACAGCCTGCCAGATGAAAAAAATATCCACTCTCTGGAACAAAATGCCAAGGAATTGACCGCCTGGTCCCTGGACTTTAAGGGCAAGGCCGGCAAGTCCCTGGGGAAGAGCGGAAGCCGATGAGTATACCAACGCGATGATTACTTGGGCAGTTATTTGAACTGCATAGGGCAGGCTGCTCCATGCCGTCAGGTTTAGCGCCGACGTGAAATTTCCCTGGCTGCCGGAGATAACCAGGGACACAAAGAGAAGAAGTGTCAGGACAAACCAGCCAATCCAGAGACCGGACAGCTTGCTTGCCGCGGGCATGAGAGAGGCGCGCCAACCCGACGAAGATTCAGAAACGGTTGCCTCTTCAGCCAACTCTTCGCCACCTCCAACCTCCATCCCTTCCGAGTAGAAACCCTCTGCGGGGAATCCCTCGGAAGGCACCATTTCGCTCGTGGTAGGACTCATGAATCCCTTGACGAAAACCTGGACGATCAATAAAAGAGTGATGACCAGCATGGGCGTGTACCAGGTTGCTTTACGGAGCAGCACATGGTCAAAGGCCTGACTGGGACGCACCAAAAGCGGGAGGAGCCATTTTAAGTAAAATCGTCCATTACCAGAGGTCGCTTCAGTCATATTTGTGTTCTCCATGCGGTTCGAATAATGGAACCATTTTATCATTTTACCGCGCTCCAACTGGCTGCCAGCCCTGTGTAAAATTTAGCTACATCAAAACAAAGTTCATTCGCTGTATAATCATGTCAGACAAACACGTGGAGACTAAATGACCACTTCTCACATTCGAAACCCCGGCACACCTCTCGACCTGGACTGGGTCATGGGCGCTCATGTCAATAAAAGCGCAGTGGAACGACGAACAGCCACACTACCTGGCCGTCGTACCGTCAAAAAGGATTGGCAGGCAGCCTGGCTGCTGCGGGCTCTCACCTGCATTGACCTGACCACTCTTTCAGGCGACGATACTCCAGGACGTGTCCACCGGTTGTGTGCCAAGGCCAGGCAGCCACTCCGTCCTGACATGCTTGAACGGCTTGGGCTGGGCGATGAACGGATTACCGTTGGGGCGGTGTGCGTTTACCCGAACCGTGTCGCTGATGCCGTCCACGCGCTGCAGGGCTCTGGAATCCCCGTGGCCTCCGTCGCGACAGGATTCCCTGCTGGCCAGACGCCACTTCCGCAACGCATTCAAGAAATTGAACAGGCTGTAGAGGCGGGCGCGCGAGAAATTGACGTGGTGATCGCCCGCAATTTCGTGCTGACCGGTGACTGGCAGTCTCTCTACGATGAGCTTAAACAATTCCGCGAAGCATGTGGAAACGCTCACATGAAGACGATATTGGCAACCGGTGACCTTGGCTCCTTGAAACAGGTTTATCAGGCCTCCCTGGTGGCGATGATGGCAGGCTCGGATTTTATCAAGACCTCGACGGGCAAGGAATCGGTCAACGCCACGTTGGAGGTCAGCCTGGTGATGACTCGCGCCATCCGGGAATATCTCGACCGGTTTGGGTACAAAATTGGCTTCAAACCCGCAGGTGGTATTTCCTCTGCCAAGCAGGCGATGGCCTGGCAGTCTCTTATGAAGGAAGAACTCGGTGATGAATGGCTGATGCCGGATTTGTTCCGATTTGGTGCATCCAGCCTGCTTACTGACATCGAACGGCAGTTGTACCATCACATTACCGGTCATTACGCAGCGAAACATCATATGCCGATGGGATAGTTCTAACCGCCATGAAATCAACGCAGCCCAATTTAGGTTTTTCCCTTTGTACATCTCGTGACCCTTCGTGGTTATTAATTGGAGCAAACCATGACTACCTTAATCGACCTCTATAAAACCATGGAATACGGACCCGCTCCCGAGTCTCCCGCTGCGGTCAATGCCTGGCTGGAGGATCATGGACGCAGATTTGGCCTTTTCATCAATAACGAGTGGGTGAAGCCCAAAGGGGCGAAATTCTACGCCTCCTTCAACCCCAGTACGGGAGAGTTGCTTGCCGAGACGGCACAAGCCGAAAAGAAGGATGTGGATGCCGCCGTAACTGCAGCAGGAAGCGCCTTCAAATCGTGGAGCCGAACTTCCGGAGTCATCCGCGCCCGGTACATGTATGCCATCGCCCGCAACATCCAGAAACATCACCGTTTACTGGCAGTGCTCGAGTCGATGGACAACGGCAAGCCCATCCGCGAATCGCGTGATATCGATGTGCCCCTGCTGGCGAGACACTTTTACTATTACGCCGGCTGGGCACAACTGATGGAAACCGAACTAAGCGATTACCAACCGGTCGGTGTGATCGGACAAATCATCCCTTGGAATTTCCCCTTGATGATGCTGGCGTGGAAGATCGCGCCTGCCATCGCCATGGGCAACACGGTGGTGCTCAAACCAGCCTCCAATACGAGGTTGAGTGCCTTGTTATTTGCCGAAGTGGTGGCCGAAGCGGGACTGCCTCCAGGTGTGGTCAATATCATCACAGGCAGCGGAAAAGCCGGGGAGATGATCGTCAAACACAAGGACGTGGATAAAATCGCCTTCACGGGCTCCACCGAGATCGGGCGAACATTGCGTCAGCTCACGGCAGGCTCGGGGAAAAAGATATCCCTCGAGTTGGGCGGCAAGTCTCCCGTTGTGGTGTTCGAGGATGCCGATTTGGATGCGGCAATCGAAGGGGTGGTGGATGCGATATGGTTCAACCAGGGACAAGTCTGTTGCGCAGGCTCCCGTCTGATCGTGCAGGAAAATATCGCGCCGCGCTTCATCCAGAAATTGAAGACCCGCATGGGGCACCTGCGTGTTGGCGATTCGCTGGATAAAGCCATCGACATGGGCGCCATCGTGGATAAGAACCAATGGGACACCGTGGATCATTGGGTTAAGATGGGTGCCAAGGAAGGCGGTAACGTATTCCAACCTGACATCCCTCTGCCTGCCAAAGGTCTATTCTACAAGCCCACCCTGATCACGGATCTCGATCCCGCCGCATCGACGGTGCAGGAGGAGATCTTCGGCCCCGTGTTGGTCTCACTAACCTTCCGAACTCCCGAAGAGGCGATTGCCCTGGCGAACAACACCCGTTACGGTCTTGCAGGTAGTGTATGGAGCGAGAATGTCAACCTTGCGCTGGATGTGGCCAGCAAGATCAAGGCAGGTGCGTTGTGGGTGAATTGTCATAACATCTTTGATGCGGCGGCGGGTTTCGGCGGATACCGCGAATCGGGATTTGGGCGCGAAGGAGGACGCGAGGGCTTGTTCGAATATGTCCGGCCAAAGTGGATGGTTCGTCCGCGCCCCGAGTTAGAACTGGACGAATCGAAGAAATGGGGTGAGTCCATCCCGCCGCGTCCTGTTCAACCCGAAGCTGATCGGGCAATTGGACGTAAGATGCCCGTTGTTGATCGAACGCCGAAGATGTATATCGGCGGCAAGCAGGTACGCCCGGATGGCGCATACACCCTCGCTGTGCTGAGTGCCAAAGGAAAAGCCGTTGGCCAGGTCGGCGACGGCAACCGCAAGGACATCCGTAACGCGGTGGAAGCGGCGCATGCCGCGCATTTGTCCAAGCCGGGCTGGGCGATGCGCCATGGGTTTAACCGTTCGCAGATACTCTATTTCATCGCCGAAAACCTGGATGCGCGTAATGCTGAATTTGTTAAACGAATTGTCGAGATGACGGGTCGTACACAAAAATCCTCGCAGGCCGAAGTGGACAGGACAGTGGAGCGGCTATTCACTTATGCAGCTTACGCCGATAAATATGGCGGCACCGTTCAGGAGACTACGTTGCGAGGGATAACCGTGGCAGTCAACGAACCGGTCGGTGTGATCGGCATCGCCTGCCCGGATGAATATCCATTGTTGGGGTTTGTCTCGCTGATGGCGCCTGCGATTGCGCGAGGCAACACGGTTGTGATGATTCCAAGCGAGAAATTTCCTTTGAGCGCCACGGACTTCTATCAGGTCCTGGATACGTCCGATGTGCCTGGAGGCGTGGTCAATATCGTAACAGGTAATCGAGACCATTTGGTCAAGACCCTCGTTCAGCACGAGGATGTCGATTCGGTTTGGTATTTCGGCTCCGCGGAAGGGAGCTATTGGGTCGAGTACGAATCCGCTGCCAACATGAAGCGGACGTGGGTCGGATATGGCCTGCCCCGTGACTGGATGGACATCCAGCAGGGAGAAGGGCACGAATTTCTTCACGAGGCCACGCAGGTGAAAAATATCTGGGTGCCCACAGGGGAGTAAGACCGGTAGAGTCAAAAAACGCACCTGAGCAGGTGCGTTTTTTGTTATTAACTAGAGAGTAGCGGATGCTTCTGTTTTGTTCTTTCCACGACCGAACCAATTCCGCCATTCCTTTTTCTCCCAGACGACAAGGATGGGGGCTGCGATGAAAATGGAGGAGTACGTCCCGCTCAACAAGCCTACCAGCAGGATCACTGAAAATTCACGCAGGGTGATGCCGCCGAACATGGCTAAAGCCAAAAGGAGGAATTCCACGGTCATCAATTGGGTATTGATCGAGCGCTGGAGAGTCTGGACGATGGAATGGTTGACGAGTTTTTCAAATTCCAATTTGCGCAGCAACCGGCTATTTTCCCGGATGCGATCGAATACGACGATCTTGTCCTGCACCGAGAAACCGATGACGGTCAACAAGGCGGTCAGGAAGAGCGCGTCCATTTCCCAGCCGGCAACCAGGGACCCAATCCCAACAACGCTGATGACGATCAATACATCATGGAGCATGGCGGTAATGGCGCTGACTCCGTAGCGAAAAGCGTGTTCCACTCCTCGGAAAGCCCAGGTAATGTAGGCGACGACCACTAGGGCAGCGACGGCAACTGCCAGGGCAGCCCGGGAGGCGACCTGGGCGCCAATGGTCGGACCCACGCTGTCCAAACGAACGACTTCGACAGCGGTCCCGAATTCTTCTTCCATGGCGTTGATGATCGTTTCGCGATTTGTATCCTCGATGAACGAGGAACGGATGATCAAGGTGTCCGAGCTCGTAGTCTGGACCTGGGCATCCTTAATTCCTTGGAGGGCATAGATGGTGACCACCTTTGCGGGCTGGGGAAGCTCGCCGGAAGCTAATTTGATTTCGAGCAGGCTGCCGCCTGTAAAATCAAGGGCAAGAGGCAGGCCATTCACCGCCAGAATAAGCAACCCGGGAACGATGATAATGAGCGAAAGGGCAAAAAACAAGTAGCGTTTTCCAATAATATTCATGCCGGCACCTTCCTAAAGCCCGAACCAGAAGTTGATGTTCTTGAAGTTGATATTCCGGATAGACACGGCGAGCAGCGTCCTGGTCACCACAATGGCCGTAAAAAGGCTGATGACGACGCCAATTGCCAGCGTGAGCGAGAATCCCTTGACGATGGTCGCACCAAAAGTGGAGCCGAACCAGAACAGAATAGCCGACGTGATCAACGTGGCGATGTTCGAGTCAAAAATGGAAGAGCGAGCGCGAGTCCAGCCCTGATCGAGAGACTGGGTCATTGTTTTTCCATTACGCAGCTCCTCTTTAATGCGTTCGAATATCAGGATGTTCGCATCAAGGGCAGCGCCTGTACTCAGCAGAAAACCGGCTATTCCCGCTAAAGTCAGTGTGACCGGAATGTATTTGAAAATGGCAAAAGCGATCAAGGCATAGAAAATTATCCCGATGATGGCGATGAAACCCGGGAACCGGTAGAACAATGCCATGAAGGTGAATACGGCCAGCATGCCGATGGCACCGGCGATCAGGCTCTTGCGAAGCGAGTCTTCGCCCAGGGTGGGGCCAATGATTCTGGTTTCCAATATCTTCAGCGGGATGGGCAGGGAACCGTAGCGTAATTTAATCGCGAGGTCATTCACCTCATCGTAGGTGAATTGCCCCTGGATCAAACCGTTTCCTTCCGTGATCGCCCCTTGGATTTGCGGAGATGAAATTACTTGTTTATCCAGCACAATGGTCAGGAATTTACTAATATTGGCGGAGGTGTGGTCGCCAAATACTTTCGCTCCCTCGGGGGTGAGTTCAAATTGGATAATGTAAGCGCCTAGTTCGTCGGTCGCAGCAACGGCGGATTTCAAATCGCTGCCCGTCATGACGGTGTGGAACACTGTCTCGCCATCTGCGGTAATTGCTTCGCCTCCCGGGCTGTAATCCGTTTGGATGAAAGTACCCTGTTCCATCGGGATTGACCCGGTATCAACGAATTCCAACAAGCCCGTTTGTTGGATCGTGCTCAAGATGGCATCCGCATCCTGCACGCCGGGAAATTCGCCAACGATACGGCGATCGCCGGCCTTTTGGATGATATTCTCCGACACCCCCAAGGCATTGGTGCGGTTCTCAATAATCGTCCTTGCAACCTCCATGTCGTCTGCGTTAATCTCTGCATCTGCAGGGAGATCTGCTTCGAGGAGCACTTGAACTCCGCCCTGGAGGTCCAACCCAAGCCTGGGAGAGACATCACGGGTGAAGAGAACGGCTTTGGAAATCGGATTGACCAGGGTGATTTGATTATTTAATACCACGAGCAAGGCGGCAGATGCGCTCACGAGTATTAAGAGAATTTTCCAGAATTGCCGACGATCCATGATATTTTTTATCTCCATTCCAAGAAAATGCCAGCCTTGGGCTGGCGCAACGAGTGATTATACTCCCATTGAAGGGGGAAGGGTAGATTTATTTTTCCAGAAAAGCCAGGACTTGATCCAAAACACCTTCAGCGGTTAGCAAGGTGGTATCCAGATTAAAATCTGCGTTTTCACGAGCATGGGACACTCGGCGCTGTTGCTCGAGAAAATCTTCGTTATTCCAGTTCATTTTCCGGCGATTACAGGCTTTTTCGAAGGACACATCCAAAAAAATCAGGATATCAGGATTGGTGATACGCTTCCACATATCCTTGACATAAGAGTGCTCCTGGGCAATATGCCTAGCCTTGTACCCACGCGCGGATAGCCCTTCGATGAGCGTGGATTTCCCGGAGGCACACACCCCAACGATGCCGATTAATGAATCCTTCCTGAATTCAGATGATTGCACTTTTGATCCCGTCTACTTTTCGTTATCGTGGAGCAGGTGACTCAATTGTTCGGGTTCGCCAAGGGCCGCGATCATATCGCCTCCGCTGAGAAGGCTGCTGTCGGTGGGATGCATCTCATTATGGTGATCATGCCGAAGCAGCACAACATTTAGATGATAGTTGTCTTCAATGAATCCTACGGTTTTCCCCACAAAATCCGAATTTGCAGAAATGGTGATCCTGGCCAGACTCAATTGATGCCCTTCGACGGAGATGGGGTTGCTGAATTCAGCGCCGGCCACCGCGGCAGCAAAAACAGGCGCCGCCATTCCCGTGGCGCTTAAGGCGGTAAACCCAAATTGATCGTGCAGGCTTTTGGCGAATTCCTCGTCGAAAATCCGGATCACGACGTTGATGGTCTTGTTGATGCTGCGCGCTTTAAGCGCAACCTGGAGGTTCATGGCATCATTCTGTGTGCATAAGATAATGGTCTTGGCCTGCGCGATTTTGGCGGCCTCGAGGACAGAAGGCCGAGTGGCGTCATCCTCGATCACGGGAACGCCCATTTTTCGGACAGCAGTCAGCGTATCTACATTGGGATTTATTTCCACGACAACCACATTTTCTTCCATTTCGTGTAGCTTTTGAACCACTCTATATCCAAGATGGCCCAGTCCTACCAGGACCGTGTGTTTGTTGTAAGTTGAAGCGACAGCCATTTCCCACTCCTTGGTCCTTGCCCTGCGGTTGAATAGGAGGATTCCAAATTCGGTCAACCCCAGGGCGAGGGTTGCCAGTCCGATAAGCGGCATGATGAAGTAAAAAGATTGAAGCAGCGGTTGATCTGGAAATTCCCCTGAAGATTGGAGGAAGGTCAACGTGAGCATTAGGTAAAAGGATTTAGCGTAAGAATCCACCGGCACCTGGTAGAAAGTGGATAGTTTGTAATACAACACGCCGAAGGCAAAAATGGCGATGACAAAGATGATGAGCGGTTCTTTGAACTCGCGCAAAAGGAGCAGGGTGTCCCGAAAAACCGCCTTCCACCCCCGGGGAATAATCGATTTTGATTCGCGATTTCTACTCACATTCACCCCAAATTGATCGGCAGCCGGACGTTCATTCGTCGGACGCTGTCACCGGCAAGAGAATCGACCTTTAGCACGACCACGCTGCAATCGTCCGCTGGACGCCCCTCATCAAGTTCTATGGCAGAGGCGAGCAGGGAATCCGCGATGGATTGGGCCGTCATAGTCTTGTCTTTGAGTAACTCTGACAATAGGGACTGCGCGTCCATTGGCTTTCCCCGCCTCTCGCCGGCATAGACCAGGCCGTCTGTGAAAAAGACGATGGTCAATCCTGCGGTGATGGGCATTTCATCGATCAATGGTCGCAGGGTGCGTTGTGTGCCAATGGGTTTGCTTTCTCCTTCGAGCGGCTTGACTTCGTCATCGTGTGCAATCAGGACAGGGGCGGGGTTGTTCCTGGTCAACACGATGGATTTGGTGTGCAGATCCAGTGAGGCGATATTCAGCGTGGAGGAGACTTTTCCACTTTTTTCCGTGTAAAGCGCATCGGACGCCGCCCGGGCAGCCGCACCGTCCCGGACGCCCTCCGCGAGCAGACCGATGACCTTGCGTACGACCATCATCGAAACGGCTTTGGCTCCCCGTCCCGACGATTGGCCGTCTGCCAGGACCACTGAGAGCCCTCCGTTGGGTCGTTCCACGACCTCCAGCGTGTCTCCACTTTCAGAGACAGCATACTTGTTAATTTTTGCCACTGCGATTTGAATTTCCATGTCCCCATTCTACAACATTTCAGTCATCGGTATGAAACCCGGAATTATTATCGGATAGGCTAGTTGATTTTTCTCCGACAAACAGGATTAACGAATATGCTTTCCTCTCCAAGATATACTTTCTTAAGTATGAGACCTTCGTTCCGATAGTCTTGAATGATTTTCTCAAGCCTGTTCTCCAGGGGATTGGGTTGTTCCCGGAAAATCAAATTGGAGGCTCGCCGTAGAATTTTGGCAAACACGCTTCCGTGAGGAGGCATCGCTGACAGGAGGATGATCAGCGCTCCGCCGGGGAGCAGGACCCGATGGAATTCCTTGATGGTATTCGGATCAAAAATATACTCGGAGGGAAATGTGGCGACGATGGTGTCAAAGTGCTCGGGGAACGGCATGCCCTGGGCAAGTCCCCGGGTAAGGTTTGCCTTCTGTCCTTGTTTCTTGATTCGACGCGCAGCCTGCCGGACCATCTGTTCCGATTCGTCCAATCCGTAGACCTGAAACCCTCGCCGGGTCAGTTCAACCTGCAGGTGACCTGGACCGAAGCCGACCTCCAATACTTTTTTGCCGGCCATCCAGGGCAGCACTTCCCTGACCCAATCATTCCATTTGCCAATGGAAACGATCGCAGCGACCAGGTCGTAGGACCAGGCGAAAGAATGATATAGAAGATGATAGGTGATACGGAGGATGGTGCGCAATGCGATGTAAAACAAACAAGGGTTTGACTTAATCAAGTCAAACCCTTGCATTTGCATCCGTTAGGTTACACTTCGCCGGCTTCGGCGGGTTTCTTGCGGCTGACGGCCTTCTTGGCTGTCTCAACAGTATCCTCGGCATACTTGCTGGCCTGCGTGTAGGCTTGCTTGCCGGATTCCACTGCTTTATCGCGGAGTTCGATCGACCGTTCGCCGATCAATGCGCGAGTCTCCTCTCCGGATTGCGGGGCGAAAAGCAAGGCCACCACGCCACCGGTAACTGCGCCTACCAGGAAACCTACAAGGAATGCACCAAATTCATCTCGATCTGCCATTTTATTTCTCCTTTCAAGGATGGGTGATTTGGTTATTTTTTATTCAGTCCCATTAATTCTAGCATACGTTTCAGGCTTGCAAGATACCCATTGAGTTGAATGACCGGTTCCACCAGGTTCTCGCTCAGGAATTCAGTGGTCCCGCGAAGGTTGTTGATGGTGTCGTTGGTCGAATTGAGCATGGGCCGGACTTCATTCTGAAGCAAATTGACGAGAGTCGCCACTTGCACTGCCAGGACGACGACAGCAATTCCCACGATCAACATCTCCACCGCCAGGAAAATAATGAAAACATTCTTGATGGCTTCTGTGGGAACACCGGGCTGCAGCAACAGGATAACGATCAGGATGATCAGCGCGATGAAGACGATGCCGCCCACGATCAGGGCCGTCACGATCATTTTCTGTCTTCGAGCAATCTCCGGGTCCACTACCGGGTCCGGTGGAGAGGAGGGAATGCTCCCCGGTTCCTGGACAGGCGGTAATTGTTCCGCAACATTTTCAGGTTGTTCAGCCATAAAAATATTATAGCATACATGACAAGATACTTTCCCGTACTCACGGCAATTAAAAAATAGGGCTTGACATCGAAGGTCAGATTTGCTATTCTTTATCTACCGAACGGTCGGTAGGGAGAGCAGTGATGTCCATCAGTCGGGACCTGATCTTGGAATCCGCAGCGCAGGTATTCTGCCAAAAGGGGTACAACGGCGCTTCCATGGCGGACATTGCCGATGCAGTTGGATTGCAAAAAGCCACGCTCTACCATCACTTCGGGAGCAAGCAGGAGATCCTCGCTGAATTGCTGGACCGCGCCATGGCCATTGTCACGGAAAATATGGCGCAAGTGATGCAGCTGGATTCCCCGCCGGACGCAAAACTAAAAGCTGCCATACGCGCTTATCTTCAGGTAATTTGCGAGCAGCCTGATCTATCATCAGTGCTTCTGTTTGAGTATCGCTCGTTGGAAAAAGACCTGTACAAACGGCATATTCATAATCGGGACAAATTCGAGAAAATGTGGCGGGATCTGGTCAAGGAGGGAGTTGACTCCGGCCGGATGCGTTGCGAGAGTGTGTCCATGACCGTTTGGGCATTGCTTGGCGTGATGAATTGGACCGTCACCTGGTATCGCCCGGAAGGAAAATTATCCGCCGGCGAAATCTCTGATCTTTTTTTCAATCTGTTCCTCGAAGGCGTAAAGAGTAATAAAAGAACACCCAGGAAGAGTTAGCGAATTTCGTAATTATATCCACCCATCTGTATTCGAAAGGAGTGATTATGTACGGTTTTGCACCTACCGAAGAACAAAAAATGCTGGTGGACGCCATCAGCAGGTTCTCAAAGGGGGATTTGCGACCTGCTGCCCATGACGCAGAAGAAGAAAGAACTCTGCCCGCCTCGCTTGATCGAAAAGGGTTGGGAGTTGGGATTCCTTCAAGCATCCATACCTGAAGCCTATGGGGGGTTCGGTGAGCGATCAGCCGTCACAGGCGTGTTGGCTGCCGAGGAACTGGCATTTGGCGACTTGGCAGGAGCTCTTGCCATCATGCTGCCTGCCACCTTTGCCATTCCCATCCTGATGGGTGGAACCGAAGATCAAAAGAAGACGTTGATTCCAGGAGTGATCGAAGGCAATTGGACCGCCTACTCCTCGGCATTTCTTGAGCCAACCTTTGATTTTGATCCCAATGACATGAGGACAAAGGCGACATTGATCAGGCGGGGATTATGTCCTCAGCGGGACATAAAACTTTCGTCCCGTTTGCAACCGAGGCGGCTGCCATGATCGTTTACGCTCAACTTGACAATCAGCCCCAGGCCTTCCTGGTTCGCAAAGGGACGGCGGGCTTGATCTGTTTCCGAGGAACGAATGAAGCTTATGGGGATGAATGCCCTTCCGCTCTACGAAGTCAAGCTTGAAGAGGTGCACGTGCCGAAAGCGGATCAGACTCGGCGGGGATGTAGGTCACGATTTCGCGCCGCTGCTGGCATCCCAGCGCCTTGCGAATGCCGCACTTGCCGTCGGCGTAGCCCGGGCAGCCTTCGAGTTTGCCCGTGATTATGCAAAAGAGCGGGAGGCCTTCGGAGTGAAAATTGCGCAAAAGCAGGCGATCGCCTTCATGCTTGCGGAAATGGCCACAGAGGTCGAAGCCAGCCGGTTGTTGACCTGGGAGGCGGCCTGGAAGTTGGACACTGGCAAGGAAGATTATCCTGTTGCCGCGTTCCTCGCCTCGACCGGTGCCGCGGATATGGCGATGACTGTGACGGACCGCGCTGTCCAAATTCTTGGCGGGTATGGTTACATTCGCGAATTCCCGGTTGAAATGTGGATGCGAAACGGCCGTGGATTTTCCACGTTTACCGGTCTGGCGATCGTATAGAAAGGAGACTGAAATGACCATCGAATTTGAAGCTCCAAAACCCATTGCCCAACAGCAATTTATGCTGCAAACGGTCGCGGATGAAATGATGAGGCCTCATTCGCGCTATTTTGATGAGCACGAGCATGAGATTCCCTTCAGCTATATCGAGTTCATGCACTCCGCGATGCGCGCTACCGGCGCGGGTTCCATGGCGCCTCGCGAGAAAAAGGAGGAAGCTGAAGACCCGTCCAAACCCAAACGGCCTCCCATCGGATATCAAATGCTGGCATCCCTGCTCGAGATGCTTTCCTGGGGTGATGTCGGGATGTACCTCGTGACCCCCGGCGGAGGGTTGGGTGCGGCGGCAGTCCAGGCGGCAGCATCGGATGAGCAGAAAGCGAAATTCCTTTCGAGATTTGGGGAGGAAAAACCCACCTTTGCGGCCATGTGCATGACAGAGCCCCAGGCTGGCTCGGACACTTCAGCCATACGCACACGTGCGGTACTGGATGAAGCCACCCGGGAGTGGGTCATCAACGGCGAGAAGATTTTCGTCACGGGAGGAGAAAAGTCCCTGGTTTCAAGGGAGGAATTCGGAAAGGGGTTTATCGTCGTCTGGGCCTCCATCGACCCGACCGCTGGCCGGGCAGGGATGCGGGCATTCGTCGTCGAGGCGGGCACACCTGGCGTGACGGTGACCAAGTTGGAGCACAAGTTGGGGATCCGTTGTTCGGATACGGCAGCCATTTCGCTTGTGGATGCGCGTGTGCCATATGATCACATTCTCGGCAGCCCGACTGTCGAAAAGACCACCACCGGCTTCAAAGGAGCGATGGCCACCTTCGACGCAACCCGTCCTCTCGTCGCAGCGACCGGGATCGGGGTGGCTCGCGCAGCGCTTGAGGAAGTAAAGAAAATGCTCGCCGAGCGAGGCGTGACGATCCGGTACGGCCTTCCCAGGCAGAAACAAACTGCCATCGAGAAGGACGTCATCGAAATGGAGATCATGCTTCGGTCTGCGTGGTTGATGATTCTGAAAGCGGTCTGGATGGCGGACAATAAACACCCCAACGCGCTTGAATCCTCGATGAGCAAGGTCAAGGCGGGCGATGTGGTCACGAAGATCACCCAAAAAGCGGTCGAGTTGATGGGGCCTTTGGGATACAGCCGGGAATTTCTGCTCGAAAAATGGTTCCGCGACGCGAAGATCACCGACATCTATGAGGGGACCGGCCAAATCAACCGGCTGGTTGTGGCGCGGCAGCTGCTGGGTTACACCGGCGCAGATTTGCGATAAGGAAAGGAGGAGGCATGAACTACCGCATTCATAAGGCAGTCGTAGTAGGCTCAGGTACGATGGGGGCGGCGCTTGCCGCTCACCTTGCCAATGCCGGGATTTTCGTCACCCTGCTGGATATCGTCCCCGATAAGTTGAACTCCAGACGAAGAGAAGACGGGTCTGAAGCTGAAGGAACCTGCTGTCCGAAACCGAATCGTGAACCAGGGATTGGACCGGGCTCAGAAATCTAAACCGGCGAGTTTTTTCTCATCGGATGGCTATTCTCTGGTGAAAACAGGAAACCTCGAGGATAATTTTCAAGTTATGGCAGATGCCGACTGGGTGATCGAGGCGATTGTCGAAAATTTGAGGATCAAGATGGATCTGATGGCACGCATTGATGAGGTTCGCAAACCGCTTGCCATCGTTTCCTCGAACACATCAGGTATTCCGCTCAAAGATATTGCCAAGGGACGATCCAGGGGATTCCGGCAGCATTTCCTTGGAACCCATTTCTTCAATCCGCCTCGTTATCTCAAGTTGCTTGAAGTCATCCCGACCGCGGATACACTCCCCGCGGTAACCGAGTTTATCTCCTGGTTTGGTCAATTCCGGCTCGGAAAAGGGATCGTTTTGTGCAAGGACACGCCCAACTTCATCGGCAACCGGCTGGCGTTTGGCACAGGTGCTTTCGCCATGGATTTCATCCTTCAAAACGGTTACACCGTGGATGAGGTGGATGCCATTACAGGTCCCCTGATGGGACGACCAAGAACAGCCACGTTCCGCTTGATCGACCTGGTCGGGGTGGATGTGTGGGAGCATGTCGGGCGGAATCTGGCACCCGCGATCAAGCATGACAAGCTCGCCCAGAAATATCTTTCCTCCGAGAAGCCGAATGCTCTCATCCGTACCATGGTTGAGAAAGGTTGGCTGGGTAATAAAAGTAAAGTTGGGTTTTATAAGGAGGTCCGCGCAGGAGACGGAAAAAAGGAATTCTGGTCGCTGAACCTGGAATCGCTTGAACATGAATCTCCGAAGAAAGTCCGCTTCGATTCCATGGGCAAGGCGAAGGACGTGGATGGGCTGGGTGAACGGTTGAAGGTTCTTTTGGGTGAAACCGACAAGGCGGCCAGGTTGGTTCAGGCGTTAACCTACCAGGGATTCCAATATGCCTCCCATATCATCCCCGAGGTGGCCGATTCGCCGATGCCGTTGGACGATGCCATCCGCTGGGGATTCGGGCACGATGCCGGTCCGTTCGAGATATGGGACATGCTGGGGGTGAAGCAAACCGTCAAGGACATGAAAGCAGCCGGCTATCCGTCCGCCGCATGGGTGGATAAGATGATCGCTGCCGGCCTCAAGTCATTCTATAAATACGATAAAGCCGGCGCCAAGGTCTCTGTGTATAGCGTCAAAAAGAAAGGTTATGTTCCAGTTTCCAGAACTCCGGGATTGGTGACGCTTACCCAGGCCCGGCAGGCGAAAAAGGTGATTGCAGAAAATACCGGAGCGACCCTGTATGACATCGGGGATGGCGTGGCGTGCGTGGAATTCCACACCAAGATGAACGCCCTCGACGATGATATCTTCGAAATGGTGCGCGAAGGCTTGGACCGCACCGAAAAGGAATTTGAAGGACTGGTCATCGGAAATGAAGGAGATAACTTTTCAGCCGGTGCGAACCTGTTCATGGTGGTCGTCGCAGCACAGCAACAGATGTGGGACACTCTGGATGGTGCTGTGAAGAAGCTGCAAGATGTGAACATGCGCATGCGTTACTTCCCCAAGCCGGTGGTGGTCGCCCCTGCCGGACTGGCACTGGGCGGCGGCTGCGAAGTGACCATGCATGGTCCACGCGTCGTGGCGGCAGGTGAACTTTACATCGGATTGGTTGAATTGGGGGCAGGTGTCATTCCGGCGGGCGGGGGCACGAAAGAGATGGTCCGCAGGCTGGTAAACCCATCCATGAGAGTAGGAGCGACGGATGCCCTGCCGTTCCTTATGCGTGTGCTTGAACAGGTGGGGCAGGCCAAGGTGGCGACGAGCGCCGAGGAAGCCCGTCAATTTGGCATACTTACATCAGCAGATCGAATCGTTATGAATCGCAGTCACCTTCTTACGGAAGCCAAGCGTGAAGTCCTGGCGTTGGCGGCTGCAGGATATCGTCCACCGGCACCCGAATTCGGTTTATGCCGCCGGCAGGGAAGCACTGGCAGCCATGAGGGTCGGCCTCCACATGTACAAGCTGGGGAAGCAGATTTCTGAATTCGATTCGGTCATCGCGAACAAGCTGGCCTATGTCATGACCGGCGGCGACCTGAGCAAGCCGGCCTGGGTCAGCGAGCAATACATTCTTGATCTGGAGCGCGAAGCCTTCCTGTCCCTGTGCGGAGAGGAAAAAACACAAGCCCGAATGTGGTCATTGCTCCAGACCGGAAAACCTTTACGGAATTAGGAGGCAGGCATGAAAACACGAGATGCGGTTATTGTTGCTGCAGCCCGAACTCCCGTCGGCAAGGCGAAGCGTGGAGGCTTGGCCACGGTCCGCCCGGATGACATGGCTGCGCTGGTTATTCGGGAGCTGCTCAAAAGAGTCCCTGCGCTTCCTCCTGCCGAGGTGGAGGATGTCATTCTGGGGTGCGCCTTCCCGGAGGGTGAACAGGGCCTCAACATGGCGCGGACAGTGGCGCTCAAAGCCGGTCTGCCCTTTACGGTTTCCGGCGAAACGATCAACCGGTACTGCTCGTCCGGTTCGCAATCCATTGCGCATGCCGCCTTTGCGATCATGACCGGGCAAATGGAAACGGCCATTGCGGGCGGCGCTGAATCCATGAGCATGGTGCCGATGGCCGGGAATAAATTTGCGCCGAATCCAGGCTTTGCGGTGGAAGACCCCGGTGTGTTCACCAGCATGGGCTTGACGGCCGAAAATGTCGCTGAGAAATACGGGATTACAAGAGAAGACCAGGATAAGTTCGCGTTGCGCAGTAATCAACTCGCAGCCAAGGCGGTTACCTCGGGTTTGTTCGATCCCGAACTGGTGCACGTGGATGTGGAGTTCACCGAAGCAGTTGACGGTAAACCAACCACACGCCATTTCATTGTGAAACGGGATGAAGGCCCTCGAGCTGACACGACCCTCGAAGCATTGGCAAAATTGCGGCCGGCGTTTAAGGAAGGCGGCTCTGTGACGGCAGGGAACTCCTCGCAGATGTCGGACGGAGCAGCCGCCGTGGTCATTATGTCGGCTGAAAAGGCAGACCAGCTGGGACTGAAGCCATTGGTCCGATTTGTCTCATTCGCCACCGGAGGCGTTCCTCCGGAGTTGATGGGGATAGGACCGATTGCCGCAGTGCCGAAGGCATTGAAGCTGGCAGGATTGGAACTCGCGGATATTGACCTTTTTGAGATCAACGAGGCTTTTGCCGCCCAATCGTTGGCCGTGATCCGGGAGCTTGGGAATTGATCCCGAAAAAGCAAATGTGAACGGCGGGGCAATTGCGCTTGGCCACCCGCTTGGATGCACGGGAGCAAAACTAACGACCCAGCTCATCTACGAGATGGAGCGCCGAAAATCCAAATATGGAATGGTGACCATGTGCATCGGCGGAGGCATGGGCGCTGCGGCAGTATTTGAAAACCTGCAACCTGGATAAAGTTGTGCTATTCTTAAAGTCCTAACACACTAAAAAAGGAGTAGAAAACATGGCTGATCTAACGATTGCGGAATTGATGGGAAAAATGCCGAAGGCTTTTGATCCTGAAAAAGCGAAGGGGGTGGACACCATCCTTCAATTCAAGTTCACCGGAAAGGAAGCAGGCGATTGGTTTGCAGTGATCAAGGATGGCACAGTGAAGGTGGAGCAGGGTGTTCATCCCAGCCCGAAAATGACGCTCAGCGCCGATTCTGATGATTACATCGCGCTCTTCACCGGAAAAATGGACCCGATGCAGGCATTTATGCAGGGGAAGTTAAAACTGCAAGGGGATTTGAACCAGGCCATGAAGATGACGCAATACTTCAAGATGCGCTAGGAATTGCGCTCAATTTGTTAATAAAATAAATCGGCACATGGTAGATGTGCCGATTTATTTTATATTTCAGAGAAAAAATTATGTGTATAAGCCCCAATCCATAGCAGTTGGATCTTCCATCATTGAAAAATCCCAGGCATCCATGCCCATCTCAACGACAACAGGCATATTTAATCCCTCCTGGGCCTTGGCACGAGTCATGTCCACCATTGCCGGTCCGTAGGGGCAAAAAGGAGTTGTCAGAATCATCTTCAGGCGTGCATTTTTTTCCTCGATCAGCACGTCCCGAACCAACCCAAGCTGGATGATGGTCATGCCGATTTCAGGGTCCACCACCTCGGAAAGTTTCTCTCGAACCTTTTGAACTTTGTCCGGGTGCGTTTCGTGGATGGTCCACTTTAACTCATTGACGGGAGTCTCTTCGCTCATTGATTTATCTCCGCTGGAACGTTAACGACATAGGTACAGTGCGCAGCTCCGCTCAAGATACATTGGACTTTATTGGCAGGGACGGCCAGCATTTTCGAGATCAATGTCTGGTCGACGGTACAGACTTCGGGGTGAATGTGCCCGACTTGAAGGTAGGGACAGGTGATTTCGTGGATCATGTAATCCTGCCCTTTTTTTTCCCACTCGACGACAAATCCCTCCTCGCCCAGCAGGTCCTTCATCACATTCAGCCTTTCTTCCACGCTCAGGCCAGACAATTGCTCTTCGTGTTCAGCAGCGAGGTTGGTCGCGACCTGCTTGAACATGTCGCTGACCATCGGTTGGGGGAGCTGCTCCTTCATTTGACTCAGCAATCGGGTCGTTAGTCTCAAATACCGGGTCGGGAAGCGTTCCATCCCGTCCTCGGTCAGTGAGTAGGCCAGACGAGGCCGGCCGACCCCGTGACGTTCTTCTTCAGCCTTGATCAATCCTTCAGCCTGTAAATTAGTCAGGTGATGGCGAACGGAGATGGGATTAATGCCGATTTCACCCGCCAACACGTTGATGGTCGAGCGAGGATGGTGAAGCAGTGATTGAAGGATTCTATCGCGAGTACTTTTCATAAAGCTTTCGTTTCGTTAATTGGAGTATATCAGTCTCTATTTTGATTGTCAATATACTAGATAAATATCATAAATATAGACTGGCAGGGATGCTTGGCATAATAAACTAGAAAATTATCATAAATATTGACATTTTGCCTCCAATTTGCTATAATACCGGGAGTTTAGAAACAAGGCTATCAAGGAGCTTCCATGTCAGAATTGGTCATAAAAAACCTTCACGTCAGCATCGAATCCAAGGAAATCCTTAAAGGATTGGATTTGACCGTTAAACAGGGCGAAATCCATGCCATTATGGGTCCTAACGGAACGGGTAAGTCCACGCTGGCATATACACTGATGGGTCATCCAAACTACACGGTGACCGAGGGAGAAATTTGGTTCAAGGGCAGGAATATTCTTGAGCTTGAGCCGGACGAACGGTCAAGGGAAGGAATCTTCCTCGCTTTCCAGTATCCGGTCGCTATTCCCGGAGTGACGGTCGCCAACTTCCTTCGCACGGCCATCAACTCACGCCGCCGGGCACAGAATCCCGAAGACAAGGGAATTGCCATACCGGAGTTCAGGAAGATGTTGAAGGAAAAGATGGAAATGCTGAAGATGGATTCCGCTTTCGCTGGACGGTATCTGAACGACGGCTTTTCAGGCGGTGAGAAAAAGCGTGCCGAGATCCTGCAATTGGCCACGTTAAAACCCGAGATAGCCATCCTGGATGAGACCGATTCCGGGTTGGATATCGACGCCCTGCGGATCGTCTCCGAGGGAGTCAATGCGTTGAGCGGACCCGATCTGGGTGTGCTCGTCATCACGCATTACCAGCGCCTGTTGAATTACATCAAGCCGCAATATGTCCACGTGATGATGAATGGGCGTATCGTTGAATCCGGCGGACCCGAGCTGGCTCTTCACCTGGAAGAACATGGCTACGATTGGGTTCGAGAAAAATACGAGGAACCGGAAGCTTGAGTACAATCGGGTCACAAAATTTTATAAGTATCTGTTGTTCTATTCGGAGATGACATGAGCGAAGACGTCAAGATCCTTCAAGGTTTGGGAGAATACAAGTACGGTTTTCACGATCCGGAGAACTATGTCTTTAAATCCGAGCGCGGGCTAAATCGGGAGGTGGTGGAAAATATCTCCCGCATGAAAGGCGAGCCTCAGTGGATGCTGGCGTTTCGCCTCAAGGCCTTGGCTCATTATTTAAGCCGCCCAATGCCTGCCTGGGGACCCTCGCTGAACGAACTGAATCTGGACGAGATTTTTTACTACGTCAAGCCCACAGAAAAAAGCGAGAAATCCTGGGACGATGTTCCCGACGACATTAAACGTACGTTTGATAAGTTGGGTATTCCCGAGGCCGAACGGAAATTCCTGGCAGGTGTAGGAGCCCAGTACGAATTGGAGATGGTTTATCATTCCGTCCTCGAGCATCTTGAGAAGCAGGGTGTGATCTTCCTTTCCATAGAAGATGGCCTGAGGCAGCACCCTGACCTATTCCGTGAGTATTTTGGGACAGTAATCCCTATTGAAGATAATAAATTTGCCGCCCTCAACAGTGCGGTGTGGTCAGGAGGGTCGTTCGTGTACGTCCCCAAGGGTGTCAAGGTGGATTTACCGCTCCAGGCTTATTTCCGTTTGAACACAGCCAATGTCGGGCAGTTCGAACGCACATTGATCATTGTGGACGAAGGGGCATCGGTTCATTATGTAGAAGGGTGTACGGCGCCTCAATATACGACCAATTCCTTCCATAGCGGCGTGATCGAAATTGTAGTCAAAAAAGGTGCTCGTTCACGGTATTCCACGATTCAGAACTGGTCTACCAACGTCTTCAACCTGGTCACCCAGCGCGCCAAAGTGTTCGGGAATGCAACCCATGAGTGGGTGGATGCCAACCTCGGGTCGAAACTGACCATGAAGTACCCCTCCTGTTATCTCATGGAGCCTGGTGCTCACGGGGAGATGCTGTCGATGGCATTCGCGGGTCCCGGTCAGCTCCAGGATGCCGGCACGAAAATGGTCCATTTCGCCCCAAACACGACCAGCAAGGTCATGTCCAAGTCCATCTCCAAGAATGGAGGCCGGTCTTCGTTCAGAGGACTGCTGAAAGTCCACAAGGGCGCCAAGGGATCCAAATCCAGCGTGGTTTGCGATGCTCTGCTGCTGGATCCAAAATCCCGATCAGACACCTATCCTTCAATCGAGATTGACGAAGAAGATGTTTCAATCGGGCATGAAGCTTCGGTTTCTAAGGTCGGCGAGGAGCAGCTTTTTTATCTGATGAGTTGAGGTTTGAGTGAAGAAGAAGCCACTACCATGGTTGTTTCCGGTTTCATCGAACCTCTGGTTAAGGAATTACCGATGGAATATGCTGTGGAGATGAACCGCCTTATCCAACTCCAAATGGAAGGGTCGATTGGCTGACATGGAAGAGAAACCCAAGGTTGTTGTTTCCCGGACACGGCAAACCCGGCAGATTGCGCGGGATTTTTCCTTTACGCAGCCTGTCCAGCCGGGATTTGGGAATCATGTCGATTCCTACCGTTCCCGCGCTTTGCAAACCTTCAAGCGCTTGCCGATTCCGACTACGAGCGACGAAGCCTGGCGCCGGACGGATATCCACGCCATGCCCGCGGAATCTTTTTTGTTTCCTCAGGCGGTTGCTCACCTTGACTTACCGTCCGTTCCGGAGGACTTGCTCAAACCCCTGGTTTCCGACCAGCACGGCGGTCAGATCGTGATGTATCCGGGCGGAGCAACAATTGAGCTTGATGACAAAATAAAAGCGAAAGGCGTTGTCTTTACAGACCTGCGAACTGCTTTTTCCAGCCACCCGGGCATCGTCGAGAAAATCCTCGGGGAAACTGTGAACATGGAAGAAGGCAAATTTGCCGCCCTCGCAGGTGCCTATGCGGATAATGGGATTTTCTTTACGTTCCCAAAAATGTGACCATCGAAGAACCATTCCATTCCGTTCTGTGGGGACCGGGAGTTGGGCTCGCACATGTATCCCATCTGCTCGTTTGGATTGATGACGGCGCGTCTGCGACATTTGTGCACGAATCGGCCTCACCCGATGAAGCTGGTCATACCCTCCATGCCGGCATCGTCGAGATCAAGGTCGGAAGACGTGCAAATTTAAAATTTGTCGAGCTTCAATCCTGGGGGAAGCATGTCTGGAATTTCTCCCATGAACGTGCTCGTGTCGAGCGTGATGGCAACCTCGACTGGATATTTGGCGCGGTAGGGTCAAGGGTGACCAAGAATTTCTCCGAGCTTGACCTGGCAGGCGAAGGGGCGAAGGGACGGATGTCGGGCTTTTATTTCACGGATGGCAGCCAGCACTTGGATCACGATACCCAGCAGAATCACCTGGCTCCGCACACGACCAGTGACCTGCTTTTCAAGGGGGCACTGAAAGGAAAAAGCCGGTCGGTCTGGCAGGGGATGATCTATGTAGCCCCGGGTGCACAAAAAACGGATGGCTACCAGGCGAATCGAAACCTTGTCCTGAGTGAGGCGGCCCGGGCGGATTCAATTCCCGGATTGGAGATCCTGGCGGATGATGTAAGGTGTACCCATGGTGCTACGGTGGGCCGGCTCGAGCAGGAGCCCATGTTTTACCTGGAAAGCCGGGGGATTCCCCCGAAAGAAGCAGAAAGAATTTTGGTCGAAGGGTTTTTCGACCCGATCATGCAACGCATACCATTTGACGGCGTAAGGGAAAGGTTCCAACAAGCCATTCTTTCCAAGACGGAATAGACCATTATTTTTGGTTTCTAATTCTCGTGCTGGAGGGCACGCATTTCGAGTGCCACCTCGTAGTCATTTGAGTCTATAATATTAGAGGAAACTGAATGAACAATCTTCGACCAAAAATAAGTCCCAGCGGGACGGAACGACGACCCGCGCGGCGAGGAAAAATGCCTTACTCCTTCATGAAAAACCCGGGTTCTGACCACTCCTTTGAAGTGGGCGACACCGTGGAAGTCTATTGCGACCACGAAAAAAGCAGCAATCGCGTACGCGGATGGCTCAAGGGGATCGTGGTTCAGGTGGATAACAAATTGGTGGCGGTTCAATTCCGCTCCAATGTCTTTTTGACAGACGGCTGGATGGTTCCAGATCGAATATTGTGGTATCCCGTGACCTCGGATACGATCCGTCCGCTTGGCACCGGGCCGAAAAAAGGCGGCAAACGGGAAATACTGGATTACTAGGATCCGGTTAGGCTCTCCAGCGAATCATGACCTACGATGTAAATCAAGTTCGCAAGGACTTCCCCATCCTCGAGCGAGAAATCCGCCCGGGGGTTAAATTGGTTTATCTCGATTCGACAGCCACGGCCCAAAAGCCCGACGTAGTGATCAAGGCGATGGATGATTATTACCGGCAGTCCAATGCCAACATCCACCGGGGAGTCCATGCGCTTGCCGAGGAAGCTACTTCGTTATATGAGAAATCCCGCGAAAAAATCGCCGGTTTCATCAATGCCCCTTCCGCCCGGCAGGTGATTTACACTCGAAATACCACCGAATCGATTAATTTGGTAGCTTATTCGTGGGGCAGGGCAAATTTAAAATCGGGGGATCTGGTTATTTTGACCGAGATGGAGCACCATTCGAACCTGGTGCCCTGGCACATGCTTTCAGAAGAAAAGGGAATTCGGCTGGAATTTATTCCTGTTACCGCTGAAGGGTTACTCGACCTCGATGTCTATCGTACTCTGCTGGAACAAAATCCCCGGCTGGTGGCATTCACGCATATGTCCAATGTCCTCGGCACGGTCAATCCTGCGGCTGAAATGATCAAGCTGGCTCATCAGGCCGGTGCAGTGACGCTTCTCGATGCTGCCCAATCCATCCCGCATCTTGGAGTGGATGTCCAATCGCTGGACGCCGATTTTGTGGCCTTCTCGGCCCACAAAATGGTCGGCCCTACAGGGATCGGTGCTTTATATGGCAAGGAAGATGTCCTGGAAAGGATGCCTCCTTTCCTCGGAGGCGGGGATATGATCAAGGTGGTCAAGCTTCGCTCATTCAAGCCTAATGATCTCCCCTATAAATTCGAAGCGGGTACTCCGGCCATAGCGGAAACAACTGGATTTGGAGCGGCAGTCGATTACCTCTCGAAGCTTGGCATGGACAATATCGCCAGGCATGAACATGAGATTACTGAATACGCTCTCGAGCGCCTCGAGGAAATTCCTGGGCTCAAGCTGATGGGTCCGCTCTCTGCGGATATGAAAGGCGGCGTTGCAGCCTTCACGCTGGACCAGGTTCATCCGCACGATGTGGCACAGATCCTCGACGGCGATGGGATCGCGGTTCGCGCCGGCCATCATTGTGCGCAACCACTGCACGAGAAATTTGGAATCCCGGCCTCCACCCGCGCCAGTTTCTATCTGTATTCAACCAAAGAAGAAGTCGACTCGTTGGTCGAGGGGATTTATAAAGTCAAACGGTATTTTGGATAGATTGCATGGACGATCTCTATCGGGAAGTCATCATCGAACATTATAAGAATCCTGCCTATCGCGGCAGCCTGGATCCTCACGACCTTTCATTTGAGGATTCGAATCCCTTGTGTGGCGACCATATTCGCATCGACTTGCGGGTGGATGAACAGGGAATGATTACCGACGCCCGATTTGATGGACATGGGTGCGCCATCTCGCAAGCATCCGCTGATCTGTTGCTCGAATCCATTGTCGGTAAAAAGCTTGACGACGTGAAGGTTCTAAATAAAGATCATATCCTGGAATTATTGGGGATTGAACTGGGTCCTGTCAGATTAAAATGCGCGTTATTATCGTTGAAAGTACTTAAGGCTGGAGTCTATGGAATGAGCTCCGCCACCGACGAGTTGGTCGAGTGATGTGCCATGTTTAATTACATTCAGAAGGATTTAAGCCAGCTCACATTCCTTGAAATTGCTTCCGAAACAGACCTCCCGAATGGAGAGCGTCTTTTCGTGGAGATCGAAGGTATTCCCATCGTAATCTTCAATATCGCAGGGCAGCTGTTCGCAATTGGCGATGTCTGTTCGCACGATAACGGTCCATTGGGAGACGGCATGCTTGACGGACACCAGGTGGTCTGCCCCAGGCATGGTGCCGAGTTTGATATCCGCTCTGGGAAGGCAGTAACCCTGCCTGCCGTGGTGGACATCCCCGCTTACCCAGTCCGTGTGGTGGATGGGAAAATTGAGATAGGAATTCCTAAAGAATAAAAATCGGGCAGCGTCGCTGCCCGATTTTTATTAGCTGTTGGACTCGAATCGCCCAACTATTCGTAGAATATCAAACCCCTCGGCGAATGGACATTCCGCCAGGGTGCCATGGCGTATCATCGTGGCACGCAAAACGTCTCGGTCAAAGTAGTACTTGTCCTGGTAGGTTTTGTATTGGGCCAAGGCATCCAGCTTGGCATTAACGTCAGCTTCATTAACTTCAACCAGAAAGTGGGGGAAAAAGCCGTAGGAGGACCGCACGACATCAAATCCCAATACGGTGATGCCTCGGTAGGCACGTAAGGCTTCATCGGTCATGGCATTGTGGTCCTGGTGGATATCCTGTTTGGAATGGACGAAAATGATGTCAGGATTGAATTCCTTCCTCAGTTTCAGAAAGTATTCCAGGATATCCTGGCGGGAATCATGAAAGATTCTCGTCGTGAAATCGCCCAGAATCACCTTGTCCTTTGGCACTCCAAGGACTTCCATGCTGCGAAAATGCTCGTCAACGACATCCTTGAGAAGCGGGTTTTTCTGGTTGTCGGATAACGTCACGCACAACACGTCGCTGATCGTGTTGATGTGGTGGATGAGCGCTCCGCAGCCCAGTTCTATATCATCGGGGTGGGCGCCAAGGAAGAGGGTACGCTTGCCAAAAAATTGCATCAGAGTTCCAGTCTCAGCTATTTGGTAGCCAGAATTCCGCCAACGACTTTCGTCATGACAAGTTTGCCATCCTGCTTTATTCTTTTTTCTGCAGTCTTTTCAATGTTTGTCATCAGTTCATCGAATTCCTTCTGCCCATTGAAGAGACTGGTCCATAACTTCCTGTCTTCGCCCAACGATGCTTTCGTGTAATCAACAAACGGTTGAACACCATCGAACGTCAGTGGATTTTCGAACACATGCATTTCCGCTTTTGAAAAAAGCTGCTTTACGTTCTCGAAGATCATCGATTCGTAGCGGCTCGATCCTGGCATGGGCGGGATGGGCTTCCCGGTGGCTTCCTTGATAATATCGTAGAACAATTTCTTATTGGCGGGCAGAGGACCCGTGGTGAAAAGCCTGCCGCCTGGCTTTAATACCCTGTGCATTTCCTGGATGGTAACTGGAATGTCTGCGGCATAATAAATGGCAAAGCAGCTGAACTCAAGGTCAAATGAATTGTCATCGAAAGGGAATCGCTTATTAAAATTCAATTCCATGAACTTGACGGGATTGCCCCGCTTCTCATTTTCACTGTGAGCCTTCGTCAATAGTTCTTGAGAGACATCGCCTCCGGTGATGTCGGCATTTCCTTTAGTATAATCAAGGTAAAGGAAGCATTGTTTGCCGGCGCCGCAGCCAATATCCAGTATTTTCGATCCAGGTGCGGGTTTGAGCAGGTCGATCATCCACTGATCGATGTCGCGGCCGCCGTATTTTTTGTGGATGTCAATTCGAGTCAGCAGATCCTTGGTGGTCTCCTGATAGTTGATTTCCATAGTCGCTCTCCTTAGGATTATTGCCTGTTTGGTTCAAGGCATTATACCAAACTCGTACTAATATTCAATCACTGAATTTTGATTTTGGGAGCTTTTTATGAAGAACATCATTCAACCGGTCAAAGGGACACGTGAATTTTACCCCGAAGACATGGCTTTACGGAATTTCATCAATGATAAGGTCAGGCAGGCGTCCCAGGCGTTTGGATATCAGGAGTGGGATGGTCCATTTATTGAGCCGATCGACCTGTATGCAGCCAAATCGGGCGACGAGCTCGTCAAGAAGCAATCTTTCGTTTTTAATGACCGAGGTGGGGATCTGGTAGCGCTTCGACCGGAATTGACACCGTCCCTTGCGCGCATGATCGCCAAGCGGCAGAACGAATTGACCTTTCCGATCCGCTGGTGGTCATTTGGTCCTTTCTGGCGATATGAACAACCTCAACGTGGGAGGAGCAGGGAATTTTTCCAGTGGAATATCGACATGCTCGGCGTCGACTCGCCCGAATCGGACGCGGAATTGATTGCTGTTGCGGTGACGTTCTTTAAGCTGGTGGGATTAAAACCGGACCAGGTACAAATCCGAGTGAGCGATCGGCGTTTAATGGAAGCCCAGTTTGATTCCTTGGGAATTCCACCCGAAAAACGGTTGGAGTTGAGCGGGCTGATTGACCGGCGCACGAAAATGAAACCGGAAGCCTGGGAGACGAATGCTTTGGAAATCGGGCTGACTGCCGAACAACTGGGTGGCCTGAAGGAAATCCTTGCGAATAGCGAACTGTATAAATCCTCCAAAAGCCTGCTGCGAGTTATTTCTGCTCTGGAAGCTTTAGGTGTAAGTGAATATGTGGTCTTCGACCCCAACATCATGCGAGGATTACTTTATTATACTGGGACCGTTTTTGAGGCTTTCGATTTGAGCGGTTCTCTGCCCAGAGCGATTTTCGGAGGAGGAAGATACGACAACCTGCTTGCTGACGTGGGCGGAGAACCTTTGCCTGCTGTCGGTTTTGCTATGGGTGACGTGGTCATCGGTCTTGTACTAAAAGAAGCAGGTTTAGTCCCTGCTTATGTGCCTGCCTCGGCGCCCGTACTGGTAACGGTCTTTGATGAATTCGCTGATCCTGGATTCATATTCCCTTGCTTCCACATTAAGGCAATCAGGATTGAACGTCATGGTGTACCCCGAAGCGGCAAAACTCCCCCGGCAATTTAAGTTTGCCGATAAACTTGGAATTGAAGTCGTATTGGTCGTGGGTCCGGATGAGGCCTCATCGGGAAAAGTGACCGTCAAAAACCTGCGGGATGGCAGTCAGCAGACCGTTGAACGATCCGAAATCGTACCTGCAGTCCGAAAATCCTTGAATCTGGATGAAGGTGGTGATATAATCCGCCCGCTCGAAACATGGTGCCCATAGTTCAATTGGCGGAACGTCTGACTGTGGATCAGAAGGTTGTGGGTTCAAGACCCACTGGGCACCCTCTACGCCTCCCTATTTGGGAGGTTTTTTCTTAATAATTGAATATAATTTTAATCGCTACTCCCCCTTGACTCTCCTCCCACTGGAGGCTGTATAAACACGATGAAGGGACCTTCCAACCAATGATCCGGATCGGAGACTTTTCCAAACTCAGCCGCGTTCCCATCAAGACCCTGCGCTATTACGATGAAATCGGTCTGCTCAGCCAGACAAGGTTGATGAATTCACTGGCTATCGCTATTATTCACAAGAGCAGTCTGGTCGGTTAAATCGAATACTCGCCCTGAAGGACCTGGGATTCTCCCTCGAGCAGATCGGCCGTCTGCTGGATGAGAAAATCACAACGGACCAGATGCGTGGAATGCTCACCTTGCGCCGCGCCGAGGTTCAAACCAGGTTGGACGAGGAAGCAGAACGTCTTGTCCGGATAGAAGTTCGGCTGAGACAAATCGAATCGGAGGAAAGCATGTCGAAGTACGATGTCGTGATTAAAAAAATTGAGCCCGTGACGGTTGCATCCGTGAGGGGAGTTGTTCCAACGCCTCCTGAACAGGGACCGCTCTGGAGCGAATTGGGGGGATATCTCGCAAAGCAACAGGTACACCCCGTTCCCAACTCAGCCTGCTTCTCGATCTACCACGATGACGAATTTAAAGAAGTGGATTGGGATATCGAGGTATGCGAAGTGATTCAGGGGACATTGAAAGAAAGCAACAAGGTGAAAGTGCGAACGTTGCCTTCGGTGGAAGCCATGGCTTGTTGCGTCCACCACGGACCGTTTACGACCATCGGCGAGGCGTATAACGCGATTCAGAAATGGATCACGGAAAATGGTTACCGGATCACCGGTCCTTGCCGGGAGGTCTATCTGCGTCCGTCTCAAGCAGGGAGTCAGTCCGACCCTGACACCGTGACAGAAATTCAATTCCCGGTTGAAAAATTGTAAACCTGTAGTGAAAGGTCCCCCATCTTCCTGATGACTTGGTACAGGAAGATGGGGAGTAGTAACTGAGAGCTGAAATCGGTTCAAATAGTGGCGATTCTGTGCAAATCTCAACTAAGTTTGAAGGTGATTAGTAGTACAATTGTTCTATGATCGTGCTGCGTGCCTTCAAGACCGAGTTGGATCTGAACAACGCCCAAAAGACAGCCTGCGCCGGACACGCCGGGGCGGCGCGCTGGGCATATAACTGGGGGCTGGCGCGCAAGATCGAAGCCTATCAAGCCGGGCAGAAAGTTCCCACGGCGATCGACCTGCACCGCGAGCTGAATGCGCTCAAGAAAACCGAGCTGGCCTGGATGTACGAGGTCTCGAAGTGCGCCCCGCAGGAGGCACTGCGCAACCTGGATCAAGCGTTTGCTCACTTCTTCCGGCGCGTGCAAGAGAAGCGGGCGGGCAAGAAGATCCAGGTCGGTTTCCCGAGATTCAAGTCGAAGAAGAACGGTCTTGGCAACTTCCGGCTGGCCGGCGCCATTCACGTCTTTGAAGATGCCATTCAACTGCCGCGTCTGGGGTGCTTGCGATTGAAGGAGCGCGGCTACCTGCCGGTGGACGGTGTGAACGTCTTTAGCGCCACCGTGAGTGAACGAGCCGGACGCTGGTTCGTGTCAGTGCAGGTGGAGATCGAAATGCCTGAACCGGAAACAGCGGAAAAGCCAGCAGCAGGGGTTGACCTGGGGATCCTGGCTCTGGCAACTTTCAGCGATGGAACGAGGGTCGAGAACCCGCGTGCCCTCAAGCGCAACCTGCGAAAGATCAAGCGATTACAACGCTCAGTATCCCGCCGGCAGAAGGGCAGCGCCAACCGGCGCAAGGCCATAGCCAAGCTGGCGAAAGCTCACCTGCGGGTTGCGAACATCCGCAAAGACACGCTGCACCAGGCGACCAGCCTGCTGGCGAAAACCAAGTCAGCCGTTGTGCTGGAAGACCTGAACGTGAGCGGGATGATGAAAAATCATCACCTGGCGCAGGCGATCGCCGATGTGGGTTTTCATGAGTTCAGGCGGCAGTTGAGCTACAAGGGTGAGTGGTACGGGTGTGAAGTGCAGGTGGCCGATCGGTTCTACCCGTCCAGCAAACGGTGTTCGCGCTGTGGGAACATCAAAGCCGGGTTGGATCTGAGCGAGCGCTTGTACGAGTGCGAAGTCTGCGGCCTGATCATCGACCGCGATCTGAATGCGGCCTTTAATTTGGAGCACTGGCCTACCGCGAGTTCCGCGGAAAGACACGCCTGTGGAGAGGGTGTAAGACCGGGTCGTCCGGCAGTCCTCGTCGAAGCAGGAACCGAACCTCGATCTACCCTGTGTAGATTTGTGTAAGCTTCGGAGAACGGCTTTTTGTTGTAGAATAAAGTATGCCTCGTTCCATAAAAATTCTGTTCTTGGCTGCTGAAGCCGATCCATTCATAAAGGTGGGGGGGTTGGGGGATGTCGCAGGTTCCCTGCCTGGAGCGCTGCGAGCGTTGTGGCCTCAACTGGATGTGCGCTTGTGCATTCCCCTTCATAACAATCTCAACCTCGATGGATACGAGATCAAGCCGATTTCGAGCTATTCCGTCATGAGAGGCGGACAGAGGGTCCCTGTTCAGGTTTTTGAAACGTCCATTGCGGGCACACCCGTCTATTTAGTGGACGGGACCCCGATATCCTCTGCGCAATCCGTCTATTCAGCAGACATGGCAATTGATGGCGAAAAATATACTTTCTTTTCACTTGCTGCGCTCGAGCTCATTCGGCATATCCGGTGGCAGCCAATGATCATTCATGCCAATGACTGGCATACAGCCCCAGCCGTCTACGCGCTTCACCATCGATTGGCTGATCCGCGTTACGCCTGGATTAAGTCAATAATTGAAGTCCACAATCTGCCGTTCATGGGCGGAGGTGCTTCTCCGCACTTAAGCGCTTATGGTCTTCATCCTTCCTCGAATCCGCACCTCCCGGATTGGGCGCGACATTTTCCGCTCCCCATGGCGTTGGCGACCGCGGATGCGATTGTAGCCGTATCGCCTGCCTATGCCCTGGAACTGCTAACCCCTGAATTCGGTTGCGGTTTGCAGGATTTTCTCCGCACTCGGGCGGATGCCCTTTCAGGAATCCTTAACGGTCTGGATTTGGAGTTGTGGGACCCAAGAACTGATTCTGCCCTGACCGCGAATTATGACGGAGCAAGCCTTGAGAGCCGAGCTGAAAATAAAGCCAAATTGCAATCCTCTTTGGGATTGCCTGTTTAATCCAGACGTTCCTCTTCTTGCAATGATCACAAGGATGGACCCGCAAAAAGGGGTGGACATTGCCGTCGATGGATTAAGACAAACGGTTGATCAAAACTGGCAGGCGGTCATCCTGGGGACGGGAATCCCCTACCTGGAATCCGCGGTTCGCTCCCTTCAGGACGAGATGCCCGAGCGTGTCTGTGCTGAGATTCGATATGACGCACGCCTGTCCAGGCAAATCTATTCCGGGGCTGATATTTTGCTGATGCCTTCAAGGTACGAACCATGCGGTCTGGCGCAGATGATCGCCATGCGGTACGGCTGTGTACCCCTCGGTCGGGCAACGGGCGGCTTGAATGATACCATTCACGGGTATACCGATACTGTGAGCGGGACGGGATTTCTGTTTGACGAAGCCTCCCCGGGTGCTTTCGCCAATTGTCTGAGGGAAGCCCTCCTTGTTTATGGCGACCGGGACCGGTGGTTGAGGTTGCAGCACAATGGAATGTCCCAGGATTTTTCCTGGGAAAACGCGGCCAGGCAATATCTGGATTTATATCAACAATTGACAGCCAACAAGGTCTCTGATTGATATGCCTGGTGGATATTTCTAATTCCGTGGGACAGGAGCGATGATATGAAAACACGAGTTGTCATCCTGGCGGGCGGCGAGGGATCGCGTTTAAGTGTTCTTACTGCAAAACGCGCAAAACCGGCTGTACCCTTCGCGGGGAAGTATCAAATCATTGATTTTGCTTTGTCAAACTGTACCAATTCCGGGCTGTTTGATGTCATGATGATGGCTCAATACCGGCCTCAATCCTTGATCGAGCACATTGGGGCAGGTGGTCCCTGGGACCTCAACCGCGATTTCACCGGTGGGATACGAATTTACACACCTTATAAAGCGCGTTTTGGAACCGATTGGTTTGTTGGCACTGCCGATGCAGTGCAGCAGAATTTCAGCTTCATCAAGAGAGAAAGCCCCGACCACATTCTAATATTATCCGGTGACCATATCTACGCCATGGATTATGATGCGTTGATTACTTTCCACATCGATCATCAGGCGGACGTAACGATGGCAACGGTTTCGGTGCCCGTCGAAGAGGCCTCTCGCTACGGCATCGTGGGCGTGGATGAGTATTATAAAGTCACATCTTTTATCGAAAAACCGAAGAACCCGACATCGACTCTCGCGAATATGGGCGTCTATGTCTTCAACCTTAATGTCCTTGATCGTGCGTTGTGGTCGGACCGGCATCAGCATGATTCCGTTCATGATTTTGGCAGGAATATCCTGCCTCGCCTGGTCGCGGAGGGGAGAAGAGTTTTTGCCTATCCTTACAGCGGTTATTGGGTGGACGTGGGAACAATTGAGTCCTACTGGCAGGCTCAGATGGACTTGCTGGTACCTGATCCTCCTTTGAATTTGAATGACAGGCGCTGGGTCATCCATACCCGTACTGAAGAGAGGCCTCCAGTCTGGATCGAACGCGATGGCAAGGTAACGAATTCCATGTTGTCGGATGGGTGCATCATCGAAAGAGGCGCGATTGTTGAAAGCAGTATCTTGTCCCCGGGAGTGGTTGTACAATCTGGGGCAGTAGTTCGGGAGTCGATTTTAATGACAGATTGCAGGGTATGTGCCGGAGCGAAGGTTGAGAGAGCCATCCTAGATAAGCGTGTGCAAGTCGGAGAAAATTCAACGGTTGGAGGCGTGACGTCAGGGGGTAATCAAACAGAATCGAGCGACCTCGGTCTGGTGCTGATAGGGAAAAATAGCAAGTTGCCTCCAGAGATTGTGGTTAAGCCAGGCACTCTGATTGGCACCGATGTGGTGTTTTCGGATTTTGATTCGCTGGTCGTCGAGTCCGGTTCCTTCGTCCAAACCAAGCGTCAGCCATTTGAGATTAGTGACTAGGGACAGGAGAGTTTATGAAACTAAATCGTTCCAGTGGGATTTTGCTTCACCCGACAAGTTTGCCCGGGCCTTATGGCATAGGTGACCTTGGACCGGCAGCCTTTAAGTGGATCGATTTTCTTTCTGAAAGTGGATGCAAGCTTTGGCAGGTCCTGCCGCTCGGTCCCACTGGATATGGCGATTCGCCCTATCAGTGTTTTTCAGCCTTTGCGGGGAATCCCTACCTTGTCAGTCCAGACCTTCTGCTCAACGACCACCTCTTGCTGCCTGATGATTTAAAGGAAATCCCCGAGTTTCCAGCTGGTCAAGTGGATTATGGAGAGATATTCACCTGGAAGCCCGTTTTGTTGGATATCGCTTATTTGCATTTTGAGCAAAGTGGTTCCGAAGAGCTGAGAAGCGAGTTCGCCGCGTTCTGCAACGCCAATGCCTTCTGGTTGGACGACTTCACCCTGTTCATGGCGCTCAAAGATGCCCATGAGGGTGCTGCCTGGGGGACATGGGAGCCCGGCACTCGCCTCAGGAAAGCGGAAGCCCTCAATGCTGCACAAGTAAAACTCGCAGGAGAAATCTCCCGCCATGCTTTCAGGCAGTGGTTGTTTTTCCGTCAATGGGCGGCGGTGAAGAGATATGCCAACCAAAAAGGCGTGAAGATCATCGGCGATATTCCGATTTTTGTTGCGTACGACAGCTCGGATGCATGGTCCAATCCCGAATTATTCTATTTTGATAATTCCGGGAGACCGACAGTTGTGGCAGGAGTACCCTCCGGATTATTTTTCGCCCACCGGTCAACTGTGGGGGAATCCGCTTTATCGGTGGGAGGTTCATAAAGCTGGCGAGTACCAATGGTGGATCAATCGTTTTAAAGCTATTCTGAGCATGGTGGACATTGTCCGCCTGGATCATTTCCGCGGTTTTGCTGGCTATTGGGAGGTCCCAGGGAATGCAAAAACTGCTGAAAAAGGCAGATGGGTACCCGGGCCAGGAGCGGATTTCCTTAACGCAATTAAATCCGCCTTTGGTGATCTTCCTATTCTCGCTGAAGATTTGGGAGAAATTACGCCAGATGTAATTGAACTAAGGGATTCATTTAAATTAGCCGGAATGAAAATACTTCAATTTGGCTTTTCCGGACCAGACAATCCATTCCTGCCGCATCATCATCTCGAAAATTGTGTTGTGTACACAGGGTCACACGATAACGATACTGCGCTGGGATGGTATGCCACTGCTCCCGAAAACGAGAAGGAATTTTATCGACGTTATTTCGGTCGGAGCGGCGACGATTTCGCGGGTGATTTGATCAGAGCAGCATGGAGTTCTGTTGCAGCCATTGCCATCGCTCCTTTGCAGGATTTTCTAAGGCTTGGTACTGATGCCCGCATGAATTTCCCCGGTAAAGAAACAGGCAATTGGATGTGGCGAATGCCTGAGTCTGCTTTGAGCCCCGAGCTGAAAGCATGGCTTTTGGATCTTAATTACCTTTATCAACGATAGAAAACGAAAAACCCAAACAAGAATCCACGTCAAAAAGCGCGTGGATTTTTTATTCATTAATGACGGCGGCTTCCGCAATGTCATTGGAATTTGACGGGCGGGAGGCAAGATAGATTCCCACAAGAATGAAAGCCGCGCCAAGCAGCTCAGGCGCCGATGGACTTTCATTCAAAATAATAAACGCCAGAATGATGGAACCGATAGGTTCTCCAAGGAGGGTAATGGAGACCAACGATGCGGGCAAATATCTAAGAGCCCAGTTAAAGGTTGAATGCCCTAAGAGCTGAGGAAAAATTGCCAGTAAAAGAATCCAGAAGTAAGCCTGGGGGGGCAGATGAAGGGCTGTTTGACCAGAAACAAACATAATGATGAGAAGAACAACTGCAGCCATTCCATACACAACGAAAATATATGGAATGAGAGTCATCCTGGCACGCAAGCTGCGGCCGATCAATAGGTATCCAGCAGCCATCCATGCGCCGACCAATGCCAGGAAATTTCCCCAAGCCGCCCTTCCTTGAAAAAATTCTGCGGCTGAAGGGCAGATTAATCCATTGTCCCAGCGGCATGCATCCGATAGCCCAATGACCAAGCCGCCGAGGAGGGCTAACAGCATCCCCCAAATAACCGGTCGAGTAATCGGTTCCTTAAGCACCAACGGGGAAAGCAGTGCCACCCATAGCGGAGTAGTGGTCACTAAAACAACGGAACTGGCAACGGTGGTGTATTCGAGGGAAGAGATCCAGGTGGCGAAATGAAATGCCAGAAATGTCCCAGATGCAACCGCTAGAACCACAGCCCGCTTATTTAATGACACCAACTCAGTTCGATGTTTGCTCAGGGCAAGTGGGGCAAGTATCAGGCTGGCAAACACCAGCCTAAGGGCGGCAATTACAAGTGAAGGCGCATATTCCTGCGCGAATCGAATGAAAATGGACGCAGTGGAAACCGCCAGGATTCCACCCATTATGGCAGCGGTGATTACAGGTTTGGAGGGTGTCGAGCTCATAGGGGTTTCAAGTTTCTCAGTAATTCGGGGGGATGATACCCATAATCCGATTAAGGGATAAATTTCACCATATTTGTCGCCTTGACACGAGATCCAGCCGACGACTAAAATCTGATTAATAATATCCTAAATCAGGATTATCAACAGTCAAAATTTTGACAAACATGAATAGGAGAAAGAAAATGGCCTTTGAATTACCCGCGCTTCCGTATGCTTTTGACGCCTTGGAACCATTTATCGATAGCACCACCATGCAAATTCACCACGATAAACACCATGCGGCTTATGTCAACAACCTTAATGGCGCTCTCGAAAAACATCCGGAACTTGCATCCAAGTCGCTGGAAGAACTTCTCAAGGATTTGAATAGTGTTCCGGAAGATATCCGAACAGTTGTGCGCAATCATGGTGGTGGAACCTGGAACCATACCATGTTCTGGGAGATCATGGCGCCCAAAGCCGGTGGTGAACCAACGGGAGCCCTGAACGCAGCAATCACGTCATTTTTTGGTAATTTTGCCAACTTCAAAGCAGAGTTCGAGAAAGCCGCGAATGGCCGCTTTGGATCAGGTTGGGCATGGTTGGTAAAGAAATCTGATGGAGGACTGACCATCGTCTCCACTGCCAACCAGGACAACCCCATGAGCGAGGGCATGTCCCCGTTGATGGGATTGGATGTTTGGGAGCACGCTTACTACTTGAAATATCAGAATCGCCGTGCGGAGTATGTGTCCAGTTGGTGGAATGTCGTTAATTGGGCGGAAGTCGGTCGCCGGTTCAAATAACCACGAAAGTAATTGCATGAGAGTACGAAGCCAGATATAATGATAATCTGGCTTTTAATTATTTCTTATTCTCAAGGAGGAATGGTATGACTCACATTATCACCAGCTTGTGTTTACGTGATTCCGGTTGCGTCGAAGTGTGCCCGGTGGAATGTATTGTCCCCGGCAAACCGGTCGAGGAGTGGCCGTGGTATTTCATTGACCCGGATACCTGCATCGATTGTGGTGCCTGTGTTCCCGAATGTCCGTGGGCAGCCATCTTCCCTGAGGACGAGGTGCCTTCTGCGTACACAGCCAAGGGGGGGGAATTCATCAACCGGTTGGGCTTGAGCGGACACTATGAGGGAAAAAACCATCACGGAGATGCTGTAGTCCTTGAAACCACCAAGAAGTTGGAAAAGGGCGAGGTGGTCGATCTTACTCCGGATAAGCAGCTCAATTACGATTATTTCAAAAAAGGACCTGGCTATAGCGCAAAATAACCAGATCGGAATAAATAAAACATCAAGTCGTTCATATTGGACGACTTGATGTTTTATTGTTTGAACAAATTACTCATCTAGTGCGGACTTTAGTAATTCCTGACCTATAAAATCGGCATCTCCGGTATCTCCGTTTTCGAGCGCGACAACGGCGATCAATGGAGTCCCTTGCCAGCCGGAGGGGGTTCCACCGATGAACCAGGCTATCCCTGAAGTCGATGATCCATCTTCGTTTACTATCCTCCAGTAGGGTTGCATGGCGATCAGGGCACTTTCTGTTACCTCAGTGACAACGGCTGGGCTGAAGATTTGGACTGAATTCTTTTGGGGTGAAAGGATTATCCAATCTGAATTTTGTGGTTTTATTCCCGAGACGATTTGCCCTGCGGTCTTCAATCCTTCATTGGCCAGGGTGGTGGCTGCAAGCGCTGCCTGAAGCGGACTAATCCTTATCTGTTCAATGGCACCGGTCATGGATACGGGTCCGACCGGGAGATTGACTTCCGGCGGGTCATAAAATCCCAGCATTGCGTAAAGATCAATTATTTCCTGCTTCGTTAAAGCAGCCCCATTTTCCAGTTCCTTCGCATGAATAAACAGCGAGAGAATGGTCCCCGCTGGATAAGATCCTTGGGAGGCTCGGTTCAACAAAGGCGCATCGGGGTCTTCTATTAGCAGGCTTCCAGTTTCGCTCAAGGTGTTTGGGTCGAAAGTCGGATGCGATGCCATTGCGAGAATCTCACCTGTTTTGGCATTGAGTAAAATGGCTGACCCTTTATATCCGCGAAGAAGATCATCGATTTTGGACTGAACTTGCAAGTCAATGCTGAGGCGCGCTGTTGACCCTGGGGGTGGGGTTCCATACAAGAGCCAATTCCACAAGATTTGGAATTCAGGGTTACCTTTCAACCCTCTTAAATAGGGATCCAGGTTCAATTCCAGTCCGCTTTGACCAAATATGGAATTGACATATCCCGTCACAGGACTTAGGTCAGGGTAGTTATATTGACGTGAATAAGAACCCGATTCGCCAGTAGTACTATTGATGGGCTGAAGCGATCTATCGACCAGGTCGCCTCTGGCGACGTAAGCGTCAGAGATCGCACGCCGCGGATTGTCCGTTCGCGTGAGCAAGTCTTCCGCCCGCCAAACAGACCACCATGAATTGGTCACTGCCAACCCAAAAAGCACCAAAAAAAATAACAACGAAAGGTGCAGATAGGGAGCGGGATTTTGAAGTGGCGCCGGATCTTCATCGGGTTGGCTTCCAATAATTGCGATGAGCAGGATGGCAATCATTGACGTCAACAGAGAAGACCCCCCATACGATATAAATGGCAAGGTGACGCCGGTGAGAGGCAGTAGACGGAGATTCCCTCCGATGATGAGAATGCTTTGAGCTCCAAGGTAAGCGGTGAGTCCAGCGGCCAGGAGTCGTCGAAAGGTATCCTGAGCTCTCATCGCAATTCGGATACCCCTGGAAATAATTATGGAATAGAAGCAGAGCAGCAGGACGGTGCCTATTAATCCCATCTCCTCAGCCATTGCAGAAAATATGAAATCAGAAATTGCCACAGGAACAAGGCCCGGATAGCCCACACCGAGTCCGCGGCCTGGCAGGCCTCCATTGGAAATTGCCAGCAGGGATTGGATCGTCTGGTATCCTGAACCGCTTGGGTCAGACCAGGGGTTCAGCCAGGCCTGCAACCTGACTTGGATAATATCCACCGCAAAGTATCCAATGACCCCGGCAATGATCAAAATAAAGAGACTTGCCAGGATCACCCTTTTTCGGCCAGTGGCAAGATATAGGATGGAAGCATAAAGAAAAATAAAGATCGAGGCGGTTCCCAAATCCCTTTGGACAACCAGGATGAGCAAGGCCAGACCTGTCATTAACAGCGTTGGAAGGACCAGTGGGAAAAAACCTTGCCGGAATGGCAGGTTGTCCGCGAAATATGCGGATAGATAGATAACCAGAATTAGCTTTAAAGGTTCTGAGGGTTGAAGGTAAACACCGCAGCACCCGAGCCATAATCTTGGTCCATCTCCGAGTGGATTTGTCCCAAGGAGGAGCGTGAGCCCGGTTAGGAATAGTCCACTCATCAGTAATATATATTTATATCGCCGCAGAAGTGAGATTTTATAAAAACGTCTTGCTCCAAGAATAAATACAATGCCGCCCACAACAAACCATAACGTTTGACGCATTCCAAATGATGGAATGAGTCGCCAAATTAACAGAATGCCCAAACCGGAAAGAAAAGCGGCAAATGGAAAAATAAAAGCGTCCGTGTCCTGCAGCTTTTTTCGATACAGCCAGTGGACCGACAATGCTGTCCCTGCCCAAATTAAAAATCCCACCCAATGAGACCAGCGGTATTCCACGTTCCAGGCACGCTCCCTGGCTGCAGGAGAGAGGCTTAGAATAGTGGCCAAGAGGAAGAGAATTCCGATTGAGAAAATCAACAATCGGCGCTCAATGGATCGGGCTGAAAGGATAGGATTATTCACGGGATTGATTTGGGTTAGCGCAGGGGAATAATGATAGAAGTAACCTGGTTTTATGAGAAGAGAAATTGCATCTCATTGATGGATACGGCAATTACAAATATTTCTTGACCAGCAAGTTTAACTTCTCTTTGGTATTTAAGTCGATCGCTTCGGGATTAGTTATTAATGCTGAGGATAATGCGTTCTGGCAGGAACACGAGCTTCTCTCTTTGAAGCTCAGTGCAAGATTACGAATTCCGTCTTGTGCCATACGGGTGTTTTTATTTAAAGTCCTGATAACCATGTCTACGGTGACCGGCTCCATGCTGGTATGCCAGACATCATAATCCGTCACGTGTGCCATGGTCGTATAGCATATTTCGGCCTCGCGGGCGAGAAATGCTTCGGGCGACGCAGTCATCCCAATAATTGAGAATCCCCACATTCTGAATGTGCTCAATTCCGCCTTGGTGGAAAACCTCGGTCCTTCGATTGTAATCAGCGTTCCACCTGAATGGACAATTGCGCCAGTTTTTTGAACGTTAGCGCGCACCAGATCGGTCCATTCGCTGCAGAAGGGATCTGCGGCACCGACATGGGCGACCAGCCCCTTACCAAAAAACGAGCGGGGACGCAAGTGTGTGAAATCAAACAGTTGATCCGGAAAGACAATATGCCCTGGCGAGTACTCCTCCTTAAGGGACCCGCACGCAGAAACGCTTACAATTTGCGGAGTGCCTATCATTTTTAAAGCATAGATATTTGCCCGGTAATTGACATCCGTAGGGGAGATGGGGTGTCCTATGCCATGCCGCGCCAGGAAAGCGATCCTCCTGCCTTCCAAAGTTCCCAGGATTATAGGTGAACTGGGTTTTCCAAAGGGTGTGCTCAAGTCCAGTTCTTTAACGTCATTCAAGCCGGGCATGGAATATAATCCCGAGCCCCCGATAACTGCGAATGAGACATTTTCTTCCATGGAATGTTCTCCAGCATCAATATTCATGTTCTTGCAAGATGGTTATTGGTTATTGCGGGTTAATCACAATCGTCAATGACGAGTGACCACAAAGTAATTTATCCCCTGATATTACCACCGTCGGGTTGGTGAGTAATTCCAAATTCAGTTTTGTTCCATTTTTTGACCCCAGATCCTCCAACCACCATTGCGAATGATGGTAAGCCAGTCTGGCGTGGTGAGTCGAAACCGCATCATCCTGCAATAAGCATTCGCAGGCTGGATCCCTTCCAATGGTGATTTCAGCCTGGGAATAATTGATCAACTGAGGGGATTCGTCGCCCACCTGAACCAGGAGACTCAAAGGTGGCACATTACGAGATGCCAACAATCCAGCCTGAATGCGCAAATCGCTCCACAGAAGCCAGAGCACCCACCCCAGGAACGCAAAAAGACCCACACCGACAAGTAGTCGAAGTGCGAGCAGAACCTCACCGGTCATTTATCAGATTCTGGTTTTTCTATGGGCTTGAGAGTCGCGGTGGGTCGTTCGCTGGAAACCGGGGATATAGGAGCGGTGCTGCCCTTGGCGTAGGCAGGAGGATTATCCTGACCAAAGATTACTGGCAAACCGGCCAAGGAGATAACATCACCTGGATATAAAACGGTCTGGTTGGTCCGCTGACCATTTACGTAGGTGCCGCCGGTCGAGTTCAAATCAAAGATCACGTAACGGCCCTTGATGGCGCGAATCTGCGCATGATACCTGGAGACACGGGGATCATCGATAACCAGGTTGTTGTCCATTCGCCGGCCGATATTAATTACAGGCTGGCTGAGTGGAAAAACCCTTACTCCACCAATGATCAAGAAAGCATTCTTGGGGATTGTTTCGTCGGCGATCACGCCTTCAGAATTCTGGGGCATGTTTTGTGTCTCAGCGACCTCTATCGGTTGGTTGGCGCCCGAGATTTTTATCTCATCCAAACCCAGGGAGGGGTCTGTCGAGAAAGTCAGTGAAGGCGGGGCCTCGAACTTGAAATTGGCTTCACTGGCAATCAGACGAAGAATTTGCGATAAACCTTCGAGCAAACGCGGATCTTTGTTCCACTGATCTATCGCTTTAGGGTTGACAAATATTATATACCGATTTGGGACAGGTTGGCCCTCTGAAATATTGGATTTCACCGCATGGGCAAGTTGCTTTGCAATTACATCTTCCGTCTTTCTTCCGGGAAGAAGATTGACCAGATGAACTTCAATCAAGGACTGCAAACGTTGTTCGAGGTTGTCGAGTGAAAGTCCCATGCTTGTAGGAGTGCCCCTAGGTTAGGTTATATCTATTATACGTTCTGCTGTGCTATTTATGCAAGGCATTAATAATATTGCAATGTGGGCAAAATTTCCGTATACTGTGATGGATTTGTGCTGGGGAAATTTACCCTGCAAGAATGGATTGGCCAATGTCCGAACTGCCTTTGATCATCATAACTCATCCTTTGCCTCCGGAATGGACCAGATCGCTCAATGAGCGTGCGAGAGTGTTGGTCGGCCCAGCGGACTACGCCGGAATTGCTCCCTGCCTTGTAGATGAACTTGGTGAGGCGGAAGGGATCCTCTCCCTGCTGTTCGACAGGGTGAATGCTGAAATCCTCGCAAAATCACCCAGGCTGCGCGTAGTCAGCAATATGGCTGTAGGCGTTGATAACATTGATGTGGCAAGCTGCACCTTGCGAAAAATCCCTGTTGGCAACACCCCGGATGTGTTGACCGATGCAACTGCGGATTTGACCATGGCATTACTTCTTTCTGCTGCCAGGCGGCTTCCTGAAGCGGCTGCGGATGCCCGCAATGGGCTGTGGAAGTTGTGGGAGCCGGCCGGTTGGTTGGGTGCTGATTTTCGCGGAGCCACCCTGGGGATAATCGGGATGGGAAAAATCGGCAAGGCGGTGGCTGAACGTGCTGTTGGTTTTGGTTTGAAGATCATCTATTCAGATAATCAACAACAGACTGTTTCAACAGGGACCTGCGTGTCTCTGGAGGAGCTGCTCATGACCAGCGACTTTATCTCTATCCATGCGCCACTCAATCATTCCACCAGAGGATTATTGAACGAGAAGACACTGAAAATGATGAAGAAAAGTGCCATTCTCGTAAATACTGCGAGAGGTCCTATTGTGGATAGGGATGCTCTGGCAACAGCTCTTCGAGATCATTGGATTGCCGGCGCAGCGTTAGACGTGACCGACCCTGAACCACTCCCCCCTGACAATCTCTTGTATAAATTGCCAAACTGCCTTATTGTGCCTCACATCGGCTCAGCAACTCGTCATACAAGGAAAAGAATGGCTGAAATGGCCTGTGAAAATCTATTGGCAGGGCTGGAAGGCAAGAAATTGCCCAATTGTGTTAATCCCGATGTCTATCTCTAAAATGGGACGGCCATTTTGCCGCCCCATTTTTTTTACCCTAGTGGTTGATCGCAACTGGGACATTTTTTTTCATCGCGAAGAACGACGAACCCGCATTTTGGACAGGTGCGAGGTTGATCTTTCCCCGACGGCGCACCACAGGCGATGCAATTTCCTTCACCAACCTGATTGGCAGTTCCGCAATAGGTGCAGGTTAACCGGAGGAGCCGTTCTGATAATTGCATGCTCGCACCGGCAGTTCTGACCGACTTGTTTATGGTCTGCCAGACCTTATCTATGAGCTGGATGTTTTCAATATCCTGAGCGAGGTCATCAAGGCGGCCAATCAGGTTCCAGGGATTAAACAGAGTCGAAATCGCCGTGGAGCCAATGCTGGCAGCTACTCCCAGCCAGGACTGCTCGCCGATTTCAACCAGGACGCCGTCCTCGACTTTTTTCAGGTGGATGGTCACCGCAGTCTGGCCTCCGCTGCTTGCGCCGGGGCGGCTGGAGATCTGCACAATCAGGTCCTCATCCTCCCCAAGGAGCTGTGTGCGCAAATTCCCCCGCTGAAAAGTTCCAGCCAGGGCGCGGGCAATAAATTCGGGCGTGATGTTTCCGTGAAAGATGCGTCGTTCCATATTCTGGATTATAATCGGTTCGCTTTCAAGAAGAAATACAAATTCAGGAAGATCTACGAGGGCGTATCGTAAAGGTTGTATATGCGTGAACAGCGAGGAAAAATCTGGTTATTGGCGGCGGCTGGTCTTTGGCTGCTCGCTTTAATGGTTGCGATACCTTTTCCGACTCCTGCCACTGCTCAGCAGCCGACCGGTTCTATCCCCACGGTAACTGGCACCGCGACTGGACCGATTGTTGTTGTGACTTACGAAGAACAGATTAACGTTCGGTCAGGACCAAGTTCGAGATTCTATCCGACCATTGGGATCATGTACCCGGGTCAGGAAGCTCCCGCTCTGGGGCGTTCGCCCGGTGAGACCTGGATCATGATTTACTATCCTGGAGTACCTGGGAATGTGGGATGGGTATACGCGCCTCTCGTCACATTTAAGGAAATAGGTTTTCTGCCGATAGTCGAGCCGCCTCCAACGCCTACGCCCCAAACGACGCCAACCATTGACCCTACACTTGCGGCTGCATTTGTCATCCCGTCCACGCCCACCCGGCTGCCTACTTTTACTCCGGCGCCTGAATTGGTCGTCCCTGAATTCGAAGATGTAAGCCAGAATTCTCCCACAGGCAAAATCCCGATGGGCTTGGTGATCTTTGGATTGGCGCTTGTCGGGGGTATTGGCCTTCTAATTTCCTATTTCCGTCGATAATCCTAAAATCAAAAAGAGACCGGTCAGGTCTCTTTTTAATTCTAATTGCAGCTGCAACTTCCTCCGCAGGCACACGTGTCTCCATCTTTTTCATGTGAATCTTCGTTGTGGTTTCCGCAGCCACATCCCCCGGTTTCCTTTTTCGCTGCGGGACTATCCACAATAAAACCCTGCCCGTGTTGGGGATCGTTCACGAAATCAATTTTTCCACCCTGTAGATATTTCATGGAAGCGTCGTCAACGACCACATGGATCCCATCCGATTCAAACGTCAGGTCGTTGTCGTGTATCTGATTATCCAATGCCATTCCAAATTGCACGGAACAGCAGCCTCCACCAGCCACAAAAACACGAAGCGCATACCCGTCAAGTTTCTTTTCGTCCATTATGTTACGTACGGCTGTGACAGCTGCAGGTGAGAGTGTCACGGATTGAATTCCAGTTTCTTGAAGCATGAAGGCCTCCATTTTTACTTATAATTGGACAAATCCTATCAGATATTATCGCGTATGTCAAATAGCCGATTTAGCTTATATTTAATAATATTTGAGCTTATAATCCTTTTTGACGCATCGAGGTCATGGAGGTTGATATGGAATTAAAACTTGCTTCAGTGATGAAACCACTTGCGATATTGGCGGCAATGGTTGTTGTTTTTGCCGGGATGAAAGCAGCCGCATTCATCGTGGGTCCGTTTGTCCTGGCATTATTGTTTGTGGCAGTGCTAAAACCAGTTCATGGAGCGATGCTCAAGAAAAAATTTCCTCGCGTCATTTCCTTTTTGCTAACAACGATCCTGTTTATTCTGATCGTGGTGTTTATCGGTTGGGTATTGTCCATGGCCATTTCTCAAACCATAGCCATCGGTCAGGAGTATGGTCAGGAGATTACGCAAAAAATTGATTCCATTGCCGCTCAGTTGGATTCTGTTTCAATAATCTCCACGGGTGCGAGCGGCCTGTTGAAATCTGTCGATGCGACTGCAGTTTCAAACTTTCTTACCGGTTTCATTGGGGCAATGACCGATATCATCGGTCGGTTAATTATAATTTTCCTCCTGTTTATGTTTATCCTTGCAGGAGGTCCATTAATTATGGCCAACATGCGGGAGAAATTCGGCGAAACGCATCCTTTACCGCGAAAGACCCATGCTTATGTCGAAAATCTATCACGTTATTTTGTTCTCAGAACTTTGGTAAATGCCATCACGGGATTAGGGATTGGTTTGGGTTGTGTTTTGCTGGGAATCCCGAATGCATTCTTGTGGGCTCTGCTGACATTTGTTCTGAGTTATATCCCCTATATAGGCATGTTTATTGCCTGCGTACCTCCAGGTTTGTTGTCCTTTGCGATAGGGGGATTGGAACTTTTGACGATTTTTATCTTGATCTGCATCATCGTGAATGGTTTGGCTGAGCAGATAATTTCACCAATTGTAACCGGGCGCGGGTTGTCATTGTCGCCAATGCTTGTGTTTGTATCCTTCCTGTTTTGGGGCTGGCTACTGGGATCATTTGGATATATAGTCGCCGTGCCTATGACCTTGGCAGTCATGTTGTTCCTCAATAGTTTTGAAGACACTGCCGGATTGGCCAGTTTATTCAGTAACATCCCTGAATAAGCGAGAAGAATTAGCAAGAAAAAATCCCGTCAACGTGACGGGATTTTTGTTCTGTCGGAAGAGTCTTAGCCACCTGTCGGCAGGCGATCCTGGAGCGTTCTGGAAAGGATGTCGTCCTGCTGTTTATTGCCGGATTTAACCTTTTTATCTTTTTTGGCAACCTTTTTGGACCCCTGCTTTTCAAGTGCTTCCTGCCAGGCAAGTTCAAACGCGGTTGGTTCGGGCGGGGCGGGGGGTTCTGTGTTGACCTCTGTCTCCTGCTTGGATGCCTTGCTGCGCTTGTTTTTGAGTTTCTTCTCGGGTTTTTCAGGTTCTGTTGGTACTTCTTCGGGTGGCTGAATTAAGGCTTTCATGCTCAGCCGGATTTGTTTCTTCTTTCGATCGACATCGATGATCATTGCATCAACCGCATCATCTACTTTCACCACGTCGCCCGGAGTTTTTACATAGCCGTGAGTCAATTCGCTAACATGCACCATGCCGGGCCGCTCGGCGCCAAAATCGACGAAAGCGCCGTAGGCTTCGAGGCGCACCACTTTACCTTTTACGATCATTTCTGGCTTCAGATCCTTCCATTCGTATTCCAATGGCTGGATCATGGTCAACTCAATTCTATCGCTCTTGACACGCCGCACCCAAACATCCACCGATTGACCCGCTTTGAGTACATCTTCTACCTTGTTTACAGGATTCTTTTGGATTTGGGAGATGTGGATCACGCCGGGTAATTCTGCACCAATATCTATGATCGCCCCCGCAATGTTTGTTTTTTGAACCTTTCCCGAGAAATGCTGCTTCGGTTTAATCGCGGTTTCCACCGCGGTATCTTTGCTCATGATTATGCTCCTATAAGGTGGTTATAATGCCGAACGCCAATTATACCTGCGCCAATTACATACGTCAACGTGGAGTTTGTCACGGTTGCCAGGTGCAAACAATAACTTGTTTTTTATTTTTATTTGGTTATATTTAATGGAGCGAATGTAGCTTCCGGCAACAATCGGCGATTAGAATGTTCAATTACGACATAATTGATCGAAAGATCGTAGATTTACTGCATGAAGATGGCAGGATGCCAGCTTCAGAGATTGCCCGTCGTATAGGGGGTGGCATTTCCGAAAGAGTCGTGCGATATCGAATTGATCGGTTGGTGCATGAAAAGGTCATCGCTCTCACTGCGGTTGTAAATCCCAAATCCGTTGGATACCCCATTGTTGCAGATGTCTGGCTTGAATGCGAGGCGGATTCCATCATGGATGTGGCTGAAAAGCTGGCCGGCTATGAAAGTATCAGTTATGTCGCCTGCTCGATTGGCGAGACGGATGTCTCGATTCAGATCATTGCCAGGGACACGACCGAGGTTTATGCTTTCATTACCGGCGTTGTCGGCAAAATTCCCGGAGTAAGAAAAACAACGACATCCATAGTTCCTTTGGTATTAAAGGATGTCTATCAGTGGCGGTTTCCAACCGGATCAGTCTCGCGGTGATTCGGTTTCACTCCCCTATTGGAAAGGAATCGCAATGAACAATATCCCATTCGATCAAAGCAAGCATCTGCAAAAAAGGGCGGAAGAGGTCATGCCGCTTGGGGTCAATTCCAATTTCCGATATTGGGGGGAGGGAATCACGCCATACATGGCCAAGGCGAAGAATGGTTATTTATGGGATGTCGACGGAAATAAGTACATCGACTATCGGCTGGCTTTTGGTCCCATAATCCTGGGCCATGCTTATGACGCAGTCAATGCCAAGGTCAGGGAGGAAATTGAATACGGCACGATGGCTGCGATGACCACAGAGCTTGAGATCGATGTCGCGGAAAAAATCGTGCGAATGTGCCCAGGCGTCGACATGGTCCGTTTTTCGTGTTCAGGAACTGAAGCGACCATGCATGCCATCCGTGTGGCCAGAGCCTATACGGGTCGCGAAATGATCTTGAAATTCGAAGGGAATTATCACGGTTTCCAGGATTACACCTTATGGTCCACGTATGCTCCTTCGGAAGCCTATGGGAACAAGCGCAATCCAATCCCTGTTCCAGCCTCATCCGGCATCCCTCGCGTGCTTGGAGAGCGAATTATCACGCTTGCTTTCAATGATTTGGAGAGTTTTGAGCGGGTGATGAAAGATCGTGGAGACCAGATTGCCGCCGTGATCACGGAGCCATGCCAGGGGAATTGCGGCGCCATCCTGCCGGAGCCTGGTTTCCTTGAATCCATCCGAAAATCCTGTGATGAGTATGGTGTGGTATTCATTCTGGATGAAGTCAAGACGGGTTTCCGCATTGCGAATGGCGGTGCCCAGGAATACTACAATATCAAACCGGATCTCGCGACGTATGCCAAGGCGCTTGGAAATGGATACCCATTGGCGGCGTTTGGCGGGAAATCGGAAATCATGGGCATCATTGGACACGGAGTTGCTCAAGGTGGGACATATAACAATAATAAACCAGGGGTTGCGGCTGCCTGGGCGACCCTAACTGTCCTTGAAAATGAACCGGTCATGAAAACCCTCGAAGAAAGAGGGCAAAAGCTAATGGATGGGATTTCCGATATCTTCACCGAAGCCGGAATCCTGCACTGCATGAATGGGTATCCCGCCATGTTCTCATTTGCCGTGGGTTTGGAAAAGGTAACCAGCCAGAGAGAATGGAATGAATCTGAAAAGGATTATTATCTTCGACTGGTCGAAGCCCTGATCGAGCGAGGGGTGATGCCCGACCATGACGCCCGAGAACCATGGTTCTTGTGCTATTCCCATTCTGATACTGACATAGACGACACATTGACCGCATTCAGCGAATGCGTAAAATCTGTTGCTCGATAAATCCAAGTAAAAAAACCCAGGAGGAATCTTGTCCGAGCTTACTTCGCAGGAAATCATTCAACTAAACAAGGAATACACTTTTTTCTCCTGGTCGGTTCAGGGACAGGTAAACCCTATTCCTGTGGCAAGAGCGGAAGGAGTTTATTTTTGGGACGCTGATGGGAAGCGATACCTGGATTTTTCATCGCAATTGATGAATACAAATATCGGGCACCAACATCCAAAAGTCGTGAAAGCCATTCAGGATCAGGCTGCCCGTTTGACCTTTGTCCACCCGGGAAATGCGACCGATGTGCGGGGGCTGCTAGGCAGGAAGCTGGCTGAGGTCACTCCGGGAAATCTCAAAAAAACCTTCTTCACTTTAGGCGGAGCGGAAGCAAACGAAAATGCAATAAAAATTGCCCGGTTCTTTACAGGCAGAAATAAAATCCTTGCACGATACAGGTCCTACCATGGCGCGACCCACGGCTCGATCGCGCTGACGGGGGATTATCGCCGTCTGGCTGTCGAACCCACCATGCCAGGAGGAGTACATTTTCTGGATCCCTTCTGCTACCGCTGCCCGTTTGGTCAAAAGAAGAAATCGTGCAAACGGGAGTGCATTTCGCATCTGGAGGAGGTCATTCGATACGAAGGCGCTGATAAGATCGCAGCGATTATCATGGAGGGAGTTGTCGGCTCCAATGGAATCATCGTCCCGCCGGATGATTATTGGCCTCGCGTACGGGAAATCTGCGACAAACACGGCATCCTGCTCATTTCGGATGAAGTAATGAGCGGTTGGGGCAGGACTGGAAAGTGGTTTGCCGTTGATAATTGGAATGTGATCCCGGACATGATCACCACGGCCAAGGGAATTACATCGGGTTATGTTCCCCTGGGGGCAGTGATCGTATCTGAAAAAATTGCGCAGTTCTTCGACGACAAGTATTTGTATGCCGGGCTGACGTATAACGGACACGCCTTGGCCTGTGCTGCTGCTTTAGCGACCATCGATGTCTATGAAGACGACGGATTGATCAAAAATGCAGCAACGGTTGGAAAATATCTGGGGGAGGCATTGGAAGACCTGAAGGCGCGGCATCCTTCCGTTGGGGATGTGCGCTATATCGGATTATTCTCGACCATCGAACTAGTTGCAAATCGAGAAACCAAAGATATATTCCCTTCGTCCGTGATGGCCGAAATCGGCAAATCCCTTCGACAGAATGGGCTGTTCACATTCATTATGGCGAATAACATGGGGAGCATGGTTTTTGTCGTTCCTCCCTTGTGTATAACCCAACAGCAAATCGACGATGGTCTTGCCATTGTCGAAAAAGCTCTTGAGATCAGTGACCAATTGGTTCAGAACTAATCTTGCAGAACAACGAGACGACACCATGCAGAAAATTCTAAATTTCATTGATGGCGAATGGGTGGAACCGAATGTATCGAATTATGTGGAGGTGGTCAATCCTGCCACCGGACAGGTCATTGCCCGGACGCCGCTTTGCGCAAAGGCTGAAGTGGATGCGGCCACAAAAGCAGCCTCGGAAGCCTTTCCCGCTTGGCGACGGACACCAGCCCAGGAACGGGTTCAGTACCTGTTCAAACTGCGCGACCTGATGAAAGCCAACATGGACGAAATCGGCCGTCTCATCACCAATGAGTGCGGGAAGACCTTCGAGGAGTCCAAGGCGGAGATGGTGCGCGCCATCGAGAACGTGGAGGTCGCCTGCGGTATCCCCATGATGATGAAAGGTGAGATCAGCGAGGACATCGCCCCAGGCATCGACGAGATCATGCTGCGCCAGCCCGTTGGGGTCTGCGCCACCATCGCACCGTTCAACTTCCCGGGGATGATTCCCTTCTGGTACCTGCCTTATGCTCTGGCATGCGGGAACACCTACATCGTCAAGCCATCCGAAAAGGTACCGATGACCATGCAGTTCATCATCAAGTTGATCGAGCAGGTCAGCTTGCCGAAAGGCGTGATCAACCTGGTCAACGGCGCGAAGGAATCGGTGGACGGGATTCTCGACCACCCCGAGATTCGCGCGATCACCTTCGTCGGTTCGTCAAATGTGGCGAAATATCTCTACAGCCGCGCTTCTGCCAACGGGAAACGAGTCCAGGCGCAGGGCGGGGCAAAGAATCCCGTCGTCGTTCTGCCAGATGCGGATATGGATATGGCGGTCAAGATCATCGCCGATTCCGCTTTCGGCTGCGCGGGGCAGCGCTGCCTGGCTGTCTCGTGGGCGGTGACCGTGGGCGAGGCGCGCAACCAATTCAACGAAGCCATGTGCGATTCCGCCGCCACCCGCAAGGTGGGCTATGGACTCGACGAGGGCATCCAGATGGGAGCGGTCATCAGCCCGCAGAGCAAAGCCCGCATCGAGCAGTTGATCGGGTTGGGGGCGTCCGAAGGAGCGTCGCTGCCGGTGGATGGGCGCGGAACGGTCATCAAAGGCTACGAAGGCGGCACGTTCGTACGTCCCACCATCCTGATGGACATGAAACCGGGCAGCGAGATCTGGAAGACGGAGATCTTCGGACCGGTGCTGGGGCTGATGCACGTCAACACGATCGACGAGGCGATCACGCTGGCGAACAGCCAGGCGTATGGCAACCAGGCCAGCCTGTTCACAGCGAGCGGGTCTGCGGCACGGAAGTTCCGCTATGAAGTGGATGCCGGGAATATTGGCATCAACATCGGTGTTGCGGCACCCATGGCTTTCTTCCCCTTCAGCGGGTGGAAGGAATCCTTCTTTGGCGACATGCATGGGCAGGGCTCGGATGCGGTGGAATTCTTCACCCAGAAGAAAGTGGTCGTTGAGCGATGGCCAAAGGAATGGACGAGAAAATTTTAGGTACTCAACCTAAAGGGTTTTCAAACCCCTAAGGTTAGATTTTTCCACCCGTCTTGAGGGCGGGACAATTCTTGCAGGAGGAGGAACAAATGGATCTTGAAGGCTATCCCTATGTCTGGCTCATTGTCACATTCATCGTAGGATTTTTCCTTATTCGAATGGGTGTCGGCATCTGGGCTTCCCGCAAAGTCTCAAATGCAGCGGACTACATCGTTGCCGGTCGAAAGTTGCCGGTCTACATTGTGGCTGCTTCGGTCATGGCCACCTGGTTTGCCGCTGAGACTTTGATGGGCGCGTCTTCGACTGGTTACCAATACGGATTTCAAGGAGTCATATTCGATCCGTTTGGTGCGGCGCTGTGCCTTTTCATTTCAGGCTTCTTCTTCACCCGCCTGATGCGCCGTGCCCGCTACCTGACCGTCGTCGATTTTTTTGAACGGCGGTTTGGCAAATCCATGACCGTTCTGGCTTCCCTTTGCCAGTTAATGACCTACTTCGTCTGGACCGGTGCTCAAATGGTGGCCGCCGGTACGATTGTAAATGCACTATTCCCCTCTGTGCCGATCGAAGTGGGCATGATCCTGGTGGCTGTTTGGGTTTCGGGATATACCATGCTGGGCGGTATGCTGGCGGACACTCTGCTCGATTTTATCCAGATGTTTTTCACCGCTGGAAGTATGTTATTGATCTTCCTGGCTGTGCTTAACCAAGTAGGCGGCTGGGATGCGATGACCAATATTTCCTCCACCCTGTATAACCCAAAACCATTCACTCTGCTTCCGGATATGCAGGGGGAGGCCGGTTATCTAGGTTACTTTGGTGCAAACGGCTGGATGTACTGGGCTGCAGCCTGGATGGCGATCGGTCTTGGTTCTGTCCCGACCCAGGATCTGTTCCAGCGGTCGATGTCAGCCCGCAATGAATCGACGGCTGTGTGGGGAACATACTTTGCTGGCGCTTTGTACCTGTTCTTCGGAATCATGTCGCCATTGATCGGCATCATGATGTTCTCGCTCAATCCCGGTCTGGAAAACCCGGACAATGTTCTTATTCACGCCGCGGTGTCTTATGTGCCGCCGGTACTGACAGCTATCTTCATGGCGTCCCTTGCTTCCGCCTTGATGAGCACCGCCGATAGTTCCTTGTTGGCAGGGGCTTCGATCGTAACGCAAAACTTGTTCCCGGTCTTTGGGAAGAAGCTGGATCCCAAAAGTGAAGTCAAATGGACGCGCATCATGGTCGGTGTGAACGGATTCATCGGGATCATAATCGCTGTATCTGCCGCTGTGATCTATGAACTTGGCGTGGTCGCATGGACGCTTCTGCTGGTGGGATTATTCGTGCCCTTCGCCTTTGGAATGTATTGGAAGAAAGCCAATCGATTTGGCGCAGTGGCAGCCGTAGTCGGAGGATTTGTCAGTTGGGGACTGCTAACCTGGCTCGCCTACAACCAGGGGCTGGGCGGTCTGTCTACCTTGGCAGTCTGCGAAGGTGACGTTGATTGCGCCTTTTGGGATGCGGTCTACATTGCCTCCTTTGGGGCTTTCCTGGTCTCCTTGATTTCCATGGTGGTATTTTCACTGGCCACCCAAAAAAGGGATGCGCCCATGCCGATTACCGATGTGGACGGCAATGCGATGGATACCAACCCATTCCATCATTTGGGTATAACTCCAATTAGGGATGCTCTCCGGAAAATGAGACCCGAGGAATACGATAAATAGGTATCCGATTCCAAGATCCTAATATTTTAAAATGGAAGGTCATTCAAAAGGAGTTTTTATGCCACAGAATCTGGATTCTGCACAAAGTTATTCAAAAAAGTGGCTGGAGATTATCGAAAAGCCGGAACGCCCACCTGAAGAATTAGGGAAATGGATTATTGAAGAATCGATGAAGAACTTTGCCGATTACTTCAATAAAGGTTGGCTGGATTACAGAAAATCCGTCACTCAAGCCGGCCAATGGGCTGCCACCGAATGGACGGGACGCGGCGCCACCTTTGAAGACGTACTGGGGCGCAAGTATATCGATTTCCTTGGCGGATTTGGCATGATGGATTTAGGCTGGAGCCACCCCGAAGTCGTCGCTGCGGTCCAGGCCCAATTGCTGCGTACCCCCATGCCCAGCCAGGAGTTGATCGATCCGCTGCGGGGCGTGCTGGCGCGTATCTTGGCGGATATCACGCCGGGAGACTTGAATACAAGCTGGTTCGCCGCCAGCGGGACTGAATCCATTGAGGGGGCAATCAAGGTTGCCAAGGTCTACACCCAGAAACCAGCGTTCATTGTCGCGGTCAAGGCTTTCCATGGCAAAACAATGGGTTCGCTTTCCATGATGGGCAAAGCCGACTACCGTGTCCCGCCGGGTGTGCTGTACGGCGGCCCGGTGTATCATGTTCCTTTCGGGGATGCCGCAGCGGTTGAGAAGCAGCTCGACATCTGCGACAAGGTTGGTGTGGGCGTCGCCGGAGTATTGATGGAACCCATCCAGGGCGAAGCCGGCGCGATCGTGCCCCCCGATGATTTTTGGCCTCGTATCCGTGAGGCGACGAAGAAATATGAGACGCTGCTCATCGCTGACGAGGTACAGACAGGCCTCGGACGCACAGGCAAGTTATGGGGTGTGGACCACTGGGGCGTTGTCCCGGACATCATAGCGGTCGCAAAATCCCTTGGCGGTGGCGTGATGCCGATCTGCGCGGTTTGTACTACTGCGGAGATCTTCCAACCGTTCATGTACCCGAATCCATTCCTGCAGACCACCACCACGGGAGGAGGCGCCCTGGCATGCTCCGCAGCGATCGCTGCGATCAATGTCACCCTGCGCGACAAGCTGTGGGAGGTGGCAAAGGAAAAAGGCGATTACATCATGCCCAAGGTCAAGGAACTGGCGGCGAAATACCCCAAGGTCTACAAGGATGTGACTGGCAAGGGATTGCTGATCGGGCAGCATTTCCAGACCCCAGAGATTGGAGGACAGGTAGCGGCAGCGTTGTTCAAACGCGGCGTACTTGTTTCAGGCACATTGACGAATGCACTGTCCATCCGCATCGAACCGCCATTGGTCATAACTTACGATGAAATAAACCAAGGGATATCCGCTCTAAATGAGGCGATAGCCGAAGTGGCTTCGACGGTGTAATTGAATTCTATCAAAATGGGATTGACGTGATTTCAAAAAAAGCGTCAATCCCATGGATTTTTGGTTTTGAAGCATTTGAATTAATTTCATTAGTCTATACAAAAATTAGTGAGATTGATTTCAAACTGCAGGTAAATTTGTAATCTACCGGCATTGCCGGTATAAAACCATAAGGAGAAATTTCATGAAAGTTCTGCTCGTTGGAGTCGGAGGGGTTGGCGAGGCGATCGCCCAGATTGCTAAAGGTCGCCCTTGGATTGAACAAATGGTTCTGGCTGACTACAGCCTCGCGCGAGCCAAGGAAGTCCAAAAGAAGCTTGGATCGAGGAAGCGCTTCCCGGTGGAGTGGATCGATGCGGGTAAACGAAAACTCATTGTCGACTTGGCAAAGAAATACGATGTTGATCTCATCATGAACGCCTGTGACCCAAGTTTTAATCAACCCATTTTCGATGCTGCCTTCAAGGTGGGCGTGAATTACATGGATATGGCCATGACCCTGTCAGAGCCGCATCCTGAGAAACCCTTCGAGAAATGCGGTGTCAAGCTTGGAGATTACCAATTTGAACGGTCGAAGGATTGGGAGAAAAAAGGATTACTGTCACTTGTCGGGTTGGGTGTCGAGCCGGGCATGGCGGATGTGTTTGCCCGTTATGCCCAGGATTACCTGTTCGACGAAATCGATGAAATCGGTATTCGCGACGGAGCCAATATTGAAGTCAAGGGCTATGAATTTGCCCCGAATTTTTCCATTTGGACAACCATCGAGGAATGCTTGAATCCCCCTGTCATATGGGAAAAAGATAAGGGGTGGTTCACAACGCCGCCTTTTTCCGAACCTGAATATTTCACTTTCCCCGAGGGGATAGGACCTGTTGAAGTCGTCAACGTTGAGCACGAAGAGGTCCTGCTTGTGCCCAGGTGGGTAAAAACCAAAAGAATGACATTTAAGTACGGCCTCGGAGATCAGTTTATTGGAGTACTTAAGACATTGCATATGCTTGGTTTGGATAATAAGAATCCCATCAAAGTCAAAGATGTGATGGTCGCTCCACGGGATGTGGTCGCCGCTTGTCTTCCCGACCCGGCGCATATGGGTGACATTATGTCTGGTAAGACTTGCGCGGGCACGTGGGTGAAAGGTAAAAAAGATGGCAAGCCACGTGAAGTTTATCTGTATCAGGTAGCTGATAATGAAGAATGCATGAAAGTCTGGGGCTGCCAGGCGGTCGTCGCCCAAACAGCGTTCAATGCGGTCATTGGAATGGATCTACTTGAGCATGGTATCTGGAAAGGCGTTGGCGTGCTTGGACCGGAAGCGTTCGACCCCAAACCGTTCATGGACAAGATGGCTGAGTACGGATTCCCCTACGGGATCAAGGAAATGACTCCGTAGGTGATCCTGCGTTCAATCCCCTTCCCTGGCCAGTTCCGGGAAGGGGAGAATGTTTTATGCGAACCACGAGGAGGAAACATGGCACAGGTAAATGGAAATGGTGAGGCAGTTGTTCAACGAGAGGCCAAGAAATTAAAACGATCGCTCACACTTCTCCCGTTGTTTGGTTTGATGTACTTTACGGTCTGTGGAGGAACATTTGGCATCGAGCCGCTGATCGGATATTCGGGTGCCGGGCTCGCAATCCTGTTGATTGTGCTAACGCCTTTCATTTTCAGCCTGCCAAATGTTTTGATGGTTCGTGAACTCTCGACCATGATGCCAGCCGAAGGCGGTTATTATCACTGGGTCAAGCAAGCGTTTGGTCCATTTATGGGATTTATGGCTGGTTGGAACAACTGGGTGGTTTCCTGGTTGGATGTCTCCATCTACCCGGTTTTTGCAGTTTATTATTTAAGCTTTTTTATTCCAGCCTTAAGTGAAGGCGCTACGATTGGGGGAATGGAATTATCCCCGGATTTGTTGTCCTGGCTTACTGCTGTCATAATTATTTGGGCAATAAGCTTGCTGCAGATACGCGGCGCAAGGATTTCAGGTATTTTTACAAACTGGCTGGGAGCATTGCTCATGGTGCCCCTTTTTGTTATGGGTTTCATTGGTATTTATAACTGGATCGTTTATGGAGGTCCCGACCTTTCTTTCCTTCCAGGTGGCGAAGCCATTAGTTCGGAAACTTTAACAGCGGCGTTGAGCACAGGGCTGTTCGTCGTGATGTGGAACTACATGGGGTGGGAATTGCCGTCCGCTGCCGGGGACGAAGTGGTCAATCCCCGCAAGACCTATCCGGCTGCGATGACCCTGGTACTGGTCGCTGCGATATTGACTTACACGATCCCAACAATTGGTGGAATGATGGGCGGCGGTGGTGATAATGGAAGCACCATTATTTGGGGTATAGAGGCTACTACAGATGAGGGGATTATCGCTGAAGTGTCCGATTATGGGGTCACAGAAGAGCAGATGGAATCCTGGGGCGTCGATCCTGCATCTGACACTGGTTGGGAATTCCCCAACATTGGCCAAGCCGTGGGAACCAAATTCGGTGGTGAGGGCTTTGGCCTCGCCTTGGGCAGCCTTCTAACCATTGCCGCTGTAATGAGTATGATAGGATTGTTTACTGGAAATAGCCTAGGCGGTACGCGGGTTCCCTTTGCCCTTGCTGAAGATGGAATGTTTCCGAGGTTTCTTGTGAAAGTCCATAATAAATATGGGACTCCGTTTGTGGCGATCATAGTTACTGGAGTCATTTATTCCATCTTCTCGTTGAATGCATTTGCTTTCCTGGTAGTGGCCGATGTCTTTCTCCAGATGCTCGTGATCCTTGCTGAATTTGCCGCGATGTGGGTCCTGCGCTACAAAATGCCGGAAAGGCCCCGCGATCGAGTCCCCGGTGGCTGGTTTGGAATGTTTCTGGTCACCCTTGGGCCGACGGTGATTATCTTGTTAGCTATTTACAGCCAGGTCGTGGAAGCAGGTTTTTCTTCGATTGGATATGCCCTTGTTTTGATGGCAATCGGTATAGTTCTTTACTTCCCATTCAGGAAATATCTTAAACCTGGCGTTCCGGATGTCGATCCTTTCGAGGAATCGCTTGATTACGAACAATAGAATTTTATGTTAATATTTATTCGAAATAGGCGTGACGCTGTCATCGCAAATGGTGTCACGCCTTACTTGAAAGGAGTTTGCCATGCCCTTCGGATATAACGGAAAAATCTTGCATGTGGACCTGACTCATGGAGTAGTTACCGTCGAGACCCCTACGGATGCCTTCTATCGGAAATACATGGGCGGGAGCGCGATGGGGATGTATTACATCCTGAAGGAGATGCCGCGAGGGGTTGATGCTCTCTCGCCCGAAAACGTTCTCACCATCATGACGAGTGTCACCACCGGCGCGGCTGTATCAGGTCAGAGCAGGGTGAATGTCAACGCGAAATCTCCCATCAGCGGCGGGATTGGCGATTCGCAGGGCGGCGGATTTTTCCCTGCTGAAATGAAGTTCGCAGGGGTGGATGGCATTGTCGTTAAGGGGAAATCTCCCAAGCCAGTATATCTATGGATCAAGGATGGGACCGCCGAACTAAAGGATGCTTCACGCTTGATCGGCAAGGTCACCGGCGAGGTGGACGCCATCCTCAAAAAAGAACTTGGCGATGAGAAGATTGAGATCCTTCAGCATGGTCCAGGGGCGGAAAATGGCGTGCTATTTTCCAGCCTGGTCAGTATGTCCAACCGTCATAATGGCCGCACCGGGATGGGCCTTGTTGCTGCCAGTAAGAATCTCAAGGCGATTGTTGTTCGAGGGACCAAGAAACCAACATTTGCCGACTCCAAGGGCATTGCGTATCTGAATAAGCAGGGTCCTAAAGAGTTGCCGGGTAATGCAGACATGGACGGTCTGGCAAAATTCGGAACCGCATCGGTTGTCATGCCCCAAAACACCAATGGTACATTGCCCACTCGTAACTACAGCGAAGGTCAATTCGAAGGTGCAGATCCGATCAGCGGCGAGGTGATGGCTGACACTGTACTCAAGGAGAGAGACACCTGCTATGCCTGTGTAGTTCGGTGCAAGCGCGTCGTTGAGATAAAAGAGGGTGCATACAAGGTCGATCCGTATTATGGCGGTCCCGAATACGAAACACTGGGAACATTTGGCTCCTACTGCGGAATTTCCGACTTGGCAGCCGTTTCGCTAGCCAATCAGATCTGCAATCAATATGGCGTGGACACGATTGCCTGCGGTGCAACGATCGCCTTTGCCATGGAATGCTTTGAGAAAGGAATCATAACCACCCGGGAAACAGACGGCATCGAGTTGAATTTCGGTGATGCAGACGCCATGTTCAAGGTGCTGAACCAAATAGTTAATAATTCCGGGACTTTGGGTAAGGTGCTATCCCAGGGATCAGAACGGGCAGCAACACAATTCGGTAAAGGCGCTGATGAATGCCTCATCACTGTGAAAGGCGGGGAAGCGCCTGCACATATGCCACAGGCTAAACGATCCTTGGCGCTGATCTATGCAGTGAATCCCTTTGGCGCGGACCATCAATCGAGTGAACACGATTGGATGATCGAAGAAGGCATGGCAACGGATTTGTACATGGGCCGCCTGGCTATGCTCGGGATGCCAGAGAAACTGACTGCCCTGTCGCTTGGTCCGGAAAAAGTCAAATTCGCCTGGCTGACCGAGGTTTTCTACTCCATGTTGGATTCGCTCGAACTCTGCCAGTTTGTCTGGGGTCCGGGCTGGACGCTTTATGGTCCAGCTGAGACAGTTGAACTGGTAAAAACATCCACCGGATGGCAGGTATCCCTCGATGAATTAATGGCTGTGGGTATGCGCCGGTTGAATTTAATGCGGGTGTTCAATGCGCGTGAAGGCCTTGATCGCAAGGCGGATAAATTGCCCAACAAGTTCTTCCGGAAGCTTGAAGGAACAGGTCCGACTGCTGGAATCGCCTTAACCCATGACGAAGTCGAATCCGCTCTGGATGAGTATTACAAGCTGGCAGGTTGGACGAAACAAGGAATCCCGACCCGCGAATCCCTTTCCAAGCTGGACATCAGTTGGGCGGCAGAGTATTTGCCCCAATAAACTCGAGGGGACATGCGATAGCATCTCTGTCCCCTCCCCAAAAGGATATGTGATGACACAAAAGCCATTTGTCGACAATCTTCCGCACATGTCGCCCGTCTGGACGCGGATTTTCCCTATCGAAGCCGAACGCGCTGAAGGATCCTTTATTTATGGCATCGATGGTCGAAAATACCTGGACTTCACCTGTGGCATTGGTGTGACCAATACCGGTCATTGCCATCCCAAAGTTGTCGAAGCCATACGGGAACAGGCAGGGCAATTCATCCACGCCCAGGCGAACATTGTTGTTCATCGCCCGATGATGCAATTAATTGAAGAATTGCGGACGATAGTTCCACAATCCATCGATGGTTTCTTTTTCAGCAACTCTGGTGCTGAGGCGGTTGAAGGTGCAGTCAAGCTGGCCAGGTTTGCGACCGGCAAGCCCAACATCATTGTTTTTTCAGGCTCGTTCCATGGCCGTACATCGGGCACGATGGCTTTGACGACATCCAAAACGATTTACCGATCCGGTTATCAACCTCTACCAGCCGGCGTATTTGTGGTTCCGTATCCTTATGCGTTTAGACTCGGCATGGATGAGGAAAAGACAAGCCAGTATTGTATGAATGCTCTTGAAGAATTGCTGGTTTCTCAGACCTCGCCATCGGAAACGTCAGCCATCCTGATTGAGCCGGTGCTTGGAGAAGGGGGGTATGTGCCTCCTCCTGCATCCTTCATGAAGGGTTTGCGGGAATTGGCGGATCGGAATGGAATTCTGCTGATATTTGATGAAATCCAATCCGGATTCGGGCGCACCAGCAAGTGGTTCGCGCAGGAGCATTATGGTGTTGTCCCGGACATTATGACCGTCGCCAAGGGGATTGCCTCCGGGTTGCCATTATCTGGTGTGTTTAGCCGGCTGGACCTGATGAAAAAATGGGCAACTGGATCACACGGAGGCACGTACGGTGGAAATGCAGTGGCTTGTGCGGCAGGCGTGGCAACGATTCGTGCCATGCGCGAGGAAAAGATGATCGAAAATGCCGCCCAGCGTGGGACGCAGCTCATGACTGGATTGCGAAAACTCCAGGAGGAGTATCCTATCATCGGTGACGTGCGCGGGCTGGGATTGATGATCGGGACTGAATTTGTGGATAATAAAGGGAAGCCTGATAAGAATCAATCGAAAGCTGTTGTTCATGCCGCTGAAGAACACGGATTGCTTCTTCTTACTTGTGGGACTTACGATAATACAATCCGCTGGATTCCTCCCTTGAATGTTACGGAGCAACAGGTCTCTGATGCATTAACCATCTTCGCAGACTCTCTGCGAGAAACGATCAAGTAGAACTTCTCAAGCATAAAGCCGGCTCAACCAGAGCCGGCTTTATAAAAGGTCGATATCGTTGTATACTCCAATTGAGCCACCAAAGGGATTCGGACCCTTGACCTGGCGTTTACGAAACGTCTGCTCTACCGACTGAGCTATGGTGGCGTGTTAGCGGCGGGGATTATAGCGTATTCCCCGTAAACCTGCAAGAATTTCTAAAAGCGAAGCCGAAATGAACGTTGCGATGCTTTCTTACCACACCTGCCCTTTAGCCACCCTCGGCGGAAAAGACACCGGAGGGATGAATGTGTACGTCCGGGATCTGACCTGCGACTTGGGGCGCCTGGGGGTGCATGTGGACGTTTTCACCCGTTCGCAGGACGAGCATGTGCCTCATGTCTTGCACGACCTGGGATTTGGTAATCGGGTCGTCCATATCCCCGCTGGCCCGGAAACACCTTTCCCCAAGAAACAGCTTTCTGCGTATTTGCCGCAATTCGTGGAAGGGATAAAGGATTTCGCACGCGAGAAGGGAATTCGCTACGATGTTATCCATAGCCATTACTGGTTGTCTGGGCTCGCGGCAGAATCGCTGCAAATGGCTTGGGGAATTCCATTTGTCCATATGTACCATACACTCGGAGAAATGAAGAACCGCATTGCGCGGTCTCCAGAAGAAAAAGAGGGTGATTATCGGCTCGACGGGGAACGCCGTGTTCTGGAACATGCCCAACGGATAATTGCGGCCACAATGGCTGAAAAAGCCCAGCTAGAATGGCTTTACAAGGCGAATGGAAGAAAGATTTCAATCATTCCCCCCGGAGTTGACACCAGTCACTTCTACCCAATCCCTGTCGACGAGGCGAAATCCTATATCGGATTACCGCCTAACGAAAGGATGATCCTTTTCGTTGGACGGATCGAGCCCCTGAAAGGTGTTGACACAATTATTCGGGCGATGGCGCATCTGAAGCTATCAGATATCTCGAAGCGGCATCCGGTTCACCTTGCAATTATTGGCGGTGACCCTGATGCCAGTCCTGAGCAGATGAATGCCGAGATGCTCAGGTTGCAGCAAATGTGCCACGATTTGTGCATGGACAGGATGGTGGTTTTTCTGGGAAAGCGCGGGCAGGACACCCTCCCGTATTATTATTCTGCTGCGGAAGCGCTGGTGATGCCCTCTCATTACGAATCCTTTGGGATGGTGGCTCTTGAAGCGATGGCGTGCGGCACTCCGGTGATCGCGTCACAGGTCGGCGGGCTGGCATTCCTTGTGCAGGATGGCGTTACCGGATATTCCATCCCCGACCAGGACCCTGATGCCCTGGCTGACAGCTTGAAGAAATTATTGGGCGATACCTCTGTGAGGACAGAAATGGGGAAGCGGGCAGCGGACTATGCGCGTGAATACTCGTGGCCTCTGATCAGCACTCAAATCCTGGATGTTTATAGAGAAATCTCGAGAGGGGAAACCAGCCCGTCTGCAAGGAATTCAGTAATGTAAAAGGACGGTGCTGACACCGTCCTTTTTATCAAATAATAATCCTTCTTCGGAAAATTCTACTCTTTGATTTTTACGAAGAATAAAATTGATCCATCAATTTCCTGCGACCGCATTTCGAATTCGTCTTTCAAGTTACCCACCAACCTGGAGAGTTGGCGCTGTCCATAGCTGCGGGGATCAAATCCGGGGTCGAGTTGATAAAGGGCATTTCCCATCATATCCAAACGTGCCCATCCGTCCTCTCTCACGGCCATTTCAAAGGCCTGGGTGAGGACGGGCATCGGATCGAGTTCGCCCTTTTTCCTGGTTTCCGTTTTCCTCTTCTGGGTCCGGGTCCGGGCTGCTTTCTGCTCGGCAACGAGGTTTTCTGTATAAACGAAAACATCACAAGCGTTGACGAAGGGTTTGGGTGTTTTCTTTTCGCCGATACCCATCACGTACACACCGGACTCGCGGATGCGCGTAGCCAACCTGGTGTAGTCACTGTCACTTGATACCAGGCAGAAACCGTCCACTACACCGGAGTGCATGATATCCATGGCGTCGATGATCATGGCGCTGTCTGTGGCGTTTTTCCCAATCGTATACCGGAATTGCTGAACGGGTTGAAAGGCATGGAAATTCAGGATTTCTTTCCATCCATTCATGTTGGAAGTCGTCCAGTCGCCATAGATCCGTCGGACGGTCACTAAACCGTACTTTCCGGCTTCTACAAGCATTTGCGGCAACAGGCTTGGGGTCGCGTTATCGCCATCGATGAGGATGGCGATTTTTTGTCTAGTCATATTTGAGAATTGTTCATCTGGCATGCCTTAATTATACTTTGTAAATCAAATGATTGGTGAACCAGGTTCGAAAGGGCTATGACGGAGCGGGACTAATTTCAGAGGTAAAATGTCTTTACACAATCTTTATTTATGGTTAATCCGCCCTTTACTGGACATTGATAACCTTCATTCGTAATAAATTCAATCGCAAATGGAAATGACCCTATTAAGGAGATGATATGGCCGTCGGAAAAATCCTTGTCGTCGATGATGAGCCAGGTATTGTAACCGTTATTACGGCTTACTTAAAACCGGAAGGGTATGAGGTTTTTACCGCCTCAGACGGCAATCAGGCGATCAAGGCTGTACATGCCTTCAAGCCTGACCTAGTGATTCTGGATGTGATGCTGCCGGGCATCGACGGTATCGAAGTGCTAACAAGGATTCGCCGAGAGTCTCAGGTGTATGTCATTTTATTGACGGCAAAAACAGAGGAAATGGACCGTGTGATCGGTTTGACCGTCGGTGCAGATGATTATGTAACGAAACCCTTCAGTCCACGCGAATTGACTGCAAGAGTGAAATCCGCATTTAGGCGGCTGTCTGTCCAATCCTCCCCTGGTGGGCAAATTCCGGTACTTGCCTTTAAGAATATCGTCATTGACAAAGAATCAAGGCGTGTGACTGTAAATGAATCCCCAATTGAGTTGACCTCGATAGAATTTGACCTGCTTTATACACTTGCTGAGAACAGAGGCCGGGTTTTAAGCAGGGAACAGTTACTCGAAAAAGTATGGGGCGGAGAATATTTTGGCGAGATGCGGGTGGTGGACGTCCACCTTGGTCATGTCCGGCAAAAACTTGGCAAGGAAGGTTATATTGTTACCGTCCGAGGGGTGGGGTACCGATTTGAGGATGAACCGTTATGACCTATATTCGTAATCACCTTGCAGTAAAGCTTCTAATGTCCTACCTGGCAGTCATCTTAATCAGCGGAGTGGTTATTTTTGCGGTTTCCCGTCTCTCGATTCCCGCCGCTTATAATCGACACATGCTTGGTATTCCAGGAATGGGTGGAGGCCAGGGACCCGGCCAGGGAGCCGCCATGATGGGCGACCAGTTTCGAAACTTCCGGGTCATTTTTTACGAAGCATTGACTTATGCAGGAATTGTTTCGGTGATTTTTACCGTTGCCGTGAGTGTTTATTTTAGCCGGAAGGTCGTTGCGCCATTAGCTCAAATGATGAAAGCAAGCCAGCGAATAAGCGAAGGCCATTATGATGAACGGGTCGAGGTTAAAGGGAACGATGAACTTGGTCAGCTGGGAGAGCGATTTAACCAAATGGCGGTTGAATTGGAACAAACGGAAACTCGAAGAAAACAATTGATCGGTGATGTCAGCCATGAGCTGCGGACGCCTCTTTCCTCTATAAAAGGATCCATGGAAGGTCTTGTCGATGGGGTTCTATCTCCCACGCCTGATCTTTTTATTCAAATCCAAAAGGAGGCAGAACGAATAAACCGTCTGGTGGATGACCTTCAGGAATTAAGTCGAATAGAATCAGGTGCTTACCAACTACAAATTCAGCCTGCCGAGCTCGAAAAACTTGCCTTAATCACCGTCAAAAGGCTGTCTGCAGAGGCTATTCGAAAGGACATCGCAATCGATGTCAAGATGGAAAATCTTCCACCTGTGCTTGCAGACGAAGACCGAATTGTTCAGGTGATGACGAATCTAGTTTTGAATGCACTTCATTACACGCCTGAGCAAGGCAGAGTTAATATTCTCGGCATCGTGGCAGGAAACTATGTCCAGGTATCAGTCATCGACAATGGGATGGGCATCAGTCCTGAACATATTCCTCACGTGTTTGATCGGTTTTATCGAGTCGACCGATCCCGTTCCCGTGCAAGCGGCGGCGGGTCTGGAATTGGATTGACGGTTTCAAAATCCCTCGTGGAAGCGCACGGCGGGCGGATCTGGGTGGAATCTCCCGGGGTGAATATGGGAAGTAAATTCTCCTTTACTCTTCCAGTTGCATGAAAACTCGAGTAACTATTCCAATGACCTGATAGATCTGTTTCAGGTCATTTTTGTTTGGAAAAATCATAGAATTTAGAGGTCGAGACAGCGGTCGTTTGTGGTAAACTTTTCAGTTAGCGCATTAATTTTAAGTTGAAATCATTTTTTTAGGAGGCCATCCATGGCGAAGAACGTCGCAACCAAAAAATCTGCCGCGAAGAAAATATCCGTTAAGAAAACGGTCAAGCCGGTAGTGAAAAAATGGGTCTATCTGTTCGAAGAAGTTGGCAAGGCAGAGAAATACTCAGGTTCGTGGGAGGGAGTCAGGTCCTTGCTCGGGGGCAAGGGTTCCGGTCTGGCTGATATGACGCGTGCCGGTGTTCCAGTACCTCCCGGATTCACGGTTACCACGGAAGCGTGTAACGAATTCCGCAAATCGGGTAAATTTCCCAAGGGTCAATGGGAGCAGCAGCTGGCGGCGATGAAAATCGTCGAAAAGCAGTCTGGCAAGAAATTTGGGGATCCGACCAATCCGCTATTGGTTTCCTGCCGTTCCGGTGCAAAGTTCTCCATGCCCGGGATGATGAATACAATCCTGAATATCGGCCTGAACGATGAGGTCGCCGAGGGAATGATCAAGTTGACCAAGAATCCGCGTTTTGTGTGGGATTCGTATCGCCGCCTCGTGGAAATGTTCGGCACGACCGTTTTCAACCTCGACGACGAAGTTTTCGAGCACCCGATGGCGGAATACAAATCCAAAAAAGGGTACAAACTTGACGTCGAGATGAAGGCAGAGGATTGGAAATCCCTTGTTGGAACCTTCAAGCAGGCCTTCAAAAAGCACGTCGGCTTTGACTTCCCCCAGGATGTCAACAAACAACTGGAACTGGCCACGAAAGCTGTGTTCGAATTGTGGATGGGCAAGAAGGCTATCGACTATCGCAAAGCCACAGGCATCTCCGATACGCTCGGCACTGCCGTCAATATCGTGACGATGGTCTTCGGCAACATGGGCGATGACTCCGGCACGGGTGTGGCGTTCACGCGCAACCCGTCCACCGGTGATAAGAAGATGATGGGCGATTACCTGCTTAACGCGCAGGGCGAAGATGTCGTAGCCGGCATCCGCAATGCTTCGCCGATTGAAGAGATGGCGAAGACAATGCCCAAGGCATATACCCAATTTATGGGCATCACCGCCAAACTCGAAAAACATTACAAGGAAATGCAGGATGTCGAGTTCACGATCGAACGAGGCAGACTGTGGATGCTCCAGACCCGAAATGCCAAGCGCACCGCCAAGGCCGCGATCAAGATTGCGGTGGATATGGCCAAGGAAAAATTGATCACGAAGGAAGAAGCGATCCTGCGTGTTTCGACCGAGAATGTAGACACTTTGCTTCATCCGCAATTTGACGATGCCGCGAAGAAAGCCGCCGAGACGGCTGGCAAGTTCTTCGGCAAGGGCGTCAATGCTTCGCCAGGCGCGGCGGTTGGTCAGGCTTACTTCGATGCTGACACTGCCGAGAAGATGGCGAAGGAAGAAAAGCAAGATACGATCATGGTGCGTCCGTTCACCAAGCCGGACGATGTACATGGCATGATCGCTTCGAAGGGCGTGCTCACCAGCGAAGGCGGCGCGTCATCTCACGCCGCAGTGGTCGCTCGCCAATTTGGCATCCCGTGCGTCGTTGGGGCGTCCATGATCAAGATCGATATGGGGAAGCGCGTGATGGTCGTTGGTGATGTGACCGTCAAGGAAGGCGATTGGATCAGCGTCGATGGTACGACCGGTCAGGTCTTCGTCGGCAAGATTGCAACATCAGCGCCTTCGATCGAAGAGCAGACTGATCTGTTGACCCTGCTCCAATGGGCGGATGAGATTTGCGCGAAGAAAGGCATCCGCAAAGCGCCGAAGGGATGGCCCACCACGGGCTTGCAAGTTTGGGCGAACGCCGATTATCCCAAGGATGCCCGCCGCGCCCGTTCTTATGGTGCAAAAGGAATCGGTCTATGCCGTACCGAGCACATGTTCTTTGAACCGGAACGCCTGCCTATCGTTCAACGCATGATTCTGGCCGGTACGAGTGAAGCCCGCACAGCTGCATTGAATGAATTGTTGCCCAGCCAGCGTTCCGATTTTGACGGTCTGTTTGATGCGATGGATGGCTTACCCGTCATCATTCGCCTGATCGATCCTCCTTTACATGAATTCATGCCGGACGAAGAGGCGCTGCTCGAAGAAGTCATCACCATGCGTGTCAAAGGTGAGACGGAGGGTCTGCAAGATAAAGAGAAACTCCTCGCCGCCATTAAGAACTTACACGAGTCCAATCCCATGATGGGTCTGCGCGGGGTGCGGTTGTCCATTGCCATGCCGGAGATTGTCGAAATGCAGGTTCGAGCGATCTTTGAAGCTGCGTGTGATTGTTCTCTGCGTGGCATCACCGTGAAGCCCGAGGTAATGATTCCGCTTACGGGAACAGTTAAGGAATTGGAGTGGATTCAACCCCGGCTTGAAAGGATCGCTGCGACTGTCCTGGCAGAAAAACGTGTCAAGAAGCTTGACTACAAATTCGGGACCATGATCGAGATTCCACGTGCCGCGGTGACTGCCGCTGAAATTGCAGAACGCGCTGAATTTTTCTCCTTCGGAACTAATGACCTTACGCAAATGACCTTTGGTTATTCCCGCGATGATGCTGAGCGCAACTTCCTTGTTACTTATGTCGAGCAGGGAATTTTGCCAGTGAATCCATTCCAGACATTGGACCGGAATGGTGTAGGTAAATTGATGAAAATGGCAATTGAAGATGGACGAAGAACAAGAACCAACCTTGAGGTTGGTATCTGTGGTGAGCACGGTGGCGATCCCGAGTCGATCGAGTGGTGTCACATGATCGGGAATAACTACGTATCCTGTTCACCCTTCCGGGTTCCGATTGCGAGATTGGCTGCTGCGCATGTCGCACTCAAGTATGCCGGCAAGGCTGTTGCAGAAGATAAATAACACACGTTGATTTAGGAAACTCCGAGGTCACCCCAAATTGGGCAATTACCTCGGAGTTTCTACTGTTAACTATCAGATCGGCAAGGTATATGTCCAAACTCGTTCTTGTCACAGGGGCTACAGGGTATGTTGCGACGCGATTAATCCCTTCCCTACTTGGTAAGGGATACCGTGTACGCTGCCTTGTCAGATCTCCAGAAAAACTTCGAAATCGTCCTTGGCTGGACAAAGTCGAAGTTTTCGTGGGTGACGTTATGAATGAAGAATCACTTTTTCCGGCTTTGAAAGGTGTTCAGTCGGCGTATTATTTAATTCATAATATGGCCAGTGGCGATTCGTATCGCGAAAATGAACGAATCGGTGCTATGAATTTTGGCAGAGCGGCCAAGTTCACCAACCTTGAACACATTATCTTTCTCGGTGGCCTGGGAGGATCAAAGGAAAACCGCCATATGCAGTCACGCCAGGAAACCGGCAAAATATTACAGAATCAGGCGTGGCGGTGACAGAATTCCGCTCCAGCATAATAATTGGCTCGGGGTCCATTTCCTTTGAGTTGATAAGATACTTGACAACCTGGTTCCCATTTATTCCCGCCCCTGTGCAGACCAATCAACCAGGCCAACCGATCGGTATTAAAGACTTGTTGGCAATTTTGACAGCCGCACTTGATGATCCTCGGTACAGAGGAGAGATTATCGAAATAGGTGGTCCAGAAATAATCAAATACCCGGACATCATGGCTAAGTTTGCCAGGGTCAGAGGGTTGAACCGTCCTATAATTACTATCCCCTTTTTTCCTGTTTCGCTATCAGCGTGGATAGCTGACAAATTGACTCCCGTTCCTTACGAGATAGCTTTTCCATTAATGCAGGAACTGGAGGCTCCTTCTATTGTCCAAGTGGCACCTGAGATAAATGGAATACATGACCTGCAATCATTAGGTTCCTATTCAACTTCTCTGCAATATGCTATTGGCAGAGAAGAATATGGGAATCATTTACCCTGGCTGGGAGCATTGTCAACCAGGAAGCCCCTGGTCGGGATCATGGTAAGAACGATAGGAGAGGGTTTTCTTCTTGAGTATAGGGAAATGATTGGCGCAAGCGTCTCTAATTACGGGAAGAGATTCTTGAATGGTGAGTTGGAAGGAAAATGGGAACTTGACGATTTCCATTTCGGCATGTGGATTCGAATAAAACGAAATTATAAGATGGTTGGAATATTATTTATTGAAATGCAAGTTTTGGATGGTCGATTTATTCAATCAGCTCTGTTTGAACCTAATGGAATTATCGGCTATTTGTGGTGGTATTGCCTATTGCCGTTTCATTCCTATCGTTTACGAAAGATATTCGAACGGGTAACGGAAAAAAACTAATTCTAGTTGTCCATCCATACTGTTCTATCAGCGTGGTCTGGGCGTTGCTGTGCAACAGTCGGTTTGACCGGGTATCCGATGTAAAGGAATGCGATTAAAGGCTGGTCTTTCTCCAAGCCGAAAAATTCTTTGACAAGAGGGTCAATTGCCGCGGGTCCCGTTCGCCAAATCGCAGCCAGACCCATATCGTGTGCAGCAAGAAGGATATTTTGACAGGCCGCCGCTGCGGCGCAAATATTCTCCACTTCTGAAATTTTCGGTTCCGCTGGCTTGTCCACTGCAACCGTAATAACCAGTGGAGCACGAAGTGGTTTTGCCCGCTCCTTGTCCAGGGCTTCGGGTGAAATATTTTCAGCTTTCAGCGAAAGCGACTTGGCGAGCACTTCTCCCAGATGCTTAAGACCTTCACCGGTGAGAACCAAAAACCTCCAGGGTCTGACCTTATAATGATTAGGTGCCTGCGACCCTGCAGACAGGAGCGTTTCGATCAGTTCCCGAGGGATTGGATCTGGACGAATTTCGCTAACGGATTGCCTTGTCTGAATGGCAGTAATTGTATCCATGGAAGTCCTTTCTTGCATGAATTGTAATGTAGAATGCAATTCAAAGGAAATCAATCATGAAGATTTTTTATTCACCGACTCATATAAAGCATCACCCGCCTTTTGAAATTCTCGATGGGGGTGAGAGAAGCCATAGTTTTGAAGTTCCCGAAAGAGTGGAAAATATTCTGCCGTTGCTAAAGCGGCAAACCTGGGCGGAAATTCTTGAGCCAGTTCAGTTTAGCCTGGCTCCTATCCTTGCCGTTCATGATGAAGGTTATTTGGAGTTTCTAAAGACCGCTTTCGATCTTTGGACGGCGGGAGAAAATAACTACGAGCATGTTGCGCTGATCCCGGCCACATTCCCACCAGGAGGGATGCGAAGGATTCCCAGGTCCGTTCTGGGGAAGGCTGGTTATTACATGATGGACCTTTCTGCTCCCATCGGAGCTGAGACCTATCAAGCCGCTTTACAATCGGCTGATTGTGCACTTTCAGGCGCAGCAGCGCTCGTTTCTGGAGAACGATCTTCGTTTGCTCTCTGCCGGCCGCCCGGGCACCACGCTGGTAAAGCAAATTGTGGTGGATACTGTTACCTTAATAATACGTCTATAGCTGCCGACTTGCTAAGTCGTCATTCAAAGGTGGCAATTTTAGATATCGATTACCATGCAGGGAATGGGACACAAGAGATTTTCTATGAGCGCGATGATGTTCTCACGATCTCAATCCATGCCGATCCGGCAGAGGAATACCCCTATTTTGCTGGGTATTCTGATGAGGTTGGGAAAGGTCGGGGCGAAGGGACTCATTTGAACATCCCACTCCCATTTGGAACTCGCGATGTCAGCTATGTGGAAGCACTCCAGCAAGCACTTGCCAAAATTGAATCCTTTGATCCGGGCTTTTTGGTGGTTTCCGCTGGTATGGACATATACCAGGACGATCCTTTGGGTAAATTCAAAATAACTCTCGATGGTATTCACCAAATTGGCAGTGAGATCGCAGAATTACAGTTGCCTACCCTGGTTGTGATGGAAGGCGGCTATGATTTGAAAAGCATTGGGGAGAACTTCATTGCCTTAATTGAGAATTTTATTACCCCTCTTTGATTTTGCAGATTGTATTGTGTTTGTAAGGCTGGACTCTCGTCCTTGCCTGCCCTGACTGAATATAATCAGGGCAGATGGGAGATTATTACTGTGAAAAGAAATGCATTCATCTTAATTGGGTTGACTATTTTCTTGCTGGCTGCTTGCAGTCCAAGCCCCGAACAGGTCGCGACTTAAACTTCGATAGCTGCCACCGATACAGCGACCTCCTGGACGAAGACTTTTACACCAACAAGCACTGAAACACCGACTTTCACACCGACATTTACAAGCACGTTTACCTCCACCGAGACCTTAACTCCCAGTTTTACACCTTCGCCAACAATAACGTTGACTCCCACCTTCGCATTGCCTGTGTTTACTGTCAAAATGCAGGCGCATTGCCGTTATGGCCCGGCAAAAGCCTATCTGCACGCCGGCGACTTATACCCTGGCGATACAGGTCAGGTGTGGGGAGTGGATAAAATGGGCCGCGCGTGGCTGTATGTAAAACTCGATAAATATAAATATCCATGTTATGTCGCAAAATCGGTCATCGAAGTTCAGGGAGACCTGAATACGGTCGTGGCAGCCCCGCCATTGTATCTGCCCCAATCCACTTTGTATGGCCCAATTCAGCGGGTGGCAGCGAAGCGGAGTGGAAACGAGGTCATCGTTGATTGGGAAAAGGTCTGGATGACAGAGGATGACGACAGAGGGTATTTCATTGAGGGTTGGTTCTGCCAGGGTGGGGCTTATTTCTGGTCGGCTGTCGCCATTCCCAACCAGTTTACGACGACCTATACATTCACGGACGAAGCCGGGTGTCCATTCCCTTCCAGTGCCATGATTTATGTTGTAGAAAAACATGGATACACTGATCCTGTGGATATTCCCTGGCCTGCTCCATAGATACGATAACCTTACGCACCTGACTTAAACCAGGTGCGTTTTTTGTAACATTGGTTTTAAGTTGGAAAGAAAATATGATAGGATTGGTGGCTATTAGGAGAATTTATGCCACCCTTCGCAACAATTTTAGCTGTCCTCGCCCACCCTGATGATGAATCCTTTGGAATGGGTGGAACTCTCGCCCATTATGCCCGGAGAGGCTGCGACGTGTACCTGGTGTGCGCCACCAGAGGCGAAGCTGGCGAGATGGATCCTGAGCACCTCCAGGGATTCGATTCCATTGCGGAGAAACGCGAATCGGAGCTTCGGTGTGCAGCCGAACACCTTGGATTAAAAGAAGTCTTCTTCCTTCCTTATCGTGATTCAGGTATGACCGGCTCGCCGGATAACTCAAATCCTCAGGCGCAGATAAATGCTCCATTGGAGGAAGTCGCCGGCAGGGTGGTGAAATTCATCCGCAAGTTAAAGCCGGACGTAGTGCTGACATTTGATCCCATTGGCGGATACCGTCATCCGGACCATATCCATATCCACAAAGCGACGGTCATGGCATTTGAGCATTCTGCGGATGCGGACTTTCACCCCGAAGCAGGGACGCCTTTTAAGTCAGGTAAGCTTTACTTTCATACTTTTCCACGGTGGTTCCTGAAAATTGTGGTGAATATCATGCCCTTATTCGGGAAAGATCCCAGGAAATTTGGACGTAACGGGGATATTGACATGAAATCCATTGCGGAGGTCAACTTCCCGACCCATGCGAAGATCGACATCCGAGATGTTCAACACGTTAAAGCCGCCGCCAGCGCCTGCCACGCCTCCCAAGGCGGAATGGGCATGCGCAGGGGTATCATGGGTTTCTTTATAAAGTTATTCGGTGAGAAGGAAGACTATATGCAGGCATCCCCGCCTGTAACCGGTCGGTATAAGGTGAAAACCGATTTACTTCAATGAAACTCGAAAAGCGAATCACAAAGAGTCGTTCATAGACAGGAGAGCTTGCAAAAGCAGGCTCTCCTGTTCTTTAGACAAGACCCAGAGCCCGTGCGATAGTTGCAGTGGTAAATGTAACAAGAAAAGCTATTCCAAGTGTGATCACCACGCTCAAGGTAGCCCATTTCTTGCTGTTAGTCTCCTTGTAAATCGTCATAATCGTTGTGGCGCATGGATTGTGCAGCAGACTGAACAGCATCAAATTGATGGCTGTTAATAATGTCCAGCCGTACGTCCCAACCAGGAGTGTGTACATGCTGGCCGAATCGGGTATATCGGTCATCGCTGCAGCGCCCATGTACATCATCATCATAGTGGGGACGACTATTTCGTTTGCAGGGATGGCGATGATGTAGGAGAGGAGAATGACACCGTCAAGGCCAAACAGCAGCCCGATCGGATTCAGGAAATTCGCAATGATCCACGCCAGGCTGGTTCCGTTATAGGTAATATTCGCAAGCAGCCATATTGCTGCTCCAGCAGGTGCCGCAGTCTGGATGGCACGCCAAAGGACAAAAAGCGTACGGTCAATGATGGATGTGTAAATAATACGCTTCACGTTCGGACGACGGTAGGGGGGTAGCTCAAGCGTGAAAGCAGACGCTTCTCCTTTGAGCATGGTGCGTGAAAGCAGCCAGGATACAACAAAGGTTACTGCCACTCCGATCATAACAATGAAAACAACCGTTCCTGCAGCAATGATGCTGGTAAGGGACGCGGGAAATGATGCCGCAACGAAAACGGTGGCCAGCATAATCAGGGTGGGGAAGCGTCCATTGCACGGAACGAAGTTATTGGTCAGGATGGCAATCAGCCTCTCTCGGGGAGAATCAATGATTCGTGTGGAAATCACCCCGGCTGCATTACACCCAAATCCCATCGCCATGGTGAGCGATTGTTTGCCGTGTGCCCCAGATTTTCGATACAGCCAATCCAGGTTAAAGGCCACCCTGGGGAGGTATCCGAGGTCTTCCATTATTGTGAAGCATGGAAAGAAGATCATCATGGGCGGAAGCATGACACTTATCACCCAGGCAAGCCCCAGATAGACGCCGTCCCAGATAAAACCGGTGAGCCACCACGGTATGCCAATTGTTTCGAATATCATCTTTCCTTGTTCGCCGATCCAAAAAAGTGGTGCGGCGATCCATGCGGAGATGACATTCGCTCCGATAACCGTGATCCAGATGATCACTGCCAGGACCAGGAACATGATTGGTAATCCATAAATCGGCGAGGTGACGACCTTATCGACTCGCTGATCCAAGTCATATTTTTTATCGTCTCGGGTTTTTACAGCCCTGTTTGCGACTTTTTCCGCTTCAGAATAAAGGGATTTGACAATTTCGTCACGGAAGCCAGTGCTTAAGCCTCCGCGCAGCTGCTCAGCCTTATTTAAAAGGTTTTCAGGAGTGAATGATGTTTCGGCCATGTCATTGTCTTCCTTCTACGGCCATCTTTCGGCTGAATTGTGTATCCGCCCGGCGTTGACGCGCCATTAATTCGGGTAATTCTCCATTGAGAAGTGAGGACTGGACCTTGGAATCTCCGTCCAGGAGGCGGATCGCAACCCATCTGGCGTTCGGAATTCCTGGCACCATTTGTTCGATCATCGGCACAAGCTGGTCAATGGCGTTCTGGAATTCAGGCGTGCCGTTAATTCGCAATGGTTTTGTGGAGATGGTCTCATCGATGACTCCTGCCACAGTGGAGAGCAGATTGGACATGCCTTCGCCGGTGCGTGCGGTTACAGGAATGGCTGGGACGCCCAGGTCCCGGCTCAAGGCGCGAGTGTCGACTTCCAATCCTTTTCTCTCGGCCTCGTCCATCAAGTTGACAGCGACCACCACCTTGTCGGTGATTTCCATCACCTGCATGACCAGGTTAAGGTTGCGTTCAAGCGCAGTGGCATCGGTCACGACGATCGTGCAATCCGGTTGACCGAAAAGGATAAAATCGCGCGCGACTTCTTCATCCTGGCTTGCGGATAAAAGCGAATAGGTTCCAGGCAGGTCCACGAGCTTGTAACGAATGTTATTGAATTGGTAGCCACCCTCGGCGCGCGTAACGGTTTTTCCCGGCCAGTTGCCGGTATGCTGCTTAAGTCCGGTCAACGCATTGAACAGAGTGGATTTTCCGGTATTGGGATTGCCAGCCAGGGCGATGACTCGGTCAAAGTTGTCGACCTTTAGTCCCATCTGCTCCAATTGCGTGAAAGCAGGGCATGTTTCGCAATTATCAGTTGGGAGCTGAACCTTGTTTGATGTGGACATTTTTACCTCAATGGATATTTCAAAATAGCGAAAAAAGGAAGGAAATTATAGGGTTTTGATAAATATCTTGGCGGCTTGTTCTTTTCGTAACGCAATCAATGTTCCTCGAACCCGGTATCCGCGCGGGTCTCCGAAGAAATTTTTCAATTCAGGAGCGATGACAGTTCCGGGCGTGAGCCCCAGGTCGAGAAATCGCCGACGGGAAAATCCTTGGATTGAATCGTCCAATGAAAGGATTTCTGCTTTTTGGCCGTGTTTCAAGTCGGCGAGCGAAAGTGCTTCAATCGCGAGAGGAGCTCTGTCGGAAGTCTCGATGGCTGTGATATTGGCTGCAATGGTCGGTGCGAGGCGGTATTCATTTTCTCCGTCGGTTAGAATAAAGCGCTCAGGAGATTTTTTCAAGATCCGGATGGTTTGCCCCAGCCTCAAGCCTTCCGCAGTAATTTGCGCATAGGCAATGGCGGGTTCATCTTCGATGTGGACAATCTTCGCTGGTTTGTTCTCGGGCCAAAGCGTGATCGGTCTACCCTCGGCAGCGGCAATTTTCCCTTCACGATTTGGAATTGGGTCGCCGTGCGGATCGTGCTGTGGGTAACCTAGGGATGCATCGAGCGCATCGAGCTGCGAGTGGGTCATGGCATGTTCACGGCGATGAGCTTCCCCGTGAACTCTCTCCAAGGGCATGCGGGCTTCGTCTGCGAGATAGCGTTCCCAGAGCCGATGCGCCCGGACAACATGAAGCGCCCAGCGTTCACCCTCTGCGGTCAAGCACACGTCGGTGCCTTTGGTTTCAACCAACCCTTGAATCTCCATCGATTCAAGCAGCGTTATTACTTTTGGTTGCTGCAAATTGAGTGCGCCTCCGAGATAACCCGCGGAAGTTTGAAGCCCTTGCTGTTTCTGGTCAAGCATGATTTTTAGTGCGTCTTCCACCAATTCACGCTGGCGTGCTTCTTTCCACCGGCTATATCGCGGAATGAATAAAACCAATCCGCCTAAAACGAGGAGAACAGAAACTGTTACCCAAATAAGTGTGCTCATGATAAAACCTCTACGTAGATACGATTGGTAATCGGATTACCCAAAACGATTGCTTTTTGGTGGTTGATTTCGATGGATGAAGTCTGGTCGTAGTCTGAATAGCCGATTACTCTGATTTGAGCTCCGGGGACGAGTCCCAGCTCTTTGGCATGCCGCAGGAAGCGCGGATCTTCAGCTTGAACCCGACTCACCCTTGCTTGCTGTTCTGGTCGAAGGTCATTAAGGATAACCGAGGCATCTTCCGGCATTTTCAAATCCGGTGAGGGGATGGGCTCTCCGTGCGGATCACGAATTGGATTACCAAGCAGCTTGGCGATCCGCGATTCGAATTCCTCGGATATGGCATGCTCGAGCTTTTCTGCTTCATCATGTACTTCGTCCCAACTGTACCCCAGGTTTTCGACAAGGTAAGTCTCAATGAGTTGGTGATGGCGAATCACCTCGAGGGCGGCCCGTTCGCCGGGCTTGGTTAGGGTTACCCCTTGGTGTTTGCGGTAATTCACCAGAGGCGGTTTATTGGAAGCCAGTCTTTGAATCATTCCGGTGACCGAAGCCGGGGAAATGCCGAGTTTACCCGCCAGGTCATTCGTGCTGGCAATTTGATGACCGCGCGATAGTTCATAGATCGCCTTCAAATAATCCTGGGTGGGTTCCGTTAATTGATTTTCCATGAGACTAATCTGTAATTTAGGATATCCTAAAATATTCTATCAGTGTGTAATTTGATTGTCAAGGCAAATCTGCCGAGGTTTATTCGACCCTTGATGCAAATGAATAATTATTTGATCAGTTTGGAGAGATCTTTTGTGCGGGAATCAATTGTTCTGGCCAGCTCGATGCTTTCCTGGCTTTTCTTCTCGGATGGTGCAATCAAATTGCCATTTAATTCCGCCAAGGCTGAATAAAGCATTCGAACGATCCGTTTGGCTTCTGTTGGACCGCAGCCGATCAAATTCAGTGTCTTGTCGATCTGAATGGTGTGCTGCCTGGAATGGGCTTCAAATCGATGCAACCTGTACCCGATATGAAACCTTGTTTCCTCCCAAAAAGTGGCTGGCAGTGTTAGTTCCTCATTACTTATCCCGGCAAACTCATAAAGAATTTTGGTATGAAACTCCCTATGAAATGCAACCATATTTTTTAGGGATGACTTCGCGAGTTGTGTTAATGCTTTTTCCTTCATCCGATAAAGACGAGGGAATTCCTTCTCGGGGATGGGGACGGGGAGCCACTTCTTGGCACGGTGATTTTCCAGTGCGTAACGGATGACGGCAGTGAAGGATAACTCTGCTTCAAGAATGTGAGCGTATATCAGCTGGACGGACCATTCTTTTTTTGATGGTAATTGGGTCGTTTTTTTGGGCGTTAAACCGGCTATCGATGCCTGTAAATCCATGTACGCGGAGTGATATTGCGCAAGGATGCGTTGTGCGTTTGTGATCGGAGGAAGTTTTAACCCAGCAGCACGTTCGGCCGCAAGCTTGACGGTAAGTTGGCGTAATTCGAGCAGTGTCACGAATAGGGCGAACCGAATACCTTCGTTATGTCCCTTCCAGGGCCAGGGGGTATCCAGCTTTGTGTCCGGGAGATTAGTAATTGTTGCCGCTAGCCTTTCCACAGACGCGGTCAATTCCTGGTTAATCATTACGCCCTCCTTGACTATTTCGCAGGCAGGAAATTTCATCACACCGAAATGAATCCAAAGATTTACTCCTATTGCGGAGAGCTGCAACTTGACCCAACGTGGATGGGCAATTCACAATCGCGGGTGAGAAAAAACCTTCATTTCCAAAGATGCATACTTTCAATTTTTGCTCCCGGAATAACCTATTACACTTCAAGTATAGTGTGAAAAACCTTTCTCGGGGTCTGTCAATTTTGGTCCAATAAAAAAGACCGCCATCCACATGACGGTCTCTCCCACTTGGTTGAGCGGAAATTATGATTTTACAAATGTTCCATTTCTCAAATCGGCCAGCGCTTGTTGAATTTCCTCCGCTGTGTTCATGACGAAAGGTCCATAAGGTGCAATGGGCTCTTTTATGGGGGCACCCGACATCAACATGAACCGGGTTCCGGAGGTTGCCGGTGTCCTAACTCGCAGTGTATCACCATCGGCAAATTCGAGCATTTTTACTGACTCCACCGTTGTCCCGATCCCTTTTTCATCGAGTCCAAATCCTCCGCTTCCCTCAAATACATAAACCCGAAGAGTATGCCCCGCAGGGACGGTATGCTCCCAGTTTATCCCTGCATCAAGAGTAACATCAAGGTATAACGGAGCCATGGCTATATCTTTTGCGGGACCTGTCAAATCTCCAACTGTTCCAGCGACAATGCGAATCCGCCCACCTTTTGTTTCGAGGATTGGAATTGAATCTGCCTTGATTTCCTGGTATCTGGGAGCACTCATCTTCAATTGTGCTGGTAAATTCACCCACAGCTGAAACCCATAAATTGTTCCGTTGGGACCACGGCGGGGGAGTTCCTCATGCAAGATTCCTCTTCCGGATGTCATCCATTGGACATCCCCCGGACCGATCATCCCGGAATTGCCGAGGCTATCCCGATGGTTGACCGAACCTTCCAACATGTAAGTGACGGTTTCTATCCCACGGTGGGGGTGCATCGGAAACCCCTGGATAGGTCCTTCAACCGGGTTGTTAAAGGCAAAATGGTCGAATAAAAGGAAAGGGTCGTGCAGGTTGCTGGCGTGCGGTGAAATGGATCTCATCAACCGCACATCCGCGCCCTCAATGACAAATCTTGGTTCAATTAAATTAGAGACTTCACGATATTTGGTCATTAATTACTCCTAAAAGGGTGAGTGTCAAATTCGGATATAGGCAGTCTATTTTAGCGCTAACGATGTAAATTTGTCCAGAATTATTCGAGTTGTTTTCGAATACAGAGGATCGTCAGTGGATGCATCGATGTGGACGACTTTCTCCGGGGGGATTTCGTCCAACCAGTTGTTTATGAACGATGTCATTAGTTCAAGGTCAACTGACCTCGCGATGTTTATCCTGTCTCTTTCAGCCAGCCTTTTCGAGATAATCGCAGGATCGACGATCAAGTGAACGATCAGATCTGGAGGCGGCAGGTAGGATCTGAAAAAGCCATAAAGCTCCTCGCATAAGTGAAATTCCTTGTCACTTATCCACCCTCGATTATGAAAAAGGCGGGTGAAACCTTGAAAATCGAGGTCGAGACCTCCATCGACCAGGGCAATCCCTGTCAGGGTTCGAAATTCTTGTTCCTGTTTTGCCCTTAGTAACATGTAGTCCATTTGATTGGCTAATGCATATCGAGGATCGTTCTTGAACAATTGTTGAAAAGGACGCTCGGTATGTTGTTCCAGGCCGACGTTGAACTCACCAGCACGACAAAGAGCGCGGACAAGTGTTGTTTTGCCCGCGCCTGTATTACCAACTACCGTTACGATTTTTCCCATTTAGACTTTGGCGAAATTTAGAGCCGACCTGATCTGGTCAATATGGGTTTCGATGTGCACGGGACCTTGTACAACCTGGAGTCCGATGGCGTAATAACTGTCCTTTCGGGCGACAAACTCGGGCGGGAGCAGTTCGATGAATTTGATCGTTTCTTCGCAAAGGCGTTTCAACTCCTGATTAATCCGTTTGTGTTTTTATAAGCAAAAATGGTGGCTTGGATTTTGGCATCCACGTTGCCGCCCCAATCGTCCGCCCAACGATCGTACCCGCCAACCATGTCATCCAGGTAACTCTGGAAGCCTCTCTCGCTGTGGATCAAATGGGCAATAATTTCCCGAACACTCCACTCCTGGGAATTGGGTTTCTTGGCAACCTGCTCTTCGGATGCGCCTTTCAGGCACTCAAGAAGTTCTCCTACAGCCATCTCGTATTTTTCCCGGGCGAGCGTTGCCAATCGGGAGGGCTCCCACGGGACGACAGGCATCGGGCGTTTTGTCAGTTCCATTGTTACCGTGCGCTTGTCGGCACCGCGGTAAAAGACCACTTCAACCTTATCTCCGCCTTTTTTCCCCTGCAGGGCAGCGGGAAGGCTTTCTGGATTGTTTGTGACAGGTTTTCCGGCCATGCTGATGATCACGTCATCGCGTATGAGGCCGGCATGGGCAGCTCCCATCCCTTCGACAACGCCATCCAGGCGGATTCCTTCTGTAACCGGGACGTGGAGACGCATGGCCTGGTCCGCGTTAAAATCACCAGGCATGATCCCAAGCATTGGGCGCGTTACGGTTCTGATATCCTTGCCAGTTTCAAGCAGGTAAGCCAGGTTTTTTACCCCCACGGACCATTCTTCCTGGAACCCATCCAGAAGCCCACTCCACTGCGAACCCTCTGGAGTGGTATGTGTTATCTTGACGTTGGTTCCCTCGTTCCCAGGGTTAATTCGACGTGAACCACAGATGCCCCCGGTTCGTCCTTCCCGACCCATTTGAATTTAATCGATTTTTCCTTTTCAACGGAAAGGAATTCACCTGCCGCGTAGAAGCCGGCATTCCAGTACAGGTAAATTCGACCGCCGGGACGAGGGGAAACCGTTGCCAGGTCGCATAACCATTCTCGAAGGGAGGTCGCGTTGGTAAATGCGTAATAGACACGTGCCAAAGGCGCGTTGACGAACTGCTCAACGACTGTTGAAGGCATACATTCTCCTTATAGTTCGTGAATTAAGAATTATTATACAGTGATTCCAATATTTTGAAATGGTTATTGAGTAATGCCTTGAAGAGATGTATCCCTTGCGATGAACTTGATTTTCAGTTACTTATATTTGACCAGGTTTCCATATAATTCCTATGGGGAATCTATTGATTTTCCAAGTCATCTCATCATGCGTTTGGCTACTTGATTGGCCATGTCCTGGGGCGTCTGCATCTTCTCAGCCATGATGGCTGGTGCCTGGTTTTGAATGTCAAAATAGTCTTTCATGGCTTTTCGACCTGCAGCTACAAGGAGTTCCCGTCGTTCGTCGCTCATGTCAAATTCAGTGGTCCCGTATCCTTTGGCTGGCAAACGAACCACCAGTTTCTCAAACGTGGTAATCACAGACTTGTCATGTGCTTCAAGCATTGTATTGACCAATCCGCCAATGCGCTGCACCGTTTTTAGTTGAGAGACATCAATCCTGCCGTGTGATTTTTGTGCAGCCGCAGCGCCATCCACTTCCAATGTTTCATCGATAAGCAATCCAAGCACATTGTTGGTGGATTTCGGACCCATCAACGCTGTTATTGAAGGTAGGTCAGACAAAAATAGTTCGATGGGAAAATTAGAAAGGACACCTCCATCCACGATGGAATGCCCGGTAATATCCTGGCCTCGATAGTTGCCCCAGCGGCTGTCCCAGACGACCTCCTGCCATAACAACGGGATGCTCATGGACATGCGGACTGCCCAGGTCACCGGGCAGTCCGGCGCTGTTCGATGGTTGAGAGCCAACATCATACGCCAGGTAGTGTCTGTCACGCATAAGGTAAGGTCCCTGCCAGTTGCCAGATAGAATTCTTCGAGAGTCATCTTGCTGAATGAGCGATTCTTCCCATCAACAGCGCCTGAATCCAATTTACCCGCAAGCCATTCAAGAAATTGATCAGCAGAGTACCACCCACCGAGTTCCACGAACGAAACGAGATGCCGGGCCGGCAGCGTTTCTCCAAAGTATGAGATTAATGACCGCTTGACGACTTTTTCAAGGAAGTTTGGAAAGTAAGGGATATCAAAACCATCCAGGAAGGTGCTGATTGCCCCGTCCGCAATCACATTTTCCGGAATTGGCGCTGGGGGCGACATGAAATCGGAGAAGACGGACTTTCCATCCCTTTTTTCTCCAAGCGCAACGAGCATTTCGTCGGTGGTGTATCCTGCTGCGACCATTGTCGCGCTGATTGCGCCTGCCGAAGTGCCCAGCAGGCGGTCAAAGGTGTGCCCGCGTTGTTCGAATTCCTGTAACGCGCCAACAAAAACCATCCCTTTGGCGCCACCGCCTTCAAAAACCAGATCGTATTTCATGGGAGCCTCCTCGTATGAAGATAGTAGATAAAAGTGACCCTAATTAGATATTACCGCTAACGACAGCGATTCACAATAGCCATAAAAAAACCTCCGGTCGTCAGCCAGAGGTTGATTTCAGAGCAGGGCTCTTAACCTAAATACATACCAGATAATGGTGGCAGCGTGATGGGTAGTTTGCCCTTTACCACTGAAAATGGACGATGGTCGAGGAGAGATCTCAGGATTTGTCCTTCCTGCCAATTAAGTGTTTTCACAGGGATTTGGATATCCTGCAGCTCCGTGGTGGAGTTGAACACGACTAGGGTTTTTTCCTCTCCTAGTGTTCGGGTGAATGCAAAACACCCCTTGTCTTCTTTCATCACGATTCTGGAAAAATCCCCTCTTCTTAGTGATGCACGCGACTTCCTGATCGCGATTAATTCCCTGACCCAGAGTTGTAAATCCCCTTTCCAAACGGCGGGATCCCAGGGAAAGCCTCCGCGGCACTCTGGATCCCGTCCTCCCTCGAGGCCGACTTCGTCGCCATAATATATCGCCGGTGCGCCAGGATATGCAAATTGAAACAGATAGGCAAGTTTTAATTTCTCGAGATCGCCGCCAAGAGCGGTCAGAATTCTTTCGGTATCATGCGATCCAAGAGGAACATACATCGAATATACGTTTTCTCGCGGGTATATTTTCAGCAGACGGTCAATTTTTTCGGAAAATTGTTGAAGGTTTTCCCGTTTGTTCAGCAGGGCGATCAAGGCATCCTTGACGGGGTAGTTCATAAGGCCATCAAAATGAGTATCGTTCGCCCAACGTGGATCTGCGTCCCAAATTTCACCAAAAATGTAAGCTTCCCTGTTTGCGTTTTTTACCACTTGTCTGAACTCCGCCCAGAATTCATCATCATTTATTTCGTTGGGCACGTCCAGGCGCCAGCCATCGGCGCCTTTCTCTATCCAGTATTTTGCCACTCCCAAGAGATATCTCCTCACCTCCGGATGGTTCGTGTTGAACTTGGGCAGGCTTTTATGACTCCACCAGCCGGAGTAGTTGATCGCATCACCCGGTGTAAATGCATCCAGCGGAAACCTGTGGATGTGGAACCAGTCTCGATAGGGTGAGTGTTCACCATTTTCCAAAATATCGTTGAAGGCGAAGAATCCCCGCCCGCAGTGGTTGAAAACCCCATCAAGGATGACACGAATGTTGTTGCGGTGCGCAATGTCCAAAAAAGCACTGAAATCACCCAAATCTCCGAGTTTCGGGTCAATTTTGTAATAGTCGCTGGTGTTGTACCGGTGGGACGATGTCGCCTGAAATATCGGGTTCAGATAAATGGCATTGATTCCCAATTCCAACAGATAATCGAACCTGCGGATGATTCCGCGAAGGTCGCCGCCCTGGAAATCCCAGAGGTCGGTCTTGCACCCCATTTTTGAACATTGGGCGGGTCATTGGTTTTATCGCCATTTGCGAATCGATCGGGGAAAATCTGATAGAAAATGGAATCCTGCACCCAGTAAGGCACGGACATGGTCAACCTCGATGACGGTCATGATGTGATTTTGGAAAATGCTGGTCTATTTTACCACTGGGTAAACACGGTTCACTTCGATGATTGCCCATTTGAGAGGAGGAAGATCAAGGTGCTGTAAGGCGGAATCTCTTCCAAGGGCTTGAATCCGGCAAATCCGCCAGACTGATCCACAGGGAGAGTCGCATGCTCTGAAGCACCCATCAGTGGGATGATTTGCCTATCACCTTGTTTCAAATTGCTTTCATCCAGAGATAATTCGTAATCGCTGACAGGCTCACCGCTCACATTCACGACAATGATTATGGACTCGTCGTCGTTTGAGCGCAGGCTCGCAAATACATCGGTGTTCTTCGATTTCACAATTTCGAAATCACCTGTTTGCAAGGCTGGATGCGCGTTCCTTAGTTGGATCAAATTCCGATAATGGGACAGCAGCGAATAGGGGTCGTTGTTTTGCAACTCGACATTGATAAACTTGTACTTGGAATCTGGGGCTTTCCAGGGAGTGCCTGAAGTGAACCCACCAAACTCTTCAGCATTCCACTGCATGGGACGTCGGATATTCTCGTCTGGCTTCATGCCCTCCATCCCGATTTCTTCGCCGTAGTAAATGAAAGGCATCCCCGGCGAGGTAAGCAGAAGGGAGGCGGCTACCTTGGCTTTATCGCGATTTCCCTCGAGAGTGGACATGACCCGGTTTTGATCATGGTTTGTCAGGAAGGGAGAATACTGTTGAGGTTCAAGAATCTTGTCAGTCGCGTTTAAGCTCCCGAAGACGGGGAGCGCGCTGCCGGATTTCGCACTTTGTACCATCGCTGAGGCTAATTCAAAATTGAATGCCAGGTCAAACTGGTCGCCTTTCGTGTAACTGTCCACACTGGCAAGGTTGTTTCCAAATAATTCTCCAATCGTAATCGCGTTTGGGTTGATCATTTTATAAATGTCTCGATATTCTTGAAACCATTCATGAGTGGCAGCGGTGTTTTCCTGCGTGCGCTTGTTTTCTATCAGGTGTTTCGCCGCGTCCAGGCGAAATCCGTCCACACCGACTTCATCCAGCCAGAATTCTGCGACATTTGCCATCTCAGCGGTTACTTCCGGATTGCCGTAGTTCAAGTCAGGCATGAATGCTTCAAAAATCCCATAATAGTACCCGGACAGCGAAGGATGCCATACATCTTGATTCCACGGTCCGTTGTACCCAGGGTCTGATTCCGACCAGATATACCAATCGCGATAAGGTGAGGTGGATTCTAATTTTAGCCTCCTTGAACCAGGGATGCTGGTCGGAAGTATGATTAAGGACCATGTCGATGACAACTTGGATATCCCGCTCGTGAGCCTCCTTAAGTAATTGTCGAAAATCATCCATCGTACCGTATTGGGGGTTCACGGAGTAGTAGTCTGTCACGTCATACCCATGGTAGGAGGGTGAAGGGAAGATCGGCATCAGCCAAATCGTTGTAATCCCCAGGTCAGTCGTGGTATTTGGGTCGCCATCGTTTAAATAATCCAGTTTTTCGGTGATTCCATTGAAATCGCCAATCCCATCCCCGTTGCTATCGTAAAAACTTCGGACAAAGATCTCATAGCCTACTTTCTCATTCCACCACGGATACCCGGGTGGAATGGGTGTCTCGACTTCCGCAGTCAGCGTATTCGTTTGGGGAATGCCTTGAGCAGTATTGCATCCCATCACCAGGATGGCAATTATCAGCAGAATGGAGGATTTTTTAATCACTTTGACTCTCAATTTGAATAAACTAGATAAACTGCTAACTGGACAGAATGGCACCGGTTCTTTCGTCAACTTGAACTATTATATTATCGCCATCACTGGTTATTGAAGCTTGCCCCCAGATGATATTGGGCGATGCACCTATTGCTTCTCTGGATATCGGCATTTTCACTTTGTTATTCGATGCATTCAGGGCAACAACCAATTTTTCGCCATCCAAATTTCGCGAAAATGAATAAGCTCCGTTGCCTGCATACAATTTTTGGAAAGTTCCCCTGCGAAGTGCTTTCTTAGCGTGCCGCAATTGGGTTAGCGATTTAACATAGTCAAGAAGTTGTTTATTCCAGGATGCCTCATCCCAGTTGAATGATTTTCGACAGTCTGGATCCTGCTTTCCGTCCATTCCAATTTCATCGCCGTAGTAGACGCAAGGAGCACCGGGATAGGTGAACATGAAAAGATAGGCGAGTTTCAAGGAATTTAAATCTCCACCTGCGCACGTAAGGAAACGAGGGGTGTCGTGGCTGTCAAGAAGGTTGAGTTGAGCTTGAGTGATCTCCGGGTCATACCACCTCAGAATGGTTTCAATGGCATGAGCGAATTCCTCCGCGGATAGATGCCTGATTTGATTTCGATACCCTCCCGCCTTGCTCGTTTCGGGAATATCAAGATGCTCTCCACACAAGAACCCCAGCTCTGCGGCGGTCACAGGATAGTTCATCACCGCATCGAATTGGTCACCCTGCAGCCAACGTTTTGATTCGTGCCAAATCTCTCCAACGATGTAAGCCTCGGGATTGATTGACTTGACGCGGTTCCGGAATTCCACCCAGAAGGAATTGTCATTGATTTCAGAGGGGACATCCAGTCGCCAGCCGTCAATGCCGAACCGCAGCCAGAATTCCGCGACCCGGAAAATGAACTCCCGTACGGCGGGAGAGGTCGTGTTCAGTTTTGGTAATGCCGGGAGATTCCACCAGGCTTGGTAACCAATTGCCTGGAGGCTGTCCACTCCGTTATTCAAGTCTATGTGCTCGTCCTTTCCCGGGTACGCTCCCCAGGGTTTTTTTCCGGATAAGCGGTCATGATCAAAATGAAACCAATCCACGTAGGGAGAACCGGCGCCATTCTCAAGGACGTGGTGGAACTGCCAAAATCCCCGGCTGGCGTGATTAAAAACGCCGTCCAACACCACGCGAATACCTCTCTTATGGCTTTCGTCCAATACCTCTTTTAGAGCTGCATTTCCGCCGAGCAGAGGGTCAACGTTGTAATAATCATAGGTATGATATCTATGGTTTGATGCCGATGCGAATATTGGATTAAAAGTAAATGGCGGTAATTCCGAGGTCTTGCAGGTAATCCAAGCGTTCCGCCACTCCAAACAAATCGCCTCCCTTAAATCCATATGGGGTGGGTTTGGAATTCCATTCCTCAAGCTTCAAGCCCTCACGATCAATTCTTGAGGATTTCGCAAACCGGTCTGGAAAAATCTGGTAAAAAACGGAGTTTTTCACCCACTCGGGGGTTTTGATAATGGTCATGCCGCTTTCCTTGACTAATATGCAAGGCGCGGAGATTCCGCGCCTTGCAGTTGGTTTATTTGACTAGCAGCAATTTGATCTGGGCATAGTCATCTGCCGTCAATGTCCCGGGATCACCTGAACTGGAAGGATAGGTCGAAAGCATCTCTTCCTGGGTGGGTGTTTCGCCCGCTGGCCAGGCCAAGTCAATGATGCGCGTATGATTTGTATCATCCGGTGCACCTCCAAATCTCCATTGTTCGGAGGCTTGATCTACATCGCGAACGCGCCAGACGCCTGTGGACGGGAAACCCTCCTGACCCAAAACCGCAGCGGTATACCCCCATTGTTCTGGATCACCATCACCAAACGCGCTGCGTGGAATCCGAAGAGTAACCGTGCTGTTGGCAGGATCAACGATGATCTTGAAGTCCACGCCGATGACTTGTTTTGGTTCGAGCGAATCAGGATCTGGAGCGACGAACTGCGGAGTCCAGCCTTCGGCCCATACCGCATATTCCCAGCCATTGCCTGCCTCCAGGGCAGCGTTTCGACCGGGCAGAAGCATGCGCGCCCCTGTTCCTGAACCGGGATCCTTGTCCACGTAAACATCCAGTGTCTGTATGGCGAGGTTGTTGCCTGAACCCCAGGGATTCGGCACAGGGCCATTGAGGGCAAACTTGAACACCATATTCTTCTCATCGTAGGCAACCGTGAACGATTTCAGGTCGTAGACTTGCTCTTTGAAAACGCCATCGGTTGGGTAGGTGTAGCTCCCAGGACCGTGATCGTCTCCCACAGGGTCGTTGATTTCAAGAATAGTGGTCGCCGTACCGAGGTCGGGTAGTACGATTTGCGCAGGTCCTTGAGCCGGGAGAAGTGTGTTGGCCGGCTGAATGGCGGTGATCAAGCGGAGGTCATCTCCGGCCTCGAGTTCGCCAAAAGCTGACCAGGGAATGGAGGCTTCAAACACCGTCGGGCTGAGAGCTGCTTTCCCGGCAGTTGATCCGGCATCCCAGCCTTTTTTACCCGCCCTAAAACTATTCAGCTCCTTGCCTCCATCCCAGAGAAAGGCTTGAGAAGCGGCGATTCCCAATTGTGATGCCTCTTCATCGCCTGCTGTCAGAGAGAATGGATAACTTTCCTTGGATCGCGGCACCGAAAAATAGAAACCGATTTGAGAACCTTGGTCAAGCGGCTGATTGAGTAGCAGGCGCAGGTATAGATTTTTCGCATCATAGGTGTAGGCCAGATTCGTGCCAGCTTGGGCGCCGCTCGTGTAAACCGCCGCTGATGACCATTCATTGGCTCCATCCTTGCCGTCGATTTCAGGAGTGCTGAACCCTTGCACATTTTGTTCAGCCTGAGCTGGTGATTTGGGAATAATCGGCACATTGACGAAGGATGGTACAGGCTCTCCCAGTGATTCATAAACCTTTGAGAGTAACGCGCGAAAGCCCTCATCGAAATAGGCATCATTTCCGGAATTTTGGTCACTGCCATACCACCAGAACCAGTCTGACCCTTCTGCAAGGTACATGTAATCCAGCGCCAATGCCAATGCCTCAGGGCTGGTTGTGCGCGTCTTCTTCATATCGTATTTTGCCAGGTCATTCCGAGTTTGTCCGAGATAATTCCAGGCGGTTTTTTCCTCGGATTCGCCGATCCATGTGTCATAGTTGGCGCTGAACCAGGCGCCAGGGAAGAGGTCCTTCAATTCACGCTGATCCGGGAATTTGGTCAGGTATTCAGTCGGTGTGATGGTCTCAATCGAATCGGATTTCGATAATTCTTGATAGAGTGAATTCAGAAATTCTTTGCCGTCATTATCGTAGTTCTCCCAGGCATTTTCGCCATCCAGGATGATGGATACAATGTGAGGTCCTGGTGCCCCCTCATCGGCCAACTCAGCCTTGATATTCTCCAGCCGATTCATCAAATCCTTGGCAGCCACCGCTCCAGGTGTTCCGGAATATGTGAATCCCACCTTGTCGGAAAGAGTCCAATCGCGGAAGAAGACGGCGACCTTGTCGCCGGTCTTTCCCTCGACATAATAAGGTCGGTAGAGGTCGTCTGCCTCCTGGACGGTTTCCTTTGAGTCGCGGGTGAAACTGCCGATGCCAAGCGACTGGGCTAATACAGGTTCCCCCGTTGCCATCCATTTATAGCCGGCCTTGGAGACTAAAGGAACGATTTCCTCGGCAACGGCACCCTCCCCTGGCCATAATCCATTGGGTTTCTTTCCGAAGTGTTCTTCGTACACCTCTACACTTTTGTTCAGGTGTGTAATCACATCATTCGGATAGGAATATCGTTCTGGCATTTCCGCGCTTGGATTTCCAACCAGGGCGAGGCTGAAATCATAAAGCAGCGGCAGGATCGGATGTGCATAAGGGGTTGTGATGATCTCGACCTGTCCGCTGTCCTGTAATTGCTTGTGAACCTCAAGAACTTCCGCCATGATCCTGCGGACTTCGTCAAAGAGGACGGTTTTGTCCTCCTCGGAAAATCCACGATCTTTCTCAATAAGCGCCTTCAATGGTTCCTTGGCTAATTCATCGGGGTCGATCCAAGCCAGGTTGAACCAGATTTGCAGGTCACGAAAATCCTGCTCGCTGAAATTCTCGATGGCGGCAGTAATTTCCTCGTCGGTTGTCCCAGCTCGCTTATCGAGCAAGGCTTTATAACCTGGACGCACCCTGATGACGTGATCCCAGTTGGCGTCGAAGAACCGCCGCATGATGAAATCCTTGTCTTCCGTTGTCAATTCTTCCGCAGGTTTTTCAGCCAAGACCCAATATTTATCCTTCGCACCATTGTTAACGAAGTCATCCAGTTGGCGGATCAAAACAGGGGTCAGATTGAAGGTTACTTTGACATCTGGATAATGGGTCAGCATGGCTGCCATGTCGTAGTAATCCTTCGTCGCATGGACCCTCACCCAGGGCCGGGTGTAGACTCCATTCTCGTCCTTGTAATAAAGAGGCTGGTGTTGGTGCCAAATGAGATTTAGGTAAAGCGGTTCCTCTGTGACTTCGATGGAATCCGTCGGGATTTCGGCTGGAATGGGCGTACCAACTTCCGGGAAAGGCGTGACCGCCCCGGTACAGGCGGTCACTGTGATTGCGAGCAAAAGGAAAATATTAACAAGCGAAATTTTCTTATACATGGTTATCCCTTAACACCACCAAGGGTCAGACCGGAAATCAGCCACTTGGACGCGTACAGGAACAGGATCATCGCGGGCAAGGCAATTAAAACGGACGCCGCCGCAAACTTACCCCACTCCGTGGTGAATTGCGACGCAAACGTGAAAATGCCCAGCGGCCAGGTGAAAATATCGTTCTTCTGCAGGACGACACGGGCAACCAGATATTCGCTCCAGCCGCCCATGAAACTGAACAGGAAAGCAATGGCGAGCGCGGGGGTTGATAGGGGCAGGATGATCTTGGTGAAAACTGTTACTCTGTTTGCGCCGTCGATCAGCGCAGCTTCCTCAAGATCCACAGGGATGGTATCGTAATACCCTTTGATCGTCCAGATTGTCAGCGGCACCGAGCTGACCGAGTAAGCGATGACCAGGCCCATTGCCGAGTTGATCATCTGTAACCTTGCCAGCATAATGAACAGAGGCAGTAAGAGCATCCCGGCAGGGATCATTTGCGTTGTCAGGAGAAAAACCATGGCCGGTGCGCGTCCCGGAAAGCGAAATCTAGAAAAAGCATAGGCGCTGACGGCTGCCAGGGTAACGCTGAGCGTCGAAGTGATGATAACAATGGACAGCGAATTCCAAACCCACAGGAAAAAGTCAGATTGGCGATTCTTTTCCAATTCCCCGAACAGGATCGCTTTGTAGTTATCCAATGTCGCATTTTCAGGGATCAGGGCAAGGCTGGTAGTCAGCAAGGTGTCGTTGGGCCTGAGGGAAATGGTTACGACCCTTAAAACCGGGTATACCGCAATGATGCAGGCAATGATCAATGCGCCGTGAATCAGGACGGACTTAAAGGGGCTGTCCCCTCGTGATCTATGAAAGAACCAACGATAGAAACGGGTAAAACCATTTGTGCTTGAAGGTTTCGATAACGTTGTCATGATCCAATCCTCCTAGGCTTCTGTGGCGGATTTTAATCCACCCGAGACGCGCAAGTAGATAATGGTAAAGATGAGCAGGATGAAGAAAATCACCAGGGCAAACATGGCCGTGAATCCATAGCGGTAGAACTGGAAGGCGGCCTTATACATCGATGAGACGAGGATGTCCGTTTTTTCCTGTGGTCCACCCTGGGTGATCAGGAAAATTACCTCAAACCGGTTGAAGGTCCAAACCACGCCCAGTACAATAGCTGGAGTGAGAACGGGTTGGATGAGCGGCAGGGTGATGTTCCGGAACATCTGTAATCTACTTGCTCCGTCGATTTCAGCGGCTTCATAATATTCCTGGGATATACTTTGAAGGCCTCCGAGGATGATGACTGCCATGAACGGAATTCCAAGCCAGATGTTTGAAATCAAGACGGATACAAACGCCCAGGTGGGATCCTGTTTCCAACTCACTGGACCGATGGTTGCCGCCAACCAGGTGAATAACGTGCTGATGCCGATTATCGATTGAACAGAGACGGATACATTGCCGAGAAATTCCTGCAATCGCGTAAGCAGGATGTTGAACAAACCATACCGGTTGTCAAACTCGTTTCGCAAGGCCAGAATGGCGATGGCTGACGGCATCGCCCATGGAAAGATCAATAGCATTCGATATAGACCTTTCAGCTTCATGGGGCGGTTAAGAAGGAGCGCGAGTCCCATGCCTATGGTCACGGTTACGACGACATTGATCGCCGTCCAAAGTACCGTCCTCCAAAACACTTCAAAGAAGCCGGCTTCCTTGGCGACATTTCCTGTGAAAAGTGCAACCAGGTTATTCCAGCCGTATATCAGACCGTACTCGGCGTTTTTAGTCGCCTGGGTACCGAGCGACGCGTTCGAAAAAGCCAGTCTGATTTCGAAAAGAAAGGGATAAATGATCAGGAAGAGCATGCCTAGAAACGCTGGCAGGACCAGCATGTAGGGCAGACCATACTTGCTTTGTTTTGGAACACTAATTAATTGAACAATTGCGTAGACAATCAATAATATCAATACTAAGAAACCTTGCCCCAGGTACTTGGCAGATGCAGGAGGGGCAGAGGTGATTTTTGCCAGGAACTCATTAAATGATTTCAACCAGAGAGCTGGAGCGGCTGTGATCATTTCGAAGGGAGAGCCAGTAAGGCGGATCAAATCGGTCAGCTCGAAGAACGAAATGAGCGTGATCAGAATAAAAAACAGGAATCCGAGTTGGATCGCCCGGGTGACTATTTCTGCTGCTAGATTTTTGGGTTTTCTAAAAAAGAGTTGATAAACGAATATTTCCACCAGTACCATCCCGCCAAGGATTGCGATCAAAAATCCCCCGAGTTCCTTGATCCGGGCGATGATGGTTTCCAGGTTTAGCGAAATTCCGTCTTTATTGGGAAGGATATAAGTATAAAAAGTATAAACGAGTAATAGAATAACAGCTCCCCAAAGAATTCTTGGAAGGTAACGACGAGTTCGAGATTCGGTTTCCATCGCACATACCTCCTGCTGCAATTAAGGGAAGAGGGGGGCAGTCTGCCCCCCTCTTGGGATAACCTAGTTTACTGAAGCGTTGCGACACATTCGTCGGCAGCGGTCTGGGCTGCAGCGGCGGCATCTTCAGCGGTGATGGTACCGGCCATGACACCTTCCAGATTGGGGCGCCAGGCATCCCATGCGCAGCGCATCTGAGGAGCGGCAGGCTGACCACGACCATTGGAAAGCGCGGCCATTGATCCAACCAGGACGGGGTCGCTCGCGATCGCGGGATCTTCAGCAACCTGCTTGTCAGAAGGCAGGCGCTTGAATTGATCCAGCCACAATTTCTGAACTTCGGGGGAAGTCATGTAGGTAACGAACTTTACAACAGCTTCCTTCTTGGCGGGGTCATCGAGTACCGCGTTGGACATCATGAAAGCCTTGTTCCCGGTCATTTCGGTGTAAGGATTTCCATTGATGCTGGGCACGGGGGCGACTGCGAAATTATCGCCCAGGGCAGTTTTGTAATCGCCGAGTGACCAGTCACCGTTGATGATCATGGCGGCTTTGCCTTCCTTCATCAGAGTGTCAGCGCAGGCATAATCGCATTCCTGCGGGACGACGCCATCGGCCTTGAGCTGGGCGACGAACTTCAGGTAATTGATGAAGGCTTCATTGTTGAACTGAGGTTGGTCATTTTCATCCAGCGGCCAACCGCCGAAAGCGCCGAAGAAACCTGCGCCCCAATAGGGTTCGTTAAGATTGTATGCGAAACCCTGAACATCGCCAGTCGTCAGTTCCTTGGCCTTGGTGACCAATTCTTCAAAGGTCGCCGGGGGTTCTGCAATCAGGCTTTTGTTGTAGATCAACATGAGGTGATTGCCAAATCCATCGGGAACACCCCAGTAGGTGCCAGCGACTTTGCTGTTCTCATAGGCACCCTGGAAGGACCGGTCAATGAATGCCTGATCGAAAAGCTGGTCAACCGGGGCAACAATTTCCAACGCGCTGAACGGACCGGCGAAATCGCTCGGAACGCGAACGACCTCAGGGGCAGCACCAGCGATTGATGCGGTCTGGAACTGATCGCGAAGGGCTTCGTTCTCGTAGTGAGTGCGCTCAATAATGATATCAGGATTGGCAGCCATGAAATCAGCAAGCAACTGGTCGATGAATACATCGACTTCATCGCCTTCCTGTTCCCAGAATGCGAGGGTAACAGGTTCCATAACCGGAGCTTCAGTAGGAGCGGGAGCTTCAGTCGCAACCGGTTCTTCAACCGGTTCTTCGACGGGCGCTTCGGTGGCAGCCGGGGTACCGCAGGCGGCCAGGGCGAAGCTGGCGATCAACACGAGGCTGATCAGGGCAAACAATTTCTTATTCATATTTCTCTTTTCTCCTTTTTTGATTGAAGAAGCGATCGCGCTTCTTTTGGACTGCGAATTGTAATGCATATTGCACGAAAAGTTAACCAGGCTTGGATGATCAAGCGGTTGGTGTTTGAATCACCTCCTTTCGATCTGCAGTCTGGTGGATCGCGATGGAAAGCGCCTCAACTGCTGCGCCGATGCTGGAAGAACGATGGCCGAGTATGGCGGTCGTGATTTTTACTGTCCGGGCCGCAGCCGGCAAGCTGCGCCTCATGACGGCATCCCGGACTGGCTGCAGGAAAAGATCACCGATTTGGGCAATCCCGCCGCCGACGACGACCATACCTGGATTAAACAAATTGACCAGACCCGCAAGTGCAACGCCAAGGTGACTGCCGGCTTGGGAAACAATTTTCTGGGCGACTAAATCTCCCCGTTGGGCGGCAGAGGCGACATCTTGGGCTGTAATTTTGTCCGGGCGACCCATACTTGAAAGCACCGTTCTTTCACCGTGCCGCACGGCCTCTTGCCCCTGCCTGGCAATGGCTTGCCCGCCCGCGAGCGCCTCCAGACAGCCGTTATTACCGCAATTGCACAGCGGACCATTCTCGACCATTGTAAGATGACCGATTTCGCCTGCGGAGCCGGTGGCTCCGCGATAAATCCGGCCGCCGAGCAGTAGGCCGGCGCCTATGCCAGTACCGACCTTGATGTACGCCAGGTCGTGCTCCCCCCGGCCTGCTCCAAAAGCCCATTCGCCTAGCGCACCTGCTTCAGCGTCATTGGTCAATGCGACGGGGCGATTCCAATTCTTCTCAAGTGTTTCTCGAATAGGGTAGCGATCCCAGCCTGGCATGATTGGAGGTGCAAGGACAATCCCCGCCTCCGCAATAATTGGCCCGGGGACGTCGACGCCAAAGGCGTTGATGTCTGTCAAAGCCAGATTATTCTTGGCCAATAATCCCTGTAATTGTCGATCGACTTCTGGCAGGCAAATCTCCGGTCCGCGGTCGATCAAATATGGGATTTGTGTCTCGTCAATGACCTGGGCGCAAAAGTCAGTCAGGATGATGGAGAGGTGGGTAGCTCCCATATCGATCCCGACTACATAACCAAATGCGGGATTAATTTCAAGGATAATCGGTGGCCTGCCGCTGGTGCCGTTTCGCGATTCGGTCTCCTGGAGGATGCCTGATTCCAGCAAATCATTAATGATAATGGTGACGGCTGCGCGGCTGAGCACCAGCTGTTGAGCTAATTCGGCGCGCGAAATTCCCCCGGGCGTGAACCGAATCAAATCAAGGATAGTATGTTTGTTAATATTCTTTACATTGGGATTTGTTGGAGCCCAGAGAAAATAACTCACCGTTGTCATCCAAGGGATTGAATAGGAAAGTTAACCTTGTCCATCATATCATTAATAACAACTTTGTCAAGTAGTTTAACTTAATAAATACAGAGCAGGCAATGGTTAACCATTACCTGCTCTGTATAAACTAACTCCTGCTTTTCTATCGAAGGATGGCTTGCCACCCTGCATATTTCGATACTGAACCAAGTTCGTTTTCGATACGGAGCAGTTGGTTATACTTCGCTACTCTATCCGAACGGGCAGGTGCGCCGGTCTTGATTTGTCCCATGTTCAAAGCAACAGCCAGGTCAGCGATCGTCGAATCTTCTGTTTCTCCCGAGCGGTGGGAGGTTACGGCCCGCCAGCCGGCGCGATGACAAGTTTCGACGGCTTCAATGGTTTCAGTCAATGTGCCGATCTGGTTAAGTTTTACGAGCAGAGCATTGGCAGCTTTTTCCTTGATTCCCTTTCGTACACGTTCGGGATTGGTCACAAGGAGATCGTCACCGACGATCTGGATCTTGTCGCCGAGTTCCCTGACCATCAACTTCCATGATTCCCAGTCATCCTGGGCAAGTCCGTCTTCGATCGAGACGATCGGGTATTGATTCACCCAGCTCTTCCAGAAATCCACCATTTGAGGGCCGGTCAGTTTCTTGCCTTCTTTTCTCAGGTTATAAGTCTTGGTTTCTTCGTCATACAGCTCCGAAGCCGCTGGATCGAGAGCAATGGCCACGTCCTGGTTCATCCCCGCCTTGAATCCTGCCTTTTCGATGGCTTCGAGGATGACTTCCACCGCCTCGTTGTTAGCTTTCAGGGCGGGCGCGTATCCGCCTTCATCGCCAACGAGAGTAGCATATCCTTTTGCCTTTAGTACAGCCTTGAGCGAGTGATAGATTTCCGCTCCCCAGCGTAATCCTTCTGCAAATGAGGGGGCACCAAAGGGCATTACCATAAATTCCTGGGCATCCGTGGACTGCCACCCTGTGTGTGCGCCGCCGTTGAGGATATTGAGCATTGGAACAGGCAGGATGTGCGCGTAAACGCCTCCGATGTATCGGTAAAGGGGCAGCCCGAGGGAATTTGCAGCCGCCTTGGCAACAGCCAGGCTGACACCCAAGGTGGCATTCGCGCCCAGTTTCGATTTGTTTGGAGTACCATCGAGCTCTAGAAGGGTAAGGTCCACTCCTCTTTGATCGGTGGCGTCCCACCCAAAGAGCTCATCCGAAATGAGGGTGTTGACGTTCTCTACGGCTTTCTGAACGCCTTTACCCAAATAGCGCTTCTTATCCCCATCGCGAAGTTCCAACGCTTCATGCACGCCTGTCGATGCTCCCGAAGGGACGGCCGCGCGCCCCCAGGCTCCATCGCCAAGGACCACTTCCACTTCGACAGTGGGATTTCCTCGTGAATCCAAAATTTCCTGACTGCTGACTGATTCGATGGTTGTATCCATATCCTTTTTCTCCTTATTAAAATGATTGCGCGTGAATAAAACCCATTTAGTATATCGTATTTTGAATGTCATAAGGCTTTTACTGGACCTGTTTGGTAAAATTATCTCAGAACTAGTTGGAGGCTAGTAATTGCTTATGGCATCTGTCGAAATGCCCGTTCAGGATCCTCGCGATAGGCAGAAATTTGTTTATCACGAGACGGCGATCAGAAAAACCGCCGTTATCCTCATTGGGACAATCATCAAAGTGTTTATGGTGATAAAAGTGGATGGTTTGGAAAACCTGCCGGGGCAAGGCGCTTGCATTCTCGCGTCAAATCATCTATCCAATTTCGATGTTTTTCCGATGCAGCTGGCTCTCCCTCGTCCTTTGTTTTTTATGGGAAAGGCGGAATTATTCAAGAATCCATTGATGGGGTGGGTGCTTCGTCAACTTGGAGGTTTCCCGGTTCAAAGAGGGGTAAGCGATCAATGGGCGCTTAACCATGCCAGAAAAGTCCTTGATAAAGGGTTGATCCTTGCAATGTTCCCGGAAGGAACCCGATCCAAGACCCGTGGTTTATCGGTGGCGAAAACAGGGGCAGCCAGGCTGGCAATTGAGAAGGATATTCCGATCATCCCATTCGCACATTATGGCAGTGATAAATTATTCTCCGAGTTTCCTCGTCGAAGCGATGTACGTCTGACGGTTTCTCCGCCGATCTTCCCAGATAGCGACGATGATCCTTTGTCACTGACAGATCGCGTGATGTTCACGCTGGCGAGTAATCTTCCGAAACAGATGCGAGGCGCGTATTCGGATTTCCCTGCTCGGTTTTAAAATCTAGGACTATCGAACACTTTCTTTAGGTGCGTTTTCGGGCACTTCTCTTAATGCCCGATTTTTCTTTTGCCGCGCGCACCAATCCCACAAAGAGCGGGTGGGGACGGTTTGGCCGGGATAGGAACTCAGGGTGAAATTGGCTGGCGACCATAAAGGGGTGATCCGCAAGCTCGGCGATTTCCACCAATCGGCCATCCGGTGAAATACCTGAAAAAACCATCCCGTGCTTTTCGAATTCGTCCCTGAAGGCATTGTTTAATTCAAATCGATGCCTGTGACGCTCCTCGACCTGTGAAACGCCGTACACGCCGGCCGCTTTGCTTCCCGGCAGCAGAGAACAGGGATACAGCCCCAGGCGCATTGTCCCGCCCATGTCCGTGACGGAGCGCTGGTCAAGCATGAGATCAATCACCGGCGCGCTCGTGCCTTTATCAAATTCGGTCGAGTTGGCATCTTCCAACCCCAATACATTTCTGGCGAATTCGATGCACATCAGCTGCATCCCCAGGCACAACCCGAGGTAGGGGATTTTATTTTCCCGTGCGTATTTCGCGGCAATGATTTTTCCTTCTGTGCCCCGTGAGCCAAATCCACCCGGGACAATGATGCCATGGGCCTGCTGGAGAATATCCCAGCCTTTTCCCTTCTCCAGGTCGGATGAGTGAACCCATAGAATCTGGACTTCGACTCCAGACGCCAGTGCGGCATGTTTGAGCGATTCCCGAACTGACATGTAGGCATCGTGAAGTTCCACATATTTGCCAACAAGCGCTATCTTGATTTCAGGTTTGGATTTTTTTACGTCCGCAACTATTTTTTCCCAGGCTTTCCAGTCTGGTTTTTGGCGAGAGGTGAGACCCAATTTTTCAACGACATATTCCCCGATGCCGGCTTTTTCAAGCAGCAAGGGGACTTCGTAGAGGACCTTGGAGGTGCTCATCGGCACCACGGCTTTTTTCTCAACATCGCAAAACAGCGCGATCTTGTCGCACAGATCGTCGGTGAGGGGAAAGTCCGAGCGCGCGATGATCATGTTGGGTGATATACCAATCGACCGTAATTCGGATACGGAATGCTGGGTGGGTTTTGTTTTGAGCTCATCTGTTGCGCCAATATAGGGCAGCCAGGTGACATGAATGAAAAATGTGTTTTCTCTGCCCACCTCCGTCCGCAGTTGACGCAATGCCTCCAAAAAGGGGAGCGATTCGATATCGCCCACTGTACCGCCCACCTCAACCAGGACGATGTCCGCCTTCATCACTTTTTCCACGAGCAGGATTCGTCGTTTGATTTCGTTGGTGATGTGCGGGATGACCTGGATGGTCCCGCCGAGGTAGTCTCCGCGGCGCTCCTTCTGGATGACTTCGGCATAGACCTGGCCGGTGGTGAAGTTGCACACCCTTCCAAGCCGGATATCGATAAACCGTTCATAATGTCCCAGGTCGAGGTCGGTCTCCGCGCCATCGTCAAGCACAAAGACTTCTCCATGCTGGTAGGGTGACATGGTTCCTGGGTCAACGTTGATATAGGGGTCAAGTTTTTGCACCGCCACAGAGAAGCCACGCTGCTTGAGAACACGCCCTAGCGCCGCGGCAGTCACGCCTTTACCCACCGAACTGACGACGCCGCCCGTAAAGAAAATATATTTTGTGGTCATTTCCACCTCTTCAGCTAATTTTGGTTCTGGAACTCATGCCATTTAATAGAGAAGTGGGGAGGGAGCTTTGTCAGCGCCCTCCCCACTTGGGTAGACTGGACTTCGATTGGTCGGGTTGTTTGATTATCTTCTTCATCCTACTAATTTTTGAAGGTCTTCCGCGGCGCGTCGCATTTCCAGGAAGATCAGCCCGAGCTTGGCCTCCTGTCGAGCCAAAGCAGTCAGGACGGCCTCGTCTCCGACTGCGGTGAGAACGATGAATCCTTTGGTACCTTTGATGTAGACCTGTTCGAGGGAGCCTCGTCCCAGCTCGGTGGCAATTCTTTCGCCGAGGGACAGCATCGCGGCGGACATGGCCGATACGCGATCCTCTTCGACTTCAGCAGGCAAGGCTGATGCCATGATGAGCCCGTCGACGGAAACGACCGCCGAGGCTTCGACGTCTGGAGATGCAGCCTGCATTGCACGCAGGCGGTCCACCATTTGTTGGCTGCGGGATTTACTCATTCAGAGTTCTCCGGGAAAAATGACTTCTTAAAGATACCCTGAAATTATACGCTAAAAAAATGAATGTGACCAATGGACATCGAGGGGAAATTTCGGAATGTTGTATTGGGATGGATTGTTGATTTCATGTTAAACTTAACGATTGCTTATCGTACCGGGATTGATATTCTTATGCGACTCCAGGTAAATCGACGATTTTTTTCTTTGGTTTGGTCGGGGATACCATTCCTGATAATGGTGGTTTTATGGGTTCTCCCTTCGTTAGCCTATGCACAAGGCTCAAAATCCACTCCTACGATGACTGCAACGGTCACGGAGACTCCAACGATAACACCGACGGATTCATTGAATGTTTTCGAAACACCGAACACGCCTACCCCCGATCCGCAAATGATATACATATCCAACCCGGTTGAAGGCAGTCTGGTGCAAAATCAAGTAAGTATCACGGGCAAAACGGACGTAAATGGTTTTTCCCGCTCGGAGGTTGAGTTTTCATACAGCGGTAGCCCTGTTGAAACCTGGTTCCTGCTCGCCCGGATCGACCAGGCAGTGAAAGATGGTCAATTAGCCATGTGGGATACTTCCACGCTCACGGATGGGGATTATTCCATTCGGTTAAGGGTTTTCTTTACAGACGGATCCTGGCGGGATGTCACCGTGCCGGGGGTCCGAGTGCGCAATTACACGTCAACTCAAACGCCGACGCCCATGCCAACCGAAAGAGTGGTTCCTACAACCCGTCCAACCGAGATTTTTACTACGACCTCCTCACCGATGCCCACTCCGACCCTGCTGCCTGAGAATATGGCGGAAATATCCATGTCTCAAGTCCTGTCCAGTTTGGGAAAAGGCGCAGTGATTACAGTGGTGCTTTTCATCCTATTTGGTTCAATTCTGCGATTTCTCCATAAGAGACAATAGCCATGATTGAAGACCTTCCTTTGCTTATCGTTGGACTGGGAAATCCCGGTCGGGATTACAAAGAAAACCGCCACAATGTCGGTTTTATGCTGATCGACCGTCTTTCGGTGCGGTGGGATGCCAGGAACATGAAAATTCAATCCAAGGCCATCGTAATTTCGACTCGTTGGGAGGGCAGAAAACTTCTGCTTGCCAAACCTCAAACTTTTATGAATCTTACCGGCACGTCCGTGCAGGGGTTGCTGAAGTTCTACAAGCTGCCTCTCGAAAATTTATTAGTTGCTCACGACGATTTGGATCTGCCTTTTGGAGCGCTCCGAATTCGGCCTGGCGGAGGTCCGGGTGGGCAACGAGGGGTGGAAGATATTATTAATCGGCTGGGGACACAGGATTATGCCAGATTGCGCGTAGGCATAGATCGACCTCCAGGCAGGATGGATCCAGCCAATTATGTACTTCAGGATTTCCCGTCCAAAGATCTGATTGCCTTATCGCAGGTATTAGATCGGGCGGCTGATGCTGTTCAAGCATGGATCCTGGATGGACTTAATACAGCCATGAACAAGTTTAACGGCTCGATTGTCTTGTGATTCTCGTTGCTTATTTCGCGCCAACACGTATTGCGTGAACCATGAACCTGATCCTCGAAAAAATCCAAAATTCGGTTGAATATCAGGATTTTCAAAAATCCATCCGCGGTAAAAAGCATCTCCCTGGCTTAGGGCTGCCCAGAGCGGCGCGGTTGCCGCTTATCGCGACACTCCAACGTGAGTCGGCCTATCCGATCATCCTTATTACGGACAGGGCGGATCACGCGTTGTCTGTGTTCGACGAATTGGGATATTGGGCGCCAGATTCACCGCGGTTTCTATTCTCAGAACCTAATCCGTTGTTTTACGAAGATGCTGCCTGGGGAAGTGCGACTCGCCGGGAAAGGCTTCTGGCTTTATCGTCTTTGGCTCACTACCATCTCCCTTTTGGTGACAAGCCATCCACGCCCCCCGTCATTGTTGCCAGCGCACGCGCGGCGATGACGCTTAGCATGCCGCGCCGGGATTTTCTAAAGGCTTGTAAAAAATTAGCAGTGGGACAAACGATTAAACTCGATTCTCTCCTCCATAATTGGGTGCAGCTTGGCTACCAGGTGGAAGATACGGTCGTCGAGGCAGGGCAGGTTTCCAGGCGAGGCGGTATCCTGGATATTTGGATATCTGCAGAAAATCATCCCATGCGATTGGACTTTTTCGGTGACGAACTCAATTCCATCCGGCAATTTGATCCAGCGTCCCAAAGGACCCTTTCCAAACAGGAAACACTCCTGGTTACCCCGGCTCGTGAATTTATCATCGAGCATGCTTCCCCGGATGATCCAATGCCTGCCTCCGGGAGGGAGGAATCGGAATTTCAAATTCCTCTTCTCTATAAGAATCCTGCAGGTTTTCTGGATTACCTGCCTCCCCGGTCCGTGGTCCTGGTGGATGACTTAAGTCTGGTCGAAAGCATGGTCGCGGAAGTGGAGGAGCAGGCGGTTCATTTTCGACAGGAATGCATTGAAGAAGGGACACTTCCTGCGGATTTTCCTGTTCCTTATATGACCTGGTCAGAGTTATTTGACAGTCTGCAAAGTTTCTCCTGGGTCGAGTTGGGTCATTCCACGCAATCTGACCAGCCCTCTGAGACCACACTCGCTGGACTGTTCAAGCACTGCCAAAGGTTTGGTGGTCATCTCAAACCCTTCATCGAGGATCTGACCAGGGTCAAGGAGGCTGGCGAGAAAATCGTCATAGTCTCGCGACAGTCGGAGCGGCTCAGGGAGCTGTGGATCGAATCTTCAGGCCAGGTGGAGAGCGAGGATAATCCGCATTTCGTTGAAGCCAGCTTGAGCGAAGGCTTCGTGTTTGACGATATTCACCTGATCACGGATTCTGAAATTTTTGGATGGGAACGGCCTCAGCCGCGTGCCCGTCAAAAGCCTGCTGCCGAAGCGCCTGAAGCCTTGTTTGCAGACTTGCGTCAGGGTGACCTGGTGGTCCACATCGATCATGGAATTGGACGGTACAGTGGTTTGGTGCAGCGGTCTTTGGAGGGACACGAGCGGGAATTTCTGGCTGTCGAATACGAGAAAGGTGACATGGTGTTCGTGCCTGTGCACCAAGCGGACAGGTTAACCCGGTATATCGGTTCTGACGGAGGTGAACCCACCCTCTCGAGGCTGGGCGGTGGGGATTGGGCATCGACCAAATCAAGAGTACGGGAGGCGGTTCAGCAAGTCGCAGAAGAACTGCTGAGCTTGTATGCGCGTCGTCAGGTCTCACGTGGGTTTGCTTTCAAGCCTGATACCACGTGGCAAAAGGAATTGGAGGATAGTTTTCCGTATATCGAAACAGAGGATCAGGTCCGGGCGATCGGGGACATAAAGAAAGATATGCAAACTCCGAGGCCGATGGACAGGCTGTTATGCGGGGATGTCGGGTATGGCAAGACCGAGGTGGCCTTGAGGGCGGCATTCAAGGCAGTGATGGATGGCAAACAGGTCGCAATCCTGGTTCCCACAACGGTGCTCGCGCAGCAGCATTACGAGACCTTCAAACAACGGCTGGCAGCATTCCCGGTCACAGTGGAAATGCTCTCTCGTTTTCGAACCCACCGGGAACAAACCGAAATTCTAAGGTCGCTCCTTCTTGGGAAAGTGGATATCGTCATCGGCACACACCGCTTGATCTCTCAGGATGTGGAATTCAAGGATCTCGGCCTGGTGATCATCGATGAAGAGCAGCGCTTTGGAGTCACGCACAAGGAGCATCTTAAGAAATTTCGCACGGAAGTGGATGTTCTCACCTTGACCGCCACACCGATTCCGCGGACGCTGTACATGGCGCTCACGGGGGTGCGCGATATCTCGAATCTGAACACGCCGCCCGAGGAAAGGCTGCCCATCGTGACCCACGTCGGTCCCTACTCCCAGCGGCTGGTGAGGCAGGCGATTCTGCGAGAGCTGGAGCGCGGAGGCCAGATATTTTTTGTCCACAACCGGGTTCAGACCATCCACTCGATGAAACTGCACCTGGCAAAATTGGTTCCCGAAGCGCGGATCGGGATTGGACACGGTCAGATGCCGGAAACTGAGCTTGCCTCCGTCATGCACCAGTTCAACGAAGGCGAAATCGATATCCTCTTATCGACCACGATCATTGAGTCCGGCCTCGACATTCCCAATGCAAATACATTGATCGTGGACCGCGCAGACACCTTCGGACTTGCCCAGCTATACCAATTGCGAGGCCGCGTCGGGCGGGGGGCTGCAAGAGCTTATGCTTATTTTTTCAGACACCGAAAACGACTGCCCACCATTGACGGGCAGGAACGGCTGGAAGTCATTGCAGAAAACTCGCAGTTGGGTGCCGGTTATTCCATTGCAATGCGCGATCTGGAGATCAGAGGCGCAGGAGAACTTCTAGGGACGCGACAATCCGGTCACATTGCCAGCGTGGGATTCCACCTCTACACCCGTATGCTGGCAGCTGCGGTCAAAGGCTTGCGCAAGGCAGCCGAAGCTGCAGCAACAACCGGCCAGGGCGAAGGTATGTTGTCCCTGACAGCCCTTTCCCAGTTTCCAGCATCAGTCCTGGACGTGGATATAAAAGAACCCGTTACAGTGGATTTGCCATTGGCGGTTGGCATTCCTCGTGCCTATCTCCCGAATCAGGACCTTCGGCTCCGGCTTTACCGCAGGCTGGCCAGCTTGCGCGACGAAAGGGAGATCGATGCCCTGGCTGCGGAGTTCAGCGACCGGTTTGGTCCGTTCCCCGAGATGGTGGAAAACCTCTTCTACCAGATGCGAGTCAAGCTACGGGCGGATGCGGCCGGTCTGACTTCGGTCAGCGCGGAAGGCGGGCAACTCGTCCTAAGATTTCCGACGCTTTCTGAAGGGATGGCAGCTCGAACTCTCCCTGACCTCGGCCCTCAGATACGTGGCGGTAAAAACGCCTATTGGTGCGCCATCCTGAAAAATGACGATTGGATGGATCGGTTGTTGGATGTGCTGGAGCAAATCAAGAATCGGACAGTGGATGTTATTGACGTAAAGCTGCTGCGACCTGGAGAATAAATGGCGCTCGCGCCGGAAACCATTCCTCAGGTGGAGAATTGTCCTATAATTGCTTAATATTATTTTTAGGAGGATATACCGTGTCAGAAAATCAAATTCTTTACTTATCACGCGCGGACGTCGAAGCAGTCAATCTCGAGATGTCCACCATCATAAAATTGCTGGAACAGGCATTCAGGGACAAAGGACAGGGGAAGGTGGAAATGCCTCCCAAGCCTGGTATTCATACGATGCCCGACGCATTCATCCATGCCATGCCTGCTTATATCCCTTCGATGAAATCGGCTGGTATCAAATGGGTAAGCGGTTACCCGGAAAATTTCCGGAGAGGGCTTCCATACATCACAGGTCTTTTGGTCCTCAATGATGTCGAAACCGGTCTTCCTTATTCAGTCATGGATTGCACCTGGATCACAGCTTATCGCACGGGGGCTGCCTCAGCCTTGTCTGCCAAGTACCTGGCAAACTCCGGCAGCGGAGTGGTGGGCATTCTGGCTTGCGGTGTCCAGGGACGCACGAACCTGGAAGCCTTATCCTGCCTGTTTAAAATTAAAAAGGTATATGCCTACGATATCCGCTCGGACATCCAGACTGCCTATGTGAAGGAGATGTCCGAAAAACTTGGATTGGACATTGTCGGTGTTCTCGACCCCAAGCAGGCTGTCGTGGAGTCCGATCTGGTCGTTACTTCCGGTCCCATTTTGAAGCATCCCAAACCAACCATCGAGAAGAATTGGATGAAACCAGGCTCTTTTGCTTCCGCGGTTGATTTTGATTCTTATTTCACAGGTGGCGCCATGTCTCAAATGGACCGCATCTCCACGGACGATCATGCCCAATTCCAATATTACAAGTCGGTGGGCTACTTCCAGGAAACCCCCGATCCTTACGCTGATTTGGGTGAACTGGTCGCTGGGATCAAACCCGGAAGGGGTTCGGAAAAGGAGAGGACAATGGCGATCAATCTGGGCTTGGCTATGGACGACATGGCTGTGGCACCCGAAATTTTCAATCGGGCAAAAGCCAAGGGTTTGGGAACAATTCTTTCCTTGTGAGTGGATATGCTGCGTAGATGTCTAATTTTATTGCCAGTAATCTTTCTGGCAGCATGCAATCTACCGCAAGCCACTGCCGAACCGACATTTGACCCGAATGTGGTGGCTACCATGGTGGAGGAAACTCTGGCAGGATTTTCCACCCCGACAAGCCAGGCTATTCAGGCAACTTCCACACCAGACCATTCGACCCCCACGGTTGAATCAAGCCCTACCGCTGTGGTCAGCAAAGTGACTGGAAAAGTCTGTTTCCCGAAGACAGGCAGGTCGGATTTGCGAGCTTTCTTTCAAGAGGTCACGAAAGGAACTGTTGCTGAACTGACCATTAATGCTGAGGCAAATGACTATGAGATGACATTGGATCCAGGCAACTACATCGCCTATGTGTGGCTGCCGGATTTCTCCTTTAGCGGCATGTATTCCACGGGCACAACCCCGTCACCCTTTGCTGTTTTTCCCGGGGAGACCACCTCCGGGATAGATTTGTGTGATTGGAATCATGGTCCTTTCGATGTGCCCTATCCTCCTGGATATGAACCGCAGCAAACGACCGGCAGCATCACCGGGAGCATCTCCTATCCCTATGGAGACATCCCGGTATTGACGCTGGTGGCATTCAGCAAAAGCACCCCCTATTGGTATTGGGTCGGGACAGGCGCGGGGCAAAGTTACTTTACGATCGCCAGCCTTCCGCCCGGGAATTATCAGGTGGTTGCTTATGATGGCTCGGGACGAGCAGGCGGGTCCGCGGTGGTCACGGTCAAAGCCGGAGACTCTGTGACGGCCAATGTCACGGATTGGACGGGGTCGTTCCCTTCAAATCCAGTTAAGTAGTAAGCTCAAAAAAATGCCAGAATCTTTTCAGAGTTCCTGAAGTGATTCTGGCATTTATACGAACTTTGATGTAAAATATAGAACTACTGTTCTCATTTCGTCTCCCACAGGAATTGAGCCAATCCATGGAATTCAAACTTCAAGCCCCATTCGTGCCCACAGGTGATCAACCTGAAGCAATACGACAGCTCGTGGATGGCATTCAAAAGGGGATGCGCCATCAGGTGCTTCTGGGCGCTACCGGCACCGGGAAGACGTATACCGTGGCGTCGGTCATTCAGCAGCTTCAAAAGCCGGCGCTGATCATGGCCCATAACAAGACCCTTGCCGCGCAGTTGTATTCCGAGTTCAGGGAGTTCTTCCCCGAAAACGCGGTCGAATACTTTGTTTCCTATTACGATTATTATCAGCCCGAGGCCTACGTCCCGCGCAATGATCTTTTCATTGAGAAAGAGACACAGATCAACGAGGAGATCGAGCGCCTGAGACTGGCTGCAACAACCTCATTGATGTCCCGCAGGGATGTGATCATCGTGGCATCCGTCTCCTGTATCTATGGACTGGGCAGCCCGGAGGAGTTTGGCCGCGGGGCGGTGAAGCTGCGGGTGGGCGAAGTCTACCGGCGGAATGCTCTCATGCGCCAGTTGATCGAAGGGCAGTACCAGCGAAACGATATGGAATTGCGTCCCGGAACATTTCGTGTTCGAGGGGACACCCTCGAGCTGATCCCGGCTTATCTGGATAAACGAGGCGTTCGAGTTTCCTTCTTTGGCGACGAGGTCGAGCGCATCATGGAATTTAATCCGCTGACGGGCGAGATCTACTCCGAGCCGGAGCAGGTGGAGATTTACCCTGCCAAGCATTACATCACCCAGGAAGATAAGCTCAAGGAAGCCATCGTCGATATTGAGGCGGAACTCAATGAGCGTATTGCCACCTTCAAGTCAACTGATAAACTACTTGAAGCTCAACGCATCGAGCAACGCACTCGTTATGACCTTGAGATGCTCAAGGAGGTGGGGTATTGTTCAGGCGTCGAGAATTACTCCCGCCACCTCGACCGGCGTGACCCAGGCACGCACCCCTGGACAATGATCGATTTCCTTCCCAGCGATTATTTGCTCATTCTCGACGAGAGTCACATGACCGTTCCCCAGTGCCGGGGGATGTACAACGGGGACCGTTCTCGCAAGGAAACTCTGGTTGAATATGGATTCCGCCTGCCGTCCGCGTTGGATAACCGCCCGTTAAAATTTTCCGAATTCGAAAAGGTGATGGGGTCAACGATTTACACCTCAGCGACGCCTGGACCTTACGAGATGGAACACGCCGAGCAGGTGGTCGAGCAGATCATCCGCCCTACCGGGCTGGTGGATCCCGAAGTGGAGGTGAGACCCACCAAGGGGCAGGTGGATGACCTCGTTAAGGAGATCAGACTGCGGGTCGAAAAACAAGAGCGAATTCTGGTCACCACACTTACAAAACGGATGGCGGAGGATTTATCCGAGTACCTGATGGAACTCGGTCTCAAGGTCCATTACCTGCACTCGGAGGTCGAGACGCTGGAACGCGTGGGAATCCTGCGCGACTTACGGTTAGGTGTGTTCGATGTCATCGTAGGAATCAACCTGCTCCGTGAGGGACTTGATCTCCCCGAGGTGTCGCTGGTTGCCATCCTCGATGCGGACAAGGAAGGCTTCCTGCGCTCTGGGACAGCGCTGATCCAAACGACAGGCCGGGCTGCCCGGCATATCAACGGCCGGGTCATCATGTACGCAGATCGGATCACCGACTCCATGCGATATGCGATCGATGAGACCAACCGCCGCCGCGCCAAGCAGGTTAAATTTAATCAGGAACATGGCATCACGCCCGTCAGCATCAGCAAGGCCATCCGCGATATTACCGATTCGCTCTCGATCGAAGCGCGCGATTCCGCACGGACACTGGGGGAATTGAAAGCGGCGTACCGCGCCGGTAAGCGTTCCGATGACATTTCGCGCAAGGAATTGGTGCATGTCATCTCGGAACTCGAAAAGCAGATGAAGGACGCGGCGAAGAACCTGGAATTCGAAAAAGCAGCTGCGCTTGCGGGATGAAATGTACGAGTTGAAAGCTCTCCTGGCGGATGATGAAAAACTGAAACCCTGGGAGCGGTTGAAACTGCTTTCAGGAGAAGAATAGATAACTTTGAACAATCGTAGAAGCACTCGAACCCTTAGGAGCGAGTGCTTTTTCTTATTATGGATTTATTTGTTTCTTTATAGGTTCTTTACAATGCCGAGCTATGATAATGGCAGTAAGGCAATTCAAAATACCGTAAAAAAGGAGAAACAAATGAAAAGGATCATTGTTACAAGTCTACTCGTCGTGGCCGCGCTCGCTATATTCTCAACCGGAGCCGTTTTTGCTCAGGACAACCAGCCTCCCTTCACTCCCCAGGGCCGCATGCAGGGCGGTGGGCTGCTGCATGACTATATGGTCGAGGCGCTGGCAGAAGCGCTCGGGCTTACCGTAGACCAACTGGAAGCCCGTCTTGAAGGCGGTGAGACGGCATACCAGGTCGCCCTTGCTCAGGGAATTGCGGCAGAGGATATCCCTGCCTTGCTGAGCACAGCTCGTGCCAAGGCGCTTGATGTAGCCGTGGCAGCCGGTGCGATCACTCAAGAACAGGCTGATTGGATGAAATCCCGAGGATTCGGTCGCAAGGGCGGGATGGGAACTGGCGCGTGCGATGGCACAGGGAATTCACAGATGCACGGTGGGTGGCGCTGGCAACAGACGACACCGTAGTCATTACCAGGTACCAAAGGAAGTCTCAGATTACAGGGATGGAAACCATCCCTGTAATCGATTTTAAATTACCCAAAATTGAACGGAGGCCGTAAATTCATTCCCAAAATCATAACGTTCTGCTTGCTGAATTTAAGAACCATTACCGAGCCAGTATGGCAGGAGAGCCGCTGAAAATGATCGAGGGACATCCCCAGGTAATACGCCATGACGAGCCGGATCGGATCTGCGTGAGAAAAACATACAATTAATGCATCATCCTTTTGACGGGAAATAATTTCCTCAATTGCTTTCACTTGCCTCGTTTGGGCATCTACAAATGATTCTCCGCCGGGAAACCTGAATCGGGATGGATTTGACTGGACGGTTTTCCACTCAGGTAATTTTCTGGCTTTCTTGATTTCCAACCCTTTCCAGTGCCCAATGTCGGTTTCGATCAACCCCTCGGCAATCCTTATTTTGAGTTTTTTAGCTTTCGCCAAAGGTTGAGCGGTCTCGATGGCACGCTCCAAAGGGCTTGAGTAGATGGCAGATAATGGAACATCTTTCAATCCGTCAGCGATTTCTCTTGCTTCCTGTTGACCTTTTTCGTTCAAGTGAACACCAGGGATCCGCCCGGCGAATTTGCCTGTTTTCACGTAATCATTTTCACCGTGCCGAATTAGTAGAATCGTAGTCACTATTTTATTGTCCCCTTCAGGTTGTTGATTTGATCCTGGGAAAGATCAGGTGGAAATTCGGTGCGTTCAATCCCGAGTGCTTTACGTTGAGCTTCCCGCCACATATCAAGGCGGGAGACCACCTGGGCTTCATATCCTTCACTGGAAGGCTGATAGAAATAGGTGCCCAGCAATCGCCGTGGAAGGTACTGCTGCGGGATGAAATGCCCATCAAACTCATGCGGATAGACATAGTCCTTCCCTTGACCTGTGGGTGCCGCATCCCGGTTGCCGTCCTGAAGGTGCTTCGGCACTGACACAATCCCTTCATCTTCGATTTTTTTCATCGCCTTGAAGAATCCCCCCGCGCTGTTGGATTTTGGCGCTGTGGAGAGGTATATCGTCGCTTCCACGATGGGATAGACACCTTCCGGTAATCCAATGAATTCGTAGGCTTGCAGAGCCGATGAAACAACCACCAACCCCATCGGATCAGCCATTCCTATATCTTCACCGGCTAGAATGATCAGCCTTCGCAAAATGAACCGAGGGTCTTCTCCTGCATAGAGCATTTTTGCAAGCCAATACAAGGCGGCGTCTGGGTCTGATCCACGAACGGATTTTATGAAGGCGGAAATCGTGTCGTAATGCGCGTCTCCATCTTTGTCATAAAGGACAGCCCTGCGCTGGATGGACTCCTGGGCCACGTCAAGGCTGATGTGAACAACTCCTTTTTTATCGGTAAGAGTTGAACTCGACGGCCAGCTCCAACGCATTGAGCGCATTCCGAGCGTCTCCCCCGGAGACTTCAATAAAGTGCTCCTTGGCATCTTGATCGAGCTTCACCTTGCGTTCCCCGTACCCGCGTTCTTTGTCCGAAAGCGCTCTTTGAATCAAAAGACCTACTTCATCCTGTGTCAGGTTGCGCAATTGAAATACCCGCGAGCGGGAGATGAGGGCTTTGATGACCTCAAAATAAGGGTTTTCTGTTGTCGCTCCGATCAACGTTACTGTTCCATTCTCGACATGGGGAAGTAGCGCATCCTGCTGAGCTTTATTCCATCGGTGGACTTCATCGACGAACAGAATAGTTCGCAGGTTGTACAGCCGTCGTCGTTCGAGGGCTTCGTCGATGATTATTCTCAGCTCTGGTTTTCCGGCGAGTATCGCTGAGATCGTCACAAAGTGAGATTTGGTCGTGTTGGCGATGACCTGCGCGAGGGTTGTTTTTCCTGTTCCTGGCGGACCCCAGAGGAGGATGGATGAAAAAAGTTTATCCGCTTCGATGGCACGGCGGAGCAGCTTTCCTTCACCGACGATATGCTCCTGACCGATAAATTCATCCAATATCCTCGGGCGCATCCGTGCGGCGAGAGGCGCTTCCTGGTTCATGCGATTAATCATGGCGTGATCGAACAAGTCAGTCATGGGGTAATTATACGCTGTCGAAGAATGTTCTGCTTGGAAAATTGAAAACCCGACATCGGACGCTTCCAATGTCGGGTCTGGTTTTCTTTCTTGGCTCCTACCCTTTCTTCGCCCGATCTTCGGGTTTTCCGCCAACACTCCTGACATTAACCAGTTTGCCCAGGATTTCGAACCAGAAGGGTGCGCCTTGCGCTGCCGCGCCTCCGGTTATCAGGATGCCCAGCAGCCACTTAAATCCACTTGTCGCATTTGAATTTACAGCGGGGGAGTAACAGAGAAATTTTGATGAATTTGTAAAATAGAGTCTGACGTCATCGATCGAAGATATGGCTGGTAATTTTATCCCGAACCGGTCTTCATCCTGGCGATCAGTGGTTGGCATCCATTTGCACAATGACACTGCATAATTTTCCTTCGGGATGACTGTCCACCCAAGGGGGAGACTCAAATCCTTTAGTTTCTCCTGCAAATCCGCCACAGGATTGCTCGGTGATTCCCCCGGCACCTGACCGGCATCCCCGGCTCGAGCTACTTCCAACTCAGCCTGTACGATGATTGCCTGCCGAAGGGTGGGTTCTCGCCACAACGCTTCTGTAATGGAAACCGAATCGATATTGATAATCAGCGCAAGCGTAATCCCAACCATGAACGAAACAACTTGCGCTCTGCGCTTATACACGCCGGAAAGCCGATCCATGGTCTCGGTAAACCACTGTTCGACATTCTGCCTGGCGTTGGCGATGGCTTGTTCCTTGTCCGTGACGTATCTTTCGGCATTGAGAATCAGCGGGGCAAGCGATTCCCTTAGGTGTTCATTTTGCGCTCCGATCACGAGGATTCCATGCCCGAGCCGTTGCAAAGTATTACTAAGCGGTTGATCAGGTGGGGGCAAAGTCAGGAGCGTATCCACCAGGGGTTTTACGGATGGATAACGGTCGGTGTAAACATCCACTTGTTTTCGCAGCTCCTGGATGGCCTCCGTCCCGGCATCGGTCTGGGCGGCATGATTGGCAAGCTCAATTAATCCCGCCAGGGTCTCTTTGGCTGCTCCCTGCTGATTGCTAGCCACGAGCGAATTTAGGTTTTCCCGCACCTTTTCAAGAGAAAATCGAATTATGGATGCATCGGTGCCCGCGGTCAGGAGCATGTCGAATATGACATCTGCAAATTTACCCACAGAAATGTAGGAGGGCTTTTGGTGCGGTTGCCGGAGTACTCGAATTAGGTGATGATTGTAAAATTTCTTCGCGAAAGAATTCTCTACGTCCAATGGCTTGCTTTCCCTTAAGGACTTATTCCATAATTTTCGCCACCATGCAGAAAACCCCTTTTCAAAATCGGGATTATCGAGCATCCTGAGGAGAGTTAATTCAAGATAATTCGCGCGTAAATTTAATAGGGATGCAATCCATTCCTGGATTGTCATGGCGAACATGCTGATCACAAACCAGACAAAGACCAGTCCAATCGCGACCTCGAGGATTTCCTGAAGGTACATAGATGCCTCCTGGCGGAATAATGGTTACCTATTTAGTATACGGATAATTAATGTCCAAATCAATACCCCGATTGATCAAGTGACCGGTTCTTGCTCCGAACCGTTGATTTTCTTTTCATGTGATACATTCACCAAATATATTCCCGCCAATGCGATAAATCCACCGATGATCTGCGAAGGCACCGGCATTTCTCCAAGCAATGGGACGGCGATTATGGCAGTGACAATGGGTTGCCCGATCATTGTGACAGAAACTACCGAGGCTGGCAAATGACCGAGAGAATAAGAACTCATCAAGTAACCAATCAATTGGGAAATGATTGCTGTTGCAAAGAAAACAACTATCGTTTTTTGGTCATAACCCGTGAGCGGATTTCCCAAAAATAGATTTAAGATGAATAAGGTGAGACTTGCGCTTACAAAAACCACCCAAATATAAGTGACCGCGTCGATCGTTCGTCGTCCCAACTCTGCTGTCAAATAGTAGCCTGCATAAAGCATACCCGTGAAGAGGGCTATGGTATCTCCGAGCCCCAGGCTGGGGTGTAAAAGGAAATCGGCTCCAATAATCAAGGCGGCACCCGCCATGGCGAGCAACATTCCGACCCAGAATCTCTTCATCAACTGCTCTCTGAAGAACAACATGGCTCCCAGCGCGACCCAGAGCGGAGCGGTATTCCCGAGAATAGTGGCATTGGCTGCTGTTGTGTAACCAAGTGCGATAGTCCAGATCCCAAGATCTAATCCGGAAAAAATACCTCCAGCGATGGGAATGTAAAAATTTTTCCTGTTGATTGTTTTTCTTTTGTGTAATCTGAAAACCGCAAAGGGGGTAAGAATAATTGCGGCGATAGTCATTCTGTAAAAACCTGTGATTGGACCAGGTGCGTCGGCATATTTTATAAAAATTGCCGATGTACTTAATGCGAGAATGCATATTCCCAAGGCCGTATAAGCCAATATTTTCTGACGCGATGTTATTCCCGTTGAATTTTGCATGATGGAGGTTGTTCGCGGTTAGGATAGTGTTAACCCACGTTCAATGGGTTTTACCAAATCAAATTGATTAATAGCCCCTGTCTATGTTGAATAAATTGAACAATGGCAACCCCGCGAGATATCGGTGCAGATTTTCGGAGAAAAGATGGCAAGCTTGTTGATTATAGTTGCGGCTGTTGTCGGCTATGTGAGGTGTGATGATCACATTATTCATACCCCAAAGCGGATTGTCAGGGGGTAAGGGCTCCTCGGGGAATACATCCAGCGCAGCGCCGGCGAGTTTGCCCTCTTGTAGTGCTTTTATCAAACTTGGGTGATCCACGACCCTGCCGCGCGAAAGGTCGATTAGAAATGCCCCCGGTTTCATCGCTGACATCGTGGAGTGATCCAGAAGACCAGTTGTTTGTTGAGTGAGCGGCACGCAGACAACGATAAAATCTGCCAGCTTGAGCATCGACTTGAGCGCTTCGGCAGGATACAGCCTGTGTACTTTGTTGGCTTCGGGATCCCCCATCCCTTCATGGGTGAAACCGAAGTCCTCCGGCGATTTTACATCCCGCTTGGTTGCCAGAAGGGTTGCACCGAAAGGTGTCAGCAAATGTGCGATCTGTCTGCCGATACTGCCATATCCGATAATTCCGGCGGTTGATCCGCGTAATTCGACAGGTTGGTACTTTTCCAGGCGGTCTTTCGGCCATTCGGATTTTCGTTGATTGTTAAACAACAAGGGAATTCTATGACCGAGAGCCAGCATCATCATTACGGCGTGTTCTGCCATTTGAGAAACTGCTGCACCGCTTAGTGAGGTAATTTGTAGACCGGGTACCGAAAACAGAGGATTGTTGCTCCATCGATCCAGTCCTGAAGAGGTAAATTGGATCCACTTAAGGTTCTTGGCTTTATCTGGAGTCGGTAATACATTTTCAGTGAAAAGGATCTCAGCCTTTTCCCATTGTTCGGCGGAAATTTCATCCGCTTTGCTGACAGGCATAATTGCGATGTTGAATTTTGGCGATACGCCACGCAGCCTGGTGATTAAGGTTTCCTCAAGAGGAAAGGTGACTAATATATTAATCATGTGTCACTCGATATTTGGAATATAAGAATACTAGGGTTACACCCAGCAACAAGGCGGGTAACAATAACAAGCCAGCTTCGGGACCAAACTCTCCTCCTGTCCAAGGTTCGGGGCCGATTAATCTCTATCAGGACCAGTTTGTACGTGTTTATCCCGCTGACGGGGAATCCGAATACGACCCCCTCGAAGAAATTCCAGCCGATGTGCAAGCCGATTGGCAGCCACAGCTGTTTGGTCAAGATGTACCCCAACGAAAGGAATAGTCCTGCCAGGAAGATTCCAAGAGTGGATACCCACGATGCTCCCGGGTTGAAGGCATGAAGGATGGCAAATGCGAATGATGAAAGAATTACTCCCCAGGTCAAATTTATGCCGTCTGCAAGATTTTGAAGATGATAGCCTCTCGACAGAAGCTCTTCCTGCCAGCCAACAAGAAAAAAGATAGTCAGCCAGATGGCGGTTTGCGCAACCGCTGTTTGAATCCCATCAGTTTCCCACGCGAATGACTTTATGTTGATCCAATTTAGGAAATATCCAATTGCGAAAATTACCCCCATCATGATCGCGGCGATGCCGACACCTGCGAGTATATCTTTTACCCAAACTGTTTTTAGGGAAAGTCCCAGACTAGTAAAAGACCGCTTATCAAAAAAGCGTCGTGCATAGAAGACGGAGATGGTTATCGCAAAACATTCTGCGAGGGCGAAAAATCCAAAGACCCACGTTTCCGTTTGGCCTGGACCGAACCACATGACCGGGAAGGACATCACACAAAAAAAGAGACCCAGGAGGATAGACTGCAATAGGAGTCTCCATCCTGCCCGAAGACGTGATTCTTCGGGAGAGAAAAAAATGACTTTCACAAAGGACCGTCTCTGAGGATTATTTTCCAACCTTATCCGCCCTTTGTGTAGGTACCTGAGGGATCCAGGTCCTCTCGAAGAATTTTCAACTCACTTGTAGTTACCTCTTCGGTTTCGCGAAGGCTCTCGGAAACTTTCAACTTCCAACCGGTGTTGGCTATCGCATCTTCCGCAGTCCTGCCCGGATGAAGCGCGGTTAAGATTAATTCACCAGACGAATCGGGCTCGAGAATACCGATATCGGTCACGACTGCGATTGGACCTTTCCCTCTTAATTTCAGATTGTCGCGACTTTGTCTCCCATCTAAATAGCCCGCTGAAGTTAGAAAGTCCACTTTTTCCGGAAATCGCCGTAATTGGTGGGGAGTCATGATGTAACATCTATTTGCCCAGGCAGCTATTTCTTGAGATCCACCTGAACCAGGCAGGCGGATTTTTGGATGAGAGTAATCCGTCCCGACTATTGTGGCATTAATATTCCCAAATCGGTCGATTTGAGCGCCGCCCAAAAACCCCACGTCGACATTTCCCCGTTGAAGATATAAAGTGAAAATATCATACATGCTGACCACGGATAAGGCCCCGCTGACGAGCGTAGGATCGCCTATCGAAAGGGGCAAACGGGCAGGTTCAGCGCCGATCACGCCAGCTTCGTAAATCATAACAAGATTTGGCGCGTGTGTCCTTTTGGCGAGATTGCAAGCGAGGTTTGGTTGCCCGACCCCGACAAACACGACATCGCCATCTTGCAGCAAGCGCGCTGAGTTGATAATCATTAGTTCTGCTGAGGAATATTGTTTTTCAGTCATTGAACTGTCTCCAGGAAATTAAAAATTATCCTTGCCACTTCATCCGGTTTTTCGAGGGGAACCAGATGTGTTGAATTTTCAAGAGTCTCAATTCTTGCCGACGGTAGAGTTTTCTTCACCAGCCTGGCTGTTTGAGGGAAAAAAGTATCCGTTTCTGCACCTCGTATGATCAAGAGTGGAGTTTTTAGATTTGGCAAGCCATTCCAAAGATCTGCATCCGATGAAATTCCCGAGTAATAGATTTGAACCTCCCATTCAGGGGAATAAGCCAGTTCATAGCCATTCCCATCTACCGGTTTGAGCATACCGGCAATCATAATGTTGAGGTTCTTATCGCTTATATAGCGAAATATCTTTTTCTGGCGATATGCTCTAAAGACTGTATCTGGGCTGTCGAATCTCCGCCTTCGTTTTTGAGCGGTAGGTATTAATGGGTGTAGTTGATAGCCCAAGCCGACCTTTTTTATGATACGCCAGCCATGAATGATGGCGGAGGGAAAAATGACCGGGTCGATGAGGATGAGCGCTTGAAAAACGCCAGATTTCTGGATGGCAGACCTGAGCCCAACTACAGCTCCGAGTGAATGACCAACAATTATGGCTGGAGTTCCGCCCCGAGACTCGAATAATTGGTTCAGATCATCGCTCAGAGGCTGCCAATCCTGAATTTTTTCATCCTGATGCCCGGCCCAAAGTGGGCGCAATGTAAGGCCATACGTGTGATTTCGCTCTGATAATATTTCCAGCAAAGGCAGGTAACAATCGGGCGGGTAACCGTTTGCATGAAGAAAGAACAAGTCATGACCATTTCCGCCAAGGTCGCGAATCGGAAACTTATGGCTAATATTTTCCATAATCAACTGGCGAGCTCAGTCTGCTTTCAATTTTCAACCTCGAATGGACCGATGCTCCAAGTTTTTCCCAATACACTTCCCGATCTTTGATGGCATAAACCCACTCGTCGAGGTATTGTTCTACTTGTTCTGGAGATTCGCTGATTTTATCCCACTTAATGTAGAACTCATTGTCCCTATCGTAATACCCCTGGGCATATGAGGGATGGGCGGCGTGAGGTACCTGGCATACTGCATTAACAATAAATCCCGGAATGAGCGTGCGATTAGGGTCTGACCGGATGATTTCCTCGTCCACGATCTCTTCTGCGGTGAGTATGACTTTCTTTGACGCGAACGCGACCTCTTTTTGTTCTCCGACGATTCCCCACAGGTGAGCATTGCCATTTGCATCAGCGCGCTGCACATGGACTATGGCGACATCCGGATTGAGGGCTGGTACCGCAATCATATCCTCCCCGGAATATGGATCTGAAACACGCTTGATGAGAGGATTTGCTTTTTCAAGGTCATGAGCACCTGTCTGTTTCATGGGCAGGAAGGGCAATCCGGAAGCACCCGCCTGAAGCCTGGTGATCATTCCAAAATGCGAGTATTCCTCCCATTCGAGCTCTCCACGCTCAATCGCTGTTCTTACGATCCTGAGCGACCCAACGCCCGGATTTCCCATGTAAGAAAAAATAACTTTCCTGGCGCACCCTGCTGCAACCATTTGATCGTAGATTAAATCTGGAGTAGCCCTGGCGAGAGTCAGGTTTTTCTTTCCCTGCCGAATGATTTCGTGCCCGGCCGCAAAGGGTATCAGGTGGGTAAATCCTGCCGCATAGATCACATCACCGTCCGTCACGTATTTATTAATCGCATCCCGTAGAGATTGAAGTTTGGACATTTTTTATAATCCTGTTCTTATGAACTTATCGCTAGTGTAATCTTGCCAAGTTGTGCCCCATTTTGAAGGCGTTCTTGAGCGCGCCTTGCTTCGAATAACGGGAAAGTTGTGTCGAGCGCCACTTTGATTTTTCCGCTGCAAACGAGTGACATCACTTCGTGGAAATCCTGTATCGTTCCCATGGTTGAACCAATAATGGAAAGATGCTTTGAGAAAATATACCTATTATCAATTTCGAATTTTGCCCCTCCGGTGTTGCCTACGGTAAGAATGCGAGCCCCTTTTCTGGCTGCTTTCATGCTAAGCGGAAAGGTTGTTCCAATATTATCGACAACCAAGTCGACTCCCTTGAGCCCATTAGCTTGGTAAACCGATTTCGACCAATCTGTTTCCCGTGACCGGTCTATTAAAACATCCGCTCCCAGGGATTCGGCCAACGCCAACTTTTCTTTACTGGAACCAACGACAATCACTTTTGCGCCTGAGAATTTGGCAATGGCGATAGAGGCAGTGTTCACACCTCCGGAAGCGCCAACGATTAAAACAGTCTCCCCTGCGTGTAATTGACCTCGAGTGATCAATGAATGCCAGGCGGTGTGGTATACCAGTCCCGCTGCCGCCGCCGATGTGTAGTCAAAGTCGTCTGGAAGTTTAAATAAATTCCGGGCGGGAACACAGACAAATTCAGCATAAGTCCCCTGTATGGTTTCTCCAAGTAGATGCCAATCCACACAGCGGTTTTCCTGCCCCGAAAGACAAAATTGACATTTACCGCATCCAAGATTGGCGTTGATGACGACGCGATCCCCAGCCTGCCAGCCGGATACGCCTTCTCCTAAAATTTCGATCTCACCTGCGCCATCCGCCCCTGGGATATGAGGAAGTGGCAATTTCAGACCTTGCCAGCCTTCTCTGACCCAGAGGTCCAGGTGGTTAAGCGCGGCCGAATGGAGTCGGACGATGACCTGACCAGGACCCGGTTTAGGATCAGGGCGATCGCCATACTCCAGAACATCTATCCCGCCATGGTTTGAAAAAAAAACACATTTCATTTGTTGATCTAAGACCTTTGTAAAGATTATTTTCCAGGCAAAAAAATTGTGGCGAAAACAACAAAATCGACTTACCTGAGCTGCAACTCTCGAATATGGATATTGGTGGGATCTTCGAGGGTATTATGTTTTATTTCAACAATCAGTCTCTTAACTGATAGGGGTCCATTTTCGAGGTCTATACTTACCGTCGGGTCAGATGGCAGGTCCAAATAATTACTCTCGTATACAACGGGCGAATCGTCAGCATCCCCGAAAGCTTTTACCGTGACATCGAAATCCTTCATCGTGGCTGTTGTCAAATTTACTTGTTGAATGGATCTGGGTTCATCGAATTCCAGTTGAATAATGAATGGATTTGCCTCAAGCCCTCGCATCAGTGTATTCGAGTTGTTATCAAAGATATTTAGAAGCTCTCCGCCGTCAATGCGTGAATACATGACATGAACGCGTTGTCCATCCAGCTCGACATCTTCTTCCATTGGCTGGCTGCGCGCTTCCTTCTCGGCGATAAATATCTCATCAATATTTTCTGAGTATTGCATCCTGACAACAAAGAAGCCGGGTTCCCCGTTGGGATAGGGAATTATTTTTTCAACATTTATGGATTCAAACTTGCCGCTTTCAACTGCTCTTTGGTATTCTTCCGAGGTCCACACAAAAAGGTCACTGGGATCCAAATCGAGTTTTCTTAATAAATAGGCATCTAACCCTTCAATGGAAATTCGATTTTGATCATCTTTGGATGAAAAGAAGAATTCAACGAACCTGTTGGTAGCATTCGCCCAAACAGGTGACACAATGATATTTCTTGTGCTTCCATCCTGGACATAGGCCGGTAATGTCTCTTCGAAAATTTGAACCGCGCCGTATTGCAGCCCATAAAGACCATAAACGTTTGTCCATAATGGGCCATTGCTCACAGAATTATTTAGCGTGTGAATACTCAACGCTGCAAGAATGATGAATGCGCTAACCGCAATATAGGCAGGCTTGATCTTCTTTTCGGCCCAGCCAAATAGCCATTCCAGCCCCAGTATTGTAAGAATTGTGGCTGGAACAATTATTGCCAAAGTGCGAGCAATGCTGATTTCCAGCATAGACCCACCAACCGGAGCCGCGAGCAGTGAAATGAGAACTGCCCTATAAGAAGACTCTGCGGAAATTCTTAATTGCAAGCGCTATTCCAATTAGCACCAAAGGGAGCGACCATAAAGGGAAATGTCCATAACCCACCATTCTATGCCTTATCAGGTCTCTGCCATTTTCGATAAACCAATAATTTGGGCTTAGTCCAATTAAATAATTCTTGAAAAAAATAAGAAATTTCTGGTCAAGTGATATGGGCTGAAACCAGTATGATTTTATTGCCCTTAGGTGGGTGGATAGTCCATCCGGGATTTTTGTTTGGAATATTATGAATGGAATTGCAACAAAAAAGACCAGGGGAAGACTCCATAATAGAATGCGTCGATTTTCCTTGTGGTAGCTGAAGTCAGAAATTGCCAAACCAATCGTTACCAATCCCATTATTGCCTGACTGTTGGAGTAAGAATAGAATGTCAACGCCCCAAAGACCACCGCTCCAAAAAAGAAGTAAGGGTTCCGGTAGCGATATAACAAGTAAAAGAGAAGGAATATAGCAAAAAAGGCAGTCGCCATGACTGTTTCGAAGGCTGTACGGGAGTGCAGGAACCAGGCAGGCAATAAAGTTAAGAAAAAATCGCCACCCACCAATACCGTTGTTTAAAAATATATTTCAAGATCAGTCCAATTGAGACGACTCCCAGCAACCCGATGAATATGGAGGTGGCTCTGGTTTGAAGGACCGATTTCCCAAAAAGCAATACCGCCGTGGCCTGTACATAGATCGAAGCCATCGGAGACCAGCGATCCCCTTCGACCATCACATAAACTGGAACCCCCTTATCGTTTGCGTCAAGAAAGTTATTTTCAATCAGTTTCTCAGCAAAAATTGTTTGCATTGCCTCGTCTGAGAAAAAGTATGCCGGAAATCGGTTCAATCCCGCAAACCTTGAAAGCGTGTATAGTGACAAACTTAGAATGACAAGAACGGTTACCAGAGAAATGCTGATTTTGAAATTGCCGATTCCGTGAAATCTGCCTTCTTTTGCGCCTTTTTCAGCGAATCGAAAAATTCTTTCACCCGAGGATGGATTGACGTCTATCCAAAGCTTATCGATTTTTGGAGATGATTCCACATTCCCCCGAGGTTTATCATTTTCGAACCCGGTTGCGACTTCTAGATTAATTGAACTCCCTGCGGGAATGATCACTGAGATATCGACCTGAACCAGGCCGGTACCGGAAATTGATTCGATGGGCGTAGCTAACTGAAATTCATCATCGGTTTTTGGCTGATTATCAACTTCAGTATTCTGAATTGTGTCATTTTGAATTAACTCAGATCCTCCATCGGGAATCCTAAGAAACCCTCGTTTTGGATTCTTGAAGAAGTTTTTCAGCCATTCCAAAATCGAAATATCATTTTCGCTCATGATTATTGACCGCTGAGTTCGTTTCGAGCGATCACTAGCCGCTGAATTTCACTCGTTCCTTCATAAATTTCAGTAATTTTTGCATCCCGGAAATATCTTTCCACGGGTAGTTCCTTGCTGTAACCCATCCCACCGTGAATCTGAACAGCGGCATGGGTAACAAACATGGCCGTTTCTGACGCGAACAACTTTGCCATGGAGGCTTCAAGGGAATAGCGCTGACCCGTTGTTTTGGACTTTTCCTTGGCAAGGGCGGCTTGATAAGTTAGCAATCTCGATGCTTCGATCCTGGTTTTCATATCTGCGATCTTAAAAGAGATCCCTTGAAATTCACCAATTTTCTGGCCAAATGCCTCACGATCGTTTGCGTAACCTACAGAAGCACCATAAGCTGCCTCGGCAATTCCAAGCGCCTGTGTCGCAATCCCTATACGCCCTGCGTCTAGGACGGTCATGGCAATTTTAAACCCTTCGCCCTCCTGCCCAAGCCTGTCTTCCACGGAACACCGATAATTCTCAAAGACGATTTCGCTAGTAGCGGAAGCGCGGATTCCAAGTTTTGGTTCCTTCTTTCCGCGGATAAATCCCGGTTTTTTTGCGTCAACCAAAAACGCAGTAATCCCTTTTTGTTTTTTGTCGGAATCTGTCATCATAAAAACTACCATGAAATCCGCAACTGGACCGCTGGTGACCCAGGATTTTCGCCCGTTTAAGACGTAAGCATCGCCATCCAAAACAGCCCGAGATCGCATCGTACCCGCATCCGAACCGGACATGGGTTCTGTCAATGAGTAGGCACCTATCGATAAACCGGACGCGACGGGCTTAAGGAATTTCTCCTTTTGGGTTTCTGAACCAAATTTATTAATCCCGAAACAATACAGAGAATTGTTCACCGACATAATGACGCCATGCGCCGCATCCACCTTGCAGATTTCCTCCAACGCAAGAACATACGACAAGGTGTCCATCCCTGCACCGCCATATTCCTCGGGAATCTCGATTCCCATCAAGCCCATTTCCCCCATTTTTTTTATTGTGTTATATGGAAATTCACCGCTTTCGTCGAATTCGGCAGCGATCGGCGCAATTTCATTCTGGGCAAAATCGCGCGCGGCACCCCTTAGCATTTCGTGTTCTTTTGAGAATGGGAAAAGTTCACTCATTTAGGCGCTCCGGTTTTTTGACATTATAGCATTATTGTTGTTGCCAAGCTTGCCGCCGGTAACGCGAACTGTTCGTAAGACCGCATATGGAATATAATGCCCTGCAAGAGGAAACCTATGCCTGAAGAAATCTCCCCTGATTTGTTCGCTCATCTCGTTGATTTGGCTGCCCTGGAGCTGGCGCCTGAGGAGACTGACTATTTGCGCAGGCAAATGAATAACCAGTTAAAAGCCATTAAGGAATTGGCATCCATTCCTCTTGATTCCGAAATAGAAGTTACGCCTCATGGAATCGCCTTCCCTCCAGAGATTTCACCAAAGAAACGAAAAGATGAATGGTGCGCATACCCCGATCCGGGATTGCTGCTAAAACAGGCTCCCGAAATCGAAAATGACTATATTATTGTCCCGGAAATCCCCCACAAGGACCTGGATTAATGGATATCCTTGCGCTGACCGCCCAAGATATTGCCCGACTTGTCGCACGTAAAGAGATATCCGCGAGAGAGGTGCTCGAAGCCAATCTCTCTCATATTATGCATGTTGATGGTGTAGCCGGCTCGCTTGGCGGTGATCGCCTGGAGGAACCTGACAAAGTTCATGCGTTCATTAATGTGACCAGCGAGCGTGCCCGCAAACAAGCTGATGAAGTAGATAGAAAGATTGCTGCCGGAGAGACTGTGGGAACGCTTGCAGGCGTCCCCACAACCGTGAAAGACATTTTTTGTGTTGAAGGTACATTATCAACCGCAGCTTCGAAAATACTGGCGAATTACACATCCCCCTATACAGCGACACCGGTTGAGAGAATGGAGTCAGCAGGTGCTGTTATTTTAGGGAAGGTAAATCTTGATGAGTTTACCTACGGTTCATCCAGCGAATCGTCCGCTTTTCAGCCAGCACCTCGCAACCCGTGGAACACAGCCTACGTTCCGGGAGGCTCATCGGGCGGTTCTGCAGCTGCCGTTGCAGCCTACGAGGGACATTAAGCTTGGGGACGGACACTGCTGGTTCAGTCCGTCAGCCCGCCGCGTTTTGTGGCGTGGTGGGGGTGAAACCCACCTATGGCCGGGTATCACGATACGGGTTAATTGCCTTCGGATCCTCGTTGGATTGTCCCGGACCTGTCGCGCGAAACGTGACCGATGCCGCATTGCTGTTGAAGGTGATAGCTGGCCGGGACCCAAGGGATTCGACGGCGGCGACTGCTCCGGTCCCCGATTATTTAGAGGAAATTGAGAATGGTGTCAAGGGAATGCGCATCGGTTTATCCCCTGATTATTTCAAGATTACTTATATCGATGCTGAAACCGGGGATGTGCAGGAACAAGAAGTTCCCGCGGAAATAAAAAAGGCTGTCATACGGGCGGCCGAGTTGCTTGAAAAGCAAGGCGCTGAAATCGTCGAAGATGTCCCCATGCCGCATACTAAATTCGGCATCCCCGCCTATTTTGTCATTTCCCGGGTGGAGGCAGCATCGAATTTACATCGATACGATGGCGTAAAGTATGGTTACCGCTCGCCAGCCCAAGTCGAGACTCTCAGCGAGATGTATAAGAAGTCCCGCGGAGAGGGATTTGGGCTTCAACCAAAGTTACGGGTGCTAATGGGGATGTATGTTTCTGCCGCCCAATACAGCGAGCAATATTATATTCGAGCATTAAAGGTCCGCGCTTTAATTCGGCGTGATTTTGATAAGATATTTGACCCAAATGGAAATTATCGCCTCAGTGCTCTTCTCACGCCGACTACTCCTGCGACTGCATTTAAGATGGGTGGCGTTTATGGTGATTTGGTTTTGATGCAATACGCCGATCAATTGACCGTTCCCGCCAACCATGCGGGGATTCCCGGTATCTCCATCCCGGCTGGCTTTGATACGGATGGACTTCCCATAGGGATTCATTTCCTAGGCCCCGATTTTTCGGAAGGCGAACTCTTCAGAATTTCCCGTATGTACGAAAAAATTACAGAAAACGAATCCTGGAGAGCGGTCAGACCGCAAGTAGTCGGTGATTAAAACTTGCTTGAATAAACAAGGAGCTAACCTGTGAAAATCCTGATTTCTTGCGACATGGAAGGGATTACGGGCGTGACCTCCTGGGACCATGTTGATCCCTCACAGGACAGAATACCAGCGGTTCCGTCACCTCATGACCCGGGATGCCAACTCGGCCATTGAGGGAGCCTTTGAAGGCGGCGCGGATGAAGTGGTAGTCACCGATGGACATTGGAACGGTTCCAACATTCTGATTGAAGAATTGGACAGGCGCGCGAAGCTAAACTTGGGGATTGGGACCTCTCAGTTTTCAATGATGCAGGGCATCGATAATTCGTTCGATGGTGTGTTTTTCATCGGATATCATGCGCGCGCGTCTTCGGAAAACGGGATCTTGGACCACACCTGGTCGACGAATATTATCAACGTTTGGGTGAATGACAACCTGGTCGGCGAATTTGGACTGAATGCTGCGCTTGCAGGAGCTTTTGGAGTTCCGGTGGTAATGATTTCAGGAGATCAGACAGCCTGCCGGCAAGCGCGAGAATTGCTTGGCAACCTGGAGATTGCCGAAGTAAAGCAGGCTTCCGGGCGTCATTCTGCTTTATGTCTGCCTCCTGCCGAATTGCAAACGCTGATTCGAAATGCATCAATAAGCGCAATTGGAAATATACAAAAAGGATTGGCTCCGAAGCCGTATGTCATGCAATCGCCCATTCAGATCGCCATAGAACTTGTTTCATCCGATATGGCGGACCGGGCGAGCCGGCTTCCGGGCTCTCAACGGGTTGCGAATAAAATCTCGTTTACAAGTCCTGATATGGCGTCTGCTTACAAGACATTCCGGGCAGCTGCGGGACTTGCTTCCCTTTCGTAGATGATCATAGTTATGCGGCTGCAATGTTGAAATTCTGAGAATACAGGTTATTAAGGAAGCTGCGGGATGACCATGGAAGAATACGAAGCGATTATTGGGTTGGAAACACACATCCAACTGAATACAAAGACAAAAATTTTTTGTTCATGCAAGGCAGATTCCTGGATGGACCCGCCCAATTCGAACATTTGCCCTGTCTGCACCGGCATGCCGGGAGTTCTCCCAGTTTTGAATGAAAGCGTGGTCGAAAAAGGCATTCTACTTGCGAAGGCCATGAATGCCGAGATTCAAGATGTTTCGTATTTTGACCGAAAGAATTATTTTTACCCTGATTTACCTAAGGGTTACCAAATCTCGCAATATGACCGACCCCTTGCAAAAGGCGGTTTTCTGGATGTTCCAATGCCTGCAGGGACCAATCGTCATGTCGGTATTTGGAAGCTTCATATGGAAGAAGATGCGGGAAAGACAAAGAATGAGCTTGGGCGCAGGCTAATAGATTTTAATCGTTGTGGTGTTCCGTTGATCGAAATGGTGACCGGTCCCGATATCCGGTCTGCTGCCGAAGCGGCCCAGTATTTAATCAGGCTGCGACAGCTTTTACGGTGGATTGGGATATCCGAAGCGGATATGGAAAAAGGTCACCTGAGGTGCGATGCGAATGTTTCCTTGCGCCTGATTGGCGCAGATTATTTGAATCCCAAGACGGAGATAAAGAACGTCAATTCAATCGATGCGGTCAAGGATGCCATAGAAAAGGAAATTGAACGCCAGAAACGTGAATATGCGGCGGGTAAAAAGGTCGAAGCCTGGACGCTTGAGTGGGATGAAGAAAACCAGGTCCTGAGAAAAATGCGCTCGAAGGAGACAGAAGCAGATTATCGATACTTTAGAGAGCCTGACCTGCTTCCCGTGGTGCTGGATGAAACCTGGAAACAAAGAATCCTATCGGGATTTCCGGAATTACCTCTTGCCCGCAAGGCTCGGTTTGTTCTCGATTATGGCATTCCTGAATACGATGCTGAGATTCTCACGGGCGAACGATCCCTGGCTGAATATTTCGAGGAAGCTGTCAAGGCCTATGGCGGGGATCCAAAACGGATGTCGAACTGGATTATGAATGACGTGATGCGGCTGATCAATGCCTCGGGCACGACGGCTGAAGATTTACGTTTATCCCCGAAATACCTGGCTGATATCGTCCATATGGTGGACAGTGGTGCAATTAACACCAATACGGGGAAATCCTTGCTCGAAAAAACCAATTTATCAGGTCAAGCGCCTCAGCAGGTTGTGAGCGAGGAGGGACTTGGATTAGTCAGCGATGACGAAGCTATTAGAAAAATTGCAGCTGAGGTGTTGGCGGAATCTCCAAAGGAAGTGGAAAGCTACAAGGCTGGGAAGGTCACCCTGATGGGTTGGTTTGTTGGACAAGTTATGAAGAAGATGAAGGGTAAAGCGGATCCCCAAACCGCAAAGATAATTCTGGAAGAATTGTTGAAGTAACCGTACACTTCAACGAGACAGCAAGCATGGATAATCGAAGGCTTCCCTTCCCGGTTTTGATATTTTTAGTTGCGCTTGTCATTCGACTGATTCCTGTGCTTCTGAGCAGGAACTTGGGAATTGGCCTGGACGACATGTTTCAATACGACATGTTGGCGAGAAGCATTGTCGCCGGCCATGGATATCGATGGTATGCCCAGGACGATCTCTACCTGGTTCAAAACTATATTCCTTTTGATCTCACAACCGTGGACTATGACCCAAGAGGGGTGGTGACTTCGTTTCGGCCGCCTTTGTACCCCGCATTCCTCGCAATTGTTTATTTTTTCTCCGGCATTACCCCCGATCGATTTTTTGCAGCCAGGTTCGTCCAGGTAATTCTAAATGCCATGCTGGTCCCAATGACCTATTTTGCGGCGAGACATGTCTTTCCGAACCATAGGCGTGCTGCCAAATGGTCAGCCTGGGCAATCGCTCTATACCCGATGATGGTGATTTACCCTCTCTCGCTCGCAACCGAGAATTTGTTTTTTGTACTGGTTTTGGCATTCACCTTGTCTTTATTTAAAGCTTCAGAAGATGGAAGATTGCGGTGGTTCTTCCTTTCCGGTCTGTTGATTGGATTATCAGCGTTGACCCGCTCAGTGATACTCCCGATAAGCGTCATTGCTGCACTTTGGGCGTGGATTGCATTAAGAAACAGGAAAGGCGCAGTAGTGTTGCTTGTTACTGCAATCGCCGTTTGTTTGCCATGGATCGCCAGGAATTCGATGCTTCACGACCGGCTGGTGGGAATTGAAAGCTCCCTCGGGTATAACCTTTATGTGGGTTATCATCCAAAAAGTACCGGCACATTTCAATATGGGATTTCCTTGGACTTGATCCCAATGCTTGATGATGGGGTGCGGGATCAACTCGGAACAGCGAAAGCGATTGAATTTATTAAGAGCGACCCGTTACGAGTTCTGCCTTTGGCAGTGATGAGAGCCGGTCATTTTTTTGGACTTGAAAGAAGGGCATTGACATATTTTTATTCGAACAATTTTTTTGGGTTTATTCCAACCCCCGGATTACTTGGTGCCAGCCTTCTCTTGTTGCTGCCATTTGTGGTTCTGGCATCTTCTTCGGTCTATGGTTTGGTTCTCGCAGACTGGCGGCGCAACGAAGTCATCATGCTGGGATTGGTTTTGGCTACTTACATCCTGCCTCACATCCTGCTTCTAGCCGAAGATCGATTCCACTTGACCATAGTACCGTTTCTTGCAATTCTCGCCGCCCGTTTGTGGGACGGAGGTGCTCGCGACCTAAAAGACTTATGCAAGCTTTCACCGACTGGGAAGGTCTTGGTTATCACCGCGACCTTGCTCGTTGTTTTGTTGGCATTCAACTGGGGGTATGAACTCGCCCGCGATCAGGACAAGCTGTTGTTACTATTTGGTCCGGAAGGCAACCGGTCAGGATTTCCTTATTAGGCTTTTTATGAAAAGCTTTTTCGATATCAAACAACGGTTTGACTGGAAAATCGCTGTGCTTACGATCGTAAGCACACTGGTGATATTAATTGAGAGGTACAACAAGCTTACAGAATGGGAGACCTTGGATCGCTTTATATTATTCTTCTTGATTCCGATGGCTGTAATCCTAATTGTATTTAGAGACAGTCCGCGTGACTACGGCTTCCAGTTCGGGGACTGGCGAGCCGGATTGATTTTGACAGCGGGATCCATCCTCCTTATTGCCCCAATTCTATTTTTTCTTGCAAAGTCGGATCCCTCGATGAGGGAATATTATGATTGGCAGGTGCAATACCTTCCCTGGCAACTTCTGGTCGAAATGTTCGCGTGGGAATTCTTGTTCCGTGGCTGGTTGCTTTTTGGGTACGCTCGAAAATTCGGTCCTGAAGCCATTTGGCTGCAAGCTGTTCCTTTTGCCCTTGCTCACCTCGGAAAACCTGAGATAGAGACGCTATCCACCATTTTTGGCGGTTTTGTTTTCGGGTGGATAGCGTACCGCACCCGCTCATTTCTTTACCCATTTATTATCCACTTCTTCGTTTCGTCATTTACAATTATTGTTGCGGCTGGTCTACTTGGCTGAGTATACGATCAGACCTGCTTCGAAAGAAGATCTTAAGGATATTCGTTCTTTGGTGCGAAGCGCACGCATTAACCCGACTGGTCTGGATTGGCATCGTTTCTTGATTGCGGTCACTGCTTCGGGAGAAGTCGTTGGGTGCGGGCAAGTGAAGCCTCACGGAAGAGATATACTCGAAATCGCTTCAATTGCCGTGAGACCTGACCATCAGGGTAATGGAATTGCCCGTTCGATTATTTCGCAACTGGTCGATAAGAACCAATTGCCACTGTATCTCATGTGTCGTTCCACCTTGGAAGGTTTTTATCAGAAATTCGGTTTCTTCGCGCTTGCCAGGCAGGAGATGCCGCCTTATTATCGGAGAATAGTAACTTTTGTCGGAATGATGTCTGGATTTCAACCTGGTAGGGAAACTTTGCTGATAATGAGGCGTGATTGATTAGGAATCGAATATGAAGACAATTCTTTACGTAGTGATCGGTGTTGTAGTCGGAGTCCTTCTGACGGCACTTGTCTGGCTGGCGGCATCACCGCCCCGAGGAGATGCAATTGAATTGAATAGCGCTCCCACGTTGCAGCCAATCATGGTGCATGTCACCGGCGCGGTCCTGTCTCCCGGGTTGTATTTCTTGCCGGAAGGTAGTCGAGTAAATGATGCCATTGAGGCTGCCGGAGGATTTCTGGAAAATGCCGACACATCATTTGTCAACCTTGCCGGGATCATCAAGGATGGTGAAAAAATCCACATCCCCGAGCTGCTGCCTGGATTGTCCATCGGGGGGAGTGGGTTGCTGGTGAATATTAATTTTGCCACTCAAACCGAATTGGAGAATCTGCCTGGTATTGGCCCCACATTAGCGAAGCGGATTATCGATTATCGAAACCAATATGGGTTCTTTTGACTCGATCAACTCGTTGAAGGAAGTGCCTGGTTTTGGTGAGGCAGTCTTTGAGCAAATCAAAGATTTGATCACGGTGGGGCAATAATGGCTGGTTTTGACCATTTCACCCATCTGGCACCTTTTTATGATCGGGCGATACCATTTACTACCCTTGAGCGACTTCTCGCGCACGGAAAATTTTCAGAATCGGATTTTGTGCTAGACGCTGGGGGCGGCACAGGGCGCGTCGCCTCCGCGCTAGCCCCGCATGTTAAAAAAGTGATTGTCGCAGACCTTTCACAGGGAATGCTCGTCCAGGCAGACCAGAAAGGGTTGGACGCGGTGCATTCGCCCGTTGAGACTCTTCCATTCGGAGACAAAGTATTTGATCGCATCGTTATGGTCGATGCGCTTCACCACGTGTGCAACCAGCAGGAAGCAGCTGATGAAATGTGGAGAGTACTCTCTCCCGCCGGAATGATCGTTATTCAGGAGCCTGACGTGAGACGATTTCCGGTTAAATTGATTGCGCTGGCGGAAAAAATTGCATTCATGCGAAGTCATTTTCTTTCGCCAGATAGAATTTCAGGCCTCTTCAAGGGACAGGTGTGTGAAATTGTGCAGGTGGATGAAGATTTTAGCACCTGGATTCTGGTAAGAAAACCTGATTAGCCAGTTTTGATCCGATTCGCTTGCGGGTCAGTGTAAATTATTGGAGGACATGGCGCGCGATCACCATCCTTTGGACCTCGCTGGTTCCCTCTCCAATTGTCATAAGCCTCGCATCCCTGTACATCCTCTCGACGGAGTATTCCCGGCTGTACCCATATCCGCCCAGAATCTGAATCGCATTTCGGCAGACACGCTCGGCCATTTCAGTGGCGTAGAGTTTCCCTTGTGATGCTTCCAACGTGTAGGATCGTCCCTGTTGTTTTAGCCAAGCTGCCCGGTAAATGAGATGTCTAGCCGCTGAGATCTCGGTTGCGGCATCGGCGACCATCCACTGAATAGCCTGATGCTGAGCGATAGGGATTCCAAATGTCTTTCGATTCTTGGCATATTCTATAGCGACTTCAAAGGCAGCTTGGGCCAGACCAACCGATAGAGCTCCGATGCTGATACGGCCTCCATCCAGGGTTCTCAGTGTCTGCGACATTCCGAGTCCTTCCTCGCCGACCAGGTTGCCCAGTGGGACTCGAACGTCTTCGTAAGTGACACCATTTGTTGGGGATCCACGGAGTCCCATTTTCTTTTCAGGAGGACCGATTCTCAAGCCAGGCGTATTGGTGGGGACCAAAATCATGCTGAAGGAATGCTTGTCTTCATCCTTGCTCGTTCTGGCAAAGGTAATGATATATTCAGCAATCGAGGCATTGGTTGTCCAGGCTTTTGCGCCGTTGATGATCCAGTCGTTACCGCTTTTTTCCGCCCTGGTTATTATCCCGTGAAGGTCCGAACCAGCTCCTGGTTCAGTGAGTGCGAGTGAGGCCAACCTACCCTGCCCGCTGATCACTTTCGGAAGCCAGGTCTGCCTTAACTCTTCTGAACCATAGACAATTAATGGCGTCAGGCCAAGCCCGTTGTGGGCGGCTATGGCAAGAGCCGTGGACCCGCATCCCCAGCCGAGTTCTTCAATCCCAATCGCAGCGCTAATCGCGTCAACTCCCGGCCCGCCTGCCTCCTCAGGCAGGTTCAGCGCGAGCAACCCGATCACCCCCATTTTTCGAAATGCATTCCAGTTGAATTCCGCAGTTTCGTCCACTTCGTGAGCCTTGGGCTGGACCTCCTTGGCTACGAACTCATGGACCGTGTGCTGCCACATCTTTTGTTCTGAATTCAATTCAAAGTCCATCTGTCCGCCTCCTCTTTGATCGAAACAAGGAATAATAATTGTCAATTCTCTTCTTCGGCAGAAGAATCATCTCCTTGCGAATTAAAGTTTTCCAAAATGGATCGAGCGTCATTGATCTTATCGTTTGGGACAAAGACCTGCACCATTGCCAAGGGGCCAAAAGTCAGCGGGTAGATGTCCTGCCCGGCTCCTTCCTGGAAAAGCTGCACCTCAATCCCCTCCGCTTCGAGGTATGACTTTAATAGGTCAGCCTCAAAACGACCTGAGGATTCTGTCAGAAGCTCCCATTTCAATTCATCCATGTTTACCTCCGGGTGACAAAAAAACAATGTGACAGACTGCTTACTTGGAGCTGGCGAGTTTTCACTATCAAATTATAAATCAACTGTCCCTGCGAATGGTGTCGCAGGGACAGTTGATTTAGCCCGAATGAATATCAGACCGCGCGCATGGATGTTAGCCGCAGCCACCACCACTTTTATCGCGTTTGAGCTCGAGCTTGATCTTTGGTTCGAATTCGAGATCGTATTCGTGCGGATTGGGATCTGAACATTCGTAACGGTTGCCCAGTGCCGAATCAAAAAGATAGCGCAGAGAGTCATTTTCGACTTGGTCGGAGGCAATCGGTGTAATCTCCGATTCCTCCTTGCCAAAGGCGGATATCCAGTTATTGATTCCACCCTCGAGGATGTAAACATTCGCGACACTTGCCGCGGTTAGAACTTTCCAGGCTTCAGTCGCAGCATCCTCGTCGTTGCTCATAACCGCCACGACCAGGTTCGGCGCAGACTGGGAAATGATGTCTGCGGCGACCTTTTCAAGTGCCTCCGGCTGTACATTTGCTGCTCCATCGATGTGGAAGAGGTTGTACTCGGATTCGGGTCGAATATCGAGCATTACCAATCGCAATCCGTCATTCGCCTTCGTGGACAACAATTCAGCGGGTGAAATTTGAACTTCCCTGGCTGCCAACGAGGCTTCTTTTACGGATGATATCTTTGCCCATTTCTCTGAAAGAGTGGGCTGGCCGATGATCAATACTGCCACAGCTCCCGCTATCAACAGTGCTGCGCCGGCTATTCGAAGCTTAGGCTCTGCTTTTAAGTCCCTTTTTCCAATAAACGATTCCATCAGTTCGGCAAATGCAAACATCAACAATGCCATCAGAACGATGATGAGCACCACCTGTCCGGTGGTTAATCCCAGCCAATCCATAAGCGTCAATCGGCCGTAATTACTGCTTTCCCAGAACCCCTCAAAATACTGGACGGTCTCTCCGAAAAGGAAGATCCCAAAAAGACTCCCGAGAACAAAGAAAAGACCATCCACCCTGAATGTCGCCATGGAAACCAGGGACGTCCCGGGGCAGAAGCCGCCGATAATGAACCCAACTCCCATGATGAGTCCACCGACTATTCCAGGCCAAAGGTAAGTTGGATTAATCCATACCTGGTTGATGTCCAGAATTCCCAAGCCTGTGGCGATGGCAAGCAATACCATCGCGACGACAATTGCCGTGAACATGACCTTGAGAACCGTCATCTCTGTAAAATAAAACTGGGCGGCAAGTTTCTTTGAATTACCAAATCCGGAAATTTCGAGTACGAACCCAAACCCAAAGCCGATCAATCCAAAGACCAAATAGGTCCAGGGGTTGAGAGCGGACACATTAGTAAAAGCTGCAAGGGGAAAATTCATCTCATCCTCCTTTTACAACCAAAGCCTGCGCACAAAATATGCGAGTGCATACCCACTGCCGAAAATGCAGAACATCAATACCCATGACCCGGCGGCAAGCGTGGCGCCTCCTGAGAGTGCCTGTCCGGATGTGCAGCCGCGAGCGAATCGGGCGCCATACCCCATGATCGTCCCGCCGATGAAAGCCATCATCCAGCGGGTTTTTACTGTGATTTGCGGACCCTTATTGGTTTCCACTTTTAAGCGTCCGTTAAACCACCCGGACACAAAGCCCCCAAGCAGGGCGCCAATGACAACAGGAATGATCCAATCGTCCAGCGGATTCTTCGACCCCGCCCGCCATCTTGAGCAAGTAAGCTACCTGGTCGATGTGAGCAGGAGCGATGAGATCTTCAAAGAAGACTACGATCCTGTTCATGCCACCGGATGCGCCGAGGCCGTTGCCGGTTAGGAAAAACGCCAGGAATAACACAATTCCCAGGAGTGTGCCGCCCAGGTAGGGGTGTACGTAGGGCTTTACCGGGCGACCAAACAGAAATTGTTTGAATTTTGAAGGTTTTTGCGCAGGCATATCTGCAGTAGTCATGGATTAATCCTCCTTAGTGGGAGCTTGATCGTTATTGGTTGTTTGATCCTGAGATACATCCTCAGGGTTGGGTTGTTCGTGATGAACCTCAACGTCCTCCCAGCCCGTCACCATCCCCTTGATCCCGTCAAGAGGTTTTGAGCCGGTGGTCGTGAGATACACATGCCCCAGGATAAAGGTGGCAAACGTCCAGGCGATGAGGGTGTGGAAGGGAGCAAGCCAGACCAACCCGCCAAGCGCAGTTGAAATATCCGGCCATCTCTGCAGGCCCCACATGGCAATCCCGGTCAATCCTTGCAGAGGCAGCAGGATATTAAGGATCCCGAAGTAAGTAACCTGCTGAAGCGGGTTCATTTTCTTATCAGGGTTCTTCTCAAACGGGTGAGACTCGTGTTTAAAAATTCCCTTGATGTAATATTTCGCCTGGATAATCGCCTCATCAAAAAATCCATACGGCCGCGGGATAAATTGCTTGATTCTTCCACTGGCGAGGTGGTAAAAGAGCGATAAAGCTGCGTTAATCGCTAGCAGCATCCAGATGATATTATGGACATACACCATATTTCGGAATGAGAAGGCTCCAAACAGGTCCGGACGATGGATGACCAGGCCGGTGAACAGGAGAATGACGATGGCGGCGGTCTGCAACCAGTGCCATAACCGTTCATAAGAGTCGTACATGTAGACTTTGTGAACATCGGTTTTGGCAGGCTTGTGACGAAGGTTAGAAATAATGCGTATTGTCGCGTGTGCCAGGATGGCCAGCAGCACACCCACGAACATGATGGCTCCAAATGCATCCACCCAGTAGACATAGCTGTAACCAAGAATGTAAACCTGCTCATTCTCCGGCTGAGGGGTGAAGCTGACAGAGCCGTTCTCGTTGAGGGCGATTTCTCCGCTGGCGGTAACTGCATTGTCCGATTCGAGCGATGGAATTTCATTACCCGGCGTATGGTCCGCAAGTAAAATGGACGACGCTATCCGAGAGTCCCGGTTATGGCAGACAGCGCAATCATTGATAGCGTACTCACTCGATGTGACGCCGTGGCTTGCCCCATAAGCTTGAACATATCCCTGGATGCGGGGCTCGTGGATGCCCTGTTCCAAAAGCTTGGATGCAATCAAAGATTGCTTTACATCGTTGTCGATCAGCAATTCTGACTTCTCGAGTTGCTGGTTTCCGTTAGCGTCGAATGCAGCGATAACGCCTTGTGAATAGTTGCCATCCTCCAGGTAGGCTTCTTCGAGGTCGAACGAACGGACGGGGCGTTCGTTTCCGTTGTCATCCGTATAAACCCAGAAGAAGGAGGTGATCAGGTTGTACGGAGCGAGAAATTTACCGCCGTCAGCTTCTGTGCGCTGAAGAATGACCGGTTGATATCCCGTCACGAGGTCGTTGATGGTCCCCGTGTCGCCTTCAACACCTCGGCAGGTAGCGACCGGTGTGCCATCCTGATGAATGACCGTCCAATCGTAGCTTTGGATGGCGGGCGCATACATTTCGGGGATGTGACAGGTTTCGCAGGCAACGGTTTCCATATGCCGCTGGACGTAAGGAAGCCAGTCTTCGTGACTTGATTGTGAATCGTGGCAGGAATCGCACCGGCGCATTTCGGGTGCAGCGCTGATTTCGTTCGAATCACTTTGCCCTCGGGCAAAATTATGATCGGGCTGTTTTAAGTAAGCACCGAGATCCAGTGTTCTGGGATCGAAGAGGAGATGTTCCGGCGCTTGTTCATCCGGCAAGGCATAAACGGGGTTGTTAATTGAGTAGTGGCAATCCGTGCAGGATAAAGCTCGTTCAGCGTGAATATCCCAGGAGCGGGTCAGGCTGGCTTTGTCCTGAATATTCATGCCCGATTCAGATATTTGCTGCGAAGAGATGATCTGCCCGGTTGTGGCCGATTCGGGGTATTCGAGTTCACAGCCGGAAAGTACCACTGGTGTGGCAGGGTCGGCTTGGACCAATCCGTGGCACTGGGCACAATTCTCGTTTTTTGGGTCCTGCACCAGTACAAAGTCTTGTCTTGAGCTTGCCATCCTGCTCAAATGCCCCGATATTCCATTCGTATCCGCCAGCGACCTTTTCAACCAGGCCGGTTCCGATCAGCGTGGCGGTGTTGGCCCAGGCAAACTCTCCATCCGAAATCGCCGCGATACGCGCATCGTTATTCGGCGATGTGAAATGGCAGAGGAAACAATTCATCTCGATGGTACCGGATTCGTCCCAGTTCCAGCGTTGCGCTTTCCCGGAGTTTTCATTCAAGATACTCGCTTCGGGGTCCTGAATGGAAGGATCAAGTGATTCGAGTGGTTGACCATCCCTGCTCATTTCCGCGGGACCGCTGCCCGCGTGCCGCAAGCCGTAGGTTTTTATCCATTCGGCTGTACTCAGGTCAAGGTTCTGGTCACCCTGTGACAGTCAGGTAACGATAGAGCAATGGATCCCACTTCCCAAACAGCCCATCGCTTGAGTCCCAAGGCATTCCGTCTGTTTCCTGCCCGGGCATTCCCATGCTTCCAAGCCCTGCATCTGAATGGTAGCTGTGACTTGTGATGAATTCTGTGTCATGGCATTGTCCGCAGGTCTTCAAGGTGGATACAGCCTCGCCGCTCTCGATGACACTGACCCCGTTTTCATCCAGCATCGCAAATGTGGGATGGAGAGGGGAGGGTTGTTCGTCCTTGGTTGCGCCAACTTGTGCGAAAACATTCTGGACAAATAGCGCCAAGCTGGCCGCTGCCAGAATTGCAACCCCTGTAATAACTAACCTTCTCGCAGTTGATATTTTTTTCCAATGGGTCATGGTGATATCCACCTGGTGTGAAAGTGATGCTGGAATTCTCATGATGAAATACTATTGCTACTCTGAGCGCCCGCCCCATTCGATCGGGTCGCCGGGGTATCCCAGGCTTTCCCAGTCGAGACGGCCGCTTTCGCTGTGGCATTCGTCGCACTGCAGGGCGTTTTCCTTCGGCTGGACCATGTGAGTGGTCGGCCAGTACATCCAGGTCTCGGCGAAACTGAAGTCTCCACTATACTCGAGGCCGGTTATGGGTTCTGCCAGCTCAAAGGCATTATCCCAATCAAAGTTAGTCCAATAACCATCCGGACCGGCAGTGATAGGCGCGAGTAAATAGTTGAACCCCGTGTCATACGGTTGACTGGCGACGTGAAGTTTGAAGGGCATGATCTTCGCCTGGGAGTCGTCTATGTCACCTGCAGGTTGGTCGATGACCGTAGGCACTGAAGGATCGATCTTGTCGCCCAAAAGGTATCTATAGGTGAGGTTTCCGTTTGACCACCTGTAAACCGGCGGGACATCTTCGTCGTATACAAAATCGCCTTTGATCTTGAGATAAGTATAATGATCCTCCGGCTTGTCCTGCCCGGAAGTGGACCAGTCCCAGTTCAGTTTTGTTGGATTCTTTACTGCCATCGATGGAATGTGACAGGTTTGGCATGCCACGGACGCAGTATGTCCATTCAAGCGCTCATCGCCGTGTGGTTCCTGGTTGTGGCAATCTGTGCAAGCGACCTGTTCGGAAGGATCCACTTCGTAATTGTCCGCTACGAGTTTTCCTTTGACGGCATGATCGTTGGTCTGGTGGCAATCAGTGCATAGAAAATCATAGCGGCCCATATGAACGTCGGTGGTCTCGGTCGGGTTGTAAAGACTTTCATCAAGGTCTCCGTGCTTGACGTTGTTGCCGCCGCCGCCGTTGAAGTGGCAGGAGCCGCAGTTGGTCCGGTCGGGTGCCTTCACGCTTTGTGCAGCAGCCAGGAGGTCGATGCCCTCGGCCGGATTGCCATATTCGCCTTTTGCGTAAGTTGACTTGTCTGCATGACAGGCCAGGCAGTCAATGTTTTCGGTTTTTGTGAAATCGAAAGGCTGCTCGCCTTCCTGCCAGCCAACTCCGATATGGCAGGACATGCATTTCTTTTGGTTACCTTGTGCGCTGATGCAAAAGTTGTTAAGTTGGTTGATCTTGCCAATCGTGACGGGTTCATCGCGCCAGGGTACGTCGAAGGGTTCACTTTCCCAGGTCCAGTGCGAGGTTGCCATGACCTGTTCTGCGGCTTCCGGGTGGCACTCCAGGCAGCGCAAAGTGACTTCTTGCGAGGTTTCGAATGGTCCCTGGACGATGTCCTTGTGATCGACATGCACAGCCTTGACAGGCATATGTGCCCAGGGGTCATCTTTGGCTTGTGCGTCCTTGGGCAAGAAATAAAACACCGGGAGGATGATGATGATAAAGATGGCGATGGCTCCCAGTATCCAATAGGGTCTATTATTCTTCATTGTCGCTTCTCCAAGTGGGGAGGGTGGGGTTATTCGAGTTCTTCAACCAGGCTGGCGCGGCGAACAAGACTGTCCCTTAAAACGCTTCGGAGCAGGTCCAATGCCTGGATCAGGCGACGGTCGACCAGATGGTAGGTGATGGTCGTACCCAATCTGTTCGTTGTAACGAGACCTCTATCGCGCAGGATTTTTAAATGCCTGGAGGTGGTGGGCTGTGAAATGGCGAGTGCCGCAGTGATCTCGTTTACGTTTTGAGGCCTTTCATCCAAAGCATAGAGAATCAGAATCCGGGTAGGGTCCGATAGTGCAAAGCAAAGATCTGCTTCCAAACGGGAGACTTCTTGAGCGAGAGTAGGTGTAATCATTTTGTCTTGGCCTATATACGAATAAACGAATATACAAAGCAATAATATCCCTTGGGGTATTGTGAAATGTAGTGCAAAGTGTCATGTGAAAAGTAGTATTTCGTCACATAAACTTGTAGTACAATTGGGATATTATTTGACTAATTACGAATACCGGGAGGTACCATGGTCTACGAAAAAGAAGCTTTGTCGGTGGATGTTGGCCAGCGGCTGAAGCAGCTGCGCGAAGAACAAAATATCTCCATGCGCGGGTTGGCCGTCAAGAGCGGATTATCCGCGAATGCGCTCAGCATGATCGAGCGCGGAAAGACATCTCCTTCAGTGAGCACGTTGTATAAGTTGTCGGATGCATTGGGTGTGCCAATCACGGAGTTTTTCAGTCATCAGCTTGAGAAGCAGGAAGTGGTTTTTCTCAAGTCGAATGAACGAACTCACATTGCGTTTAATCGCGGCAACATGGAAGGATTGGGCGGGGAGCAGTTTGTTGGAAAGGTATCGCCCTTCCTGGTGAACCTGGAGAATGGCGCCAGCAGCGGACTGGTTCCGATGTCTCACACCGGGCACGAGTTTGTGTTTTGTTTGCGGGGCAAGCTGGAATATCGTGTCGAAAAACAAAACTATATCTTGGAATCGGGAGACAGCTTGTTATTTGCTGCACAGTTAAAGCATAGTTGGAGAAGTTCTGGAGGGAATGTCACTACGGCATTGATCATCATCTCCGATCATGCAGAAAGCAGTAAGGCGCTGGGGAAACATTGGAAAGAGACCGATTGAGCGATAAATAAAAAAACGGATGCAGAAGCATCCGTTTTTTTATTTTGTTAATTGCTAATTGTCGCTGGCGCCCGGATGGCTTATTGGCCTAATGCTGCGAACGCCGCATCAAGCAAGGCATTGACGTAGTTCGGATTATGAACACCGTTGCTTCCGTCTTCTTCGATCGCACCATAGTTCCACAGTGCAATAGCCTGTGCCTCAGTGTAGGTTCCGGGGACTGCAGCGCCATCCGCATCAAGAAGTCCAGCGGCTTGGAGAGCAGTCTTGAGTTCGGCCATTCTCTCTTCGATCTTGGTTACAGCGCCGTTGACGTCGAGGCTCTCGGCATCGGTATGGCAGGCCACGCAGGTGGCAAGCTGCGCCTCAAAGAGGTGATTGTTGCCTTCACCAAGGTGGCACGCCACGCAGGAGTCTTCAAGCATGGCATAATGCGCGCCGGGTTTGCCTTCCACGCCTGAGCCGCCGGATCCCATAAGGAAGTCGGCTTGAACGCTCAGGTGAGGATTAAAACGCGGATTGGTGAGCGTGTACTTGGTCGCATCGGTCTTGTCGACGAAATTGGCCATGTAACGGCGTGCCTGATGGCAGTTGGCGCACAGGTTGCTGTTACCTTTGTCGAAAGTCAAACCACTCACGACCATCGTGACCGGGGCAGTGGTCTCAAGCGCCCAGTCCTCACCGGTGTAGGTGGTATGGACCTGATGGCAGGCGCGGCAGTCCTGGCGGGCAGGCTCAGTAGCACCAGCTTCGACCTGGCTGAAGTTCTGGCCTGCGGCGATCATGGCGCTGAACGAGTTACCGGAGTGGCAGCCCGCGCAGCTTTTATTGCCATATTCTTCTACCATGGCTCCACCGTTTCCGTGCGCTTCCAATTCCCAGGCGGCTGTCTTGCTGGCAATGAGGTGGGTATCGTTATGGCATTCGGCGCAGGTTAGGTCAGTGGCAGCAGGCATCACTCCAGGCTCGCCTTGCGGGCCGGCAGGGCCTTGCGGGCCATCAGGTCCTTGCGGGCCTTCGGGGCCGGCGCAGGCAACCAGGACGAACGAAAGGGCTACAACAACAGCTGCGAGCAACAACATTTTCTTATGCATTTTACATTCTCCTTAGTTAAGTTTGGGCAAAACTATGTAAAGGTCAGGTGAGTGCTCTTATACGCTCCTCCTTATAAATGATTAATATTATTATAATCCACCCTTAATGATAAACAATCGCGGGATGAAGGGACAAGCACATTTATCACGAACACTTATGACAAAAGTCATTAGATTAATGAAACCTTAATGATTATAGCGCAATTCTTCACAAAATTGTGGGAATTTGCACTTTTTTTAAGTTTTTAGCGTTAGGGGGCTGGTTTCGGAAGGCGGTGATCAGAGATTTAGCCACTTGGCAGCTTGTTTTGGCAAGTCTGAAAGCGACCCCTGCCGTAATGTGCATTGCGGCAATGATTCGATAAATGATCGCCCGTAGGGCTTGGTGAGCAGCCGGCGGTCGAGGACAACCACAACCCCTCGGTCGGATGCCGTTCGGATCAGGCGCCCGAATCCCTGTCTAAATTTGAGAATTGCCTCAGGGAGTTGGTATTCGTTGAACGGGTCCTCGAAAGTCTCGGATCTGGCAGCAATTAGAGGGTCTGAAGGGACATCAAAGGGCAGCTTGACCAATACCACGACGGAGAGCTGCTCTCCGGGAATATCCACGCCTTCCCAGAAGGAGCGGGTGCCCAGCAGCACGGCGCGGTCGGTGGTCTTGAAAGCATCGAGGAGCGTGTTGGGTGAAGCGCCTTCGCCTTGTTCGTAAACAAGAATGCCATCGTCTGCGAGAGGACCGGTGATGTTCTGGGATGTCCGCTTCAACTGCGCGTACGATGTAAACAACACCAACGTCCGCCCGCCTGTGGCTTTACAAAGATGAAGTAGGGTCCTGTCCACTGCCTGTTGATATCCGTGCGCATTGGGTTCGGGCACGTCCTTGGCAAGGTATAAGAGTGTCGAGTTTTCGTAGTCAAACGGTGAACCAAGGAATAGCTCGTCGGCCTCATCGGCATTGAGCGTGTTGCGGATGTAGTTGAAATCCCCGCCGGCCGTCAGTGTGGCGGAAGCGAGGATGACACTGTTCTTCTCGTGCCATAGATATTTTTCAATGAGAGGCCCTACTCTTAACGGGGCAGCTTGCAGGGACAAGCGATTACCGTTCGGCTGGATCTCGATCCAATAGATCATCTCCGGCGAAGGCTCGTGGATCATCCCGCTGATGTTGTTTTCCGCTTCGGACAACCGGCGAAAAATGGAACTGATACTTCCATTAACATCCTCGAGTTCGTCGTGCCCTTCAGCGTAAAGATCACTGGCTGTTTTATAAATTTCCGCCATCAAATTCAACAACAACCGAAGCGTTTCACCGGAGCCGCTCCAGGCAATTTCCACTTCGTCCCAACCGGGAAGTGTTCGCGATGAAGGAAGGATCCGTTCCTGATAGGCATACTGACTCTGCGGTTTCCCCTCCCTTTGCTGGCTGATGAAATACTGCAGCGTGGAGAAAAAATCCCTGGCCTGATTCTCAAGACGAAAAGCCATTTCTCCCGCCCGATGCACGGCCTGGCTCAAATGCGCAAAATCAGAAGGGCGCATGGTGTCCTTGATCGTAGTCAGCAGAAAGCCAAGGACCCCGGACTGATGGCTGCCGACTTCGCGGAGCATCCGCTCCAGGTCATTCTGGGTGAGTTTGAAGCTCAAGGCACCTGTTGTCGCCGCTTCGAGGTGGTGCGCTTCGTCAACGATGAGATAGTTGTATTCGGGCAGCACCTTGCTCCCCGTAGCGACGTCCGCCAGGAGAAGGGCATGGTTCACAACAAGGATATGCGAGGTGAGAGCGGCTTGTTTTGCCCGGTAGAAAGGGCAGGCGCCGCCTTCGCGTCCGAGGCAGGTTTCGGTGGTGCAGGCATCGTCCTCCGCCGAGATCTTGGTCCAGACATCTTTCTCCGCAGGCCGGGTGAGATTGATATCATTCCGGTCACCGCTGGCGCCTCCGTCCAGCCAGACCAGGACCTTCGCAAGCACACGCATCTCTTCTGAATCCCGCGGTCCATTGTGGCGAAGAATCTCCAAGCGGCGCGGACACAGGTAATTTGAGCGTCCTTTGAGTACCGCTGCGCGCAGATCCAGTTGCAGCGCTTCCCGCAAAGCGGGGATATCCTTCTGAATGAGTTGATCCTGCAGGTTGATGGTGTTGGTAGACACGATCACGCGCGTGTTGTTCTGCGTTGCGAACAGGGCAGCCGGGACAAGGTACGCAAACGATTTTCCAACGCCTGTGCCGGCTTCAACCATCAGATGATTGGCCTTGCGAAAGGGCGGCGGTTACGGCGCGCAGCATCTCGATCTGTTCGGGCCGTTGTTCGAATGCTTCGAAATGTTTTGAGAATGGACCGCCGTATTCGAGAATTGATGCAGTCTCGTCAGGGTCGAGGGGAATTGGTTCATCAACCGGCTTCAGCACTTCCTGGCGGACGTAATCCAGATTCGCCAACAGTTTTTCTTGCGTACTGCGCCTGACGGATTTCTTGGCGATGCCTTCCTTGGCGCGGAGCCTCATCAGTTGTTGAAAAAAGGGATTTGCATCCCAGTCGAGCGGCTCGCCAAGTCGAGTGATTTCAGCAAGCACATCGAGCGGGAGCTCCCTTCCGTATTCGTGTAGGCATACGTAGGCGCGATGGGTCACACGCGCGTCATCCAGTGCGCGATGCGTTGCGGGAAGCGGAATCGCAAGCAGCTGCCCTAAGGCACCGAGGTTGTATCTGCTGGCTGTCGGCAGCAAGACAGAGGCCAGTTCGTAAGTATCAATGACCTCATTGAATTGCAATATCTTGTGCTTTTGGAGAAAACCCAGATCGAAACGTACATTGTGACCCAGGATAATTGAATCGCCGACAAATGCCTCAAGTTCGTCTATGACCTCCTGAATACGCGGTGCCTGGCGGACCATTTCATCCGATATCCCAGTCAGCTGAGTGATGAATTCAGGGATATGTCTTCCCGGGTTAATCAGGGTCGAGAACTCATCTTCAATGCGATGATCTTTAAATTTCACCGCTCCGATCTCAATAATGACATCTTTATTGGAATCGAGCCCGGTGGTTTCGATATCGATCGATACAATGGAAGCCATGACGAATATATACCTGGATGCTTTTAATTAAGTGGGAAGATTTTAATGACTTTCAAGTATTGTGGAAATCCCGTCGATCACTTTCCATTATCTGATTTGACAGGTTTTTCTTCTTTCGGGAGATTGGATTTTAACGAGCTGAGTAAACTTCCAGGCATGGAATTTTCCTTCGCCTGTTTTCGGATAAATTCCTTTAAGTCTTCTGCGGCCATGGTGGGGATGGGTGCCCCTTCCACCTTCAGATCAGCACGATTGTCAGTAAATACCAGGACAGATTTGACTTCAGGAATTTCCGCTCCCAAGGCTTGGGTGAAGAATTCGGTCAACTTGTCAACATCGGATTTTGAGTTGAGATCAGGTCGGCCAAGTCCCTCCTGGGCAAACACCTTGAGATATGCCAGCCCGAGACCGCCTCCTCTTTGTTTCCATCGATTTTTTCGTACGTGATCGTCCCTCGCTGGAAGTAAGGCAGAATTGTCCAAACACCGGCTGGTCCAACCAGGAGATGTGAAACAGGTGTGTTGTAGTGATATAACGTGTAATCGTTTGTCAGCCCTTTGAGGCTGGCTGGTAATTCGTTCATCCGGACGCGGTCGGCGACCCCAACGATTGATGAAAAATATACTGACCTGTGAAAGGATAAAACCAGCCAGGAGCGCGATCATCGCAAGGTAAAACAAGTCAATTCGCAGCCATGAAATTGCCATGCCGCCGAATAGAATCGCGATCGCGCCGATGTTGAGATATTTCCCCAGGTTGCTGTATTTTTTAATCAGCTTCTCGTTCGTGATGACTTTCATGCTAGCCTTCGTATTTCCTAAGGACCAGGCAGGCGTTTTGGCCTCCCAGGCCGAATGAGTTGGACAGCGTCACGCGAACATCCTGTCTGCGTGCCGTGTTGGGGACATAATCCAGGTCAAGAACCGGATCAGGATTTAGATAATTTATTGTGGGAGGAATGATCAACTCGTAGATGGTGAGTGCGCACGCTATTGCTTCCAACGCCCCGGAGGCACCCAGGGCATGTCCGATCATTGACTTGATGGAGCTGATCGCCACCTTGTAAGCGTGATCGCCGAATACCTTCTTGATGGAATTTGTTTCACCCGCATCATTCAAAGGCGTGGAAGTGCCATGCGCGTTGATGTAGTCCACTTCGGCCGGTTCAATATGGCCATCGGCCAAGGCCCAGCGCATGGCTCGAATTGCTCCAGCGCCTTCGGGGTCCGGCGAGGTAATACTGTAGCCATCGCATGAGGAAGCGTGCCCAATCACCTCGGCATAGATTCTCGCATTTCGACTGAGGGCGTGATCAAGGTTTTCCAGGATCAATGAACCGCTGCCTTCGGAAAAGACAAAACCCTCCCGGTCAATGTTAAATGGGCGCGATGCTTCTGTGGGGTTGTCGTTGAAATTTACCGGTAAAGCGCGCATGGCGCAAAAACCGGCTAAGGCAAAATCTTGGACCAGGGCTTCTGTTCCGCCAGCGACGACCAAATCTGCACGTCCCTGTCTGATGAACTCAAAGCCGTCGCCGACTGCCTGGGTCCCGGTTGCACACGCAGTGGTTACGGTGGAATTCGGTCCCAGACATTGAAATTGCTGCGAAATGAGAAAAGCAGGGACATTGGGGAGCCCGGATGGTATGGTGAATGGATTGACCCGCGCAAGTCCATGGGAGCGCAAGGTGCTGATTCCTTCGTCGAATTTTTCGAGCCCGCCGATGCTTGTTCCGAAAGATACTCCGGTCCGTTCCTTGTCTGGTACGGGAATTGAAATTCCCGCGTCTTCAATAGCCATTCTTGCAGATGCGAGCGCCATTTGTGATGACCTTGCCATCCGCCTGGCTTCTTTTCGCTCCATGAACTGTTCGGGATCAAAATCCGGTACTTCACCGGCAATTTGGCAAGGAAGGAAACTTGCATCAAATTGAGTGATCTTCCGAATTCCTGACCGACCGGCAATCAAGCCATCCCAGAATTTTCGAAGACCTGTACCGAGAACGGATACCGCTCCCATCCCTGTGATTACGACACGGCGATTACTCATTATTCCCATCTACTTTCCTGCAAGTTGCTGCTCTATGGCGATTTTCATCGATTCCAAGACGCCGGCTTCGGCAGCTTCTTTGGCAACTCTAATGGCATTCTTGATCGCGACCGAATTGGATCGCCCGTGCCCTATAAAAACAAGACCATTGATACCCAGAAGAGGCGCTGCACCCTCTTCGCTGGGGTCCATCAATTTCTTGAGTTTTTTAAGTGTCGGTTTGACAAGCACTCCCCCGATTTTTGCTGTGAGGGGACCGGATTTGATCAGTTCTTTGATTTTATCGGTTAGCAGTTTAGCAACCGCTTCCGAGGATTTCAGCATTACATTTCCGGTGAAGCCATCCGTTACCGCCACGTCCACTTCACCGCCGATCACTTCCTTGCCTTCCACGTTGCCGTAGAAATTCAAATTCGAGCCTTTGAGAAGCGGATAAGTATCCTTGACCAGTTGAGATCCTTTGCCTGCCTCCTCGCCGTTAGAAATCAGGCCGACGAGTGGATTCTTCACCTTCCGAACCTTTTCTGCATAGGTAGCCCCCATAATTGCAAATTGAAAAAGGTTTTCCGGCTTGCAATCAGGGTTGGCGCCGACATCCAATACGACACAAGAGCCTTTTGCCGTTGGAAAAGCTGGCGCCAACGCGGGTCTTTCCACGCCAGGGATTGTCTCTAAACGAAAGTAGGCGGTCACTGTCGCGGCTCCGGTATTCCCTGCGGTTACAAAAGCATCAGCTTCGCCATTTTTGACCAGATCGATACCGACCGCCATGGAGTTCCTTGAATTTGGCCGGCGGGCTTTCAATACCAGCGCCATGCCTTTGTCTTCCATCGTCAACATTTCCGGGGCATGAACCGTATTGATTTTCAATCCGCTGGTTTGATATTTCATTAGTTCGGATTTGATTTTCATTTCGTCACCGACCAGGGTGATCTCGATACCGTATTCTCGAGCCGCTAATACAGCACCTTCAACATCCGGTACGGGGTGCGTATCGCTTCCCATGGCATCCACAACTATTCGTGTCATTCGGCGTGCTCCTTTTTGCGGCGGTAACGTACGAATCATTGCTTGACAGACAAGCGAACGTGATTATAATACGTCCTGCCCGCGCTGGTGCTGGAATTGGCAGACAGGCATGGTTGAGGGCCATGTGCCGCAAGGCGTGAGGGTTCAAGTCCCTCCCAGCGCACTCTTTGAAATAAAGCCGCCATTTGGGCGGCTTTATATATTTTTCAATCCTTCTGAAATATGTGGTTTATTCCTCAATCCTCATTTTCTTCTCAAGCCACCTTACCGCTGCAGACAGGATTAACGTCATTGAGAGGTACAAGAAAGCCGTAACATTGAACGTAATCATGATCTGGAAAGTGCTCGCCCGCCTCAACCGGCTAAGCTGAGTCAGCTCATTGATCGCCAGAACGGTCAGGAGGGCAGAGTCTTTCAGCATGGCGATGAAATCATTTCCCAAAGGGGGCAGGACCCGGCGAATGGCTTGCGGCAGGATCACAAAGCGCATCGATTGCAGGTAGGTCATACCGAGGGATTTGGCGGCCTCCATCTGCCCCTTACCGATGGATTCGATGCCTGCCCGAAAAACCTCAGCTTCAAAAGCGCCATATCCAATGGCCAGCGCAAGGATGCCCCGTACCTCCGTTGGAATCGATCGAATACTCATATTCGCTAATCCAGTAAAAAAACCACTCCCGGGTAGGAGCACTAAACCCAGGTTGCCCAAACCGTGTACGCCGTCAACGACCAGAGGGATAAGTGCATAGGCAAAATACAAAATCAGAACAATCATTGGAATTCCACGCACGACCTCGACGTACAAAGTCGCAATATTGTAGACAATGACATTCTTTGAAACACGGGCTAACCCCACCAGCAACCCGATGATTGTCGCTAATACATAGGCGGAGATGGTAACCCGCAGCGTAACAATAACGCCATCGATCAGGTATTTAAACGTCTCATTGTATTTGGGATTTACAATCAGGACAACCGAAAAAAGAATTCCTGCAAAAACCAGAATGATCGCCCACCACGGCCATTTTGAGGGGTCTACGCCATCCTTGAGCATTCCGGGTGTTTTACGCGTTTCAAGGGTTTCGGTTGTCATCGTTCCTCGCAAAATTTCCTGGGAAGGGATAAACCGGATGGGAGAGTCATGCCCCCATCCGGTTAGATATCACCCTTTTACGTGAGCATTCAGAAACGGCGGGTATGGATTTATTGTGAAAGACCCCACTCTTTATTGAGAGCTTCAAGGGTGCCATCGGCTTCCATGGAGGCAAGCGCAGCGTTGACCGCGGCGACCAGTTCGCTCCCTGGGGGGAAGACAAAAGCCAATTGTTCGTCGGACGTTATTTGAGAAGCCGATTTGATTTTTCCGGCATTCTCAGCGATGAAACCGCCTGCAGATAGGTTGTCTATAACGACGGCATCAATATCGCCCGATAGGAGTGCCAATATGGCGCCGGGGAAATCTTCGAAAGATTGAATTTCCTTGTCCGGGAATGTTTCTTTGGCGACGATCTCATTCGTTGTTCCGAGTTGCGTGCCAACCAACTTTTCGGCGTTGCTCTTGAAATCTTCAAGCGAGGCAGTCTCATCGGCTCGAACGAGAAGGACTTGTCCAATCGTCACATAGGGTGTGGAAAAATCCACTTCCTTGTCTCTTTCTTCGGTGAACGTCACACCGTCCGCCAGCCAATCATATTCGCCGGCTGCCATGGCGGGGAATATGCCATCCCAGGCGGCTTGCTGGAATTCAGGAACGCAATTGATCCGTTTGCAAATTTCGATGACTGAATCGTAGTCCCAGCCAACTCCTTTGCCCGTCGCTTCGTCAATCATGTTGAAAGGCGGGTAGGCGTTTTCAACAGCGACAACAACCTTCTGGCCCTTTAGGTCAGGAAGACCTTCCATGGCTGTTCCGCCTGATTGTTCTGCGGCGGTCGATCCGCATGCTGCAAGAACCATGCTGGCAATCACCAGGGCACCCAATACAAGGAATATCTTTTTCATCTCATTCTCTCCTTTGGTAGATTAAGCCGCTTCTGATGCGTACTGCCATCCATGCCATTAAGGATAGAGCAATTACCTCAAAATTGCAAGAGGCGATGAACGGCAATTTTCCGTCCAGGGTAATCCTGGGGCGACAGAAGATTGACGGGCATGACTACAATTTATTCCTATCCGGAGTGAGAACTTTATCGTAATGGTAAAATAAACTCAGGAGGTATTCATGGATGCAATATTCCCAACATCTGATTGGCTGAAGGCTTTTGAAATCAAATTAAATTCCGATGAAAAATATGCAAAGATAGGAAACAAGTGGGAGGGAGATTTTTATTTTGTAATTCAACCGGATGGAAACCTAAAAGAACAGGTCGTCTATTATCTGGACCTATGGCACGGAAAGTGCCGAGGCACAGAAGTCGTGAAGGATATTTCCTCCCACTCGCCCGCCTTCACCTTGAGCGCTGCTTATGGAAATTTTTCACGAGTACTTACCGGCGCCCTCGACCCCATGCAAGCCATGATGACACGAAAGCTGGAAGTAAAGGGAAATATGGCTGTCATGATGAGAAGCATCCCAACGGTTCTAGAGTTTGTCCGATGTGCCAAAGAGGTTACACAAGGTATCCTATAAGCAATGCAACCCATATTGAGGATTGATCTATCCAATAATCTAATCGATTCCTTCAGCGTTCCTTCGAGCTGGGAATTCGATTTTATCGGAGGAGCGTCGTTGGCGGCTCGAATTTTGTTTGATTCGCTGACTGCTGACTTGGACCCATTGTCTCCTTCGGCGCCTCTTCTTTGCATGACAGGTCCGTTGACTGGGACCGCAGCTCCCACTGCAGGACGATTTGTGGTTTGTGCCAAGTCCCCCGCAACAGGGTTGTGGGGAGAGGCCCACATAGGCGGTTTCTGGGGGCCTGAGCTCCGCATGGCTGGCTGGGATGGGGTTTATATTACAGGACGTGCTCCGCAACCGGTGATTATTCACATTTCCAATGACCAGGTCGAAATCAGGCCAGCCTCTCACCTCTGGGGTCAGGATACTTATAAAATTCAAGAATTGATCAAAGAGGAAGTGCAAGATCCTGGTACGCGCGTATTGGCAATAGGCCCAGCGGGCGAATCCTTGATTCCTTTTTCACTGATGTTGTGTGACCATGGTCGAGTTGCCGGCCGTACTGGCATGGGCGCCGTCATGGGGTCCAAGAACCTCAAGGCCATTGCTGTGCGGGGGTCAAATAAGATACCCGTCAAAAACCTTGATCATTTTGCAAAACTGCGTGGAGAATCCAACCGGGCTCTAAAAAAAGATTCGCTAACCAATGCGCTGACTGACCTGGGTACGGCCAGTGCTGCGGATTATTTTGATTACCTCGGTATGATGCCCAAAAAATATTTCTCGGCTGGGACCCTGGAAAATTCTAATGCCATTACCGGCTCTAGCATCGCTGAAACCATTTTGACCGGGAAGAGTGCATGTCATGCCTGCGTGGTGGCGTGCGGGCGCGTCGTCACGCTCGATGACGGAAACAAGAGAAAAGGCCCGGAATATGAAACGCTGGTCGGGTTCGGGACCAATCTGGGCATTACCGACACTCACGCAATTACCCGGATGGGCGAATTATGCGACCAATACGGCTTGGATTCGATTTCCACCAGTGGAGTTATTGGTCTGGCCTTCCGTCTTTTTGAAATGGGAATACTCACCAGCGAACATACTCAAGGCCTCGAGTTGATGTGGGGGAATGTTGCGGCTGCCAGTCAATTAATCCACCTGATAGCCAGGAGAGAAGGTATTGGCGCACTCCTTTCCAACGGGACTCGGTCTCTTGCAAAGCATTTTGGTGTGGAAGATGAAGCGATCCAGGTAAACGGATTGGAACTTGCCTATCATGATCCACGCGGCGCATCCGGAATGGCGGTGGTGTATGCCACATCGCCTCGCGGCGCCTGCCATAATCAATCGGATTATTTCCTGGCTGAAATTGGACAGGTAGAAACAAAAATCGGCTTATCGCTTCATGACCGGCATGCAGGTGGTGAAAAATCAGCCAGCATCGCGAGGCATCAGGATTGGAGAGCGGTCTACGATTCCCTGATCATGTGCCTATTTGGAAACATTGACCCTGACGCGGTTGTAAACTTGGTGAACCTTGCCTGTGATATGGATCTTTCCCTTGATGAATTGATAACCACTGGTGAACGAGGCTGGAATTTAAAACGGATGATCAACCATAGATTGGGTCTGACCAGGGCAAATGATCGATTGCCAAAGCCCCTTCTGCAACCCTTGCAGGATGGTGGAAGCGCTGGGTTTGTCCCTGATTTTAGTGGAATGATGGAAGCTTATTACTTTGCAAGATGTTGGAATCCAGAGACAGGAATCCCATCCGATGAAAAATTGGAATCTCTCGGGCTGGGATGGACTCTGGGCGCATTGGATAAAACAGAAACGAAGGACTGGAGCTAAAGATGAAATTAGTATCGGTGGCTGAAATGAGAGCAATTGAGCAGGAAGCAGATTCTACCGGCTTGACATATTCTCGGATGATGGAAAATGCAGGCTCCGGCCTGGCACAAGCGGTACTCGATATGGTCTTCGAAGAAGATGAGCAGCCAGGAGTGGTTGGCTTGGTTGGACCAGGCAACAATGGCGGCGATGCTCTTGTTGCATTGGCTCATTTGGCGGCTAAAGGGTGGCGCACACGCGCATATCTGATCAATCGACCCATGGAGAAAGATCCGCTTATTGAGCGGTTACGAGCTGCGGGCGGAGAGATCACGGCGGCAAAGCAGGATGAACGCCTCGAAATGCTATCCGCATTTATTGGGTCCGCTACAGTGATCCTGGACGGTATCCTGGGCACCGGTTTCAAGCTACCGTTAAAAAAAGAGTTTTCCGAGGTGATGCAAGCCGTCAATGCAGCGATCACCGAATTGGAATGGCCTCCGTACGTCGTGGCTGTTGATTGCCCGTCCGGAGTTAATTGCGATACCGGTGAAGCGGTGGAGGAAGCCATCCCTGCCAGTGTCACCGTGACCATGGCCGCAGTTAAGCATGGATTAATTAATTTCCCTGCTTTTGAGTTGGTGGGTGATTTGCAGGTGGCGGATATTGGATTGAGTGACGAGATAGCTTCCTGGACCGCGATTAGGGACGAAGTTGCGGACGAATATTTGGTGAATGAGATGCTCCCCGCACGACCGGATGATTCCCATAAAGGAACCTTCGGTACCGCTTTGATCGCAGCGGGTTCTGTGAATTACACAGGTGCGGCAATGTTGGCAGGAAAATCGGCTTATCGTGTTGGAGCGGGTTTGGTGACCATGGCAGTTCCAAGTCCCCTTCACCTGGCGCTGGCGGGACAATTCCCCGAAGCGACTTGGATTTTGTTGCCGCACGAAATCGGTGTGATCTCTTCGGAAGCAGCCGATGTGCTGTTGAAGAATCTTAATCGTGCCACCGGGTTCCTCGTTGGTCCGGGATTGGGCAGCGAAGAAACAACAAGAAATTTCCTTGAGAATCTGATCAAGCGGAGACCGGATGGAAAGAAGGGCTCTTCGCGTATCGGTTTCGTGAATGAGACTAAGAAATCAGAAGGCCATCGTATTGGTTCTTTACCTCCCATGGTTGTGGATGCAGATGGACTGCGGTTGATCAAGAAAATCGACGGCTGGGACAAATTACTTCCTCCGCGTACAATCCTCACGCCTCACCCGGGAGAAATGGCAGAATTAACGGGAAAATCAGTTGAGGACATTCAAGCTGACAGGATGAATACCGCTCGGGCTTTTGCGAAGACATGGGGGCATATTGTTGTCTTAAAAGGCGCGTTCACAGTGATCGCTGAGCCGGGGGGCAAGGTTACAGTCATCCCAATCGCCACTTCGTCGCTTGCCCGGGCTGGGACCGGCGACGTGCTGGCGGGAATTATCGTTGGGCTCCTGGCTCAAGGAATGGAGCCGTTTCAGGCAGCAGTCGCGGCTGCCTGGATTCATGCTCGTGCGGGCCTGCTTGCTTTGGACAGGGTTGGTAATCCCGCTTCCGTAATGGCTAGCGATGTGGTGGATTCGATTTTCGATGTGTTGAGTGATTTGATGTAAGCTTAACTGCGATACTATATTGGAACAATATCAAGGAGGACGAAATGCCTGCACCTGCCAAATCCGCTGTACGGTATACACCTTTTTCAAGAAAGTTGACTGGATCAATTGATCAAATCAGTAAAACCATTCAGGAGAATGCCAAGGTAATCGATATGATACAGGAAGTAGCCCTGGAGCTGACAACGTCCATCAGCACAATGCATGCTTTGACCGTGAAGTATGCAGGAATCGCTAATGGAATTCTTGATGGACTGTTGCCCATCGTTCGAAATTTGCCAATTGTTCCCAAGAAAATAGTGGAAATGCTCGTAAACCTTGAAAGCGTCACCCAGAAGATTATCGATAACCAGGCAGAGACCACAAGGACAATTAATGATGTAAAACTTGGGTTAACGACCGGCGATGTTACAAAACTTCAGGGTCTCAACGATGAATTACAGAGTCTAACCAAAAGCTTGACAGCGATCTTGCCTAAATGAGGTTACTAATTATTAATTGGGTTCTTCAAGTGTATAATGAGTGGTGTGGATTTTTTATATATCAAGTTGAAAATATAAAAAGGAGAAATATCATGGGAATACTATCGACAATTTTCGAAAAATTAGGATTAAAGAAAAAAGAGGCAGCAGCGCCTAAGCCAGCACCGAAATCGGCCCTAGCCCCGAAACCGGCTGTAGCCCCAAAAACAGCCGCACCTCCAAAAGCGGTTGCATCGTCAGGCAATATTCAATACGCCAAGACTTCAGAACCTGCCGAACCGGTCAAGCCTGCTCCGATGGAGATGGTGGATGTAGTTAGCAAGCTGGATAAAATGGCTGCAGGAAAAAATCTTGAATGGAAGGTATCCATTGTGGACCTTTTAAAAGTGCTGGGAATAGACAGCAGTCTGCAAAATCGAAAAGAACTTGCCACTGAGCTTGGTTGCCCAAAGGACCTGATTGGCGGCGACTATGCCCAAATGAATATGTGGCTCCATAAAGCCGTGCTGAAGGAAATTGCGGAGAACGGTGGTAACATTCCGCGAGAACTGACAGATTAGTCGGTAATTAAAAAATAGCCATCCAATTTACTGGATGGCTATTTTTCTTTTAATTCTTAGCCTTTGAGGAATTCCTCAAGCGAGCCTTTGCTGATTCGATAAGCGTTTCCAAGTTTCTTGGCTTTTAAATCGCCCGTCGTGATGGAGGCGAGGACATCTTCTTCGGAGACTTTGAGAATGGCAGCGGCTTCTGCAGGAGTCATTACGTCAGGGATGCTTGCTGCAGCAGCGGCACCGGCAGCCTGCTGCTGTCCGCCCTGCATGGTTCCCTGAAGAGACTGGTTCATGATGTTACCGATTCCGATGCCAGCGCCGATACCTGCCGTAAGGCCTGCGCCGCCGGCCGGGTTCTGAGCGGCATCCCGCATGGCATCAGCAGCCTGGAGTTGAGTGTAGGTTTGCATATCCAACATGCCCATGGCGCGAAGTTCCTCCGCGGATTTATCTGATGGCTTGAGATTGCCGATGTAGAATGACTTTAGGGTCATCCCGATGGCGGTGAAGTCGTCCTGGGCTTTCGCGCGGACACCTGCTCCGAGCTCCTCGGTCAACCCGATCAGTTCGACCACACTCTTCTTTCCGGTGGTTTCTCCAAGCAAATCCTGGAGTTTCGATAGAAGCATATTGCGCAAGCGCTCTTCAATTTCCGTCGTCCGATAAGTGCCTGTCGCACCGACGATTTTTGTAACAAAAAGCTGGGGATCGGTCACCTGGAACGAATAGGTGCCAAATCCCTGCAGGAGTGCGACGCCCAGTCCCATCCCTGGATTGCGAACGATGATGGGTTGCGGGGTGCCCCATTTTTCATTGGCAAATTCCTTCCGCGAGACATAATAGACTTCCGCCGTAAATGGGCTGCGGTCATTGAAGGCTTTCCCAATGAAGTCAATCAGCAGTGGAATGTTTGCGGTGGCAATGGTATGCCGTCCGGGTCCGAAGGTATCCAAGGCATTGCCGTCCCGGAAGAACACAGCAGTTTGCGATTCGCGGACAATGACCTGCGAGCCGATGCGGAAATCTCCGGCACCTTGCTCGGGAAATCGGTGAACAATCTCGCCTGCCATTTCGTTGGGATATTCAACAACATCAAAAATCCTTGCCATGGTCAATCTCCTTTGAGTCTTAATCGTTATTTGGCTTGATTCATTATAGCCCAAGCAACCCAGTGTTTCAAGTTGCTTTCTAGCTTATGTACGAAACCACCCATGGAAGGTTGCATCGAGGGAACCAACACATCCAGCAGGGTATTGATTTTCATTTGATGATCGTCGTAGCTTTCAAAGGTTTTTCAGTCCCTCCGTTTTGAACCATGATAATTTCGGCGAGGATGCTGACAGCGATTTCTTCAGGTGTTTCGGCGTTAATATTTAGCCCGATGGGAGAATGAATGCGCTTCAAGGCGTTCTTGGAAATTCCTGCCGCCAGCAGCTTGCTGACGGTCATTGACCACCTTTTTCTGGAGCCGATCACACCGATGTACGCTGCTGGGGATGCGATTAAAACTGGAAGTCCTTCCACGTCAACATCCACACCGCGCGTGGTTAACACAATAAAGGTATGAGGCGTAATGGCAAGTTTCTTGGGGATATCCTTCATGGGAATTGGGAGAAGCAGATCCGCATCGGGGTTTGTCTTAAGGGTGCAAAATTCAGTTCTATCATCGGAGACGACCACGCGGTATCCCAGCCATTTGGCCAGATGGGACACTGCCTTACCGACATGACCGCCACCGATGACAACGATGGTTGGTGCAGGAAGGATTGGCTCCACATAGACCTCCACCTGGCCGCCGCAAATGCCAGGATCTCCTCGCTTGGTATCCGTCATGTTATAACTTAAAGTAACCGGGCGGCCATTCTTGATCGATTCGAGCGCCGCGTGGCGGACACGGTTTTCAAGCTCGCCTCCTCCCACGGTCCCAGAGATGCTTCCGTCGTGGTAAACGATCATTTTTGCGCCCGCGCGTCGAGGGGTTGACCCTTTGCTGGAAATGATCATGCATAAAGCCCCGGCATTTCCGCTCATTTCAAGTTCAGCTACTTGTGAGAAGATGGATGTCCGCTTAGTCATGGTTTTCTGCCTTCTCGCCGGATTCTCGTGCGGCACGGGAACGGGATGTCAGGTGCTCAATTTCTCCGAGAGTTCGTCTGGTATTCGCGGATGTCAAAGCGAGATCATATTGATCTGCGGCCAGGTTGAATTCGCCTGCTTTTTCGAAATGTTCTGCTGACATGACTTTATGGATTGTACCTTCAAATTGTGCCAACCAGAAGGCGACTGCTTTATGGTACGTGTTTCGGCTGCGGATGGGGATCATTCCATACGCGACTTCGCTCAGATAGGAGTTCTTGAAGATATATTCCTGCTGGTCGGAGAATTGCGTGCCGGAGCGGGGAAATGCCATCTCTGCGCGGACGAGTTGTCTTAATCCATCCTGGAGCAGGCGGTCCATGACCTGTTCGGGGAGGGTGCTGAGTGTTCCGGTTCCGGTATTGGCTCTGGCTATCTCTTTGATCGCTCCAACCCAAAAAACACGGCCTACGACCGATGCCATCAAGGCGACCGTTCGCGCTTCCCGTGTTAAATTATCGAGCCTGGCTTGCAGCATAGCCCTTAATGACTCTGGAATACGAGATTGAATGTGGGCAATCGTCTCTTCCGGGGCAGTTCGAAGGTCGTCCAAGCCGGATTTGACCAGTCCCTTGATGATTTCCTCAAGGAAGTAAGGATTCCCTTCTGCGCGATTTGCCAGTTCTTCCAGGATATGCCCGGGCAGAGTCTTCAAATCCGGGTACGCGAGGGCAACCATTTCGGCAGTAAAAGGGATCGGATTCAGCGTCAGGATATGAGAGGCATTCCACCATTGTGGATAATCTTTAAGAAGACCAAGCCTTGTTCCACCTATGATCAAAGCTGGCAGCGGCTCGATTCCCGGTCTGACTAGCGATAATAATAAACCAAGGCTTTCCTTATCCGCCCATTGCAGATCGTCAATCACGAGAACCAGCGGTCCTTTGACTACCAGCCTGTTGACCAATGCACGGGCGGATTCCATGGCCTGTTCCAGCTCGTCGATTGCGGATTCCGGTTGCCTCGGATTAATTTTTTCAGATTCAATATCGATCCCGATTAGCCTGCCCAGAGTGGAGACCACAACTTCTGCAGGAGGATTTCCGGGAGATCTTTCCCAAAGCAGGCTGACTTCGTGTTCGAATTGAAGGGCAAGTTGATCGTGGGGAGTTTCCTCCACCAGGTCAAAGAATCTGAAAAGAACTTGTTTCCAGATGTTGTAGGGAACACGTGCGGTCTGGGCGAGTGCCCTGGTTTGGAAGACCTGAGCGTTCACGGTGTCGCGCTGCAATTTTTGCGAAAATTCCATTAACAACCTGGATTTGCCAATACCAACTTCTCCCGTCACCAAAAGGAGATTGGGTGTGATTGATGTGCGGGCTTGTTCAAAGTACATCCTGAGCCTGGTCATTTCCGAATCGCGGCCAACCATGTGCGTTTCAAGCCGCTCCATGCTGTCGTAAGTGACCTTGGATGTGGATGGGCGGGTTCCAGCGATTTGAAAGGCTTTCAGCGGCTCCGCCTTGCCTTTGGCATGAATGGGAGGAATGTCTTTTAATTCAAATATGGATTTGATAAGCTGGGCAGTATTTTCCCCAACAAGGACTGTCCCGGGTTCGGCAGCCTGTTCCAATCGGGCGGCGATATTAACAGTGTCTCCAATAACCGTATATTCTTTTTTGGTGCCTACGTAACCGGCGAATACCTGGCCGGAATTCACCCCGACGCGGAGCTTTAACCTTTCAGCGCCGGGAATGGTTGTTGTTCGAGTATATGTATTCAGGGACTCGATCATGGCGAGGGAGGCATGCACTGCCTTTTCCGCATCCCGGTCGGAGGCGTAGGGCGCTCCCCAAATAGCCATCACGCCATCACCCATATGTTTGTCGATGTAACCACCTGCGTCCTCGATCACCGAATCCAACCGGGACCAAAGTTCCTTGATCAGGTCGCTCACTGCTTCAAAGTCCAGCTGCTCGGCGAGCATCGTGAATCCCTGTACATCTGCGAACAGGACGGTGGCAGAGCGTCGCTCTTCAGGGTAAAGGTGCGTCGCCATGATCTGTTTGTTTATCCGAATTGGTTATTTTTCGAGAATGCCCAGCAGCGAAGGGAGCAACTGTTTCTTGCGTGAAACCACTCCGACTGCATCACGAGTACCATCTGGAAGCGGTGGGTAGGGAAGTTCGTCCAGGACGGCAGGTGGAGAGGAGGAGATGATCAGACGGCTGGAATTTCGAACCACATCGGTAATCAGAAGCATGGCAAAATCCAATCCTCGCTTATCGCGAAGGTCATTCAAGGATTTCGTCAATTGGTCGAGGTAGTCGTTGATCTGCATCACGTCGGTCACTTCTGCCTGGGCAACGGCAAATTTATAGCCACCGGCTTCGTAAGGTTTGATATCTGTGCTGACGACTTCCTTGGGGTCGCGGTTCGCCAACCCTGCTCCTGCAGAGATTACCTGGTTTCCAAAACTGGCGATCGTTTCACCTTTCAACGGACCGTTGCCGACAAATGCCCAGCGGGCGAGTCTTTCTGCTGCTTGTTTGTCCCTTGCAGTCGTTGTCGGAGAAGTTAAGATGAGCGTATCCGCGAGCAGACCGGCGAGCAGCATGCCCGATATGGCGGGCGGCATGGATAGACCGGCTTCTGCGGTCAATTCTGAAACCAGCGTGCTGGTGGAGCCGACGATATCCACTGTAAAGCGGATGGGTTGATGCGTGTGAGGATTCCCCAGGCGGTGGTGATCAAGGATTTCAAGAAGTTCCGCCTCCTCTAGCGCAGCGATCGCCTGCCGGGGTTCATTATGGTCCACCAGGATGATCTTCAAGCGCGGCGGGTTGAGCACACCCCGCTGGTGGCAAATCCCTACATAGTGCCCGACTTCGTCCACTACAAAAAAATCGTTGCGTTCTTCGCGCAAAATGCGATTTAGTGAATCGCGGATATGGCCATTGGCCTGGAATTTTGGAACACCCGTATCCGCGGCATCCTTGCAGGGAGCAGAGAGCACATTCCCGATGCTCTGGCTGCTTAAATCCAAACGCGGACCGATGGTCTGTTGGAAAAAACTGAATAAGGTCATGCCATCGATCATGCCGTAAGGCAAGCCGTCTTTTGTGACGACGGGGGCAACGCCTCCGGTCCGGCTGGCAAGCGTCCAGGCATCGGTGAGCGGGCTGTCGGGATGGATGGTATCCAATTGACGGGTGACAGAGTCAAATCGCGGCGATGCATCTGTTAACAAAAATGGGGGATCCAGCTCAAGTTTTTTTAACACCCACGACGTCTGCGCGTTCACCGCACCGGCTCTTGATGCAACTGTATCGTGTCCGTCGCGCTGCTTCAACAGCCAGGCATATCCCATGGCGGATGCGATGGAATCTGTATCTGGATTAACATGTCCGATCACGTATATTCTATCTGCCATGCCAACTCTTTCTATGCCGGTGTTAATTTCTTCAAGGCTCTCCACACCCGCTCAGGCGTGGTTGGATTCTCATCGATATTTACGCCCACGGCATCCAAAATGGCATTCCCCACTGCCGGAGCGACTCCGTCCATTGGGATTTCCGCCACGGCTTTGACCCCAAAGGGGTGGCTGGGCTCGAAGGTTTCCACAAAGATCGTCTCCAGGGCTGGAACTTCGTCGGCTCGGAAGATATGGTAGTCCAGGAAATCCTTCTCGCGGGCATTGCCTTGGGAATCATACCGCATCTCTTCACACACCGCATAGCCAAGCGCCTGGATCATGCCGCCCTCAATTTGTCCGGAAGCCGTGAGTGGATTGACGATGATGCCGGAATCCACGGCCATGACGAGTTTATCAACAGTGACCTGGCCCGTTTCCTGATCGACAGTAACCTCTGCGAATTGGGCCGCAAAAGGAGGAGGCGAGGAAGGTGAAACGTACGAAGCCACGCCCATGATTTGTTCCTGTTTCTGGCGGTGAAGAGAATCGAGCGCGATTTCGGAAAGCGTCACGCTTCGCCCATCCGGAGCATTGGCTTTTTTATCTTTAAGGATGATAGTGGTATGCTCTTTCAAGATCAAGGAGTAAGGCAGCCCTTTGCTTGATTTTATCCGCGGCGATTTCTGCCGCCTTCACTACGGCCGTCCCGGAGATATACGTGGTGGAGGATGCATACGCCCCCTTGTCGAAGGGGGTGAAATCCGTGTCCGACGAATAGGTGAGGATGTCATCCAACGGCACACCCAAAACTTCTGCCGCCATTTGTGCAAGAACGGTATCTGACCCGGTCCCCAAGTCGGTTGCGCCGACCAGGAGATTGAAGGAACCGTCGTCGTTCATCTTGATGGAGGCGCCTCCCATGTCCAGATAAGGGATGGCTGTCCCTTGCATGACCATCGCGACACCAATGCCTTTTTTAGAGTAACTCTTACCTGATGTTTTGTTGTCGTGCCATTCGGCATTGTCAATTTTGTCGTCCCAACCGATGGCTGCTTTTCCCTGCTGGACGCATTGCTCCAACCCGACCGTGTGGATGATCTCAGGACGAGGTTTCCGGCCTTCGTTCCAGGCGGTGCTGAAGGGATGGTATTCGCCCGGACGGATGGCATTTTTCAGCCTGAATTCGAGCGGATCTAACCCCATCGCCCGGGCGATCTTTTCCATGTGGCGTTCGACCGGCCAATATCCTTGAGGGACGCCATAGCCTCGGTACGCTCCAGCCGGGGGAGTGTTGGTGTAGACGATGTCCGCGTAAAAACGAATGTTGGGCGCTTTGCGATACGCGCCATCGCCAACATAAAGCGCCATGGATTTGTGCCCGGTGTTGCCGGTCACCGTGAGAGCGTGGCAGCCATAAGCGCCTGTGTCCGAGAGTACTTTCATCTCGTTGGCCGTCAAGGTCCCATCGCGCTTTACGCCGGTTTTCATCCAAATCCTCATGGGATGACGGGAGCGCGCTGCGATAAACTCCTCTTCACGGGTATATTCGTAAAGCACCGGACGTTTTGTGGCGATGGTCAGGTGCGCAGCCACATCTTCCATCAGGACTTCCTGCTTTCCCCCGAAGCCGCCGCCTATTCGCGGCTTGATCACGCGGATACGCTTGACCGGCAAGCCTAAAACCGGAGCAAGCATTCTCCGCACGTGGAAGGGGACTTGCGTCGATGTACGTATGACCAAGCGGTCATCTTCGTCCCAGTAGGTGATGCAGACATGCGGTTCGATATGCGCCTGCTGGACCTTCGGCACATCGTAAACGCCTTCAAAAACCTCATCGGCCTCGCTGAATCCTTTTTCCACGTCACCGATATCGATACGGATTTCCGCGGCCAGGTTCCTGGCGGCATCCGACCCCGCAAAATTGACATACTCAGACTCATCATGGATGCGATTATCTTGATTGTTCAGCGCTTTTGACGATTCCAGAATCGGTTCAAGCACTTCGTATTCGACGTCGATCAACCTGCAGGCTTTCTCTGCGATTTCAGGCGATTCAGCCGCGACAAAAGCCACGCGATCACCGACAAACCGGACCTTGCTATCAAGAGAGAATGTGTCCAGTGGGCCAGGGATTGGATCAGACTGCCCGGCAGTTGAGTACACCACCCGGGGGATGTCTTTCCATGTCAGGATTGCAGCGACTCCCTGAAGTGCCTTGGCTTTGGTTGTGTCGATGCTTTTAATTCGGGCATGGGCATGCGGTGACCTGAGCACCTTCGCATGCAGCAGCCCTCGGGGATCCATATCCGCAGCAAAGGCAGGTTTCCCTTGCACGAGCTTGATGGCATCCACTTTAATTTCCGGCTTACCCACGGTTTGGTAAATCGATGTCTTTGGCGCAAAGATGACTTTGGGCATCACGCTGAGTTGCACTCCGTTTGTTCCGGGCAAATCGTCATTGGAGGGTAAGGGAGAAGGAGGATTGTCATCCGGAATAAGGTATTCCTTGCCATCGAATTGATCTTCCCCCCGCATCACGGCAGCCGCTTTAAGGACAGCCTGTACCGGCTTGGCGTAACCTGTACAGCGACAAAGCACTCCCGACAGCGCTTCCCGCACTTCGATTTCGGAAGGATTCGGATTTGTGTCCAGTAGCGCCTTGGCAGCCAGCACCTGGGCTGGGGTGCAATAACCACATTGGATTGCCCCGTTTTCTATGAATGCTTTCTGGATGGGATGCAACCCGCCGGTTTTTTGCCAGCCCTGGTCCGGATGTTCGCCAAGGGCTTCGATCGTGGCGATTTTGCGGCCTTCGGCTTGAGCAGCGAACATCAGCCCGGCATTGACTGGCCGGCCATCGAGGAGAACGGTATCTGCGCCACTGATCCCTTGTTCATCCCCGAATTTGACTCCGTGAAAGCCCAATTGACGGAGTGTTTTTAGCAATGTCATCTCGGGGGGGATGTCCAGGGTATGGTCTTTCCCATTAATGTGCAAAGTAATATTCATAATGTCCTCGAAATGTAGTCTTTACGATCCCAGTTCTTTGCGGAATTGAGTTCGCAATTCATCGATAGGTCTTTTTACGCCATCTGCATCTTCGAAAAGCCAAAAATCCCATCCATTTGCGGGAGTATTCGTCAACGCTTTCGCCATCCCATGAATGGTGTCGATCCTATCCTCGCATTTAATTTTTCCGTTGGAAAGGATCATCGCCTTATTTTTGCCCTTCACAGCCCAAAGCTGTTGACCGGGGGATAGCAGACCACTTTCAACCAATAATCCAAAAGGTATTCGCTTAGGGCGGTTGTAATCTTCGCAGCACAAAGATTCGAGCGGGATTGGTTCGACCGAGTCAATTCTCTTTTGCGCTGACTTGATGTATTTATTCTCTCGTTCTATTCCGATCCATTTTCTATGCAGCATCTTGGCGACGTATCCTGTTGTTCCCGACCCAAAGAAGGGATCGAGGATGATGTCACCGGGGTTCGAAGAGGTAAGCAATATTCTGTAAAGAAGCGAAGATGGCTTCTGAGTTGAGTGCAGCTTTGAACCGTTAATTTTTATGCGTTCCTTGCTGCTGGTGAGAGGGATTGTCCAATCGCTTCTCATCTGCAGGTTGTCATTTAGAGACTTTGCATCAAGGTGGTTGAAAGTATATTTTGCACCTTTCTTTTTTTGCGCCCAGATCATCGTCTCATGAGCATTTGAGAATCGCACGCCTCGGAAATTTGGCATTGGATTGGTCTTTATCCAGATGACATCGTTTAATATCCAAAACTCCAAGTTCTGAAGGATAGCTCCGACTCTGTAAATGTTATGGTAGCTGCCGATGACCCAAAGGGTGCCTGAATCTTTCAACACCCGTCGACAGGCGGACAACCATCGAGTTGTGAAGTGGTCATACTCCGAAAACCCGGAGAACTTATCCCACTGGTCGGACACCGCATCAACTTTTGTTAAGTTCGGGCGGTAAAGGTCTTTTTGTAACTGAAGGTTGTATGGTGGGTCTGCAAAAATTACGTCGACTGAACTCTCAGGAAAGGACGTCAGAATATCAACGCAGTCTCCTCGAACAATACGATTTAATGGTAAAGATGCAGCCATGGAATGAATAATTGGTTTATTTTATAGTCGATCGAGGCATCGCCCGGCAAGAGTTGCTGCGACATCCGCTCGATACTCTGCAGAGGCCCATTCGTCGGCCGCTTCGTGATACCCATTTCTAGCCGCGGATTTAATGTCGTCGGCTGCGGTCCCGTCCATCGCGAGGAGGGGGGATGAGCCGTAACCACCGAGGGACAGTCTCGTTCTTCCGGAAGCCCACTTGGCGACTGCTGCACAGACAATCGGGAGATCGAACTTTGTCCTTCCGACATGCTCAAAGGCAAGAGGAGCATTCATTGGGATCGTAATTCTTGTGATCAATTTCCCGGGAATCGATTTCTCGCGCAGAAGCAGATAGTTTCCAAGGGAGGTTTCCTCTGTTCCAGGTTCAATGGATAATTTGGCATCCAGTGCCAGCATTGCACAGGCAAATGCGGAGCGGCCGGTGCTCGAAACCAGAGTTCCGGCAATGGTCGCCATATTGCGTATATTCAAAGGGGCTTCCAGTTTTATTGCCTTTTTTAAGTCCTCAGAAGTGTGCGCGTTCTCGCATAGCTGTTGAAGAGTGACACAGGCGTCAATTTCAAGGGTGTTTCCGTGTTTTCGGATGTGACCCAGGCCCAGGTGTTGCAAATCCACCAGAATAATGGCTGCGCTGCCGCTTTGTTGCTCCAGCTTCGTTTTATAGTCAGGTGTGTTAACAAAGGTTCCACCTGCCAATGGGATGGAATTTGGCTGGTTCAGGTAATCCAAGGCTTCTGACATGGAATTTGGTCGGAAAAATTCGATTTTCATAGCTCTCTCGGTAGAATCCAAATTGGACGGCTTAACTCTATTATACAAGACATACGGCACATTGGCTTCAGTTTTCTAGATGCTAATCAGGGTATACCTTCCAGCCCAGTTCATCGAGGTTGGCGGTATCGATCGTTTCCTTTGGAAGGTCGATCAGTAGGGTTGAGGCTTCCGCAAGTAAATCACCTGCCAGGTCGTAAATACCCGCCCAGCCTTCCGCAGACTTTCCTCTGCTCTTTATCGCCTTGCCAACTATCCGGAGTGGTTTTCCAGTCGGGACATTTTTACGATATTTTACTTGGAGTTTTCCGGTGAACATAAATCTCGGGGATGATGGCTCACCCATAAGAGCCCGACCGCTAATTTCGTCGAGGATCGATGCCACGATCCCTCCGTGGAGAATGCCAGGATAACCCTGGAAATGGTCGGGGGCTGTGTAGGTGGTCTCAATCACACCGGGTGATGTCTGATAAATCTTCAACTTTAGACCGATCGGATTTTCCACTCCACAAATAAAGCACATTCTTGAATTGGGTTGTTTCTTCTCTATTGAAGTCATAAGCCCTCTGCCGACTGATTGTTAGTTGCGTAAAATCAATTATAGTGCAGCACGGGAATATTATTACCGGTGTAGAATTAATCGCTGATAATTAAAAGAAATGGAGATCCCTATGGAAATAAAAAATAATATAAACCAACTGATTGATGAATTGACTCTCAAAGAAAAAGCATCGCTATTGTCCGGTAAAGACATTTGGAATACAGTACCCATTGCCCGCTTAGGCATTCCTTCAATCGTGATGACGGATGGACCGCATGGTGTGCGCGCCAGCAACCCAGAGGTGGGGCGGAAAGTCGAACCGACGACTGCGTTCCCGACGGGCATTTCGATGGGTGCTTCGTGGAATACCAAGTTGATCGAGCAAGTTGGCCAAGCCCTCGGGGAGGAAACTCGTGGCATGGGATGCGATATCCTGCTGGGACCTTGCGTGAATATTGTGCGTTATCCGCTGGGAGGGCGGAATTTCGAAACTTATTCCGAAGATCCATACCTTGCCGGGAGGATCGCCGTCGCGTATATCCAAGGCGTCCAAAGTCGCGGCGTGGGGACATCCCTGAAGCATTATGCGCTGAACAATTACGAAATCGAACGATTTCGAGCCAGCACGCGCGTGGATGAGCGCACCATGCGAGAAATCTACCTGCCTGCCTTTGAGATGGCCGTCAAGGAGGCTGACCCGTGGACCGTGATGTGCTCCTACAACCGCATTAACGGGGTATACGCGAGTGAAAATGCCTATATGCTCCGGACGATTCTCAAGGAGGAATGGGGTTATGAAGGTGCCGTGATTTCGGATTGGGGCGCTGTTCACAGTATTTTCGAATCCATCAAGAACGGGCTCGACCTCGAGATGCCTGGTCCAGCCAAATACCACCGGCTTCTTCACGAGACTATCCAAAACTGGCAAATCGACGAGGAAATCGTGAACGATTCTGTGCGGCGGATACTTCGCTTGATTTCGCGAACGGGCCGAATGGGCGGAAAAATACAAAAAGGTGCGGTAAACACTGCAGGGCACCAAACACTTGCAAGGAAGCTGGCTGAAGAATCGATCACATTGTTAAAGAATGAGAACGGCATCCTCCCGTTGAACTTGAAACCCGGGCAGACTCTGGCGGTGATCGGCCCTAATGCTGCCAATGCAGTAATTGAAGGCGGCGGCTCCTCAAGGGTAAATCCACCTTATCGCATAACGCCTCTGGAAGCTTTGAAAAGAATGGTCGGAGACAAGGTCAATCTGGTTTATGAAGAGGGGTGCGATAATTTTATTGAACCCTTTGATGTCCCGCGATCATGGTTAAATCCCGAGGGTTTGAAGGGCTCATTCTTCAATAATAAGGATTTTTCCGGTGCCCCCATAATCCAACAGGGTGGTTTTTGGCCTGAATTCTGGTTTCACACCGAATGGTCAGCCATGTCTGAAGCGCCGATGGCAGCCAGGTGGGAAGGAGAACTGATGGTTCCCACGACAGGGGAGTACCGATTCCAGCTTGGGCACAATGGGATGATGCGCATTCTTCTAGATGGGAAGCAGGTGATGGAAAGTAAGACTTCTTCCTTTGACAAATCTCGAAACTCATCCCAATTAATTCGTCTTTCAAGTGGAATGACCAACAAGTTGGTGATCGAATATACCCGTCATCCAGGACAGGAGGTCATATTCTTCAGATTGGGAATGGGGATTCATTTCAGGAAGGGATCTGATCCGCGGTTCGCCAAGGCAGTAAAAGTCGCCAAGAGTGCAGATGCAGTGTTATTCTTCGGTGGGATGCCGGATGGATTTGAGACCGAGGGGGATGACAGACCTGATATGGAGTTGATGGGCAGGCAAAACGAATTAATAGCAGCAATTACCAGAGAAAATCCTCGCACAGTCGTCATTCTGAACACGGGGTCTCCTGTCTGCATGCCCTGGGCGGATGACGTTGCCGGGATCGTCGAGGCCTTTTTCCCGGGTATGGAAAATGGAAATGCCATCGCAAACGTCCTTCTGGGGAAAGTCAATCCTTCCGGTAAACTGCCGGTCACGTTTCCCAGACGGCTTCAGGACAGCCCAGCCTACATCAATGCATCTTACCCGGGCTGCCGTGAAGTGAATTATGGCGAGGGGATATTTGTCGGTTACCGTTATTTTGACAAGGTAAATCTCGAGCCGTTATTCCCGTTTGGGCACGGCCTGTCTTATACTCAATTCAAGTATACGAATCTAACCTCGCCAAAAAAGATAAAGAAAGGGCAGCAGATCAAGGTCGCGGTTGAGGTTGCCAATGTTGGCAAGCTGGCTGGCGCGGAAGTTGTACAGCTCTATGTGCATGACGATAAATCCTCCCTTGTGCGTCCCGCGAAAGAACTCAAAGCATTTGCCAAGGTTTTCTTGCGACCCGGGGAAAAACATAAAGTCGAGCTGCAGCTTGATGAAAGGTCACTTTCCTTCTACGATCCCCATAAAAAAGCCTGGGTGGCCGAATCGGGAAAATTCGAGCTGTTGATTGGAAGTTCATCCAGAGATATTCGCTTGAAGAAAACGTTTGAGTTAGAGTAATCTGCATCGGATTATTAGAAAAAAAGGCAGGAAATTTCTCCTGCCTTTTTTTCGTTATCGCGTAATCGCTGCCGGTGGGCTTAGCAGCGCACCAAGCTCAGCGAGATGGGCGTCACGGAGCAGGGCAATGATCTCATCGGCGGGAAGCAGGATCGTATCGCCTTTAGGGATGATGAGCTGGCTCTTTCGGATGATGGCCACGATCGTCGTTTCCGGCGGCATGGTTAAATCACGCAGAGGCTTGTTCGCCGCAACGGAATCGGGATGAACCTTCTCCTCGATCAATGAATACTCGCCTCGCCTCAACTTGAGCAATGTCATCATGTCGCCCAGGGACATTTCTTCCGCGACCAGGTGGGCAAGGATTTCCGCCTGATTAAGGGATACGTCCACTCCCATTTCAGGGGTAAACAACCAGGCGTTCTTGGGATTATTGACACGGCTGATCACACGCGGAACTTTGAATTCAAACCGAGCCAGCGAGGAAATTACAAGATTTGTATCATCTGCACCAGTTACGGCTGCCAACACATTGGCGTGCAAAATGCCGGCCTGTTCGAGCACCGATGGGGAACTCCCGTCTCCAGCGATGATGGAATCCTCGGGGATTTCAGCCTTGAGTTTCTCGAGTAGGTTGGGACGTTCCTCGATGACGCGCACTTTATGGCCGGCGTCGATCAACAGCTTGGATAGATAGGAACCGGTATTGCCACCTCCGACAATGATCACGAACATCGTTATACCCTCCTTTCAAGGCCAAGCATTTCTTCCAGGCGGGGCATCGCCGTTGATAGTACCGCCAGGTGGACGACATCGCCCTCTTTGAAGGTTGTCCCGCTGGATGGAATGAACGCCTTATCGTCCCGGGTGACCGAGACGACCGTGATTTCGCCGGGAACAGTGATATCCTTGGCTGTTCGTCCTGTCAACAGCGACGATATTTCATACGTGAGCATGGAAACTTCACCCCGGCCAAATGAGTAGAACACGTCCAGGTCTGAATGGGTGATCAATTCAAAGATCCGTTCAGCACCCCAGGTCGTTGTCGAGATAGTTAACAACCCAAGCCTTTGATAAATTTCAGCCCGCCGGGGATCGTAAAGCCTAGCGACCACGCGAGGAACTTTGAAAATATTTCGCGCAATGCGCGCAGCCACGATATTGGCATTATCGGAAGAGCTGACAGCCGTGAAGGCATCGCAGCTTTCAATGCCTGCCTCCATCAATACGTTTCTGTCAAACCCCAACCCTCGCAGCAGCTTTCCCTTGAAGTCCGCGCCGAGGCGGTTTTCCGCATTGTTATCATGGTCGATCACGGTGACATCATGCCCATGCGCTGACATCACCAGGCTGACCTGAGACCCGACACGTCCGCAGCCCATCACAATGATTTTCATAATGCGTGCCCTCCTTTTGAAAATTAGCGAACTGATTGATTCCGATATCTGCGTCGCATTGCGGCTTTTCGAAGCCATTCAAGACCATATAGGATCAACGCGTACATGAACAAGGCCGGCCAATAATACAGCGGAATCTCGACGTGATTAAAAACTCCTGCCAGAAACGGGATGTATATAAGAAGGAAAATGATGACTAATTCTATTCCAATTCCTACCCAGATGTATTTGTTGCTGAACCAGCCTAACTGGGAGTTGTGAGCGGTATCTGTTCTACAGGCAAAAACGTTGCCAACCTGCGCGGTCACAACACCGGCATGATAAACCGTATTGGCGATGGCGTAGGCTGCAAGCAAACCCATCGGTGTGTAAATATTTTCTGGAACGGCTATTCCGGCGAAGAATGGAAAAAACATCCCCAGATTACCGGTCACAAAAAATACTGCAAAAAAACCGGCATAACATAACAAGACTTCGATCACACCCAGCCAGCCGAAGGACCTCCACAACAATCCGCTGTCGACCACAGCTTGATTTTTTGAGCGAGGCGGTTTCTGCATGATACCGGGTTCAGGTTGTTCCACGCCAAGCCCGAGGGCGGGCATGAGGTCGGTGCCAAGGTCCACGGCGAGGATTTGCCTGACGGTCAGGGCTAGCGGAATGGGGAATATAGCCGTCACCAGGAACGGAACCAACTCGGGCACATTACTTGAAAAGATGTAGGTAAGAAATTTCCGGATATTATCGTAGACCGCACGCCCTTCTTCTATGGCTGAAACGATGGCGCCAAAATTATCGTTGGTCAGGATGATATCCGCCGCTTCCTTGGCAACGTCTGTTCCGATTATACCCATTGCCACGCCGACATCCGCTTTGCGAAGCGCCGGGGCGTCATTCACTCCGTCTCCGGTAACCGCGACCACATCACCCCTGGATTGAAAAATCGAAACAAGCTTTAATTTGTGCTCCGGTGCCATTCGCGCAAAAAGAACCTCCTGCTCCAGGGTCTTTGCCAGGTCCGTTTCCGACATTTCTTCCATATCCTGGCCGGTGACGATGCGCGGATTGGGTGTGGACAGCATACCCACACGTCGCGCGAGCGATTCGGCGGTGAGCCCATAATCCCCGGTGATCATGACGATGCGGATGCCTGCCTCACGGAAAGTGCGGATGGCTGATTCCACTTCGGGGCGAGGCGGATCCATCATAGCCATTAATCCGAGGAAAGTCAGGTCGTTTTCGATGGAATCGCCCGCATAGGATGCGGATTTTGCAGGCAATTCCCGGCGAGCCAATGCCAGCACGCGCAGCGCGTTTCGGGCGTAGTCGTCATTAGCGGTCAGGATTTCAGCGCGTATTGCGTTGGTCAGTGGGACCGCCTGATCGTTGATTTGGATTTGGGTGCAAAGTTGCAAGACTTCTCGAGGGGCGCCTTTGACGAAGGCGACTTCTTTATCGAGAACCCTGTGGATGGTGGTCATCCGTTTTCGGCGTGCATCAAACGGTATTTCGTGGAATCTTGGGTGGGAAAGCTCCAGTGTGTCTTCGTTCACGTTGAATTTAAGCGCGGCGACCTTTAGTGCGGCCTCGGTCTGATCGCCGAGGTTGGTCCACATGGGATGTTCAAGTGAAGGTGCGATCACCCGCGCGTTGTTGCAACAGGCGGCCGCCTCCAGCAATGTTTTAAAATCATTTTCAAACGACTGTCCGACCGGCGAGGGGATGAATTCTCCTCGAGGTTCATAGCCGGCTCCAGTCACCTTGATGCGCTGATGGGACACCCAGGCTTCGCGCACGGTCATCTGGTTTTGGGTAAGCGTGCCGCTTTTATCCGTGCAAATTACAGTGACATTCCCAAGAGTTTCAACGATGTTCAGCTTTTTGGCCAAAACACCTTTTTGCGCCAATCGTTGAACCGCCATGGCCAGGGAAAGAGTCAGAGTGACCGGCAATCCTTCAGGGATGGCAGCCACCAGAATGCCAAGCGCCAGCAAGCGCGGATCGGAGAGCCGGCTGCGCACGACGGGATCCGTATAGCTCACAAGGAGAATGAGCCCGGCAATTCCAATGGCGACCCATGTAATGATTCCGATAGTCCGCTCGAGTTCAACTTTCAAGCGGGATGGCGGTTCCTGGGAGGATTGGGTCAGGTGGGCGATGCGGCCGAATTGGGTCAACATCCCTGTGGCATAAACGACCGCTCTGCCTGTCCCGGCTGCCACGGAGGTTCCGGCGAAGATGAGATTAGGCTGCTCGAGCTCGCTGCGCCCTTCAAGGAAGGAAGGGTCTGCGGTTTTCCGGGAAGGCACAGCTTCTCCGGTTAAAGTGGAGTTGTTGGTTCGCAGGCCGTACTCTTCGATGACCCGTGCATCTGCAGGAATGTTATCGCCTTCTTCCAGAATGAGAACGTCACCAGGGACGATATCCTGGGCGTTGGCGTGTGTCTCCTGTCCATCGCGGATAATATGGGCATAGATAGGAAGGATCTGTTGCAGTTTTTGGATCGCCTGCTCCGCACGGTATTCCCGCCAGAAGAGAAAAATACTATTGGCGAAGGAAAGGACGAGTATGACCAGCGCAAGTATCCAATCCCCGATGATGGCGGCGATAAGGCTTGCCCCGACGGTCACCCAGATGACAGGATGCCTGAAGTGATCGATGAATTTTTGCCATAGTGGCGTCTTGGGTTGTTCATGCAGCGTGTTTTTGCTGTACAAAGACAGTCTTGATTCAGCCTCAGTAGAGGAAAGTCCTTCTTGCGATGAATCCATCGCAAGAAGGACTTCTTTGACGCTCATTACCTGAATTGGCGTGGTAGGCATAAAAGGAAACAGCGAAGGATGCTGCTTGAGTTAAGGATTATTCAGGTTCCTGGTCGACCGGGCCTGCTTCGGGGGGTGGTCCACCTAGACGGGGTTGCTGCTTGGGTTGATTTTCTTCTACATATTCCTCTAAGAAGGTTTTTTCCCCGGTATGATGCACGGCCTCTTCAAATGTGCCGAATGGTGCAGGTGCTTGAAGTGTGTCATATTTCATCGGTTTGAGTATTCCGAACCATCCCGCCACTCTTGAAAATCCCATGAGCAAGTTGTACCGGTACTCCTGGATCTTCAACGATTGCCATTCCACAACATTACCGGCGGAACCCTGGATCCGGGACTTCTCCCTGATGACCCGATGGATATCCTCCGGATCACGGTATCCTGCGGGAGACATAAGGACAAGATGTGCAAGAATGATCAACGCGGTGAACACGATCAGCACCACCCAACCGCCTTCGTTCCATTTAGTGACAATCTGACCGACAAAAATGAAGGTGGCAAGTGCTGTCGCAAAAGTTGTACCAATTAATCCCAAGGTTCGATTTCTGCCAGTTACCTTTTCCTTTACGTGTTCGCGCATGGCCAGACCCATGATGGCAATGGGCAAGAATACGCCTACCCCGTAATAAGGGATGGCTGTACTTGTGTCGCCTCGTACTAGAAGCTGAATAATGATAGCCACAATAGCTGCTGCCGTGACAGGACGCGTGAATGTCCCCTTCGGATTTCGATACACAACCACTTCCGGAAGCTCGCCGATCGCGACGTTTCTCCACGTGATAGCCTGAAGATCCTGGAAAGCTGTCATGGATGCCGCAGTAAGCAGCGCGACAGCCAAAATCTGATACGTCCAGAATAGGACAAAACCACCATTCGCAGAAATTGAATTAAAGCCGATGAAGGCCAGGTTCCCAACCAGGCTTCGGCCTGCTACGCCGTCAAAGGCATTAAAATGTATGGAAAAATAGGTCAGGAATAATGTTGTGATCGCACCATAGAAAAGGAATGAAGTCTGAACAATTCGGCCGATGCCTGATTTACCGCTATAAAAATGCCAGACTTTCTCCAGTTTAGGTAAGACTCTACGACCCCATGCGACAACTGAAGGGTCCTTATCCATAACGAATTGGATGCCGTTCGACATGGCCTCCAGACCTGACAAAGCGACCAGCCCTTTCATGGAAGCACCCAGTAAGTGAAATAGTGCTTCTGCAATGGATGTCGTCTCGACGATCGCCTCTTCGGTGGGCAGAGGCGGTACATTCGTATATTTTGCGATAATCAAACCGATAGCCATGGTGAGTGTCAGAAGCACGAAAAGCCCAAGCCCCGTGAATACAACCCGCGCTGATTCGCCGCGACCACGAATGGTAATGTACCAGGTTATTCCGACAAGGGCTGCTCCGATTAAGAAGTGCCAATACCAGGCTATTCCGCCTGCTTGCTGCAGAGAGAGGAGTTGGTCCACGCCCGAAAGAGTTGACACAACGATTGTGAAAAGATAATCCTGGAGAAGGATAAAAGCGGCAACAAGGCTTAGAGAGGGTCCAAGATATCGCAGCGCTGCAGTAAACGCACCGCCGCCTTCACTAAAAACCCCCAGCGAATACATGTAAAGTGCGCCAAAGACAAGATTGGCCAGGCCGATGAACATCACTGCGTAATAGGCCAGATGCTCCAGGCCAAAGGGATGCAGAGCATGCATCATTTCGCCGGTGGCGTAGAAATAGGATGTGAAATAGTCCACGCCAAACAGTGCCAGGGCGGCCAATAGCCCCACTTGCCCTGCGCCGTGGATGTGCGCATCTTCCGCTTTTTCTTGCGGTGCAGCTCGGAGCGAAAGAAAGAAGAAAACGATCAGTAGACCCGCTGTAAAAAGGATTGACATTTGAAACCTTAACGAATCTCTTCGGAGGACTTGAACGCATCCTCCAGGAGCTGAAGTTCGGCAAGCAGGTGGCGTCGTGTCGAGGAATTCAACCGTGTATCCTGTGCCACTTTGGCCTGTTCTTCACGGGACGCGCGCACCACGAAGGCGGGCACAAACATTATCCTCCCAGCCGGGATGACTTCGAATTTACTGAAGTTCACCCGCAATTCCTGGTCATCAAAATAGGGCAGACTTAAACTTAAACCTCTGTTCAGATCATGTGCTTTTGCCCGGGATTTGATCTTGCTGATGATTGCCTTGGTTTGATAGGTGCATAGCGCACGTCCCTGGTTGATCAACTGCCCCAAGATACCGTAGCGTTTCTTTTGGTATTCCTCATCAGCGACGATATACGACGTCAGCGCAATCGCGGAATGCAGGACGGTCATAAATCGCTGCATGGAGGCGACGTGGGCTTCCGCTTCTTCGATCGAGCCAACCAGCAGGTTATTCTTTTCATCGAAGGCGACCCATTGCGGGAGGAAGAACCTTCTCGCGGCCGGGACAAATGGAACGAGCAGCTCGCCTCGCCCTTCCTCCGCTTTTCCTTCCTCGGCGATGGCATCTGTCGCAGCAGTGATGGCCGATTCGGGCTCATACGTATCGACTTGAGGAATCGTGGGAATTTCGTCATCTTCATCGGCTGTATAAGTGACGCTGCGGCCCGATGGCAGTATGTTATGCACCATATGGTTCACTGTGGAAAAGCGGATCAGGCTCGTACTGCTCGCGATTGCCTGGTCCGGGGATTGCTCAAGTGCGTTCAGCCGCTGACGCAGTTCCAGCCGGACGTCTTTGTTGAGCAGCCGATTCCTCACGCCACCCACGACTTGTTCCCGAGAACTTTGAGGGACCGACATGGGTGCATTCTCACCAAGATGTGCCACATTCCCTACCACGCGATCGGGGAGCGAGAATCGTACTTGAGGCATGTGTTCGATCAACGCCTCTGCGATGACACGCGCCTGGGCTTCAAGAAACCGCTGAACGATGCCGGGTTGCGCATCAAAGAGGGCTGCCATCCGTTCGTACTCTTCTCTCAAGTGGGGGGAGGCGGACAATGTTTCGGTCGTCATAATCAATCCTTCAAGAAATCGGCATAAGCCGCAAATCGGATATCATACCACAAACCAGCTTGAAGGCTGCCCGCTCTCAGTCTGGTGTCTTACCGTGTATTGAGGCAGCTTTACGCGGGTGTGCCAAACGTATCGATAAGGAGTCTCACATTTCCGCCGACCGGGTAAAGGATCGGGCAAGTGCACCCATTGTTTTCGTATTCCTTAACTTTCTGCTTGGCTTCTTCGGGCGTACCCGAAGCTGTGATGCGTAATACCAGGTCATCAGGGACGAGATATTTCGCCTTGTTGATCTGTTCCTTGGTGGCTGGCCACCCAAGGATCGACTGGATTTCAGTCACAACGTCTTGGGCGACTCCGCTGGCCTTGGCGATGTGAGGCTGCTGCGCGAGATATTGGCAGAGCAGCATTTTGGACGTCTCGATGGCCCGGTCGTGATCCTGGTCAACCGAGCAGACGATAAGTTGCGGCCGGTCCAGGTCGTTCAGGCTGCGTCCGGCTTTTTTAGCCCCTTTTTCGAGCAGCTCAAGAGCTTTGTGGTTGTAGTCGGGTGGGACGCAATAATTGAGCACCGCGCCGTCGGCAATTTCACCTGTGAGTTCCATCATCTGGTCGCCTGTCGCTCCGATCATGAGCGGCACGTTTCGAGGCTCCCTGCGGCCGTGAACGACGTCCAATTCAATTCCGTCCACGTGGATGAATTCACCATGGAAGGTGACCCGCTCGAGTTTGAGCAGCTGCCGCATGATCAACACGGTTTCTTTCATCGCGGTGAGTGGTTTGCGGCGGTCAATGCCGACATTTTTCGCAAGCGGATCCCACCAGGCGCCAATTCCGCAGATAATTCGGTTCGGAGCCAGGTCATCCAGCGTCAGGTAGGTGGCGGCCAGCAGGCCGATGTTTCGCGTCCAGTTGTTGATGACACCTGAGCCGACTTTGATCCGATTTGTGACGGCTGCGTACGCTGCCATGGGGACGATGGCATCGCGTACCAGGCGCGATTCCGCCTGCCAGACTGCCTCAAAACCTTTCTCTTCGGCGTATTTCACGTAGTCGAGCCCGTCTCGAAGGTCGTGCGAATCCTGCAAGTAAAGTGCTGCTCTCTTGGTCATTTCGTCTCCTGTCTTGTAGTTTGGATTTGTTCGAAATAATCCAGGTCATCCGGGAAATCCAGGTCAAGACCCAGATTCACCCGCCTTACGATCTCCAACTTGGCGCCAGCCTCCAGTGCGTGCATGCAATGGCGATTGAAGGAATTCGGACCGTAATCAAATTTAATCAATCCCGGCGGACTCATGAGCATGGCATTCGTCCCATCGTTATGACGGTCCGGGGCGATGATGACCACCGGAGATTTTACGGTTTGATCCACCAGGGCTTGGATATCCTCCGGGGAAATCAGCGGAAGATCGGCCGGAAGCACCAGTATCCCATTGATTTCGAACGCCTTTGCGACGGTCGTCGCCCGTAAAAGAGCCAGGTTTAGATCGGTTTGAGTTTGTCCATGTTCCAACACCGTTCTGCAACCAAACTGGCGTGCAATCGCCAGTGCCTCGGGATCCCTGCTCACGACCAATGAACCATCGATGCTGGGCGTATCCTTCAAAACTCCAAGCGTTCTTTCGAGCAGCATCCGGCTCAGCCTGGCGCGTTCCTCGCCGGAGAGGACGCTGCCCAGTCGGGATTTTCCAACTAACAATGGCTTAACGGGTACGATTGCCCAAATGGTCATGCCGCTCTCTGCACAAAGTTTAGCACATCTGAGGCAAGCTGGCGTCGGTCATCCCGGGTTTTCATCACCGTGTTGACGGCAGTCGTTTTCATCCCCAGGCTGGAAATATTTCGCTCAAGATCGTGGTCGATTAAATCAATGACGAAATGCGAAATCATCCCTTTGTATTGTTGAGCAACCGCGAATGCAGAGGGTTCGATGTTCAACTCCGAGAACATTTTTGCAGCTGGTCCTTTGATGGCGGCTCCACCTACGATGGACGAGACCCCTGCAACAATTTTTCTGGATTTAATCGCCGGGAGGATGCCGGGTACGGACAGAATTGGATCCAAACTTACCCAGGGGTTGGACGGGCATAAGATAACGGCATCCGCACCTGCAATTGATTCCAATACTCCGATGGCCGGTCTCGAGAACTCAACTCCGGCAAACTTAAAACCTTTGACTTTTGGATCACAATGTTGGTGAACAAAATATTCCTGGAATGCCAATTCGCCATGTTCGGCAGTAATGACAATGGTCTCGACGGGGTCGTCGGACATGGGTAAAATCGTGATTTCGATCCCCCAGGATTGGCAGAAGTCGTGAACAATCTCAGAGAGTCTCTGGCCGGATGCGAGCCGTTCTGTCCTTTCTATGTGGGTGGCGAGATCGCGGTCCCCGATTCTGAACCAGTCAACCCCGTTCAACCGGGAGATCTCGGAAATCACATTCCAGGTTTCATTATTGCGCCCCCAACCTGTTTCGGGGTTAGCCAGTCCGGCGACGGTGTAACAAACGGTATCCAAATCCGGGCAAATTTTCAATCCCCAGTGGTGAAAATCATCTCCTGTATTGACCACCACGGTTAAATCTTCAGCCGGCAGGATCTGCGCCAATCCATCCACCAGCTTTGCTCCACCCACGCCACCTGCCAGGGCAACGATCTTCATCGCCTCTCCGTTTTTTGAAATTAATCGATGAATTTCACGACTTCTTCGATGGATTTGATGTCTTTGCCTTGAGGAGTTTCGCCTGGATAACCCAAAAGGATCATGCCTTGCGGTTTCCATGGCCCGGGAAGTTGAAGAACCGATCGGACGTAATCTTGCGCAAAGAGGGGACCGCATGTCCAGACTCCCCCCAGCCCTTCGGCGGTCGCTGCCAACAGGAGTTGAAGCCCTGCCATCGATATGGACTGGATGCCCATGATCGTTTCCGCGCCTTGCCTTCGGTCGTCACTGTATTGGTCGAGATTTGATTCGTCAAGGCAGAGAATGATCACGACCGGCGCCTGCTCGATTCGATTCCGGGACCGCTCCAATCTGCGATGGATTTCAACTTCCGCAAGACCATCCTTTGACAGGTCGCGTTCAAATTCTGCTGCCATGCCATCCGCCAATGCTTTTTTCATGCGCTGGGAGGCAATGACAGCATATCGCCAGGGTTGGCGGTTGTGCGCCGAAGGGGCATACGTTGACGTTTCAATGATGCGTTTGAGCAGGTTGGTGTCTACAGGCTGTTCACTGAACCTTCTAACGCTTCGCCGTGATCGAAGAAAGAGTTGGGCGTCCACTTAGTGCGCATCCACTTTGTCGATCTGGACCTTGTATTTGATCCTTTTTTCGTTCTTGTTTCGCCATTCGTATTGAGGCTTGCCAGTGTATTTGAACGACAGCGCATCGATGTGGTCGTCGGCGCCGTCGTGGGAAAAGCCGATCACCTTGCCTCGCAATTGTAAATACCGGTAAAAGGTGGCAGGATCCTGAATGGTTATGGCGATGATGGGGCGCGAGCGCATATTTCGGTCCTTGATACGACCTTCTGCGGAATTAATAAAAATATTCTCGCCATCGAAGTTGAACCAGACGGGTGTGACTTGAGGGGAGCCATCTTTCATGATCGTGGCCAGGTAGGCGATGGCTTTTGATTCGTCTTTTAGTAAATCCAGGTGGCTGTCAGGAATTTTTGTCATTTTGATCCTCTTCAATCGGGGGATTACCTGAATAAGTCTTGATCCTTCGGTCTTAGGAGCTCTCCGAGATGGCTTTCCCGCAGGGGATAAGGAAAACCACGAACATGGACAATTGGGGTCCCTTCAGCAGCCTGACCCATCACAAGGGAGGCTGCTGCAGCCAACTCATCGGCAGCCCCGACCTCCGTTATCCTCAATTTAAACCCAGTGAGATCCTTCCACCCCCGTTCATCAACGACCGCGGGAATGCCGCTGATCCCGACGGTTATCCCGACTGTTCCGATGCGCCATGCGCGACCATGCGAATCGTTGATGAGCACACCGATCGGCACGCCGTATTTTTTTTCCAAGGATTTTCTGATAATACGAGCAGTCTCGTCGGGATTCTCGGGGAGGAGTAAAACCCACTCTTCGTTTGCGTTTCCTTCGCCTCTTACGTTGGAATGGTCAATTCCTGCGCTGGCACATATGAAGCCCAATTTGTGCTCGACGATGATCGTTCCCGGGCGCGTGCGAAGTACCTTGTTGCTTTCTCTCAGGATTAATTCAACCAGCCGCGGATCCTTGTCTGCTTTGATCCCCAGCTCGATTGCAGACTCTGGAAGGGGTAACGGTTGCAAGATTAACCAGCCTCCCTTCGGACTTGCTTACTATTTTTTGTGCGATGACGATTATGTCATTGCCTTGAAGTTCAAGGTTGGAGGAGTTCATACCCTTTATTATCACCTCGGCAAGGTCCAAGCCTGGGGTGATAATCGGGATCCCCTTGAGTGGGATTAGCGATAAAGCCATTTACTTTGTGATTTCCCGAGAGGGTTGATTTTTATCCGGCACACCGGTAATTTTAATTCCGGCATGGTTGGCGCCGTAGATCTTATTGATATGGATCAGTATGCTGGTGAGACCTTCAGCCACCATCGAGTTCTCCAAAGGACCTGCGTCCCAGCCTGCCAATCCGGCTTGCGAGACCAAGTCCAATGCAACTGCCCGGGTTTCTTTGCTTGTACCGGTGACAAGAACATCGCAGCCGATCTCGTGATCCCCTTGAAGGTGTTCGAAAGATATGTTTTGGAAGGCAGATGCGATTTCGGCAGTGTCACCAAGGATTTCTCTTGCTTCGAGTGCGGCGGATCCCGCAGGCGGCATCTGGACTTTGGTTACCTTGGGAGGCACCAATGGCACCGTAACGTCAACAAGAATTTTTCCCTGCAAGGCGGATTTTACTGTTTCGAGTGTCTCCCGATGGGCTGAATAGGGCACCGAGAGAACAACAATATCGGCTGCGCGTGCCGCATTTAAATTATCTTTTCCCTGCACCGAAATGGGACATTTGGCCGAATTAATTTCTGCTGCAGCCTCCTTGGCCCTGTCAATGTTCCTTGAGCCAATGACCACCGATAACCCGGCTTTTGCCCACCTTGAAGCGAGTCCTTTGCCTTCTTTGCCTGTTCCCCCCAGTACCGCTATGGTCCATCGTTTGTCGGTTTCCATGTGAGTATCCTAACGAGATGATTTAAATTGCTTATCGTACCTTTTCCAGACCTGGACTGACAATTCTCTGGAACGCCGCATGATCTGATCTTCATCCAGGGTGGTCAGTTCTCTGTTCCTCATCAAGACCTTGCCGTTGACGATGGTTGTCGTCACCATCCCGGATCGAAAGCCGAACAAGATGTGCCAGGGTAGATTCCCATCGCTCAATTCTGTGTACGGGTTGTAGTCTATGAAAACCAGATCCGCAGCCGCGCCTGGTTTAATGGCTCCAAGTTCTACGGGGAAAAACGTGTTAGCCAGAGCAGCATTGTTGTAAATTCCGATATCCACAATTTTATAACCATGCATCGCGCGCGGGTCTTTTTGATGGGATTTCGGGAGCAAATAAGCAGCGTTCCATTCCTCGTACATATTATTTGAAAATCCGTCATTCCCTAGGCAGACTTTAATCCCTGCGTCAAGTAACTCCTCCACCGGTGCGACTCCGACACCGTTGTTCATGTTGGACCGCGGCTGGTGGGTGATCCATGTGCCCGATTCGGCAATCATTTTTCGCTCAGCTTTTGTTGAGTGGACAAAATGCGCTGCGATGGATTTCGGTCCCAAGATGCCATGCTTCTTAAACCAACCGGTCGGCGTCCCGTGACCGTCCTTTTTCACTTGTCTGGCGTCCCAGAGACTCTCAGAGAGATGGGTGTGAAATCCGCCATGGGACGGGTGAGCTGCCAGGCAGGAATCAAGCGTCCTATCTGATAACGTCAACGGCGCATGAAGCCCGAAAGTGGCAGCCAAATGCGGAGTCCTGTTGTTGGCAACCTTTTTTATAAAACGCACATTTTCATTTATACCTGCACTTGCTTTTTCTTTTCCTCCGCGATCGGTTACTTCATAACACAGCACCGCCCTTAGTCCGGATTGCTGAACCGATTCGGCGATAACATCCAAGGATCCGTCTATAAAGTTCGGGGATGCGTGATGATCAAATAAGGTTGTCGTTCCATGCCTGATGGCATCTACCAGGCATACCAATGTTGAATATCGGATGTCATCTTCGGACAGGGCTTGATCCAGAGGCCACCATAGCTGTTTAAGGATATCCGGAAACGCAATGGGCGGTTTCCCGTGTACAGCCATGCCTCTTGCAAAAGCTCCATAAAAATGGGTGTGCGCGCAAATATTTCCAGGGAGTACAAGCTGAGATTGCGCATCCAGGAGAAGAGCCCCAGGATGGCGGGCTATGATTTCACGAGAAGGACCTATGTCCTCAATTTTTCCATCCTGCCCGATGAACAATCCATGATCCGCCAGGATCCGGTTAGGTTTTTCCCAGGTTACGAGTGTTGCATGGATTATAAGCATATTGAAATCCTTTGACTGAATTCCCTGAGGAACACACCGCAGAGAATTTGGCTTAGCCCAGCCCGTACTGCATCGGAGAAGGAATTTTAATCCCTCCCAGTGCAAATTCCCATAGGATCAGGTATATAGTTTCCTTCATTGGCGCATCATCAGTCGAGAAGAAGATTTGATAGAGCCCGCTCATAACGCTCTCGGATGGCATGTACTTCAAGTAACCCAAGGCTGCCAGGCGTTCTTCTTCCTTCTCACTCTTCAGTGCCCGAAGAAGCAGGTCCGTTGTAGGCGCGCCGGGAGCAATCCCAACGCCATACTTGCCAGCATATTCTATCAGCCATGGGGCTTCGTGGGGTGATTGCAGTTTTCTGGGGACACGCGGGCTTACCCTGGTCCTTGATTCAAGCACCTCGACAGCCGCATTTCTGACCACCCATTGCTCATCTTCCACCTGGATTTTCTCAAGAATTTCAGTGACCCACTTCTCGTGGAGTCTTGCCAGTCCATAGACCACCGCTCGCCGGAGGAGAATATCCTTGGCGCTGCTGCCTTCCATCAGGGCGGCATGTCCTTCGACGCGGTTGTTTGAGAGTGATTCGGCAGCTGCTCTGCGTAAACCCTCGTCTCCCCGAAGCAGTGCACGAGCGACTGCCTCTAGGGATTGAGATGTGCCAATGGATACCAGCGCAAGGCATGCCGCATGTTGAACTTGTGGGTTGATGTCTCCGATTAATGCTATCAATTGATCGGTTGATTTATTATCTCGAATAGCGCCGCTGGCCAGTACGGCCATGCACCGAATATCCTTATCTGATAATTGCAGGAGCTGCCTGAACAGCATCGATCCGGTTTGATCTTCGCTTAAGGCGATGGAAGCGATTGCCTGCATTCGAAGTGCTACCGGCTTGTCAGTCTTTATCAACTCCACCAGAGCGGACATCACCTTTGAACGCCAGGAGGCCTGCCTGGGAGCATCTCGTAAGAATCGCCCTGCGATTAATTTATTTCGATCCAGCATTTCATCTTGTTGCGAAAGCAATGTGGTCACCATCTCGGACGCATCGCCCTTGGCTGCGAAAGAATTTAACGCCAGGCTGCGCCCACTCCATGGCTCCTGGTTGAGGATAACCGACGCGGAGGCCGAATTCATTACTTCCCCGGCAAGAATCCCTCCAAAGGTCAGATGAACAAAACGTATGCGTCCATTACGGCGGTTTTCGAGCAGCCCGCTATCCGTCAGCTTGGAGAGCAAGCTGGCTTTAGGTGCAGGCGCTTTTGCACCGCCTTTCTTTTTCGTTTTCTTTTGTTGTGTGCTTTCAAATTGATCAACGATTATTTCGTCCGGATTGACAGGTGGCGTATCTGAATTACTGGCTTCCGCAGAAATCGGATGTACTTGCATTTTCCTCATCGGCGGGCTCAAAGGACTTTATCCACGACTTTCCTTTGTGGCTGTCGAAAATCGTTGAAGTGTTGGCGATGACTTGATACCCAAGGACTCCCAATGCCTCGAGGGGAATCCCGGCGGGCATCATTCGGCGGACATGCGTTTCCACGAAGTCCATGGGGCGCGACCCGCGGATATCGCCTGCATAAGCCCCCCATGTTTTTAATGTGAATTCGAGTGGCGTAAGATTGACCACGTCGGTTCTCAGCCATTGGTTCAAAAGGACCGGGTCGACACTGAGGACAGAGGATTGTGCCCATGCCTCGTTTGAAATAAATCTGGTCCATAGATTGGCCCATTTATCGAGAAAATCTTTTTGTTGATCAATGCCCCAGGGAAGGACCACGAGGGGTGAAAAACCCATGTTGAAAAACCCGTCAATATACTCCGGCGTACCGGTTGCTACCACCTTCGTTTTTGGGTAATTCTTTATTACTTGCTTTACATAATCGCTGACCTGCCTGAGAGCTTCAGGGGCAAGCTCATCGAGCCCGTCAAGCAGAAGAATGGCCTGTCCGTTCTCGAAGATCTGCCTAACAAATTTTGGCATCCGCCCTGCATCGAATACCGATGCCTGCTCTGAAAGGATATCGGTAATGGAATAAATCAAGTCGTTTGATTTTGGAGGAATATCAAGGTCGCTGATGTGAGCGATAAATGGAAGGTATCCTCTGAGATGGCTGGTCTCAGGCGCTCGGTTTATCAGCTGATTTGCGAAGTGGGCTAATGCAACAGTTTTTCCAGAACCAGGTTGTCCGATCAGCACAAGATTTGTATTCCCTGCTAGGGCCTGGGCAAGCGAGAAGCTCGATGCCCTGTATGCGGCAGCAAGTTCAGGAAACGCTGGCATGTATGGAAGCGTTTGGCTGACCACATCCTCTTCTGCATGGGTCATGCCTGGTTCGATGCGGGCCGGCGGTGCCAAAAGTAATGGGGGGATGACGATCTCATCCAAAGAAAACAGGGATGCTGCCATGTGCATCGACTGTACTTGTCTCATGACAAGCTTGCGATACCTGTCCTCAAGTCCCTTTGATGGCTTTTCGACTTCCTTGCCCTTTTTCTTTCTAAGGCTTTCGCGAAATTGTTTCCATTGCGGGCGCAAGAATTGGATCAACCACCAAAAAACCGTGGCCAATATGGCACCCAATATCAATGAAAGCAAATCAAACTCGACTCGGAAACCCGGGAACATAGGTCTATTTTATTATGGAATTATTCGGTTGTGTTTTGACTTTGCCCCCTTGAAAGGGGATTGTTAGTCCGCCCTGGAGCAGTTTACGAGTAAATGAACCTTCCACATGAAAGGCATCGGTACAATTGATGGGAATGGTGTGCAGACTGCTGCTGCGCAGGGGTCAATACCGCTCCGCAGGAATCGCAGGAGTTGTCGGTTATAGTCGTTACTGCAATTCCATGCCGCTGTTCTCGAATCTCATTATAGAGGGATAAATGTTTGTTTTCGATTGACTGCGTTGTTGCTTGACGCTCCACGTTTAAACGCTCTGCTTCCTTCTGCAAATTACTTTGTTCAATTAACAGGTCCTTGTTTTCCAGGGTGACTCGATTGAGAATTTCAGCATATTTCTCAGATGCGATTTTGTATTCATCCTGTAAAGTGTCGAAGGCCAGCATTTCCTGGAGTTCCTGGTCTTCAAGCGAGGCAAGGTTTCGTTTCAGCGAGTCGAGTTCCGCTTGCAAGCCCTGCAATTCCTTTGGATTATGGATGTTCCCCGCATAAAGATTAGATTCAATCTGGTCGATTTTTGCCCTTTTTTCGGCAGCATCATTTTCTTTTTGCTTTAATTCGTGCGAAACCGCTTGCTTCCTTCCGGCGGTCGATTCCAAAATCGATTTTGCTTCCTGCATTTGCGCATTAGAAGTTAGGGCTTCAGCGATGGTTTTTTGCCTGGATTCGATTTGAGCCAGGCGTGTGTCCAATTGTTGCAGACGATAAAGGTTTAATGCATCGCTCATCGCAGGATATCAATCTGAAATATTAAAATAGTTATAGGATGCTTCGGAAATCTTCGCAATCATTTCCGACACAGGCTCCCAGATGGCTTGAACGGGATGGTATACATAAATTGCAAGGATATAGTTCCCGCCTGGAGTATAAACAATGGCAGCGTCGCTGATGTTTTGAATAATTCCCGATGGACCGCTTATCCAGCCGTGCTTGTGGGCGAGTTGAGTCCCCTCTGGGACGCCGGCTTCGATCAAAACGCCGATCCTGTCCTGTTTTAGAAAATCGATCATTTCCTGGCAGGCTGCCTTATCAATTTTCCCCGGAAAGGCTGCGATTAGTGCGCCTCCCCCCGTTACCGAGCATTGGTAAAGGTCTTCAAGGATGGTTCCAATATCCGAAGGCGTGACCTGATTATAAGCGTCAGGATTAGTGGACACATCCGTTCGAGAATTCGCGGGTGTCGTAATGTTCTCGAGAAGGAAAGCGCCTTCCTTGAAGTAACCGGCAATATAAGTGTTTTCGATCCCAAGCTGCCTAAGGGTCTCGGTAACGATCAGGGGTCCACGGTATTCATCGAGTTTGGCCATCAATGCATCAGATTGGGGATTCTCAGATTTTGTGATCATGTCCAGGATGAGATCTCTTGTTTGCTCATCCAACGCTGGACCTGAGTTCTTGTAAGTCGAAATCATGATGGGAATTTTGATCGTACTCGAAGCGGTGAAAGCCACATCTGGGTCGACCGATTTAAATTCTCCATCCTGGTAGGCGAAGTGGAGAACTTCGCCAGACTGCAAATCTTTGAGATAGAAACCAACAATCCCGTCGAATCCGGCCAGATCGATTATTTGCTGTATTTGTATTTGCAGGTTTTCTACCGATGGCCGAGGCGGTCTGACATCTGAAAACGGCAAGGTAACCGAGCGGTTTGATGACGAACGCAATGCATCCTCGATCAAAACTGCTGCACGCTCAATATCTAGCGATTGGCCTGGGGCACCGGTTTGAAATTGTGTACTCCCGGCCACCGGTTGAGCTGGAATGGCTGGCGTATCGTATCGCGCTGCGATTTCGTTCAAAAGATAAGCGTCAAGTTGTTCGCGGTTGAGAGCATCGATTAAAGGGATTACAGCGGGGGCAGGTTGGCGATTTATTAGGTAGTCCCAAAATCCGAGCCAAAAGGCGCCACCTGTTCTTTCATAATCCGCTGCTGCAAGCATCGAATCCAGGTTGATCTCATATCCCGCGCTTGATGGATCCATTTGAACGATTTGATCCCCGAGGCGGATCTCAACAGGTGTATTGGCGTACACTTGAAGTATGCGCTGGCTAGCTGTTTGCGGATCTGTACCGCCGACTTTGATGCCGGCAATGGTCATCCCGGGAGGGTAGTAGGTCCGCAGCCTGCTATAAGTCACCAATTGGAATATTAAAAGCACGACTGCAATAACAATTAGCGCAAGCGAAAACCAGCGGGATAAGTAGGAAGTCTCTCTTTTTCTCACACAGCCTCAAGAATCGGATCTGGTTTCTTATCACCGGGCATATGCGAAAGCGTCGCAGCCGCAAATAGCACCAGGGTAATCCAGACCAGGTCTGCGATCAGGAGATGAATAATCTGCATCGGGACAGGAGCAAGCAGGATGACATTCACGAGCCCGGCTGCCCATTGTATCAGAATTAGAACGAACAATGCTGAACCTAACTTGCGTGAAGTATTTTCAGCCTCGCGGTTTCGTAAGTATTTAGCGAGATATAAAATATATGCCCCCACAAGGATTGCAATGAGCGGGTGATAGATCCTTAACCGGATAAGAAAATGAGCGTTGGCATCAGAATCTTGCTCAAGTCCCTGGACAAGGCTTTCGGCAGGAAACAGTGTGTCTCCCAGGGCGGTGATAGCGCCAGTCATCCCGATAAGCGCCACACCGACTAATGCCAAAATTAGTAGAAGGGTGATATTTCCCTGGTTTTTCAACATAATCGGCTTTCCACCGCTTGCCCACCAGGCAGAAAGAGTGATCGCGGCAAGAAGGAGAAATGTGTTGAGCAGGTGGAATGCCATGACTACTGCGCGTGCGACAGACTGGTTGGTGGTGACGAGCTCGAATAGTACAAGACCTGCGCCAAGCAAAGCTTCGGTGATGATCAAAACAGCAGATGCAATAAGACCATTGCGAACAGGATGACCCTTTTCGGAAACCTTCCATCCCCAAATTAACATAACAAATATCAGAAGGAGGGCGACCCCACTAAGCAACCTGTGGGTAAATTCGATGGACGTTTCGACTTGCTCGGATCGGGGAATAATCATTCCATTGCACAGCGGCCAATGGCTGCCACAACCTGCGCCTGAGCCCGTAGCTCTTACATAAGCACCCCAAAGGATAACCAGAATGGTCCAAGCGAGGACGAACCAGCAAAATTTCGCGAATCGGTGCATACGTCACCTGAAATTGATGCATATTCTTACTATGTGCAGAAAAGCGAAAAAAAGTATAACACAATTGACTTTTGACTTATATGCTACAATATGTTCGTGTAAATTTTCACAATCTATTCAGTGTTTTAGGGAGAGACAGATATGTTGCGATCCTTTTTCATCTATCTATCGAAAGCCGGATGGGCTCATAACCTTGTTACAAAATGGGGCTTCGCCTGGCGAATGGCTTCCCGATTTGTGGCTGGAGAACGCATGGAGGATGCAGAGCGCGTCGTCGCTGAATTAAATTCCAGAGGGATTAACGCCACACTGGATCAGCTGGGAGAGCATACCACCAATGCCGAAGAGGCGATCCGGTCAACAGATGGAATCATAGCCATCTTGGATGATATCAACAAGGCTGGAATAAGATCGAATGTATCCATAAAACTGACCCAGATCGGTATGGGGATGGATAACAAGCTTTGCGCTGAAAACCTCACCCGCATCCTTGAGCGTGCCCGAAAGTATGGAAATTTTGTGAGAATTGATATCGAAGATTTGCCTTATTCCGATACAACCATCGAGCTCTATAATTCCATGTTGGCTAGCGGGTTTACAGTCCAGACCGTAGGCATGGCAGTTCAGTCGTACATGTTTCGTGCTGAAAACGATGTGAAAAGCTTGTTGGAGAAGGGAACCAGTTTCAGACTGGTTAAAGGGGCTTACAAGGAACCTTCCAGCGTGGCCTACCCAAAAAAATCTGACGTGGATGCCAATTTTGATATACTCGCCTCCATCCTTATTGATGCTTCCCTCGCAAGGAAAACAGAAATAAGCGCGGACGGCAGGATTCCTCCAATTCCGGCAATTGCGACACATGATGTAAAACGCATTGCCTACGCCAAGTCATATGCGGAAAAAGTCGGGCTGCCTAAAGCGGGCTTGGAGTTCCAGATGCTCTATGGAATTCGACGAGACCTTCAGGAGCAACTTTCCAAAGAAGGATATCCAGTGCGGATTTATGTCCCGTTCGGGACCCATTGGTATCCTTATTTTATGAGGCGGCTGGCAGAACGCCCTGCGAATATCTGGTTCTTTGTTTCGAACTTCTTCAAGAAATAAAGTTTATTTTTCCATTTGACCCTGGAGCTAATTTGCCTCCAGGGTCTTTTTTGTGGTAAAACACTGCTATGATAGTTGGAGAAAAACCTCGCTTGGCGGTTGTTACAGGCGCAGCGCATCGTCTCGGCCGCGAAATAGCGTTGGCAATGGCGCGTTTGGGATACGCAATCGCGCTTCATTACAACAATTCATTGGATGCAGCAGAGAGCACCCGGAGGGAAATTCTTTCCTTGGGGGTTGAAGCGAGTATATTCAAGGCAGATTTACGGGATCCATCCCAAATCGAAAATATATTTCATGAAATTGACTCTTTGAAGTTCAATCTAAGAGTATTGATCAATTCTGCATCTGTCATGAATACCGATCGATTGCCGAATGTGGCAGCAGAAGATTTCGATTCTGAAATGGCATTGAACCTTCGAGCTCCTTTATTGTGCGCTCAATACGCCGCTTCGCGGATGGATGCTGGCGGATCAATAATTAATATTTCGGATGTAGGCGCTAATAAGACCTGGTCCGGGTACCCGACATATGTGATGAGCAAGGCTGGTGTGGAATCCCTGACGCGACTGCTGGCACGTTCTCTGGCACCCGATATCCGAGTGAACGCCATCGCACCAGGGTTTGTTTATCCGAGTAAAACCTTGACGGACGGTGAATGGGAGAAGCTGGTGGCAAAAATCCCTTTGCGCCGGGCTGCCAAGGCGGAAGAAATTACCGGTGTAATCGAATTCCTTCTAAAAAATGAATATATTACCGGGCAGACCATCGTCGTGGATGGTGGTTATTCTCTTGTATAGCGGAATAGCATGACAGAGACCCCTGCTTTCTTGGCGGATCGACTTAAGTCTGAAGGCGATAAAACAATCGCTTTTTTCGGCTCCCTTGATGCCGAAAATTGGGAGATTACGGTTTATTCCGAAGACTCGGATTGGACCGTTCGAGATGTTCTGGCGCATTTCGTATCGGCAGAGCAGGGGTTTATCCGGTTGTTCAATGAAATCCTTGCTGGCGGAAAAGGTGCAGCGGAAGACTTTAACATCGACAGGTATAATGCCAGGCAGCAGGATTTGACAAAAGACGCCTCACGCCAGGAACTAATGAAGTTGTTTCAAGGCGGACGCTCCGAAATGATCTCCTTAGTAAAAAGCCTAACCGCCGAAGATTTGCAGCGGGAAGGCCGGCATCCCTTCCTTGGAAAATCGACTTTGGCGGAGATGATTAAAATGGTCTATAGGCACAACCAAATTCACCATCGCGATTTACGAAAATTCATTACCGACTGACCGCTGGTATCAATGAAAATTCCGATTCGAGAATTCTTTGGTTTTTTCCAACCCGTTAATTTGCTATTGGCAGGGCTGACATATTCGCTGGGAATAGCTATTGCCACATACTTAGGAATTTCATTGGACAGGACGCTCCTTTTCGGCGGTGGCTTGTTCGTTCTTTGCGCAATTGCGGCGTCAGGTTCTCTAAATTCATATTTCTCTCCAGATTATTTATTTCCGAAAAACATAGAAAACCCGCAGGAGCGAAATGCAGCGCTAAGATTCCTGTTCTATAGTTCGATTTCATTGCTTGGAATCTGCTCCATCGTTGCTTTTTATTTGATTCTGCGGCATGTAATTCAACCGGCTACATTGTTTCTTTGTGCTGCATTTATTCTAATTGCATTATTCGTCTCTGTTCCACCGGTTCGATTAATTGACAGAGGGTATGGCGAGATTGCGCAAGCAATTTTAATTGGTGGCCTTCCCGCAATCATTGCCTTCATGCTGCAGGCCGAGAGTATCCATCGCCTGGTGAGTTATTTTAGCTTTCCAATTCTGCTATTATCACTGTCGTATTTATTGGTGCTGGAATTTCCAAATTATGCAAATGATCTCAAGCACAAGCATCAATCCTTATTGATTCGACTTACCTGGCAGCGCGCCATTCCTGTTCATAATATATTAATGATCGGCGCTTATGCGTTTTTTGTAGCAGCGCCGCTGGTTGGGATACCGGTCAGTTTATCCTGGGCACCCTTGCTGACAATTCCAATTGCAATCTATCAGATTATTGTCTTGCGGAATATTGAATTGGGATTGAAACCCAATTGGCAGATTTTGCGAATTAATGCCTTGGCTATGGTCGGGTTGGCAATCTATTTGTTATCTTTTACGTTTTGGATAAGGTGATATGACGGAGTTTTTGACATTGATTCCCCCAGCGGATGCCCGGAAGGTTTTATTTTCACACCTTGATTTCTCCGGAATAGAATCTGAGACAGTGAGCGTTCTTCAGTCATTAAATCGGGTGAGTGCAGAGGATATTTTTGCCCTGCATGCCCTCCCAAATTTTACGCGAAGCTCTGTGGATGGGTATGCGGTCAAGGCGAGCGACACATACGGCGCGACTAAATCGATGCCGGCCTACATAAAAGTTGCCGGAGAAGTCGAGATGGGCACTCGCCCGACCCTCCGTGCTGAATCCGGTTTTGCGTTGCTGATCCATACGGGTGGGATGTTGCCGGTCGGTGCGGATGCTGTCGTGATGGTGGAGTATGTCCAACAAACTGGAGATGGGGAGGTGGAGGTTAGTCGGCCGGTCGCTGTTGGCGAGAATATCATTCAGGTTGGCGAAGATGTAAAAGAAGGCGATTTAATTCTCGCAAAGGGATCAAGAATTCGGCCGTCGGAAATTGGCGGGTTGGTTGCTCTTGGAATTTCCACCTTGCGCGTAGCCAGAAGGGTAGCAGTCGGAATAATTTCAACCGGCGATGAGGTAGTTCCGCTGGGTGCTGAAATTCAACCGGGTAAGGTTCGGGATGTCAATTCTTATACTTTGTCGGCATTGGTGGAATCAAAAGGTGCTTTCGCCAGGCTTTATGGAGTTGTTCCAGATCGTGCGGAAGACTTGGCTTCTGTTGCCCGACATGCATTAGAGGAGTGCGAGGTAGTTTTGATCACAGCCGGCTCTTCTGCGAGTGTAAGAGATATGACTGCAGACGTGATTAACCAATTGGGTAACCCGGGAGTTCTTGTGCACGGTATTAATACGAAGCCGGGAAAACCAACCATCTTGGGAATTTGCGAGGGAAAGGCTGTTATTGGCCTACCAGGAAATCCTGTTAGCGCGCTAGTGAATGGACTATTGTTTGTAGTGCCGTTGATTGAAAAATTGTCATTGCAAACAATCGATTTACCACTTCCATCGATTCGAGCTACCCTCAATGTAAATTTGGCGTCTCAGGCTGGTCGCGAAGATTGGCAACCTGTTCGTTTGGTTCAAAAAGAATCCATCTGGTATGCTGAACCGGTGTTTGGAAAAAGCAATTTGATCTTTACGCTGTCCTCCGCGGATGGGCTTGTGTGTATCCCTGCAAATGCCACCGGATTGAGCGCTGGAGAACAAGTCGATGTATACCCATTTTAGTTAACCGATGAGTAGCAATGTCCATTTATCTTAAAGACATTCCCTTGGACGATGCCCTTCGCAGTCTTGAATCTGCACTGATGGAGATCGATTCCTGGAGAGTCCTTGGGGTTGAAGAAATACCGCTTGATGAAAATGCGATTGGACGTGTTTTGGCCGAACCTGTATGGGCGAGGATAAACTCGCCGCATTATCACGCATCAGCGATGGACGGATTTGCTGTTCGCGCGGAAGATACCTACAGTGCGGGACCAACGAATCCAACCAATCTAAAAATGGGGAATTCGACCATTTATCTGGATACAGGGGACCCTCTCCCTTCTGGGTTCAATGCTGTCATTCCAATCGAAAATACAGAACCCCTCGATAATTTAGGCGGAATAAGCCAGGACATTCGAAAACCTGACTCGATCCGCATCCGCACCTCCGTCCCGCCTTGGTCGTATATCAGGCCAGTTGGCGAAGATTATGTTGCTACGCAGTTGGTTCTCCCGGAAGGCCAAATACTTCGGCCAGTGGACTTGGGCGCGATCGCGGCTTCGGGGCACAGCTCGGTAAAAGTTTCTCGGAAGCCGCGCGTTGCAATACTCCCCACGGGTTCAGAACTTGTTCCGGTAGGGAGCGATTTGAAGCCGGGTGATATCCTTGAGTACAACTCCGTCGTTATGGCTGCGCAAGTCAAGGAGATGGGAGCAGATGTGACCAGGTTCCCGATCACTCGAGATGAATTCGAAAAAATCAAGGAGCAAGTTCTCTCAGCGTCGAAAGATTTCGATCTTATTCTCCTAAATGCGGGGTCTTCTGCCGGCTCCGAGGATTTTTCATCTCGAGTGGTTGAAGATCTTGGCACGTTGCTCGTTCATGGGGTGGCTGTCCGACCTGGGCACCCCGTTATCCTTGGGCTGATTAATCCATTGGATTCAAATTCGTCATCGAACAAGAAACCCATACCGATCGTCGGTGTGCCGGGCTATCCTGTTTCTGCGGCGCTGACCGTGGAAATTTTTGTTAACCCCATCATTTCCTGTTGGTTGGGTAAACCGACCCAGAAGTACGAAAGCGAAACAGCAATCCTGACTCGGAAAATTGTCTCACCGGCCGGCGATGACGATTTTGTGAGAGTGGTATTGGGTAAGGTGGATGAAAGATTATTAGCTGCACCATTATCCCGAGGCGCTGGGGTCATATCTTCTCTTGTCAAGGCGGATGGGTTGGTTGTTCTGCCGCGCGGGGTTCAAGGATGCGCTTCGGGCGAATCGGTCCGTGTTCAATTGTTTCGCTCAAGGCAGGAATTGGAGAAGACCATTTTTTGCGTTGGGTCGCATGACATGATCCTGGATTTGCTGGCTCAATTCCTCGCGAAGAAAGACCGCCGCTTTGTGTCATCCAATGTTGGCTCACAGCGCGGATTGATTTCACTGCAGCTGAGGGAGGCGCACCTGTCGGGGTCGCATCTGCTTGACCCCGACACGGGCGATTTCAATATCAGCTACATCCGAAAATACATCCCCGATCGATCTGTTCGTTTGGTGGCATTCGTTCATCGCGAACAGGGATTAATGGTTCCAAAAGGTAATCCTTATGGAACTCAAAAACCTCAAGGATCTACCCGAAAAGCATGTCAGAATAGTCAATCGTCAACGAGGGTCAGGTACACGGGTATTATTTGATTACCATCTGAAAAACATGGGATTGCCTCAAGATGCTTTTTTAGGCTACGAAGATGAGGAGTATACGCATCTCGGGGTTGCGGCTGCAGTGGCTTCGGGCCGCGCTGATACAGGTCTTGGTATTACCGCCGCAGCCATCGCCCTTGATTTGGATTTTGTTCCACTTTTTACCGAAAGGTACGATCTGGTCATTCCGCATGATTACCTGGAAGGGGATCTGCTGGCGCCTTTAATGAAAGTAATTGCACTGAAAGAATTTAAGGGTGCTATATCCGCCCTTCCGGGATATGATGTGAGCGAAATGGGAAAAGTCATTGCAGATTTGGAAACTGGGTGACAACCCTCCTGTCTTCGGTGCCTGACCTTAAATGTTATATAATACGATAGTTCGATAACTATTTCAGGAGAGTTCAATGGCGTACGCGCTGGTGGTCGACGATAACAGGCAAATGGCAGACGCTCTGGTTCAGATGCTAAATGTATTAGGCTTAAGCGCCAAAGCGGCTTATGGATCAGGACCGGGCATGGTGGTGCTTGGCGCGGAAACCCCGGACATCGTATTCTTGGATATAAATATGCCTGGCGTTACCGGCCACGAGGTTCTCATGTTTTTGAGGCGCGAGCCTCGATTGCTCAATACCCCGGTAGTAATTGTGACTTCCGATGATCAACCTGAGACGCGCCAAAAAGCGCTTAGTTTGGGCGCATCGCAAGTGATTTATAAACCCGCTGAATTTGATGCGATCGAGGAAGTGCTGACGGAGTTCAGCCTGATCTAGCTTATATTTGATCAATTGCCGGGGGTACGCGTTGGAGTTGAAATGCGCGACCCTGTATTTTAATTAATTTACCCAGATAATTCGGAGATCATAAAATATGCCAATCGCAAGTGGGTCACCAGCCCCCGAGTTTTCCCTAAAAGATGACGAAGGAAAAACAAGGACATTATCTGACTATAAGGGGACGAAATTCGTCCTCTATTTTTACCCCAAGGATGACACTCCTGGCTGCACGACTGAAGCCTGTAACTTCCGCGATGATTATATTGCGTATGTCGATGCGGGGATTACGATATTGGGAGTTAGCCCTGATTCGGTGAAATCTCATCAAGAATTCAAAGAAAAATATAACCTTCCCTTTTCGTTGTTAGCTGACGAGGATCATCGGGTATCTGATGCCTATGGAGTTTGGGGCAAAAAGAATTACATGGGTAAAGAGTATATGGGTATATTGCGGACCACGTTCATTGTTGACGAAAAGGGACGAATTGAACATGTTTTCGAGGATGTAAAACCGTCCGATCACTCGAAGGAAATTTTGTCCTTACTCTGAAAAATCCAATCTAATTCCAGTAAAAAATTCGCGGAAAAGAATATCATCGTTGTCCGCTGGGTAACTTTTTCTGCCTTGATAATTACGGCAGCAACCCTGCTGTTCCCAATTGTCGATTGGTCCTCAACCAATATTATTGCGACTGGCCTATTGGTTATCTTTGCAGCTGCCATGTTGACATGGGCTGCAGAAACCTGGATTCGATTTTTAGGTACCCAGCTCAAGATTGATTCGCGTAGAAGCGAAGGGCAGGGCGATTTGGATAGTAAGGATACAGCTCTCCTTCTTGCCGCAAGTCGTGACCTTTGGTCTGCTCAGTCACAAAAAGAAATCATTGAAACAATCATGAAATTCGGCATTAGCCTGTTGGATGCCGCAGGCGCTTCTTTCACCAGGCTGGATGAATGGGAGCCGCAGTCAGAAGTGCTAACGATGGGCGGTGTGCCTTCAGGAAAAGAGGACGAGTGGACAGGCCGGCTGACTCGCGTCTCCACGCGGCAGGCTTGCAGAAGATGCAGCCTAAGGGAGGCCGGCTCAGAATGCATCCTTGGCAAGGACATTATTGATCAACTTTCGAAAGTATTTTGCATGCCTATCATGAGAAGCGAAAGAGAATACGGGCTGGTAAATTTCTTTTTTGTTACCCCAGTGATTATTAGCGAAATAAAAAAACGGAATCTCGGTCTTCTCTCTGAGTATGCAAATTTAGCGTTGGAAAATAACCACCGGATGAGGAAAGGGACCACCGCCCTTAATCATTTGGAGTTTGCTCGTACGAAAAATGAAATTATATCTTCGCTTACGCAGATCTCTGACGCCATAAAAAAGGAAATGAATTTCAAGTCCATAATAGTCTGGAGCCCAACAAGAGATGAATTTGATTTATCGGCCAGCCTTCTGGCTTCATCATCCAAGGACACAGAAGCGATAGATGTGGTTGGGATCGAAGGGCTCGCCACGGAGTTATGGCATGAGCTAAGGAGCGTGAAGCGGTCATTTTCTAAAGATGTGGAAATTGATCAGGGTACAAAGATAGGCGTGATAGTCATTCCGATTGTAGGGTTGGCGAAAGACCCAATCGGGATGATGGTTTGCGCTAGCGACTCGGCCAGCCGGAATTTCTCCCAGGAAATCCCCATGCTCAATTTGGCATCGCGAAGCATTGGCGCAATCCTTCGAGCGTGGACATTGTTCACCCAAGTGGAATATCGAGCTGCCAGGGATGAAAGATTTCGACTGGCAAGGGAGATTCATGATGGCGTGGCGCAGACCCTTGCTTATCTGAAAATCCAAACAGCACAAATGCTCAATTATCTCAATAGCGGAAAAATGGATAACCTTGAGACCTCATTAACTTCAAGCTATCAGACATTATCTGCGGCCTATCAAGATACCCGTCGCGAAATCGATGATTTGCGCTTTGTTGTCGAGACAGGCACTCAGGATTGGATTATTGGTCTTGCTATGGGATTTCGGGATGACACAGGCATGGAAGTAGATGTTTCGAAATTGCAGATCAATGAGAATTTGCCTCTTTCGATTCAATCTCAATTGATCAGGATTGTTCAGGAAGCGCTCAACAATGTCAGGCAGCACGCTCAGGCGGAAAAAATCTCTATCGCCGGGTCTGTTCAAGCGGGAGAGGTGGTTCTGGAAATTTCGGATGACGGTCGAGGTTTTGAGCCCGAAACTGTGGAAACCAACTCACGATATGGCTTGGTCGGGATGCGCGAGCGAACAGATATGGTTGGAGGGGAATTCCAAATCATTTCCTTGCGGGACAAGGGTACGACCGTTCGCGTAACAATTCCTTTGGAATACTCTAAAGGGTATGGTGCCCAAGGTGACGAAGGGACCAGTAATGAAAAAAGTTAAATTAGCCGTTGTTGACGATCACGCCCTTTTTCGCCGAGGGCTTGTTAGTTTGTTGGCTGAAATGGACGATTTTGTCGTTTGTGGTGAAGCCGGCAATGGAAAAGAGTCTTTGCCTTTGGTCGAATCTGCGAATCCAGACATTGTCTTGATGGATGTCCATATGCCGATCATGGATGGCGTGCAAGCACTTGACGCAATAAGAGAGCTCCGGAAGGATCAAAAAGTAATCATGCTTACCATTTCGCAAAGCGACGAAGACCTTGTCAGGGCGATTGCAGCCGGAGCCAATGGTTATTTGTTAAAGAGTGCTGAACCGGAAGAGCTGCGAAATACGATCCTTGAAGTAATGCGGGGAAATTCAGTGTTGGCACCTGAAATGACTGAAAAAGTGTTTGCATCACTTCGTCGTGCGCAAATTAGTCAAAGGCAGACGATATTAAGCGATCGCGAAGTGGAAGTTCTCAACTTCATGGTAAAGGGATTGACGACCCACCAAATGGCCGAATCGTTGTACATTTCTGATAACACCGTGAAAACGCATATCCGGCATATCCTCGAAAAGTTGGAAGTAAATAATCGGGCACAGGCGGTCGACAAAGCAAGAGAGCTGGGGATTTTATAGGAATGAATTTACAGAAATAATCTTGAAACAGGCGGGTGATAAAATTCACCCGCCTGTTTTCTTGTAAATCCCCCGTTATTTCAGCTTATTAAAGTGACAATTTTGGGCAATTTTGGTAAATTACATAGGAAAGGTACCAACGCAAACCAATTATGAGTAGTCGTACTCGATTAAGAAGAGTTTTGATCGCTTCTGCAAACCCCTTATTCAGGGATGGTTTGCAGAAAGTTTACGTTCAAAAGTGGGGAAGCACGGCAGAATTGGTGGGGATCACCGCATCCGTTGACGAAACCATGACTGCGTTGGAGGAGCTCAAACCCGATCTGGTCATCGTTGATCATGATGATTTTGCGATTAGCCAAAGTGAATTTCTTGACCGTTTCATCCAAGGAAAAAGTTCAATCAAGGTTGTGCTGGTATCCCTGAACGAAGCCGGTCAAGTCGTCGTATATGACCGGCGGCAGATGACACCAGAACAAGCGGATGAATGGTTCCAGGATCCCTGGGAGGAAGAAAAAGTCTTTGAGCAGCATATCACGAGAGCGAGGAAGTTACATATGACGCGAAGCAATCTAAAGCATTTCTTTATCGTCGGTTTTTTAGTTGTTTTACTTTCAGCGGTTGTTTATTTGGGTTTGGATACTGCGAAATTGCTGCCGGTATCCGCAGCAGTTCAGGCGGGACCCATTGACAGGTTATTTCGACTTGAACTAATCGCGATATCGTTCTTGTTTTCACTGATTGTGGTCCCGTTAGGCTACAGTCTGTTTGCGTTTCGACGAAGGGCTGGCGAAACAGGCGATGGGCAGCACTTTGAGGGCAATACTAAGCTCGAGATATTCTGGACGGTCATCCCATTGGTGGTTGTGCTTGGCCTCGCTTATCTGGGAGCGGAAAACCTGGCTGAAGTGACCCGCGCGGACCCCGAAGCTATGGAAGCCAAGGTCACCGGATTTCAATGGGCCTGGCGTTTTGAATACCCCGAAGTTGGGGTGACATCTGATGAATTGCATCTGGTTGTCGACCGGCAGGTGGTATTAAGGATGACCTCTCCTGATGTTTTACACTCTTTCTGGGTACCGGAGTTTCGAATAAAACAGGACCTGGTCCCTGGAATTGAAACAGAATACAGGATCACACCCTCAGAATTAGGGACATATAAGGTGCGGTGCGCCGAGCTCTGCGGGACTTCGCACGCCTACATGGAATCCCCGGTGATTGTTCAAACCCAGGCGGAATTTGACGCCTGGATCAGGGACCAGGTGGAGGCGAATGCCGCGGCGGAGGCTTCGGGAGTCCCGGACGCGTCAAGAGGTCAGAGATTATACGAATCGTCAGGGTGTAAAGCTTGCCACTCTATCGACGGGAGCCCGCTTGTCGGTCCTACATGGAAGGGCTTGTGGGGCGAGGCCGTGGAGCTAGAGGACGGCTCCATGCTTACCGCGGACGAAGCATATATTGTTGAATCGATCAGAGAGCCTAATGCCAAGATTGTCAAAGGTTTCGCGCCTGGCATGCCGCAATTTAATCTTTCTGATCGGCAGATTGCGGACCTCATTGAATTTATAAAGACGCTGAAGTAGCCAAAGGAGAGTCAAATGAGGAAATTAATTTCGCTCGGGTTAATTCGTGGATTATTATGGCAAGCCGCAGGAATGCTCATCGGAGGGTTTCTGGTTACCGGTATTCGCTACGCGATGGGATTAGATCCTTACGGCGCATTTTTCTTTTCTGAACCAGCCTGGGTAGTCTCAGGTTTGTTTGGTGTGATCTTCTTCCTTATCGGCATTGGCGGCTTTTCGGACTGGACCAAAATGGCTTTGGGTGATGAAGTCCATGAAGACCATGATTCGCTGACGGGTTGGGAAAGGTATTTTGGATATTCACTCGACCACAAGGTGATCGGTATTCAATACACTATCACGTCGCTACTGTTGCTAACCATCGCAGGTTTATTTGCATTGATTTTTAGAACCGAACTTGCTTCATCAGGGCAACAATTCTTAAAGGCCAGCGACACATTCATGAGCCAGAATGGTCTCCAGTGGTACAACACCTTGATGAGCCTACACGGGATCGTGATGATTGTTTCGATTTTGCTGGGCATTGCAGGCGTGATGAACTACCTTGTTCCAATGTTGATTGGCGCCAGGGACATGGCTTTTCCCAGGCTAAATGCGTTTTCGTTTTGGCTGGCTGTTCCTGCGGCGGTATTATTGCTCTCCAGCATGTTATTAGGTGGATTTGACACAGGCTGGACAGGCTACCCGCCTCTATCCGTTCGTGCGCCAGTTGGTATGCAAATGTTTTTTTGGGGCGTTTTCGTCGCCGGTTGGTCGTCAATCCTTGGCGCGATCAACATGATAACCACAGTCATACGATTGCGCGTCAAGGGAATGACCGCTTTCAAGATGCCGATCCTGGTTTGGGGTTCTTTGGCAACCGCGATAATTTCACTGACAGCCACCCAATTGATTGGGCTTTCATTCCAGCTCGTAAGTTTCCAACGATTGTTTGGGATGGGATTTTTTGATCCGGCCAGTGGAGGAAATCCCATTTTATTTCAGCACTTATTCTGGTTCTACTCGCATCCCGCTGTCTACGTATTTGTACTGCCCGGACTGGGTGTGATCTCGGAATTGCTTCCCGTTTTCGCACGGAAACCATTATTTGGTTATAGATGGGTTGCCTTATCCTCGCTGGGAATTGCGCTCGTGGGTTTTCTTGTGTGGGCGCACCATATGTTCACGTCGGGCATGAATGAATATTTGCGCGTGCCCTTTATGTACAGTACCCTTCTGGTGGCCATTCCGACCGGCATCAAGTTCTTCTCATGGGTTGGAACGCTCTGGGGAGGAAAAATTTCAACACCCACGCCCATGTTGTTTATTCTGGGAGGAATCGTGGTATTCCTGCTGGGTGGATTGTCTGGTCCGCCCAATGCAACTGTGTCCACTGACCTGCTTCTCCATGACACCTACTTTATCGTAGGTCATTTCCACGACACGATGTTTGGCGGGTACGTGTTTCCTTTCTTTGCCGCCATTTATTTTTGGTTTCCAAAGGCGACTGGAAGAAAGATGAGCGAAAAACTTGGCAAGCTTCATTTCTGGCTGATGATCATTGGCATGCTTGCATTGACTTTGCTGATGATGTATTCAGGGCTGCAGGGAATGCGCCGCCGAATCGCTGATTACGACATTGCGCTGGGGATTGATGTATACCACCTCTGGATGACCATCAGCGCTTTCATCATTGCAGCATCGGTGTTGGTTTTCTTCTATAACTTAATTCACAGCATTCGACACGGCGAGTCGGCTACGGGAAACGTATGGAATTCCCGATCACCGGAGTGGCAGGTGCCATCCCCGATGCCTGTGCATAACTATGACCGTGAATTCGAGGTGGTCGGTGAACCTTATGATTATGGATTGCCGGGATCGGTTTACGTCAGGTTTTCTGAAGAAAAGGGAGTGACAGAACATGGAGCATAATCCGTCAAACGGTTACCAGCGCGGATTCTACGTTTTCGTTGCGCTGATTGCACTGTCTTTGATTGAAATCGGGGTGGCTTTATATTTCACCTCCAACCTAACCCTTGGCATCATCATCCTTGCCAAAGCCGGGCTGGTCCTATATTACTATATGCATGTGGGAAAGCTGGCTGGCGGGGAAGATGCGACCGGGGATCGCGCCAGCTCTTCCTATAAAACCGATACCAATCGTCTGGGATTATGGTTGTTCCTGGTATCCGATGCATTCGTGTTCGCTGGATTGCTGGTGACCCGGTTCAGCTTGTTGGGGTTGACACGTCCGCACCTCAACCAGACGCTGGGTCTGGCGGTGTCGCTGGTTCTGCTCGTTTCGAGTTTCTTTGCGAATCGCGCAGAAGTCGCCGCTGAGAAAGGCGATCGAAAGACATTGCTCACCAGCACGATGATAACTCTAATTTTGGGCTTGGCTTTTCTCCTAGGCGTGGTTTTTGTGGAATGGCCGGCTGCCGCAAGTGAGGGAATTACCCCTTCGTCGGGTGTGGGCGGAGCAGTATTCTACATGATGACGGGTATGCATGCATTTCACGTGTTAACCGGGCTGATTTTCCTGGCGCTGATTTATCGAAATGCACGAAAAAACCTGTACACTCCCGACAAGCATTGGCAGGTGGAGGCGGGTGTTGTTTACTGGCATTTCGTTGACGTGGTGTGGATGTTCTTCTACCCTGCGTTGTATCTAATTGGTTCGTTAATCAAGTAACAAGAGATTTGAATTCCGAGATATATCATTCACTTTTCTCGGTTTTGGAGTGCTGATGGAGCGCAAAATTCTGTGGGTTGGGATGATCGTCCTGGTCGGATTCCTCGTTCTTGCCGTGGTGACCACGATGAACAAGCAGAATGAATTCAACGGCGTTGAGATATCTCCAGCTCCCGCTGCTCCGGATTTTTCATCATTAGCAAGTCAAGACGGACAGAGTATTGAATTGGAGAATTACAAAGACAAGGTCGTTCTGTTGTTCTTTGGTTATACAAGCTGCCCCGATATTTGTCCTGCAACAATGGGTCGCCTTAAACAAGTAGTCGCAGACCTAGGCAATGATAACGATGAAGTTGTTGTGATGATGATAACCACCGATCCTGAGCGTGATACTCGGGAGCAACTGGGAAACTATCTGGGGAATTTTGACCAAAGTTTTCTGGGATTAACCGGTCCGATTTCTGAACTGGAAAAGGCCTGGAAGGATTACGGGGTGAGTGTTCTCGACAATGGCGCTACCCACTCCACGCGAGTTTACGTTATCGACCATTCGGGGAATTTGCGATTGACATTTCCGAATGAGATGTCGGTTGACGAAATGGTTTCGGACCTGCAGATACTGCTTGGAGAGCAATGAAATATCAGCGCGAAATTCTTTATGTTGCACTCTCCTTGCTTATAGGCATTCTTCTGGCTTTCGTGATGACCGAACTAGCCTATAGATTTCAGGTGAAATCACAAGACCGCGACGGTAAGCAATTGAAACTGGTTATTCCAATGGGTACGGCAAGCCTTATTAAGGCTGGGGGAGAATCTCCCAATATACCCGCCGAAATGACAATTGTCGTTGGGGATGTCTTGATCGTTGAGAATCAAGACGATGCTGACCATCAATTAGGTCCTTTATTTATCCCCAGGGGTGCAACTGCAAAGTTGGCATTCAACAGACCCGATAACCTGGCCTACGCTTGTACTTTTACTTCTGATAAATACCTTGGCTTGGAGGTCAAACAGCCTCTGACGATTGCGACGAGGATAACTGGTGTGTTTTCGGCCGGAATTCCGCTGGGGACTCTTATAGCGCTCTATTTGGTGTTTGCTATCCGACCAGGATTAAAGAAAGAAGCAGAGGAGAAGGCCCTAATTTGAAACAGGTTCGCAAGTGGTTAATCCCAACTTTGCTAGTCGTCGTAGCAGTTCTGGTATGCATTCGACTTGGAATATGGCAGCTTGACCGCTTAGCTCAGCGTCGGGATTTTAACTCACATTATTTGTCGATGACCACAATAGAACCAATTGAACTGCCTGCCTTGGAGAACCTTGAAGGGATGGAACATCGGCAAGTTGTTGCTGAAGGAATTTTTGACTATGACCAGCAAGTAGCCATACGAAATCAATACCACCAAGGCCAGCACGGTTATCATCTTCTGACTCCGTTAGTTTTGGCAGATGGTTCTGCTGTCCTCGTGGATAGAGGTTGGATACCTTACGAAGGAAATTCCACGCGCTCAGATTGGATGAAATACAACCATGATGGAAAAGTGAAGGTAAATGGAGTTATTCGCCGTTCAAGAGAAAGAGCGGATATCACTGGTAAATCCGATCCGGAGTTATTGCCGGGACAAAGCGAGCTCCCAATATGGAATTTTCCAAATATTTCCAGGATTCAATTACAGATGCCTTATCCATTGATCCACGTATACATACAAGAAACAACCACGCGTAATAAAGAATCATATCCAATTCCAATCCAGCCCGATGTTGAAATTTCCGAGGGACCTCATCTGGGATACGCATTGCAATGGTTTACCTTTGCAGGAATATTCCTGTTCGGGTATCCCTTTTATGTAAAGAACCAACTTTCAACCGATAAGAAAGCAACAATTAGCCCAAAGGATGATTTAAGGTGAAATTCTCTCTGAAATCCCCATTTGCAAGATTATCTCTGCTTGTGCTTCTTCTTGTATTTATTTCGGATATCATCGGCCGAATTTCCTACTTGAACGACGCTTCAATCTCGTGTGTTGGATGGCCAATTTGCTCGCCGCAGGGGCTTAATGGTTGGTTGGAAATACTTCACAGGGCTGCAATTCTTGTATCATCGTTTTTGGTGGTATTTTTATGGCGGCAAGCATGGAAAAAGTATCGAGACCACACCGTCCTACTGCCTTTGTCAACGCTTGTCCTTGTATTCTTTTACTCCAATGTGTTCATTGGGGCTATTCGAGCAGGAAGCGTCTCGACTTCATTTATCGCAGTTTTACATAGCCTAACCGCGGTCATGATGTGGGTTTCCTTGTTCGCCATTACCGTCGCGGCTGGTTTTTATTCTAACGCGGCCGTTGTTGAGTTTCCACCTGTCAAATTTCGTCAAAGAATTCGAGATCTATTTACACTAACCAAGCCCATTGTTGTTTCCTTGTTGCTTGTAACAACTTTTGGCGGGATGGTTGCCGGGTCGAAATCGGTACCTCCATTTTGGCTGCTCTTTTGGACCTTGTTTGGAGGTGCCTTGGCAGCAGGAGGGGCGAGTGCGCTAAATCAATATATCGACCGCGACTTAGATAAGCATATGCAGAGAACAGCAAATCGACCGCTGGCAGCTGGCAGGATGTTTCCTGCGGAAGGTCTTGCATTTGGATTAGCGTTGTCAATTATGAGTTTCTATATTCTGGCTGGATTGGTTAATTTGATTTCAGCAGTTTTGTCTTTGGCTGGAATCGTATATTATGTCTGGCTATATAGCATATTGCTAAAAAGGGCCACCGTTCAGAACATCGTCATAGGTGGTGGAGCTGGTGCGATTCCCCCCATGGTCGGTTGGGCGGCGGCAACAGGAAACCTCTCGGTTGCAGCCTGGTTCATGTTTGCGATAATATTCTTCTGGACCCCGCCTCATTTCTGGGCGCTATCCATCGTCAGGAAAAAAGACTATGAACGAGCAGGCGTTCCGATGCTGCCAGTTGTCCAGGGAGAAAAGGAAACACGTCGCCAAATCTGGTTGTATACATTATTATTAGTTGCGATAACTTTATTGATGCCGCTACTCGATCTTGCGGGAACTCTTTTCTTGGTCAGCGCATTAATTCTGGGATTGTGGCTGGTTGGTGTTGCCCGAAAGGTGTACAAGGGGGAGGGAAACAAAATCGCCTGGAAAATGTATAGATATTCCAGCATGTACCTGATGTTTATCTTTCTGGCGCTTGTGATCGATGCCTTGGTCTAGTTACTTTGATGGCGTTATGGTGTAGTTGAGCAAGGGTCGTTAGCATTTTTGGTGACATTTGTGAAATCATATGGAAATGCTTGTGGTGAAAAGTAGACATTATCTGGTAACATTTTATAATTTGTACCAAAATATGAGTTGAAAATCACCCTAAATGTATTCACGGGGGTAATACCTGGGTATAAGACATCTTGACTGATGCCAGGAAGATAGTACGCATTTAAAATCGATGACCTTTCCCAAATACATGTGTCTTTAATGTCATCGCGCCTTAGTAATGAACCAGGACCATGATCCCCTTGTAAAATTATTACAGGAGGAGTGGCCGAATTAGCCAAAATTACATCGATAGATTTAAGAATTTCATTGTTGATATATTCCAATTGTTCAACATACTGACGCTGATATTCAATAGAATTTCCTCCAAACGCCTCCCCATCTCCTGGCATATAGGGGCGGTTAGGGGATACAGCATTACCCGATTTGTTAAGCACAAATGGTGGGTGAGGTGAGACGATATGAACTATGACAAGTTTTGGGTTTTCAACAAAGGGGATTTTATTTATGAGCATCTCTAATGAAAACCGCACATATTCTCTGTGGGTATCATAACCTGGAATGGGGACCCACTTAATTAATGGAATTTACAACCGGGTGATTAGATTCTGAAATGGCATCCAGGGCCGTCGTGCTAAGAAAAAATTCTTCGAACGCGGAGAGCCTGGTCGAATAAGGGGAAAGGTATATATCCGCCGTCTCAAATTCAGTGAAGTGGAATCCGCTCTCAGTCACAACCAGTTTGTATCCAATATTTCTAAGGGATGTTATTGCGCTGCTCGTTTCGATGAGGTCAAACAATGGCAAACGATTTATCGATTTTTCCCCTATCCGTTAAGTCGCCGCATCAATGTGCGAATAATTTAGGAAAGACGCGAATGAAAGCGGAGTTTGCATATAATTACTGTGACTATTCTCAGAGACATAGAACCCTCTTTGCAACAAGGCGTCAGTAAAATTTGAGTTATCGAATGCATATATCTCTCTCAGTACATCGTTGCGAGCATACCCATCTAAAACAATAATGTATATATCCGGTCTAGGATCTCCTAGGGCTACTTCTTGATTTGTGTTTCCGGAAATTGCCTTGGTCAACATTGGCGTATTATCATCCGCCATAGTAATACCAAAATTAATTAATGAAAGTGCGGGGTAAACAAGGATCAGGAGAGAAAACAAATTAGCATACCTTGTTGCTGATACATGATTTATATTGGCGATATATTTATCCCAAACACATTTGTTGGCAATTAGAATAACTAAGAGCACCTCTAGTAAAATGAGCACCGGGTGAAAATTTTGCTCAACCGCTGGGAAAAGATAACCTTTCAAGATCCTGTAAACATGCCCAGAAGAAGAAAAATAGAAAATCAGAATAGAAACAATAATTGATGCTTTATAAGGGTTTTTAAAAATAATACTGAAAATAGAAATAAGTGTCCCGGAAATAATGAGCGCTGTAACGACGGGTCTAACTGTGGTTTGAAATGGTATCTCTCCAGGGTTGCGCGCATATAGAGTGAGAATGGGATACAAAGCCAGCAAGAATGGAAAAAAGGGGATTTTCTTGAACATAATATCAATATTTAACCATTTGTGATTTCTACTCCTCTGCGACATTAATTCCATTGCACTGATTTGATGTCATGTCGGTTACGTCGGTGAAGATGTAGGGTGATCTGCGGGTTGAAAAGAATTGCTTATCCTGCAAAAGCGTTAAATCAGCATCGAAATACGCATTCAGGACCAGTCTAAAAGTATTGACTGGGCTTATGTTGGAATACAATACATTATTATCCAAACCTGGCAAATAATAAGCATTCAGGATTGAAAAACGCTCTAAGAGACACGTATCATCGAGCGATTCCCAATTAGTAAACATGCCGGGTCCATGATCGCCCTGTAAGATTATTATAGGCGGCGTAGAGGAATTCGCTATTATGGAATTGATAACCGGGAGAACCGCATTATTGATGTAGGTCATTTCATCTAGGTATTGTTGTTTGTATTCGCTTTGGGACCCTTTGTATCCATCAGCATCGCCCAGGAAATATGGCCGGGTTGGGTCAATTGGAGTGCCGAGACTATCAAAAACGAATGGTGGGTGTGGAGCAATGATATGGGCAAATATAAACTTCGGGCTATCCAGCGATGGCGAATTCTTCAGAGCATTCAAGGCGTAATTGATAAATACTCGGTGAGCTTGATAAGACGGGAATGGTAATTTGACACTAAGAAATGTTGATATGACACAATTGTCCAGCCAGAATAACTCAAAACCATTAAGAATGGATTTATAAGGGGATAAAAACTCGTCAGCGTTAGGAAAGGAAAGCAGAATTCCATGCGCTTGCGATGGGGAAAAATTTATAACCATGTTCCTGTAGCATTCTAGCAAATAAGTTGTTTCCTAGTTCATTTACAAGCGGTAGTCGATTATTGCTCGAACCCATCACCCAACTCAGGTCATCGAGGTAGCTGAGGTTTAATGAGGCGTTAAGAGATAATGAGGTTTGCATATAATTCGATTTTGAATTATTGGCAATGAAGAAACCGCGTTCTCGCAGACTTTCAATGAATGGAGTGTTATTGTATTCATACAATGAGTGAAGCACATCTTCGCGACCATATCCATCAAGAATAATATAATAGATATCAGGAGGTTGAACTGAAGATTGTGTACGAACGCTTGTTTTGTTGATAGGAAATTTGTAGCTATAAGCCGGGAAAGGAGTCCTTATGAAAAAGCCCAAAATTGTTATCGAAGGAATTATGAGCATGATTGCGCCGGTTATGTTAAGAAAATAACTCATTCGCCTAGGTAATCGGGCATACTTCGAGGTTGCCACCCAGGCTGTTATTCCAAAGGCTATTGACCAGATGCAGAGAATTGGCCACTGCTTTTTTAGGAAATCCGGCAGGGACGGAAAAAAGTGAATGCTTCGGTAGAAATAACCATAATAGAGAAACCAAACTGCTATTAAGCTTGCTATGAGGGCTCCTCGCGACTTATCCCTTGTGAACCGTGTGCACATCCATAGCAAAATGACAGTTGCAGACAGGGCGATAATTATTGGCCGTATTAACTGTATTGGAATTATCTCGCTTATGTTTATTGATGCAGGCGCGAGGATGGAGTAAAGAACGAAGAAAAATGGATGGAGCGGTGTTTTTTTCATATTGGTCTTATCGAGCAAATCATAAATTGCACCTCGCTGTGCACAAAGAACTTGTATTGGAGTTAATAATTGCAGCGCATATCAAGGTTCTATGTCTTGTCTACGAAATATTACCGAGGTCTCGATCATCGTAAATAATCCTCCAGATTTGGCTATAATTTAAGTGAATTTGCAAGGTCGGAATCGGAGGGGATAATTATCCAGGCAATGTCATTCTTAAGTAGCACGGATTCCCACCCATCGTCCAGGTTAATTCATCGTCCCATATTCTCGGGTCAATTCCTCGCCATAAAAATCTGTTTGTCCATCAATGAACACCTTTTGCTGGGCCAAAGCCTATAAAGCAAGTAGCCACCCCAGGTGAAATAATTGAACATATTTCCGTCTTGTGGATTCCGCTCGAGCCAATTTACTGCCTCGACAGGAAAAACTGTTGGATCGAAGCTGTAGTTCACATTATCGTTGAAGAATCGATTTTCGCCTCTGAACAAAATCGAGAAAACTAAAATCGAGATAACAGCAAGCGGCCAAATCATTCCGATTAGTTGGCGATCTGCATTGCCGATTACCCTGTCGAATGTGATTATGGATCGATTGCTACTGGCAAAGTGCGCGAAGTAAGCAGCAAGGATGGGCGTTGCAATAATCGCAAATAGAGGGATGTTTCTTGCACTGACCAGTCCCATGATCGCCCATGAGGAAATTAGTAATCCTTCTGGATGGCTAGCTTGCTCCAACTTCGACTAAATAACAGGATGATGAAGCCTAGCATTCCCAAAAACGGCCAAGAATCCTGCCTGGTGAAAATCTGGCGATAAGTATTCCATGGTGTGACTCGTAAGGTATGAGTTGGTCACGTATCCGATGCTCGTCTGCCATATTTTCCAGCCCGCAGGGTTGAACAACGTTGCCACGAGAGCATAGCCCTCCGGCGATGACCAATCGTTTTTGCGCACTCTTGTTGGTGTCACTTTTTTTACTGTCACGATGCTCAAAGACAGTTCCGATCAAGTAACATCCCAAAACCACGAATCCGGATATGAAAGCCCCGTGAGTATTCACCCAAACGATCATCAGTAAGGGGACATACCAGATGGAAAACTTGATTCCCGTGGCGATTTTTCTTATCTCTGTCGTCCAGATAGCTAATAGAAGGAACGTAAAAAGGTGCGGACGGGGCAACCAGTGGATACTTGACATGGCAGCTGCCCAAATACTGAAGAGCGTTGCCAGAGCAAAGGATTTTCCCCGGTCGTATGAATCGGAAAAAATCCAGGCGATTGTTAATGCGATAAGCAGTGCTTCCAATAGAACCACGCCATCCAGGGATAGTAGTCGATATGAGATTGCGTACATGACCTCTGCCAACCACTCATGTGGTGTCAGTGGCTCTCCGGGCATAGTGTGCGAGAACATGTCGTTGTCAGGGATCGTTTTTCGCTCAATGATAAATTGCCCTAGCGTAATATGCCGACCAAGATCCCCGTCGATATTCAAGGACCTTTGGCCAGCAAGGACCACTCCAATAAAGATGGCGATAAAAAGGATATCCCTGAGTTTTGGAAGAACAAACTTCATCAAGAACTCTCCTGTAAGTAGATTATGGGCATTTTAATTCATACATGGTGAACACAAGGTCATTGTAAACTTCTTTTCCGCATTCTTGGACAAAATCCGAGAAGGAGGCTAATGTCCCGTTCATGCTGCCATTCGGATTATGATAGTTCTTGAACCAAACATAATCGCCACCACTGAATAGCACGTGGGACGCCCCTTTTTTCCTGATTTCAGTTGCGACTGCGTCCATATTGTTATTTCGTAATGTAAGAGCCATCCAGGCAGATTGATCTGAAGTCAGGTAAACATTTCCGGCAGTAATAGGATTGTCCACTCCAAAGGGTCAGGACTTTTGCCTCGGGTGGCAATTCTGAGTCAATGAATTTATGACTTTCGTAAATAAAAATTGTCCTTGATAAAAATCCATCCTTGGATTCTAGCCCGAGGAATACCGGGAGAGGACGTACTTTATTAAAATATAGCCCCTGATAGATTAGGGTAATTAATGTTAAACTTCCGACAAGACTTCCTAGAACAATCCTTTGAATTTTAATTGAGGGAATGGATAACAGAACCCAAGCTGTCAAGATAGAAAGGGAAGGAAAAATTGGAAGGAGGAACCTGGACTGCTGCGATCCCGCTGCCCAAAAAATAAATATACTGGCCGCATAAAGCCCGACCCGGTTGAGTAATCGGTTATTCCTTTGAAACACATAGAACAGCGATATCGGAAACAGCAGACTGGGAATTTCCTGCGAAAATGTCCCGAAAAGATTATGGCGCATATAGATATTGATCGGTAGAAGCAGGTAATCCAAGACAGTTTCCCGAGTGCCAAAGCTCTTTAGATAGGTCATCAACAAAGAAATTCGCTCAGCATCCCAGCCTGGCACAGGGAATATGAAAGGGAATACGGGATTACCGATTAGCATCAGGTTCTTAATCCACCAGGGAACACCAAGTGCCAATGCTGGAATGAGAAAAAATGAGGTACTTCGGATAATTGAGGATAAGCGTTCCCGCCGAGTTTCCCACAGGATCCAAACCAAGAGAAAAAGTGTTCCGCTGGCTGCCAGGTATTTTGTGCCCAAAGCGAAGCCTGAGAAAAGACCAGCGAGAAGTAAAAAACGTGGATTTTTTGTAATGGGTCCATAATGCGACCAGATATAATGCCGCAAAATCGTAAAATGCCCAGGCGAAATCTGCATAAGCCCATGACGCCCAATAAGGCAGGATTGCGATACCAAGTAAAATCGCCGTGGTCGTCCAAGCATGTTTGCGGCCAAGGAATCGGTTGGCAAACGTGTAAGAGGAGAGAATCAGTAGTACCGCAAAGGACAGATGAATCAACTTTGGGAAAGTATCTGTCCGCAAGGCTAATCCAATACTGAAGATCATTTCAACAAGAAATGGTCCATTTGCCTGCCAGATATCCGGTTCGTAATAAATTCGCCCGGCTTCCAGGAATCGCCGCGGTCCCTCAAGGTGATACATTAATCCGTCGTAGTCCCAAGGCGGTGTTAGAGCTTGCAGAACTGTCATAGCTAAGATCAAACCACCGGCAAAGAGAACTGCCCGGGCAGGCAGTTCTTCAGGGAATTGGGGACGACCAAGAGAAACCTTGTCTGTACCCCAAGTGAGGGCACATAAGAGAAGCCAGAAGATTATGAAAGGAGGTTGAAGCAAGCCGGCGAAACCCAGAATGGCAATGCCACTCCCTATCACCCCCAATCCAAGTCCGGTGAAGATTATTAATCTTTCCAATTTGGAAAATTCATATGTGGTGAAAAAGGTTTGGACGAGAAATCGGCCAACTCCAATGGCAATCACGCATACCAATAGCCATAGCCCAAGCGCGAAAGCTGCATCCGGTAAGGCCGCTCGTGCACCGATAGTATTAAAATTTCTTTCAGGAAAAAAAAACCTTCCTGTGGCGAGAATCCCACCCAACAGAAGGATCGCTGGCAGCACATGGATTTTTTTTGTCTTAGTGAGGGTCATTTTCTATTTAACAAAGCCTCTGACGCGAGTCAGAGGCTTTGTTGCTATTCCCCTAGATAATCTCGCAGCTTCCTGCGAATAGATGGGTGCCGCAATCGGCTGAGGGCTTGAGCTTCAATCTGACGAACCCGTTCGCGAGTGACACCCATTTTTCGCCCGACTTCTTCCAATGTGTAAGCTTGTCCATCGAGCAATCCATATCGAAGCTGCAAAATCCTCACTTCACGCGGAGGAAGCCCATTGAGCACCTCGCTCAGATGCTCGCGAAGCAGGTTGTAAGTGGCTGTATCGTCAGGAGGCGCGGCCTCGTCGTCTTCAATAAAGTCTCCCAGAACGGAATCTTCCTCATCGTCGGTGGGGGTCTCGAGGGACAAAGGTCGCCTGGCCACCTGGATCATGTTCTCGACTTTCTTGGGGGGAACCTCCAGAGCGTCTGCTAATTCCTCCACGGATGGCTCACGTCCTAAGCGCTGAGTCAGTTGGTGCTGGACTCTCAGCAACTTATTGATTTGGTCACCCATGTGTACGGGAACGCGGATGGTGCGGCCCTGATCGGCAATCGCCCGGGTCACAGCCTGACGAATCCACCACGTGGCATAAGTGGAAAATTTATGCCCACGCCGGTAGTCGAATTTCTTGGTCGCGCGGATTAAGCCAATGTTGCCTTCCTGGATCAAGTCAAGGAAGGGAACGCCTCTTCCCATGTATTTTTTGGCGACGGAGATCACAAGACGTGAATTGGCGGTTATGAGATGTTCGCGGGCTGCCCAACCATCTTCGATGAGACGGCGCAATTCCAGACGGCGGCGGGTGTTGACGTTACCTTTGGCGAGCTCTTCCCTCGCCATGCGGCCTCTCTCGATACGCTGAGCCAACTCCACTTCCTCCTCCGCAGTCAGGAGCGGGACTCGGCTGACTTCTTTGAGATAAAGGCCGATCGTGTCGTCGGTATCGATGTTGGCGAGGTAGTCGTCCAGCGCGAGATCAGGTTCAGCTTCTGCCTCAGATTCCTTACTTTCTGCGGCAATTAATTCATCTTCAGAAGGCTCGACAGTGGATGCGTCTTCGATAAATGGAATTCCAGCGCTGAGAAGCGCGGCAAACGCCTCCTCGAGCTGCTCAACGTCCTGCTCAGCTTCAGGGAAGAAATGCAAAATGTCGTCGATCGTGACGTAGGATTTCTGGCGTCCAAGTTCAATCAGCCTGGAAAGCGCAGAATACTCATCGTCCTCTTCCTCGACGCCTATCAATATGGGGTCTTCGATGCGTTTCTTAATTTTCTTGTCCTTCATATTAATCAGAATTAGAATACTCTTTTTTACATCATAATTCAATACCCATTTACACCATGCGGAAATGGGCAATTTCTAGGCGCGGTCCGTCCGTTATGCCATACGGAAAGAATTGCGTTACAATCCAAATCCCCAGGAAAATCCAGGAAGTATGATGATTAGCATTCAGAAAAGAAAAGCACTGCAATCCGGAAGATGCAGGCCTTTCCAATAGACCGTCTATTACTATACAAAAAATAAAAACCAAAGTCAAGTGGCTTAATGAACTCTAATGAAATCCTAATAAATTACATATATCACGCTGTAAATGATTGTATTAAACGCAAGATAGTGTAAAATTATTAAAATCCTTCACGCCACTAGGCGTGAATTGATTATATTTCCAATTGCTCGTGGAGGAACCATGGATATTTTTGGAATGGGAAGTCGTCACGGATTGAATGATTTTGAACAGATCGCCATTCTTTTTGTCCTGTTTGCCGCCTTTGTAAGCCTTGCCTATGCCTGGTGGTTGCGCACAGTAGTGCTGAAGAAGGATAAAGGCACCCCAAAGATGCAAGAAATTTGGAATGCTATTCGCATAGGCGCAGATTCGTACTTAAATCAGCAGCTCAAGACCATCCTGCCGATCGTGGGTATCTTATTTGCAGTGATGTTTTTCAGCGTTTATATCGTTCTTCCCAGTCTCGAAGCGCAAGAGGAGTTTGCAGCGTACGGGCCTCAAATGACTTCGACGATCATCGCCGTTGGACGTTCGTTCGCCTTTCTAATGGGAGCGACATTCTCAATTATTGTCGGTCAATGGGGAATGCGAATGGCGGTGCAGGCAAATATCCGGGTGGCTTCTGCTTCCCGTAGAGGGTTTAATGAATCGCTATCCATCGCGTATTATGCCGGAACAATAACCGGCATGCTGACCGATGGTCTGGGTCTTTTAGGTGGCACCCTAATTTTCATCTTGTTTGGAAAAGCTGCCCCCGACGTTCTGCTCGGTTTTGGTTTTGGCGGCACCTTGGTCGCTTTGTTCATGCGTGTAGGCGGCGGTATCTATACCAAGGCTGCTGACGTTGGCGCTGATCTAGTCGGCAAGGTTGAAAAAGATATCCCGGAGGACGATCCTCGGAATGCTGCAGTGATCGCGGATTTGGTCGGTGATAATGTGGGCGATTGTGCCGGTATGGCCGCGGATATCTTCGAGTCGTACGAAGTCACGATTGTTTCGGGATTGATTCTTGGCCTAACATTAGTTGCCATCACAGGTGACCTCAAGTGGATTGTGTATCCGCTAATTATCCGCGCTGTCGGCGTGATCAGCTCCATGCTGGGGACATTCACGGTTCCGATCTGGGAGAAGTTTCCGATCAAGTTTTTACGCGCGCATGATGCTGAAGAAGCCATGTTCCGCTCCTATGAAGTTTCCAGTGTGTTTACGGTTTTGATCTCGTTTATTCTAGCGGTCACATATGCCGATGACTGGCGTCTTGCTGCCCTTACCGCAATAGGTGTCGGTCTGGCAGTGGCCTTTAATCCACTCACCTCCTACTTCACTTCGACCAAAAAACCACCGGTCAAAGAAATCGTCAAATCAACGAGTACCGGACCCGCCACGACGATCCTTTCGGGGCTTTCCACGGGAATGGAATCCAGCGTGTGGGCGGTTGTGGTCATTGTCATCAGCTTCCTATTGGCGATGGCATTGTACAGCCAGGACGGTGTCGTTTATGTGCTTTACGCTATCGCCATGATCGGCATAGGCATGCTCAGCCATACGGGTAATAATGTCGCCATGGATTCGTACGGCCCGATCAGCGACAATGCGAATGGTATCGGTGAGATGGCTTGGCACGACATGCATGATGAAGAAACAAAGAAAGCTCGCCAAATTATGGCTGATTTGGATGCGGTTGGAAACACAACGAAAGCAATTACAAAAGGCGTGGCAATTGCATCCGCCGTAATCGCTGCGGTAAGCTTGTTCGCAGCTTTCATAACGGATGTCAGTCGGGCACAGGCATTGCTCAATATTCAGGAGGACGTACGACTGGCGGCAACAGGTTTGCGTATCTCAGAGACCGGGGTCTTTGTCGGGTTACTCTTGGGCGGGGCGCTGCCCTGGCTGTTCAGTTCACTCTCCATTCGGGCAGTCAGTCGTGCGGCTGGGAGAATTGTTGAAGAAGTAAGGCGTCAATTTAGAATCCCCGGGATCATGGAAGGAACGGTCACACCCGATTATGGGCAGGTTGTTGGGATTTCAACTGCATCAGCTCAGAAGGAATTGGTCCCGCTGGCAACGATTTCAGTGTTAATGCCACTGATCATCGGGTTGGTGTTGGGGGTTGAGGCGCTGGGAGGTTTCCTGGCTGGGATCATCCTTTCTGGTCAGCTGCTGGCGGTTTTCATGTCCAATGCCGGTGGCGCCTGGGATAATGCCAAGAAGTCAATCGAGGACGAACCCAGAGATCTGGCTGCCAATACCGGCAAGGGATCCGAGCGCCACAAGGCAGGCGTCGTTGGCGATACCGTCGGCGATCCTCTCAAGGACACTGCTGGTCCTTCTTTGAATCCCATGATCAAAGTTGCTAACCTGGTCAGCCTACTTGCTGCACCAATCATTGTGAAGTTTGGTCTGCAAAATCAAGATGGCACTTTGAATTGGGGGGTGGCTGTTGTTGCAGCTGCGCTTTTGGCTGCAACGATTTGGGCAATCACCAGGTCAAAGGCGCCAATGACCGATTTGGCAGCCTAATTCCCATCGCTTGTTACGAAAACAGGTCTGTCGGAAAAATGACAGGCCTGTTTTTTGTGCGGCTAATTTATCAGTTGCTCGCGTGATCTTTGGAGGATTTTGAGTATTTTGTCTGCCACTCGTAAAGCTTGTTCAAAGCCTCAATGGGCGACAGACTATTCATGTCAATGTTGTGGATTTCCTCAAGAAGCGGATTTGTTTCAGGGAAGAGTGCGATTTGTTGTGGTTCAAAATCGTTTATTCTTACAGTTCTCCCTGAAGTTTTCTCGAGTTCAGTCATTATTTCATTTGCACGCAGTATGACCGGTTTGGGAAGGCCGGCCAATTGAGCCACATGAATGCCGTAAGACTTGTCCGCGCCTCCTGCAATGATCTTGTGCAGGAACACGACCTGCCCATCCGCTTCCGTCACAGCGACATTGTAGTTTTTTACTCCCGGCAGTAAATTCGCCAATTGCGTGAGTTCGTGATAATGGGTGGCGAAAAGGGATTTCGCTCTTACTGAAGGGTGGTTATGAATATATTCAACAACAGCCCATGCAATCGATACGCCATCGTAGGTACTAGTCCCGCGCCCGATTTCGTCAAGGATTAGCAGGGATCTCGGCGTTGCGTTGTGGAGGATATTGGCCGTCTCGACCATTTCAACCATAAATGTGGAATGGCCGGAATGAATTTCATCCTTTGCGCCGATTCTGGTGAAAATACGGTCGACGATGCCAATATGCGCGGATTGCGCAGGCACGAATGAACCCATTTGCGACATCAGCACAATCAATGCGGCTTGCCGCAAATACGTCGACTTGCCGGACATGTTTGGACCAGTGATAACCCGGACGATTTCCCCTTGTTCGAATAGGATGTCGTTTGGGACAAACCGTTCATCTCGTAGACTTTTCTCGACTACCGGATGCCTTCCTTCGTGGATTTCAAGAGTACCGCTCGAATTGATTATCGGTCGAACGTAACCATTGAGCGCGGCAACTTCTGCTAATGATCCGAGGGTATCGAGTTCGGCCAAAGTTCGGGCGGTTTGTAATAATCGGTTAGCGGTATAAGATAATTGCGAGCACACTTCTTTGAAAAGCCGGATTTCAATTTCTCGAATCCGTTCCTCGGCATTGAGCACAAGTGTCTCGTATTCCTTCATTTCCGGGGTGATGTATCTTTCAGCGTTGACTAATGTCTGTTTGCGAATATAGTCGGTCGGCGCGTTCGCAATTTGCCCTTGGGAAATTTCGATATAGTAGCCAAATACCTTGTTGTAGCCTACTTTGAGAGTTTTTATTCCGGTGCGCTCACGCTCCACGGTTTCAAGGTTATTGATCCAATCCCTTGCATGCCGGGATGCTTCGACCACACCATCCAGTTCTGATGAGTATCCTGTCTGTATGATCCCGATGTTTTGCAGAGTTTGAGGAGGATCTTCTTCGATTGACGTTTCCAGCAGCGCCAATTCATCCTCGCACGGATCAAGAGGGGCTACGGGGAGGTCCTGGGTAGCATCGTCAGTGAATATGTCGATGAGGGATGGAAGTCGTCTTAGCGATTCCCGAAGAGCAACAAGGTCGCGTGGCAAGGCGCGATTTGCCAGGATTCGATTAGCCAACCTTTCAATGTCTGACAAAGGTTTAAGTTTGGAACGCAGATCCGCTCTTAACATGGAATTTCGGAGAAGTGCATCAACGCCGTCCTGGCGTTTTCTGATTTTTACATCATCCAAAAGCGGTTGGCTGACCCACTGCCTGATCAGTCTTTTTCCCATTGGAGTCATGGTGGCATCCAATGTTCCCAGTAAGGAGCCTTTAAGTTCACCCTCAAGCGTATCGGTCAGCTCCAAATTTCTCCGCGTGGCGCTGTCAAGGACCATAAATTCGGATGTGGAATAGACTCTCAGGGCAGTTAATAGACCTACCGCTTCGCCATTGGTTTCCTTGAGGTATTGGAGAATCCCTCCAGCAGCACGGGTCGCCAACGGGTAGGGTTTAATGCCAAATCCTTCCAATGTGGATGTTCCAAAATGCGACAACAACATCTCGGTTGAGCGACCGGTTTCGAAACGCCAAGCAGGCCAGGGGGTTTGATGTCCTTGAATTCCAGTCGGGAGTATCAGGTTATCGGGAAAAACTATTTCAGCCGGATTGATCCGTGTGATTTCTGCCCTTATAGAGTTTCCATCTCCAAGATATATTTCGGTAGCTGCGAATTCTCCGGTGGAAATATCCAGGTAGGCGATGCCTGCTTTTCCGTCATCGATCGTGACAGACGCCAGGTAATTGTTTGCATCACCTGGCAACAGGTTCGAATCTATAAGTGTACCCGGCGTAATGACCCTTACAACCTTGCGTGTGAAAATCCCCTTTTCCGGTTGGTCGCCCATCTGTTCGCAAATTGCCACGTGGTAGCCCTTGTTGATCAATCGGGAGAGGTAATTATCCACGGCATGATAGGGGATCCCTGCCAGGGGAGCCCGCACTCCCTTGCCAATCGGACGCGACGTCAAAACGATATCCAATTCCCTGGAGACGGTTTCCGCATCTTCATCAAAGGTTTCGTAAAAATCCCCGAGTCTAAAAAACAGTATGGTCGTTGGATATTGCTTCTTGATATCCAAATATTGCTGACGAATGGGTGTGATCTCGCTGGAAGTCATAGGGAAATTCTAATCCGAAACTGGAAATAAGCAAGGAACGTAAAGATTGAGTTAAGGAGATGGGGAGATTTTTCTTGCTCCTCGTTGCCAACCGCAATTTTTCGATTTAAAACAAGTAAATTAACACTTGATAGAAATGATGTTTGTTACATAATACATGACTTGAAGAATGCTTTTTTTCACAAAGTTGGGCTATAATTAATTCACTATACTCAGAGAAAACGGAGGCTCAAATGGCAAGCGTCACTTATGATAATGTTTCAAAAGAGTTTGGCAATGTAACAGCCGTAAACAACTTGAACATGGTCATCGAAGACAAGGAATTCCTGGTCTTTGTTGGTCCATCGGGTTGCGGAAAGACAACGGCATTACGTCTTCTGGCCGGTCTGGAAGAGATCACGCGAGGCGAGATTCGCATTGGTGACCGCGTAGTGAACGATGTTCCGCCCAAGGATCGCGATATTGCGATGGTTTTCCAGTCTTATGCTCTTTATCCACATTTGACTGTCTACGACAACCTTGCCTTTGGCCTCAAGCTCAGGAAGACCCCCAAGGACGAGATCAAGCGTCGCGTCCAAGAGGCGGCGGATATTTTGGGGATCGGCGAATTGTTAACTCGCAAACCACGTCAGCTTTCAGGCGGTCAACGCCAACGCGTCGCAGTTGGTCGTGCGATTGTCCGTCATCCACAGGTGTTCCTTTTCGATGAGCCGTTGTCGAACCTCGATGCAAAGCTGCGCGTTGAGACTCGTGCAAACATCACGAAACTTTGGCAGCGACTTGGAACCACATTCATTTACGTGACTCACGATCAAATTGAAGCCATGACCATGGCCACCCGCATCGCGGTGATCAACAAGGGTTTGCTTCAGCAGCTTGATACTCCACAAAAATTGTATGATCTCCCCAACAACATGTTCGTTGCCAGCTTCATCGGGTCGCCGGCGATGAACTTCTTCCCTGCCACATTGAAGAAAGGTGATGGCAGACTCGTCGTGGACACCGGGACATTCTCGATCCCGATTCCGACTGAGAAAGCTGCGCCTTACGATAATTTTGTTGATAAGAAAATTGTATTTGGTATTCGTCCGGAGGACATTCACAATCCGGCCTTCCTGCCGCCTTCAATTCATGCCGAGACTGTCCCCACCAAGGTGGATGTCACAGAACTAATGGGTAATGAAATCTTCCTGTATCTGGTCAGCGGACCCAACAACTATGTTGCACGGGTTGACCCACGGACAACTTTCAAGATGGGCGACGAACTGCAGGTTGCTTTCAATATGGATAATTTCCATATCTTCGATCCTGAAACCGAACTGGCGATCCGCTAACCTGGTAGAAAAATAAAAACCGCCAGGAGCCCCATTGTCCTGGCGGTTTTTTACGCCTCAACACTTTATGGAGAAACCATGAGCTCGAAATTTAAACTTGTACTGGTCCGCCACGGACAAAGCACCTGGAATCTTGAAAATCGATTTACGGGTTGGACGGATGTAGACCTAACGGATTTGGGCCGTACAGAAGCACGATCAGGCGGACAATTGCTTAAGCAAGGGGAGTATAAATTCGATATTGCATATACTTCGGTACTTAAAAGAGCCATAAAGACATTATGGCTGGTTCTTGAGGAAACCGGCCTGGAATGGATTCCTGTAATTCGCGCCTGGCAGTTGAACGAAAGGCATTATGGCGCGCTTCAGGGACTGAACAAGTCTGAAATGGCTGCCAAGTTCGGGGACGAGCAGGTCAAGATTTGGCGCCGCAGTTACGACGTCCCGCCTCCCGCACTGGATTTGACTGATGAGCGCCATCCATCCTTTGATCCTCGTTATGCTGATGTGAAAAAAGAAGACTTGCCGTCGACCGAATCTCTGAAGATTACACTGGAACGCGTCCTGCCCTATTGGCATAACACAATCGCCCCGACAATTCTCTCGGGTAAACGAGTGTTGATTGTCGCCCATGGGAACAGCATACGGGCGATGGTGAAATACCTGGATAACATTTCGGAAGCCGAAATACCTGAATTGAACATCCCCACGGGGATCCCATTGGTCTATGAACTTGACGATAAACTCAAGCCGGTCAGCCATTATTATCTGGGAGACCCTGAAGCAGTCGCAAAGGCAGCAGCTGCGGTAGCCAATCAAGCGAAGTCTAAATAACAACGAGAGCCATCTTTAGAAGATGGCTCTTATTCAACCCTATCCTTACCTTCCATTAGTCGGATTAACCCCAGGGCAATCCCGTAGGCAACGGACACGTTAAATGATTTTTTCATTCCATGCATGGGGATAAAAAAGATTTCATGGCATTGCTCTAGAAGCCCTGGATCCACTCCTGCTTTTTCGCTTCCCATAACCAGAATTATCCCTTTCGATTTGTGTGCGGAATTCGAGAAACTTCTCCATTTGCGCGACAGGTCGTGCCCGCGCATTTGTTTCCAAAGCCCAGAGTAAGTAATCTTCTTTTACTAGTTGTTTCACAAGGGTTACGGCGTTCCTGTGAATTGACCACGGTATAGATTGTTCCGCCCCCAAGGCGGTCTTGGCAAGGTCTGCGGTATCCGGGGTGGAGGTAATTCCCGTTAGATACAAATGCTGTACCCCAAAACCTTCAGAGGTTCGAAATATTGAGCCGACGTTCCAGGCGGAACGGATATTATCGAGCAGACCTGAAATCGGGATTAGACGAGATGGTAATCGTAAGCGTTTACTATCTTCCTTTTCAGAAAAGGTGAGGACTACCTTTGTTTCGCCCAAACAAATTGGACATCGCAATCCAGTCGGGTGGACTTTTTCTGACGGGAACCGAAGACCGCAATCAGAATTCACACATAGACGAATTTCCCATTCAATCATAAGCTGCGTTATTTGCCAGGATCGTTTCCAGTGCCCAGGCAACTCCATCGTCATCATTTGAAGGCGCAACCCATTTGGCGATTCGTTTGAGTGCATCAGGTGCGTTTTCCATAGCTATTGGAAGACCTGAATATTCCAACATGGTGAGATCAATGAGCTGATCTCCGATGGCGGCAACTTCTCCGGCTTCAAAACCAAGGTGTTTCGCCAGGATTTCAAGTGCAGAGCCTTTGTTCACATCGCTGCGAGTCAGATCAATGTACCGCATGCCTGCATAGACGTGGTGCAGCGATGGGCATTGCTGACACAGCGTCGTTTCGGCCAGGTGAAGGATATCAGGGTCGGCAATCAGTGTAATTTTGAGCATGGGAAGAAGAAAATCTACTTCCGGTGAAAAGGTTCTCCGGCTTTGCCATGCGTAGGCAGCCGTTAGAGGGTCAAGGTCCTCACCCAATTCATCGGGACCATACCACCAATTGCCATCCATCGAGTCAGCAATAAGACCGGCACCATGTTTCCGAGTGAAATGAACGATTCTTGTAAGCTCGTCATTTATCTGAAACGTCCGAGCGGAAATAATCTCCGTGGCATGGTTTTCAACGATCAGGGAACCAGCGGAACAGATGACTGGCATATCGATGCCTAGCATCGTGATGGCCGCCATTGCGCCTGCCTGGCCCCTACCCGTGACGATGGCGGTCTGGATCCCGCGATCAAGGGCAAGTTTGATTGTTTTCTTGTTCGATTCGCTTATCCGCTGTTGGGAATTGAATAGCGTGCCATCCAGATCGAGAGCGATTAATTTGATCATGGATTAAAATTTTGTGCTTCCTTTACAGTCGCACTTTTTGGATGCAAAAATCGACCCGCCAGGGCGACGAGAATGGCCAAATTTGCAAGTAGGTCAATGAATATTAGCACTGGCATAATGGTGGGACCAACTGACGTAAACCCCTGTCCGATGACCCACGGTAGAAACATTCCACCCAGGCCGGCGCCGATAAGGAACCAACCGGTAATCTCGCCCGAGAGATGAAGTTTGCTGTCCGCGAGGGTCATGATCGTCGGAAACACGGATGCCATAAACAATCCTAACAGGATGGTCCCGATCCAAAGTGCTTCTTGAGATTGGGAGCCAAGAATAATCAGCCCCAGGGCGAACAGGCAGCCAATCAAATCGATAAAAAGAATTTTTGTAGGTGCCGCGCGAACTGCCATTGGAATTCCGATCAGGCGTCCGAGTGTAAAGAATCCCCAAAATGCGGAGGTGAGATATGCGGCAGTCATCGGTGTGCCAAGTTCGAGTGCTGTCGTGTAAGTGAATATCCAGTTGCCGTAGCCGATTTCCGCACCAACATAGAGAAAAAAGAAGAGTACCACGAGAACCACGACCAGATAATTTAGGTGCGTCTCTTTCCTGGCGGCATCTTTTTCGTGTCGTGACGGATTTTTGAGAAACCACGTCCACGCCGCCAAGGGTAGTGCAATCAGGCTAAAAAACCAATACGTCCATTCGATATTGCCTGTGACAGTAAATATCTGTGCTACGATGATTGGAGACAACAAAGCGCCTACACCGAAAAAGAAGTGCAGCCCATTCATGAACGGGCTTACGCCAGCACCATGGTGCCAAATGAGAAGTGTATTTCCGCCCACGTCAATTACACCTTGCGCAAATCCCAGGATCAAAAAGCCAAGGGTGAGAAAAAATAATTGAGAAGTGGTCGGGATGAAAGCGGAAGATAAGGCCAGGATTATGAGCGCAAATGGAAGAATCCGGTTGCCTGGAAGGCGATCGTAGGCCTTCCCTCCTAACCATGACCCGATCATGTATCCGAGAGACCCGGTCACAAATATGAAGCTGATCTGATCGATGCGGCTCGATGTCCGGGATGCAAGCGCAGGCAAGGTTGGACCTGTCACTGCCATTGTTAGTCCCAAAAGGATGAAGGCCAGATAAAAAGCTAGTGTTGCTGCGATGGGTTTCGTCTGTTGGCTTTGTTGGATCATGACTTTTGTTGTTCTTTCTCAATTGGTAGGGATGGTGAATTATACCGATAAAAATCTGATATTTTTATCTTTGAGTATTGAGTGATAGGTCATACCTCATAGTGAGATCGGACGTGGTATTAAGTATTTCCTTAAAGGTTGTTCGTGAATTTATTTTATTGTATAGTACTTAAGAGTGGGTATGGCGTGTGGCCACCCAGCCTAATTTCATTCAGCTAAAGGAGGCGTCAATATGGAACTTGGAGGATATGCAAATAACATTGCCTGGATCGACCTGACAGCCGGCAAAGTGGACTTCAAACCGGTTCCTGAGGATCTGGCTCGGAAGTACATCGGTGGTCGCGGCCTGGGTGTGAAGTTTGTCTTTGACAACGGCCCAAAGGTGGACCCGCTCTCTCCGGATAACATCCTTTGCTTCATGAATGGCCCCTTGACCGGTTCGGAAGCGAACATGAGCGGGCGAATGGCTGTCGTGACCAAGTCGCCTCTGACGGGGACGATTACGGACAGTCACCATGGCGGATGGTCCGCAGCGCGCTTGCGTTGGGCGGGCTTTGATGGATTGGTTTTCAAAGGGAAAGCATCCAAGCCCACCTATGCCTACATCCATGATGGGAAGCTTGAGCTCCTTGATGCGAAGGATGTTTGGGGCAAGACTGTTCACGACACTGTCAAGTATTTCAAGGAAAAATATGGCGAGAAGGACTTGACTGTGATCACGATAGGTCCAGCTGGAGAGCATTTGGTGAAATTTGCATGCTGGATCAATGAAGACGATCGGGCAAGCGGCCGTGGTGGCACTGGTTGCGTAGGCGGGAGCAAAAACCTTAAGGCTGTTGTAGTCAAGTCCGAGAAGAAAATCGTCAAAGCGACTGACCGTGATAAATGGAAGGAAGCACACAAAACCGCTCTCGCCCAAATCATGGACGAGCGCGTAGTAACTTCCCCGCGCAAGGGTGGTCTCTCCGTTTATGGCACGAACGTGCTGACGAATATGACCAATGTGATCGGGGGTTACCCCACCAAGAACAGCCAATTTACCGGTTATGAAACTGCCGAAAAACTAAGTGGGGAATATGTCAACGCCAATATCCTCGTTGACAATCCCACTTGCCACGCCTGCCCTGTCGCATGCAAAAAAGAAGTGGAAATTAAGGATGGCCCGTACAAAGGTTTACGAATGGAATTGGTGGAGTACGAGCCTGCATGGTCGGTGGGGGCGAATTGCGGTAATGACGATATCCGCGTTGTAGCCAAAATGATTGATTGTTGCAACGATTATGGCTTGGACGCAATTGAGACAGGTCACCCGTTATCTGTTTACATGGAAGCCTCCCAACGAGGCTACACCAACGGCGATGGAAAGCTTGGATGGGGTGACGGCGCAAAGATGGTCGAGTTGACTGGCAAGATTGCCCTTCGAGAAGGCATCGGCAATATTCTGGCGGACGGTGCGGATGCAACGGCCAAACACTTTGGCCACCCTGAACTCGCCATGACCTGCAAGGGTCAGGGTATTCCTGCTTATGACCCGCGTGGCATCAAAGGTATGGGGCTTGGTTATGCCACCAGCAACCGAGGAGCCTGCCATCTTCGCGGTTACACACCAGCAGCTGAAGTGGTTGGCAACGTGCTCGGACCATCCACCGTAGCTGATCCACTGGCGTGGAAAGGCAAAGGCGAAATGAACATGATTTTCCAGAATGTTCATGCTGTAACCGATTGCCTGGATGTATGTAAATTTGCCACTTTTGCCGAGTCTCTGGATGCATTCGCGATGCAGTACGAAGCCATGACCGGCGTCCCCTGCGATGCGGGTCATCTGCTCAAGATCGGTGAGCGCGTCTATAACCTGGAACGACACTACAACAATCTGAACGGTTTCGGTGAGGGTAGCGATACCCTGCCCAAGCGTTTCACGTCCGAACCCTCAAATTATGGCGGTAGTAAGGGTCAGATTTGTGAGCTGGATGATATGCTTGCTGAGTACTACGAGAAGCGCGGCTGGGTGAATGGAGTTGTCCCCGAAGCCAAGCTCAAGGAGTTGGAGATCATTTAAACTCCAAGTCAACCTGGAAAATTACGGACAACTCGCTACGGGTCGTCCGTAATTATATTAATATCAGCACTTTTGGTTGCAGATGGGTATGTAATTTAACTATATTCCCGACTTCACTTTCGGGTTGAAGATAACCAGTCCCAGGATCGATCCGGTTATCCTCCTCCGACTGCGGGAAAGATATTAATGACATCTTCGGGCATAATCCTTGTTTCAAGGTCATTTTCCGTAAATTGAATATCCCTTCCATTGACAAAAAAATGCACATGCCCGAACATGCGACCATCTGGGCGGATTAGTTCCTTCTTCATGGCTGGGAATTTTGTGATAATTGCTCCCAGGACTTCCCTAGCGGTTGCGCCATGATCAATGGGGATTTCAACCGTTTTTCCTCCGGTGATATTGCGTAAGGTGGCAAAGAAATTTACTTTCATAGTTTCAGACCCTCTTGTGAGCCGCAGGTTCGCGCACTACTTCGACGTTTATTTTCCCACTTGAGATGGGAGAAAATAGACTGATGACGTCTTCAGGTTGAAGCTGCGCATCTATGGCGCCATTTAACCGGGGATTCCGGCCGTTTACAAAAACAGGGGCATCCTGTCGCAGGTTGTTATCTTCATCAAAGAGCTGTGGACGGATATTTGGAAATAGTTCTGCCAGGTAGATAAATAGGTCGCGCATGGTGTTCACGCCGCTGTGAATGGGCAAATCGAGGGCTTCTCGCCCTGCTATCGTTTGCAAATTCGCATAAAAACGGACACGCATGGCAACCTCCTAAGGGCAGTATATCAAATTTGGAGGTTTTTTGCCTAATGGGCGATCAGGGCTGCAACAGCGATTAAAGTCTATGTGAGTAACGGCTACGGATGAACAGGATTAGATCCTTGATTACATCATCTTATCCTGGGAGCACGAGATCAAGGGCATTGGACTATTCCCTGCGCCCAGAGGCAGCCGCCGCACACGGGAGCGATCTCGTTGCCGAGACAATCCTCTTCGTTGGCCTCGGATAAATCACAGCCGCCGCAGAAGGTGCAGGGTGCAAAGATAAAGTTGTGCAAGCGCTCACGGTATGCCAGATATTCCGGATCAAGCCAAATGTCATGGAGGGATTGCTCTTGCACATTTCCTACGATATGTTTTCTGGAAATTCGCGGCTTTCCGTGCAAGTAGCTCGCATGCGTGTGCATTAAGGGCCAACAAGGACTTACCTCGCCCGTCCATGCGATGGACATGGTGCCACCTTCGACAAAGTTACAGACGTCATTTGCGCCGCCCCAGTTATTTCCTGCGTAACTAACATTACATCCGCTGTTGAATGCTTCGGACAGCGCTGCCTGAGTTCCTTCGTTGAAATCCATTTTGGGTAGACTGAGCTTGGGCAAAACCGGAGAGGGAAGATAAGCAATATTGCGCGTCGTATGGACGAATAAGCGTTCATCCTGCAATTCAGATGTTGTCGGCTGGACATTGCTCACGGAATAATATCGCGCTCCGAAGGTGTGCCCCATTCTAATAATGTTTGGAAGATCGGAAATGTTACGCTTCATGGCGACAAAGGCCACACCAATTTCAGGTGTAGGAAAATGCCCTTTTTTGCGTATTCGATATAAGCGCTTTAGATTATCAAGGATAAGGGGTAATTCAGCACCAAGGCGCACATCCGCGTAAGTCTCGGGGGTTGCGCCGTCGATGGAGACCCAGAGGGTATCCAAGCCTGCATCAATTAATTTACGCGATACATTTTCGGTGAGAATCGTGCCATTGGTTATGAGCTCAACTTTTACGCCAAGTTCCTTGACCTTTGCGACCCATTCCACCGTTTTTGGGTGAAATAATGGTTCGCCAATGCCTCCGAAATATACATTTGGGATCGGGTTTATTGTTTTTAACCCTTCAAAAAAATAGGTAAAAGTCTTTTCGCTCATCCGCCCAAGTGGTTGGTCCCAGCAGTTGCGAAAGCACGTGATGCATTCGAGGTTGCATGCAACCGTCGGTTCTATGTAGACCTTTGTCAACTGTGTAACTGGTCGATGCATCCTGATAAAATTCATTTCTTCATCGAGCCGAACTTTGGAGCCCGGTTTGAGGCCATAGCGAGAAATGACGTCAGCTGGAAGAGAGAGTTTTCCATCCTCGTCAATTTCGGCCCAGGCGGTTGTATTCTTAGTAGAGGGCATCGTCTTATCTCCGATAAATAAATCATACCTTGGCGCGATATTTTAATAGATAATTCATTTTATCTGCTTGAGCAGGATTAACCTATGATTTTCATCGCCATTTTAGACGATAATTGTCCTTTTTCTGCTTCGATTTTAGCTCGTTGAGCGCGAGAATTTCGAAGTGTTATACTAATATTATAAAATAATTTATTCTTCCTTGAGGTTTTTCATGCAAACAACCAACCTAAGAATAAACTACTCATAGATTGATTGACAATCTTAGGCCACTTGTCCCATCTCGGGAAAATTAAGGACGGAAGTGTCAGCCGTTTAGCGCTGACCGAAGAAGATAAAGAGTGCTCGAGACCAATTGGTTATCTGGATGAAGGAATTAGAATTGGATGTACGGGTCGATCAGGTTGGGAATATATTTGGGATACGGAAGGGATTATTAGAACAGCCTCCGATCATGCTTGGATCGCATATTGATACGGTTATTGGGGCGGGGCGGTATGATGGTTGTTATGGGGTTTTAGCAGCCTTGGAGGTCATTAAAGTTCTTAAATGAAAATGGAATTGTGACAAGGAATCCAGTGATGGTAGCTTCTTTCTCAAACGAGGAGGGAGTCCGGTATCAACCCGGCATGCTCGGAAGTTCAGTGTATAGCGGCACCTTGAATCTCGCCGATGCCTTGAAGATTGCGGGGGTGGACGGGAGTATTTTTGGCGTTGAATTGGAAAGAATCGGATATGCGGGGGATATGAAGCCGGGCGAAATTGTCCCCGGTGCTTATTTGGAGTTGCACATCGAACAGGGTCCCATTCTTGACCGGGAGGCGATTCCGTTAGGAATAGTGGAAGGGGTCGTAGGCATTTCCTGGTGGGAGGTCGTCATTACCGGAAGCGCAAACCATGCCGGTACAACTCCTATTGAGATGCGCAGAGATGCAGGCCTGGCGGCAGCAAAACTCGTTGAAAAAATCAGGGAAATTGCAGTCAGGGGTGGAGGGGATCAACGGTCAACATGTGGAATGATAAAGTATTTTCCCCAATGCGATTAACGTCATCCCTGGAAAAGCGGTCTTGACCGTTGATTTACGTAACAGTAACGAAGCTGGTCTCGCTGAAGCTGAAGGTCAGTTAATGACTTACTCCAAAGAAATAGAGAAATCAGAAAATGTGAGCGTAGAAGTTAAGATGTTGGAAAAAGTATCCGCTGTTGAGTTTGACGGAAATGTTGTCTCGACCCTGGAACAGGTTGCCGCCTCCCTGGGCGTTCAGTCCCGACGGATGATTTCCGGAGCCGGACACGACGCTCAGCTTATGGCTCGGATTTGCCCCACGGCGATGATCTTCATTCCAAGTATTGGCGGAATTAGTCACAGCCCGGAAGAATATTCGTCTCCAGAAGCTCTCGCGAATGGCGGAAATGTCCTTCTCCATACCCTCCTTTCACTTGCTGGAATTGATGAGAAAAACCAAACGCCTGAATAATCCAATAAAAGCATTGAAATGCTTGAAGAAGGGAATATAATGGAATTGGTCCGATCCGAGCTCTTTTTTCTTTATTGTTCTCTTTCTTAGTCGAGGAGGCAATATGTCAAAGAAGAAACACAAGGGTGAAAAGAAGGGTTCAAACAATACGGGAGAAGCGCACTTTGGATATCTCCCTTCCAAATGAACCCGAAAAAATTGGAAACATTATCGAACCCATAGCCGTTGATACAAAGTTCTATACCTCGGAGCTACAAAAGCTTCAAGTGGAGTTGGAGAAACTCCAGGAATGGATCAGGGAGAAAAAACTTAAAAGTTGTGGTGATTTTCGAAGGTCAGGGATGCGGCAGGCAAAGGGGGAGTGATCAAGCGAATTACTGAAGGCTTAAATCCGCGCATCTGTAGAGTGGTGGCATTACCTGCCCCTACTGAAAAAGAAAAAACCCAGTGGTATTTCCAGCGGTATGTTGCGCACCTGCCGGCTGCGGGAGAGATGGTTCTTATTTGATCGGAGTTGGTATAACCGGGCAGGCGTGGAAAGGGTTATGGGCTTTTGCACTGACGACGAATACAACGAGTTTCTCCGATCCGTCCCTGAATTTGAGCGGATGTTGATAAGGTCCGGGATTATTTTGATAAAATATTGGTTCTCGGTCAGCGATAAGGAACAGGAGCAGCGCTTCAAGGATCGTATGCGTGACCCTACCAAGCGATGGAAACTCAGCCCGATGGACCTCCAATCGCGGGCCAAATGGGTAGAGTACTCCAAGGCGAAGGACGTCATGTTTTCGTACACGGACATCAAGCAGGCTCCCTGGCATGTAGTGAATGCCGATTGCAAAATGTGCGCCAGACTGAATTGCATTCACCATTTACTGGGCATGATTTCGTACGAGGATTTGACACCTGATGCAATTGAATTACCTCCTCGACAAGCTGATGAAAAGTATATCCGACCGCCAAAATCTGATCAGACGTTCGTTCCAGAGATCGTATGTTCTGAAGAAATGATATAAGTTCCCAGGAAGAAGGCTTTTCCCTGGGTAGAATCTAAACCAATAATAGAGGTGATCATGTTCCGTAAAAATATTCTGTCAATGGTTGTAATCTTGGTGATTAATGACGATTGCCGTTTCGTGTGCTCCAGCGGAAACTCCAGAGCAATCCCCGTCGGATTCGACTTCCCCGAAAATGGTGGGGAATAAGGAATATGATAGTGCTCCGCCGATGATGATTGATACCGGCAAGGAGTATAATGCAACTGTTAAAATGGAAAACGGGGGCGAGTTTGTAATCCAACTTTACCCCGATAAGGCTCCGGTCACTGTTAACAGTTTTGTGTTCCTTGCCAACCAAGGGTATTTTGATGGCGTAACCTTTCACCGGGTTCTTGATGGATTTATGGCCCAAGCAGGGGATCCGACTGGAACCGGGAGCGGCGGTCCTGGCTACTTATTCGAAAACGAAGATAGCGACCTGCGATTCGACAAGAAAGGTGTCGTCGCCATGGCCAACGCTGGGCGAGACACCAATGGCAGCCAGTTCTTTATCACGTTTGATGCCGCTGATTTTCTTAATGGGGGATACACCATTTTTGGGCAGGTGATTGAGGGGATGGACGTCGTGAACGGTATCACCCGTCGAGACCCCATGGCGAATCCGTCCTTTACCGGGGATGTCATCGAATCTATAACCATTTCTGAGAAATAGTTATAGGACTGTGTTTTTTGAAGCCATCGGATATCTCTTCCGATCCTTTTGATTTACCTGCTGAAGAAGTCCAGGTCTCCAATGTTGTGGTTAATTCGCGATTTATCGCTATACTGGCTCCTGTGTTTGACACTGACGAGGCGAGGGCATACATTAACGGGATTAGAAGGAAATTTCCAGACGCGAGTCATCATGTGCCTGCGTTTATCATTGGTGGAGGGAAATCCAAAATCGAGTATTGTTCTGACGATGGAGAACCCTCAGGCACTGCGGGCATGCCTGTTCTAACCGTCTTGCGCGGTTCGTCTTTGGGCAATGCGATTCTGGTCGTAATCCGGTATTTTGGTGGTACCTTGTTAGGCAAGGGGGGATTGGTCAAGGCGTATACAGAATCCGCCCAAATGGCGGTGCGAGAGGTAATTCGGGCGCAGAAGAAGCATATCTTAATTGCAGAGATGGTACTGCCTTATAACCAATTCGACCAGATGCGTGATCTAATCGCTTCTCAAAACGGAAAAATTAAGTCGCAGGAGTTCACAGACGTAGTTCGGTTGGTTGTAAAGATCCCGGGCGAAGGATTTGCCTCGTTCGAGGCATCCATCCGTGAATTATCTGCCGGAAAAATCAGCCCTATTGTCACCTCGTCAACCGAAATCCTGGTTCCAGTGGACAGGTGACTGTGAAGTTGAGATATATTTTGTTTAATAAGCCATACGGAGTATTATCTCAGTTCACGGATGAAGGAACTGGACACCCGACATTAAAAAAGTACATAAACATCCCGGATGTTTATGCGGCGGGCAGGCTTGACCGGGATAGCGAAGGGCTCCTTCTTCTCACTAATGACGGTCGACTGATTTCGCGATTAACGAATCCAGATCAACATGTTTCGAAGACTTATCAGGTTCAGGTTGAGGGGATCGTTACACAAGAAAAATTGGAAACGCTCTCTCAGGGCGTCTCGCTTCGCGGATACAAAACTCTTCCCTGCAAGGTGCGAATAATCCCGGAACCCCAATTACCTACCCGCGAAAAACCCATCACCCCCCATGGACCGGTGGTTTGGCTTGAAGTGACGCTGCGAGAAGGGAAAAAACGTCAGATTCGCCACATGACCGCTGCCGTTGGGTTATTTACGCTTCGAATTGTACGCGTCGCTTTAGGGAAGATGGAGCTGGGGACATTACAACCGGGTCAATTCAGAGAATTGACCCGTGAGGAGATAAGAATTCTTGAGAGGGATGAGTAAATTTGTGGGATTGTTTCTTAGTCAGCGCCTATCCTTACTGCTTCTTCTCTTAATGCCAAGATGATGCTTTCAATGTTCAGCCCACGAAGGCAGCTGTAGCGCGATGTCTTGAGAACATCATCCGACCACAGTGTGCGGCAACTGAGTACCTCCCTGTCGTCGTGGATGATCATTTGAACCATGCTGCCCAATGGAATATCTGCGTCATTTTCCGATGGGAGAGCGCAATCCAGACAGCCCTGGCACTTATATACATCCTGGCCCGTCTTGCTTTTCACCACACGTCGAAGAGTCGGAGGAGCCACGTTAAATCCTGGTTCCGGTATCCTTTAGAATTCGTCGGTCTTGGGTTTTAAATTCATCGTCATGAATACCACATCGCTGGTATCGCCATCGGGATACATGAAATAATCTTCGAGCGTGCACCGGGACGTAAACCCAATTTGCTCAAAGGCCCTAACGATCTTTGTATGCTCGGCGATGATTTCGGCAATAAGGAATTTGATATCCTGTTTGCGGGCGATATCCACCATGGCACGGACGATTTTCATTCCCAAGCCCCTGTGCCGGAAGTCCTTGGCGAGGAACAACCTCACCTCCGAGATGTGCCGCTTTGGGCCATCAAAATAGTGGAGTGAACCGCTTCCAACTATCCGCTCCTTGACCAGCGCAATGATGGGGATGACCTTGTCGTAGTCGAGATTATCACACCAATCCTGCACCAATGCTGGATCCTTGACATAGTGGCGAAAATTCTTCATGTCCTCTTCGCCGACCGCATTGTAAAATTCCAACAAGCGATCCTTGTCTTCACGAGTCAAAGGGCGAAGGAGGACGCGCACACCATCACGCAGGGTGACGACATCACGATGAGTTTCGATTTCCTTGATCAGCATATAAACTCCTTGAGTGCGATTGGGCTTGGCTTTTTACCCTGCCGCGCCGGCCTTCTCAACCGGTTGAGGGGGCACGAAGTTTTTTGGGAGCAAACCAGCGTCTGTTACTATGCGAGGAACAACATCCTCCCAACCTACGGGCATGATGTGCAATCCGTGAATTCCCTGTTTGCCCTTTACTTTTTCAATTATTTCCAAAGTGATCCGAACTCCTTCTTCCTGGGCAGCAGGGGGTCCACCTTTGGCATCCGCATCGTCCATTCGCTTGATGATTTCATCCGGCACATAGACGCCCGGGACTTGCGTCATGTAGTGGGTCATTTTTGCACTCTTGAGCGGCGTCAACCCGATCATGATGTAGACCTTATCGAGGAAGTTGCGCTTGGCAAGCTCGTTCAGCCAAATTTCCATCCGGTCCGGGTCATAGACAAGGTTTGTTTGGAAGAATTGCGCACCTGCGTTGACTTTCTTATGCTCCCTGAGAGCTTGGAATTTGGGATCCGATGCAAAGGGAGAGGCTGCAGCGCCGAGGAAGAACTTGGGCGGGAACTTGAGCTCACGTCCATCGAGATAATGTCCCTCGTCGCGCATCCGGCGGAGTATCCAGATCATCTGGACGGCATCCATATCGTTGATGTCCATCCGGCCTCTGGGAGTGGGAGCCAAAACTGGCAAATCCCCGGTGACGCAAAGAACGTTACGTACTCCCATTGCAGTAGCGCCAAGAATTTCTCCCTGAAGACTGGCGCGTGTTCGATCTCTGGCCGCAATTTGCATGACGGGTTCGGCACCGTTCTCCACCGCGATTTTGGAGCATGCCCAGCTGGTCATCCTGGGAGTGGCTGAAGCGTTGTCCGTGAAGTTGATAGCGGTGACGTAAGGTTTGACGAGGTTGATATTCTCGATCAACTTCTTTGTGGACATGCTAAGTGGCGGTGCAATTTCACAGGCCACAACAAATTCACCCTCTTTGAACTTTTTCTCAAGATTGGACATCGGCTCGGTATACCCGGGGGCATGATAGACGGCATCGCCTTTCCACCACTCCGGTTGGCGCACCGTGCGGAATACGAGATCCCATGTCTTCCAGCGTTCCTCACCTTGATGAAGCGCTACGCTTTTAATCACCTTGCCGGTCCCATTTTTCTTGATGGTGGTGATCACATCCATCCAGGTCTCTTCTCCAACTTTCTCCCAGTCCAACGGAGGTAGTACCTCCATGAGCAATTCCTGTCGCCCGAGCTTAAATGCACGCTCGTAAATTTTGAACCAGATGCAGGGACGAGTCTTGTCCACGTAACAGTGCTCGGGTGTCGAGCCGCCGCAAGGGCCGTTACGAAGCCCCTTGGGGCATTCCATCGGGCAGATGAAGGCTGTCTCCTGAAGCATGCAATTCCCGCACATTCGACATCCAAAGAGAGGTCCTTTAATTATGTATTCAAGATTCTCCAATAATCGGCTGGAGAATGTTTCCTGCTTGAATGGAGAGTAGGCAGGTTGCCAGCGGCGTCCGGGAGTAAAGATAGGCATGATGTCTCCTTTTGGGTGTCTAAATGATAATCAAGAGCGAAATATTGTGTTTTCCAGTAATCCCAGCCTGCAGGCAGTACTTCGATAAAACCTGCAGGCCTTCATTCCTAAAGTGTAGGCAGCAAATAGTCGTAGGCGCTCAAGGCAGCCTTGGCACCTTCTCCAACAGCAACGAGCACCTGCTCGGCATAGGTATTCGTCACATCGCCAGCCGCAAAGATTCCCACAACGCTCGTTCGATTGGCATTGTCTACTATGATTCGCCCGCGTTCATCGAGCTTGACCAGGTTGCCGAGCATTTTTGTGTTGGGGGTCAAGGCCATTTCGACAAAAGTTCCATCCGCGACAATCCTGTGCTGGGTGCCAGATTTATCCTTGAGAATGACAGAGCGTGCATAGGTATCGCCCACCACCTCTACGACGGTGTGCTGTTCGAGTATGGCGATATTTTTCGATGAAGCCAGCTTTTTACTTAGAGGCGTATCCAGTAGCGCACCCTGGGTGACGAGCGTGACGTGACTGGCCACTGTCGCCAGCTCGCCCGCAGCGCGCAGAGCCAGCTCATCATTTCCGATGACCACGGCCTTTTTGTCGAAGAACAAAGGTGCATAGCTGAGGGCGGAATAGCATACACCCTTCATCGTATATTCCTTCTCGCCGGGTACGTCCAATCGCACCTGATGAGCTCCGCTGGCGACGATGACAGCTTTGGCTTGGTATTCCTTCTCGCTTTTGGTCTTTACGGAAAAATATTTCTCCATTTGCGTGACCGATTCCACGCTATCCAGGTCGCGGGCATACTCAAGGTACTCAAGCTCGTTCCGGAATTTACTGACAATTTCCAATCCGCGGATCACCTGATAATCTTCGATCCACGGCAGCGAGAGCCTGTAATTGGTTTTACCTCCAAGGTCCTTTGAGATGAGCATGACATCGAGGCGTTTGCGTATCGCATAAATGGCTGACGTGAGACCCGCCGGTCCTCCGCCAATGATAATGAGGTCGTTCATGTATTTTGTCCTCTCTGCTCAATAGGCTGACTTGATCGTTTCCAAATCGACATGGTGCTCGCTTTCATCCTCAGGCGCAGGTGCGATAAATCCCTCTTCCATCATCATTCGGGTTAGGTCTCTGGAGCGCTTGATGATCTTTTTGGCGTTTTCGATTTCCTGGTCATAAGTCATGGAAATTCGCGCCAGCCCTTGTTCCTGGGCTTTCATCGCCACCGCTGCGGCTTCCCGCGGGAACACCTCCCAGTCATCCATGTTGGGCAGGATGTGTGAAGCATCCAGTTTGCTGCCAACATGATCCGCCATCGCGGCCGCAGCTGCAAAGCACATTTCGTCGGTGATGGTCGACGCGCGGACGTCGAGCGTCCCTCTAAAGATGCCAGGGAACCCAAGCGAGTTGTTGACCTGGTTCGGGAAATCGGAGCGACCGGTCGCCACGACCGCTGCTCCAGCTTCAGTCGCTTCCCAGGGCCAGATTTCCGGTACGGGATTTGCACAGGCAAAGACAATGGCATCCTTGGCCATGGTTTTTACCCACTCCGGCAGGATAACTCCCGGTCCGGATTTGGACAGCCCGATGACCACATCCACTCCCTTCATGGCATCGGGAATATCGCCTTCGCGGCGCTCAGCGTTGGTTGTATTGCAGAGCTTCCATTTGTCGACATATTCCGCCTTGCGCTGTTCAATATCTTGACGGTGTTTTCCGAGGATGCCCTTGGAATCGACCATGAAGGATTTGGCCGGGTCAGCCCCCCATCCAAAGATCATTCTTGCGCATGCCACATTGGCCGCGCCGGTCCCGATGAAGGCGATTTTTACCTCGCTCATTTTCTTACCCACAACCTTGAGGGCGTTGATCAGCCCAGCCAGGGTCACGGTGGCTGTCCCTTGCTGATCGTCGTGCCAGATCGGAATCTCCGCCTTCTCTCTCAGCGTGTCGAGAATGTAGAAACACTTGGGGTTGGATATATCCTCCAGGTTCACACCGCCAAATCCCGGCTGGAGCATCAGGACGGTATTGATGATCGCGTCGGGGTCCTTGGTGTTGAGCATGATAGGGATGCCGTCCACGCCGCCCAGATATTTATAGAGCAGCGCCTTGCCCTCCATAACAGGCAGGCCAGCCTTTGGACCAATATCCCCCAAGCCTAAAACTCGTGTTCCATCGCTGACAACAATAACAGTATTCCACTTATTCGTGTATTCATAAACCTTTTCAGGGTCAGCTGCGATCGCTTTACATGGTGCGGCTACACCGGGTGTGTACCATATCGCAAAATCATTGAAACTGTGTACGGTACACTTCAGCGTTGTTTCGATTTTTCCCCGGTAAAAGGGATGGAGCTTCATTGCATCAGCAGAAGGTTTTTGCGCCTTGGCAAGGAGTTCATCCACATTCAACTTCTTTTCTGTTTGCATAATGTCTCCTTTATTCCCTGTTTCTTCTATCCATCTGCCTCGTTTTCAAGGATGAAAAACTATCCCCGGGAGGCACCATTTCTTGTTGAAAAATGGGATGCTATTGATTTAAATATCCGTCAGCGTAGATGACCTTATTTAGTAGAATCTGGGTGGTTTTCCAAATGGCTGCCTGTTCGGGATCGGCCATGTCGAAATCTTCTGGTTGCGGTTCTTCAGAAGCAGCGGTGCGGTCGGCGATTTTGTTATAGAGGCGCCCAAGTGAGGATGATGTGTCCTTGGTCTCAATCCACTTAATGACTTGATTCTGCTTATCATCAAAAGGATTGGCGATCATCATTTGAAGCCCAATGCCCATTAACATGGCCAAATAGACTCGGTTGATGAGCGGGCGGTTTTCATTCGGCACCGCGTTGGATACATTTGAAAGACCAACCGAGATCATGGGAGCGGGATCCCAGGCATATTGTAGAGTTCGGACTGTTTCAATCAAATGTGGACAATATTGCTGGCAGCCCGAGCAAGTCAATACGAGAGGATCGATGATCAGGTTTTCCATCGGATAGTCGATTTCCATCATGCGCGGGATCAATTTTTCGATGGCAATGTTCACGCGCTCCTCAGCTGAAACAGGTACACCTTCAGCCGCCATGGTGAGTGCAATGACTTTGGCCCCGTATTTCTTTGCCAGCAGCGGAATTTTCTCCAGCCGTTCTGGCTCCGCTGAAGTTGAGTTCAGGATGGGCTGCGCCTTTTTGATAGATTTCAAGGCTGCTTCCATCCCATCCAGATTGGTAGTATCTATCGAGAGAGGCACGTCGACGACACTTTCAACGGACTCGATGATCCAGGGAAAGACTTCCGCCCAGTCTTTCTTGCGCGGACCCAGGTTGATGTCCACCGCCGCAGCGCCCGCTTCGACTTGCTTGACAGCGAGATCCATGAAGAACTCGCGGTCCCTGTTTGTCAGGGCTTCCTTGACCTTTTCCGAGATGATGTGAATATTTTCGCCAATTATGTACATTGTGTCCCTCCGGTTTAGGATTTTTCGAATACCGCTTTTACAGACGGGAATTTCGATATGTCTGTGTGCGGCAGAAATAAAGCCGACGTGAAAGCTTCATAAAAAGTATTGTCTGCTGAAAGTTCGATATAGGTCATCCGTTTTGAAATGTCCGAAATCCGTTCGCGCTGTGAGGTCTCTAATAACGCCAGATAGGCTCCTTTGATAGATGTATTTCCCAAGAAATGAAATTTCTCCCAGGGCATATCGGGCAGTAAACCGATCTGTATAGCTTTTTCCACATTGATGTGTTTGCCGAATGAACCGCCGATGATCATTTGTTGGACATTTTCCAGAGTCATGCCCACCTGTTCCGCTAGCACGCTGTATCCGGCATAGATGGCAGCTTTCGCTCTCATAAGATTGTCCACGTCCACGTGGGTGATGACGATATCCTTGCCGGTTTCGGTTTCACTGGCCCACGCAACTACATATTCACTCCCGTGATCGCCTTCGCGAATGCGTTTAGATGGCAGGCTGAGGTTGATGTTTCCTGATTTGTCCAAAATTCCTGAAAGGAACATTTCAGACACCAGGGCGATCAACGCCGACCCGCAAAGACCTGCAGGTTTTCCGCCCCCAATGACGCGATATTGCGGTTCCTTGGAAGTCTCGTTTATCCAAACCTCTTCTATCGCCCCGGTCGTGGCTCTCATCCCGCAGACCACACCTGCTCCTTCGAAGGCAGGTCCAGCGGAGCAGGCGCAGGTCACCAGCCAATCCCGGTTACCCAGAACGATTTCGCCATTCGTGCCAATATCGATGAAGAGAGTGATCTTCTCGGTTTTATCCAATCCGCTCGACAGGACGCCTGCCGTGATATCAGCGCCGACATAGCTGGCGACGCCGGGCAGGCAATCAATCAGTGCGTCCGGGGCAAAATTAAACCCAACTTCATGGGACGTGGAGGGTGGAGGCTGGTTGACGGTGGTGATAAAGGGGGATAATCGTATTGACGATGCGGGCAATCCCATCAACAGGTGGATCATGGTCGAGTTTCCAGCAATGGAAGCTTTGATGATTTCCCTGGGTTTCGCGTGGGCACGCTTGCAGGCTGAGTCACTAAGTTTATTTATAGTTGACGCGACCTGACGTTGAAGCTCTTCACCACCGCCATTCTTGGAGGCGTAGACGATTCGAGAAATAACATCTTCGCCTCGGGCGATCTGGCCATTGTACTCCGCGGCATGGGCTTTTACTTTGCCCGTCACCAGGTCCACCAGCCAAAAGCTGACAGTTGTGGTGCCGATATCCACGGCGGCTGCCCACAAAGGATCGCCTTCATCGGTTAGTCCCGGTCTGACATCCAGAATGCGGTGTGTCTTGACTTGGTCATCCACCGCTTCGAGAACCATGATCACGGTGAGCTGCCACTCTCCTTCGCGCAGCGCAGCGCCCAATTGCCTTAAAAGTGAGATCGAGCAAGTTGCATGTATTAATTCGGTGCTGTTGGCGCAATGCGGTCTGAAGTCGACTCCAGTCATCCGTTTGGTCTTCCATTGATGGCGGAGCGAGGATGACGTTGACCCTGCTTACAGGTTGAGACCACGAGAATTCGTAATCTATGGGAACGCTAATCTCGGAGGCGACCCGGTCCGTTGTGATGTGCCTCTCGATGATTTCCTGGGCGGGGATGAGGACATCCAGGTCGCCTTCGATGGTTGACTGGCAGGCGAGAGCATAGCCCTGCTCGATATCTACAGTTGACAGGCGGACAGTGGATCGGCGACGGATATCTCCAGATCTGACCTGAACAGCGCATCGTCCACAGCGGCCTTGACCGCCGCATGGCTGACCAATTTCAACGTTGACCATTTTCGCAGCATCCGCCACCAGTGTACCGGAGGGCACCGATACACTGGTTTGAACGCCAGCTGAAGTGGTAAAAGAAACGGTATGGTCAGCCATTGTCTTTTGGTTGCCAGCTCGGCCTTTCTTTTTGCTGCCTAGTTGAGGGCTTGCTTGATAAACGCCGGCAGATCGACGGCTTCGCGAGGTCCGACCCGGATCTCCCATCCGGGCAGTTCCTCTTCCAGTTCACCGGACAGTACCGCCACGTGCCCTGGGATGACGATCCGCTTCTTTGAGATTTTGCTTTCAACATCGAATCCCTTGACTGCCTTGGCGATCCGCTCCGCATCGAATTTACCTGCTGCCCAGGCAGTAAGAACCGACATACCGTCCGCATCCACCACGAGCAATCGGGCGGGCAGCCCTGAGCTTTCCACCTCGTTGGCCACTGAGAAATAGGTGATGCTGAAGTTGGTGGTTACGAGAACGGGACTTTCCGCTTTTGGCGCGTTGATCTCGTAGATACCTGGCGTCACCTGGATGGGTTTCTGTGGATCGGTGTAGATATTCTCCCTGAGAACAAGTAATGCATACAGAAGTTCGGGAGAGAATTTGTCCAATACCACAAACCCGGCATATTTCGCCACGGATTGCGCCGCCATGGTTGATTCGCGCGCGGGATCGCCTGCATGGCAGGGGAATGTGATTATCGGAAACCCTAAAGCGCGGAAGTTCTTAAGCGCCAGCCTGCGGATTTGCGATGACCTGGAAAGTAACTCAGCCATGTTTTTCCCGGCGGGATCCAGGACGATATCCTCAACGCCTTTGCTTTTCACTTTTTCAACAATGTCCACCAATGCGTCGAGCGAGTTGGCGCTGACGGCGAGTGCCGCCTTGGACTGGGCTGCAAGAGCTGCCATGCCTTCCCAATTCGTGGCATCAGCTCCTGCCAGCAAAGGTGTTTCTCCCGGAAGAGCTGCTGTCCCTGCCTTGAGAACATTGGGATCTTTGGAGATCAGGATGAGGGGTCGTTTGGTTGCAGACCTGACCGCCTTGACGGCATCTGCGAATTTGGCAGGATCATCCGCTTCCACCGCAAAGCCGTCCAGGCATAAATCCATCCCGACGTAAACCACCTTGAAAGCATCAGCCTTCGCGACTGTGGCGGCGATGTCCGGTTGTGATGACTTGATTCTTACAAACAAGCCTGTCTTGTTGTAAAATGTTTTTTCATGTCGATAGAGGCAGACCTCATTGCCTACTTTTACTTCGGTGCCGACGCCTTTCAGGGTGATGAGCCTGACAGGTGGGGCGGAGGATTCGGCCAGTTGCGTCTTGCTTTCTTCACTGACGTAAGGGCAGCTGGAAAGCTCAACCTGTTTGGCAGCCAGCTTCATCGCAAAGGCAAGGCAGGTTGGAAATCCGCATTCCTTGCAATTGGTCTGGGGGAGTAATTTATATATTTGAATACCAGAGAGTGCCATGATGTCCTCCTATGCAGCCATTAATTCTGTGATGGCAGCGCGTACCCGCCTGGCAGACTCGGGATGGCGCAAAACGACGATGGACGCACCGGATTCGATCAGCGCCATGGCCGTCAGTGTTTCCCAGTGGATGGCGCGTTCCTTCCAGTCCCCCCAGGATTCGGGCACGCCTGTGCCGACCTTGGCTTCTTTGGTTTTCCAGGTTTCGGTGCCGACCGTGACAATCATCGGTGATTGAGTCATGGCATCGCCCTGAAGAGCGGCCAGGCGGAGGCGTTCCATCACCGAATAGCCATATTCCATCCCGTAACCAAGCGCACCGGTGGTGGGATCCATGATGATGCGTTCGTGGGGCATACCCATGTCGCTGATCAGAATGTGCAGCTGTTTGGCGAGGTTGACATCCATCGGGGTGCGCGCGCTGACAAGGTGACCATTCGCCATGGCGGTCGCTACGATGGTGCGGTAGTTCTTGTCCTCGCATATCCCAAGAACGAGTTTTTCGCCCTTGGTTGCCTCTGATACCGCGACCAGGAGTTCGTTATCTTTCTCCACCTGGCCTGGACCAAATACGACCAGCGGCAACCCGGTGGATGCCAACACCGATTTGACGGACTTGACCGCGTCTTCAGGTGTGTCATCGAGAGTTAGCCAAAGCACGATCAGGTCCGCCCCTGCAGCTTCCGCAGCCTTGCTCCAGGCTCCCGGATCGTTCGCTGCTTCCCCCCAGGCTTCCATTAGTAGAGCCGACCAGTCTTCCGGTTTGCGATCTTTGATCTCGATGGCAATGACTGGTGAATGCGGGGTGGGAGCTTCAAATTGCATGAAGGGCATGGTCGTCTCGCCGCCCACCACCACCGTTTTGGAGCGCGTCCCCCCTTCGCCTGATGTGGCCCCCAAGGTTACTTCCTTGATCTTTCCTGCCCATTTATCTTTTGGAATTTCAACTGGCATAGTGTCTCTCCTTCTCAATGTCGGGTTTGTGGTTCCGATGCGACCCCTGCCTTCTCGATAGGGTTATTTCAAGGCAATCCTGCCTTCTTTCTTGCCTCATCTCTACGTTCAATGAATTTCTCGATCGGCGATTTTCTCTCTGCAGCGAGGCCCAGGTCTTTCAGCTCAGTGTCGTCCAGGGCTGCCAAATGCCGGACAATATGCCTGTAGGAGATCAGCGCTGCCGGGTAGATTATCCCTGCGGAATTGTGCAGCATATAGGCGACCCGGATGCCTTTATCCTTCATCATTTCTGCCGCGAGCGCGATGGTAATATCCGCTGGCAGCTCAGGCACACCTTCCCGCATGATGTTTTCCGCGGTTAACGATTTGACGTTTTCCCTGCTGTATGATTTGACCAATTCTTCGTAACCGACGACGCCAACACCTTCCCCCTCATCTCCGAGAACAACCATTTCTTCGACCTGATTTTCGACCAAAAACCTCGCTATGTCCACTAGAGGGGTAGTTGTCTTGCAGGTCGGTACGCCGACGGTCATTAAATCACGTACTAATTTGATTTCTGTCATTGATGTCTGCTTGATGCAACAACAAAATATTGGGGCGGATTGAAACCTTGTGAGAAGGTAACAATCCGCCCATATAATCTAGAACATTGGCTCCATGACCATCGCCGGATGGTTGTGTGCTTCCAGCCAGGCCAGCAATTCGTCCACGGTGGACACATTGCGTTCGTCGGCGATTTTTTCGAGCAGTTCCGGGTCGCCTTCCCGCTCAGCCACAACTTTGAACTCGTCTGCCATGGTTTCCTTCAGCACCGAGGACATCCAGACTACCCGCTTGAAGCCGCCATCGGACGAGATGAATTTCGGGCTGATCAGGTAATATTTTCCAACCCCCATCACGCCGGGGGTCTGAAGGCCACCGCCGGCAATACCGGCCAGAGTTGAGAAGGTCATCCCGGCGGGAGTCATGGAGGTGTCTTCGCGGCTTAGCACCATGACGCCGTTGGCTTCCGGGATAAGCATGACGATGCACTCGAAACAACCGCAAGCGGTCATGGGATTTTCCATGATGGAATACATGGATACTTCATTGACCACACCATGTGAACCCATGGCTGCATATTCGTTCGTGCCTTGCCAGTATCCCTTACGGTCATCTATCTGCTTGCCCAGCTTGATGGGCTGGTTCGGACCAGTTGGATTAATGCTATAGGATGCTTTGCAGTCGAGCCAGTTATAGGCACCGCATAACCCTAACCGTTGAGGGCTGACCACGCAGACATGATTCGGCGCAAAGGATTGGCAGAGCGTGCACGAGTAGAATTCCTCCACCTTGTCATCCGTGAGATCGGCAAGGCGTCTGTTGCGGAAATCGTAGGATTTGCGTGCTTTTGCCAGCCATTCCTCAAACAATTTTTGATCGGTGTAGATGGTCACCTGGACTTTGTCAACGATCGCTCCAAAATCTGCATGGAAGCGCGCATGCAGGATCTTACCGATATGTTCCAGGTTGAATCCTTTTTCTGCTGCACCGTTTGAGACTCTGATCCAGGCAATGTCCCTTTGTCCAACGTGCTGGATGCCCGAAGCGCCGTTTACAAAATAATGGATCTGCCGTTCAAGCACAGGTTCGAAATCGGATTGCATCTGCCGGCCGGCGACTTTAACCACGACTCCAACGTTCATGTTTCCCTGAGCCGGAACAGAGGAGAAGTCGTTTCCCACAATATCCACCTTCCCGTCAATAACCTCCTCCAGAGGAGCGGTGGATAGATATTCGAAGCAGCGCGAGTGCTTGCCGCCAAACTCCACTCTCAAGTCAGTCTTGCGAACCACTTCGCCCTCGAAAGCGGAACCGTACGGAACGGGAATCGGCACCTCGGTCATCTTGATCTTGACGCCGCGCACCTCGATGCATTTCTGGACCAGCTGCTCCGCCCGCTCAAGGTCGTCCGCGCCTTCGATTTTGGAAAACGGCATGGAGACAACGTGCTCGTAAGTGGTGACCCCGGTTGGAAGAATTTCCGGGATGACGGTATCCGCGATAACCGGGAAGCCATAATTGATCGCTCCGGCGGCAGCGGCATATTTCAGGTCATCCACTTCGCCAAGCGCAAGCACGAATGCAAATACACGATCCTTGTTGTACAAAAGGATTTCGCGCGCCTGCCCGGCTTTTAATCCACCGAAGGTCAGCGCGGAACGGGTGGCGAAACCGAGCGCGTAGATCGCGGAAATGGTATCCGTTCCAAAGGGAACGGTATAGGTATCGTATCCTAATTCCACGCCTTCTTCCTGGAGCTGATCTATGATCGACCGGCCATTGACATTCCCGCTCAGGAAGCAGAGTATGTTTCTTTTTTGCAGTTCACGGACGATTTTTACCGCTACTTCGTTTGACTTGGCGCATCCCACGATGGCGGCAAACCCGGGCATACGCCCGTCCACGAGTTGGATACCCCATGACCTCAAGCGTATGTCGTCGATCGGACCATTAAGATGACCAGTGAGCGCGTCACTTTTTTCCGCGCTTCCATTGTTATCGGGACTGGTGAACGCCGTGCCGCCCGCCAGCGCGAAACCCGGCCGGGGCTCTGGTTGCAGCCCATAGACAAAACGAACTGCTTCGATGGTCTCCGCGGCGAATAAGGTCGCCATGCCCGAATTGAGAGTTTCGCCCAGGTAGGGTGACCATTTCTGATTGGAAGGAAGTGGATGGAGCAGCTCCCGGGCATGCCTGAGCACATCCTTGAGCTGACCGAGTTTTTCAACAGCTATCCCGGTCATCCCGTAGATGGTGGGGAGGTAGTAGGCAGTGTTGGGGAAGGAAACAGGCGTATCCTCTCCCTTTTCGGCAAGCGCTTTGTTGAGCATAAACTCCGCTTCGGTGACCAGCGCACTTGCTCCGCGGATGGCTCTGGTGGCAATGTATCTCGACATGTCATCCTCCTCTAATCGGAAGCAAGGCCGTAAATTGCTTCACGTCGTTGTTCAACGGGCAGCGCTTCGACTTCATTCATTCGCGCATCGCCTGATCGGCCGAATTTATCCGGATTCCAGTCAGGCAGCCCCAGTGCAGCACGTTTCTTGTCGATGTGCTCGAGTGTCTTTTGGATCATTTCATCGGGATCAGGGATAAACTCAAGTTTGCCGCCGTACAGGTTTTCCCAGCCCTCCGACAAGTATTTAAGCACCTTGTCGCTGTCGGTGACTCTGTCCGGCATACCGCTGACCGGTGACGCTCCTCCGAAGATCACGTAAGCGCCGGAGGCCACGCAATAAGTGGCGATGGCAAGCGCTTTTTCGGACATCCACTCAGGCGCCAGGCCCACTGCAGGGATTTGGTCGATATCATCGCCTAGACCGCCCTCTTCCGCCATCTGGGTGAGAACAGTCAGGATGCGGGTGTTATCTACACAGGAACCCATGTGCAGGACCGGCGGGATACCCACCGTCTCGCAGACTTCTCTCAGCCCGGGACCGACTTGATCGAGACCAGCCTCTCCGAGAAGCAGCCCAAGCTTGGCGGATGCGATCGCTCCGCAGCCTGTCTGAACGACCAGTACATCCTTTTTAAGTAATTCTCGAACCACCTTGACGTGCAGGTAATCCTGTTTCGAGCGGGGATTATTGCATCCGACAATTGCCGCCACGCCGCGGATGCGTCCCGACATGATGGCGTCGTTCAGCGGCCGGAAGGATGCGCGATAGGAACCCCCCAGCATGTAGTTGATGTATTCATGCGAGAAGCCCGGGATCAGGTCTTCCTTTTCATCTGGAATTTGAATTTCACCCCTGTTGGCGTAATTGTCAATGGCTGCCTTCAGGATCTGCTTCGCCGTGGTCAGAGCATGATGCTCATCGAACTCGATATGCGTCGCACCCTGAAGTTTGACTTTCGGAGACGTCGTGATGATTTTAGTGTGAAAATGGCTGGCGAGCTCGACCAGTGCCTGCATGATGCACTGGACATCCACAACCATGGCTTCGACAGCGCCGGTCATGATGGACAGTTCCTGGTGCAGGAAGTTCCCGGCAGCGGGGATTCCCTGCCTCATCAGGATCTCGTTCGCTGTGCAGCAGATGCCAGAGAGTTGGACTCCCCTTGCCCCGGCAGCTTTGGCATATTCGATGATCTCGGGGTCCTGGGTGGCCGCGACGATCATTTCACTCAATGTTGGTTCGTGACCGTGAACCACCACGTTGACCATGTCCTTTTTCAGGACTCCCAGATTTGCCTGCCCAAGTATTGGAGCGGGTGTCCCAAAGAGAATATCCGATACATCTGTGGCGATCATCGAGCCACCCCAACCGTCGGCCATGGCTGTTCTTATGGCATGGCTGAGGATGTGCTCATAATCTTGGTCATCTCCGATGTGCGTGCGGTGCAGCGCTTCAACTACCTCGCGGTCGACGCCGCGCGGGATAATACCCAGTTCTCTCCATTTTTCCTGACGCTTTTTAGGCGCGCGCTTGGCGGGGACCACTTCTCCCCGCTGCTGCCCGAACTGCGAAATGTATAGATCGGCCAGGTCGTTGGCTATCTCATCCGGCCAGCGTCCCTCCACTTTGATATCATAGTAAGAGGCAACCATGCGCAGTTTTGCAACGTCCTTGATGGCATAGCCTTCCGTCTCATGGTTGGCAACCGCCTTCAAGATGAATGCCATATCGCGCCCGTGATCGGAGTGGGCTGCAGCGCCGGCAGCGATGGCGCGGGTCAGGTTGCGCGCCTGGATGGTCTCCAGCGTGGCGCCGCATACTCCGACTTCGCCGTTCTTCGTCAATCGGCAGGGGCCCATGCCACACTGCTTGCAGCACATCCCTGCACCGCCAATGTTGCAGGGGGCCATATTATCTGCGCGCGAGAACGCCGTGCTGATCCCCATTTCTTCCGAGCGGGTGATCATTTGTTGTGCAGCAGGATCTATGGAATACTCTGTTACTTCTCTTTTCTTTGCCATCTCACACCTCTATTCGTCCATGGATTTTATGACACCCATCCCCGGGCAATTCCAGAGTGGGCGGCCGCTATAGGGAACTTTTTGTTGAAAGCTGACTGTCTTCTTGACAGTCTCGTAGGTAGCTGTGTGGCGGAAAGCGCTGTCGTTTTCCAGGCGCTGTTCAGGGGCTACGCCGGTTTCCGACAGGACCGCCAGATTGCCAAGATAACCTGCCTCTTCGAGCTTGCGCAGCAAATCGTCGTGGTTGATTTTTTTCTCATCAAATTCCACCTGCACCACTTGAAATGCGCTGCTGGCATAGACCTCCTTCACGCCAGGACTGGCAAGCAAAATACGCCTGACCTCGGTGACATGGTGATCTCCAAAAAGTGCTGGCGTATCGAATGTTGATTTTTGCATGGTGCCTCCTTGAGTTAGAATTAGGTTACTGTGGCAGTACTTCTATTTTATAAATGATTAAACCATTATATTCTCTTTTCGTGATAATTGTCACAAGCGAGACGAAATTTTTTCTTTATAATAAGGCTTAAGAAATATTATAATGATGAAGGGCAACCTTATCCAATTCCAAATGTAATTGACTTGTACTGACAAACATGATATTGCGCAAAATTTCACAAACAGTTCTGCTGCTTTTATTTTTGTTATTACTTCCCGCTGCCCTGGTCGGTCCTCGTTCCTCGCTAGCGATGCACGCTAATGACGGTGAAGCGAGAGAGGCCGCACAGTCGTATGATCCTTATACGCTTATTGCTGAGGTTAATGCCCTCCGGGCTGCAAACGGTCTCCCGGAGTTGATTCCCGATACGATCTTGATGTCCGTTTCCCAGGCACACGCTGACTATATGGCTTCAACCGGGTCCGTAACCCATTACAGTGCTGACGGCTCACGTCCTTTTCAGCGGTCACTGGCTGCAGGTTATCCGGTTGCAGGCGATTTGACCCTGGGAGGGTTTCACTCGGAGAATATTATTGCCGGCACCAATATGACCCCCGCCCAGGCAGTCAGCTGGTGGACAGGCGATGAACCGCATTTGAATACGATGCTCTCCCCGCAATATGTCGATATTGGAGCTGGAGTATCCATCGTAGGGAATAAAATTTTTTATGTCATCGATACGTCTCGGAAGTCCGGCTCCGCTGCTCCTGCTTACACCCCTCAAGTTGTCAACGGAACGCCTGTGGTCATCTTGAATCCCCTGGTGTCAACTATCTTTCCCAGCACACCGGCATCGGATGGGTCGGTGATCCACCTGGTCCGGCCGGGGGAGACCTTGTGGCTGATTGCCATCACCTACGGCGTAAAGATTGATGAAATTCTATCTTTAAACAATCTTCCAAAAGATTCACCGATTTACCCAAAGCAGGAGTTGATCATCAAGAAAGCCCTGGTAACCCCCAGCCCAATGGTGGAAGTCACTGGTACCCCTGCTGCTTCACCGGCGGTCTCGACTCCGACCCTAACGCCTGTTATTCCAATGGTCGAAGAAACTTTGGCAATAAATCCGAGCCCGCTCAAAAAGAATCAGCAAGCCAGCTTTATAACACCCATGCTCATTGTGGCAGGAGCGTTGTCGGTGGCGGGATTTGTCGCGTTTAAAAGCGGACGCCGCAAGCGTGATTGACAGACTTTAGCCGATTCGAACGCTCCCGGTCATTTCGGCACATGGGCTTTCGCCAATTTGGATATCCTATAACCTTTGACGTGCAATGTATTCTTAGAGGAACTCTGAATTAGTTCCGAAGCCTCACGCTGTCGGATATATTATTTGTCATTAAAACCTGCAGCAGACACCTAGTATAATAAATGTCAGGAAAACCCGATATCCAATGTTTAATTTTGACAACTTTAAAGTAAAAGACAAGAATCCAATATTAGCCAGCCAGGCGTTATCCGATCGGGTTTCGGAGCTAGTCGCCATTTTGCAGGCAATTCCGCCTGAAACGTTAGCTTCCCGTACTGATTCAATTTTCTTCAATTCAAGTCAAAATGAAGGGCACTTTGTGCTATCGCTATTTACTGACGAAATTCTTGTTATGCATCCAGCCTTCGCGGTGCGAAACAATTCTGGAAATGAGCTTCCTGTTTTTCTCCAAGCATTAATCCTGTATTATTTTGCGACATCCACTGGCGCACCTCTTACCGGTAACTGGGTGTCCTTTGCTGACCTGCCGGATGGCCGGATGTATGCGCAGGCCTTCCAGGGTTACAGCGGGGATCTTGTGGCGAAAGCGGCGGGCGCGGATTTGGACAAATTCCATGAGTGGTGCAGGAAAGCCGGCGGTCAGCCTTGCGCATTCGCGGACGCTGCATACGTTTTTCAGGGTTTTCCTCGTATGCCTTTGGTTTTGGCGTACTGGTTGGGCGAGGATGATTTTCCATCGACGTGCAAGGTGCTATTTGATTTGGCGGCTTGTAATTACTTGCCCATCGACGCATGTGCCATTATCGGCAGCCAGCTCGTCAAGAAAATCCTTAGGTCAAATGTAGTATCGATATAAAAAATTCCAATGGATTCAGAGGAATCGACTCTATGAAAATCGCAATCACAGGCAAAGGCGGCGTGGGGAAAACCACCCTTACCGCATTGATGGCGCAATGTTATGTCGACGCAGGAAGACAAGTGCTGGCAGTCGATGCCGACCCTTCACCGTGTCTTGCGGGAGCTTTGGGTTTTCCTGACGAGGTGCGCGCCAGGCTGCATCCCATATCCGAAATGGACGAACTGATCGAAGAGCGTACGGGAGCCAAGCCTGGCACTACTGGCGGATTTTTCGCTCTCAATCCCCGGGTGGATGACATCCCCGACCGGTTTAGCGTCGAACATCGAGGGGTACGATTGCTGGAGATGGGGTCCGTTGACACGGGCGGTTCGGGCTGCATTTGTCCTGAGGCAGCCATGCTGAAAACTCTGTTCGTCAACTTGATGTTTCGAAAAGACGAAGTCCTGCTGCTCGATATGTATGCCGGCGTTGAGCATCTTGGACGAGCCACCGTGGACTTCGTGGACGCCATGTTAATTGTTGTTGAACCCACGAGACGGTCTCTTGGAACCGCATCGCAAATTAAAAAACTGGCTAACGACATCGGCCTAGCCAGGTTGTATCTGGTAGGGAACAAGGTTCGCAACGATGAAGAAGCCGGCTTCTTGAAGGCTTATTCGCCGGATTTACCGGTTCTGGGATTTTTGCCTGCGGATCTGGCTGTTCAAGAAGCAGACCGATTGGGTATTCCTGTTTATGATCACGTACCGTCGCTAAAAAAAGCGGCAGAAGAGATCGTCAAGAGCTTGCATCTGTAATTGTTTCAATCAAGAAAAAAAGGATAATGCAATGTCAATTCCCCTCACGGTAGCGCTTAGTGCAGCTGCGATTATCGCAGTAATAATTTACATCTTGCTGGTGCGGCCATCGATGAAAATTCGGAAAAATCTTTCGCGGCTGGGTCCGGATGCGCTAAGCTTGGTTGTAGACGGAAGAACTTATCGGGATTTAAACAAGAATGGCAAACTGGATCCCTATGAAGATGCGAGGTGTTCCATTGACGATCGCGTGCAAGATTTGCTGTCTCAAATGACCCTTGAAGAAAAAGCGGGCTTGATGTTCCACGCGATGATTGGCATGAACCCCGACGGCACCCTCGTGGAAAAGGCGAGTATGCAGAGCGGCCCCACGGTTACTTCCGAAGTGATCGCCGTCAAGTTGATGAATCACTTTAATCTTTTATATGGACAAAAGCCGCGCGTGATGGCTGAGTGGCAAAACAGGCTTCAGAAAATGGCGGAACGGACCAGGTTGGGAATACCTGTCACGATTTCATCCGACCCGCGGCACGCTTTTTCGAATAACCTTGGAGCGAATCTTCCCCCGGGGGATTTTTCCCAGTGGCCCGAGCCGACAGGACTTGCCGCGACAGGCGACGATGCTCTGGTCGAAGAGTTTGCGGACATAGCCCGCCAGGAATATGTTGCTGCCGGTATTAGGGTCGCCTTGCACCCAATGGCAGACCTTGCCACCGAACCTCGATGGTGCCGCATCAACGGGACATTTGGCGAAGATGCTGCCCTTACCTCGAAAATGATCAAAGCCTATATTCGAGGTTTTCAAGGTAAAAGCCTGGGTTCGGAAAGCGTCGCCTGCATGACCAAGCATTTTCCTGGCGGTGGCCCGCAGTTGAAAGGGGAGGATCCTCACTTTTCTTATGGGAAAGAGCAGGTTTATCCCGGCGGAAACTTTGACTACCATTTAATTCCCTTTGAGGCCGCCTTTGAAGCAGGAACGTCGCAAATTATGCCCTACTATGGGATGCCCGTTGGCACCCAGTTCGAGGAAAAGGGATTTGGGTTTAATAAGCAGGTGATCACGGGACTCCTGCGTGATGATTATAAATTTGATGGGATTGTGTGCACAGATTGGTTGCTTCTAACCGGCTTCTCCCTTTTTGGAAAAACTCTGATTGAGGCAAAAGCCTGGGGAGTTGAAGATCTATCACCTATTGAGCGCATGAAGGTTGCCCTTGATGCCGGCGTGGACCAGTTCGGAGGGGAGACCTGCCCGGAATTGTTGGTGGAGTTGGTCAAATCTGGAAAGATTACCGAGGCGAGGGTTGATCAATCTGCACGACGAATACTCAGGGAAAAATTCAAACTCGGATTGTTCGACAACCCTTACCTGGACCCGGAATTGGCCGAGAAGACTATTGGAAACAAGGTTTTTGTGGCCAAGGGGGAGATTGCGCAGCGAAAATCACTTGTGCTGCTAAAAAATGGAAACGAGAGTCCCGTCCTGCCGCTTTCAGGTAAGCCGAAAATTTTCATCGAAAACATTCGCCCCGAGGTCGCGAATCTCTACGGCGAGGTGGTCACCGACCTGGAAAGAGCCGATTACGTCATCCTGCGGCTTCGTGCGCCATTCGAGCAGCGAAAAGGCATGCTCGAGAGTATGTTCCACGCAGGTGGTCTGGATTTCAAGAGCCCAGAAAAAGAAAGAATTCTGAGTATGCTGTCCTCGAAACCTTCAATTGTAGATATTTATCTTGAGCGTCCGGCGGTGTTTCCAGAGATCAATCAAAAATGTTCTGCGCTTATCGGCAATTTTGGCGCCAATGACTCTGCAGTGCTGGATTTGATATTTGGAAAGGTCATTCCAACCGGGAGATTGCCGTTTGAAATTCCATCTTCTGTGCAGGCCGTGGAGCAACAAAAGGAGGATCTGCCGTACGATTCAGAATCTCCGTTGTATCCTTTCGGATATGGATTGACTTACGGGAGCAAATCATGACAACAACCATTGCACTCGCCGGGAAAGGTGGAGTCGGCAAAACAACCATCGCCGGGATGGTGATCAAGTACCTCGCCCAAAATCAATCGGGGTCGATCCTGGCTATTGATGCCGATCCATCCAGTAATCTAAATATGGTGCTTGGATTGGACCTCGATTTTACCGTTGGAGAAATCCGGGAGGATATGCTTCAGCAGGTCAAGTCTTCGCTGGTGGACGGTGGCGCCGCCATGGGCGGTTTGCCTGGCGGGATTTCCAAGCGAGAATATCTTGAGTATCACATCCGATCTTCATTGGCAGAAGGAAGTAGGTTTGATTTAATTGCCATGGGGCGAGGGGAGGGGCAGGGGTGCTATTGCGCGGTCAACCACAATTTGCGTGAAGTGGTGGACGGCATGAGTCGCCATTATGCATACGTCGTTATCGACAACGAAGCAGGCATGGAGCACCTCAGCCGGCGAACAACCCGCGATGTCCAGCATCTTCTTGTTGTGTCGGATCCATCTCAACGTGGATTGGTCGCTGCCCAGCGGATTGCAGATATGAGTCGTGAGCTTGACATCCGCATTGAAAAAGCATCTTTGATCATAAATCGCGTTCAGGGGGCATTGTCTCCTGAGACAAAGGCATTTGTCGATAAGATGGGAATTCCGCTCCTGGGCTTCATCCCTGCCGATGATGCCATTTCAGCGTATGACCTGAGCGGTCGTCCACTTGTTGACCTGCCAGACGAGACGTCCGTTTACAGGTCAGTAACAGACATGCTGAAGACCATATTGTAAAACCACAAAGAACGGCGACCATCAAGGCACCGTTCTTTGTGGTTTATTCCGAGCCAGGGCAATATTATTGTGGATTTATGTTTCGCGTAGCCACCATATAGCCTGTTCTAAAATCCCAACTGATCATCGATGATGCAAATTCTGAGCAGCGACGAAGCTTAAGCCAGCTTCGGTCAGATCCTTTGCCGTATGGTTGCAAGCGTTGACCTTCTCCATAAAATTCAGCTTGAGATTATCCCAATCTCCACTCTCGATCACTTCCTTTTTGTCCCGGAAGTAATCCAAGATATCGGATGGGTGAGTTAGAGTAGGCTCGATTTCTGGATCGCCTCCTTCATGTTTGGCTGAAATATTCGCAACGCGGTCCGCGATTTGGACCAATTCCTTACGACGATCATAGGGTTGGACGACAATCGATTTCCAGGTCTCGGTGATGTGGTGTTCAAATCTGACGACGTTCTCAAACCCCAGCGCCTTACGGAATTGGGACGTTAATTCCATCGTTTCATTGTTTATCGAGTTGGACCAATTGAACCCAATGAGGGGAGATGTTCCGTCGTCCCGGCTGAATAACTTTGCAGCCAGCATGATCCATAACGCATGGTAGGGATTGTCTGATCCAAAGAAGACGGAAATCTTAAATTGAATATTGACTCCAAGCCGGTAAAGCAAGAAACCGAGCAGGATTGTACCCGCATTGAAATTCAGGACGTGCTGCACGCCGAAATTGGTGTAGTAATAAAGGAACTCATCGAGCCACATCAAGGCATGATCATTCGGTTGTCCAATTCCGCCAAAGTATCCCGTAATTGTGGCTGGTCCTCCCAGGTGCAGATTTGATCCATCCGTTCCTTTTGTATCCAGAGTTTCGACGAATGACGCGCCAATAATGTCGAGGGCAGCGACTATTGCCGGAAGATCGCCGTCTGCCTCTGATTCTTTCATTTTCCTGACCGCGATGAAGCGTCCAGGAACAAGGCTTTTATTGTGGATGGCGGCTTCAGCCATTTCCCTGACCCAGGGAAAGTACTGCAAAGCTGATACTTCCAAGGTTACAGCCGAATCTTCCTTGAAGGACATGCCGTCCGCCCGGGCACCAAGAAGATTACGTCGAAAATCCTTGACGGCGATGAATTTCCCTGCATCTCTCTGTTCAGTCAACCATTCCAGGTCTTTGATGTATTGTGGGGCGCGCTCCCTAACTTGCTTGTAGAGACTCTCGGGTTTACGAGAACTCGGCGTGCTTTCGATTGATCTCCTCGGGTGAGCCATATTTCGCAACCACAGCTAGAAATTCCTTTAGCACGCGTTCGTCCGGATCGACCAGGATGCTGTTGATTGACGCGAGCCTGTCTGCTGGAATGGAAAGCCGATTTTGTAATTCTGACATTTTTTCTCCTCGGGATAGTGGATTCTATTTTTTGGAATCGACCAGCTTGAGCAAATCCGAGTATTCATCATCTTTCATTCCAAACCAATTTTCTTCGGCTGGAAATTTCTTCGAGATGACTTCGTCGTGATAACCTTTCAGACCATTTAAAATCACTTCACCTGCATTCCCAAAGACCTTGGCCATCTTCGGTCTGAACCTCGGGTAAAGGCCAAACATGTCGTGATAAATCAGTAATTGGCCGTGTGCATCTGGTCCAGAACCAAGAGACATGATGATGCAGTCCTCCGCCCTTTCAGTAATGAGTTTGCATACCCTGTCGGGGACCAATTCGAGCAGGATGGCAAAAGCCCCTGCTTTTTCCAACGCCTTGGCATCGTCCACGATCTTTTTTGCGAGGGCGGCATCCTTGCCCTGAACCTTGAATCCTCCAAGGGCTGAAACCGATTGAGGCGTGAGTCCCAAATGCCCGATCGCCGGAATTCCAGCATCGACAATGCCTCGAATTCGATCTGCCATGGCTGCTCCGCCCTCAAGCTTAATTGCATCGCAACCCGCTTCTGCCATGAACCTTCCTGCATTCCTGATCGCGCTTTCTACGGACGGCTGGTAGGTCATGTAGGGCATATCTCCGACGACGAAAGCGGTGGGGGCTCCGCGCCTGACAGCTTGCGAATGGCGAATCATGTCGTCCATTGTCACCGGCAGCGTGGAGTCGTACCCAAGCATGGTCATTCCCAGGCTGTCCCCGACGAGGATCATTTCAATCCCGGCCTGGTCCTGGAGATACGCAGTCGGGTAGTCATAGCACGTGAGCCATGTGATCGGTTCCCCCTTTGATACTTTTTCGAAAAGATAGGGTAGGGTGATTTTCTTTCTTGCCTCAGCCATTTTTAGCACTCCTGATTACTATTTTTTGATATCGATATAGCTAGTATAGAACAAGTTACTATGAAGCGCAACAAGGTGTCGCCGGAGCGGTTATTGGAAGTTTGGGATAGGTAAATCTTACCTTGCAGGCTATCTACTTCGTAGTAAAATTGGGCAATCAAATTACGAGAGGAGGTATGACTATAAAATGAGAATAATTCATCGAATTCACGACCTGTCAATTGGACATGCCTCCTTGCGCGTCAAGTAATCTGCACCCTCGAAATACTTAGGCGACCGCAGGCGTGTCACACCCTGCGGTTTTGATTTAAATTAATCCACGGGGTGGGAATCCGATCGTTTTCACGTGGATAAAAAATGGATACTAACTCGCCATACGACTATTACAATGAGCTTGATGATGCCGAGCAGATTGACTCGGTCATCGATAAATCAAAACGAAAAGGGAAGTTCCCTCCACGAAACCCTAAAAAAATCGCCCAGCCTGATCAACAATTCGTTCACGGGCAGGATAATTCCGCGTCCGGTTTTAAATACACTTACAAAGCAGCGCGATTTGAGGAATGGTGGCTGCTCGATTCCCTGGGGGAATTCTATGAGCACAAATGGATTTCGGATGTACTAAAACGGGTCAAGGGAGGCAAGGAGGCGTCGGTCTATTTATGCCTTGCGGGAACGGAAGTTGCGACCGATTTGATCGCAGCTAAAGTCTACCGTCCGAGTTCGCTGCGAAACCTGAAGAATGACCATGTTTATCGAGCTGGTCGGGCTGATTTCGATGGCGAGGGCCGGAAAATCACCGACAAGGGGATGGCTCATGCGATGTACAAAAAGACTGACTATGGAAGGGCATTACTCCATCAGTCCTGGATTGCCTATGAGTACACAAGCATGGAGAAGCTGTTTTTGGCTGGCGCGGATGTTCCGCAACCGTTCACCATGGCACACAATGCCATACTGATGTCGTTCATCGGCGATCTTGATGGATGTGCTCCTGCGTTAAGCGAGGTCAGCCTTGATCGACAGGAGGCCGTCAAGCTTTTCGATCGGACGTTGGCAAATATCGATACGCTGCTTTCGTGCGGGGTAATTCATGGCGATCTCTCGGCATATAACATCCTTTACTGGGAAGGCGCCATCACGCTGATTGATTTTCCACAAGTTGTCGCCCCTCTGGAAAACAAGAATGCATTGTCCATCTTCCAGAGAGATGTCAGGCGTGTTTGCGAATATTTTTCGCGACAGGGGGTTAAAGCCAATGACCGCAGGATTGCCGCTGATATTTGGACATCACGAGGGTACCCGATGAAGGAAGATATTGATGTTCGGTTATTGGATGAGAACGATCCAAAAGACCGGGAATTGTGGAAAACTCGGCATAAATAAAAAGAAGGAGGAGATACTCCTCCTTCTTTTTAAGTTAAACAAGGAGGTACCAGTCGAGGAACCGTTCTATGCGTTCCAGGGCATCCGAATAATTCTTTCTTTGCAGAAAGCCATGAGGTTCCCCGGCGTAGGTCTTGTACTCGAATTGTTTTCCATGCTTCTTGAGTGCCTCGACCCACTCCTCGCTGGATTCGGGAGGAACGATATCATCCAAAAGCCCATGCATAATCAATACGGGTTTCTTGATATTCTCGACTTGGTACAAAGGGGATCCATCCAGGTAAACTTTTGGATATTCCCGAGGGTGTCCAAGAAAAATCTCTGTGTACAATCTGAGTTCGCGATTGCATTGAGCCCAGGAACTATAAAGATTCGAATCTCCGAATTTGGTGATCCCGCAGGCAAAGTGGTAACCTGGATCGCGCGACAATGCGCAAATCGTCATATATCCGCCATAACTTCCTCCCATGATGGCGATTCTCGCAGGGTCGACTCCGGATTGGGCGAGGAACTTGGCTGCCTGGATGCAATCCTGAGTGTCACCGCCGCCCCAGTCCCCGTAATTCTTGTGCTCATACTCAACTCCATAACCCGTGGAACCGCGATAGTTCGGTACGAGAACGGTATAACCCTTGGCTACGAGGTATTGGACCAATAAATCCCACTCGAATAATGCTTGAGAGGATGGTCCGCCATGGACATAAACGATCCCGGCCTTGTTGAGCTTTTCTGGTTTGTACATAAACGCAGGAATTTCCAAACCGTCATGACTCTTGTAGCTAATTCGTTCCGGCATTATGAGCTTAATGGCTGAAACAGCGGGGAGAGTCGAGAAAGTGAGTTGCGTGGTTTTCTTATCGATCAAGTCAATCTTATAAATCTCAGGCGCAGATACAGGGCTTTCGTACTCGAAGGTGATAAAAGACCCGTCGGGTGACCATTGAGGATTTGTGTAGCAGCCTTGCCCCGAGAGCAATGTTTCGGCGTTTCCAGAAGCAACGTCAATCAGGGCCAAATTCATTGCCCCGGCTTCATTGACCACGCAAGCGATTCTCGATCCGTCCGGTGACCAGGACGGCCAGGAAATATCGTAACCCAGTTTGGTGAGTTGCCTCAATCCACTGCCATCAGGGTTGACGAGCCAGAGGTCGTCGTGCCCTTCCTGTTGGCTGATGAAGGCGATCTGTTTTCCATCGTGCGACCAGCGAGGATTCCATGCTCTTGTTTTCTGAGATCCATAGAGCGTCCTCTGCTCTCCGGTCGAAAGGTTGAGGAGGCAGATGTCCAACCGATTTATGTCATCGAACCTGCGAATTACATAGGCAATTTGATTGCCGTCCGGAGAAGGCTGGGGGTCCCAGTGATCACCTTTCGGATCATTGGTAAGCAATCGGGCTTGAATCAAATCAGTCGTCACGAGCACCAGTTGGTCAGCATCATCACGCTCCACGCTGACGATCATGGATTTGGAATCGGGCATCCAGCGTGGACCCCAACTGCTGGTCCAGGTTTCGGTGACCTTCTTCGGGATTCCGCCTGCAGCCGGGACAATGTTGACATGCTCCTCGAGAGAAAATGCCAGCCATTTTCCATCCGGGGACCATTGCGGGATCTCATCCGCCCAGTAGGGAACGGCTGCGCGGCTGGTGGTAATGCGCGCAAGCCAGCCTCCTTCGGTTGCGAGAGTAAAAATATCCGATAAGGATTCGCCGTCTTTTATGCACGCGATAGTATGCCCGTCCGGCGACAATTTGTGATTCCGAATCCTTTCGTGCGCCGAGACCAGAGAGAGAGTCCAACCCTTTGGGAGGTTTAATGTCCGGCCGGGGAAGCGAAGGCCACCCACTGCGCTCATATTTTTCTGCGATTTCTATTAGTTTTTTCATGACGGTTTCATCCCTTCCAGGTTAAGTATATTTGAAATTTATGAAATGCAGAGCCATATGCTTTTCGTTTTGGTGATAATCCTGTACAATAGCTTAGGATGAAACTATCTTGTCAATGCCTATTGATTGTGTTGACTACCCGGGGTGAAGATCATCGGTGCCGCCTAAGGCGCTGGTGATATTTTTTTTTCAAAAGAGGAGAGGAACATGAAAACCAAAGTTGCGTTGTTCGTGCTGATCCTGATGTCGTTTATCCTTAGCGCCTGCGGAGGTGGATCGTCTCAGGAAGAGCCGTCTGTTGTGAAGATTGGATGGACAGGCGGCCCCGATTCGCTAAATCCAGGTGCAGCCTGGCTCGCCAAAGCTTATACCATATTTGAGCTGGTTTACGATTCGATGTACGAAGTAAACCTGGACGGGACGTACGCAGACGGGTTGGTTGAAAGCGTTGAACGATCGGACGACGGATTGGTCTACACGTTCAAGATCAAGGACGGGGTGAAATGGCATGACGGCAAGCCTTTGACAGCCAAGGATGTAGCATTTACCTATAACCTTGTCATGGCGCATGAAGATTTCCCAACTCTCCACTCGTACACGACGAGTTTTGAAAGTGTCGAAGCCACTGACGACACGACAGTAGTTCTTACACTTAACGAACCGGTTCCCAGTATCGAAAGCAAGCTGGTCTTCTTATATATCCTTCCAGAACATATTTGGAAGGATCACGCGGAAGGGAATGCTGCTGCGGAGTTTGCCAACGAAGAAATGATTGGTTCCGGCCCTTTCAAGATGAAAGAGTATAAAGCTAATGAGTATATTCAACTGGAAAAGAATGAGGATTATCACGGAAATGTTCCAAAAGTGGACGAGGTGATTTTCCAAAGCTTCCAAACTCCCGATGTCCTGATCCAGGCTATGAAATCCGGCCAGGTGGACATGATCACCGAAATGCCAAGTACTGGCGTGGAAGCGCTAAAGGATGTGGAGAATGTGTCCGTCGAGGTTGGCTCACCATTGTCTCCAGACCTTACGGACATCATTTTAAATCAAACCGCTCCTGAAAATTGCCCAACTGAAGATGGTGGACTTATGCACCGGGCATCCCGCTCTGCGCGATAAGAATGTCCGTTTGGCGATGGCACATGCCACCGACAAGGAAAAAATAATTGAAATTGTCATGCTTGGTCTTGCGTCAAAGGGAATTGCGCTAATCCCGGACGGTATGGGTGCGTGGTTCAACAGTGAAATCAAGACTATGCCTATGATCCGGCTTTGGCCAACCAAATATTGGATGACGCTGGATACCTGGACGTTAATTCTGACGGCATCCGCGAGATGCCGGATGGGACAACACCTCTTACTTTCCGGCTCAATTGGCCAAGCGACAGCGTGGTAGCCCCTCGGCTGGCTGAGCTGCTCCAGGAGATGTGGAACGAGATTGGTATCACGACACAACCCCAGGCAGTGGACCCTGATGCATTAACGGCTCAGTGTTGCCCTGCGCTGGATTTTGATGTCATGCTCTGGGGCTGGGTGGCCGATCCTGATCCGCAAACTCTTCTCATTATTCCCACAACCGACCAGATCCCGACCGGTTATAACGAAACGGGTTATTCAAATCCGCGGTACGACGAACTCTTCGCCCAGCAGTCGGTTGAGTTGGATCCGGAGAAGCGGAAGGATTTGGTCTGGGAAATGCAAAAAATTACTCACGATGATGTGGTTTACATCATTCCGTTCTACGCAAAACAGACCCAGGCATATCGCACCGACCGATTTCAAGGGCTGGCTTACGGGGCAGCCGAAGCTTGCACTGGAGGATGTTAGTTCGCTAACGGTCATCGAACCGGTCAAATAATGTAGTTCTTTGTTGCCAGATGATGCAATCTGCACAGATTGCATCATCTGGCGCGATTTATCAAATAGGCCGAATCACTTGAGGAGAACTCGGTTCTTTCTGCGGAAGCTGTTATGGGCGATCATCACGATCGCCTTTGTGATTATTTTAAATTTCTTTCTTTTCAGAGTACTCCCAGGCGATCCTGCCAGGCAGGGGATACGGGATCCCCGGATGACTAAGGAATCCATCGAAGCAGTGCGTGTCAGATTTGGTCTTGATAAACCGGTCATCAATTGCATTGAATCCTTGAGTCCAGTCAAAATGGGGGAGTGCTTCGTGAATCCCCTAGAAACACAATTTTTTTTATATGCCGGGAATCTGCTTAAGGGTGATTTTGGAATAAGTTATCATTACAATCGTCCCGTGATCGAGATCCTGATGCAGCGACTTTGGAATACTGTCCTATTAATTGGCGCCGGGCAAATCCTGGCAATTGTTTTGGGGGTGGCCGTGGGAGTGGTCGCCGCCTGGAAAGCCAGGACATCCATTGATTATGGGGCATTATTAATGAGCTTACTGGCGTGGAGTCTGCCAACATTCTGGCTTGGGATGATTTTGCTTTTTTGGGGTTCAAACAATGGATTCCCGATTGGAGGGAAAGCGACTCCCGGAATGAGCTTTGCGCCGATATCTGCTCAGGTCGCAGATATTCTCCAGCATATGGTTCTCCCGACCTTGACCTATACTATCATTTTCATGGGTGAATATATGTTGATCATGAGGTCAAGTCTTTTGGATGTCCTGTCGGAAGATTATATTCTGACTGCCAAAGCCAAAGGACTCAGCACTTTTCAGGTGCTAAAGGATCACGCATTGAAAAATGCCATGCTGCCATTGGTAACCGTGATCGCATTGAATTTGGGTTTTACGATGGCAGGCGCTATCCAAATAGAGACCGTCTTTTCCTGGCCAGGTCTGGGAGGCGCGATCTACGAGGGTGTCGTCCGGAGAGATTACCCCATGCTGCAGGGTGCATTCTTGATGATTGCAGTGAGCGTAATTGTTGCGAACTTGCTGGCTGAGTTGGGATATTCCATGCTGGATCCACGCGTGCAGACCGATTGATATGACGATTACTGCTTTGGAAGCCCTGCCGCCCAAGGCTTCTCCCTTCCAGAATTTCTGGCAGACCTTTCGCAAGAACAGGATGGGATTGGTAGGCATTTTCATGTTGGCAGCGATCGTATTTATAGCTGTTTTTGCTCCGGTGATTGCGCCCTATGACCCTTATTCTTCTGAAAATGTAACTTCGAAAGATATTTACCAGCCCCCAAGTCCGGCGCATCCTCTTGGGACAGATGATGCCGGTAAAGATGTCCTTTCCCAATTTATGTATGGGGCGCGCGTTTCCCTGGTGGTTGGTTTTTTTGCATCCTTTATCGCGATTGCCATCGGTGGGTCGATTGGCATTTCAGCCGGTTTCTTTGGCGGGCGAACTGAAAATGTATTAATGCGCTTCAACGATATCATGCTGGTCATCCCGGACCTGGCCTTGATGGTGGTCATCATCGCCTTGACCAAGCCCAGTCTGTGGAACATCATCCTGGTGATCGGATTGCTTGGCTGGACATTCACTTCCCGCATCGTGCGATCGCAGACCTTGGCTGTGAAATCAAAAAAATATGTGCTTCGGGCGCGCGCGATAGGAGCCGGAAACCGGCACATCATCGGCGTTCACATCCTGCCGTTAGTCCTGCCGTTATTGGTGGTCAACGGCGTTCTGGTGATTTCTGCATCCATCCTGAACGAAAGTGCCTTGTCATTTCTTGGGCTTGGGGATCCCACGCTGATTTCCTGGGGCCAGATGTTGAATTATGCTTTTGCGCGAGGCGCCATGAGCTCTGATGCCTGGTGGTGCCTCGTCGTACCGGGTTTCGGGATTGTCTGGGTGGTGCTTGCATTGACTCTTCTTGGGCAGGGGCTTGAGCAGGTGTTTAATCCTCGCCTTGAGACCCACCATCTAAAGAAATCAAATGAATCAGAAATTACCGACAACCCAGCGATTGTTCAACCCATCCCGCAAATCGGTTCACCGCTTCTGGTCGTTTCGAATCTTTCAATAGATTACAAAATCAACGAATCATCCGCTGCAAGAGCCGTGGACAATGTCAGCTTTACCTTGAGAAAAGGGGAAATGTTGGGCTTGGTGGGTGAAAGCGGATGCGGAAAAACAACGCTTATGTTAGGTTTGTTACACCTGTTGCCGACCGCCGGTCGAGTTGTGGCGGGCAGCGTGTTTTTTGATGGACATAACCTTACCGAATTTACGGAAACCGAGATGATGGATATTCGTTGGAAGAGGATTTCCATTATCTTTCAGGGTGCAATGAATGCTTTGAATCCTGTCCGGACAGTCGGCGATCAGGTTGCTGAGGCGATAACGCAACACAATCCTAATATCGCCAAGGAACAGTTACATGCTCGCGTCGACGAGCTGCTGGATTTAGTTGGAATAGCGCACGAACGAAAGCAGGATTTTCCGCACCAGTATTCGGGCGGCATGCGGCAAAGAGCAATGATCGCCATGGCTCTGGCGTGCGATCCGGAGGTTGTCATTGCGGATGAACCCACGACAGCCCTGGATGTCATGATACAGGCTCAGATTCTTGAGTTGTTATCTTCGTTGAGGGAAAAATTTGGACTCTCGATCATTTTAGTGACGCATGATCTGGGTGTCGTTGCCGAAATGTGCGACTCGGTGCTGGTGATGTATGCCGGTGTCGCGGCAGAATATGCAGCGGTCGATAAAATTTATAACTTCCCTCAACACCCATATACGCAGGAGCTGCTGAAAGCCTTCCCGGATATTGGCAATCCCGAAAAAAGGTTAAACTCCATTCCCGGCTATCCGCCCAGGCTGGATAATCTGCCACGGGGCTGTCGATTTGCTCCCCGTTGCCCAAAAACTATCGAGGTGTGTGACAAGGATGCGCCGGTGGTTGCGATTTGGGTGAACACCACTACGCCAGTTGTCACCTTTTGGAAAACAAATGACCATACCATTTCTCGAGGTATCCGCATTAAAAAAGACCTTCATCGCCGAAAAACCCGGTCTGTTTTTCAGCGGAAGTGAAAGGTTGGTGCATGCGATTGACGGCATCAATTTGAGCCTGTCTCGCGGCGAAGTGCTGGCGCTCGTCGGTGAAAGCGGCTGCGGAAAGTCGACACTTGCATTAACCCTTATGGGCCTGGAACGACCTAGCAGCGGGAGTATTTCCTTTGAGGGGATCGATTATGCAGGTCTTGACGAAGCAGGGCTGAAGCAAATCCGCCGTCGGATTCAAATGATTTTCCAGGATCCTTACGAATCGCTAAACCCGACTCAATCGATCGAGGAGATTGTCACAGAGCCTTTGTCGGTTCATGGATTGGCGACTGGCAAGGATGAGCGCCGGCGGATGGCCATTCGAGCTATGGAGGATTCAGGCCTGAAACCGGCGGAAGTCTATATGGATCGTTATCCGCATCAATTGTCTGGTGGTCAGAGGCAGCGGGTGGCGATCGCCAGCGCTTTGGTCTTAGAACCTCAATTGCTGGTTGCCGATGAACCGGTTTCCATGCTCGATGTCTCCATTCGGGCTGAGATCATTAACCTCTTGGATGAGCTTCGCCAATCACGCCAGATCTCGGTGGTTTTCATCACACACGACCTGGGCACCGTTGGTCATTTTGCCGATCGAATCGCTGTCATGTATCTGGGTCGGATAGTGGAACTTGGTCAGGCGCGAGAAGTGCTGACAACTGCAGTTCACCCTTATACGAAGTCGCTTCTCTCTGTCATTCCTGTACCCAATCCTCGGTTGCGCAAGCAAAGGATAATTCTAAAAGGCGAGACGCCCAACCCGATTGATATTCCAACTGGCTGTCGTTTTCATCCGAGATGTCCTGTCGCTTGTTGAACAATGCAAAACAATCGATCCTCCGCTGGTGGAGGTTATGCCTGGGCATACCGCTGCTTGCTTGATGGCAAAGGCTAAGTAGCCATGGATATCACGAGTCTTCAAAATCCGCGAATTAAGCAGCTTGTTAAGCTCCGAGAGCGACGCGCTCGCGAAGAGGAAGGTTTGATGCTCGTTGAAGGCGTCTATGAAATTGAGACTGCCCTGCAATCTGGCTTGTCGCCGCAGACAATCTACACATCACCTGATGTTGCGGGTGGAAGAAATTTGGATTATTCAAATATTGAATGTATCACGGTAAGTCCTCAGGTGTTCGCCAAGATCTCTTACCGCGATAATCCTGATGGTTGGTTGGCTGTTTTTCCCATTCCGCACCATACCCTTGATGGACTAGTGTTGCCGACTATTCCATTGATTGTCGTTGCTGAAGCTGTAGAAAAACCTGGCAATCTTGGTGCCATTCTACGAACAGCGGATGCTGCTGGCGCGAATGCGCTGTTGGTATGCGATCCCCGGGTCGACCTGTTCAATCCGAATGTCGTCCGTGCCAGCCGAGGTACCGTGTTCACAGTGCCTGTAGTCCAAGTCTCCAATATGCAGGCACTCGATTGGCTGCGCCAAAATAAAATCAAGATTCTCGCCGCAACACCAGGTGCTGACAGGGTATTTACAGACATCGATCTATGTGAATCAACCGCGATCGCTGTGGGAACCGAAGATGAGGGGTTGAGCGAATTCTGGTTATCTCATGCAGACGAAAAAGCATTGATACCGATGAAGGGGAAAGTGAACTCTTTGAACGTTGCGGCTTCCGTCGCGATAATTGCTTATGAAGCCGTCCGCCAGCGAAGCGCTCGTTAAACTTCTTGCTGTATCAAAAAAGACCGCCAGTTCCCACTGGCGGTCTTTTTTGAATCTATCCGTTTATTTAATTGTTGGGATTACCGCCGGCAACGGAGCGCCATACTGCACTTCGCGTTCATATTTGAACTGCTGAGTATAGAGGCTGTAATAGTGGCCTCGTTGGCGCAGAAGTTGGGCATGTGTCCCCATTTCCGCGATACGGCCTTTCTCGATGACCACGATCCGGTTGGCTCGGCGGATGGTCGACAAGCGATGGGCGATGACAAAAGAAGTTCGCCCCTTCATCAAGTTTTCCATCCCTTTCTGGATCAAGGCTTCAGTGAGAGTGTCCACCGAGGATGTCGCCTCGTCCATGATGAAGATTTCAGGCTTCGCCAACACCGCGCGGGCGAGACTGATCAACTGCTTCTGCCCGACCGAGAGCATGTTCCCGCCTTCGCCAACCTGGGTTTCATAACCCTTGTCAAATGTCATAATAAAATCGTGGGCACCAGACAGCCTCGATGCATCTTCGATCTCCTGGTTTGTGGCCCCTAGGCGGCCGTAGCGAATGTTCTCTCTAATGTTGCCTGAGAACAGGTGTGGGGTCTGAAGCACGATCCCCAATCTCGAATGGATGGATTGAAGGGAAAAATCGGTGTAATCCTTCCCGCCGATCCTAATCTGTCCCTTGCGAGGTTCGTAGAACCGGCACAGCAGGTTCACGATCGTGGATTTGCCTCCGCCTGTCGGGCCAACCAGCGCGATAGTCTCGCCCGGCTCGACCGTGAGTGTGAAATCTGTCAGCACGGGATGCTCCGGATCGTCTGCATAGAAGAAATCAACGTGGTCAAACTCTATATTTCCAAGCAGCGTTTCAGCGGGCAATGCATCAGGTTTGTTGCTGACTTCTGGTGCTGTGTCCACAAGCTTGAATATCCGCTCGGCCGATGCGATGGAATGCTGCATTTCAGCATAGACCCTGGCCAGGTCTTGAATTGGCCACATCATGAAGGTGACGTAGGCGACGAAGGCTTGGATACCGCCGATGGTCATCAACCCTTCTGTGATTTGGAGCCCTCCGTAGTAAACGATGATGCCCAGGGCAATTGACGAAACGATCTGCACGGTTGGAAGGAAAAGTGCTGACAACCAGGCCGCACGGTAAGACGCTCCATACATATTGTTGGTAAGGACCTGAAATTCTTTGAGGTTCTCGTCCTCCCGCTGAAGTGCCTTGACGACGCGCACACCCTGGATGTTTTCATTGTACGCCCCTGTGATCTTCGAGTTTGCCCGGCGTGATGCCCGGAATTCCACGAGGATGCGTTTACGGAATTGCACGGCGATTACCACCAATACAGGGATGGCGAGCAGGACAATGATCGCCAGTTTCCAGTTGATGATCAGCATGAAGATGGCTGACGTGGTGATGTTCATCACCGCCCAGGTTGTGTCGACCATTCCCCATGTCAACAGGTCAGCCACTCGTCCCGAATCGGATGTTACACGCGCCATTAAACGACCGACGGCGGTTTGTGCATAATACGACAGCGACAGATCCTGCAGATGGTGAAACATCATCTTGCGCAGGTCATATTGCACCCGTTCGCCTAAGTATCCCTGCCAGGTAAATGAATGAAAATACAAATATCGCCTGAAAGCAGATTAACGCACCATAAACAATCGCTATCGGCACGAGAGCGGACTTGTCACCCGGCACGATGGCTGTATCTATGATCTGCTTATTGAGATAGGTGAAGTACGCATCGGTCACCGAGGTAAGTGCGATCATGATCAAGAATCCGATCACCCAGTTCTTGTGTGGTCGGAGAAGCGCGAGAATCCGCTTCAGGACCGGTGTGGTGAGCTGACTCGTATATTCTTCTTCTTCAATTTCGATTAATTCGTCAGACATGACTGATCTCCATTTCGCAATGGTTTTTCATCGCGAAAATAAGCTTACTTTGCTGCAGCAATTTCCTGCTCGAGCTCTTCTTCGATCCGGGTTTGGATATCGTAGATCTTGCGGTACATCCCGCTGCCGGCAACTAGCTCCTCGTGCTTGCCAATTTCAACGATCTCGCCCTTGTCGAGGACAACTATCGTGTCGGCGTTCATAACCGATTGAATCCGGTGCGCAATGATGAACGTTGTGCGGTTCTCCATCAAGTTGTTCAGCGCTTTGCGGATCTCCGCCTCAGTCTCCGTATCAACTGAAGAGGTCGAATCGTCCAGAATGAGGATGCGCGGATTCTTGAGAAGCGTGCGGGCAATGGTCACGCGCTGTTTCTGCCCACCGGAAAGCGTCACTCCTTTTTCGCCGACGAGAGTATCGTACTTATCCGGAAACTCCATGATCACATCGTGGATCGCGGCTGCCTTGGCGGCTTTTTCAACTTCGTCCATTGGCACATGCCTCCCGACCCCGTACGTAATGTTTTCACGGATGGACCGGCTGAACAGGAAGGGTTCCTGCTCCACGATCCCGATGTGTTGTCGCAGGTATTCCCGGGAGTAATCCTTGAGATCGTTTCCATCGAGCAGAATTCGCCCCTCGGTATAGTCGTAAAAGCGAGGCAGTAAATTTACCAGCGAGGTTTTTCCGGATCCTGTTGAGCCGAGCAATGCCAGCGACTGTCCGGGAAGAACGTGAAACGAAACACTTTTCAACACTTGCGATTCATCGCCGTTATAGGAGAAGCTGACTTTTTCAAAAGCCACATCGCCTTTGGGGCTTTCGCTCGGGGCGATTGTGCCGTCGGTCAACGGCTCGCGATCCTGCTTGACAATGTCCATGATGCGGCCATAAGACACCATGCCCGTGGACGTTGAGACGATCAGCCGCCCCAGGTTTCGTATTGGCCAGATGAGCCAGACGACAAGACCCGTGTAGGTCACATAGGTTCCTACCGTGATCACGCCATTGATAGCCATCGTGGCACCGAGCAAATAGCCGGCGAGCATTTGGAAACCAAGAACGATGTCGGATAGCGGCCAGAAGAGCGAATGCATGTAAAGAAGTTTTTTTCCTCGCAGAAACTTCTCGAAGTTATCCTTCTCGAATTTGTTCTTCTCAAAATCCTGTCTCGCAAAGGCTTTGACCACCCGAACGCCCGTCAGGTTTTCCTGCAGCGTTGTCGAAAGCGTGGCCTCTTGCTCCTGATATTTTTCGTAAGCTGTGGTGACCTTTTTAAAGAACCAGAGTGATACAACCAGGATGAACGGTATGACAACCACTGACGCCCAGGCCAAAGTCGAATTCAGCATGAAGATTGCCAGGAAATTTATCAGGAATAATAGAACGATACGGCCGACACCGATGGCTTGTTCGCTGTAGAACCGGCGCAGGGCGTCGACGTCAGATGTGACCCGCTCGATCTGGTCGCCGGTGGGCGTCTTTGCATGGTACGTAAAGGTTAGCCTCTGCAGGTGATCGAAGAGGTAGTTTCTTAGCCGGCGGGTGATCCCTTCAGCGGTAAAAGCAGCCAGACGGCCTGAGATGTAGCTGAACAATCCTTCCACCGCGGCAAGAAGAACGAATCCAACCGCAACCAGCAAGAGCCTGTTGGTAAAAATCCCGGCAGGATCAATCATACCGGCGGCCAGAATCTTGTCGGTGAAATACCCCAAGAGCAGGTACGTGGAGGTCCTGGCGAGCGCCGAGATGGCGAGGGCGGCGGTTGCCCCTGCGTAAGCAAGTTTGTACCCCGTCATCATCCGCCAGATTCCCTTCAGCTTGTTCGGGGATAGGGCTTTGCGGAAGTCGAAGTAGGTGACTTGTTGAGTTGGTTCGATGGCGGCCATAAAAATACTCTTTTCTACCCAATGCTTATGTTGCGCGAATAAAAAAAACCGCGGGCGAGGTGCGCCGCGGTTGAAAGGACAACAAAAACGATCCTGACGATCAATAGGCGCACTTCAAGAAGGTAATTAATTCACTACCGGCTCGAGAAACTTTGGTGAAGATGTTCATCTTGAAGCGCAACCTCCTTATTATTAGAATATTATTAACGTTGCTAGTTTATCACCGGGGTCGATATTTTGTCAAGGACTAGCGTAAATGTTAGTGTAGCGCCCGGCAGGCGTGGTTGGGGGACACGTACTGAGAGAAGCGTCCCTTCACTAGGCACTAGCTCCGCTGATCGCGTTCCAGGCGTTTTACCCCAGAACAAAACCGCTTACCAGTGAAAGAGTGCTTTACGAGAAGGTGTTGATATTAAAAATTCGCGTAGCCATTGTATTACATAGTTAACGAGTAAAATAATTCAATTAACTAACAACCACGGTCAAGTTATGTATCCATTTCCGCGATACAAATCGACCAAGGCCCAATATCCATTTCGCCAACTCTTCAGACATCACAAACAAGTAAACCAGATAAACGGGTAAGCCCAGGACGAACGCAGCGAAATAAGCCATTGGCACACCTAAAACCCAGATAATCAAGCCGTCCAATACTAGTGAATAGGTGGTATCTCCGCCAGCCCGTAAATTTCCGACGATGTTGATTGCATTCATTGCCCTGAGCCAGATAAAGCAGCTAGCGACGATCAACGTTTTTTGTGCCAATTCGATCACCTCGGGACTGACTTTATAAAGGGAAAGGATGGCAGGAGAAAGAATGACGACCAGGATCCCAATTAACACACCAATCCCTGCACCCAAACCTAAAGAACGGCCTCCATACAAATACGCCTTTTCGAGATTTCCCGCTCCAATTTGGTTGCCAACGATGACTGATGTGGCACTGGTCAAACCAAATAAAATAACCAGTGCAAGCTGATCTATGGTGCTCACAATATTCATGGCAGCAATGGAATCCGTGCCCATGCGTGCATAAATCACATAATACGTGGTGATCCCCATGGACCAAAGAAACTCATTGGCAATAATCGGGAGGACAGGTACCATTACTTTCCCGATAAAATGGAAATCCACACGTAAAAAGTCATGAATTGTTGCAGCCGCCGGTGATTTTGCGAGATAGGTATAACCGACGATCGCAAAACATTCTACAGCCCGTGCAATCACCAATGCCACGGCAGCGCCTGGAACACCCATTTCTGGCAGGCCTAGGGTTCCGAACACAAAGCCATAGGTCAGAACGACATTAAGCGTTAATGCAGCGATGCTGATGATCACCGGCGCCTTGACCTCGCCGATGGATCGAAGAGTTAATGCATAAGAGAAAGTCACTGCGAAAAAGAAGAAACTCCAGGCGAAAATTGACAGGTAACGGCTGCCTTCCAAGATAACTTCTGGATCTGTTGAATAAATACCCAGGACAAACTCAGGAAAATATGTCGAGAGAACGAAAAAAACGCACGCCGCAACAAGGCTTAGAATTAGCGCAAGAGCCAATACTCGCCGGATTTCGGGCACATCCCGCTTCCCCCATAATTGAGCTGTGAACATTGCAGCTCCTGAACCGATGCCAAAAAGCAGCAGATTGAGGAGAAAAAAAACTTGTCCCGCCAAACCGACGGATGCAACCGCGACCTCACCTTTTTGCCCGATCATCAAGCTGCCCACCATGTTCAAAGAGGCTGAGACAGCGTTTTGCAGGGCAATGGGTATGGCGATTTTCACCAACAGCCGGAAATATTCCCGGTCGCTATAAAAATCGACCACTCTTGTAAAGATATTCACAAACACCTCATGTATGACCACCAGGTGCTAATGCTATTTTGAATCTTCGAAAATTTCATGGTACCCCTTGTCAAGCTCGTCATTGGAAATGTGAGCATATCGTTGCGTGACGGCAATATTTGAGTGCCGGGCTAGTTCCTGGGCGAGTTTTAAATTTCCCGACGCGCGAAGGATGGTTGTGACGAAATAATGTCGAAACGAGTGCGGCGTGATTTTGCCTTCCGCCGAATCGCCCAGTGCCTGCTTCACTCGCTCGTCCACGATATTGCGCCCGGTGGCAGTTGTGATCGGTTTGATCTTTTGCCCTGCACCCTTATCGTGACGCGCAAAAAGCGGAAGAGATGCCAGCGGCTTACCGGAAGCACCATCCAGTGAAGCCCTGGTTGCCAAGTAGGCCTTCAAAGCGGAAAGCGATCGGGTGGAAAAGCGTACGACGGCCTGCTTGTCACCTTTGCCGATGATCACCGCGCGTCCTTCATTCCAGTCGATATCGCCTCGACGAAGTTTGCATGCCTCGTGGACACGGAGTCCGGTATCTGCAAGAGTTCAACAAAAAGGCCGCGTCTCTCAGGCTGCGCAGTTGCTCATTCGGATCGCTGGAGGGGGCGATGACTTGGACGTGTTCCAGAACTTTTTCTATATCGTCTCGAGGAAATTGTGGCAGCCTCTGACCCGCGCGTCGTCCACGTTGGCGGACAAGAAGTCTCAAACGCGGCAGGTTGGGGGAGTGGAGTCTCTCGGCAGCGATAAACTCGTAAAATCCAACCGTCGCCTGCAGATAGAGCTTTTCAGTAGCCGGAGAAAGCTTCTTAAGTTCAGCCGAGAACCAACTGACAGCCTCTTCCTCAAGTGCGGAAACAGGAGTGGTTTCGGGATTGATGTCTTTATCAACCAGCATAGCTGTAAAAGCCCGCATAGCGAATCCGTAAGTGTCCCTGGTATTATCACTGCGAGAAATTTGCAGTGATTTAATATAAAGCTTAGCAGCTTCAGCGATTGTTGGGTTTTTCACAACTATGAGTTATCCAAAAATTATTTTGTAATCATCATCAAGTTTTTTTGTTGCTGTTGGGTCCTCATGGTATCCCCCTCCATGTAAAACATTATCTTGGAGAGAAAATGTATTTATCATTTTCTCTTCAAGAATTCCAATGTTGCAGTTGGTAAATTCCTTACCCATGGGTTCGCTGGCCAATAATATCTTCACACAATCTTCTTCAGCCAACAGGTCAATCTTCCACTCCCAAGAAAGTGGTAAATTGTTTTCTATAACCTGCCCGATATGACTAGCGCCATGGGGTTTCTCATCAATTCCAATAGTCATATGTCCTGTTCCACCTCCAAACCATCGCTGCCATATCGAATTCATTGAAATGCCAATATATAATGGTTGACCGTCTGCACTCCTCACAAAATACAAAACGTATCCAGCGTCCTCATAATCGTCTTGAAAAAATTCGAGAAATGAAAGCGTGATCATTTCACAACCCTGTTGAAAACATCATCATATATCTCATCAATTTTCCCGCCCAAATGGGCATACAGACTGGTTGTTTTAGAATCGGAATGCCTGGCAAGTTCCTGTGCGGCTTTCAAGTCGCCTGTCGCTAGGTAAACCATTGTAACAAAATAATGGCGAAAGTCGTGGATACGGACCACCTCCGGGGAGATGCCCGCTTCTTTAATTCGCTCTTTGATAGCGTACCATATTCCATTTGCAGCAACCTTCAATACGCGATGTCCGGATTTCTTATCGTGCCGGGAAAAGAGGGGCAGGGCGGTAAGGGGGCGACCCGTTCCACCATCCAGTTTCGCTCGCGCAGACAGATATTCTCGTATGGCATCTAATGCCCTCCCGGAAAAACGGACTAAACCTTGCTTGTCTCCCTTGCCGATCACAAGTGCACGTTTCTCGTTCCAATCAATGTCGCCTCGTCGCAAACCGCAGGCTTCCGATACGCGCAATCCCGTGTCCGCTAACGTGAGAATAAATGCACGATCACGAAGCGCTATAAGGTCACCTCTCAAGCCCTTCGCATAGTTTATGGTAGTTTCAATCGCGTCTCGATCGAATTGGGGAAGCCGTTGACCTTTCTTTTTGATATACCGTTTGGCAGCAGCTCTCAAAGCCAGGATGTTCACCTCGCCGCCATTTTCCGCATAATAAGTGTAAAGACCCAACAAGGCGGTTTTATAAGTTGCTTGTGTTGATGGGGAAAATTCCTTCAAACCACGCAAGAAATTTGTATAGGTTTCAGAGGTTAATGGGGCATCTTCGCCTACAATTTCTACAAATAATTTCAATGCTTGTTGGTAGGTCGTAAAGGTTTTCGTGCTGCGAGCGTACTTTACGGCTTCAAGATAACCCGAAATGATGGTTTTTGTATCTGTATTTTTATTCATACTAATGCCAATTATATTGAATAAAAATAAATGAGTTAAGGCCAGAGTGCCTCAACGCCTACACCCCACCTTCTAGACATGTGCGGGATGTCAATTATTCTGAGACCGCCTTCAAATGCAGACACATCTTTCTCACAATCTCACCTTCCCCGTAGCAGATCAATGCCGATACCTGAATGGTATCGGCATTGACATATTAGAATATATGTTCTATAATTCCTTTATGGATGCCATTGATAAGCTGAAGATTCTTACAAACCAGATGTCCCTCGAACCGGCCGAAGAAGCGCGTGGACTGAATCCACTCATTGCCAAACGCCAGCAGGATATTTGCATTCAACCTGCCCAGATGCCAAACGGTAAACAGATCCTGCTCCTAAAAACCCTGCTGACCTCGGTTTGCGAACGGAATTGTTTTTATTGCCCTTTCCGTTCCGGGCGAGATTTTCGAAGAGCCACATTTCGACCCGAGGAATTCGCCAATCTTTTTTTCTCCCTGGCAAATGCACGGGCGGCAGAGGGAATCTTTCTCAGCAGCGGCGTAGCCGGCGGTGGGATGAGGTCGCAGGATCAACTCCTTGCGACAGCCGACATTTTGAGGAACAAATTGGGGTTTCGTGGCTATATCCACTTGAAGATCATGCCTGGTGCAGACAAATCTCAAGTCGAACAGGCCATGAAACTGGCAAATCGACTCTCGATCAATTTGGAAGCGCCTAATCCCGAAAGCCTTGCCAGACTCGCCCCACAGAAAATATTCACCGAAGAATTACTCAGGCCCCTGCGCTGGATCGATGAAATCAGGCGATCTTCTGCCCCCACCCACACCTGGAATGGTCACTGGCCATCAACCGTGACCCAATTTGTTGCCGGCGGCGCGGATGAAAGCGACACCGAACTTCTTTTCACAACCAGCTGGTTGATGACCAACGTCAGGTTGCAGCGCGCATACTTCTCAGCGTTTAATCCAATCAAGGATACACCGCTGGAAAACAAACCGCCCACTCACCCGATGCGCGAACATCGTCTTTATCAAGCTTCCTACCTGCTCAGAGATTATGGATTTGTTATGGAAGAGCTCCCGTTTGAGCAGGATGGCAATCTCCCCTTACGCATCGATCCAAAATTACTTTGGGCAAAGGAACATCTCGGAGAAACACCAATCGAGATCAACCGCGCAGATCGGAGCCAGTTGTTGCGAATACCCGGAATTGGCCTCAAAGGTGCAGAGTTAATTCTCCACGCTCGGAGATTCAAAAAGCTGGATGATATCTCGAAATTACGGAAGTTGGGAATTTCCGCCGCAGATAGGGCAGCGCCATTTATGCTTCTTAACGGCAAAAGACCTGCATATCAACTATCACTGATCTAGTTTTTGGAGGTTTTTCAATGGCTGCCAATTACCCCAATCGTGAACCTGACGATCTGTACACCCGCGACTTTCTCGTGCGAGTTCCGAATGCATCTCCACAAGACTCGCGTCACAACGAAGGACATCATCAACCTGCCTTGCTGCCTCTCGCGGTGAGTTGTCTTTCCATGGCAGCCATGATCATTTACCAATTATCACTAATCCGTGTTTTCGTCTGGGATTTAAAAATGTGGATTCTTGTGCTCTTTACAGGCGGTGTAAGTTTTGCCCTGGCACACATTTTTGTAACAACTCATTTTCGGTGAAGAATAGGAAATCCTTTTCCGAACTCACTGCTTTTTCAAAATTGAATATGCACCCACCCAGGGTGTCCCCAGGCGGTGGCGCTCAGGGACCTTGATTTTTGCCAGTTTTTGCCCAACTTGAGCGGAAATCATCGCTACGGTACCCCAGTCTTCTCCGAGCACCGCTGTCCGCATTTGCTCCCCCATTGGCTTGGTCCACATCCATTCCATGCGGAATTTGTCCGCTTTGACCCAGTAGCCTCGTTTTTCCCAGGCTTGGACGGAGAGTTCGATCGTCGCGTCTATTCTCAGCAGTGCCAGGGCTATGAATGCAGCGAGGTCGCAGGTCTCCTCATCGACTTCTGTTTGTTTTGCCAACGCTCGTAATGCGATGACAATCGACTTGGTTAAATGGCTGCGCTCTTTGCCAGCGCTATCGGGATTGATCACACGAGACATCAAGATTAGCCTTATAACAGGAGATTATATTAAGTTTGTCGTTTTCTGACCAACGGTCGCTGATTATACTGTTAAATGCACAAATTCCCTGTATCGAATTCTTGTTAACGCCGCACTCCCTTTCATTGACGCACGGTTATGCAGGCTTTATAATCTCGCTCGCGTTCCGGGGACATGCTGGAATTGGCAGACAGGCATGACTTAGGATCATGTGCCGAAAGGCGTGTGGGTTCAAGTCCCACTGTCCCCACTGTAGGCGCAACTTCTTTTGAAAGAGGAACTTACATTGAAAATCGAATCCCAGCCGCGAGAAGACCACCAGGTTAATTTAATTGTCGAGGTCGATCCCGACCAATTAGAAAAAGCCAAGAAGAAAGCTGCCCGCAAGATTAGCGAGCGCTCAAAAATCCCTGGCTTCCGCCCGGGAAAAGCACCCTACGATGTGGTGAAACGATATTATGGCGACGGGGCGATCACGGAAGAAGCTGTGGAAGTTCTTGTCGATCAGATTTATCCGGATGTCCTAAAGGAAGCCGGGATCCAACCTGGCGCTGCAGGATCACTGGAAAATATCGAGAAACTTGACCCGCCCACTCTCAAGTTCTTAGTACCTCTCGCTCCAACAGTCGAATTGGGCGATTACCGTTCTATCCGTAAACCTTATGAATTTGATCCTCCCGGCGAAGACAAACTAAATGAAGCTATTGAGAATTTGCGGTCGATGTACAGCAAGACAGAGAATGTCGATCGTGAAATCAAGGAGGGAGATTTCGTCCTCCTGGATGTAAAAGGGCAGGCAGACGAAAAAGAACTTTCCGACCTGACAAGAGCCGGGTATCCTGTTTTCGTTCGAAGCGAAGAAAAAGAAGCGGACTGGCCTTTTCCGGGTTTCGGTAAAAAACTTGTCGGCATGAAAGCCGGCGATACGTCATCGATCAAGCACAAATTCCCAAAGGATCATGCCAACGATGAACTCAAGGGTTTGGCCGTTGATTTTGAAGTGGTGGTCAAATCCGTTCGCGGTGTCACTCTCCCCGAGTTGAATGATGAGTTTGCGAAATCTGTCGGGGTGGAAAATATCGAAGAGCTTCGCGGCAGGGTCAAGGACAATATCGAAGTCCAGGCGAAGGCTGATTACGACGATAAATACTTTAATGAACTGTTCGATATGATCAAGGCAGGGGCGACCATCAAGTATCCGCCGCAGGTCCTCGACCACGAAGCGGAGCATGTCCTCGAAGAACTGAAGCGCAGGCTCTCTGACCAGCATCTCGACCTGGACACCTACCTGAAGATGCAGCAGACCGACATGGAAAAATTCATGGCCGATGAAGTCCGACCGACAGCCATTCGCCGGCTCGAAAGGTCGTTGTTGATCGAAGAGATCACCCGCCAGGAAAAAATCGAACTGGATCAGACCAAGCTTGAGGAAGCGTTCCACCAAAATTGGGCATCTTTGTCCTCCACGGACGAAAAATTCGCCAAGCTGACCAAGGGAGGTTCCCGCGCCTCCAAGGATTTGGTCGATGCAGTCGTGGTGGACACCGCCAACCGTATGATGGTCTCCCGGGTACTCGACCGCATCAAGGCCATCGCGACAGGTCACGGTGACGATGTGGAAGAACCAGAACCACAACCCGTTGTCATTGAGAATTCCGACGACGTACCTGAAACCTCCAAATCGGATACGCCAAAAGAAAGTGAAACGAATTAGACTGCTGGAATTCTATAACCAGCTTTAATTACAGGAGAACTATTATGATACCGAATATCTCAAATTTAATTCCAATGGTAGTTGAATTGTCCGGCCGCGGAGAGCGGGCTTACGACATCTACTCATTACTGCTGAAAGAACGAATTATCTTCCTAGGGACTGCCATTGACGACCAGGTCGCCAATGTGATCGTCGCCCAGCTGCTTTTCCTCAATCACGAAGACCCGGAACGGGAGATCCAGATGTACATCAACTCGCCTGGTGGTGTGATCTACGCGGGGTTTGCCATCTACGACACCATGCAGATGATCTCCAACCCGATCAGCACGGTTGCGGTAGGCGTGACGGCATCCTTTGGAACAGTCCTTCTCACGGCGGGGACCAAAGGCCGTCGCTTTGCCCTCCCCAATTCCACGATTCACATGCACCAACCTCTGGGCGGGGCGCAAGGTCAAGCCACGGATATCGAAATTGCAGCGAAGCAAATCCTGCTTCTGAAATCCAAGCTCAATGAAATCATGGCCAAGCACACGGGCCAAAAACTGGAAGCCATTGTGCACGACACGGACCGCGACTTTTATATGAGTGCCCAACAAGCTGTCGAATACGGACTTGTCGATCAAGTGTTGGTCGTTCCAGAAAAGAAATAACCTTTGATGTAATCCGCAAAACGCCGTTTCAAGAAGAACGGCGTTTTGATTTATAATGATGCCCGTTGTCACAAAATTCCATAAGGATTATTCAGCATGCCCGTTAGTCAACTCTCAGCCTTGAATCCCGTACCTGTAGGATTAATTCTCGACATGGATGGAGTCCTTTGGCGCGACGACTCTCCTGTAGGGCATCTTCCGGACGTCTTCGGACGCATCAAGGCCATGGGGTTAAAATTCATCTTAGCAACCAACAATTCGACGAAGTCGGTGGACCAATATCAACAAAGATTGGAAGGATTTGGCGTGCAGGTGGACCCCTGGCAGATCGTCACGTCGTCACACGCTGTAGCGGATATGTTGGTTGCCAGATTCCCTGAGCGTGGTGATATTTTCGTGATCGGCGAAGATGGAATTAAAAAATCACTGTCAGAAAAGGGATTCGCAGTTGTACCGACCGGTGAAAGCCAATCCGCAATTGCCGTGGTGGTTGGGATCGATCGCAAGATCAATTTCCAAAAACTCAAAGAGGCGACGCTGCTTATTGGGAGAGGCGTGCCATTCTACGGAACGAACAGCGACCTGACGTTCCCGACCCCCGAAGGATTGATACCCGGAGCAGGTTCATTTCTCGCGCTGATTACTGCTGCGACGGGAACCGATCCCATCGTTGCGGGCAAGCCGGCACCTTATCTTCTGGAACTGGCCCTCAAACGCCTGGGGACCTCCACGTGAAAAGACTCTCGTCGTAGGTGACAGGCTCGAAACGGATATCGCGGGAGGTCAGGCGGTCGGATGTCCTACTGCATTGGTTTTATCGGGTGTCTCTACCAAGGAGATGGGTGAAGCGTGGGACCCACCCGTAGATTTAATCGCCACCGATTTGATGTCACTGCTGGCCTGATATGACTCCGCCGCTTATTTACGACTTGACCTTCGAAGAGTTGAAAACAATACTGGTGGATGCCGGCGAGTCGAACTTTCGTGCTCGTCAAATTTGGGATGGAGTGTATAAAAATTATTGGCAGAGCCCTGATGACTTCACCAACCTGTCAAAACCTTTACGCAGCAAGCTGATTGAATTGGCAAAGCTGGATGCCATTACGCCTGTCCAGAAGTTGACTTCCGCTGATCGCCGCACTCGTAAAACCCTTTTCAAGTTGCAGGACGGTTTATCGATTGAAGCGGTTTTGATGCGCTATGATCGACGGCAGACGCTATGCATTTCAACCCAGGCGGGGTGTGCGATGGGATGTGCCTTCTGCGCCACCGGGCAGATGGGGTTTAACAGGCACCTTACAAGTGGTGAGATTGTCGCGCAAGTTCTATATTATGCTCATTTACTTTCCCAGGAAGGTCTACACGTCACGAATGTTGTAGTGATGGGCATGGGTGAACCCTTCCATAATTACGTGAATACACTATCAGCGATTGATCGGCTGAATGACCCTGAAGGCTATAATTTTGGTGCGCGAAGATTCACGATCTCCACATCGGGCTTAGTACCGGCGATCCGTCGATTTGCCGATGAAAAGCGCCAGGTCAACCTGGCTGTTTCCCTCCATGCGGTTGAGGATGACCTGCGGTCCAGCATGATGCCGGTGAATAAAAAATACAATGTTGAAGAGCTGCTGGATGCCTGCCAGTATTACATCGACAGGACCGGCCGTCGGTTAACTTTCGAATGGGCATTGATCAACGGAGTCAATGACACGCCCGATCAGGCGAGAAAGTTATCGCAAAAATTAAAAGGGATGTTGTGTCACGTCAATGCCATCCCCCTCAATCCGACGACTGGCTATGCTGGAAAAGCGACCACTCATGAAAGAGCAGTGACCTTCAAGGGTATTTTGGACCAGGCAGGTATTCCTTGCACAGTTAGAATCAGGCGTGGGATCGATATCCAGGCGGGTTGCGGTCAGTTGGCGGTTGAAGTGAAATAGAACGTGAATAATTATGTGATATTATGGCTACGCGAAATAATATGCTTATGTAGAGAAAATAACCTATACAGGCTCGTAAATTCGATTAACATTAGCCCATAATGAACAAGAATATCCTCTCGCGCCCACTATTTTCATCCATTCCCTGGCTGACATGGGAAGTTGTATTTTTTAGTGCCATAATCGCCTTGGCCGCAATCACCCGGTTCTTATATCTGGGCGAGAGAGCCATGAGCCACGACGAGAGTCTCCATACTTATTATTCCTGGAGATACTCCGAGGGTTTCGGCTATCAGCACAATCCCATGATGCACGGCCCGTTTCAGTTCCACATACTTGCGCTGACGTATTACTTGATGGGCGCATCGGATTTTACGAGCCGAATCCCGGCTGCTCTATTCAGCCTGGCGTCAATCTGGATGATCTGGTACTGGCGACGATTTATTGGCAACTGGGGAGCTCTGTTCGCCGGGCTTTTGCTGCTTGTTTCACCCTATCTGCTTTTTTATGGACGATACACCCGAAACGAAGCTTTTGTGGGGTTATTCGGCATCCTTATGCTGTATGCTGTACTTCGGTTTTTCGAGACCGGCTGGCACCGGTATTTGTATTTGATCACCTTTGCCATCATCTTTCATCTTGTCACCAAAGAAACTTCTTATATCTATGCCGGGTTGTTGCTGATATACCTGACGGGTGCGTTTATCGTAAAAACAACTGCACATCGCTGGGAAAACGTGACGGCATTCCGGGGTTTCATTGTGTCTTTGGCAGCCGGATTTTTAATATTAGGCGCAACGGTTGCAATCACCCTGATCACAAATAACCAGGCATCGATCAGCCCCGGTACCATCCTGCCGGCAGATCCCAACGTCCTCACCCAGGGCACTACGACAAACTCCATTCCGACGTACTCCCTGATTTTTGCAGCGGTCGGACTTGCAGCGCTTGGATTTGCAATTTTCTTTTTAGTTTCAGGGATAGGACTGAAGAAAATTCGCGCAGAGCGGTCGTTTGATATACTCATACTCGTAGGCACCCTCCTCCTCCCCACCTTGAGCGCTCCCCTGACGAAAATATTCGGCGGAAACCCACTGGACTATAGTTCCGCGGGTCTGGCGCGATCCTCAACCTTCATAATTCCTCTCACGATCATCAGCCTCGCCCTCGGGCTGTGGTGGAACAAAAAGGTTTGGGCTATCTCGGCGGCAATCTTTTGGGGTGTTTTCATCCTGTTCTATACTTCCCTGTTTTCATACGGGACAGGGTTCTTCAGCGGACTGATCGGGTCGCTCGGCTATTGGCTTGAGCAGCATCCCGTCGAGCGAGGCGGCCAGCCGCTTTATTATTACCTGCTCATTCAAATCCCTGTATATGAATTTTTACCTGCGCTTGGCGCAGCCATCGGTCTTTACTATGGCTTTCGGCATAAATCCTCCGACTCCGAATTGTCTGAAATCAACACGCAAGAAATAAATTACAAGAGCACATTCGGTCTTCTGGCTTTTTGGAGTATTGCCGGTTTTGTGGCTTTTACCATTGCCGGCGAACGAATGCCCTGGCTTACATACCATATCGCATTACCGATGATTTTCCTCGGCGGTTGGGGTTTTGGCCAGCTCGTAGAACGCATTGATTGGGATGGGCTCAAACTGCGTCATGGACTTCTAGCCGTGTTATCAATGTTGGTTTTTGTGGTCAGCTTGCTTTCGATGATTTATTACCTGCTTGGCGGAAATCCGCCTTTGGGAGGGAAAGAATTAGACCAACTTCAAGCCACCAGCACATTTCTCCTTTCCCTGGTCGGAATAGGTTTGGGCGCTGCCGGACTTTGGTATCTCTTGCGAAGCTGGACACGCTCCAATGTTTTCAGGCTGGGCATGCTAACACTGGCAAGCGTATTTCTGGCATTGACAATCAGCACCAGCTTACGTGCAAATTTCCGTACTCAGGGAGAAGGCACAGAATATCTTGTCTATGCGCATGGCGCAGATGGCATCAAGGACATGCTCCATCAGATTGAAGAAATCTCATATCGCACGACGGGTAGTCCCACCAATATCGAAGTTGCCTTCGATGATGACACCGCCTGGCCTCTCACCTGGTACTTGAGAGACTTCCCGAACCAGCGCTACTATGGAGCTCAGCCTGGGGCGGACTTAAGTAATGTCCCTGTAATCATCGTTGGGGACAATAATTATGGCGTTATCGAACCCATCGTCCGGGATAATTACTATCGCCAGGATTTAATTCGCATGGTATGGCCGAACATGGATTACTTTAATTTGACAGGGGAAAGAATTAGAAATGCACTTTTCAATAAAGATATCCGCGCGGGTCTCTTGAGCATCTGGCTGTACAGGGATTATTTACCTTATGCAAACGCCCTGGCAAATCAAAGCGAAGGGGTGTATGTGAACAGCTATACTCCAGCGGAATGGAGCCCGGCAGACAGGATGCGGCTCTACCTACGCAAGGACATCGCAGGCCAAGTTTGGGAATACGGATCCAGCCCGGTCGTTGAAATCGCGCCTGATCCCTACGAAGGCAGCAAAATTGATCTATCTTCAGATCTCATCATCGGGTCTTCAGGAGCGGAATCCGGTCAGTTCGATGCGCCGCGCGGCCTGGCGTTGGCGCTAAACGGCAACATTTATGTCGCGGATTTGCGCAACCATCGCATCCAGTACTTCTCACCCGAGGGCACCTACCTGGGAAGCTGGGGCACCTTTGCAGACGTGAACCAGGGAGATGCGCCGCCCGGCACATTCAATGAACCCTGGGACGTGGCAGTTGCCAAGGACGGCTCGGTCTTCGTCAGCGACACCTGGAACCACCGAATTCAGAAATTTACCTCCACCGGAAAACCTGTGACCTCCTGGGGGGTATTCGGGCAAAGCACCGATGCCGACGGTTTCTATGGTCCTCGAGGTCTGGCGATCGCCCCTGATGGATATCTGTATGTTGCGGACACGGGCAATAGCCGCATCGTCGTGTACGACCAGGACGGGAATTTCATCACAGGGTTCGGCAGCCCTGGCATCGAAGTGGGGCAATTCTCTGAGCCTGTCGATGTTTACGTAGGTGCAGACGGCTTGGTCTACGTCACGGATACCTGGAATCAACGTGTTCAGGCTTTCGCGCCAAGTTCTGACCTATCCGAATTCTTACCAGTATCCGATTGGACGATCTCCGGGTGGTACGGAGGCTCGAACGAAAACAAACCATTTATCGCAGTGGACCCATCGGGGAAAGTCTATGTCACCGACCCGGAAGGTTATCGAGTCATCGTGTTTGAAAACAATGCGGGATTTTTCATGTTCACCTGGGGAAGTTACGGATCCGAAAATGAGCAATTCAATCTCCCCATCGGCATCGCATCAGACAAGGAAGGTCGTATCTGGGTAAGCGATTCAGGCAATAATCGCCTGATGCGGTTCACTCTTCCAGCACCATAGGACAACCAAATAATCCTTATCATTCCTCCGCATGCGCCACCCTCCCTTACATGCGGATGGTATAATCATGTCGGAATTTGGGGCAGACATCCATACACGGAGCATAAAACTCAATGAAACTTCACGAATATCAATCCAAGCAGGTCTTTGCAAAATACGGCATTCCGATCCCAAAAGGACGGGTAGCCGCGACCGCCGCTGAAGCCAGACACATCGCCGAAGAACTGGGTGGTCGCGTTGTGATTAAATCCCAGGTGCTGGTGGGCGGTCGCGGCAAGGCTGGAGGTATCCGGCTTGCCAAGGACCCTGCCGAAGCTGAGCAGGTAGCCACTCAGATTCTGTCCATGGAAATCAAAGGACTGCCGGTTCGCAAGGTGCTGGTGGATGAAGCGGCAGCCATCGAACAGGAAATCTACCTGGGAATCACCAACGACCGCGCTGCGAAAAAACCGGTCATCATGGCATCCGCTGCCGGGGGCGTGGAAATTGAAGAAGTTGCCAAAGTCAACCCTGAAAAAATCATCAAGGTTCACGTCGACCCTCTGCTGGGTATTAAAGACTACCAGACTCGGGATATCGCCGGGGGGATTGACCTCCCCAGGGAATATTGGCGTCCATTTGGCGACATCCTCAAGGGCTTATGGCAGGCTTTCGAGGAAAACGATGCCACGCTGGCAGAGATCAACCCCCTGGTTATAACCAAGGATAAACGGCTGGTTGCACTGGACGGCAAAATGCTGATCGATGACAACGCCATGTTCCGCCACGGTGATTTGTCCGAGATGCGCGATACGGACGTGGAGGCTCCCTCCGAGGTCGAGGCGAGAAAATACAGCTTGACCTACATCAAACTTGACGGGACCATTGGCTGCATGGTGAATGGGGCCGGGCTGGCCATGGCGACCATGGACATCATCAAATATTTCGGCGGAGAACCTGCCAACTTCCTGGACATCGGCGGAGGCGCCAGTTCGGACAAAGTCGCAGCCGCCCTGCGGATCATTCTCGCCGACCAGAATGTAAAAGCAATCCTCTTTAATGTATTCGGCGGAATCACCCGGTGTGACGAGGTGGCGCGAGGGATTTTATCCGCCATGTCCGAGGTAAAACCCAAAGTGCCGATGGTCGTCAGGCTCGTAGGGACAAACTACGAGGAAGGCCGCCGCCTCCTCGCAGATGCAAATATGATCACCGCTGACACCCTGGCGGATGCCGCTCAAAAAGCCGTCGCAGCAGCCAAGTCCGCTTAACCTGGAGAAATCTGAAATGAGCATTCTAGTCGATAAGGATACACGCCTGATCGTTCAAGGTATCACCGGAAACGAAGGACTTTTTCACACACGAGCCATGGTGGCTTACGGGACGAACGTCGTCGCCGGAGTTACTCCCGGTAAAGGCGGTGAATGGGTGGACGAAAAAATACCCGTGTTCGACTCCGTCAAACTGGCAGCCGAAGCCACCGGAGCGAATACCAGCATCATCTTCGTCCCTGCCAGGTTCTCGGCTGACGCCATTTTCGAAGCGACCGATGCCGGCTTGCCGTTCATCGTGTGCATCACCGAAGGGATTCCCGTCAGCGATATGATGCGAGTGCGGAATTATATTGACCAAAAACAAAGTCGTTTGCTGGGACCGAACTGCCCGGGCCTTCTCACCCCCGGGGAGGCCAAGGTCGGGATCATCCCCGGCGATATTGCAATAAAAGGCAATGTAGGCGTTGTCTCCCGCTCGGGTACATTGACCTACGAAGTCCTTTATGCACTTAAGTTGGTGGGAATGGGAGCGTCCACCTGCGTGGGCATTGGCGGCGACCCCGTGAATGGAACAAACTTCATCGATGTTCTCGAACTTTTTGAGGAGGATCCCCAGACAGAAAAAGTGGTCCTCATCGGTGAGATCGGCGGTAACGACGAAGAGAAGGCGGCTGATTTTATCAAGACTAAAATGACAAAACCGGTCGTGTCGTTTATTGCCGGACAAACCGCCCCTCCCGGAAAAAGGATGGGGCATGCCGGCGCCATCATTGAAGGCGGCGCGGGTACAGCGGCCGACAAGATCAAAGCGCTTGAGTCTGCCGGCGTTCGGGTGGCCAAACACCCTGAAGAAATCCCCACTCTCCTGAAATAAGGATCAGAAGACACGGCAGCGCTGACGAAAATTAAAAGAGCCGCTCGTTTGAGCGGCTCTACTGTATAATATCGATACGCTTATCGATGCGAGTCAATATACTTGACCGCTTCACCCACAGTGGTGATCGACTGGGCATCTTCGTCGGAGATCTCGGCGCCAAACTTATCCTCGAAAGCCATGATCAATTCGACCAGGTCGAGGGAGTCTGCTTCAAGATCCTCGCGAAAACGAGCTTCCATTGTGACTTTGCTCTCGTCCACTCCGAGCAGGTCAACGATCACCGCCTTTATTTCGGTATAAGTATCAGCCATGGAAAACCTCCTGTTTTGAATAATGCAGGGGATATTTTACCACCATGCATCGAATTATCCCATATGGGATTTATATAGACAGGAAACACTCCCTGATGCGAAAAGTTGCGCCGATTTCTGATAGAAAAGACGACCATATCCGAATCAATCTGGAGCAGGATGTTCGATCGAGTTTGTCTTCCGGATTGGATTCTTACCGCTTCGTCCACGAAGCGCTGCCGGAGCTCAATCTGTCCGAAGTTGACACGACAACGCAGCTGTTTGGGAAGAAACTCGGCTCGCCCATCCTCATCTCCTCCATGACCGGAGGGACCAAGGATGCCGGGAAGATCAACCTGCGTCTGGCTGAAGCCGCACAGGATGCCGCCATTGCGATGGGGGTGGGATCGCAACGGGCTGCATTGGAAGATTCCCGGGCAGCCTCAACCTTTAAAGTACGCAAGGTGGCTCCGGATATTCTACTATTTGCAAACTTGGGTGCCGTTCAACTCAACTACGGATTTGATGTCAGTCACTGCCAGCGTGCGGTGGAGATGATCGACGCAGATGCCTTGTACCTGCACTTAAATCCCCTTCAGGAAGCTGTCCAGCACGGAGGAGACACGAACTGGAAGGGGCTGGCAAGGAACATCGAACGTGTCTGCAAAACACTCGGCGTACCTGTGGTTGCAAAAGAAGTCGGATGGGGAATCTCTGAAAGAACAGCACGCCTCCTGGTCGACTGCGGCGTGTCGGCGATTGACGTCGCCGGGGCGGGCGGGACAAGCTGGTCACAGGTGGAAATGTACAGAGCGCCTGATGACCTCACGCGTGAATTGGCTGGCTCCTTCGTGGGTTGGGGAATTCCTACTGCTGAATTGATTCAGTTGGTTGGAAAAGTTGCACCCACCCTGCCCATCTTTGCGTCTGGCGGTTTGAAAGACGGGATCGATATTGCAAAATGTATTGCACTCGGTGCTGCCCTGGGAGGCATGGCAGGACCCTTCCTTAGGGCAGCAGCGGTTTCTTCAGAGAAGATACAACAACAAATCGAATTAACCCGCCAGCAGCTTCGGATTGCCATGTTCAGCACCGGCGCTGGCACAATCAAATCATTGACTCAATCGAAGCTTGCAAAAGTCTAACAAACCTTACCTCGAACAATTATTAGGATTAGGAAATGACCGATATTATCTCCAGTATGCTCCCGGAAATCGAATCGGAACTAATGCGGCAGGTGTCAAGGCTTGACGAAGAGCATTCACTGCCCTTCAAGGAGATGCTGACCTATCACCTGGGATGGACCGGGGATGGCGCCGGCGAGCAGGCCACCGGAAAAAGAATTCGTCCGCTGCTACTTCTTCTTACGGCTGCCTCCTGCGGGATGGATTGGAAAAAAGCCCTCCCTGCAGCGGCTGCGGTTGAATTGGTTCACAATTTTTCCCTCGTGCATGATGACATTCAGGACAATTCGCCCAAGCGCCGCGGACGGCCTACAGTGTGGGTCAAGTGGGGATCGCCATTGGCAATCAACGTCGGGGATGCATTGTTCGCACTTTCAACTCTCGCATTGACCGACCTTGGTCACGAATTCCCCCACGATCGCGTGCTGGAATCCATCCGCATCTTGCAACAAACCTGCCTCGACCTGACCCGGGGTCAATATCTCGATATGTCCTTCGAAGACCGTTCCGATGTCAAAGTGGAAGATTATTGGTTGATGGTCACTGGCAAGACCGCCTCCCTGCTTTCTGCATCCTGTCAAATCGGAGCCACTTTGGGTGACGCGGACGAATCAACCGAAGAAGCCTATCGATCTTTCGGTCATTTCCTCGGCCTCGCCTTCCAGGTGCAGGACGACATCCTTGGCATTTGGGGAGACGAAAATGTCACAGGAAAATCGACTGCCAGCGACTTGATCGAGAGGAAGAAATCCCTGCCTGTGCTGGTAGGGCTGAGCAAGCAAGGGAAATTTGCCGAATTCTGGAATGCCAACAACATAACACCAGAGAATGTTGAAGAGGCAGCCAAACTTGCTTGCGAGTGAATTCGGCCTATACATATACACACGATATTGCCAAGCAAATGACCGATATGGCCATCAACAGTATACGTGAAGCGGATCCCGAAGGGTGAGGCAGGCGACGCACTAATGGACCTGGCGGATAGACTTTTGCACAGAACAATATAAAAAAAACTGCTCTATTCAAAATGAAATTCCGGAGATATCAATGGAAGAATCGCTTATTTCTTTCTCTGCCTTTGGCTGCTGATGGCTTGCGCGCCAGCTCCAACCCCGCTCCCTACAAATCCGCCTACAGTAACATTAAAGCCAACGGCTACCCTGACCTCCACATTCACGCCTGCGCCGAGCGCCACGCCCAGCCCGGTCCCAAGCGGGCCGTGTGATAATCCGCTTGTACCACTGGTGGTGGGCAACCATTGGACTTACCGCGCCACGACAGGCAGCGGCGAGTCGATTTATACGCTGGATGCGCTGGAACGGCAGGACGATCGCACGATCGTGGTGCTGATGGACTTTAACGACCTGACGCGTGGCCAATCCGTGCAAGAGCGGGTCGTATGCCTGGATGGTGCGATCGACAACTTTCCATTGTTCGTGATGGACATGCTATTCGCTGAACAACTTGAGAAACTACTCAATACCTACCACGAAAGAGGCGCGTATGCACCTCCTTACGCCTTCTTCGCTGACAAGAACTGGATTACGAACTGGGAGTCCGATTACCTGACAGAAGATAGTGCGGTTATTCGAAACCCGGCGTTTGACCAGTCGCTGATCATTTCGTCATCGAGCCCAATCGCACTGTTGTTCCAGATGGATGGCACGCGTGAACCACTAAAGGTGCCCGCAGGAGATTTCCCGACGGCTCTCAAGGTAAGTCATAGCTTTGAGCTGAATGCAACCATTGGCAACTCGGCCGGCGTTTTGACTGTCCACACGACGCAGTGGTATGCGCCTTATGTTGGGCTACTGCGTGCTCAAGTAGATTCCGCCACGCTGGAGGCCTACGGACAGTCCTTCGAAATTTCTCTGCCGAGCGTTGTGGAGCTGATGGAGTATACAGCCGGGAAGTGAGTATGCGACCTTACGCCCCGCGGAGATGCGCAAAACGGATCCCCGGGGCGAAGTCGGTGACGCATTGATGGATTTGGCGGACCGGCTGCTTACACAGAACCACATGAACCGAGAAGTCATAGCAAGCGCTTGACACGAAGAATCACAGTCGCTTATAATCCCGTTCGCACACGCGGGTGTAGTTCAGTGGTAGAACGCTTGCTTCCCAAGCAAGATATCGTGGGTTCGAGTCCCATCACCCGCTCAAGGAACGAGTGGATTGGCCATAAAATGACCATCCACTCGTTTTTGTTTTGATATAAAATATACTTGTTCATTGTAAGGTGGTTGTATGGCGGGTTTGTCTATCCGAAGGGTAAAATTGCTCGCGGAGGTTTGTATTTAATGGAAGTCGCAACCAATAAACCTACGATCCTGTATGTGGAAGATAATCCGGATAACCGATTGTTGATACGCCGGGTGTTGGTGTCTGAGGGCTACGACGTTGTGGAAGCTGCCAACGCCAGGGATGCCATGGCGAGAATCCAAAAATCCGCTCCCGCCCTCATTCTCATGGATATCAACATGCCCGACATGGACGGTTACGCACTAACCTCCAAACTACGCGCTATCCCTGAACTTAATCAGGTACCGATCATTGCCCTCACTGCTAATGTCATGAAAGGCGATCGTGAAAGGTCCTTGGAAGCCGGGTGCGACGGATACTTGCAAAAACCGATAGACATCGATACGCTGACCTCCCAGATCGAAAAATTCCTCACGGCCAAGAGACAATAAATGAACGATCAGCAGCGAGACAAAAGACAGGACACCAAGCCGATCCCCATAGGACCCTCCTCCCCATCGGAAACGCCGAAGGGTATTCCGAAGGATGCGACAGTACTTGTTGTGGAGGACAACGTCTCCAACTTTGTGCTGATTGCCCGTTTGCTCGGCTTTCTCAATGTCCATTGCGAATGGAAAACTTCAGGCTACGAAGTCGTTGAATATGCCGACACGCTTCCCAGACTGGATTTGATCCTACTGGACATCCGCCTGCCGTACGAAGATGGTTATGCCGCCTTGAAGAAAATCCGGCTATCCGAGAAACTAAAGGACATCCCCATCATCGCGGTAACCGCCGAAGGTACACAGGAACAAATGAACAAGGCGAAAGCCGCCGGCTTCAACGGTTTTATCGGTAAACCTCTGGACCCGGATAAATTTCCGGACCAGATTCGCAGGATTTTTAACAACGAATCCGTTTGGGAAATACCGTTCGAGGAACGAGGGTTCTAGGCGGGCAACTCCTCGCAACGGTGACTGGATTTCCTGAATAATCTGGATTCCAAACTTTAGAATTAAGGCAGGGAGCGATTCCTTCTCTCCTAACTTTTAAGAAAGTTGCCTATGACTAACGGATATCATATCACCCAGAATTCATCTGAAGCCGACCCGCAGGTCATAATTAAGCTGCAGAAAGCGGGTTACGACCTCTTTCGCGCAAGGAGCGAAGAGGAGATTTCATCTGCCATTGTTTCAATTCTTAAAGCTTCTCCTTACATCATTGCCTATTACGAAGTGACAGACTACCAGCTCCGCCTTGTGGGTATGACCGGAAATCCATTTGGCTCGACAACAGGATCTGCCCCAAATTCGCTGGAGATAACACCTGCGGATATTGCAGCCAAATTTTCAGGCGGTTTGGTCATGACCGAATTGGAAACCAGTTCATTGCTCCCTGAAGGTTTGGTAAAGGCATTTAGACACGCTGGATGCTCAAAGGGAGCCTATCTCCCCGTTGTCGATTCGGTGGAAACGGTGGGATTGTTTGTGTTTGGATTCTCAGAGGATCGCCCGCTGCACCAGGAATACCTCGATCCTTTCCTCACGCTCGCCGATTTGTTGCCCATTGCCCGGGAGAAAGTAAGAACCAATCGTGCCATCCAACAACGGTTGCGGGAAGTGGAATCCATCGCCAAAATCGGACAGGCGATATCAGCAATTACTGACCTGGATAACCTTTACAAGACGATCCACGAACAAATCCGCGAGACAATAGGCGATGTCTTTTTCATTTTAGCCCTATTCGATGCCAAGACGAATACCATTCAAATTCCTTACAGGTACGAGGATGGAAAAGTGGACACCATCGAGTCGTTTCCACTTGGAGAAGGGTTGACCTCCATCCTTTTGCGAGATCGCCAACCGCTCATGATCGTTGAAGATACGGAAAAACGAGCTGCGGCATTAGGCGCCAAAGTGGTGGGCCGGTCTGCAAAATCCTGGCTGGGGTGCCCGCTCATCATGGCGAATGAGGCGATCGGTGCGATCATCGTGCAGGACGCGGAAAATGAACACCGGTTTACCCAGGATGATTTGAGATTTGTCATGTCCCTGTCCGCTCAAGTGGCAGGCGCGTTCTATAACGCCCGCTTACTTGACGAAGCCCGCCAGCGATCCCTTCAACTTCAAACTGCTGCAGATATTTCCCGCGACGTTTCCGGTTCCCTGATCGTCGACGACCTTCTCGAAAAATCTGTCAATCTGATCCGCGACCAATTTAATTATTATCATGCCGCCATTTTTCTTGTGGATAAATCAGGAGAATTCGCTTCCATCCGGGAGGCAAGCGGTGACATCGGCTCGAAAATGAAAGCCACCGGACACAAGCTGAAAGTGGGATCAAACTCCGTCGTAGGTCATGTAACCTCAAAGGGCGAATCGCTGATCGTCAACGACACGAACCAATCCCCCATCCACCTCCCCAACCCGCTGCTGCCGGAGACCCGGGCTGAAGCCGGCATCCCGATCATGGTGTCTGATCGAATTATCGGAATGCTCGATATTCAAAGCAGGCACCCCTTCGCTTTTTCTGATGAGACCGTAAAAATTCTGCAGATCGTTGCAGATCAAATTGCCGTCGCCTTTATTAATTCCGAACTATTCGCGGACGCTCAGGAAAGGCTGTCGCAGCACCGGTTGCTCCACCATGTCACAACGGCAGCCGCCTCCAGCACAACCATCGAGGAAGCGCTCAACAGTGCAGTCCAGGGCTTGCAGGTCACCCTGGGTGGTGATCAAATTTCAATTCTCTTAGCCGACCGGGAAAACAAGATCCTCGAAGTTAAATCCGCCATGGGTTACACCGATAACGATGTCTATTCTGTGAAAATCCCTTTCAATACAGGTGTCACCGGGTGGGTGGCAACGCATCGCCAGCCGCTACGGATTAAGGATGTCTCCAAGGATACCAGGTATATCAGCATCAACAACCGAATCAGGTCCGAAATGGCGATTCCATTGCTCTACCGAAATGAAGTCCTTGGCGTTCTTAATGTAGAAAGCACCCAGCCCGACGCATATTCTGAAAATGACGAGGAGATGTTGGGGACTCTTGGCGGCAGCCTCGCGGCCATTATTGCGCATTCGCTTCTGCTCGAGAAATTCCGCCAGCAAGCGGAGTTCGACCGCGTTCTGTATGAAATCACTTCGAAGTTCAGACGAACGAGCAACATCAATACGATTCTCGAAACAACAGTCAATGAGATCAACAAAACCTTTGGTGCAAGACGGGCAGCGATAAAGATCGACCTGGAGAACATCAAGAAGGACTAGCGATTATCGTCACAAGGAAGATGTAATGGAAAACCCTAATCCTACCAAAGACCTCCTCACGCGCTGGCTCCAAAAAACTGGCGGCTGGTTCATCATCCTGGTTGTCGGCTTGGCACAACTTTTATCCTTGCCGGCGCTTGCGCTTGGGATCGTCATTGTTCAAACCAATGCTGTTTTCACACCGGAACAACTCCAGGCAGCCATCACGTTCGAAACGATTTTAATACTTATTGGGTATCCCCTTGTTTTGGCACTCTCCTTTTTCTTCAGCCGCGTGGCTTTTAGAAGGTTAAACGCCCGCTTCGGCCAGCAGACGTTACCGATCGGCACACCGGAAGAATTGACAGCCTGGCGCCAAATCACCAATATCGCTTGGAGATTTGGCGGTACAAATTTTATCGTTTCAATACTCGTTTTCGTAATACCCCTGCTGGTTTACCTTTCAAACTACCAGGATGCCACATACGATCAAATCATGTACACGTTATTTGGCAGCATTGTCTCCACGCTAACCGTCGTCATTCTTTCTGTTCTTCTTATTGAAATTATGATACGTCCTGCCCGCAATGCGCTTGTGCCGGTATCTTTTGAGAACCAAATCGCTGGCGCGACATCTGCGCGGGTCTTTTTCAAGTTTCAGTCGATCATTCTAGCCCTGATCATCATCAGCATTTTGTTGATCGCTCCGCTGGGCTACCATATGGCCTATACGATCCTTTATGAGGAAATCGGCTCTCTCGAGGTTTTTGAACAGCTCCAGCAATTATCGTTGGCTGCCAGCGCCATTGCCCTGGGACTTGGCTTTGGCCTTTCCTTTTTGCTCTCCCGATCTGTTTCGACCCCGATCAACCAGCTGATTGATGTCTTCAAAAAAGCGGAGGAAGGTGATCTGCGCCAGCGTGCAAAGATCATGGCCACAGACGAAATTGGGAGCCTGGCTGTCTACTTCAATCGGATGATCTCCCGGTTGGAACAATTTCAGCGCAGCTTGGAGGATCAGGTCGCTGAGCGAACCGCCCAGCTTGAAGCAACGAATGAAGTGGGTCGCGTGGCAAGCTCCAGTTTAGACCCGGACGAATTGATCGCGAAGGTCGTGAATCTGATCACCGATCGATTTGGGTATTACTATGCGGCGTTGTTCATAATTGAAGAAACGGGCACTTGGGCTGAATTAGCCGATGCAACCGGGAATGCCGGAAAGGCTCTAAAGGAACGCCGCCACCGTCTGGCTGTCGCCGGCAACAGCATGGTTGGTTTCGCCATAACAAACCGCAAGGCAAGAATTGCACTGGACGTGGGTGAAGAATCCATCCGGTTTGATAATCCGCTTTTACCGGAAACCCGCTCGGAAATTGCCCTGCCACTCATCGTGGGAGATCACACCATTGGCGCGTTGGATGTACAGTCGAAAGCAGCTTCAGCATTCAGCCCGCGGGATGTCGAAGTGTTACAAAATATGGCCAACCAGGTGGCTGTCTCGATCGAGAACGCTCGTCTATTCCAATCCTCCCAGGTGCTGCTGGAAGAGATGAGGGCGACAAACCAACAATACCTCCTTTCAAGCTGGTCAGAATTGACACGAGCTTCCGGCAAAATTGAAATTCAATCAAAAACGCCCTCCCTTGAAGTGGAAGGGGTTTATTCCACGGAAGTCCCACTCATGATACGCGACCAAATCCTCGGCGAGGTGCTTGTTCAAAGCGACGAAGAATGGACGCCTGAGCAAAAGCGCTTGCTTGAAGCCGTCGCCACCCAGGCTGCGTTTGCACTGGAAAATGCCCGGTTGCTTGGCGAAAGTCAACAGACTGCGCTCAGGGAACGAATTGCTGCTGGCATCACCGAACGAATTTGGTCCTCTCAGAGTGTGGATGGGATTCTTCAGACCACAATTCGAGAATTGGGACGCGCCCTCGAAGCCTCCGAGGCAACCATCGAGTTGAAAACAGAAGATTAGGATGATTAATGAACCAAAATAGTAATTTTGAAAAGAACACAAAAAATCGTCCAAACGCTCTGGCTCGAGTCCGGGATTCGCTTACCGCACCGCATCCTTCGGTCACCGATATTGGACTGGTTAGGCAGATTTCGCTTACCTCTTCACTGGAACTTGTCTTCACGCTCCTAAGCTTGACCGGGCTGATAGCAGCCCTTGCGCAAAAAAGCCCGTCGGAAGTCTACGTGGCATTTCTATATTCAATTCTCTTTGGATCGATATCTTATATTCTTTCCAGGACTCGATACCCTCACGTGGGAGGATTGATTTTTGTTCTCGGAATCACTTTTTTGGCATACTTATCCATTTATATTGGCAATTCGCAATCATTTGCGACGACCATATTTACATTTGTTCCGCTAGCCTTGATTTTCGGGGCTGCAATCCTGCAACCATGGGCGTTGCTCCTGGTCACAGGATTAAATGTTGCTGCGATCTTCGCTCTTGTGTTTTGGGTTGGAATACCGGTGGCGGTGTCTGAATACATGCAGACAGCGGGCATTATCCTTACGATGGGTGTCACACTGGCTTTGATCGAAAATTTTCAAACCGGCACAGAACGCATTCGCTTGAACGAAGTGAACACCGCCAACCTGGAACTCCAAATGATGCGAGCGACGCTTGAACAGCGCGTGATGGAAAGAACTTCAGCGCTCGACAGACGGACTTCGCAGCTCGAAGCCGCGTCCTATGTCTCCAGACAAACTGCAGCCATCCAGGATCCCAAAGTATTATTGACGAACGTTGTGGACCTCATTACATCCCAGTTCGGTTATTATCACGCTGCAATATTCTTCCTGGACGAGAGAGGCAAATACGCCATCCTTCAGGCGGCCTCATCCGATGGTGGAAAGCGTTTGTTGGATAAAGGTCACCGCCTGGAAGTTGGCCGGGAAGGCATTGTAGGTTATGCTGCTTATCAAAAACGTGCTCGGATCGCGTTGGATGTGGGCGATGAAGCGGTATTCTTCAATAACCCCGATCTACCGAACACGCGCTCCGAGGTCGCCTTGCCGCTGACAGTGCGTAACAAAGTCATTGGAGTACTGGATATCCAATCCTACGATCAAGGTGCATTTACTCAAGACGATTTGAACACCCTGCAGGCGTTGGCAGATCAGGTGGCGTTGGCCATCGATAACGACCGCCTTTTATCTGAAAGCCAGGTAGCGCTCAGGCAATTACAGGAGATGACCTCCGAGAGCACCTACCGAACCTGGAAGACCAGACTAAGCCGAAAATCTCACGGATATGTTTATACGCCGTCAGGCGTATCCACTTATACAAATCTCGAACAACCACTCGAGTCTGCCAAGGTGGATAATCCCTTCGAAGATAAGCTAATTATTCCGATTTCCTTGCGAAACAGCAAAATCGGTCAGATCACCTTGAAAAGACGTGGAAAAAACTCCAAATGGTCTGAGCGCGAGCAGCAGCTTGGAGCTCAGATCGCAGATCAAGTCGCCCTTGCGCTAGAAAATGCGCGATTGCTTGAGGAAACCCAGCTGCGGGCTGCCAGGGAACAAACCATCAGCAATATGAGCTCCAGGTTTGGGCAGACTACTGACATGGACACTTTATTAAAATTGGCGGTCCAGGAACTGCACCAACTCCCGAATATTACTGAAGCCAGCATCTTCATTGGAAACACAACCGAGAAGACCAAATAATCGCCTCGAAAAGCTGAGAATGTATGGAAAAAGAATTCCGTCAAAAACCAATTGAATCAGTGCAAGTGACAAAGCCTGAAAAATTATCCGCAGCCATGGAAGTGGTTGCTTCCTACGCGCCACCTTTCGCATTCCTGGTCTCGCTTGGTTTCGGAGTTATTTATGCGATTACTGTAAATGGTTTTCCAAACATCGCCCCCCCCATAGAATTAGTGTGGTTGGCAATTGCAGCAGCGCTTGCTGGATTGTTCTACCTGCCTGTTCCCTGGCTGATCAAGAAGCGAAAATTGGTGTTAGCGGAAACAATCATCTTGTTCTCGTTTGAGTTGTTTTTGCTAGCTGTCGCATTTTTTTGGAATGTATCGCAAATCTACCTATATTTGTTGATTTGGATGTTACCAATATCGATGCTATGGCTATGCGACAATAATAAGCAACGGATCTTGCCGCTTGTGGCCGGTATTGTCAGTTCGCTCGGTGTTTTTGTTATTGCAAGAATCCCTTCTTTAGAACAGCGCCCGGTAGATTCTTTCATCGTAACGATTTCCGCCTTCTATCTTCTTTTCGTCATAGCCGCTTGGATTGGGCTGATCGTCGTTGTGAGGGTTATTCAATTCAAAAGATTGACTGCCCGGCTTACGTCTTCGTTCTTTTTACTGGTGATGATACCGACCGTGACCACCGCCCTGATCGCTGCATTCCAGAGCTATGCTCGTGACACCAATAATATCTACCTGTTGCTGGACGCCACCACAATGGTCAAGGAACAACAAATCAACCAGATCATAAGTGGGATGTTCCAGGATATGGGATTTATGCTTCGCGATCCTGTGGCAAAACAGCGGTTTGAATTCGTGTTCGCTTCCGAGCCAAATGCCGCTATCAGCAAGATAAACAAATCGATCGTACTTGGTTACTTGGACAATATCGTTGAGCAATCCAACGCCAAGTATGAAGAAGCTTTGTTATTGGATATTGGCGGAAATGTAGTACTGTCCAATATACCTGAATCCATTGGCCGCAACTATGAGAATAAGTCATTTTTCAGGCAGGGGCTATTAGAACCCTTCTCAACCATAGAAACCGAAGCACCCGAATTTGGACCCAAGGCATTTCTTATTTCAGAAGCAATCACGGACAGAACCGGAAAAGCAGTGGGCATCATCGCGCTTCGGTCAAAGTTCGATGTTTTCGAACAAATCGTAGAGCTGCCGTCTGGAACGGGCATCGAAGATGAAACTTATCTTATTGGAGAGAGCCTTATCCCATTATCCACTACGCTGGCTCAGCCAGAGGGTACTATTTCAAAGGCGGTATTGAATGCAGTCAATGGACAGCAATCGGGGTATGACTCCTATCAAAATTATGCAAATATTTCTGTACTCGGCGCTTATCGTTGGTTACCAGGGCTTCGCGCAGGCGTCATCTCTGAAGTAGCAAGCGCCAAAGCGCTTCAGGATACCATTTCCCTGATAACCACAATTTTCGCGGTGGGATTAATTGCAATTCTGCTTTCAATGATCGCTGTCTATCAGACTGCCCGTACGATCAGCACACCTATCTCAGCATTAGCCGACACAGCCGGGCAATTATCAGCCGGTGATTTATCCAGCCGATCGACCCTTCAGCGATCAGATGAGATAGGCCAGCTTTCAAACTCGTTCAATGGCATGGCAGATCGATTGCAGGAATTCGTTGCCAGCCTCGAGCAGAAAATTGCCGAGAGAACGCGAGATATTCAACGACAAGCGGTCCGCTTGAGAGTGGCATCCGAGATTTCCCGAGATTCAGCCACGGCAACGGAGCTCAAGGAACTGCTCAACAGGTCAGCGCAGCTCATCCGTGAAAGATTTGGTTATTACCATTCAGCGATTTACCTTCTCGATGATAACCGGGATTTCGCCGTTCTATCAGCAGCATCAAGCGATGCTGGCCGACTCATGCTGGAGACCGGTTATAAAATGCGCATTGGAGATGGAATTGTCGGCTTCGTTGCCCAGACTGGCGAATCTCGTATCGCACTGGATACTGGTTCCGACATGGTTTTCTCCAAAAACCCCATGCTCCCTGCAACACGATCGGAACTGGGACTTCCGCTCAAAGTGTACAGCCGGGTGATTGGCGTTTTGGATGTCCAAAGCGACTTGCAAAATGCCTTCACCGAAGACGATATTGCCACGCTCCAAATCATGGCTGATCAGCTTGCAGTGGCGATCGAGCGCACTCGCGTTTTTCAGGATTCTCAGGATAGTCTTCGCGAACTCAAGAGAAGTTATCAAGGCTACACGGAAGAAAGCTGGAGCAATCTGGCCAAGTCAAGAAAATTTACATCAGGCTACACTTTTGAAGGTGTGTCTGTTCGTCCTTTGGCCAACATGCCTGGAGAAGCGGTGGAAATTTTCAAAACCGGCGCACCTCAGATGGTGACCGATTCGACCGGAAGGCAGAAAATCACCAGATTGTCTGTTCCAGTGAAGATCCGCGGAGAAACGATCGGTATGATCAGGCTAAACCTTAAGGGAGAATCCGTCCCGGACGATACCATCGCTATGATCGAAGAGATTATCGGCCGATTAGGTGTTGCGCTTGAAACCAGCCGTCTTGTTTACGAATCACGGCAACTGGCCGATCGGGAACATGCCGTTTCAGAAGCCTCAGCAAGAATCGGGACATCGATTGATTTCGAAGACATCCTCAGATCTGCCGTTGAGGAATTGGGCAAGATCATGGGCGAGTCGGAAGTAATCGTTCAACTTGCTAACCAGAAAAACCGATGACCAAAATGAACCCTGATTTTGACTACGTGAAAAACCGGACAGCATAATGAAAAATAGTAAATCGGAAAATCAAGAACTTAAGCGTGGAAAATACCCCACTATTCAAACGCGCTTGACCGTTGCCTTTACATTACTGGGAATTATAGTCGTTGCCCTTGTGTTATTCATCCAATTTAATAATTTCCGTGAAGCCTTACGAAACGAGATTCGACAAAGACTGACAAGTATTACCAAAATCGCAGCGCTGCAACAAGACGGGGATCTATTGACCAGTATCACTTCCGGTACCGATGAATACTATCAGAAATTAAATGCAATCAATTTAAAAATCAAAGACGCTGACCCTGACCTTGTCTTTGTTTATACAATGCGAAAAAACGATGAAGGCATCTACTTCGTAGTAGACGCTAATCGCCCAGGAGATGAAGACATTTCTGCATTCGGAGAGTATTACCAGGAACCCGGCCCGGCTCTTGCCGACAACTTCAATTCCATGACAGAGACCATTATTGAACCTGAATTCTACACGGATGAATATGGTACATTTTTATCCGCCTATACACCGATTTTTTCATCGACGAACGAGAATGTCGGGGTTCTCGGCCTGGACATCAATGCCAGCAAAGTAGTTGAGAAGGAACGTGCCTTTCTCCGCAATGGACTAATAGTATTAATTGTAATAATTCCTGTCATTTATCTTTTGGGTGTTTTCATCGGCAGGTTACTCGCTTCTCCCCTATCTCATTTAGCAAATGAGGCTCGCAAGATTGGGGAAAGCAATTACAAAATGCAGGAAATTAAGAATCCAGGCACAAGCGAAGTTGCCGACTTGTCTTCAGCCTTCCACTTGATGACCGAGAGAATTACTGAACTGGTTAATTCACTTGAAGACAATGTTATCGAGCGGACTTCACAACTTGAACTAGCCACCAAGCGATCGGAATACCGTGAAACTCTTCTTATAGCAGTTGCCGAAGTATCGAATGCGATTGCGTCGATCGGCGAACTGGAAAGTCTCCTGCCAAGAATTACCGAAGTCATCAGCGACCGGTTTGGGCATTATCATGTTGGCATATTCCTTCTTGACCAGAAAAAAGAATATGCCGCATTAAAGGCAGCCAATAGCGCCGGTGGGCGCAATATGCTCGCCCGGGGACACAGATTGAGAGTTGGTGAAGAAGGGATTGTGGGATATGTAACAGGGACAGGCAAGTCACGGCTTGCCATTGATACTGGGGAAGACAAAATCCATTTTAAAGAATCCCGAACTCCCAGGTACACGATCGGAGCTTGCCCTTCCATTAATCATTGGCAAGGAAATCATTGGCGCATTGGATGTCCAAAGCCAATCTCCAAACGCTTTTTCTGAAGACGATATCAAAGTTCTATCGACATTGGCCAATCAAGTTGCAATTGCGATTCAAAACGCAAATCTATACTCAGAAACGATCGTCGCATTGAGCGAAGCTCGATCCGCGTATCAAAAATTTGTAGAAACCGGGTGGCAAAATTACATGGAAAAATCCACCCAGTTTGGTTTCCAATTTTCAAACAACCTGATCCAGCCTCTTTCCAAAGCCCTTGACCGACCTGAAATTACGGCTGTGATTGAATCCGGCGAAACCGTAACCGATTTCGACCGAAGGGTTAAAACTTGCTGTCCCGACCGTCGCAGTACCGATCAAAGTCAGAGGGGTCACCATCGGCGTGATTGATGTCCGGTCCATTAACCCCAACAGGAAGTGGGAAAAATCCGATGTTGCAGCCGCCCAAACCATCGCAGACCGGCTTGCTTTTGCATTGGAAAACGCCCGATTAATCAGACGAATCTCGAAAACGGGTTGCCAGGGAACGAGCCATATCAGATATGTCTGCCAAGATCGGGTCTTCAGTGGATGTCAACATCATCCTGCAACAAACAGTGCAGGAAATTGGAAAATTAATTGGCAATTCTGAAGTCGTTATCCAGATTAATAAAGACCACAACCAGGCAGTTGAGGGACAATGATCATGTGGGCTTCCATTCGCAGATACATTTCCCCTCCCGTCTTTGAAGGCGACGAGGAGAAAACAAGAAAAGCCAGATACATTAACACCATATTATTGGCTGCGATAATCCTTTTGGCGGTATTTTTACCCTTGGTGATCGGAAGCGATTTCGAGAATGCGGGAGGATGGTTTGGACCCTCCACGGCTGTCGTAACATTCCTTTTAGTAACGATGATTGCCTTATTCATTTGGATTCGATTTGGATTCATAACCCAGGCCAGTTTCATACTCGTTACGCTCACGTGGCTGGCATTAACTGCTCAAGATTACTCCGCGGCAGGAATTCGCGATACGATTTATTTGGGATACGTTGTGGTGATCCTGCTCGCAGGTCTCCTGTTGGATGTGCGCTACAGCATCGTAGTAACATTCGCCACCATCCTTGCCGGTTGGACGTTTGCCTACATGGAGTCCTCGGGAATGTTCGTTCCGAGAATCGACACCGCCTACAACATGGCACGGGACTTTACCGTTATATTCGTTCTGGTTGCGGTTCTGACATACATCACAATATCCGGTCTTCAGAATGCCATAAAAAGCTTGAAAGAAAATGCCAGTGAACTGGAAATAAGCAACAAGGAATTAAAGGAACTTCAAATCACACTTGAAGAACGGGTGGAGCAGCGTACAAACGAGCTTGTAGCAACGACAATTCAGACCGAACAACGCGCCCGGCAGCTGCAAACAGTTGCCGAGGTCGCGCAAGCAACAGCTTCTGTCCAGGACCTTGAAACATTGTTGCCCACGATTTCAAGAGTGATCAGTGAAAGGTTTGGTTTTTATCACACAGGCATCTTCCTCAACGACGCACGCGGCGAATATGCCGTCTTGAAAGCTGCAAACAGCGATGGGGGAAAAAAGATGCTTGATCGAAGGCATTCTCTTAAGATCGGCGAACAAGGCATCGTCGGCTATGCGGCAAAACATGGCCAACCGCGAATTGCGCTGGATACAGGCAGGGATGCGGTTTATTTCAATAACCCCGACCTGCCCACGACTCGCTCGGAGGCCGCCCTGCCCCTTGTTATTGGAGAGAAAATCATCGGGGTTCTCGATGTACAAAGTCAGGCATCGTCCGCTTTCAGCGAAGCGGATATCAAAGTATTAAGTACACTCGCCGATCTGGTTGCGGTTGCGATCGTTAATGCACAACTGTTTGACCAAACCAACCTCGCATTAAAACAACTTCAGGAGACCTACGATCGATATTCAGGTACTGAATGGAAAAAATTCTTGACCGAGTCGCAAATCTCCGGCTACCGCTATAGTGGTTTCGAAGCCGAACCCGTTGGCGATTCTTCAAATCTGGATTCAGGTGATGAGAATGCCATCAGTATTCCAATTAAACTTAGAGACCAGACCCTGGGATACCTGAATGTAAAACCAAAAGGATCCAATCCAACTTGGGGCGACGACGAATCCGCCATCGTTCAAGCCGCCGCCGACCGGGTTGCGTTGGCTCTGGAAAATGCACGCCTCATCCAGACTGCCCAGAAGAAAGCTGCCAAGGAACAAAAAATCGTTGAGATTTCAAACAAGATCAGCGCTTCTTCAAATTTGGATAACATTCTTTTGACCGCGATTGTTGAATTGGGACAGGCAATATCCGACTCGGAAGTGGTCATTCAATTCGAGGATAATGATTAAGGGAGTTCATGTGGAAAGTTCGACAACCCAGGTAAATCGACGTTACACAAGCATACAGAACTCGATTGGCTATTGCTTTCGCAGCGATGGCTGCAGTCATCGCGATTACGGTCGCCTTATTGATATTTATACAAGCGCGCAGAAACCTTTATGCACAATTCGAAGACCGCGTCACCGTCCTTCTCAAACAGTCCCTGGCGGAACAATTACCGGACCTCCTTTCAGATATCAAGGCTGTAACGGATGAAGATACAACAAATTATTATTTCCTTCAACAGCAGCAGGAATCATTCATGGCGAAAGATCCAACCATTGGATCAGCGTACGCCTTGCGACAGGATCAACTTGGGAATATTTATTATCTGGTTGGATCCTTAAGTTACTGAATTGGCAGAAAATCGACCTCCAATCCACTTTGGCGTTTTCTTTGATTCCCCACGTCAATCTCTTCTGGACGCCTTTAAGACGAATTCGGAATTCATCATAGATGAGGCGCCTCACAGCGACGATCTGGGGACATGGATATCGGCCTATGCTCCAATCTTTGATACGGATGGCAAGCGGGTTGCCGTTTTTGGTTTCGATATTTCAGCAAAAAGCCTGGTTGATGCAGAGCGAAATGTGCTTTTTACGACAATTATCTTTTTGGCCTTAGCATTGCCTGTTTTTGCTGGTGTAGGCTGGTTGCTGGGTCGCCGGTTTGCCCGACCGATCGTCCAATTGAACGAAGGGGTCAATCGGATTACATCAGGAGAGCTCAACTATGTAGTGAAAGTAAAATCCGGTGACGAAGTTGAAGCCCTTGCTAACTCATTCAATGTTATGACTGGAAAATTGAATGAGCTGGTCAATAATCTGGAAAGCATCGTTGATGAGCGCACGAACAATCTGATCGCCAAAACCAGTGAATTGGAAGAAGCCTCCAGAAAAATGCAGAACCGCGCATCACAATTGACGGCGGTATCCGTTGTCGCGCGATCCGTCACCACCATGCGCGATGTCAATCAGCTGCTCCCCTCTGTCGCTGAAATCATCAACAAGCAGTTTGGGTTCTACCATGTAGGGATTTTCTTGAACGATCAGGTAAATCAGTACACCGTTCTAAGAGCAGCGAATAGCGACGGTGGGAAAAAAATGTTATCCCAGGGTCATCGCCTTAGAATCGGGCAGGTGGGCATCGTAGGTAACGTTGCCAGCACGGGAAAGCCACGCATCGCATTGGATACCGGCGAGGATGCTGTATTCTTCAACAATCCAAACCTTCCGGAAACTAAATCTGAAATGGCGCTTCCATTGAAGGTGGGTGATCAAATCATAGGCGTGCTTGATGTGCAGAGTACCGAATCGGCAGCCTTCAAATCGGAAGATGTGGAGATTTTATCCATTCTCGCCGACCAGGTCAGCATCGCGATTGACAATGCGCGATTGTTCGAGGAAGCCCAAAAATCAACGGCGGACGCACAAAGTGCACTCCGACAATATACACGTGCGGATTGGACCACGCTCCAAAAAACAAGAAAAAATCCAGGCTATCGATATACATTCAAAGGCGTTGAGCCGCTCGAAAGAAATGCACGTGGCGACGAACAGGTTTCTGTTTCTGAAAAATCACTGGTTCGGATTCCCATCACCATTCACGACGAACAAATCGGGTCCCTCGGCCTTGCACTGCCTCCCAGCAAGGTACTTTCCGAAGACGAAATGGATATCGCCAAGGCCATCGCGGAACGAGTTGCGCTTTCGGTGGAAAACGCCAGACTCTTCGAGGAAACATCCAGCCGAGCAGAGCGTGAGAAGACTGTGGCACAAATCAGCAATAAAATCCGCAGCACGAATGATCCCGAGTTGATGATTCAAACCGCACTTCAGGAATTGCAGCAAGCGCTTGGAGCAAGTAAAGTCCAGATTCTTCCGTATTCCACCGGTGATAGGCCGGCGGCCCACCTGGTAAAAACCAGGAAACCTCGCGCCAAGCCTCAAGATAAGCCGAAAAACGAAGGGGAAGCACAATGACCTATGTGATCGCTGTGTCTAATGAAAAAGGCGGCGTTGCAAAAACAACGACCACCTTCTCCCTCGGTGCAACATTAAGCGAGAAGGATTTGCAGGTCCTCTTGATCGATCTCGACCCGCAGGGAAACCTGACCCTGGCAACTGGGCTTGAGCCGAAGGAAATCCGATACACGAGCGGTGACGTGCTCATGGAAGGGTTTCCGATGGCAGAATGTATTTTAAAAACAAATATTAAAAACGTGGATATAGTTCCAGCCAACAACAGAATGGATGTTGCTGAACAGTCCCTGCCAGTGAGGCTGAATTATGCGCTCATCCTTCGCGACGCCATTCATAAATCACATTTTGCATATGATTTTATCCTTTTGGATTGTCCGCCAGCGCTTGGGGCCGTTACCCTGAATGCACTCGCTGCTTCAAATCTATTGATCATCCCCACGCAAGCTGAATATTTTTCAGCATACGCCCTTCGTGACATGATGACCTTGATCAGAAAAGTCAGGCAGGAATTCAATTCACAACTGGCTTATCGAATCCTGATAACACTTTTGGACCAGAGAAACAGGACTCACCGCACGATAAGGCAGCAATTGCAGCAGACGTTTGGGGTGGGTTTATTCGAAACAGTCATTGAAATCGACACCAGGCTCCGCGAGAGTCCGATCGTCGGAATGCCGATCACACAATATCGGCCAAACAGTCGCGGATCACAGCAATATCGAGTTCTGGCACAGGAGTTGGTACAGTATGTCCAGCAAACAAATCACCAAACGGCTTGACAAGCTATTCGACAAAATAAAATTGGATGAGGCGGGAGTGGCCGTTGAGCAGCCGCTTACGCTGCAGCCAATTCCCACTCCGCTGCCCCCAGCCACCTCACCAAAAGTCCCTGCGAGGGCGCCAGCTTCTGAATCGATTCACACACGGTCTTTGGCTGGTCTATTGCCTGTAGAAACAGAGACGATTGTCAAGCCCGGATCCGGTCAAGACCCGGCCTCCATGTCGCTGGTATTTAAAACTCCCGAGCAGGACTGGAACCAGCTGCAGGTCGTTGCCGAATCCCCCGGGCGAATTTGGGGGCCCGATGAGCAGCTCCTTGTCAAGCAAGTTGTCGATCAACTCACGCTGGCGCTTCAAAATGCGCAGCTATTTCAACAGACCGAACGGCAAAACGCGGAATTGGCTGTTTTGAATGAACTGGGAAATGAACTCGTTACGTTATTGGACAAGGAGCAAATTGTAGAGACGGTCTATAAGTTCACTTCCAAGCTTATGGATACTGAAAACTTATTTATTGCTCAATACGATGATGTCAACCAGGAATTCTCCTTCCCATTCGTGATTAATGATGGAAAAAGAGACCAGGCTCCAAATCGAAAACTTCAGAACGGACTAAGTGATTACGTCGTCAAGTCAAAGCAACCCTTATTCATCCCGGAAAATATGGAACTAAGGATGACCCAAATCGGCGTGGATATCATCCGGATGGGCACGGGCGAAGTCGCGAAATGCTGGCTGGGTGTCCCCATGCTTGAAGGCGACCACATCGTCGGAGTCATTGCTGTTCAAAGTATAAAAAGAGAACGTGTGTATTCAGAGCGGGACAAGGACCTTTTATTGTCCATCGCAAGCCAAACCGCCATTTCACTGCAAAATGCAAGCTTGTTCAACCAAACCCAGGAACAAAATGCCGAATTGGCAGTGTTGAATGAAATGGGACGCGAACTTTCAGCCCAATTCAACCTGGAGGGTGTTTCGGAAACAGTCTACAACCACACCGGTCGTCTAATGGACGTAACCGATTTCTTTATTTCCATTTACCACCCGGAAAGTGAAGAAATTTCATTTCCACTTGTGTATTTCAATGGTAAAAAGACCTCACTTGAAAGGATAAGCATAGGGAATGGTCTATCCGCAAAGATAATTAAGGAAAAATTTCCCGTCTTTTTGCCGGACCGGGTGGAGGAACGATTCCTAGAATTGGGGATTGAATTTATACAGGTCGGCGACGATGACCAGGCGAAGTGCTGGCTTGGTGTGCCGTTAATGATCGGTGATACCGTTCTGGGCACTATCACCGTTCAAAGTACGATTACTGAAAACCTTTACACCGAGCACCACCGCGATCTGCTCATAGCAATCGCCAGCCAGGCAGCGATTTCTTTGCAGAATGCTCGTTTGTTCCAGGAGACCGCCCAACGCAACGAAGAATTATCTACCCTGAATGAAATTATTGGTTCAGCCAGCCAATCACTCGCGTTGAAAGATATTCTTGATATGGTCCTGACAAAAACCATGGAGACGCTTGGGTTTGAGGCCGGCTTGATAACGATGTTCAATGACGACCGAGGCAAACTCGAGAGGATTGTCAGAAAAGGACTACCCGGAGAAATTCCGCCTGATCCCTCCGAGGGGCTGGAAAACTCGTTGTGCAATGTGGTATTCACGTCCCGCCAATCACTGATCATCGGGGATCTTCGCGAAGGCGCACCGATTGACGTCAAGGGTGAAATTGAAGCTGGATTTCTCGGCTATGCAGGCGTGCCACTGGAATCCAGAGGGAATGTACTTGGAACATTCTGTATCTTCAAACATGCCGCTGGTCCAATTACAACATCAACAGTTAATTTAATCCAGACGATCGGCCGCCAAATCGGTTTTGCAGTTGAAAACGCCCGTCTCTTTGAAGAAACATCGAAATTTAAGTTAGGGATTGAACGATCGGGCGATGCGGTTTTCATGACCGACACGAATGGGAAGATTCTTTATATCAATCCTTCGTTTACAAATATTTATGGATTTACCCCTGCGGATGCGGTAGGGCAAACACCCAGCATCATTAAATCCGGACTAATGACCAAGGAAGACTACCAATCTTTCTGGGAAACATTGCTTTCGAAGAATTCGGTCACTGGCGAGATCATCAACAAGACAAAAGATGGCCGGTTGATCAACATTGCTGGAACGAATACCCCAATTCTGGATGAAAAGGGCAACATTCTCGGCTACCTAGCGGTTCACCATGACATCACAAGTACCAAACAAGCCGAAGAAGCCATCCGCCAAAGTGAACATGCCCTCCAACGTCAGAACGAATACCTTGCCACAGCCGCTGAAGTTGGACGACTGGTTACGTCAACGCTTGATCAGGCGGTTCTTTTCGAGCGAACCGTTGACCTAATTCGCGGCAGCTTTGGTTTTTATCATGCTTCCATCTTTACGATCGACGACACGGGTTTCAATGCTGTCATGCGAGAAGGGACTGGTGAGGCCGGCGAGAAGATGAAAATTGCAGGCCACTCACTGGCAGTTGGGTCACGGTCGATCATCGGACAGGTGACTGCCACGGGCAAGACGATCATTGTTAATAATACGGCTGTCGACCCGCTTCACCGCCCCAATCCACTGCTCCCGAATACAAGGGCTGAAGCAGGAATCCCATTAAAGATTGGAGATCGCGTCGTCGGCGCCATTGACTTGCAGTCAGAAGAAACTGGAGCTTTCAACCAGGAGGACATGTCCGTGCTTGAGATCCTGGCTGATCAAGTGGCAGTAGCGCTGGAAAATGCACGATCCTATAATCTTGCTCAAAAAGCCATGGAAGATTTACGCGAAACCGACCGCATCAAGAGTCAATTCCTTGCCAACATGTCGCATGAACTCAGAACACCATTAAACTCCATCATCGGTTTTTCGCGCGTGATTCTCAAGGGAATCGACGGACCCATCAACGAGCAGCAGCAGCAGGACTTGTCCGCCATTTACAATTCCGGCCAGCATCTCCTGGGATTGATCAATGACATCCTCGACCTGTCCAAGATCGATGCCGGCAAAATGGAAATGGCATTTGATGAAGTCAACATGAGCGACACCATCCACAGTGTCATGTCCACTGCGACCGGGTTGGTCAAGGATAAGAAAATCCGTTTGCAGGAACAGGTCGAAGCAAATCTCCCCGCAGTACGCGCGGATTCCATGCGGTTGAGGCAAATTCTACTTAATTTGCTTTCAAATGCAGCAAAATTCACCGAAGAAGGTGCGATCGTCGTCAGCGCTAATTTGCACACAAACTCACTTGGCAAGCAGGAAGTCATGGTAAGTGTGACCGAATTCGGGTCCGGGAATTGCGCCTGAAGATCAAGACAAGCTCTTCAAGCCGTTTTCCCAGGTTGACGCATCACCAACAAGAAAAACTGGCGGAACCGGGCTTGGATTGTCCATCAGCCACAGGTTGGTTGAGTTGCATGGCGGCCGAATTGGCGTCCATAGCACGGTGGGTAAAGGCAGCACATTCTATTTCACCGTTCCAGTGTACGCGGCTAAGCAAACTCTACCTGAAATCGGTGACGGCAAGGTCATCCTATGCATCGACGACGATGTTCAAGTGATCAGCCTTTACGATCGTTACTTGACGCCGCAGGGTTATCATGTGGTTGCGCTCACGGATCCCACCAAGGCCCGGGAAGTAGCCAAAGAGGTTAAACCCTTTGCTATCACGCTCGATATCATGATGCCCGGATATGACGGTTGGCAGGTTATAAACGACCTCAAGAAGGACAAAGCCACACAAGATTTTCCTGTGATCATCTGCTCGATCGTGGAAGAAGAAGAAAAAGGATTCAGCCTTGGTGCAGCAGATTATTTGGTGAAACCTATTCTTGAAGAGGATCTGGTAAATTCGCTCAACCGTCTAAACGGCGATGGAAGCATCAATGAAGTAATGGTTATCGATGACGATCCGAACGACCTTCGGCTGGTCGAAAAGATCCTTACTGAGCACAGTCAATTTAAACCCATTCTGGCGGAAGGCGGATTAATTGGTTGGGAAATGCTGCTTGCAAAACCACCTCAAGCCATCATCCTAGATCTGTTTATGCCCGATCTGGATGGCTTTACGATTCTTGAGAGGATGAGGTCCACTCCGAGGCTTCGGGATATTCCAGTGGTGGTCATCAGCGGCGTGGACTTAAACCCTGACCAACGGCGTCAGCTCGAAAACCTTGGCAAACGCCTGCTTCAAAAGGGGATGCTGACCGAAGATGAATTGTTTGCGACGCTTGAAAAGGCATTGAACCGGCTCAAGACCAAGAAGTCTGGAGACAGTTAAATGAGCGTGACGGTCCGCTGCCTTGACTGCGGGAATACATCGACTTACCATCCAACCAAAATTGCATGCGAAAGCTGTGGCAGTCAATGGCAAACAGCAGAATACGACTTTGAGCATGCCGCGAAGCGGTGGAGAAGCGAACTTCCCAATCGACCCTACGACCTCTGGCGATACGCAGAACTTCTGCCCATTAACAATCCAAATCCGATTTTAAAACTTGGGGAGGGCTGGACACCGCTTATCCAAGCTGCAAATTTAGGGATGATGCTTGGCTGCCCCAATATTCTTATAAAAGATGAGCGACAAGGCCCAACTACATCCTTTAAGGATCGTCAAGCGTCTGTGACCATTGCTGCCTTGAAGGAGGCAGGCATCACGGAGATGGTGGCGGCTTCCACCGGGAATGTGGCCATCTCGTATTCCGCTTATACTGCCCGGGCGGGAATAAAACTCTGGGCATTCGTCACCAGCCTGGTGCCGGCAGTGAAAATGAGGGAAATTGCCCTCTACGGGAGCCAGGTTGTCAAGGTCACAGGATCCTACGACCAGGCCAAGCAAATCGCAGCAGAATTCGCCAATCAACGCGGTTTGTATCAGGATATGGGAGCTCGAACAATTACGTCCATTGAGGGGATGAAAACCATCGCCTTCGAAATTGCCGAGCAATTGACCCAGCTTTTTGGCCCCGCCTCGGACTCAGACAATGGACCCAAATGGCAGACCCCTGATTGGTATGTTCAGTCCATCAGCGGAGGCCTTGGTCCAATTGGCGTGGCGAAAGGCTTTCGTGAACTGAAACAAATGGGTTTCATCGACCGCATCCCTTCGATGGCAGTGATTCAAGCGGATGGTTGCGCTCCGATGGTCCACAGCTGGAAACAGCACCTGGACACTCCCCTCATAGTGACCTCGCCGAAAACTCATATAGAGACATTAGCCACTGGCAATCCCGGGAGAACTTACAACTTGCTTCGTAAAGAAGTTGATGCCGAGCAAGGCGTTTTTGAAAGCGCAACCGACGAGGAAGCATTTCGCGCAATGCATGTCTTGGCAAAAATGGAAGGAATTTCTGCGGAACCCGCAGCGGCCATAGCATTTGCTGGACTGTTCAAATTAATCCGAGCGGGAGTTATCAAGCCAACCGATACGGTTGTCGTCAATTGCACGGGGCACACAGTACCCGCAGAAGCGTTCATTCTTGGAAGCGGATGGGCAAAAAGTATCGTCATGCCCGGTAAGGACGAACAACCGCCGAAAGAAGAAGATGGGCTTTTGGCCGCGCTCAGCCGTGTCGCGCCGGACAGGTTCCCGCATATCGCGATTATCGATGACACGGCGGAAGCCCGGCGCTTGGTTCGACGTATCCTACAATCTCAGGGGAATTTCATTATCTCTGAGGCTGCCGATGGTAAAAAGGGTTTGGAGCTTATCGCTTCTGAACAGCCAGATTTGATCATCCTGGATCTAATGATGCCCGAAATGGACGGCTTTTCAGTTCTTGAAGCGCTTAGGGCGGATCCAAATACGGCAGACATCCCTGTAATTGTATCCACCGCAAAAGAACTCACCGTAGAGGAAAAAGGTCGTTTGAAAGGGCAGATACAATCCTTGATGCAAAAAGGGGATTTCATGAATGATGACTTCCTTGATGAGGTCCGCTCAATAATTCGATAATCAGCTGATCGCTATGAAAATCCTTCGAGGACGCACCACTGGAGCAATCTATTCTCTGGCATCAGCACTATTTCTTGGATTTGCTCCGGTTTTTGGCAAGGCAGCTTTGGATTATGGATTTAGTCCATTGTTCGTCGTCGCATTCCGAACGAGTTTGGCCGCCCTCCTGCTGTTTCTCATCGTAGCGTTATTCAAAAGGCATTACCTTTACATTTTTCCAGCCGGGCTGCTTGGATGCCTGTTGGCAGGTACGCTCAATGGCGCAGGTTCGATTCTTTATTACCAATCACTAAGTCACCTTTCAGCAACTGTGGGGCAGTTGATCTATTCGATTTACCCGTTGTTTGTAGCGCTTTGGTTAATTTTGGATAATCAACCACCAAGCCGATTAACCATCCTCCGGATGGGAATGGCACTAGTAGCGGTTGTCTTATTGATAGTTCAGGACTTCTCTTCTCCAGACCTAATTGGAGTGTTATTAATGGTTGGGGCTTCTGCCCTATATGCTTTGCACATTCCCATAAATCAGAGAGTTCTATATGAAATTCCCGCCCCAACAGTGACTTTATATACTCTTTTTGCCATGAGCCTAGTGGTGGTTCCAGCATACTTATTATTCGACAGGAGTTTACCTCAACTGGGTATGACGTATGGTCCTCTGGTTGGGCTAACTCTGGTTACTTTTTTTTCGCGATTGACACTTTTCCTGGGGGTAAAACATCTGGGCGGGATGCAAGCCGCGCTGTTGGGATTAGCCGAATTATTTGTAACGATCTTTGCCAGTTATATCCTCCTCGGAGAACAGCTAACCGCCTTGCAGTGGTTGGGTGCTGTAATCCTTGGCTTAAGTCTGTTGTTATTTGGCTATGAAAAAAATATCCCCACGCGGAGATCCGGTGGGTGGTTAAGTTGGATTAGTGCTCCAAAACCAAATATTACAATTCCCTTTGATCAATAACCTGACTACTCTTTACTTTGAAGAGTACACATAGCCTGCTCCACGGACGCTCTGAATGCGGTTGTTTAGCGCAGGAATTTTCTCGAGTTTTCTGCGCAAACGGCTGACCAGAGGCCGCAGGATTTCCTGAGCTTCCTTGAGGGAGACGTCATGACCTTGAATTAGCAGAACCAACTCGCGATGTGAAAAAACCGTCTCCGGTTTTTCCATTAGAACTTTCAATAACAATCCTTCTGTTGGGGTCAATTTCAGGATTTCACCGTTCCATTCGATAATTCTACGACTGAAATCTATTGTAGTATTTTTATCAATTTTAATTATTAAAGGCAATTCATCCGAAACGACAACTCCAGTTTTCTTCTGTTCCCGCCTTTGAGCCTTCCTGGTCAAACCTCTCTTGATGCTCGCCAATATCTGGCTCGGGGAAGCAGGTTTAATTAGATAATCATGCACTCGATACCGCAGCGCGTCTACCGCAGTTTCCATGGATCCATGCGCCGTCAGCAGGATGATCTCTGTGTCGGGCGAAATCTGACTGATGGCCCGCATCACCTCCATGCCCCCCATTCCGGGCATTCGCAGATCCAACACAATAAGGTCAACTGAATAAGTGCGAACATGCTCAACTGCGGCCTCGCCATGTGGGGCAGAGGCAACTTTATACCCCTCGAGGCGGAGAATATCCGTCAGCGACTGCCTCGTGATTGGTTCATCGTCAACAACCAGTATGGATGCGCTCATGATCATTGAATTGCCGGTAAAGTCACCCGGAAGCACGAACCATTACCAGCTGAAGGGAGCAATTCAAGATTGCCTCCGTGAGAAATAACAATCCCATAACTCACCGACAACCCCAGACCCGTTCCATTTTCCTTGGTGCTGTTGAAGGGTTCAAATATCGTTTCGCGTATTTCAACCGGTACGCCATGCCCGTTATCTTGAAAATCGACTTCGATGCCTTCTCCTAATGCGTGAACAGTGATCATCATTTCGCCGCCGTCCGGCAACGCATCGTAGGCGTTGAGAATCAAATTTATAAAAACTTGTTGAATCTGGTTTCGGACTGCAAGAACTTCCGGGATACTCGCCGGCCAGGCTGAGGTCACTTTAATTCCTCGATTATTGAGCTGTGTACTCAATAGGAGCAGGACATGATCCAGAATATCTATCAAATTCACTTTTTCTCGTTCAGCATTTGGACGGTAAAAATCAAGCATCCGTTGTACCGTCGACATTAACCGTTCCAATTCGCTTTTGGTCATTTCAAAATACTTCTCTCGCACATCGAGGGGTAAATCCTGTCTCGCGGCGAGGTGCAGGCAATTTTGAACTGATTGAAGTGGATTATTAATCTCGTGAGCGATAGACGCGGTCATTCTTCCAGCCGTTGCCAACTTCTCCGCCTGCACCAAGGCTGCCTGCGAATCCTCAATCTTTTTTACATAATCTCGCAAGTCGTTGTATAGAAGGGCGTTCTCCAGAGCAATGGCTGCTTGCCGGGAAAATATTTAACTCATCTCTAAATCCGTATTGCTGAAGGCATCTCCAGTTGCAGCCCGAGCAGCAAATAATACCCCTCGAAAATTCATCCGACGGATTGGAATGCATAAAACCGCCCCAAAACCGCACGCACTTATTTTCTGTTGAATATCTACCTCTCCAGGTCCTGCCGCATTTATAAGATATGGAACATCCGAATTTTCAGCTTTACGAACAATCTCCTGCACAGTGTCCGAATCAACATCAGCTGAATTGCCTGTTGAGACTAACCACACCGGCGAACTATTATTCTCAGCTTGAAAGTAACTCACATAAGAGCATTGAAGAAGCCGGCTGGCTGATTCAACGATGAAACGGACGAGATGGTCTGGTCTGGTTTCCGCCAACAGCGCCTCGGACTCATCAAATAAGGGGCGAAGCACCTGTGCTCGAGCAGAATCACGTTTATGTTGTTTATCTGCCAATGCTCGTTGAACCGCATCCACAAGTTCTTTTTTTTCAAACGGCTTCAATATAAGTCCGTCAACCCCCTCGTGCAATGCCTGAATGGCGGTTTCCACTGTCCCGTACCCGGTCATGACTAGAATGGCCAAGTCAGGTTGCATCCTGTGCGCCTCCACGATCACTTCAAACCCGCTCATGCCCGGCATCCGGATATCCACAACAAGGAGGTCAACCGGGTTTTCTTTCATGAAAGTGAGAGCTGATACCGGATCTATGTATGTTTGAGTCCGGCACCCCTCAGCGGTTAAAATCCGATCGCATAATGCAGTAATTCCAGGTTCGTCATCTAGGACGATGACTTTTGTCTGATTCATCATTTTTCCTTGAGCGGTAAAAATACTGTAAATATAGACCCTTGGCCTGGGTTACTTTCAACTTCTATCGCACCGTCGTGTTCACTTATGATTCCGTAAGTGACAGAAAGCCCCAGACCTGTTCCCCCCTGGCCGGCACGAGTCGTAAAAAACGGTTCAAATATCCTGGGTAAGTTTTCCGAAGAAATTCCCATCCCAGTATCTTTTATGGCGACACACGCATAAGGTGATCCATATCGTTTGGTTTGCCCGGTTTCAATAGACAAGTCACCGCCATCAGGCATGGCGTTGAGAGCATTGTGAAATAGATTGAGAAACACTTGTTTCATTTGGTTTCTGTCAATTAAGACCCAGGGCAACGATTGATCGAACATTGGCGAGATGGAGACGCCATTGATGTGGAACATATGCTGCATTAAGGATAAGACGTCTCGAATCAGCTCGTTTAGATCAGCTTTCATGCGAAGAGTCTCGGATTGCCTCGAAAAATCCAGAAGCCGGCGCACCACATCCCTAGCGCGACGAGCTTCCTTGAGGACAACGACCATATCCGCCCGCTGAGGGGAGTCTGGTGGAAGCGATTCCAGAACAAGTTCACTGAATCCCACGACGGTTGTCAAAGGGTTATTCAATTCGTGCGCGACACCCGCAGCCATTTCTCCAACCGCCGCGAGCTTGGTGGTTTGAATAAGTCTCGATTCAGCTGCTTGCTGCGCAGAAACGCGCGCCTGTAACTCCTGCTGCAAATTCTCCAAATCCTGCAGAGCTTCTTGAAGTTGCGAAGCCTGGCTATCCTCTTGCAGCAGGATTTCTGCAATATCGGAAACGACCTGCCAAATTCTTTTAGTTTGCGGTTCTAATAAATCTGCGCCTACGAGCAAGCCAGATTTTTCGTTGATAGGGATAACATAGAACCGTCCAACACCCAATCCGCTTTGTCTTTCAACTGATAAACGGATTACTCTGTTATTCGAAATTGAAGAATTGAGTTTTTTATAATAACTGTTGGAATTAACAAGCTTCAACAATCGATTCGCATGTTTGACCGATAGCGAACCATCCGCCAGAGAGCATTTGCCATCTTCAAAGGTTACAATAGCCGCCCAGCTGGAACCGGTCAACAGAGAGATTTGTCTGAGAAGTCCTTTTAGCGTCTGATTATTCTGCATATGACTATCAGAATTATACAGGCGAAATGGGCTGAAGCCGAGTGGTAAAATTGACCGACCTTTTTAATTTCCATTTCTTCCTTACTTAGCAGGTGCCTTTTGAGAAAAAAAATCATCGTGATTGGGGGTGGGTTGGCGGGTAGTGAAGCAGCGTGGCAGGCTGCCCAGCGAGGATTAATAGTTGAGCTATACGAAATGCGGCCGGTGATAGGCACTGGAGCGCATACATCACCTGATCTGGCTGAGTTAATCTGCTCTAACTCACTGGGCTCAAAAATACCTGACCGGGCGTCGGGAATTCTCAACGCCGAATTGGACGGACTGGGATCAATGCTTCTGGAATGCGCCAGGGAGACAGCCATTCCCGCAGGCTCAGCTCTCGCAGTCGATCGTTGGCAATTTTCCAGGCTTGTTACTGACCGCATCCATAATCATCCAAACATCACTGTTATCAGACAGGAAGTGACAGAAATCCCAAGCACCCCTGCCATCATCGCGAGCGGACCTCTCACCTCGCCCAATTTCGCACAAGCGATAACCGCCTTGTCGGGAGAAGAGCATCTATTTTTTTATGATGCCATCGCTCCTATTGTGACGGGGGAATCAATCAATAGGGATATCGCCTTTCGAGCTTCCCGATATGGCGCTGGCAGTCTGGGCGAAGGGGATTATATAAACTGTCCCTTCACGGAAGGTCAATACGCTGAATTTGTCGATGCCCTCACCAGCGCAGAGAGGATAGAGCTCAAAAGTTTCGAGCGAGACCTTGAGACAGGAGTAAAGGCGGGATACAGTCACTTCTTCGAAGGATGCCTGCCGGTTGAGATCATCGCCGCCCGTGGGAGGCAATCTCTCGCATTCGGACCCATGCGCCCAGTCGGCTTGACGGATCCGCACACAGGACGCAGGCCGTATGCGGTTGTCCAGCTCAGGCAGGAAAATCTTACAGGTGATTTGTACAACCTGGTTGGTTTTCAAACCAATCTGAAATTCTCTGATCAAAAACGAGTTTTGTCTTTAATCCCGGGGCTCGAAAAAGCGGAAATTGTGCGTTTTGGCCAAATGCATCGAAATACATTTATTGCGTCTCCCAGACTTCTAAAAAACACCTTGCAATTCCATAATCGAACAGACTTGTTTTTCGCAGGACAAATCACCGGCGTGGAGGGGTACCTCGGAAATATCGCAACGGGCCTGCTTGCAGGAATAAATGCCTACCGGGTTGTGAGTGGCACACCCCCCTTCTCGCTGCCCCCAACTACGATGCTGGGAGCATTGTGCAACTACATCACAACAGCAGACCTAAAAAATTTCCAGCCGATGAAAGCCAATTTGGGAATCTTGGCACCCTTGCATGATCGCATAAAATCAAAATCTGAACGGGCAAAGGCATATGCAGAGCGCTCTGAAAAAGAAATGAATGCTCTCCTTGCGGAACTTGTGACTGAGTGACACTTATGAAGAAGAAAATCACTCTCTTGTTATTTTCAACAATTTTATTGACACTGATCGGGGTCTATTTACTGTTTCTTCAACCCAAAGAACCTATTTCGTTTGACGGAAACCGGGCCTATGCCGATGTGGAAAAACAACTTTCTTTTGGACCCAGGACGCCGGGATCCGCTGCACATCAAAATTTCATCGATTGGTTGACGGAGGAGTTGAAAATCTCTGGCTGGCAGCCTTCGATCCAGCAGGGAGAGATGTTGGGAAATCCCATAAAGAATATCATTGCCTACCGCGGAGAAGAATCACCGGAAATCATCCTGGTCGCCCATTACGACAGCCGGTTATTTGCGGATAATGATCCGGATCCGGAATTAAAATTACAACCTGTTCCCGGCGCAAACGATGGAGCATCCGGGGTTGCGGTCTTGGTTGAATTGGCCCGTGTGTTACCGGATGACACCCTTCCCATTTGGTTGTTGTTCACAGATGCCGAAGATAACGGACGGATTTCAGGGTGGGACTGGATATTGGGAGCCCGTTATTTTGTCTCCACCATGAAATTCCACCCAAAAGCCGTCATTGTGGTGGATATGATCGGTGACCGTGAATTGAACATCTACAAGGAATTGAATTCCGACCCTGAACTCACTTCGCAAATCTGGGAAGTGGCAAAAAACCTGGGGTATGAAGCATATTTCATCAATGAACCAAAACACAATATTATCGATGACCATCTACCCTTTATCGAAGCAGGCATCCCCGCGGTGGACATAATCGACATCGAATACCCATTTTGGCATACGTCTCAGGACACATTGGATAAAATTTCGCCGGACAGTCTTTCTATAGTTGGGGAAACACTATTGCAATGGATTCTTTTGCAAAATTCGAGCACCTCTCAGAATAATAATTAATCACTCAGCCAAATTGCACAAAATGGTTACTTCGCGTAAACTATAGCTATATGACTACAAGTCAACTTGTGTACAAAGTAAGGCCTGCGCTCATCCGCCGATCGGTTTTTGCGATCGCTCGCGGAGCCGGTGTGCGGGAGGATTTCGAGAGTCAGCTCGTAAAATTCTTCGACGCGCTGGAACAAGCGGTTGACACAGGCGATCCCACCTGGTTGGATCCAATTATCCAGGAGTGGGCAACTGCCCGAACGGAAACGGATCTGACGGGGGGTGAACATAACGCCGTTACTGTCTTGAACGAAATTATCACCCTGACTTACGATGTCGCCCGGGAAAATCTGCCTTCCGAGCAGGCATTGGATATGATCGTAAACCTTACTCCGTATTACACCCATTGCCTTGCCAAGGCTGGCGCCTACGATATGGAAAGCCGCGTGGCGTACATCTCAAGTGAATTGCAACAATCCCAGCAAAAGCTCGAGAAGCTGGATAAGAGCAAATCCAATTTCATATCTGTCGCTGCGCATGAGCTGAAAACACCACTGACACTTATCGAGGGCTATACGGCGATGCTAGGCGATTTGCTGCCAAAGGAGAATGACAGTCCGCCCCGGACTCTTCTTAAGGGAATCCATACTGGCATGCGTCGACTGAGAGAAATCGTGGACGATATGATCGATGTGTCGCTGATCGATAATAAACTTTTATCATTGAATCTGCAACCGATATGGATCAACCGGATTGTCGGACTTTTGCTTGAAGAGTTGAAGCCTACAATTACCGACCGCAACCAGAAGATTGATTTCCGAATATTCCCGGGAAGCGAAGAATTGCTATTTGCCGATCCGGAACGAATTTATCAAGCTTTTAAGAATGTGGTGGTTAATGCGATCAAATTTACACCTGACGATGGAACCATCACAATTGACGGCCGCGTTTTACCCGGCTTTATCGAAACAACAATTTCAGATACGGGCATTGGGATTTCCGTTGAAGATCAGGCAACTATTTTCGAAAAATTCGAACAGGTTGGAGAAATTTCCCTTCATTCGAGCGGAAAGACAAAATTCAAGGGAGGCGGTCCCGGTCTGGGGTTGGCTATCGCGCGCGGGATCATTGATGCACATGGGGGAGCAATCTGGGTGGAATCCCCGGGCTTTGATGAGGAAAAATGTCCGGGGTCAACTTTCCACATTCTTCTCCCACTACGCTCCCAGGCTTCCGACGCTAAACTTGCCAAGCTCTTCGGAACCGAGTAGACATTCGGGAAACTAAATAACAGCTTCCTCTCCCTGGATTGGGAGAGGTGAAGTTTTAACGATAAAATTATCCCATGGTAAAGAAGACACCCCATCCCACTCAGCCTCCCAGAGAAAAAGCATTTTTAGTCGGCGTCGATTTTTACAAGAAACAGCGCCTGCTTTCTGTTGAAGATTCTCTAACCGAACTGGCTTTGCTCTCAGACACAGCCGGGTTGGACGTCGTGGGAGATTTGACCCAGAAACTTGATCACCCGAATCCGGAAACATTCATCGGCGCGGGAAAAACAGAGGAATTAAAAGCTCTTGTCGAAGAAACTTTGGCAAACGTGGTGATCTTTGACGATGAACTTTCTCCTCGACATCTTCGTGAGCTTGAGAGAATTTTGGGCAATAACGTCCGGGTGATGGATCGGACAGCGTTGATCCTGGATATATTTGCACTGCATGCTCACACCCGTGAGGGGATGCTTCAAGTCGAACTGGCACAATATGAGTACTACCTTCCCCGCCTGACCCGGCAATGGACGCATCTCGCCCGTCAGGCAGGTGGCGGAGGTGGACGGACGGGTTCTGGCGGAGGCGTTGGACTGCGCGGACCGGGCGAGACACAGCTCGAGGTGGATCGAAGGCAGATCCGTTCCAGGATCTCTCACTTGAAGAAAGAACTTGAGAAAGTCGAAGCTCACCGATCGAGGTACCGGTCGCAGCGGAAACGAAGCAGGATACCAACCGTAGCCCTAGTTGGTTACACGAATGCCGGCAAGTCCACATTACTCAATAAAATCACTAAATCCGACGTTTTTGTGGCGGATCAACTGTTTGCCACCCTGGACCCAACTACCCGCCGCGTGGAGCTTCCTGGAGGCCACCAGGCACTCTTTACAGATACCGTGGGCTTTATCCAAAAACTACCCACGATGCTGATCGCTGCCTTCCACGCCACTTTGGAGGAAATCGCTGAAGCGGACCTGCTGCTTCACGTTGTGGATATGGCGCATCCCAACGCATTCAGCCAGTTCGAATCAGTCCAGTACACGCTTAAAGAAATTAATGCGGGTCACATTCCGGCTATTACTGCATTGAATAAAATTGACTTGCTGGGAAATCCCGAACGAGCGCAGGAAATTGCATCTCAATACCCACAGTCCATTGGAATTTCCGCATTAAAAGGAACGGGAATCCGTGAACTTTTGGACCTTATTCAAAGGGAACTATTTGAAAAGCTGGTTCCGATCCATGTTAAACTCCCCTACCAGCAAGGTCAGCTTATCTCCCTGTTTCATGAAGCCGGTCAGATTGAACGAATCGAGCATGGCCATGGAGGCATTGAAATCGTCGGAAAAATTCCCGGAAGAATGACCGCGCAGTTTTCAGACTGGCACTACAAAGAAGAACCCCCCATTGTTGAAGAGGAGGAAATTTAATGAGCAACTGGATATCGAAATTTCTCGACCGCGCCTCAGAATTTCTTGCTCACAGGAAAGGTCTTCTGCCGCTTCTGGGGATCCTGCTTGTTATTCTTAACTTCCTATTGAACCTAATTCCAGGCGTTGGGTGGTTGGCAACAAGCCACCTCCTTCTCCATCTCGGCGTGATCATCGCCATACTGGGCTTTTTACTAGCCCAAGCATTGTAGATTTTGAAAGATCACTCTGCGCAGCAATACCCTGAAATCATCTTTAGGGTATTGTTTTTTTAATAAATGGCTTTATACTGATAAATATAGTCCGATTATGGAAGGAAAAGACATGAAACGAACGCCGATTTTTTGCATCATACCCCCACATATGCTCAAACAAATTGCAACCAATGGAACAGAGGCTCAGAAAAAAGTAGCTGTGAAGAACATGGTCGCTTCGTCTCGAATGCGTGGACAACGTCAGGATGCGAGGGAGCTGCTTGCCTTATCCCGAACTTTGGTTTCTGATATCAAGAAACGCACCGTCTACAATGCACAGCAAGGGAATTCGCTTCCTGGACTATTAATCCGGCAGGAAGGCGATCAACCCGTACAAGACCAGGCAGTGAATGAAGCCTATGATTACAGCGGTGCGACCTATGATCTCTTTAAAACCATCTACAACCGTAATTCCATTGACGATAACGGGATGAAACTGGATTTAACCGTACACTATCAAAAGGGTTACGACAACGCCTTCTGGAACGGGAATCAGATGGTGTACGGCGACGGAGACGAGGACCTGCCTCCTGATCAACAATTATTTAACAGGTTCACAAAGGCCATCGACGTGGTCGGCCACGAATTAACCCACGGGGTAACTCAATTCGAGGCAAATTTGACATATTTTCAGCAATCCGGAGCCCTCAACGAGTTCGTTCTCAGATGTGTTCGGATCACTGGTCAAGCAATATCAACTTCAGCAAATGGCCGTGGACGCCGATTGGATCATCGGCGAAGGATTGTTTACTGCGAACGTCGCTGGTAAGGGAATCCGCTCCATGAAAGCACCGGGGACTGCTTACAACGACCCGATTCTTGGCAAGGATCCTCAACCCGATCATATGGATAAGTATGTTAACACCAGCAGCGACAATGGGGGCGTCCATATAAATTCGGGAATTCCCAACTATGCATTCTATGTCACAGCAATTGAGATCGGCGGACACGCTTGGGAAAAAGCGGGACTAATCTGGTATCGCACACTGAAGGATAAGCTCAAGTACGATTCCAACTTTCAGCAAGGTGCATTTTCTACCTGGCAGACTGCCGGGGAGCAATTTGGGACCGGGAGTTTTGAGCAGCAGGCAGTGAGAAAAGGCTGGAGTGCGGTAGGGATAGACGCCACGCAGGGAGGAACTGGCACTCCATCGCCATCAGGCTGTCTTCCATCCATGCTCCAGAAACTCAGACTGACGTAGTCACGTACTACTCAAGAGGCTTTATGAACATCATCTATGAACGATCCGGTGGATTCATGGGGACGACGACGTCGTATACCTTCAACCTGGAAGACTTACCTCACGAGGAAGCAGAGAAACTTAAGACACTAATTGATCAAGTAGATTTTCTCACCTTGCCTGAAAATTTAGAGATGCCGCAAAACATCCCGGATCAATTTTCATATACGATTACTGTCGAATCCCAGGAGTGGACACATACCATAAGAACCGGCGATGGAACGGCTCCGCAGGAAATACAGCCCCTTATCGAGACTTTAAATTCACTTAGTAGAAATCAGAGAAAAGACAATGTTTGAAATATCTGCAACCGAGCGGAATTACTTCTCGGTTATATTGATTGTCGCGATTTGGGATCCCGCATTCGGGTAATCACCAACAGGCAAGCCGCCAACAGGGCAACAGATAAGAGCAAAGATGGCGTGAAAGAACCATCCGGCGCTCTCATTACTTCCATCAAATAAACGAACACCACCGCTGCCTGCCCGCACAATTGAACCAGTCCATTCGATGTGCCTTCAGGGGTGGGATTGGTAATTTCGGCTGCATACTGCATCCCGACCGGAAATGAACTTACAAGAAAAAATCCAAGGATAAACGCGGAGATGTACAAGCCCCAGCTCGTTTCTGCGTAGGTCAACCCTATCAAGGCGGGGATCGCCAGTGAGAATCCCAAAAGAAGAAATTTCTTCCTTTTCGTTTGTCTATCCGAGAGGGCCGGGATAATAACCGCTCCGAGCAATCCACCTACCAGCATCAGTGCTCCGATAGCACCCGCATCAGCCGGCGTAAATCCTCTTGGTCGAACGATCCCTTCCACCCAGGTCGTTAGTCCGTTGAAAAGACCCAATCCAACGAATACAATAACCAAATACAGCAAGAAATCCTTGACTTTCAATGCATGCCGCAGGCCATCCAGCACCAACGCTCGGACTTCTTTCCCCGGAGGACAGGGCGGGGTGGGCGGATTTTCCCTGGCAAGGAATATAAACAACAACGCCGATAAAGCGGCGATGCTCCCGTAGATCAACTGGATTTCATCGATAGTCATAGATTCAAGCAAAAGAGGCGTCACGGCCATGCCAATTCCAGTTCCCAACAAATTGCCAAGCGTGACGATCCCCACCGCTGTTGCACGCTCTCCCAAGGCAAACCACTTTGCAGGAACGGTTGTCCAAGCATTAAGCAGGAAGGGCTGCGCTATCGCAATCCCAATTGTTGCCAATAAGACCAGCGAGTAATTTTGCCCGGCAAAACCACGCAGGAGGCCAAATACGCCCATTAATATGACGCCGACGCCAACGGCCGGGCGAAATCCATAAGTGTCTATCGCCCACGACACGGGTATCGAGAGAGGGATAAAAGCAATCATGAATGACATCGCCAGAAGACCAATTTGGATGTCATCCACCCCATAATACTCAGCTGCCGGTCCGGTGATGGGAGCGTATGAAATCCAGAGTATTTGGATGGTTAGGTTGACAAAAGCGAATACTGCCAGGACCACCCACCTGTATGTATACAGCTTGTATTTCTGGTCTTCCATTAGGTTCTCCATGCAAGTTTGATAGTGTAATTATAGTACATGCCATACAACGAAGGGCTGACATAAGTCAGCCCTTCTGAAAATAAATTCTTTCCTGGGAACCTTAGCGATAATGCTGCAGAAGTTTTTTGTAATTGAGTATATAGCCTGTAACAATCAGAGGAATTGCATCATAAAAACCAACCCAGACCGTTGCGGTCAGAACCATATGCGCGGCCATTTGAATAAATGCGACAGCGATAAAGAGATACAAACCCCAGGTTTTCCAGAACCACATGCCAATAACTCCGATAACCTGAAGAAGTGCGGCGATAACAAGGGAGGTCACGATCAAGCTTCGGTTATCAGCATACTCGGGATTCTGCGAGACATACGCGAGCCACAGTGCTCCCAACCCATGCAGCATCAATAAAACCAACCAGGTTCCCCACAAGGCTCCGCGTTTGGGTTTTGAAGTTGTTTTTCCTTTTTCTTGAGCTTTCGACATTTCTTTCTCTCCTCAATTTTTTATGCAAGTATATCAACAATTTTTCCCTGGAACTAAATAGAGATCACTTGACTTTAGGACCCGCATCGATCACTTGCCGAGAGGTGTGATCAGCAAACTTTGAGAAATTTTCCTGGAACCTCGCAGCGAGGTCGCGGTAGCGTTTATCGTACTCTTCCCGGCTTGGCCAGGAGGACCAGGGTTCCAATACCCCCTCGGGTACATCCGGGCAGGATTTTGGCACTTCAAATCCAAATATCGGGTCGCTGTAATATTTTACTTTTTCTAATTTTCCAGAAAGAACCGCATTTAACAATGCCCGTGTATGCTTGATCGAAATTCGTTTCCCAATTCCATACGGACCGCCCACCCAACCGGTGTTCACCAGCCAGCATTTGACTCCATACCTTTCAATCTTCCCTCTTAGCAGCTCCGCATAACGATAGGGATGATGAACCATGAACGGGCCGCCAAAACAGGCTGAAAAAGTGATCTCCGGTTCTTTTCCAAGCCCAACTTCGGTCCCCGCGATCTTGGAGGTGTACCCGGAAATAAACTGGTACAACGCCTGGTCAGGAGTCAACCGTGCAATCGGCGGCATGACACCGCTTGCATCGCAGGTGAGAAGGATGATATTCTTCGGATGGCCTGATTTTTTCTCCGGCACCGCATTGCCGATGAACTCAAGCGGATACGATGCGCGCGTATTCTCGGTGATCGAATCGTCGTCGAGATCGATCAATCGCGTGATCGGGTCGAAGGGTACATTTTCAAGAATGGTCCCGTAGCGATGGGTGGTGGAGTGAATCTCAGGTTCAGCAGACTCTGATAGGCCGATAACCTTTGCGTAACAACCGCCTTCAAAATTAAACACCCCTTCATCGCTCCATCCATGTTCATCATCGCCTATCAACCTGCGATTAGGATCCGCCGAAAGCGTGGTTTTTCCCGTTCCAGAAAGACCAAAGAATAGGGCGGCATCATTCGGGTCTTCGGGATTGACGTTCGCCGAACAGTGCATTGACAATACACCTTCCAAAGGGAGAAGGTAATTTAAGATAGTGAATACTGATTTCTTTATCTCACCGGCATAGGCGGTATTTCCAATAATGGCAAGCTTTTTCTCAAATGACAGGCAAATGAATGTGTCGCTGGCAGAATTGTCAACTGAAGGTGCCCCTTTAAAAGAAGGCATGGCAACGATCGTAAACTCAGGAACAAATCGCTTATACTCCTCAAGGGATTCAGGAAGTATGAACATGTTTCGGGCAAACATGCTGTGCCACGCCAGTTCGGTCACAATTCTGACGGGCAAACGGTATTGCGGATCAGCTCCGGCATACACATCCTGAATAAAAACATCCCGACCCTGAAGGAACCCGAGCATGCGGTCATATAACACTTCGAATTTGGACGGTTCAAATGGACGATTGTAGACTCCCCACCAGATATTCCCCTCAGAGGTCACCTCGCGTACAACAAACTTATCGTTGGCTGACCGGGCCGTATGCTTGCCTGTATTGACAACAAAAGAACCTCCAGCAACAATGGCACCTTCTCCACGAAAAACCGCTTCTTCATAGAGCGATTCGACGGGCAAGTTCCAATACGCAAGTCTTAAGTTGCCAACTCCGTGATTGGAAAGGTTATAGTCTGCCTTGCGGGTCTGAGCCACGTTCTCGGCAGGAGTTTTGATATTGAGCAAATTATTCATTAACACAAGCTCCTATAGCCAATCGCGGATCATTTTCTTATCACCGATGTAAATTTCGTTCGGGCTAGTCGGATCGAGCGCCCACTTGATGCGGGCAACCCCCTCGGTGACATCTTTCACGGTCCCGGAAATGGATAATCGAATATACCCCTCCATACCAAATTCCTTTCCCGGCACGGTCACAACCAATGCTTTTTTCAACAAGAATTTCGAGAGTTCAACCGAATTGCCATTGAACGCTCGCATGTCTGGCAAAGCATAGAAGGTACCCTCCGGTTTAATCAATCGCACTCCGTGGAATGTTTTCATTTCCTGGAGCAACACAGCCCGGTTGTTCTCTATTTGCAGGCGGATGGCCTCCACGACGGACTGAAGCCCATTCAGCGCACCCTCGGCAGCAGCCTGGCTGACCGGCGACACACCGGAGGTCGTCTGTGCGGTGACATTGGTCATCACCCGGACAAGCTCCCGGGGACCAACCACCCAGCCCACACGAAAACCCGTCATGCCATAGACCTTGGCGACCCCGTTCACAACAATGATATGAGAATCCTCGATCTGTTTCTTGCTAAACTCATAAGCGGGATGTGCAACCACCCGGTCGAAGACCAGCTTATGATAAATATCATCACAGACCAGGTAAATCCCTTTTTGCTCGCAGAATTCCACCAGCCTCGAAATCAGTTCTGGAGGATAAACCGCGCCGGATGGATTGTTCGGACTGTTGACAATGATCGCCCGCGTGTATCCGGTGACCGCCCGCTGAATGTCCTCGAAACGAGGCGTAAACGTTCCATCCTCCGGAGTAACAACGACCGGTTTGCCATAACACATTTTTATTATTTCCGGATATGAAACCCAATAGGGTGCCAGGATGACCACTTCGTCCTGGGGATTGATCAAGGAATATAAAATGTTAAATAAGGATTGTTTGGCGCCATTGGTGATAATGACATTTTCCGGTGCCACCAGGCGATCATAATTTTCTTCGGTATATCTAATTACCGCCTTTTTCAGCGACAAAGTCCCATCCGCGGGGGTGTATTTCACTTCTCCGCTGGTGAGTTTCGCTGCTGAGCTGAGTATGGCACTGATAGGTGTCTTATTCTTGGGTTCACCAATTCCAAGGTGAATAACAGCTTCACCGCGCTCTCTAAGTATTCGCGCTTCTTCATTGAGGGCAAGGGTCGGTGATTTAGCGATTTCGCTGGCTAATTTGCTTAATTTCATTCCAAGTCCCTCTCCATCCGTGAATTAAAATAAAAACTACCTGGCCAGATATCCAACCAGGAAGAGCGAAACGCTTAACCACCGTGCCGAAAATAACCGCACCCGATAAAGCTGTGCCATAAATTGATTATACTATGCCCCGTCGCGGGCTAACCCCGATGAATGTCACGAAAGCATGAGATATTGTAAATGGAGTAGGAAAGTGTATCTCTTAATTCAACGCGTCGAAATCCGTAGGGGTCCCTAGCGGCAGCACTTTCGCATCCGGCGAAATCCTTTTTATTAATCCCCCCAGGACAGTCCCGGTCCCCACCTCAAGGAATGTCTCAATCCCCCGTTCCCTCATGAACCGCACTGATTCCACCCAACGGACCCGGGATTGCATCTGTGCAGAGATGTCTTCTTGAAGAGCATCTGCTTTATTCAATAAACCAGCCGTTACGTTTCCAACGACAGGGATAGACGGATCGCTACACGCAACAAGCTTAATGGCTTCATCCCACTCAAATTGAATACTGGACATCAATCGGGAATGGGCAGCGATGCTCACCGGAAGTGGCAGCGCGCGTCGGGCACCCGCTTCTTTCGCGAGGACCAATATCCTCTCAAGGGCTGGTTTGTGGCCGGATACCACCACCTGCCCCGGTGAGTTGTCATTGGCTACGGTCACAGTTTGATAAGCCGTGCTCGCTCTTAGACACAAACGATCCAAAGTGGGGATATCCAGCCCCATAATAGCGGCCATCCCTCCCGGATTCATCATCCCCGCCTCTTTCATCAATTCACCGCGAGTTCGAACCAGCTTTAACCCCTCTGCAAAGGTCACAGCATTTGAGGCTACCAGGGCGGTCAACTCACCGAGAGAATGACCAGCAACATATGCAGGGTTAAATGTAGGGTAAAAGGATTTCAAAACTTTGAGCGCAGCCAACGAGTGAACAAATAAAGCCGGCTGAGTATTAACTGTGTCGTTCAACTCAGAATCAGGCCCTTCCCACATGATTCGGGACAGGCCGAAACCCAGGATCGAATCCGCCTCCTCAAACACCGTTCGGGCTACTGTAAATGTTGCCGCGAGGTCTTTTCCCATCCCCACAACCTGGGAACCTTGACCGGGGAAAACAAGCGCGGAAGCGGCTGGATTTATGGGCATCTGAACTCCTGCTTAGAATTAAACACAAACGCGCCGCATTTGTTACGGCGCGCCAGTGGTCGACTAGGATTTCTTTTCTTTCTCCACTTCGATCACTTCGCGTCCTTTATAGTGACCGCAGTTCGGGCAGATGGTGTGCGGGAGCCGCATAGCTCCGCAGTTCGCGCAGGCGACTAAGTTTCGCGACTGCAGCGTGTCCTGCGATCGCCGGCGATCGCGACGGCCCTTGGAATGTTTTCGCTTCGGATGGGGGGTCATTCGTTACTCCTTGAACATATCACCAGTTAGTTGACTGGTTTTCGATTAAGCGGGCTGATTATACGGGAAGCAGGCAGGGGTGTCAAGCCGAATTTCGATTTCCAGCTTCATCCAAATTGCTCAAGCGGATCATCGCCAAGGCAAGGGCAGCTGTCCACGAAAGGACCTTGAATTCGCCTTCAATCAAAGCACGCAAAACCTCTTTCCTCGTCAGGAATACAAATTCCTGCTCCTCAAGATCGTCTGATTTTGGCTCACCAACCTTTTCAGCATCCATCGCAAGAAAGAAACTACCCTTTCCCGCCCCACGATTGGCATCGACACAATATTCACCCAAGGCGATCCACTCACCCGCTTCAAATCCGGTTTCTTCTATGAGTTCACGCATCGCCGCAGCTAAAGGCTTTTCGCCAGGATCAATGAATCCGCCCACAATAGCGAGCGAAGTTCCCTCCACGGCATATTTAACTTGCCTAAAGCAGATGAATTTTTGGTCAGAGGTTAATGCAACGACATTGACATAATCCGGGGTTATCACCCAAGGCCAATTGTCGATGACCTGGCCGTCAGGCAATTCGACAACATGGTTCTCAACCTTTAAGGAATTTCCCTGTGTCCAAGAGCACGCTTCTCGATACTGTCTTCCAGGTTTTCAAATTATTTCCCCTGTTTCAGAAAAGCTTCCATGAAACCCTCAAGGTTGCCGTCCAGAACGGACTGTGCGTTGCCCACCTCGTAATTTGTGCGATGATCTTTGACCATCTGATAGGGATGGAGGACATACGATCGGATCTGACTCCCCCACTCCGCCTTGGTGTAATCGCCCTTGATCACCGCGATCTCTTCTTCCTTTTCAGCTTCCTGGATTTCCAGCAGACGCGCTCTCAAAACCTTCATGGCAAACTCCCGATTTTGTGCTTGGGAGCGCTCATTCTGGCAGGTTACAACGATTCCCGACGGGATGTGGGTAATACGAATGGCTGTTGCATTTTTCTGGACATTCTGCCCCCCCGCGCCGGATGACCGATACACATCCACCCGAATGTCGCCGGGGTCGATCTGCACCTCCGGGCTGTCCATCGCCACCTGGGGAAGAATTTCAACCAGGGCGAAGGAGGTATGGCGGCGATGCGCCGCATCAAAGGGCGATAGTCGCACCAGGCGATGCACGCCTTTTTCGGACCGCAAATATCCAAAAGCGTACCGACCATTTATGGCAATTGTCGATGACTTGATCCCCGCTTCCTCGCCCTCGGTGGTGTCGATGACCTCAGTTTCAAACCCTTTTGAATCCGCCCAGCGCAGGAACATCCGTTGCAGCATCTGCGCCCAATCCTGGGAATTCGGTCCTCCCGCCCCGGCATGTATCGCAAGGATCGCATCGTCCTCATCATACTTGCCCGAAAGCATAGCAGTGAATGACCTTGTCTCAAGATCAGATTCGAGCGCGGCAATTTCAATTTCAAGTTCTGGACGCAGCGTCTCGTCGTCCATCCTCGCAAGCTCCAGGGCATCCTTGATACGGCGCCGAAAGGACAGCCAGGACTCAACTTCATTCCGCAAGGAGGCGGCCTGTTTACTTACCCGCTGAGCATTTTGTGGATCATTCCAAAATTCAGGTGAGGAAATTTGCTGCTCCAACCCTGTTAGGTTATTACTCTTTTTTACGAAGTCAAAGACGCTCCAATAAAAGGGATGTCAATTCTTCAACCTTCAGTAAGCGATCAACAAGGTCTTTCATTATTCCTCCTAACATTAATCAGCAAGAATTCCGTCGATAAAGGCATCCGGATCAAATGGAACGAGATCTTCCGCCTTCTCGCCAAGCCCGGCAAATAATATGGGCAAATCCAATTCTTTTTGAATTGCAAAAGCCATCCCGCCTCGCGATGACGAATTGAGCTTTGACAGGATAACGCCGGTTACGCTTACCGCTTCCCTGAACGCCCTGGCTTGATTCAAGGCATTCTGACCAGTGGTTGCATCGAGGACCAACCAAACGTGATGCGGCGCTCCGTCCAACGCTTTCTTCACAACACGATAGACCTTCTTCAATTCTTCCATTAGATTGTATCGCGTGTGGAGCCTGCCGGCAGTATCAATGAGCAGGATATCAGTGCCACGCGAGAGTCCAGACTGGACGGAATTAAATGCCACCGCACCGGGGTCTGATTCCGGGGCACCGGTTATAACCGGCACTCCAAGTCTGTCTCCCCAAACCTGGAGTTGGTCCACAGCCGCAGCCCGGAAAGTGTCGGCAGCGCCGAAAAGGACCGATTTCCCTTCTTTTTGAAATCGCATCCCAAGCTTGGCCGCAGTCGTGGTCTTCCCGGAGCCGTTCACGCCTACAAGCAAAACCACGCTTGGATGGGTGGAAAAATCCAAAGGAGGCGGGGCCGCAAGCCTGGCTCTAAGCTCCGACCGAATCAATGGCCGCAACTCCGATGACTTGGTAAGACCCTCTCTTTTGACCGAATCCTTCAAGGAAGCCAGCACAGAACTCGCTGTGTCAATGCCGATATCCGCCTGGATAAGAAGAGCCTCAAGTTCATCCCAGGTCTGATTAGTAATTTCTGTTGCACCGAGTAATCCGGAAAGGCGGCCGAAGGCGGCCTTGCTGGTCCGCGATAGACCGGTTTTCCATTTTGAGAAAAATTCTGACATCGCGGGGGCATTATATCATGTGATATACTCGCGGCTGAAATCGGAGGAAGACCATGACTGAAGAAAAACCAACGAATATTTGGAAGGAAATATCCGCAGAGTGGGACGGCACCGATGGTTATTCCGCCCAAACCAAGGCTGGCGCGTCAGTGCTGATGGGCAAGGATAAAAATGGAAAGCAAGGTGTCGGTCCGATGGAAATGCTGCTGGCAGGCTTGGCCGGCTGCACCATGATGGATGTCATTGAAATTCTTAAGAAGAAACGACAGATTCCTGTTGAATTTAAGACTATTGTTCGGGGGAACCAACGCGTGACCGAATATCCCTACTTCTTTACCGAATACCAGGTGGAGTATGTGTTATGGGGAGATAATCTAAAGGAAAAAGATGTCGAACAGGCGATTAAACTATCAGAGGAAAAATACTGCTCGGTAGGTGGCACCCTCTCAAAATCCGGTCCGATTCGGTCGACCTTTCGAATATTAAAACCCGGCGAGTCGCTTTAACCGTGCAACTTTTGCTGCAATACCGCATCAAATGATAGACAATCCACTGATTTGTTTTGGAAGAGGAATAAACCATGAACGAACCCATAAACGTTACCGATGCTGCTTTCGAAAAGACTGTTTTACAATCCACGATGCCTGTCGTTGTGGATTTCTGGGCTCCCTGGTGCGGCCCCTGTAAAATGGTAGCGCCTATCCTGGAGAAAATTGCCAAGGAATATGACGGGAAAGTCATCGTTGCGAAGGTGAATACCGACGAGAACAACCAATGGGCAGAAAAATATGGCGTCCGAGGAATCCCGACCATGCTCTTCATTGCCAATGGAAAGGTGCTTCATCAACAAGTTGGCGCCCTCCCAGAACCCATGTTGCGCAACGTCCTAACCCAGTTTCTCGAAGTCGCCAGCAGCAATTAAGGATAACAAACAAAAAACTACGATCTGATTGAAAAAACCAGACCGTGGTTTTTTTTAATTATTCAACAGCACGTTCAATGTTTGCACCCAGTGACCGCAATTTCTCATCGACGCGGTCATAACCCCGGTCGATCTGCCCGATGTTTCTGATCTGAGAACGCCCCTCTGCTGCTAGCGCAGCCAATACTAGCGCCATGCCGGCGCGAATATCCGGGCTTTCCACCTTCTCACCAAAAAGCCTAGCTGGGCCGGTGACGATGCAACGATGCGGGTCGCATAAGACGACCTGGGCGCCCATCCCCACCAGCTTATCTATGAAGAACATCCGACTGGGATACATCCAATCGTGAAAGAGAATACTCCCTTTTGCCTGGGTCGCAACAACAATGGCAATGGACATCAGATCCGTTGGAAACGCCGGCCAGACGTTAGTCTTAATTTCCGGGATCATACCCCCGAGGTCAGGCTCAACCTCCAGATGTTGCCCGGAAGCGACCACGATATCTTCACCATCGACAGACCAATCCACGCCCATACGGTTGAAAACCATCCGAATCATATCCAGGTATTGCCAGCCAGCTTTCTTGATGCGTACGGAACCTCCCGTGACCGCTGCCGCTCCGACAAAGCTGATGACCTCGAGGTAATCCGGGCCAATGGTGAATTCTCCGCCGTGCAGCCGATCGACGCCTTCGATGGTCAATGTATTCGAACCGATGCCCGTTATCTGCGCTCCAAGGGCATTCAAAAACTGGCAAAGTTCCTGGACGTGAGGCTCGGATGCGGCATTTCGCAGGATGGTTGTACCTTTTGCCAGTACTGCAGCCATAATGGCGTTTTCAGATCCCGTGACAGAAGATTCGTCGAGAAGGATATCCGCGCCTCTCAACGATTTGGCTTTGAAGTGAAAAGAACGCCCATAGGTCACTTCTGCCCCCAATTTTTTCAATGCCAAAATATGGGTGTCCACTCTCCTTCGGCCAATGACATCCCCGCCGGGAGGTGGTAGCTTCAACCCGCCAGCCCGAGCGGTCATGGGACCAGCCAATAAAATGGATGCGCGAATCTTTCGGGTCATGTCCGGATCAAGATCCGCAGGCTTGACGGTCCTGGCGGTGATTTGCCAGGAGTTTCCGCCGAGGTCATCCACCTCAACCCCCAGGCTTTCGAGCAAATGGCGCATTGCCTTGACATCACCGATCGCCGGGACATTATGCAGCCTGACAGGCTCTTCGGTCAAAAGACAGGCTGAGATCAGGGGCAGCGCAGCATTCTTATTTCCCGCCGGGGTGACCTCCCCATTCAATTTAATTCCACCTTCGATAATGAATTTTTCCATTAATTTCTCCAATGCTCTATTCGCATTTTGATATTCATCTCAAGATAAACCAAGAATATGCGTTCTAAAATTGCGCCTTTGCTTGCTTTTCTGTAAGGCACAACTGCCTCATAATTGTATAAAATTAGTATGAATTACTATGGGACCAATAGTGGCAGCGCTCGCCGGGTGGTTTGCGGGCATCTTCATCAATTATTTTTCAGATGTCCTTCCGGTACAGCGCAAACTTGGTAGACCGTTGTGTCCCAAGTGCAGCTCCTCAACTGGCTGGCAGCATTACCTGTACTTTAAAAATTGTGTTTCATGCGGACATCCAACCGGCGCCAGGGATTATATAGTTGTATTTTCCACGGTGATCGCCAGTGTGTTCATTTGGCTTTACCCGCCAGCACAGCTGAATTATATCCTTGGTTTACTGGTACTGACCTATTTCGGGGTCGTCGTTGTCATCGATTTGGAACACCGGTTGATCCTCCATCCCGTGAGCATCGTCGGAGCCATCCTTGGTCTCGTGGTCGGAACAATGGCTCACGGAATCACCGACACCCTTCTCGGTGGCCTGGCCGGACTTGTAATCATGGGTTTCCTTTATTTTATCGGCTCCCTGTTTGCCAAATACCGTGCCAAAAAGCTTGGAAAGGATGATGAAGAGGAAGCACTCGGTTTTGGTGACGTGATACTTGCAGGAATTTTAGGGTTGATGCTGGGATGGCCGTTTATCTGGTTCGGACTTTTAATTGGTATCCTGGCAGGTGGTCTGATCAGCATAATTATCATTGCTTATTTATTGGTATCAAAAAAATATCAGACCATGTCATTTTTTATAGCCTATGGACCCTATTTGATACTTGGAGCTGCGTTGGTGATGTTCGTAATCGTACCGGTCAGGGAATTAATAGTAAAATAATTCTTTCGAAGAATAACCTGCTAGTACAAATGTAGGATTGTTGCAGAGCAAATGTTCTATAAAATCAAGGTAGGGCTACTGTAAATAGATAATTGAGGCGACCTGATGATACCGAAGAATAAAAATAAACAAGCCAAACCAAAAGGTCAAAGCTTTATAGAACTTGCCCTGGTGTTTATGATTTTAATGCTGCTATTTGCCGGGGTGGTCGAACTTGGAAACTTGATAAATATCTACCTCGATATCATCGATGCCGCACGTGAAGCCGCCCGCTATGCCAATGCGGTCAGCCTTTATAAGGTCGATCCAATTTCCGGCGTAAAATACATCGGTGAAGATGTATACGACAAATCAGCACAAGTCGCATGGGCTACATTAAATCCTGCTTGTACATTGCTTCTCCCTGCCAAGCCCGGAGCAGCAAATTGCCCTCCGAATGAAATGAAGATCGACTTTGATCCCTCTACAGACGATATCGTCATCTCAATTTTGAGTTACGATGGCAGTTCGCTTCTTCGTTTCCCCTCAGTTGGATGGAGTTGGTTTGGCAACCATGTATCCACTGTGACCGATGCAGAAATTCTCGCCGAACTGGATCCCACTGCGCCCAAAACTGGGCTGGTATTGGTGGAAATTTTTTACGATTATAACCAGCTGCTCGGCATGCCATTTTTTACAGATGTCCTTCCAGACCCGATACCCGTACACACTTTTTCGATCATGCCATACCCCGGCGCGGAACCCACTCCAACTCCGTTGCCATAAGGTGATAAATGAGAAAAGAATATAATTCCAAAAATAAAGGGAAGTCAAAAGGACAGGTGCTGGTTCTGGTTGCCCTGATCTTTCTGGTTTTAGTTGCCTTCATCGGGTTGGCAATCGATGTCGGCATGGTTTTCATCAACTATGCCAACTTGCGGCGTGCAGTGGATTTGGCGGCCCTGGCTGCAGCAACTAAATACCGCTTGAATGTAACCGAAGCGGACATGGTGAAAATTGCAGAAGAATACTTACGGCTTAACGGTGTCGACGATCCGGCGGCGGTTGTTACGACCTGCGATTCCGAACCGGGGCTGTGTCCATCCGGAGAAGACCGGAAACTGGTTCATGTTGTCGCATCAACAACTGTGGCAACAACTTTTATCTCTGTGCTCGGATTCACCACAATCGATGTCACTGCAGAAGCTGTATCAGAAGCTGCCTCCATCGATGTCATTCTTGTTCTCGATACTTCGGAATCGATGACTTTTGAGGAACCAAAAGCAAATGCCGCAGCACATGGAGGGCTTGACTTCAGGGATCCGCAGATATGCAACGCGGAAGACGCCGCAGGGGCAGATGGTTATCCCGGCGAATGTCATCCATTTGAAGAAGTCAAAGCCGCCGCCGTGGAATTTGTAAACCAGCTTTATTTCCCATACGATCGGGTTGGCGTGGTCACCTTCGATCGCTGGGCTTACCCTATGCAATATGACGCCGTAACCAATCCAAATGGCTATCTGGCTTTGACCAACAATAAGCCAACGATTATTAATTACATTAAAAATCGGAGCGTAACACCCTGGCTGGTGAATTGTCCCATGCCCAGTGGAGCATTATCGGACAGAGCGCTGGCGGGTCCTTGTGCAGATTACTCCAAGGGCTGGTATGAATTAGGCTGCGACCTTTTTCTATCAACAAGCCCTCACGATCCCACGACCTGCGGAACAACGAACATCGGCGCAGGCATGGAACTTGCCAATAACCTGTTCGGAGCCGGAACCGTCCGAGAAAATGCACTTTGGGTGGTTATTCTCCTGACTGACGGTGCAGCGAATTCTTCGGTGAGCCTGTTAACCGGAACCACCGACCCAACAGCGCCGGAATACTTTGGTTATTGTCCTGCAGCCACCTGGTCACAGCAGCCTTTCTGCCGAGATCCATGGTCCGATCCTGAAGATCCGCGTCCTGTAAAAGGTTCGCTAACTTATGACTCGGCAGATTTCGCCTATGACATGATCGATATCGTTGCAGACCGCGATCCGGTGCAGAATATATCAAACAAGCTCATTTATGCCATCGGTCTTGGACCACTCGTCACTGAAAACACAGCTTGTTGGAATCCCTCTATTCCTGGCCCAAACGGTCTTTGCGACCCGGAGGCAGGTTTGAAGCTGCTTGAATACGCAGCGGATCAAGGCGACGGGAATTATTATTACACCCCAAACACGAATCAACTCAAAAGAATTTTTATTACGATCGCCGAAAATATCGCGTTTCGTCTGACACGTTAACTAGAAAAGTGAGAGCTTATGGATCTCAAATTATTTCATCATCCCAGTGGTAAAACCGGAAAACTCCGTACACGTGCGCAGGCGACCATTGAATTCATGCTGGCTTTGCCAGTACTCCTGCTGATCATTTTTGGCATTATTGATTTTGCCCTTCTTTTCCAGGCGTGGCTTTCCGTTCAGAACATCGCTCGCCAGACCGTACGGTACGCCGTGACTGGCGAATTTGACACCGCCCACTGTGTCGATATGGCCGCAGATGGCGCCTGCGCTGGCGTGAACAAGGAAGCCGAGGAAGATGCCGCTCGATTGGCGTCCATCCAAGAAGTGGCAGATACCTTCATTATTGGAATAATGGAAGATCAGTCAATCGCAAATCAGTTGTTGCCGCGATACATCGATGTTACCATCTGTTCGAACCGGTTCACTTTCTTTGCGCCCACCATGGGCCTGCCTCCTTCGACCGTGTATTCGCGATGCGAAAACGGCGGCACGCCGGTGGAAGATGCAGGAGGTGCAGGAGGATTGGTCATCGTTTCTGTTGATTTTAACCACCCGTTCATCACTCCATTTATTAATGTGATCTGGCCCTCCTTCCATCTTATCTCCACCCGGCGCGGTATTGTCGAGAACTTCCGGGTTGCACGCGATCTCCCCGCGGTACCTTTGGCGCTGCTTCCTACCTACACCCCTTCCAACACGCCGACGATCACGGATACGCCAACGGAAACCCACACACCAACGGTCACGGATACACCAACGCCTTCAGAGACACCGACACCCTCCGAAACGCCAACGCCTACATACACCTTCACGCCATCCATGTCGTCTACCACAACGAACACGCGCACGCCAACCCGCACGCGCACACCAACCCGCACGCGCACACCAACCCGCACGTCAACAACTTCGCTCACGGCATCCAATACATTTACGCCATCCCGAACCTTCACGGCAAGCAACACGCCCACCATTACGCTTACGCCCTCAAGGACATTGACTCCATCGAATACATCGACCAGAACCGATACCCGTACACCGACGCAAACCTTCACGCGGACGAACACCCCTCCGCCGACAAATACATTCACGCCATCGAACACCTTCACGCCATCCAACACTCCGACAAGGACCAATACAAGGACAAATACAAACACGCCATCGAGACCTCCACACGGACCAACACTTCCACGGCATCCAACACGCCAACCCGGACGAATACCTTCACTCCTTCGAATACTCGAACGCCAACCAACACTCGAACGCCGACTTTCACACCTTCAAATACCTTCACGCCTTCGAACACTTTCACTCCGTCCAATACAAGGACTCCTACCAACACGGCGACTCGAACGAATACGCCTCCGCCAACGTCGACGAGTTCTCCCACCCCGTCTCGAACGCCGTCACGGACGCCGACCCGAACTCCAACGCCAACGAGTGTTTGTTTCGACTGCTAGTCTAGATTAAATTCGCAGCAAAAACAATGCAGGAGAAAACCCTCCTGCATTGTTTTATTTCCATTTCGCGGTATAATCTTCGCCCGTACTTGGAAATTAGGCACCAAATCAAGTTATTGGGAAAGCCAGCGCATGGACTCGCATAATTGCGAGTTGACGAGGATGAGGGTTCTCCACTGCGAGGTGGAGTTAACCGGGAAGGTCATAATCGCCCGGGAAAATCGAAAGATCAGCGGATGCCCTCCGAGCCAGCCACGGTTCGATCTCTTTCCCTCCAGAACCAAGATACTGCAACAAACCCACCGGGTGACCGGCGGACAAAGCTGCAGCCTGTGGCAAAGGATTACCAGCCCACTGGGCTGTGTAATCTTATCCAATGCTTCTGGAGGAAATCATCATGTGTGGAATTGTCGGTTACATTGGTCCGCGCGACGCGACGCCGATCATTTTAAACGGACTCAAGCGCCTCGAGTACCGTGGTTATGATTTGGCGGGCATCGCTGTTCTTCATAACGGAAAAATTGACGTCAGGCGGGATGCAGGGAAACTTTCCAGGCTGGTGGAGCTCGTCGAGACGGAACCCATCTCGGGGTCGCCCGGCATCGGTCACACCCGCTGGGCTACGCACGGCGAACCCTCCGCCCGTAACGCGCATCCACACGTGGGAAATTCCGGGGATGTCGTCGTGGTCCACAACGGCATCGTTGAGAATTTTCTCGAATTGCGCGATGAGCTCTCAGCGGAGGGAGTTGTCTTCAAATCGGACACTGACACGGAGACCATCGTCCACCTCGTGGAACATTATCAATCGACCGGACTTAACCTGAGCGATGCGGCCAGGAGGACGTTCCGGCAGATCCAGGGAGCTCATGGCATCGTCCTGCTCTCGACCAAGGAGCCGGACAAGATGGTGTGCGCGCGCATCGGCAACGCCGGCGGGGTGGTGATAGGAATCGGGGATGGAGAGAACTTTATCGCATCCGATATCCCCGCCATCCTTGAGCATACGCGCAACGTGATTTTCCTTGAATCGCGCCAGATGGCCACCATAACCAGGGACAGCGTCCGCATCGAAACGCTCGACGGGGAGGAAATCCACCCCCAGGTGCATGCCATTTCGTGGGATCCGGTGGCTGCCGAGAAAGGCGAATACCGCCATTTCATGCAGAAGGAAATCCACGAGCAGGTCCGGTCGTTGACGGATACCCTGGCCGGCCGAGTGGATTTTGACAAAGGCAGGATTCGCTTACCGGAACTGAACCTTACGCCCGAGCTTGCGAGGCGAATTGACCGAATCATCATCACGGCCTGCGGTACGGCCGCATATGCCGGGATGGTTGGCAAGATCCTGATCGAGAAAATCGCCCGGGTGCCCTGTGATGTCCAGATTGGGTCGGAGTTCCGCTACAGCGACCCGATCATCGACTCGAATTCCGTGGTCCTTTCCATCAGCCAATCCGGCGAAACGGCGGATACCCTGGCCGCCATGGAAGAAGGGCGGATAAAAGGCGCCACGCTCTGGTCGGTGGTCAATGCCATCGGGTCTCAGGCCATGCGCCTCGCGGACGGGTATATTTCCATGCAGGCTGGTCCTGAAATTGGCGTGGCGTCGACCAAGGCCTTTACAGCGCCTCTGGTCGATCTCTATATGCTGGCCGTCCTGCTTGCCGATCTACGAGGCACGATTGACGAAAAAACGCGAAAAAGCCTTGTCGCCGACCTTCGGCTAGTCCCCGACCTGGCCAGCCGGGTGTTGAACTCCGAGCCTGAAGTGGAGAAAGTCGCTGCCCAGTTGAAGGACATCCGCGATTGTCTTTACCTGGGAAGAGGCATCAACATGCCGATTGCCTTTGAAGGCGCGCTGAAACTCAAGGAAATTTCCTACGTCCATGCCGAAGGGTATCCTGCCGGTGAGATGAAACATGGACCCATCGCATTGATCGACAAGACCATGCCGGTGGTGTGCATCGCTCCAAAGGACCCGTGGCACGACAAGATGGTCAGCCAAATTCAACAGGCCAAGGCACGGGGGGGCACCGTGATCGCCATTGCGACATCGGGAGATGACCTAATTCCAACCATGGCAGACCACGTCCTGTGGATCCCTGAATGCCCATGGATGCTGTCCCCCATCGCGACAGTCATTCCCCTGCAGCTTTTGGCCTATCACATCGCGTCCATGCGCGGACTCGACGTGGACCAGCCCCGGAATTTGGCCAAGAGTGTCACTGTGGAGTAAGAAACCTACCCCATCGAGACAGCCACCACATCGTAATACGTCCCGGCGCCGAAACCGTCAAACAGGACATGGTCGCCCGGTTTCAGGCTCTGCAGCTGCCGAAGAAAGGCAATCATACAGGACGCCGCGCTGACGTTGCCGAAGTCACTGAGCAGCCAGGGCATCTTCAAATTCACACCATTCTTCATCAATTGCTTGGCCTTGAGAAGGTTGATCTTGTAATTGGCATGATGCGCAATGGCGACTTCAAAGGATTGTCCTGACCGCCCCAGGCGGTCCATCAAGGTATGGTACTCCTGATAAACATCCGTCACCACGTCCACGCCTGTGCGGACGAAAAGTTTTACCATTCCCATCAATCCTGCCATGAGGATAGGCGCGCCATCCGCCGGTTCGTGCATCAACCCCGCAATCCTGATATTCTTCGCTGATTCAACCTGGATTTCGAGCATGGATTTCCCCGGGACCCGCTCCTTGCTGTGCGGGTAAAACATCCTCAGCTGCAGGAGCCCATCCTCGTCATAATTCTCGTGACTCTTGCCTGTCAGAAATTTCATCGTTTCGCCAGGGACGACCCCGATCACGCCTGCGCCATTGCCAAACAATTGCAGCGCGTTTTTGTCCTTCGCATGGGCTGTCAACCGGCTTAATGCCTCAATCCCGCCCACGAGCACTTTTTTCCCGTGAAGCTCCTCTGCAATATTCAGTTCCCCTTCGCCGGATAGTTCGGGATTGAGCGCCAAGTGCAACGCACCCATCGAGCCATCGCAGGCTTTGTGGACAGTGACCTTGAGCGCTTCTGTGGGGATTCCAGCCCTCTCGGCTGCTCGAGATACATAATCGTCTGAAATGGGGCAGCTCATGCCGATGAGAACGCCATTAACATCTCCTGGCTCCCACCCGTTTGCTTGGGCAGCCTGACGAAGCACCCGCGCTCCCACCTCCACCTCAAGCTCAAGATGTTCGCTATCGGTCAAGTCGGGAGTGTGATGCCGGCTGAGAAATCCCAACTCGTCAAGATTCATGATTTCATCCTGAGGAAGCTGCTCTCCCAGCCGTCCGCTCACAAATCCAGGCAAGGTCGAATTGTCATAGCTGGCTCCCCATGCGCCATACGCGCCGCCTATTCCCAAGGCGGGATTTGAGACAGTGTGGATGCCTAGCGGGACACCACTAGAAACTTCGACCTGGCTAAGCACGACACCCTCCTTATCGAAGAATGACGCTGACGCTTTTTTCATTTGTATCACTAAGGTTCTCAGACATGTATTTCTCCTTAAATTGAACCTGCAATTTGGATAATACAACACCAGTTATGGTTATTCGCTACTATCAACTTGTGCTATTTTGGTTCGTTTCGTAATTATCCGGGGCTGTGAATATCAGGGATTAATGAGTGTGAAAACACAAACCGGGATATTTCTTGACCCCTTTTCGAGTTTAGCGAGCTGTTCTACACGACCTCCCAAATTCCTCTCGAGCAGTTTTTTATCCAGCAGGCATAATTCGGGATGCGTGCCAATGACGCTTTCGTAAGGGCAGGATTCAAAAATGATCATGGGACCCGAGGCGTGCGCCTCCCAGCGTGAGTGAAAGTTCATCTTGTTCATATGATTGATACAGTGGGCTAATTTCCGCGCCAGAGGGTCTCGATCATTCTGAATTGTAGTTCCCATCAAGTGGTCAGCTAATCGCTCCAAGGCTGGATCAGTTTCCGCTCGGGTCTTTGTCCCAATCCATTCTTTCAACAACGCGTCCACGAGCGGTTGCAGATTGTCTCCGCGCGCCAACCTGCTCAACCCGTAAACTTTTATAGGTCTCCCCTTGCCTCCCCCGCGCTTTAGTTCAACGACTTCTACAAGCCCCTCGGATTTTAGTACTTTCAAGTGGTGGCGAGCATCCGCTGGTGTCACGCTGAAGCCTCGCGCAAGCTCTCCTGCAGAAGCCGTGTGGTTTTTTTGTAAATAGGCCAGGAAACGCTGGCGCATTCGGTTATTGAATGGTGTCATATGTCACATTATAATCACAATCCCATTTTTAGAAACATATATTTTCATAATTCAATTGACATGGGTAAATACCAAACATATAATCTCAAGTAGGCTTATTCTGGCGCCTACACGAACAATATGACGGAGCCACTTTCCTGGGACGCTACCTACGCAATTGCCAAGGAATTGATGAGGCAGCATCCCAACTGTGATTTAGCCGATGTCTCGATAAATCAAATCTACAAATGGACCATCGCCCTGCCGGATTTCGACGACGATCCTTCCATGGCCAATGAATCTATTCTGACAGAAATCTATCGAGTATGGTACGAGGAGCAAATCCATGACAACCAGTGAATTGAATACTCCGGGATACGAAATTCCACCTGAAGCGGAAGGGGCGGTCTCCATCACCACCATTGACCGAATCTACAACTTTGGCCGGCGTTCCTCCATTTGGCCGATGATGTTCGGCCTGGCCTGCTGCGCGATCGAAATGATCTGCGCCCAGGCTTCTCGTTACGACCTTGCCCGGTTTGGTATGGAAGTGATGCGCCCGAGCCCGCGTCAGTGCGACTTGATGCTGGTCGCCGGCACGGTCACCAAGAAAATGATTCCTGCCATTGTCCGACTTTACAACCAGATGCCGGAGCCCAAGTACGTCGTTGCGATGGGCGCCTGCGCTTCGGGCGGCGGTCCATTTAAAGAAGGCTACAACGTGGTAGCCGGTATTGATAAATTCATTCCCGTGGATATTTATGTCCCGGGCTGCCCCCCAACTCCTCAGGCATTAGTATTCGGCTTGAACGAACTGCAGCGGAAAATTGACAAGGAGTCAATCAAGCAGGTCCGCTGGTACAGGAAAGGTCCAGACACCGTTGAAATACCGATTCCCATGCTTGGCCCGGACTTGATCGACCCACGCCGAATCCCGCAGCTGAAATTGGAACTTGCGAAAGAAACAGCCGACACAGTTCAATCTTCCCAGACTCCCGAGACCAAGGCCTAGGTGACCCATGACTTTACCCGTTCAAACCACCCTTGACCTTTCTGAAAAATTCCCGGGCTTTGTCACCGCAGATTCCAGAGCCGGTTATTCGGGCTGGATCGTTGCTCCCGAAAAGCTGCTTGAATTTGCCATTCACCTGCACGACGACCTCAGCTACGACTACCTTGCCAACCTTGTTGGCGTCGATTACCAGCCCGAAGGCAAAATGGAGGTGGTCTACCATGTGTTCAAAACCACAGGCGGACCCGCTCTCACATTCAAAGTCCAGATTCCCCGGCAGGATCCTGTCGAAGTTCCATCCTTAACTTCCGTCTACCCGGGCGCTGAATTGCAGGAACGGGAAGCCTACGACCTGCTGGGAATCATATTTACCGGTCATCCCGACTTGCGCCGCATCCTCATGTGGGATGGGTTCGAAGGATATCCCCTTCGAAAGGACTGGCAGGAAGCTTTTTATGAGGAGGATGTCAAACCTTTCAAATCCCGTTGGCCGGAAGGCAAATTCACGATGGCCGAACAAAAGAATCCACTCGGCGATAACGTCCGCTACCCGGCTGGATTCGACCCGGAAAAGTGGATTCCGACCGATCCCGAAGAGCTGCTCTACGCAAGCCTGAAGAAATACCAAAGTGAGGATGCGGACGGCGTCAAAACGGATCATTTTGTGGTGAACATGGGTCCGCAGCACCCATCCACGCACGGAGTTTTCCGCGCGGTGGTCGTCCTCAACGGCGAAACGATCGTCAGCCTTAAACCCGTCATGGGATACCTGCACCGCAACCATGAAAAAATCGGCGAACGCAATACCTTCCTGCAGAACATGCCCTACACCGACCGGTTGGATTACTTCAATTCGATGACCAACAATTGGGGGTACGCTCTGGCCGTCGAGAAGTTGATGAACATTCAAGTTCCCGAAAGGGCTGAGTACATCCGCGTCATCATGGCGGAACTCAGCCGTATTCAAAATCATATGATCCTGATCGGCATGCTTCTCAACGACCTGGGTGCGTATTTCACCCCGGCGCTTTATGCCTTCGAAGAACGCGAGCTGATCTTGGATATTTTTGAGGCTGTCTCCGGTTCCCGCATGATGTGCAATTATTTCCGCTTCGGAGGTGTGGTGCGCGACCTCCCCGAGGGGACGCTGCAAAAGATCAAGGATTTGGTGTTCGACCGCCTTCCTGGAAAAGTGGATGAATTTGACCGCCTGCTGAGCGAGAATGAAATCCTGGTTGCTCGCTGCAAGGGAGTAGGGTATCTAAGCGGCGAAGACACCATCGCTTACTCAATGGCCGGCCCTGTCGTCCGAGCTTCGGGCATTCCGTATGACATCCGCCGGGCAGATCCGTATGGGATTTACGACCGATTCGATTTCGACGTCGCGGTTCGTTATAACGGGGATGTATATGACCGTTACCTCATCCGTATCGACGAAATGAGGCAATCTCTGCGTATCCTCGAGCAGGCCGTAAAACAGATCCCCGAAGGTCCGGTATTGACCGGAAAACCATCCTACCAGACTCGTGTGCCTGCGGGAGAATCCTACGGCCGTGTCGAAGGACCTAAAGGCGAACTGGGGTATTACGTCGTGTCCAACGGAAAACCCAATCCGTGGCGGTATCACGTACGAGCTCCATCGTTCGTCAACCTGACCTCCCTTGAAAAATCCTGCGTCGGTAATAAAATCGCTGATTTTGTGGCCATCCTCGGCGCAGTGGACATCGTTCTGGGCGAACTTGACCGGTAAGGAGATGCGACTATGTATGGAAAAGGTCTGATCAAGGGTTTGGGCGTAACTTTTGCCCGGTATTGGAATACTTACTGGGAGGACATCACCTGGTTCGTTGGCCGCAAGGGAAAAAGGTATTTCTCCGCGGAAGGTGTGGCGCATCGCTCCAGCAAGAATGCGCGCGGTATTTTTACCGTCCAATACCCCGAAGAAAAATTACCCGTCCCCGAAGAGTTTCGATACTTACCGTTTCTGGTCTACGAAGAAGGTCCCAATGGGGATAAGAACATCCGCTGCACGTCATGCGGAATTTGCTCCAAGGTCTGCCCTCCTCAATGCATCTGGATCGTTCGCACGATCGATCCGGCTACAGGCCGTCCGCTTCCCGCCCCGGCAGAGTTTTACATCGACACGGATATTTGCATGAACTGCGGATTCTGTGCGGAGTATTGTCCGTTCGATGCGATCAAGATGGACCACGAATACGAAATGTCTTCTGAAAAGCGGAATGTGCTTGACAAGCAGAAGCTGATGAAACCGCTTTCCTACTATGCTGAAATACGTCCCCAAAATTATGCCAGAGAGGAAGCTGCCAGGGCGGAAAAGGCTGCTGCCAAGGCTGCCAAGGCCGAAGCATAGGGTTTGATAATTATTGCGTTGATTGGTTGCAGGTTGAAGGGTATAATCCTCGCCTGCAACCTTTACTTTTAGAAGTGGGTGACCTTACCAATGTATAACGCTGACACTGAATTACTCTTCCCGCCTCGCATCATCCCCTCCTTGCGCACGCTAAGGGGTGCCACCTGGAAGAAAATGGTTGAACAAGTGGAAAAAAGCGGGGATTCTTCACCGGAAAAAATCGGTTTTGTCCTCCTGATGGTCAAAATTAATGGATGCACATCCTGCAACGCCGATTCCTTTCGTGCCATGCAGGGTTGCACACAATGTTCTAAGCAAGCCATACACCGTCTCAAAGAACCCGACAAGACCCTGGTAAAGCTCTATAATTCTTCAAAACAGGAAGTCGTTGAGTACCAGGCGGAAAATCCCCAATCATTTATCCTTCAGGAAAATCATGTCAAAACAACAGACTCTCACAAAAGAAGCCGTTCTCGGCGCGCTAAGTAAAGTTCAGGAGCCGGAATTACACCAGGACCTGGTAAGCCTTGGCATGGTGCGGGACCTTGTCATTGAAGATGGGATGGTCAATTTCACCATCATGCTGACGACACCCGCCTGTCCGCTGCGAGGCCAGATCGAGAAGGAAGCGCGAGTGGCAGTCGAATCCCTGGCCGAAAATATAAAAGTCAATGTCAAATTGGATTCAACGGTCCCAAGCGACGGCCGTATGCGCGGCTTGGTCAACACATCCATTCGCAATGCGATCGCTGTCGCCTCGGGCAAGGGAGGGGTTGGCAAGAGTACCGTCTCGGTGAACATCGCAGTATCACTGGCAAAGCAAGGCGCCAAGGTCGGGTTGATGGATGCAGACATCTACGGTCCAAACATCCCGACTATGATGGGCGTGTTTGAAATGCCCGCTCCAAAGGATGAAAAGTTAACTCCAGCACTAGCCTATGGAGTGAAGTTCATGTCAATGGGATTTATGGTTAAGCCAGGTCAGCCGTTGATCTGGCGCGGACCGATGCTAAATTCCGCCATCCGGCAATTCCTGTCAGATGTGGATTGGGGCGATCTCGACTACATCATCATCGACCTGCCTCCCGGTACCGGAGATGCCTCCCTTTCGCTGGCGCAAGCACTTCCGCTCAGCGGAGTGGTGATCGTAACTCTGCCGCAACAAGTCTCGCTCGAGGATGCCTCGCGCGGATTGGAGATGTTCCGCACGCTGGATGTTCCGATTTTAGGCGTCGTGGAAAACATGAGCTACCTGACCCTGCCCGATGGCTCCAAAATGGATGTTTTCGGCCAGGGTGGTGGCGAGTCTCTTGCTAGGAAATATGAAGTCCCATTTTTAGGCTCCATCCCGATGGACCCTGAAGTTCGCATTGGGGGTGACTCCGGCAAACCGGTCGTTCTGACCCGGCCCGATTCGGAAGCCGCCGTGTCATTGACTAATGTCGCTGAACAAATCGCCGCAAGAGTGAGTGTTGCAGCACTGAGCGGGACCAACGCCCCGACCATCAATATTGTCTAAATTCCCAGTCTTATCTATAAGAGACAAGAGAGCTTAAGGTTATAATCCACTTATGCAGTCAAACATCGTGGGAGTTCGTTTTAGTAAAATTGGAAAACAATACCACTTCGACGCCGGTTCTGTGGCTGATCTGAAAATTGGAGAGCACGTCGTTGTGGAGACTTCCAGAGGCCGGCAAATTGGCGAAGTCATTCAATTCATACGGGAACCCTCCTCTTCCATGGACGGACCGTGGAAAGCTATTGAGCGGCGGGCTACTCCGGCAGACCTCGTCCTAAGGAAGCAGTGGCAGCAAAAACAAATCGAGGCCATGATCAACTGTCGCGCCCGGGCTGCGGAACTAGAACTCGAAGGGATAAAAATCGTCGCGGCTGAATATTCCTACGACGGATCACGGCTGGTTTTCCTCTTTTCAACGGAAACAGAAGACAAGGTCGATCTCAAGTCGCTTCGCAAGGACATGCAAAAGTTGTATCCAGCCAGTCAGGTGGAGTTGAGACAAATCGGTCCGCGCGATGTAGCAAAAATGATCGGCGGCATGGGCGCTTGTGGGCTTGAGACACGTTGTTGTTCAAAATTTCTGACGGAGTTCAGCCCAATCTCCATCAAGATGGCAAAGGAGCAGGGGATTTCACTCACGCCGTCTGAAATTACTGGGATGTGCGGCCGCTTGCGCTGCTGCCTCATTTACGAGTACGAACAATACGTGGCAGCGCGCAAGGAGCTTCCAAAACGAGGCAAAAAGGTGCTGACCCCTCAGGGTGAAGGAAAAGTGGTCGATACCTACCCATTGCGGAATGTCGTGGTCGTAGAAATTGAAGGATCCGGCAATCACGATTTTCACCGCGATGTTTTGGAGCCTTGGGACGAACTGGAAGCACTTCGACGGAAATCCGAAGCCCCATGCGACAAACACGAAGGCGGCGGGTGTGATTGCGGAAAAAACAAGAAATGACCGAGGAGCACCCTGGAACCTGGCTTGAAAAACAGAGAATCCTGGTCATCCTGGCGCATCCGGATGACCCGGAATTTTTTTGCGGTGCGACGCTGGCCAGTTGGGCGAAGGCAGGTCACACAATCGATTATTATTTAATGACTTGCGGAGACAAGGGAGCAAACGATCCCGCAGCAGACCCATCCGCGCTTTGCGCCATACGGCATACAGAACAAAGGGCAGCAGCAGATATTATCGGTGTGAGGGATGTGCATTTTATGGAACTCCCCGACGGATATCTTGAGCCCGGCATTAATTTGCGACGGGAGATCGTCCGTATTCTCCGCACACATCGTCCGGATGTTTTGGTAACGTGCGATCCGCAAAATCTTTATCCCAGTGCGACGTATGGGATCAATCATCCCGACCATCGCTACGCAGGCCAGGTCGTTCTGGATGCGGTATTCCCTGCTTCCGGCAATCCGCACTATTTTCCAGAATTGCTGAAAGAGGAAGGACTTGAGCCCTGGGTACCGAGGGAAGTCTGGGTCTCAATACCGGCAGCCAACAATGTCAACGTCACCCTCGATATGACGGAGATGTGGGAAATTAAAATTACTGCTTTAAAGGAACATAAATCCCAAATCGGGGATCCGGTGAAGTTAGAAGAGCGGATACGCTCTCGGCGAACTCCAGATAGCACCGATGCCAACCCAAAGTATGAAGAAAAATTTCACCTCATCAAACTAAAATAGAGGTCATCATGTCTGATTTTTATGCTCAAGCATTGGAATTATTCAACTATACACAAGCCATGCGTCGCGATTTTCATATGCACCCCGAACTTGGTTTTCAGGAAGTTCGCACCGCAGGAATTGTTGCGCGCGAACTGCAGAATCTTGGGCTCGAAGTAACCACCGGCGTTGGGAAAACCGGCGTGGTCGCATTGATCGAGGGGAATCGTCCGGGTCTAACCCTGCTGCTGCGCGCCGACATGGACGCGCTCCCCATCGTCGAACAAACAGGCGCTGTGTATGCCTCTCAGAATTCAGGCGTGATGCACGCCTGCGGGCACGACGGGCATACTGCAATCCTGCTGACTGTAGCAAAAATGCTCAATTCTGCTCGGGAAGAATTTCCCGGAACGATCAAGCTGGTGTTCCAGCCTGCAGAAGAGGGACAAGGCGGCGCTGAATCAATGATCGCGGATGGAATCCTCGAAGATCCAAAGGTGGATGTTACTTTCGGCCTTCACTTATGGAATGAGCAACCCGTCGGCTGGCTCGGGATTGCCGAAGGTTCAACCATGGCTGGTGCAGAGATTTTTAAAATCAAGATAACCGGTAAAGGCGGTCACGGAGCTATGCCGCAAACAACGATCGATCCTGTGCTCGCAGGCGCGCATATGGTCACCGCACTGCAGAGTGTGGTGTCAAGAAACATTGCGCCGTTGGATTCCGCTGTGGTCAGCGTGACCCAATTCCATGGCGGCGACGCCTTTAATGTGATTCCTCAAACCGTGGAACTGGATGGAACCATCCGCACTTTTAAGCTGGAAGTACGCGACACTGTTTTGAAACGCGTGGAGGAGATCGTTCTTAAGACTGCCGAAGCGTTTGGATGTCAGGCTGAAATCAAAAACACACGCCTGACGCCTGCAGTTATTAACGATGCGGGAACAATCAAGATCGTCCAATCTGCAGCGCAAAAAGCCCTGCCTGATTTAACAGTGGATTCAAGCGCGCCTATCACCATGGGATCGGAGGATTTTGCCTACATGATGGAGAAGGTCCCCGGTTGTTTTGTTTTCGTGGGATCGGCGAACTCCGAGAAAGGGCTCAATTACAGCCACCATCATCCGAAGTTCGATGTGGATGAGAAAGCGCTTTCCCATGCGGCAGCGTTGATGGCACAATCCGCCGTGGATATCCTTAAAACCAAATAACCAAAACATTCAACAATTGTCAAACTTGCTCGAGTGAGGCATATGATGGAAGAGAAACCACAACCCCAGACCGAAACAAATGACAGCAAGGAATTATATATAATCATCGCAGTCGGCGTCATAATCATTGCATGTATATGCTGCCTGCTTGCTGTCGCAGGGTATGCACTTTACCAGGATCTCCCCACCGGCATATTTCCGCAAAAACCAACGGATGTCATTGAGGCTGAAACGCCAGCCCCTGTTATCCAGGATAAACCATTCAATGAATCATTCAATTCCAACCGGAATGGATGGACCGAAGGGGCTTATGAAGACGAGTATGGGACTACTGACTACACGATAAACGGAACTTATCTATGGAACGTCGTTGCAGATCAGGGTGTTAACCAGAAATCCTGGGCAACAGAAGCACCCGTTGTCGATGATTTCACCTCTTCGGTGGATGTCACCCATGTCAGCGGGGCTGAAAATGCCAGTTACGGACTTGTTTTCCGAGTGGTGGATGCTGAAAATCTATATTACTTCTGCATCAGCGACGTGGGATATTATTATGCCGGCTTGCTGGAAAACGGTACTTGGACCACCTTGATCGACTGGACTGAAACTAGTACGATCAACGTCTTTTCCTCCAACACCCTGAAGGTGGTGGGGAATGAAAACCAGTTCACTTTTTATGTCAATGGATCCGTCGTGGACTCCCTGAGCGACAGCACTCACCCCTCTGGTACGGCAGGTCTGGCGATCGAGCTCTATGATCCCGGTGATCAATCCGTATTTGAGTTTGATAATTTCAAAATTGAAACCCCATAAGCGAAAAAAGGAGCCTGAGTGATCAGGCTCCTTTTTTATTCTTCAATCAATTCTTTGGCTTTCTTTACCTGCTTCCCGCGCTCATCCGTATCCAGGATTCTCTTTCGAATTCTAAAATTCAATGGAGTAACTTCGAGCAATTCATCGTCAGAAAGGTATTCAATCGCCTCATCCAGGCTCATTTGACGAGGCGGCGTAAGACGGATTTCCATATCCCCGCGAGACGCCCGGACATTCGTTAAATGTTTTTTCTTGCAGACATTGATAGAAATATCACCTGGACGGGTTGTCTCACCAACCACCATTCCTTCGTAAACCTGGACGCCTGGACCTACAAACAACATACCTCTCTCTTCGGCACTTTTTAAAGCATAAGCCGTTGTATCTCCCGGCTCAAATGCCACGAGTGAACCATTTTCGCGGGTTCCCATCGGTCCCGACATTTCATCGTATCCGCTGAAAAGGGTATGCAGGGTCCCCATCCCTCGAGTGGCAGTGAGAAACTGGTAACGGAATCCGAGCAGGCCGCGGGTGGGAACCAGGTAAACGAGTTGCACGCTCCCGTCGCCTGAATCCTGCATATCGAGCATTTTTCCACGCCGGGCGCCGAGCAGCTCCACCACCGAACCCACCGTCTCGGGGCTGGTCTCCACATGAACCTCTTCATAAGGTTCCAACATGGCACCATCCTCGGCAGTATGAAGGATGACCTCAGGGCGTGATACTTGAAACTCGTACCCCTCCCTGCGCATGGTCTCGATTAATATCGCCAAATGCAATTCGCCGCGACCTGAGATGAGGAATGTCTCGGCAGATTCAGTTTCCTGCACTCGCAACGAGACATTTGTACGTAATTCGGTAAATAGCCGCTCCCGAAGTTTTCGCGATGTACTCCACTTCCCTTCAAGCCCCGTGAACGGAGATGTATTTACGCCAAATGTCATCCGCACGGTGGGTTCTTCAACTTTTATCGTGGGCAGGGCTACCGGCTCCGTTGGGTCAGCCAAAGTCTCCCCGATGGCAATTCCTTCAAGCCCGGCCAGTGCAATAATCTCACCAGCCTCGGCCTGTTCCACTTCCACTTTCCCCAGCCCTTGATGGATATATAAATAACGGGCTCGCTCGATTAAATTCTGTCCATCCACCTTCAAACGGGCAAGGGACTGCCCGACCTTGATCCTGCCGCGGAAAATCCTGCCGACGGCTGTGACGCCCCGATAATCGTCGTAGCCAAGAGAGGTGACCAGCATCTGCAAGGGAGCGTCAACATCCACCTTGGGAGAAGGGATGTGGCGAAGGATGGCCTGGAACAATGGCTGAAGGTCGGGACCAAGGGCAGGAGTTGTTCCAGCCTGAGCGGTTGTTGCCTGGGCATAGACCACCGGAAAGTCTGCCTGTTCATCCGTGGCGCCAAGCTCAATGAATAAATCAAAAGTCTGATTCAAGACCCTTTCAGGTTCTGCGTCTTTGCGGTCCACTTTGTTGATCACCACGATCGCCTTGTGACCCATCTGCAGCGCCTTCTTCAAAACAAAACGAGTTTGGGGCATGGGACCTTCAGCGGCATCGACGAGAAGGAGAACGCCATCGACCATGTTCATCACGCGTTCCACCTCTCCGCCAAAATCCGCATGGCCGGGGGTATCCACGATATTAATCTTCACCTGCGACTTGGAGGCTTCATCCCAGATGGAAATTGCAGTATTCTTTGAAAGAATGGTAATGCCGCGCTCCCGTTCGAGGTCGTTGGAATCCATGACCCGTTCAGCGACCTGTTGGTTCGCGCGAAATGTATGGGCTTGCCTGAGAAGCCCGTCGACCAGGGTGGTTTTTCCATGGTCCACGTGGGCGATGATCGCGATATTCCGTAGATCTGTTCTTTCCAACACTTCAACCTTTGCTTTCTGTCTTTGGGCATAAATAACCCCGACCTCATCGTCGGGGCATCAATTCGAGAGGATGATATCAGAGAAGCCAAAAAACGGAAGGGATGCCCTTATAGGCCCGACATTGACTAAAACCGACGAAAAGCATATAATAACATTAATCAGATTAATATTATTTATATAACTTATGTTGAGAGACCGCCAACCCCTTGAGCTTTCAGAATTTTTGCGTTACCTCGCAACCCGAGATGGAGCGGATAACGGTGATTTTCCTTCACTCACCGAACTAAGCAGCGAATTGGGTGTGAGCGTCGCCAGCCTGAGGGAGCAGTTAGAGGTCGCGCGCGCGCTAGGACTGGTGGAAGTAAAACCTCGGGTCGGCATCCGGCGACTCCCATTCACTTTTTTGCCGGCTGTTCGTCAAAGTCTTGGATACGCCATTGCTCTCGATGATAAGAATTTTCGCTTGTTCGCCGATCTTCGTAAACACACCGAGACGGCGTACTGGCACGAAGCCGTGAAGCTGCTGACAGAAGAGGATTTATCGAAATTGCAGGCCATCATCTCCCGCGCCTGGACCAAGCTCAAGGGCAACCCAATTCAAATTCCACACGACGAACACAAGCAGCTTCATCTGCTAATATACAATCGCATCAATAATCCCTTCGTCACCGGGATCCTTGAAGCCTATTGGGATGCCTACGAGGCGATCGGATTAAACGTATTCACCGATTATAAATACCTGACCGACGTCTGGCATTTCCATGAGAAAATGGTCTCGGCGATTTAATCCAGGGAATTTGACAAGGGTTACAGAGTACTTGTGGACCACACGGATATGCTTTCGGATTTGCTCGAACATCAACCTGTAAAATGATGAGCTACTTCAAACCAACAGGAGCACTATGAAAAAGAAGATAATCAATGACTTCTCAATAACCGTTGGAACAGCCAACGGTTCAGGGTCGCAAACCTCGAATACGGCCATCCTCAGGGCTTTATTCAAAATGGGCATCCCGGTATCGGGCAAGAACCTCTTCCCCTCCAACATCCAGGGGCTGCCCACCTGGTATACGATCCGGGTGAATAAAGATGGTTTCACTGCCCGACGGGAAGAGCATGAAATCGTTGTCGCCATGAATCCCAGTTCATTCACAAAGGACCTGGCGGATGTGGCCTCAGGCGGAGCTTTTTTCTACGCGGATGACATCAAGCAGCCAATCACCCGCGAGGATATCGTCGCATACCCAATGCCGGTCAAGCAACTGGTCCGGTCCGACCCATCGATATCGAGCGGTTTACGGGATATGGTGGCGAACATGGTCTATGTGGGTATCCTTGCCCGGATGCTCGGCATCAGCATGGAGGCGATTCGGTATGCCCTGGATGTCCACTTCAAGGGCAAGCAAAAAGCAGTGGATTTAAACTTACAACGTCGCAAAGGCAAGTTACGACTGGGCTGGTGAGAATCTCGAAAAAAAGGACCCCTACTATGTCGAGGCCATGGACAAGACCTCGGGCTTGATCATGGCAGATGGCAATACCGCTGCGGCATTAGGATCAATTTATGGCGGTGTCCAATTTGTGGGGTGGTATCCCATCACGCCTGCGACCAGCCTGGCAGAATCCCTCAACGAATACCTGCCACAACTCAGAAAAACAGAAGCTGGCAAGAATACTTACGCCGTACTTCAGGCTGAGGATGAGCTGGCTGCCATCGGCATGTGCATCGGCGCCGGCTGGGCAGGTCTTCGCTCCATGACCTCCACTTCGGGTCCTGGGTTGAGCTTGATGACTGAATTTGCCGGACTGGCTTACTACACAGAAGTGCCTGTCGTCATCTGGGACGTAACCCGAATCGGTCCCAGCACCGGCCTTCCAACTCGCACGTCCCAGGGTGACCTCACCTTTACAGCTTTCATGGGGCATGGCGATACGCAGCAAATCATCCTTCTTCCCGGTTCTGTTAATGAATGCTTTGAATTCGGCTGGCGGTCGTTCGATATTGCGGAACGCGTCCAGGCTCCGGTGTTTGTTTTATCCGACCTGGATTTCGGGATGAATCAATGGATGACTGAGCCATTTGCCTATCCCGACTCACCCATGGACCGTGGAAAAATCCTCTCGGAACAGGACATTGAGGCATTGAAGGGACAATGGGGACGCTACCTCGACAAGGACAAGGACGGCATCGCATACCGAACCATTCCGGGGAACAAACACCCCATGGGTTCCTACTTCGTGCGAGGAACTGGTCACGACGAATACGCCAGGTACACCGAGGATTCTGCAACCTGGGAACGTGTGATGGACCGCCTCAAGAAAAAATATGAAACTGCAAAGAAGTATCTGCCAAAACCGGTTCTAAAAAAGGTCAGAGGTGCCAAGGTCGGAATCATGGCATTTGGATCCACTGAACCTGCTGTAGTCGAAGCCCAGCAGATTTTGAACATCGAACATGGGATTAAGCAGACTTCCTCAGAATCAGATCTATCCCCTTTTCAGATGAGGTCCGGACGTTTATAAAGAAACACGATACAGTTTATATTGTCGAATTAAAATCGAGACGGACAGTTGAAGCAGCTGTTGACCGTGGCTTATCCGGAAATCGCCGACAAGCTGGTTTCCATTGCACGCAGTGACGGATTATCCGCCACCGCCAAATGGATTGTCGGCAAGATCCATAACAAGGAGGCGAAGTAAAATGACAGAGACTCTCCCAATGGCTGGAGCGAGCGCGCAGGTGAATCTCGCCGGCCTGAGTAAAAACGATTATCGCGGAAACCCAAGCACACTTTGCCAGGGATGCGGACACAACTCGATAGCCAATCAACTCATCGCTGCACTTTATGAGATGAATATCGTCCCTGAGAACGTGCTCAAATTCTCGGGCATCGGCTGCTCGAGTAAATCACCCAACTATTTCCTTAACCGCTCTTTCGGATTTAACGGCCTGCACGGGCGTATGCCCTCCGTGGCAACCGGCGCCATATTCGGCGATACAAGCTTGAAGGGCATAGGCGTATCCGGCGACGGCGACACTGCCAGCATTGGCATGGGTCAGTTCAAACATGCCGTGCGCCGAAACGTGAACATGGTGTATATTGTCGAAAACAACGGCGTTTATGGGTTGACCAAGGGACAATTCTCCGCCACAGCCGAAGTGGGACTGAATTTGAAAAAGCAGGGTGTAAATGAATACGAGCCTATCGACATTTGCATGGAGGCGATCGCCGCCAAGGCCACTTTCGTTGCCCGGTCTTTCGCTGGTGACCCGAAGCAGGTCAAGGAATTGATTAAGGCGGCTATTGCCCACAAGGGGATCGCCGTTCTGGACATCATCAGCCCGTGCGTGACCTTCAATAACCAGGAAAACGCCTTCCACTCTTATACCTGGGGGAAGGACCACGAGGCACCTCTGCATGAGGTTTCCTATATCCCTCGCCGTACTGAGATCATCCTTCCCGAAGACTTCGAAGAAGGCACCGTGAAAGAAGTGGAACTGCATGACGGCTCCCTCGTGGTGCTTAAAAAACTGGAAAGAGAATATGACCCGACCAACAAGTGGAACGCTCTTCAAATTCTGGAAGACGCGCAACAAAACAACTGGCTTATCACTGGGTTAATTTACGTTGATAATGATGAGCCCGCCCTGCATGAGTTATACAATCTCCCCGAATCTCCATTGAACAAACTAGCTGAAAAGGATTTACGCCCCAAGCCTGAAACACTTGATAGAATCAACAGATCGATGGCCTAGTTTACATCGCAATCCCTCCTCCAGACCGGAGGAGGGATTTTCCATTTATACTTAAGTCATGATTATTATCTCGCGGGAAATCTCAATCGACGAGAAGGAGATCGACGTTGACTTCATCCGATCCTCAGGACCGGGAGGGCAGAACATCAATAAGGTATCCACGGCTGTTCAGCTCAGGTTCAACATCCCGCAATCACCCTCGTTGCCCGAAGATGTAAAAATTCGTCTTGCCGAATTGGCAGGAACCCGATTATCCGATAAGGGTGAAATTATCATTGAGGCAAAACGATTCAGAACCCAGTCAAAGAACCGCGAGGATGCCATTCGCCGTTTGGTCGTCCTGATCACGCAAGCTGCGCAAAAGCCCAAGGTCCGAAAGAAGACCAAACCGTCCGTTTCTGCATCTGCCGCACGAGTATCCGACAAGAAAAAACGGGGTTCGCTCAAGAAAATCCGGAATTACAACCCCGAAGATTGGGAATAACTCTCACCTGAGTTGACTAAATGCAAAAACAATCGGCTTACGGACTAATATCCGGGTTATCCGCTGCTGCCATCTGGGGTGGCATGTATGTGGTCTCCAAAGTGGTCATGGAAACTATACCGCCCTTCACGCTCATAACCTCGCGGCTGCTGCTGGGAGTCGGAGTCCTTTATATTGTACTGCTCTTTCGCGGTGGCGTAAAAGTAACAAAACGTTCCTTTTGGAAAGTCTTCTGGGTGGGTACAATCGGCTACGGCATATCGCTGGGTTTTCAATTCGTTGGGACCAAGCTCTCGACTGCCGCTAATGGTTCTCTGGTGACATCCGCGACGCCGGCATTTGTCCTAGTGTTTGCAGCCATAATCCTACGGGAAAGAATTACCGCCAGACGGCTGCTGGCCCTGGCGTTGGCAACCTTGGGGGTGATCGCGGTCATCGACCCGCGGACCGCACAGCTTGAGCCTGGACTATTCCAAGGAAACATATCGCTCGTCCTGGCTGCAATCACGTGGGCTTTATACTCTGTGCTCATCAGGAAAGTCACCCGTGAAATAGACGTCCTCACAACCAGCCTCATCGCTTTCATTGGAGGGTTGGTCGTTAGTGTTCCTCTTACAATTTTTGAAAATGTTACCGTAGGATTTGGAGAGATTACCCTGTCAATTATTGCAGGGGTCCTATTTATTGGAGTCATTTCAACCGCGCTGGCGATGTTCCTTTGGAACACCGCCTTTGCCGAACTCCCGGCAGGAGTGGCCTCTTTGACATTTTTTGCTCAACCCGTGGTGGGGACGATCCTGGGGGCTTTCTTCCTTGGCGATACAATCACACCCATGTTTATCGCGGGAGGAAGTCCTGGTCGGATTGGGAATTGTAATTTCTGCACAAGAGTAGGCGACAGAAAAACTATAAATCCTCCCCAAGCGTATGCAACATCGCCATATTAGGTGGTCGAATTGATTCCACCGGGTATCCGCAAATAATCACAACCTGCCTACCCTTTTCGAAACCCTGTCCTAACAAATGCCCGCCGGAAGAATTTACCATTTCCTGAAGAGTTCCACTCAAGGGTAGGTTCACCGGTCTGACTCCCCACATCGCTGAGAGACGATTTAGTATTTCAGGGACAGGTGTAAATGCATAGATTGGCACTTGAGGTCTCATTTTGGACATGAGCAAGGCTGTGCGCCCTGTTTGAGTGAAGACTGCAATCGCGGCAACGTTCAAATCATGAGCAAGCTCGCATGCTGCGCGGGTGATCGCTTCTGCATCGTCTTCGGTGGGAACATCCCCCCGCTTGAAGTGCCCCCAATCAATGAAATTGCTCTCCGCCTCTCGTACGATCCGGTCCATCATCATTATGCTATCCACCGGATACATGCCAGAAGCTGTCTCTCCTGACAACATCACTCCATCCGTTCCATCAAACACCGCGTTGGCAACGTCTGATGCTTCTGCCCTGGTCGGCAGCGGGTTGGAAATCATCGAATCCAGCATTTGAGTGGCAGTGATCACCAACTTCCGATGCCGGTTCGCCTCATAAATAATTCGCTTCTGTGCGGTCGGAACTCGCTCGGGTGACATCTCCACCCCCAAATCCCCGCGTGCCACCATTACTCCGTCTGACGCGTCAAGAATGGCATCGAGGTTATCCAACGCTTCCGGTCTTTCCAATTTGGCGATTATCAACGGATGGGTCTCTTGCTTTATTGAATTTTTAATCGCCCGGCGAATAACGTCCACATCATGCGAAGTCCTGACAAATGAAATGGCGACCATATCTACCTGTCGGGACAGCCCGAAAGCAAGATCATCCTTGTCTTTTTCTGTGAAACCAGGGATATCGAGGGCAACTCCTGGAAGGTTGAATCCCTTATGGGAAGTCAAACTACCACCGGATTTTACAATGGCGGAAACCTCCTGACCCGAAGCCTGCGTGACCATTAATTCGATTTTCCCATCATCCAGAAGGATCCGCTCTCCTCCGCAAATTAATGAAAAAAACTCAGGGAAGTCCACAGGCACGGGTCGGTCATCGCCACTGGGAACGCCGGATCCTGCACCATAAAACCTGACGATATCACCTTCAATCAAATCCATGGTTGAAGCTAATTCTCCTACCCGGATTTTTGGTCCCTGCAAATCCTGAAGAATTGCGACAGGTTTATTTAGCTCCCGGGAGATGGATCGAAGGCTTTCAATCAAAAATGCATGGTCCTGGTGAGAACCATGCGAAAAATTCAGTCGGGCAACATCCATCCCCGCCATGATCAGCCGGCGAATTACTTCAGGAGAATTGCTGGAGGGTCCCAGCGTGGCAACGATTTTGGCTTTTCTATCCATAAGGCATCACCTGCTGGAATTAAACGGCTGGTCTTGCAAGCTCAGTAAAACATGCAAGACCAGCCTCTAAAGAGATTATTTAAATGTAATGAAGTTCTGCCGCTGTTTTCGTAAGTTCGTCCCGGAATTGCGGATTTGCAACTTTAATCAAGGCTTGAGCTCGTTGCCTGATGGTCTTCCCGTATAAATCAGCTACTCCATGTTCGGTCACGATAAACCTAACATGATTGCGAGTAGTTACCACGCCTGCACCTTGTTTTAGCATCGGCACGATCTTGCTAATGACTGTCCCATCACGCATGGTGTTCGTACTGGGCAGGGCAATGATCGGTACGCCTCCCTTGGACCTGGAAGCACCGTACACAAAATCGAGTTGGCCGCCCACCCCGGAATACAGCTTGGGACCGATGCTATCCGCGCACACCTGTCCAGTGAGATCAACTTCGATCGCGGAATTTACCGCCACCATGCGGTCATTTTGGGCGATCACAAAAGGATCATTCACGTATTCGGTTCGATGCATCTCGATCAGCGGATTATCATCCACCCAATCGTACAGCCGTTTTGTGCCGAGAATAAATCCAGCTACAATCTTGCCAGCATGAAGGGACTTCCTGGCACTGGTGATTACTCCGGCATCCACAAGATCTATGACGCCATCCGAGAATAACTCGGTGTGGATGCCAAGGTCTTTCTTGTCAAAGAGGTACTTCAATACAGCGTCAGGGATTGCCCCGATGCCCATTTGCATAGTGGCGCCATCCGGAATCAATTCAGCGATGAACCCAGCGATCTTTTCGATCGTTTCACTTTCGCCTTCCTCCGACATGGCCATCTCGGGGATGGGGTAATTTACGTGAAGAATGTGGGTGAGTTTGCTGACATGGATAAACGAATCGCCCAATGTTCGCGGCATCTGCTCGTTTACCTCGGCGATGATGACTTTGGCGCTTTCTGCCGGACTCTTTGTCAATCCCACTTCGACTCCCAATGAACAGAAGCCATGCTCGTCTGGTGGTGAGACATGGATCATCGCGACATCAATGGGAAGATGGTGATTCTTGAACAGTAAAGGAAACTCTGATAGCAGGACAGGCGTATAATCCGCACGGCCCTCCTGAACTGCCTTCCTGACATTTGCGCTGATGAACATGGTATTTACCCGGATATGACCTTCCATGTCAGGGTTCACATATTCAGCCGAGCCAATGGTCAATGCCTGGCAAATTTCAATATTCTCAAGGCTTGCCGCCCGTTTTACCAATGCGGCAAGTAAGGTCTTGGGGACAGATACATTTCCGGTCAGGAAAATGCGGTTTCCAGAATGGATCACCTCTACAGCTTGTTCTGCAGACGTGACTCTGGTTTGATAAAGATTATTCCATCCCATATCCACTACCCTCCGCCGACGTCATCCGCACCAGATTGTGCAATTCGCCATTAAATGTGTTGACCGCTTTCTCAATTGCTTCGTTTTCTTTGATTGCCTTCTCCACCCCTTTATTGGCAATTTCGCTGATATAAGGGATCGCGCAATTCATAAATGCGTGAGTGGAAGTTCGACCGACGACACCGGGAATATTGGGAACGCAGAAGTGAATTACTCCCTCCTCGATGAATGTGGCGCGATCGTGCGAAGTAGGACGCGACGTCTCGAAACATCCGCCCTGATCAATGCTCAGGTCAATGATGATCGAACGGGGTTTCATTTTCGCCAAAAGCTCTCTCTTTATCAGGATGGGAGTCCGTTCACCGGTTACCAAAATGGCTCCAACAACGACGTCGGCATACGAGACAGACCGTTCGATGTTTCGCCTGGACGAATAAATTGATACGATGCTCGGATATTGATCATACAATTTTTGGAGCGCATCCACGTCATGGTCCAATACCGTCACATGCGCACCCAGACCCAGAAAGGCCTTGGTAGCCTTGGTTCCCGCAACCCCTGCGCCGATGATAACTACTTCGGCAGGGGCAACACCCGCAATGCCACCCAACAAGATACCTTTACCGCCCCCATTATTCTGAAGTAGTCGTGCAGCAATCTGGGCGGTCATCAGTCCGCCAATCTCGCTCAGCGGACGAAGCACGGGAAGGGAGCCATCCTGTAACTGGATTTGTTCGTAAGCAATTGCGGTGATCTTCTTTTCCAACAGGGTATTGATCCTATCCTGCCGGGTGGAAGCCAGGTGCAAAAATCCTGCCAGGCTGGAACCAGGCTGCATCCATTCAAGTTCTTCCTGAAGCGGCCGTGAAATTTTTAGAACAAGGTCTGCACGACCGAAGACTTCATCACTTGAATATACGATTCGGGCTCCAACTCGCTCAAAATCCTGGTCCGTATAACCTGCACCCGCACCGGCTTCATGTTCTACGAAACATAAATGACCTTGCTCGGTCAGAATATCCACACCTGACGGCGATAATCCTATTCGATATTCAAAAGGTCGTCTTTCTTTTGGAACACCTATATTCATAGTTCCTCCTTGAAAATCAATTGACAGTAATCACCCCCGTCTAAGGGTCAATACCCGCATAAGGATGATAGAAGCGCTGGATTGTATACATCCAGTTTCGTATGTGAATTGTATCACTATCGATTTGAATTGCCACCTTCAAGGTGTCATGCGGCCAGCATGACAATAATCCCTAGGTAGGCAACCGGTTTTTTCTCCAATAGCGCTGAAGCCCATCGGCAGACATCCCCAGAGGATTGGCAAGGTCATAATCCTTTTTTGACTGAGTATCCATTTCCAATTTGGACGATTCGGACTTGATCCAATTAATAAACTTTTCGCGTAACACTTCGACGGGAGGATCATCTGGCATGACCGTCTCCATCCACTTTTCTGTCGCTTTCAGCGAAGATTCGACCTGCGAAAAATGCCAATCTGGATCTTCAAAAATCCCAAAATGCGTCGGGGCGATTCGTTTTACTCCCATACCCCTGAGCATAGTTAGTGTTTCATACCATTTTTCAAAATTCAATTCAGGCGGAGGCATTGGTACGCGCAAATACGGATATCCCGGGATCCGAACCCCACCAACGTCTCCTGAGAAACAAACATCCTCGAATACGTAACAAATATGATGTTCGGCATGCCCGGGCGTATGCAATGCCCTGAACTTCAAACCGTGTAGGTCAAGTTCGTCATTGTGACCAACCAGCCAAATTTTTTCTTCCGGCACAGGCAGGAACTCGCCCCATAAAGAATCCATCCTGTCTCCGTAGATCCGTGATGCACTCGCAAGAAGTTTTTCTGGATTAATCATATGAGGTGCGCCAGCCGGGTGGACACAAACGGTAGCGCCATTCCGAGCCAGTTTCCCGGCTGCTCCGGCATGGTCCAGGTGAATGTGAGTCAACAGGACATGGGTGATATCACTTAACCTTAATCCATGTTCGTGGATCGCCTTTTCAAGGGTAGGCAAAGTTGACCCGGGTCCAGTTTCCACAAGTACAGCGCCATGATCATGTTTTATCAGGTAAGCGGCTATGGCATTATGAAAACCTTGAAAATTCAGATCTATTGTGGATACAGGGGTTTTTGCCACGTCCGTAACTCCTCTGTGATGTGTTGAGCCGCAAAAGCGGATATTGTTTTACTTAAATCTTCACCGCAAATCACCTGGCAAACTGGAACATTCAATTCAAGCAAAGATTGCACCAATTTTTCGCTGCCCCGGGGACCGCCAAAAGAATCAACCATCATTAGGATCACTATTGGATGTAAATTCCTTCTCTGGAGCTCACCCACCGCGAGCAGAACCTCCTGGCGAACCGAAGGTGTAATTAATATCACACTCGAGCCGATGGGCAAAAATTTTGCCTGCGCTTCAACCACGCCTGCCAGAGAAACCTTACCGCTGTCATCGACAAAAGCCAGGGTTTCGAGAATTTTGTTTTCCTGACGGTCACTTCTCTCTGCAGAAATGACCGTGAGCACCTGCCCGGCTGAAACTAATCCAACTGCTTTGCGCTTATTAATATAATAATGGGCTAAAGAGGCGGCAATAGTAACGCCATATTCCAAAGTCGAAGGGGAGATTTCAATGGTAGGCTTCCGGCGGAATATCACGCCATCAAGCCAATCTACATTTTGTATGTGAGGATTCTCGAAGTGGATTCCAGCCTGGGTGTCAAGGATCAGCCAAACTTGTGCTTGCGGATCCTGTTCAAATTCCTTGACCATCAACCGGCCGCGCCGTGCTGTGGATGCCCAATGAATGCGCTTGATCGGATCGCCAGTCGCGTACTCGCGGACACCCGAGGCGTGAGGCGTGACGTCCATCGATTTACGACGGATCGCCTTTCCGCCCGGTAAAAGTCCAGGAGGGGATGGAAACTCAGTGATGGGAAAAATCATGGGGAGAACAATAATTGACTTGGCTGCTGGTATTTCTCTTTTAGTTTTAAATAACCCAAACGGATCTCCGGCTCGGAGAACGGTGGGACCCAGAGCAAATGCTCCCCGCTTGACCAGCCATGTCCGGGCAAGGTAGAAGCGGCGCTGGTGGCCATTGAGCATTGTTACAAGCCTGGATCCGGAAGCGGATGGCAAGGGTGTCTCGTTCGCCACTTCCAGCCATAAGCGTGGAATTAAGGTCTGATTGGTGACCTCGAAGTTTTCTTCCAGCACATCCCCCACGCTTGCTTTTAATGATCGCGCGCTTCGAGAGACTTTTATTCCGTAAAGGGAAGAATAGGTCCATGCCCAGGATATCCCAATTACCAAAACGCCTGCTAGAACCAAGCGGGTATACATCACGGCGCCCGTAACAAGGACACCAATAATGCCTACGATTAGAATAATCGCTAATAAGACCCGTCCGGCTTGATTCATTGGATTTTTGTTATGTGGATGATGGTTGATAATCCCCACCCGGGACACTGGTGCTGGCAATAATCTCCTGCACAATCCGCTCCGCACTCACTTCGCGCAGCCGAGCCGCAGGCGTAACGATGACCCGATGAGCCAAGACGGACTGGGCGAGAGCTTTGACATCGTCCGGTAATACGAAATTCCTCCCCGCAAGCGCTGCCTTTGCCTGACCAGCCCTGAACAGCGCCAACGACCCTCGAGGGCTTGAGCCCAGGTACACATCAGTACTCTGACGCGTGCGGATGACCAGATCAACGATGTAACGCTTCACCGGGGCGGAGACAAAAATCGACTTGACAGCAACTGCCGCCTCCATCACCTGGTCGCTGGTATAAACTGCCTCCAGTTTTTCGATGGGATGCTGCAGTTGCTGCTGCTCGAGGACATGGATTTCATCCATAAGAGAGGGGTAACCGAGCCGGACTCGGAGCAGGAAACGGTCAAGCTGGGCTTCCGGAAGCGGAAAAGTACCCTCATATTCAATTGGATTCTGAGTCGCGAGAACCATGAACGGCTTGGGCAGCATATGCGTAACTCCATCCACGGTGACTTGATGCTCTTCCATCGCTTCGAGCAATGCGGCTTGGGTCTTGGGCGTTGCGCGATTAATTTCATCCGCCAGAACGATCTGCCCCATGATCGGCCCGGGACGAAATTCAAAATCCCGGCTTTGCTGGTTATATATGGAGACGCCGGTTACGTCGCTCGGCAGCATGTCAGGCGTAAACTGGATGCGGTTGAATGTCGAATCCAAAGACTTCGCAAGGCTACGCGCAAGCATCGTCTTCCCCACGCCTGGCACATCCTCGATGAGAGCATGACCCTGGCAGAGTAAACCTATCACAATCAGCTCGATCGATTGCCTCTTGCCAATGATGACACTTTCTAAATTCGATATTAACTTTTCGCCAAAGACCTTCAGGTCAGCCATGATGAGTCCTTTCTTGCCGATTAACCATTATGCTCCATAGTTATCTATTTATTCTAAGGGTTTTCTCTGATAGGGGCAAGTGAAATTTCAAATCGGGTATAATTTGCGCGCATGTCCCCGTAGCTCAATGGATAGAGTAACGGACTTCGAATCCGGTGGTTGCGAGTTCGACCCTCGCCGGGGACGCCTTCATGTGCTTTTCAGCGCAACCCATGCTTGACAATTGGGTTATAATAAAATGGAAATTAATCATATCACTCATAAACCAAATTGAAAAAGGAGAACTAAAATGACTTTCGAACTTCTATGCGCAGTAATCATTGCCCTGTTAATCGGGGTGGCGATGGTCTTTAACGGCTATCGCTGGTTTCTCATCCTGCTGCCGATCTTCGGCTTCGTCTGGGGCTTCGGCCTAGGCGCTCAAACGATGCATGCCCTCTTCGGGTATGAGATGTTTGCCACAGTTGCAAGCTGGGTGGTAGGACTGCTCGCTGGCGTCGTTTTTGCCGTCCTGTCCTATTTCTTCTACCTGTTTGGAGTTGCCCTCTTCGCGGCATCGGTAGGCTACACCCTGGCGATGGTGATCTTGGTGAACTTGTTTGGCCTCAATTTGGGTTTCATTTCCTGGCTCGTTAGCATCGCCGCCGCGGTTGGTCTGGCCTTCGTGGTGCTCAAGTTCAATGTCCAGAAGTATTTCATCATCATTGGAACATCTCTGGCCGGCGCAGGTGTCATTGTTATCTCCACGATCTACGCGTTCAGCCCCAGCAAGGAACTCATTGCGGATTTCACCACATTCGCCTTAAGAGCTGCCCTCTCCACATCCTTCTGGTGGCTCCTTATTTTCCTAGTGCTCGCTGGCGCAGGAATCTACTCTCAGATCGTGACCACCCGCAGCTTTATGCTGGAAGTCAAAGAGAACAAGTTCTAAATCTGATTGATAGATGCATTCAAAAACAGGAGCGAGATTTCGCTCCTGTTTTTTGTTTATAATCCAACCACATTATCTTCTACTGGCACGAAGCATCACATGAATAAGTTGATAAATTCCAAAATCCGGTTCGCATCCCAAGCTGCCTGATCACGGGGTCCCAAAATTGATGGTGTAGGTATTTCGGTACGTGCCCGTGGAGCAGTATGCATACCCGACCCCCACATCGCGGTAATAAATGCCGAGAATATTGTTCAGGTGCGGAGTACTGCCCAGCCACCAATTAAAGGCCTGATCAGGTGTGGTGTTGTAGCCGCCATAGATATTTTCTCCCCCCCAGCGCCCAACATAGCCGGCGCGCTGCATGCGCTGCCAGGCGGTCGAACCGTCCGAGCCGGTATGATTGACGAAATTATTGACCGCCATATCCGTGCTGTGAGTGCGCGCAGAATTCATCAACGAACTGTTGACCGTCAACGCGCTAAGACCGTTGGCGATGCGGGTTTGATTGATCAAGCTGATGATCTGTTCTTCGTAACCGCTGTTGTAGACGACATTGCATCCTGTCCGGGTGGCGGTCGGGGTATAAGTCAGGCTAGGCGTGCGGGTGTTGGTGGGTAATCCGGGTTTCCGTAAAAGTCGGAGTGATTGAGGGGGTATTGGAGATTGTCGGAGTATTGGTGACCGTTGGTGATGAGGTCGGAGAAAACGTGTTGGTCGGTGCCAAGGTATTAGTTCCGGTCGGGGAGAGGGAGGCGGTGAATGTAGCTATCGGCGTCCGGGTAAGGGTGGGAGTATAGGTGATCGTCGGAGTAAATGTTTGGGTAATAGTATTGGAGGCAGTCGGTGTGGTGGATGGCGTCCTGGTAAGGGTCGAAGTACTGGTCCGGCTTGGAGTGAAGGAGAGAGTTCGGAGTTCTTGTCTCCGTGCGGGTGAATGTGAGCGTGGGTGTTCTCGATAGGGTTGGCGTATTGGATATCGTAGAGGTCCTTGATTTGGTCGGCGTTCTGGAAATTGTCGATGTGAATCTGGCAGTGGGCGAAGAAGTGAGTGTTCCAGTAAAAGTTGGGGTGAGGCTGGTAGTGGGTGAAAGGGTGGATATCCCAGTCAGTGTCGGGGTGAGGCTGCTCGTGGCAGAGGGGGTTTCGGTCGGCGTGTAAGTCAACGTCGAAGTCAATGTATCGGCAGGTGTAAAGGTGGCAGTGTTTTCGACCGGCTGAAATGGAGTGCTCGTCACCAGGCCATAGTGCAGCAGCATGGCTGGCGTAGACTCAGCGGTAATGGTAGGGAGGAACGGCAAAAATGGTGCAAGCTGGGGCGGGAGAACACATCCCAACAGCACCATGAAGACGGAACACAGCAGCAGTAAAAAACGTCGCTTCATTGGCTCTATAACAATCATACCGGATTGCTCGGAGCAGATTCCATACAATTATGATAGGGGGTTAGCCCTAAGTAATTGAATTAACATAAAACTGGAACGAGTTTTCGCTCCAGTTTTATGTTAATAAACCAACCAAATTATCTTCTACTGGCACGAAGCATCAACAGGAACAGATTGATAAAATCCAAATATAGAGCCAGGGCTCCTATCACTACCAACCCACCCTTCGCAGGATGATTCCCCGCTTGAGCGCCGATTTGTTTGATCCGGTTCGCATCCCAGGCGGCCAAGCCAACAAAGAGTGCGATGCCAATGAAATTCATCGCCCAATTAAAGTTGGAATAAGGGAAGAACCAGCTCATGAACCACATGAAACTCCAACCCATAAGCAGCATGACCAGAACCATTCCCGCAGAGGAAAGATCCTTCTTAGTGATGAGACCCACTACAGATGCGAGGAAAAAAGTACCAGCGGTCATCCAAAATACGGACGAGATATCCGATTGACCGTAATAAAGAAAAAGGGTGGATAAAGTCACGCCTGTCAGGGCGGCATAGAGCAGGAATAAAATAAAGGCAATCCCAGCCTTCATCCGCATGACCGCGCCACTCAAAGCTGCAACAATCGCGATCTGAATGATGAATAAACCAAACGCCAACCATGGGCTTGTTGCAAGGCGTAGAATAAAGGTAGTATTAGCCGCAACTGCTGTCGATATAACTGCGGTCACCAATAAGCCCAGGGTCATGAGCATGTAGACTTGTGCAACAAAGCGATTAACTTTCACATCTGCCGCCGGAGCGGCAGCAACTGGTTGTGCTGTCATTGATTTTCTCCTTAAATAAATTTCCGCCATTATAAGCGGTTCCTTATCTTTTGTGCGGATTGGCTTGCACTGCGGAAACAGTAGGTAACCTTCGGGTAAAATATTACTTAAAAGCCTCCTTCAGTCAACTACACGATGAAAAACAAACGGATTAATTTGCTAAAGATGATGTCAGATAGACTTGAACGACTCAACGTCGACTCGAAATGGGCGAGGCGTGCCTTGGGTACTCGCGGAGGAGTGATTAAAGTACTTGAGAAGAGTCAACAAGGGGATATGCCTTCGCAGGAAGTTATTGACAACCTGATCACCAAGTCAATGGACATCCTATCCAAAGCAGCCCGCGATATCCCTGATGCAGATTCCCTACCAACCCAAGACATCAAAGAAGGGTAGAAAACACCATGCCACTCGATTATTCCAGCAAGGAACCAACCGGACACCAGCGATTGCCTGAATATACACGTGATGACGATTGGATCAAATCATTTCTACATCGGGGGTTGATCGGTCACGTGGCTCACGCTTCTGGTACCCAGCCTTTTGTCACACCAACCAATTATTGGTTTGACGAGGATAAGCATCGCATCGTCTTCCACTCAAATATCACAGGGCGGACTCGGTCCAACCTGGAGAACCAGCCTCTTGTCTGCTTCGAAATCAGCGAGTTCGGCAGGCTACTGCCATCCAATGTAGCCCTTGAATTTTCCATCCAATACAGGTCAGTATATGGTGTTTGGACAGGTTGCGATAATTAAAGGTCTGCCTGAGAAACAATACGTTCTCGAAAAACTGATCGAAAAGTATTTTCCGAAAGTACGAAAGGGAGTTGAATACCGCCCAATCACACCGAAGGAATTGGAGCGAACGTCGGTTTACTCTTTGGAAATCGATTCGTGGAGTGGTAAGGAAAATTGGCAAGACCGAGCAGAGCAATCTTCAGATTGGCCACCATTACCGGAAGACATTATTTGAATCGGTTTTTACGTTGACTGCAACCCTGCCGAGTTGGTCCCTCATCCAAAGAAAGATTGACTTGCCATAGGTTCAGCTGTTGATTATGTATGCGAACAAGATTCTCGCACAACTGAAAGGCTATCGATGACCCTCTACACAGAAATTTTTGAGCAACCGTCCATCCTGCGTAATTTATTGGCAAATCAACGGGACACAATCGCCGGGATTGCATCTGAGATTCGAAAGAGAAATTCTTCCTTTGTATTCTTAGCAGCGCGAGGCACATCAGACAACGCAGGCCGTTATGCCAACTATCTCTGGGGTGCCTACAACGGCATCCCGGTTGCATTGGCTACACCATCGCTTTTCACTTATTATCAAAAGCCTCCCCGTCTTAATAATGCGCTCGTATTAGGCGTCTCTCAATCTGGAAAATCTCCTGACATAGTAAGCGTACTAAAGGAAGGCAGGAAACAAGGCTGCCTGACCCTGGCTATCACCAATGAGCCAAAATCACCACTGGCAGATGAAGCTGATTATGTCATTGACATCCAGGCAGGGGCAGAAAAAGCGGTTGCCGCAACAAAAACCTACACCGCCGAGCTTCTTGCCATGGCAATGCTTTCGACCGCTCTTAATAATGACAAGGAACGTGAGACCGAACTCCAGAATATCCCTGATTGGGCGGAAAAGATCCTTTCTCTCACCGAGCATATTAGGAATATCGCCCAACGTTATTTGTTCATGGAACGCTGCGTCGTGCTAGGCCGCGGATTCAATTATTCGACTGCATTTGAATGGTCCCTCAAATTGAAAGAACTTACCTACGTTGTGGCCGAGCCATATTCAAGCGCTGATTTTCAACATGGACCCATCGCCATGGTGGAACGAGGATTCCCGGTGATGGCTGTTGCTCCGGGAGGTGCGGTCTTTGATTCTCTCAAATCCATGCTGGTCGATCTAAAAAAGGAACACCACGCAGAATTGCTGGTCATCTCGGATCAGCAATCTGTTCTCGACCTTGCTCAATCATCCATTGAACTTCCAACAGGAATCCCTGAATGGCTTTCTCCAATAATCACGATCATTTCCGCCCAATTATTTTGTTTTCATCTTACACAAGCAAAGGGATACAACACCGAAGCCCCTCGGTCTATTCACAAGGTGACTGAGACACAATAAACGCAGTCTCTGCGCTCCACTAAGGTTCGCTTTGTGTTTCATGTGTTGAAAAAATTTTCATTTCATCCAGTAAGGACTGCACTTTGATGCCCAACCAATTGCGATATTCCAAAAAAGGGGGTACCTCATACTCCTATTTGCAAGAATCAGGCTTCAATTCGAGGATGGTATTGAGCGTTCTGGCATTGATAGTTGCGGCAAGCATATCGAGTTGTAACAAAACCCACATTAATTCATCTCCTGCTATTTCGCCTTCGCCAATAAAAAAAGCGGTCACGGCGATCACTCGTACAATTGCACCCGAAATTTCGAATACTTTTACTGCGACGAATTCTCCGACCCCCACCCTTGTTGTGACCCCTACAACAACGTTGAATCCATACCCATATGTATTCCCAGTCAAACCAGAGAGATCCGTCGATTACGCGGAAGGTTCAGCGGCCCATGGTTACCCCGCCATAGACATTTTCGCCCCTGTGGGTTGGGAATATGTTGCTGTAACTGATGGTGTTGTTGAATATATTTCCTATGAAGACCTTTGGGATCCTGCTACGGATGATCCAGGCGCTCGAGGTGGAATTGCCATTGCGATAATTGGAGACGATGGATTGCGCTATTACGGTTCACATTTATCAAAAATCGTAGATGGGATTGAGACGGGACAGTATGTTACTGCCAGGCAATTATTGGGTTACATTGGGGAATCCGGTAATGCCCAAGGGACCGTGTCGCATTTACACTTTGGCATTTCCCGGCCTACCTACCCGGAGGACTGGAAAATTCGCCGTGGAGAGATCGACCCCTTTCCTTACCTGAACGCATGGGCCGCAGGGATTAATATCACGCCAAGATATTCCACAGCGACCCCAAATCCATGATGGTAGATTCCATTGCTTATGGATAAACCCCATAAAGCGGATAATGAAATCATAATTTACCTACATCGTGATAATTACTCTCCCGAATGCCAGCTGGCGTGATCTCAATAAATTCGGCATTATCCTGAAGTTCGCGAATGTTTTGAGCTCCGCCGTAACTCAAACCTGAACGAAGACCACCCACTAATTGGTAAATTATTTCTGAGACATTGCCTCGATAAGGAACCACCGCCTCCACACCTTCGGGTACAACCTTGGCCCAATCTTCCTGGCTTTCTGCGCTCTCATCGTCATTTCCCAAGCCATTTTCCGTTGCTTTGCGACCAATCGCCGCACCCAATGAGGCCATTCCCCGCACTACTTTTACTTTTTGACCATCCCGGATCACTGGGGAACCAGGAGCCTCATCGCAGCCTGCAAATAAACTACCGATCATTACCGAACTTGCCCCAGCAGCCAACGCTTTCACCATGTCGCCGGATGTTTTTATCCCGCCATCGGCGATCACTGGGATCTTTCCAATCCGGCAATTCTCAACCCCTCAACGCTATCCATTATTGCCGTCAATTGAGGCACGCCAAACCCAGTTACAATCCGCGTGGTGCAAATCGAACCAGGGCCAATGCCTACTTTTATCCCGTTTGCGCCGGCTTTCGCCAGTTCAACTGCCCCATCGCTTGAAGCCACGTTCCCTGCAATGATTTGAATCTCTGGAAATGTCTTTCGAATCGTTTTTACCATGTTGGCGCAATGGTCAGCGTGCCCATGGGCGATATCCAAAACCAACACATCTGCACCAGCCGTCGTTAAGGCTTTTACCCTTTCAAGCTCAGATTCGCCAACCCCAACCGCGGCGCCAACCCTGAGTTGTTCACGTCCATCCTTTGTGGCATGGGGATGATGTTCACGCTTGAGAACATCCTGGGCAGTGATCAATCCTATGAGCATCCCCTCATCATTTACCACTGGTAATTTTTCCAGTCGATGCTCATGTAACATCACTTTCGCCTCACCAGGAGATATTCCCGGGCGGGCATAAATGATTTTTTCCACAGGCGTCATCACGGAACTCACTGGTGCGTTTACTTCTGGAGCCATCGCAACATCTCTGTGGGTGACGATACCAGCCAACTTCCCTATTGCATCGACCACAATCAATCCACCGACTCCCCGCGACTTCATCATCGACAACGCCTCGAAAATCGAAGAACCGACTTCGATCGTGTATGGATTCTCAATGATGAATCCTTCAGCGCGTTTTACTTTTTCAACCTGCTTGACTTGTTGGTCGATGGTCATGAATCGATGGATGACTCCGATCCCTCCAAGCCGCGCCAAGGCGATTGCCATGGATGCCTCTGTGACCGTGTCCATGTTTGCGCTCACAACGGGAATGCGGAGCGATATTTTTTCAGTCAGCATTGTCCCAGTATCGACATCATTTCTGGAAGCAATGGAAGATCGTTTCGGTAAAAGAAGAACATCATCAAATGTTAATCCTTTTGATTTTCTGAGCTTCATATACTTCTCCATCAATTATTTTTTTATACTCACTGCGAATCCATTTAAAATTCTTTCTCAATCAATGTGGTAAATCAAATATAAACAGTTATAATGTATTTTATTTTTCTTGTGGAGAATTCGTGAGAGAAGTTATCTATAAGGTTGTCAAGCATCCCGCGTTTCCAATAAGCCTACTTGCTTTGATTTGCCTGGTTGCAGGCTTTTTAACATTTCAGGATTACGGAATGGGATGGGATGAACCTTTGTTTTATAAATACGCGGATGCCATTCCATACGCCTATTCAATCACAGAACGATTGTCCGGTGATTTTAACATCCTTAAGTCTTATGGCCCCAGCGAAACTGATCATATGATGTATGGTCCTGCTTATATCCTTTTTGCAAGACCATTTGTTTTGTTAATCATGGCGCTCACAAGCTCACTGAATTATTCCGCATGGCATCTGATTAATTTTATTCTATTTATCATAGGTGTGGTTTTTCTATACTTGCTGGCAAAAAAATGGATGCCCAAGTGGGCTGCATTCTCTGCAGCGCTTCTTTTTGCGACTCAACCTCTTTTATGGGGACATGCCTTCATAAACCCCAAAGATATTCCCTTCACGGTATTTTTTATCATCGCCATCTACGCCGGGTATGGAATGGTGGAGAAGGCATCCCTCCCTGAGACGAATCCCACCCGTGATTTGTCACATCCCAAATTATGGAAAATTGCTCAGATCTTTCTGTGGATAATGTTTTCTTTCCTTTTACTGACAAGTATTTCCACCGCGCTATTCAAGTCTCAAATTCAAGAGTGGATTCCGGTTATCATCCGTGATGCCATCGAGAATCCCGCTACGCTTCCAGGTATTATCTTCAAACTACTAACTAATAATTCCTCTGGATCAAACCCAGATGCCTACATCACCAAAGGGTTAGGGATTTTCAAACGCTTCACTCTTCCTTTATTTTTTGTGACGACAATATTCGGCATTATGGCGATGCTGTTCACCTTTAGAAAAGAGTTAGTGAATAAGTGGTACCAAACTATTAAAATAAGTTTATCGTGGAAATATACAATTTTCGCGGGAGTAGCCCTAGGATTTCTCACGGCGATACGAATTCTAGGGCCACTTGCAGGCTTTATAGTCTCGGTATTCTTTGTTTTCAGATTTAAAAGACGGTCAATACTGGGAATTGTAGCTTATGCGGCTATAGCTTTTCTAACCATGTACTTCCTCTGGCCATATTTATGGCGTTCGCCGATCAGCGGATTACTTGCTGTTTTAAAGCACATGGCGAACAATCCCCAAAACGTCCCCGTGCTTTTTGGAAGCCAGGTGCTATCATCGAAAGCCCTGCCCTTGGATTACTTCCTAACAATGCTTGGACTTACGCTAACCGAACCTGTTTGGCTGATCTTTATCATTGGCGTCGTGAGTTCCATTCTCCTTATGATCAAAGGGAAATTGAGCTGGAAGGAATTTGTTCCCATATACTTGTGGTTCTTGATACCATTCACATATGTCGTCCTTACCACCCCTCCGCAATATGACGGCTTCAGGCATTTCACCTTCCTGCTGCCGCCTGTTTTCATAGTTGGAGGATTTTCCTTTTTTCTGCTCATCGAAAAGAATAAAGTCAAGTGGCTTAACCCCATCCTGATTTTTCTAATTATCCTCCCAGGATTGCTTGGGATAATCTCGTTACATCCCTATCAATACACTTATTACAATTCCTTTATCGGTGGTACCAAAGGAGCATTCCGCAGATATGAAACAGATTACTGGTTGACGTGTTATAAAGAAGTATTCGATGAATTAAAAAGGGACGATGATGTGCAACAAAAAGTGTTTGTTCATCGGAATAAATATCTTGCGACTCAATATGCGGGTAACGACCTGATGATTGAACAATTCGAACCGGACCTTGATACAACTCAACCTGGAGATCTCCTCCTCCTCAGTAGTCGTTCCAACCTCGACCAGAAGTTTCATGTCGGTGATCCCTCTTTATTGGAAATCAAAAAGGATGGGGCTGTTTTTTGCATAGTCAAACAAATTCAATGAAGTCCATAATCGTCAAACATGAGAATGCATGAAGGCAAAGAATATGAATTCAGCGACCTAATCCAACACTGGAGAAATTAGGTTATTCTGCCGGGGACCGAGTCGTGATCATCCATGCGGATGACATCGGTATGTGCCAGGCATCTGTCCAGGCATTTTACGACCTATGGGATCATGGAACTGTCTCATCGGGAGCCGTGATGATGCCCTGCCCCTGGGCACCGGCAGCGGCAGAACTATGTCGAAAAAACCCAGGCATGGACATGGGAGTCCATGCGACACTCACCGCTGAATGGGACCTTTATCGGTGGGGTCCGCTCTCCACGCGAGACCCGGGATCGGGATTGATTGATGCCTCTGGATTCCTCCACGGTACGTCCGAGCAAGTCCAGGAAAATGCAGATCCCGATTCTGTCCTTGTCGAGTTGACGCTTCAAATTGAACGCGCGAAATCGTGGGGTATCGATGTGACCCACATGGATACACACATGGGTTCGATTTTTCATCCATTGCTCCTGCCTGCCTATATCCAAGCTGGTTTTTCCAACAGGATCCCATTGATGATATTGCGCGGAAATATTGACTTATTCGAAGGAATGGGAGCGTCCCCCGAAGATGCTCAAGGATATATGGAAATTATAACGATGCTTGAGGAACAAGGGATTCCGCTTATCGATCACATCCGTTTCATGCCCCTTGATCAGCCAGACGGTCATATTGACATAGCGAAGAAAACCCTTAGTGAATTACCTCCCGGAATTACGCATTTCATTCTGCACCCATCCATCGACTCGCCGGAAATCCGGGCGATCGCCGATGATTGGCAAAGCCGGGTGGCTAACTATATGGCATTCTTAAGCAAGGAAGTCAAGGAATACATCAAGGCTTCGGGGATCCAGGTCATCGGCTACCGTCATTTACGAGAATTATTGTGAGGTTCAATTGGCAAACCAACTCGCTACCAGCACGAAGACTCGAATAATGTATGCAGTCACCAGCCTGGGAGTTGCCACTCCTGCCGAAGCAGTGGCTGGGATTATGGCCTTCTACATCGTCGATGTAAAAAACCTTCCAGCGACATGGTTTTCTGCATTCTGGTTCGTTTACACGCTCTACAATGCATTGAACAATCCAACATTGGGATATTTTTCCGATCGGACCAGGTCGCGCTGGGGCAGGCGACTGCCATACATCCTCTTTGGCGGACTCCCTTATGGTGTGATGTTCGCCCTTCTCTTTACAGCTCCATTTGACGGCAGAGACAATCCTACGGGTTTGCTCCTTTATTTCGGGATCTGTCTCATCATATGGGAGGGACTGTATACGGCGTTGGCGACAGGCTATTATGGCCTTCTGCCGGAGATGTTCGGAACCTATCGGGAACGGACCGATGCCGCAGCAAAAATGAATATTTTCCAAACGATTGCCCTTGTGATTGGGGCCGCCTTGCCACCTATGCTTGCGGAATTTTTGGGTTGGTCAGGAATGGCCACCGTGCTGGCGGTAATTTCGGTTGTGGCTATTTACATCGGTTATCCATTCTTGTTTGAACGAAAAGACCTGCAAACCGACACAAGTTTTCCATTCGTTGCTGCTCTCAAAGCCACCTTCATCAATAGAAGTTATTGGACGGCTGCCGGTTCACAGGCCATGAGAATTCTTCGCCACTGGTACCCTGCAAATGGGAATGCTATTTTACATGAAATACAGTATGAACGTTGACGAGAGCCTGGCTACTATAATTTTTGGGATCGCGTTTATCGTGGCCATGATATCTCTCTACCCCTGGCGAAATTGGGTGGCGAACAAGCTGGATTCACGCCGTACATTGATGCTGGCTAATGCCATAATGATTCTTGGAATAATCCCTTTTGGATTCGCCCCTTCCATCTCTTTGACTTATGTAGCAGCTGTAATCGTTGGCATTGGCCTGGGCGGATTGGTACTGATTGGTGATGTTATCATGACCGAGGTGGTGGATGAAGACGAAGTTAAAACCGGGCATCAACGAGCCGGTATGTATTTCGGGATGAGCGGATTTATCATTACACTTAGCGGACTGCTTGTAGCCTCATCATTTGGCACCATGATGCCGGCATTTGGATATGACACGCTGTTGGATGTACAGCCCGCATCGGTCGATCTGGGTTTTCGCCTTTTCCTGACAATCCCGACCACAATAGGATTCCTGTTGGCGATCTTCCTGCTTTGGCTTTATCCACTACACGGAAAGCGTCTGCAGGAAGTCCAGAATGCGGTTGCCGCAAAAAAACAACTGATGAGTGACCAAACGGCATGACAACTGTAAATTCAAATCCCAGGTGTTTTTATCTCGGCGTGGATGCGGGTGGGACAAAAACCCACGCCTTGATTGCGGATGAATCAGGTTCCGTGGCAGGGTTTGGTCAAGCTGGGCCAGGCAACTGGGAAGGAGTTGGGTTGGATGGACTAACCCAATCCCTGTCCAAGTCCATATCCGAGGCTTTGAATAACTCGGGACTTACGGTGGGTGATATATCAAGTGCTGGCATGGGTTTGGCAGGGTACGATTGGCCAAGCCAGCGGTCTATGATTTTGGACGCGATCACACCGGTTGGCTTGGATTGTCCGGTGGAGATTGTCAACGATACCACTCTCGGAATCTTTGCAGGCGCATCTGAAGGATGGGGAATCTCTGTGGTATCCGGAACCGGCTGCAATTGCCGCGGTTGGAGCAGGGATCTCAGACGGGAAGGCCGTGTCGTCGGAGGAGGCAGTTATTGGTCCGGTGAGTATGCTGGCGGATTTGATATCGCTGCACGCGCAATGCAAGCAGTTGCATTCGAGTGGAATAAGCGCGGTCCTGCAACAGCCCTCACTGCAGCGTTTATCGAGTTCATGGGCGCAAAAAGCCTGAATGACCTCATTGAAGGTGTTTATGTCGGGCGATATGATTTCTCACCAGAAATCATAAAATTAGTATTCAAAATTGCTTCAGAGGGGGATAAAGAGGCGCTTAATGTCGTGCGTTGGGCAGGTGACCAATTGGGACAACTCGCGTGCGGCGTAGTCAGGCAATTGCAATTTGAACAAGAGAAATTTGATGTCATTTTAATTGGAAGTTTATTTGAAGGTCATCCGCTAATGAAAGAAACGATGGGTGAAACGATCCACAATTTAGCCCCGGATGCCAGGCTTGTCCGCCTTAATGCCCCTCCCGTTGTAGGTGGTGTGATTCTTGCCATGCAGACTGATGGCTTGGCCACACAACCTATCCGAGAGAACCTGATTGCATCCATGGCTGAAAGAAATCGCGAGGTGTAGTTATGCACATATGTATTCTATCCAGTCCTACAGGTGATAATTCCGATCCGCTGGGATACGACTTGGCGCCTTATTTTGATGGCTATGAATGGGAGCACCGTGTCCTTGATCCAGATAATATCGAGGCGGAAGTTAAAAGCCTGATGGATAACGGTGTCGAGGTATTCATTAATTTGACAGCCGGCTCTCCGGATGACTGGCTTTACGATCTTCCAAACATCCTGAGAGGAATGGGAGTCGCAATAACCGGAGCTTTTGGACATTTTTATGATCCTCCCCGGGCTGAGATGAAGGATGCCGCAATGAAGGCTGGAATCCCGTTTCCGGGAAGTGTGTTTGCCTCCACGCAAGAAGAAATAGAATTTGCGTCAAGAACACTTCAATATCCATTGATAGTAAAACCACCCCACGGGTGGGCAAGCATGGGAATCCGGAAGGAATCCCGCGTGACTAATTCTGCTGACCTTCATGCTCAAGCAGCCATTACCTTCGACGAGTTTGACGGAGTGTTGGTCGAAGAATTTATCGACGGTCACGAACTCACTGCTCTTGCTGTGGAAAACCTGGACAACCCAAAACGACCTCATACGTTCCAACCCATTGAATACCTGTTCCCACCTGGGGAAAGCTTCAAGCACGTAGATATGAAATGGACCAATGCCGCCTTGATGAAACCTGTTGCCGTGACCGATCCGAAGGTCGATAAAACGCTGCGCAATTATGTAAGCCGTTTGTTCGTCGAAATGAAAGGCAACGGTTATGCCCGCTGCGATTTTCGCATAAATCGCGAGGGAGAAATTTTCATGATCGAGATAAATCCCAGCTGTGGTGTCTTCGACGATCCTGCGGATCCCGCCTGTGCAGACAGCATTCTTCTCAGGGATCCCATGAAGCATTCCGGTTTTCTTAAGTTAATTATTGATAACGCTATTCGCCACCAAAAGAATAATCATAAATAGCTCTGCATAGTCTTCACGTTCTTACTGGTGACCATATTATTTATTCGTTACCAAACCCAGCGGCGGTTATGCGCAGTATCCATTGCTGGGTTTTTTATTATTTAGGAAGTCCCTCTTTAGATCAGGAAGAAGCAGTTTCCCTCCCTGGGGAGGTAAAAAGACACCTGATAAACAGGATGCCAGTCACCCGAAATCCATTACAGTTTTCATGCGCGCCACCTTGTCTGCCGAAAGTCCCTCATGTATAATTTTTTCAATCCAACATTGATACTATTATGACAAATAACTCAGATTTGTATAATCCCCATCCCAGCATGATTGTGATGTACTCCACGACATGGTGCCCCGACTGCCGGAGATCGAGGGCTTTCCTAGTCAATCGAAAGATCGAACACATCGAGATTGACATTGGGAAAGACCGTGATGCGTTTACTTTTCTTGAGAAGCTGACACGACGGGTTCGGATTCCTACCATTATTTTTCCTGATGGCAGTATTTTAATTGAGCCCTCTGATGAAGAACTGGGCAAGAAAATTTCCCTCGACTGAACGGACTGCACCATGGCTACTGACGACTTATATTCGTTTTCACCAAAAACAATCGTCTCCTATAGTAAATCATGGTGCCCTGATTGCCGCAGGGCACGTAAATTGATGGCGGATTCCAAAATTCCATTCATCGATATCGATATCGCGGATGACCACAAAGCTCGAGAGTTTGTGCGGCAAATCAACCACGGGAACGAGAGCGTCCCCACGATCATCTTCCCAGACGGCAACATTCTTGTCGAACCACAAAATTCGATCTTGGCAGAAAAACTCACCCAGATGAAAACCATTCTCACGGACTAAAACCGCCCTAAGTTGGGCGGTTTTATAATGTCAACTTAACGGGAAACCTTATCCCCTTCTAATAATTTTGGCAGATAATTAATCATGTCCTCTTCCTCAGAGATTGTTATTTGCGGCGCGGGTATCGCAGGCGTAAGTGCCGCTTACTTCCTTGCTCAACAAGGTGTCCGGGATATCACCCTGATTGATGAACTACCGCCTTTAAATCTAACATCCAGCCGTTCAACCGAATGTTATCGAAATTGGTGGCCGGACCCGGAAATGCTTTCTTTAATGAATAGATCCATAGACCTTTTAGAATCCATCGCAGATACCAGTGGAAACATTTTCTCGTTGAACAAACGAGGCTACCTATTTGTCACTGCGGATCAAGATAAAATCCCAGCCACGACCCAGCGAGCTCAGAAGATATCAAATCTCGGCGCCGGCCCACTGCGAATTCACACTGAATCAAATTCCACGTACATAAGCCACAAATTGGAAGGTTATGAAGATGAGCAAACCGGAGCAGATTTGTTGATAGGCTCCCATCTCGTGGCAAAACACTTTCCCTACCTGACCGAGAATGCCATTGCTGCACTGCATGTCCGCAGGGCGGGCTGGTTATCAGCTCAACAATTGGGTATGCACCTGTTGAATCAGGCACGCGAAATGGGTGTCCGATTCGTTTCCAGGAAGGTGACCGGAGTGGAAATCAAAAACAATCAAGTAAATTCTATTGCGGTCGATTCCGGAGAGATCATTCGCACGGGAACTTTTATTAATGCAGCAGGACCATATTTCAAAAGTATAGGAAATCTGTGCGGTCTGGATATTCCTGTAAAAACTGAACTTCACTTAAAAGTAACTTTTAGAGACAACCTGGGAGCGGTTAACCGGGATGCACCTTTGCTCATTTGGGACGATCCACAACAACTGGATTGGAGTTAAGAAGAGGCTGAAGATCTTAAAAACGATCCTGATACCAGGTGGTTGACCGATCCATTCCCTTCGGGTGCACACACCCGTCCCGAAGGTGGACCTGGTAGCGATATGGTGTTAATGTTGTGGGAATATCAAGACAAGGAAATGGAACCTTCATCCAACCCACCTCTCGATGAGTACTACCCCGAGGTGGCCATGAGAGGAATGACCAGGATGATCCCGGCAATAAAGGGGTATTATGGCCGATATCCCCGTCCACAGCTTGACGGTGGTTTCTACACGAAATCCCGCGATAATCGTCCAATTGTGGGACCAACATCAGTAAAAGGATTATTTCTGTCAGGCGCTCTTTCCGGTTATGGGATCATGTCAGCATGCGGCGTGGGAGAGTTAATCTCACTTCACATTTCAGGCGGAGACCTTCCCAAATATTCCAGTGGATTCCTGCTCGATCGGTTTAATAACCCAGATCATCTGGCATGGATGGAATCAGTTACGGACAGCGGTCAATTGTAAAGATCCCACGAGTTTATACTGTAAACCAGTTGCAAAGTTGGAAACGGCGAAGATAAGCGATAATTGGGGCACACCCAATCGTGGAGACTTTTTATGCCCATCAAAGCCATCGCTATCGATGATGATCCCGCCATGACAGACTTATTGTCTTTGTTATTAAAAAGCCATGGCCTGGAAATCTTTACCTCCAATAACGGCGAGGAAGGTTTGCAGCTGGTTCGCGCCATTGATCCGGATATCATCATCCTCGACCTGATGATGCCCGGCAAGGACGGCTGGGAGGTATGCCGGGAAGTCCGCAGTTTCAGCAAAGTCCCGATCATCATCCTTTCTGCGCTCGATAATCCAGGCATGGTCGCCAGTGCACTTGATGCAGGGGCTGATGACTACCTTATCAAACCCGTGCCCAGCGGAGTCCTACTTGCACACTTGAACAACCTTACCCGCAGGGCAAATGCTGAAAATAACGGGGTCGACCTGCGCAAACATACAAGTCCATTTATCGCACCTAATCCTTTGCAAGCTTAAGCTAACTGGGAGTAAAATAGGGAAAACTTCCTGGGAGGCTACCCTTGCAAACGTGTTCTCGATGTAATGCCATATCGCCTGACACTGCCACGACCTGCAGCAGTTGCCAGGCGAATTTAATGGAATTCTCAACGATGGCAGTTGCGTTGAAAAATCTTATTGCCAACCCACGTGTGGGCCAAATTCGAATTAATGCCGGGGCAGATGCTTGTCCGCTGTGCTACGAATTGAGCGGCGCTTTCTCGAAAGACAAGGTACCGCAGCTGCCTCATGAAGGCTGTTCTCACATTCATGGTTGCAGGTGTAAGTATGAGCCTGTCCTTCTCGAGATTTATCCCTAATGTCTGATTCAAAAAATGCCCAAAATAGGGCATTTTTTGAATCAGACATTAGCAATGTTAAATCAATCTTCGGAATGAAGCCGCAGTTTCAGCCGGATTTTCCATCATCGGCATGTGCCCAGCTTTTGGGATGATCACTAATGCCGAGTTTGGTTTTAATTCTTTCATCTCCCAGGCACGATCTACTGAGATCAACGAATCCGCATCACCATGAACAATCAACACAGGCTTCTGAAGATGCATAAGTGTTGATGTCTGATCAGGTCGTTCGGCAAGTCCCTTTAATGCACCTATGACTCCTGCCTCAGGCTGGTTTCGCATTATATTCGAAAGAACTTCCCTTAGGGATAAGTCCAAAGTAAGCTTTCCAGCCATATTCTTGACCAAAGGTTCTAGCCCAAATTCCTCGATTTGGGCAACGGCCTGGTAACGAGACTGCTTCCGCTCAGACGTATCGGGTAATACCTGGGTGGAGATCAATCCCAAGCCAAGCAGTCGCTCTGGATAGGTTTTAGCAATGGCCAGAGCGATGTATCCTCCCATGGAATGCCCTGCAATAACAGCCTTTTCAATTCCCAGGTGATCCAGAAGATGGATGACATCATCTGCCATGTCCGATAGCGAGTATTCTGCGGCATTGAATAAAGACCCACCAAAACCGCGAAGGTCTGGCAGGATTATCTCAAAATCCTTCTCCAGCAGCGGCACAACAGGTGACCAGATTCCACTATCGAGTGGAAAACCATGGAGAAGGACCAGTGGCTTTCCATACCCGCAGCGCAGATACCGAATTGTAGCATGAGGCAGTTTGGCTGTTTCCATCGGATCCTTTTAATCAGATTTTCTTCCGCTTTTCCTTTCGGTCAGCCTTTTGGCAGCAAAACTTATCGCTTCATCTCGCGTTTGGATTTCACCCACTGCTTGTGCTTCTTTTATGGCATCCAGGAGCTTCCCAATTACGGGTCCCGGCTCGAGATGGAATATGGCAATCAGGTCGTTACCGTCCACCAATGCTGGAGGGGAAATCGTTTGATTGTGGGTCTCCCACCAGTTCTCCAGGAATATTTTAACCACATCCAGCGCGGCAGTCCACATCGACTGGGTCATCTCGTTTTCGTAAGTTGCGCGCAGGTCCGCAAGCGCGAGAAAACATATATCTACACCGACTTCACCGGTGTCCCGAAAGAAACGATACACCGCCCTTCTCGTCGGGATCTTTCCTTCCCGCGCAAAATAGTTGATATGCTGGATTATTCGCATGTGGTTCTGGATTATCACTCTTAGATAATCCATTTCCGAATTACTCATGCGTAACTTGATCGCGCGTCCAACAGCGATTGCGCTTCCAACCTTTTCATGCCCGAGAAATTGAATTCTTCCACCACCCTTGGAAATGGTTCCGGGTTTCCCAACATCATGAAATAGGATTGCAAAGACAAGTAAAGCTCGGCGGGATCTCTCAACTGCAGGCGATTTCTCAAAGTGATCACCGAAATGCTGTCGAAATCGTCCCAGCTTCATGGAAAGCAAGCCTGTCAGTATATCGTTAGCCAAGTCAGCGCTGTAGTGCAAACCCATCACTCTGTTTATCGATTCGAGGTGATCAACAGCTTTCAGGGTATGTCCCCATGCATCTAAAACATGAGGCGCAGGTTGTTCCAATCCTTTTAATGACATTAGCTCGGGAAATACAAAAGGCATTGCCCCCAACATATCCAATGCGCGAATAACTGAAGATGGTTTTGGTCCATTCAGTATTTTAAACAATTCATCCCGAATTCGCTCAGGTGTTGGCAGCGCTAGGAGATCAATCGCTTGTTTCATTCGTGTCCGAGTTTCTTTGTTGATCGAATAACTCAAGGCTGCCGCAAATCTCACGGCACGCAGGATCCGAACAGGATCATCCTTGAAGGTCGATGTCGAACACGCCCGGATAACACCGGAGCGCAAGTCCTCCACTCCGGAGACTGGATCTATATACTCCTTGGTTCTCAAGTTGTAAGCCAGAGCATTTATTGAAAAATCTCTCGCAGATAAATCAGCTTCAAGGCTATCCTTCCGGAAGGACGCAAAATCCAGTACTACCCGCAGCGAGTCGGATTGAGTAAGTATCACTCGCCCAGTGTCTGTTTTTTCATCCAGCACAAAAAAAGCGCCTTTCATTGCTTTAGCGACTTGCCTGGCAGTTTTTATCCCGCTTGCAGGGACAGCAAAATCCAGGTCATGAGTTTCCCGCCGCAACAGAAAATCCCTGACCGCGCCGCCGACCAGGTAAATTTCCTGGTCGGGTTTCAATGAATTTAATATCGCTCCAAATAATGGATTATCAAATAATGTGTGGGGGTCTGGAACAAACACTATCTCTGGGGCTTCCTTTGTCCTACTTTGTCGGGCAGCGTGGGCGGCATCTTCTGCGGTTTCCCCCTGAGCAACAATTTTCCCACGCACACGTGCCACCCAGCGGCCTGCGTAGGGGGTTAAATCTTTTTGGTCATCCAGCTCATTCATGATTTCTAATGATAGCTATTCCGCTTGGAATTTTTGAAGATCCACTACTCCAACAAATGGTAAATTCCGGTAATATTCATCCAGGTCCAAGCCGTATCCAAATACAAATTTATTCGGGATGATAAAACCTCTGTAATCGATCGGAACAGCCACCTCCCTGCGTTCTTCCTTGTCCAAAAGGACGCAGACTTTTAACGACCTGGGATTTCGAGTGTTGAGCAACTCAAGCACATGGGCCAATGTATGCCCGCTATCGACAATATCCTCCACCAACAGCACATTCTTGCCCTGAATATTCAGTTGCAGATCAAGGGTCAACCTCACATTTCCAGTGGAAGCGTAGTTCCCTGCTCCGTAAGAGGAAATCGCCATGCAATCGATGGAATGAGGAATCGTAATATAGCGCATCAAATCGACCATGAAAGGCAAGGCGCCTCTCAGGATGCAGATAAGCATCAAATCTTCTCCGGCGTAATCCCTGTTGACTTCCTCCGCCAACTCACGGACCCGTTTTTGAAGTTCCGGACCATCAATCAATATCTCTGAAAGAATTTCCTGGTAATCCCGCATAACTTCTCCTCGAATTATTTCTTTTCACCTGGAACTTCGTGATGGAGTCGGCACCTCGCCTCGTAAAGTTCAGATGCCCCAACAATCACCACAGGATCGTCATATCTTGCGGGGCTGCCGTTGACGAGCCGCTGTGTACGGCTGGCAGGTTCTCCGCAAACCATGCAGATCGCCTGGAGTTTATCAACCCGTTCAGCCTTGGCCATTAAGGCTGGCATGGGACCAAAAGGTTCACCTCTAAAATCTGTGTCCAGGCCGGCGACAATCACACGAAAATTCCTATCTGCCAATTGCCGAGTAACGCTAACAATGCCCTCATCGAAGAATTGTGCTTCGTCGATGCCTACGACAGTGGTATCCGGGTCCAATTTATTTAGAATATCCCAGGAACTTATTACTGGAAGTGCATCAAAATCAGCCCCGGCGTGAGATGTTACTTTTTCAACAGAATAGCGGATGTCAATGGCTGGCTTGAATACCTGCACTTTTTTCCGGGCGATCACAGCGCGTCTTAACCGCCTAATCAACTCATCTGTCTTCCCGCTAAACATCGATCCGCAAACAATTTCAATGGAGCCGTGGATATGGGGGGTCATGTTACTCCTGACAATCGTTTTCCGTTGAAAAATAATAAAACAGGCAGAGATGGACTCTGCCTGCTAAGTTTACCTGAAATTCTTGATGGATGCAGAAATTTTTAGGCTGCGGATTTCTCAGCTTCTGGCACGTCGTAACCAAATGCGCGAAGCTTCTTCTTCGAATCAATAAGGCTCTTCCGACCAAAGCCGTCGATGGCGAGGACTGCGCTATCTCCTTCAGCCAGTTTAGCCAACAGTTGTCCAACCTCGGTGATCCCCGCCTTTGAAAGCGCGGATGTCGGACGGGTCCCAAGCTCGAGTTCTGCGATGGGACGTTTCGGTGAAACCTTGGCATCTTCCTTCGCCTGCTGGGATTCAACATACTCCTTGCGAGCTTGAAGCTTCTTGTAAAACCGGTCTACCTGACCTTCGATGTCCATGATGCGCTGCTGCTCGCCACTGAAGAATGAGTGGCACTTGGAGCACACTTCGACATGGATTTCCTTTTTCGTGGAGCCTGTGGTCCAGGTATTTCCGCAGGCACAAACAACTTTTGCGTCTGAATAATACGTGGGATGAATTTCCGCTTTCATTTTATTTATATCCTCTATTCTTCAACTACCGGCAGCACATTGACACGCTTTCGGCCCTGGTACACATCAAAAAGAACCACACCCTCGATAACCGAAAAGAGTGTGTCATCCTTGCCTCTGCCAACATTCAAACCCGGTTTAATGCTGGTACCGCGCTGGCGGATGAGGATATTTCCGGCTAGAACATGCTCTCCGGCATAGCGCTTCACGCCCAAACGCTGGGCGTTACTGTCTCGATTATTGCGGCTTGAACCGCCACCTTTTTTATGAGCCATGGTTTCCTCGCTTATTTCTGAATCTTTTCGATCTCAAGGCGTGTATACTGCTGGCGATGTCCGGTCTTTTGCCGGATGCGCTTCTTGGGCTTGTAATTGAAATTAATGGTCTTTTCACCCTTAAAGTGTTCGATCACCTTGGCCTTGATGCTTGCACCCTTTACGTTGGGCGCTCCGATGGCAACCTTGTCACCATCGGCCAGTAAGAGGACATGATCAAGGGTCACGTCCGAGCCGGTTTCAACATGCAGCAGATCAACATCGATCGTGCTGCCTTCAACCGCGCGGTATTGCTTTCCACCGCTTTCTACAATTGCGTACTTCATGGTATTTTTCTCCTGGTCTTCGCTTCACCGCACTCGCTGCGATTTGCCTTGCGTCCGCCTCGCTGCGGGGAAGCCGGGATTATGGCGTACATCTGCCCCAGCCGACGTGCAGCCAGGGCAGGGCGAATTGCAATTATACAGGCAGGCTACTGACTTGTCAACGTTTTAATTTATCCACATCTAATTGTTCGGGGCACCCTGGAGGATCCAGTTCCGGACAATTTCAATCTGTTCCGGAGTTAACTTCGCACCTTGCTTGGGCATCTTTCCCTCGACGGTAAGTTTAACCAACGGACTGTTATCTGCGTCTCCGGGTAAAACTACCGGACCCTTGACCGATCCTGTCATGGTTTTTTCATAACTGGTCATGTCCAAGCCCCGAGCTACCTTCTCAACGCCATGGCATTTAATACAAGATGCTTCGAAAATCGGGTAAACATCCTTTGAATAACTCACTGAAGAGGCAGGTGCAACCTGGGCTTCCGCGGTTGGCAAATCGGTGGCCGCAGACACTTCAGGTGTCGATGACGGACTAACTGTCGTTGTCTCCGCCTCTTGAGCAATGTCGGATTCTGCTGCCGCTTCTGTAGTTGGACTTCCACATGCCGACAAGATTACCGTAATTATCAATAAGCTCGTGACCAAGAAAGACATGCTGGTAAAACCATTTCCAAAGAAGTTTCTCATTTTTCCTCCGAGATATTAGGACAAATTCTATTCCAATTAGATTAATATACTATTAGGAAAAATAATCCGATAGAAAAAAGGAACAGCCATGGAATCGAATCGGCGTGGAACACGAGATCGGAGTCTACCCTAATTCTTGCCATGAAATTCTCAGAGATAGTGACCCAAAGGTGATTAAACCTGAGGCTGCCAAGGATGTCATGCAGCGAGCAAAGATACTCATCAATAATCACTTAGGCTAGGTCCAATAACGCGTGAATTCAACCGCACCTATTTGTTGACAAATCACATCATCTCTTGTACCCTCGTTTCATGCTTTCTTTCACTCAGGTCGAGGTCATTGAATCCGCCGTCACTTCGAAACTGTTCCTTAGTGGGCCTGCGGGAACTGGAAAAACAACCTGCGGCTTTGAAAGAGCCTCCTATCTAATAAAAAACGGCATTCCTGCCTCGACGATTCTTGTTCTGACCCCTCAACGGACATTACAGGATCCATATACTGAATTTCTTGAAAATTTCGATTCGGGGTCGGACGGAGAAGTCGCATTCGCCACGATCGGCGGATTGGCCAGGCGCATGGTGGATTTATTCTGGCCGCTGGTTGTCGAAAAGGCAGGATTCGCCCACCCCGACCAACCGCCTCTGTTTCTTACGCTTGAAACTGCTCAATATCATATGGCTCGCATTGTAAAGCCAAAATTGGAGGAGGGTTGGTTTTCATCGGTTGTGATGAATCGAAATCGTTTGTATTCCCAAATCCTCGACAACTTAAACAAATCGGCAGCGATCGGTTTTCCTTTCACTGAAATCGGCAACCGACTGGCGAATGCCTGGAGCGGGGACCCAGCTCAACGGAGGGTTTATGCAGATACGCAGGCTTGCGCCAATGAATTCAGGAAATTCTGCTTCGACAACAACTTTCTTGATTTTTCACTTCAACTTGAAATATTCTCCAAATCCTACTGGGATGAAGCAGCACTCCGTGATTACCTCCACCGCACCTACCGGCATATTATCTACGACAACATCGAGGAAGACATTCCCATCGCGCATGATATTCTGAGGGACTGGCTGCCCGGGTTGGATTCCGCGCTGCTCATCTACGACCAGGATGCCGGGTACAGGCGGTTCCTGGGAGCGGATGCAGCCTCAGCGATGAGCCTGGCCGAAACGTGCGAAGCTACTATTTCGCTTGACCAATCCTATATCTCTAATGAGGATCTCTCAAATATCGCCTCAAGGCTCTCGCAAGTACTTGCCCCGATCGAACAAAACCAGCCTCCTCAAAAAAGAAGCAGCGCTAGAAATATCCAGGTTATCAACACTCGTTTTTTCCCGGAAATGCTCAACACGATAACCGCCGAAATCCAGAACAACATCCTCAACGGCACGCCCCCTTCAGAAATTGTCGTTTTATCCCCTTATCTAAGCGATGCATTGCGATTCTCCTTGTCGCAAAGGCTTGAAAACCTCGGAATCCCTGTCTGGTCACACCGTCCTTCCAGGTCGCTGAATGAGGAACCTGCCTGCCTTTGTCTTTTAACTCTCGCGAAAATTGCACATCCGCATTGGGGGTTTCGTCCGCCAAAATATGACGTTGTTCAATCCCTTCTCAAAGCAATCGACGGGATGGATCTTGTCCGCGCACACCTTCTGGGCGAAATCGTTTTCAGGACAAAAGACTCCTCGCTTGGTTCATTTGAAAAAATAAATCCCGAAATGCAGGAACGGATTTCTTATGTACTTGGAGGCCGGTACGAATTACTGCGAATCTGGTTGGACGATTACCGGAACGATATTCCACAACCGCTCGACCACTTCCTGAGCAGACTCTTCGGGGAAGTTCTCTCCCAGCCGGGATTTAATTTCCACAGGGACATTGATTTAGCGAGAGTGGCATCCAGTTTCATCGAATTGGTCAAAAAATTCCGTGTATCACTCCCGGGCGTGGACTATCCGCTCGAGACAATCGGGAAAGAGTATATTGAAATGCTCGAAGAAGGAGTCATTGCCGCTCAATATGTATCTGCCTGGAGAGAAAAATCCAACGAAGCCGTTCAGATTGCTCCCGCATATACATTCCTAATGAGCAACCGACCTGCGACCGTCCAATACTGGCTGGATGTCGGGTCCAGCGGATGGTACGAACGCCTATTCCAACCATTGACTCATCCCTATGTACTTTCCAGGGGGTGGCCCTCCGATCGTCATTGGAGAGATGACGACGAAGTAGAAGCGAATAATGGAACCTTGGCAAAGTTGACGACAGGATTGATCCACCGCTGCCGGGAAAAGCTATATTTATGCATATCAGAATTTGGGGAAAGCGGTTTTGAACAACGCGGTATTTTATTGCGTGCCTTCAATCAGGTATTAAGCCAAAACGAGTGATCAAGGAGCCCCTATGAGCAAGAACAGCATTATCGAACAGTTGCGAGCCAACGGAGCAATCGCTGCCCACCCACTAAACAAATGGGTCACGATTTTAAAAGGAAAGCCTCAGAAGATGACACTTGCGAATCCTTTATTCATGGATAAGAAAGTGCTTAAGAATGGCGACAAAATAGCGATCGTCGACACAAGTGACTACTCGACCGCTTTCATTTGCCGCATTGCCAACATTGAATCCAGCGGCACATCCAAAACCCAGGTCATGGATCTCGCTCTCGTCAAGACAATAGAGCTGGATGGTTAGGTTATAAATCCAACCCTTGTTGATTCAATGAACGAATTCATCCCCCGACCTTCGCAATCAGAAATTCTCCGTTACCGCGGCGGGACCATGGGTATCTCTGCAGTTCCAGGCAGCGGAAAAACCCACATCCTCAGTGCGCTGACAGCCCAGATCATTTCTTCGGGCGAATTGGGAGTTGATCAGGAGGTGCTCATCGTCACCCTGGTCAATTCCGCGGTGGAAAATTTTTCTGGCCGAATCGGGGGCTTCATAAAGCAGCGCGGTTTGATCCCCAATGTGGGTTACCGCGTTCGCACCCTGCATGGATTGGCGCATGACATCGTGCGGGAGAATCCTGCGCTGGTGGGGCTGGATAATCGTTTTGGCATCATCGATGAACGCGAATCGGAATTTATCCGGAAGGAGGCTGCTTCAGCCTGGTTGGCCTCCAACCCGGATAAACTGGACGAATTACTAAATATTGAGTTGGATGAGTTCGAAACGGGATTGGATCCGGCGCGATAAGCTGCCTGAGATGCTTTCTGGAATTGCTCTGGCATTCATCCGCTCTGCGAAAGACAATCGGCAAACTCCCGAAAGCCTGAGAACTCGCCTCGACTTAACACCGATTCCTCTTCCGCTTGCGGAAATGGGCTGGGACATCTACACAAATTATCAGCGTGCGCTCTCCTACCGAGGAGCCGTCGACTTCGATGACCTCATCCGGCTTGCGCTTGAAGCCCTGGAGATCTCGCCGGAACTGCTTACGCGGCTGCGAAGCCGATTCCCTTACATTCTGGAGGATGAAGCCCAGGACTCCAGCTTGCTGCAGGAACAAATCCTTGGCAAATTATCACAAGGGAATTGGGTGCGTGTCGGAGACCCCAACCAGGCAATCTTTGAGACTTTTACAACCGCCAAACCGGAATACCTGCTTAATTTCATAAACTCCGCAAATCTGACCAGAGATTTGCCCGTTTCAGGACGGTCCCAACCTTCCATAATTGCCCTGGCAAATGCATTGATCGATTGGGTTCGCTACGATCATCCATTGCAGGAATGCAGAAGCGCTTTATCAACGCCTCATATCCGGGCTGCTGAAATGGACGATCCTCAACCAAATCCGCCTAAATAATCCCGCTGGAATCACGCTTTTAGGAAGGAAATTTACGCCGGACGAAGAAGTCGAGGCAGTTGTCAAATCTATCAAAAAATGGCTGCCGGAGAATGGCGACAAGACCATAGCCGTTCTCGTTCCTCGCAATGTGCGAGGCGTGGATGTAATCAATGAGCTGAAGCGAAATCATATTGACCACGTGGAGTATCTCGCGAGCACGTCGAACACGCGCGCCACGGCAGGGGCTTTGGCAAACATTGCCGCTTATCTTTCAGATCCCATTTCTGCTGCAAAGATGGCGAAAGCCTACCAGGTTTTGAGAAGAGATTGGAGAGATGAAAACCGATTACGCGAAGTGCTGAGCGAAAATGAATCCGGTACCAACGAAATGGAAGTTTCCGATTCCATAAAGTCGATACAAAACCTCCTCCACGAGGCGGCCGGATTACTTAGAAAGTGCAAGAATGTCGAATTATTCATCTCCCCTCCCCCTGGTCACTCATGGACAGAATCATTCACTCAGTCTGAAGAATTATCCGCTGAATTAATGGAAGAGTTGGCTTATTTTAGGGAAACCATTTATCGGTGGCAGGGCACAACCGTGCTGCCAATTGACCAGTTGATTCTTACGCTGGCGCAGGAATTATTCGCACAACCTGCTGAACTTGCCCTTTCATATAAACTGGCTCTGGTGTTGAAACAGGCAGCCAATGACCACCCTGACTGGCGACTGCCTGAGCTGACTGCGGAACTTGGGGTTGTTGCTAAGAATGAACGACGTTTCATCGGTTTCAGTTCGGACGATTTGGGATTCGATCCAGACCGTCATCGCGGGAAAGTAGTCGTTTCCACAATGCACAAATCCAAGGGGCTGGAGTGGGATCGTGTGTATTTGATGTCCGTCAATAACTATGACTTCCCGTCGGGCATGCAAAATGACCAGTACATTTCGGAGAAGTGGTTTGCAAAAGACCGATTGAATTTGGAGGCCGAAGCGACCGCGCAGCTGCAAAATGCCTTGTCACGAAACGAATTTGAGTGGCATCCCGAAGGTGAGGCCACTCAACGAGCCCGTCTCGATTACATTCGCGAAAGGCTGAGATTGTTTTTTGTCGGAATTACACGTTCAAAGCGTGACTTGATCATCACGTGGAATTCCGGCCGGAATGGGGAGTTAAAATCAGTCCATCCCGTTTGCCGCCCTGCAGGCTTGGTGGGAAAGTCAAAACAAAGAGGAAAGGCTATGACGCTCTCTGTCCCTTTCACCTTCAGCCAGTCGTCATTGCAGGACTATAATGACTGCCCTCGTCGATTTCAACTTCGCTTTATCGACAAGGTTCAATGGCCTGCTGTTGAAACTGCTCCCCTATTGGAAAATGAACGTCGGCAAATCGAGGGGCAGATATTTCACCGAATGGTCCAACAATACTTTATCGGTCTGCCCGAAGAGAAGATTGCGCTGCTTGCATCAACAGGCAATCTTCAACGATGGTGGCAAAACTTCCTCACTCATGGACCAAAGCGGACCAGTGGTTTGAATTTCACAGAACTATCCCTGGTTTCACGCATTGGTAAACACCGGGTTATTGCGAAATTTGACCTAGTTGCGATTAAGCCTGATGCAACCATCACTATTTTTGATTGGAAGACATATCTTAAAAGACCTAAAAGGATCTGGATGGCTGATCGCTACCAGACAAAGGTCTATCTATCATTACTTCATCGCTCTAAAGGTAAGTTCTTGGATACAAGGAATACCGAATTAGAAACCATTGAGATGATCTATTGGTATGCTGAATTTCCAGACCATCCGGAAATATTTTCATATCAAGTTGCACAAGCATCACAAACATGGGAAGCTTTGGAAGAACTGGTCAACGAGATTGATGCCAGGCAAAGCTTTCCGATGACCGAGAATGAAAAACTCTGCAGCTTTTGCGTTTATCGGTCCTTTTGCGAAAGGGGTATAAACGCCGGCGAAGGTGATGACATTGATGTTGTCTCATCAGTTGACGACATCGACCTTGAACAAATCCAGGAAATCGAGTTCTAGTCTCCATGCGATGGATTGAGCCGCCTCCCAGGGAAATCACTGACAACGACTTGGGACTTCATCCTTTTGTCCGGAGTTTCCTTGCCGACCGAGGAATGACCTCGAAAAATGAAATTGGGGCGTTTATTGACCCTGATTTATATCAACCCACATCCGGATCGGAAATTCCTGGCTTGGATTTATGCGTCGACAGGATTGAATCGGCACTCAAGCGTAACGATCATATCTGCATCTGGGGCGATTTTGACGCAGACGGTCAAACCGCCACGACGGTTCTCGTCCAAACCATCAGGGAACTCGGAGGAAATGTCACCTTTCATATTCCGATCAGGGCAAACGAATCGCATGGCGTCAACCTCCCAAACTTAAAACTGGTTATCGATCAAGGCGCTGCACTTGTCGTTACATGCGACACAGGTATTACCGCACATGATGCAGTGGATTATGCCAATTCACGCCATGTGGATTTTGTGATCACCGATCACCATGATCTCCCAGATGCATTACCCAATGCCATTGCCATCACAAATCCAAAACTGCTCCCTAGCGGGCATGCACTCTGCAATCTTGCAGGCGTGGGTGTTGCTTACAAGCTTGCAGAGGAGCTTTTACGGCGAAATAAAGCAATTTTTCAATCGACTGAACTGATGGACCTTGTCGCATTGGGGATGGTTGCCGATCTGGCGATACTAACTGGGGATACTCGTTACCTGGTCCAGAAAGGCTTGGTGCGACTAAATACTACAGAGCGACTTGGATTAAAAGTCATGATGGAGTTATCCGAGATAGCTTCATCATCCATCAACGAAGAGCACATTGGCTTTACGCTTGGCCCCCGGTTGAATGCCCTTGGGCGGCTGGGAGATGCCAACCCTGCGGTTGAATTACTAACAACATCGAATCCGGTACGAGCACGGGTAATTGCCACCCAACTTGAAGGATTAAATGTTCAACGGAAATTACTGTGTGACCAGGTCATCCAGGCAGCAGAATCACAAATAAGGGAAAATCCCTCACTATTAGCCCAACCCATTCTCATTCTTTCGCATCCAAGTTGGCCGGGTGGCGTGGTAGGGATAGCAGCCAGCAAGATGGTGGAACGATATGGCAAACCAGCCATCCTTTTTTCCACTCCAGCGAATGAACCGGCACGAGGATCTGCTCGATCCATCGAAGGGTTCAACATTACCGAAGCCATTGCCACCCAGAAGGAGATTCTGCTCGGTTTTGGAGGTCACCCGATGGCAGCCGGGCTTTCACTGGACGCAGAAAAATTGCCCGAGCTTCGGCGAAAATTAGCCAGGGTTGCCGAAAATATGCTTGGCGAACGGGCATTTGAAGAAAAAACACTGACCATCGATGGATGGATAAGCCTTGAGGAAGCAAATTTGGATTTTTCCGAAGCGATCGAAAAACTTGCTCCGTTTGGACCCGGAAACAAGAAACCAACGTTTGCCGTACAGAACCTTTCCATCGTCAAGAAAAACGAAATCGGAAAGAACAAAGAACATTTGAAGATCACGGTAGAGTCCGCGGATGGAATCCAACGGGATGTTCTATGGTGGGATGGCGCGAGCGAAGATATTCCTGAAGGGCGCTTTGATTTGGCGTTTTCTTTACGGGCGAGTGATTGGCGGGGTGTTCGCCAGAATCAACTCGTTTGGATCGATGCACGGCCGCTCAATTCTGAACCTATTAAACTAAAGTCAGCCTCCCCCGAGGTGGTTGACTTTCGAGGCAGAGATGGTCAATTGGAATTGCTTAAATCGCTTCCCAAAGAGGCGGCAATTTGGGCGGAGGGTCCAGACAAGAATCAAGTGAATGGCGTGGATAGGACAAAGTTTTCGCCCGCAAAAATCCTTGTCGTTTGGACATCCCCCCCTTCAATCGAAGTATTCCAACAAGTATTGAAGATCGTTAGCCCCGAGAAGGTGTATTTATTTGCTATGGACCCAGGCATGGATGAAATCCAAGGGTTTCTGGAAAGACTGGCGGGGCTGATTAAATTCACCATAACGCACAAGGAGGGTCAGACCCGGATATCCGAATTAGCGGCCGCTTGCGCACAAACGGAGCCTGTTATTAAAAAGGGGCTCGAATGGCTTGTTCAACGCGGACATATATCTATTGAGAATATCAACATCGGATTCAATAATTATCATCCATCAAGATGGTTCAACACCATCAGGCGACGTCACGTTATTGGCTTCCGAGATTCAAGCTCTCCTTCAAGAATCATCCGCCTATAGAAAGTATTTTTCAACGGCCGATATCAGGTCCTTGATCCCCTGAAAAGTTGTTACAATGGAAATATGCCAATTGAGGAAATCCGCCATACGGCAGATTGGTCTTTTCGCGTTTGGGCAGAGGATCTACCAACCTTATTCTCGGAAGCTGCCCTAGGGCTAATTGCCTTATCGGGAATAGTTCTTGCGGATGCACCTGTCGTGGAGAGAGAAATCGAAATCTGCTCTCCCGATCCGGAAGGTCAGCTGGTCGCGTTTCTATCTGAATTGATTTATTTTACAGAACAAGAGAATCTCGCTTTCGATAAAATAACGGTTGAAATTAATGGTGATCAGCTCGTTGCATCATTGACAGGAGCCCCAATCAAAGAAATCAACAAATCTATCAAAGCAGTGACCTTCCATAACCTAAAAATAACAAAAACTCTGCTTGGGGTGGAAGCAGAAATCGTTTTTGATGTATAGAACGAATAAACCCATTCGGGTACAACAGCAGGAAATTGATATGCAGTTGACTGAGATAAATCAAATCAACGAATACGAATGGGAGATTCCAAAATCCTACAGAGGGGATATGCGCGTGCCCGTTCGGGTCTTTGCAACCCGGGAGCTGATTCTCCAAATCCTTGACGATAAGTCGCTCGAACAGGCTGTGAACGCTGCCACCTTGCCAGGTCTGGTCGGCGAAGTCGTGGTCATGCCGGATATGCACCAGGGGTATGGTTTTCCGATCGGAGGCGTCGCGGCGACCGAATTTCCTCATGGAGTCGTCTCACCCGGAGCTATTGGATATGACATCAATTGCGGAGTCAGGCTGCTTGCGTCTCAAATCGAATACGATTCGGTCCGTGAGGACATGGATACCCTGGCGACCTTGTTGAACAGATATTGCCCAAGCGGAGTCGGCAGCCGGGGGGTCGTTCGCGTCGGCCTGTCGGATTTGGACAGGATTCTGCGCGAAGGTGCGAGGTGGGCTCTAAAGAATGGATTTGCGTCTGAAAATGACCTTGCAAGGACAGAAGAGCAAGGATGCATCGAAGGAGCTAATCCCGCCAAAGTCAGTGAGCGTGCCAGGCAACGGGGGAAGGATCAAATCGGGTCTCTTGGAGCGGGCAACCATTTCATCGAAGTGGATAGGGTTGAGCAGATTTTCGATACCAAAGCGGCATCCATTATGGGACTGCAGCAGGGTTGCCTGGCAGTCCAAATCCATTGCGGCTCGCGAGGACTCGGACATCAAATCTGCACCGATTACGTCCAGGAATTTCAAGCCGCAGTCAAGCGGTATGAGATTGAACTCCCTGACCGTGAACTTGTTTGTGCGCCCATGGATTCGCCTGAGGGTCAGGCTTATCTTGGCGCGATGAAGGCTGCCGCTAACTTTGCTTTCGCGAACCGACAACTACTCGCATTTTCAGCACGCCGTGCATTCGAAGACGCATTTGCGGGAAAGGGCAAAGGCTGGGATCTCGTCCAAGTTTATGATATCGCTCATAATATGGGAAAAATCGAAACGCATATGCTTCGTGGAAAACCGGTAAAAGTATGCGTCCACCGCAAGGGTGCGACTCGCGCCTTTGGACCTGGCTCACAAGAACTGCCTCCTGAATACAGACAAATCGGTCAGCCTGTGCTTGTACCCGGCAGCATGGGCACCGCATCCTACGTCTTAACGGGAACGGAAGAAAGCATGTCGAGGTCGTGGGGTTCCTGCTGCCATGGAGCCGGCAGGCTCATGAGCCGGCATCAGGCAAAGCACGAAATCCGCGGCGACCAGCTCAGGAGAGATTTGGAAGGGTGCGGGATAAAAGTCAGGGCGGGAAGTCTGCCCGGGTTGGCCGAAGAATCCCCAAAGGCTTACAAGAACGTTGATGATGTTGTCAAAACAGTCACCTCAGCTGGAATTGCACGGAAGGTCGCCCGACTTGTCCCAGTTGCAGTGATTAAAGGATAATCCTAAGCTATTTAGTCCACTAAAAAAATCGGACAACTAGGTGGTTGTCCGATTTTTTTAGTGTGTGAGAATTTGTGACAGGAATAATTTTGTTCGCTCTTCCCGGGGTTTCGTGAAAATCTCTTCAGGAGTTCCGCTTTCCACGATCAATCCCTGATCAAAGAAGTACATTCGATGCGCAACCGCCTTGGCAAATCCCATCTCGTGGGTAACGACGAGCATGGTCATTCCACTTTTTGCCAGTTCAACCATAACGTCGAGTACTTCCTTGATCATCTCCGGGTCCAGCGCGGAGGTTGGCTCATCAAACAGCATGATTTTCGGCTGCATGGCCAGCGCGCGTGCGATGGCGACCCTCTGCTGCTGACCGCCCGAAAGCTGCCCTGGGTATTTCAGAGCTTGCTCGGGAATCCCGACTCAATTCAACAATTGATGGGCAACTTCCTCTGCTTTTTCTTTTGGCCATTTTCTCACTTGCATCGGTGCAAGCGTGATATTTTCCATCACCGTCAGGTGCGGAAATAAGTTGAATTGTTGAAAAACCATCCCTGTCTCCATCCGGATGGCTTCAATGTTGCGCATATCGCCCGTCAATTCAATCCCATCCACAACAATCTGCCCCTTTTGATGTTCTTCGAGGCGATTGAGAGTGCGAATGAAGGTGGATTTACCCGATCCTGAAGGACCGAAGATCACGATCACTTCGCCCTTTTGGACATCCATGTCCACACCCTTCAAAGCTTGGAAATGACCATACCACTTCTCAACACCGCGGCATTTGATAATGGGATTGTTTTCCGTCATTGAATGGACTCCTTGGCTGATACGAACAATTATAGCAGAGTAGTTTAATTACCCGGCACACTAATTCGGCCAAATCGAGCCTGGGTCAGACTTATCAGGTCATCCACAGGAAGTAAAATATTTAAACCTCTTTGTCCGCCAGAGAGATGAATTGAACCATGAGACTTGGCTAACTCGTCAACGATGACCTGAAATCCCTTATTGATCAAAGCCAGAGGTGAGATTCCTCCCGCTTGAAGCCCTGTAATTTGTTCGGCTTCCTTCTCGGTTGGAAGATGGACTTTTTTCTCCCCAATTTCGTTTGCCAGCAGTTTTAAATCAACAACGTGATTTCCAGGAATCACTGCCAGGAGAGGTTTTTTTCGCCCTGCGGAAGTCCTGTTGCCCTCTTGAACTCGGGTTATCACCACTGTTTTATAGACAATCTCAACTGGTACATTTAAAAATTGAGCTGTCTCAACTGCTCCCAGCTTCTCAGAAGGAGTTTCGAAAGCAGAATAGGATACTTTCCGGGCATCCAGCATTCGGGTCACGTTGTTGGCGGGTGGCACTTTCTCCTCCGGCTGAATTATAATGCGCAAAATCTGCCAAGGCCTCAGGTCGTCCAATAAAAGGCCAGGACGGAAGTAAAATAAAGGTATTGTGAAGAAAACTGTAGAGGCGCCTGTCGAAATTCAAAACTTGCTTGATAACCTCCTCCAGATTACAACGTGATGGACCGGGAGATGTTGATTCGCGCCTACCACGCTGCAGAATTGGCTCATGCAGGTCAGAAGAGGGCGTCGGGTGAACCCTATATTAATCACTGTGTTGCCGTAGCGGCAATTCTGGCTGAAATGCACGTTCCGCCCGAAGTGATCGCCGCCGGCTTGCTTCATGATACGGTTGAGGACACGAAATTAAGTTTAAGTGACATCCAAAGGGATTTTGGCGAGACAGTCGCAAAGCTCGTTGACGGAGTAACGAAGCTTGCACATCTCCCCCGTGTTTCAAGAGGCGATGGGCACGCGGGGGAAAATGGTGATCAAGAGAAAGAAGAACTTTCGCCTGAGCAGTTGTCAAAGCACAAGAAGGATCTCGCGACAGAGACGTTGCGCAAGACCTTCCTGGCAATGGGCGAAGATGTCCGCGTGGTGTTGATCAAGCTGGCTGACCGCCTGCACAACATGCGAACACTAAGCTACACCAAGCCCGATAAGCAAAAACGCATCGCTCAAGAGACGTTGGATATTTTTGCCCCACTCGCCAACCGCCTTGGAATTTGGCAAATGAAATGGGAGCTTGAGGACCTTGGATTCCGTTATGTTTATCCTGAAAAGTACAAGGAGATTGCCGAACAGCTCGCCGAGCGCAGGGATACCCGCGAGCAACAAATGGAGGAGATCGTATCCAGCATCCAGAAATTGCTGATCCAGAATCACATCAAGGGCGAAGTATCCGGGCGCCCAAAACACATCTATTCGATTTATCGGAAAATGCAATTAAAGGGAAAATCCTTTGAAATGGTTCGGGACGTTCGAGCTGTACGCGTAATCGTTCCAGACATTTCCGCCTGTTACATCACCCTGGGAATAGTGCATGCACGTTGGCGTCCCATCCCTACGGAATTTGACGATTACATCGCGGCGCCAAAAGATAATTTTTATCAATCGCTCCATACAGCTGTTATTTTCGATGATGGGAAGCCGCTCGAAGTCCAGATTCGCACCGCTGAGATGCACCAGAATGCAGAATACGGAATCGCCGCTCATTGGCGCTATAAGGAAGGCGGAAAGCCCGTTGAAGAGGCTTATGAGCAGCGCATCCTTTGGCTGCGACGGATGATGGAATGGCGGCAGGATGTGGATGACGCCCAGGAATTCGTCGATGGCATGAAAACCGATGTCTTCCAGGACCGAGTCTACATTTTCACACCTCGCGGCGATATTATTGACCTGCCTTCCGGATCAACCCCCATCGATTTTGCCTACCATGTCCATACCGATGTTGGACATCATTGCCGAGGCGCAAAAATTTCCGGTAAATTAGTGCCTCTCGACCATGTCCTCCACACCGGAGATCAGGTCGTAATCCTGACGGCAAAACAGGGCGGTCCAAGCCGGGATTGGTTGAATCCATCCCTTGGGTTGGTAAGAACTCAGCGCGCCAGGTCAAAAATCAAAGCATGGTTTAAAAAACAAAACCGGGATCAGAATATCTCGCAAGGACGCGATCTGCTTGAGCGGGAACTCCAGAAATTGGGATTAAGTGACATCAACCTTGAGGATATGGCCCGTGAACTGGAATTCAAAACAACCGAAGAGATGTTCGAAGCCATTGGTTGTGGGGATATCACGACGGGCAGAATTTTTAACCGATTATCCGATCGTTACATCCCGATCATCGAGCAGGAAGAATCCATACCTGTTTCCGCGCCAAAAAGCGAGTTGGCCTCATCGGAAGCCGTAAAAGTTCTTGGTTTAAAAGGTTTACTCACCACCATGGCCAAATGCTGCAACCCTGCACCCGGCGATCCCATCGTTGGCTATATCACGCGAGGTCGAGGCGCAACCGTCCATAGACAGGATTGCCCAAACGTCCTGCACATGACCATGAACGACCGGGACCGGATGGTTCGCGTCAACTGGGGCGAACATATCCACACCTACCCTGTTCCCATCCGGATTTCTGCCTACGACAGGCATGGTCTCATGGGTGATATCTCCAACCTTATGGTAAATGAAGGGGTGAATATTGTGGATGTCAATGTTCATATCGATCGTGACAGCATCCACGCAGATGTGGCGGATATGAGGCTGGTGGTTGAAATCAAGGACCTCGAACAACTCAGCCGCCTTCTAACTAAAATTGAAAACCTCCCCAACGTCATGGAAGCTCAACGAATCCGTGGTGGGTAATAGTAAGAAACCTCAGGAAATATTACAGCCAAAATAGAATGGTATAATCTCGGCGCTTTAATAGTGAAGGCGCCTAATGTTAAGCGTATCAGAAGCCAAAGAACTCATTCTTGCCAGGATTAATCCTGTTCAATCGACCTCCACTCCTTTACAGGAAGCGGCTGGGCGCATTCTTGCCGAGCCAGTAATCGCAGAAACCGATCTCCCCTCTTTTGACAACTCGAGTGTCGATGGATTCGCAGTTTACGCTGCGGATTTAGACGCAGCCAGCCGCAGAAAACCAATCACTCTGACCGTTGTTGGCGATATCCCAGCAGGTTCTTTCATGGACAAGGAGATACATCGCGGCGAATGCGTGCGCATTATGACCGGAGCGCCTATGCCCGCTGGAGCAGACGCAGTGGTCATGGTTGAGGATACAGATTTTAATTTTCGCGATGCAGGAGTAGATGCTCCAAAATTTGTTGAAATTTATCAATCTGTTTCAAATGGGGAAAATATCCGTTACAAAGGTGTGGACGTCAAGGCAGACCAAACTCTTATTGCCACCTCGCACAAACTACGCGCCCAGGATATCGGATTATTGGCGCTGCTCGGAAAATCGAACATATTGACATATCGAAAACCTCGCGTTGCGATCCTTTCGACAGGCGACGAATTGGCCTCACCTGCTGAACCGATTTCACCTGGAAAAATCAGGGATGCGAATTCATACTCATTGAGTACATTGGCAAGCGAGGAAGGAGCGGAAATTATTCACCTGGGAATTGCCAAGGATGACCCCGCCTCAATAAAAATATTTCTCGAAAAGGCATATGACGACAAGGCGGATATGATCATTTCATCAGCCGGTGTCAGCGTTGGTGCCTTTGATTATGTCAAGTCTGTTGTGGAATCGGAAGGATCGTTGGACTTTTGGAAGGTTAACATGCGGCCCGGTAAGCCTCTCGCCTTTGGGCATTACCGTGGGATACCTTTTTTTGGCCTTCCGGGAAACCCTGTCTCTGCATTCATCGGATTTATGGTGTTCATCACTCCTGCCCTTGAAAAACTATCAGGGCTGCAGCCAAACCAAAGGGCAACCGTCAGGGTCGAACTCGAAGAGGAAATAAAATCCGACGGCAGGGAATCCTATCTGAGGGCAGTCGTCACCAGAAAAGAAGGCAGATTGGTTGGGCGATTAACAGGCCATCAAGCTTCCAGTAATCTGCTTTCTCTGGTCCAAGCCAATGCTTTACTAATCATCCCCTCTGGTGTAAAATCCCTGCCGCTTGGCGAGGAAGTGGACGCCTGGCTTTTCTAAGGACAAATGAAAAAACTTTATTGGGCCACCATGTTTTCTGCGATTGCCGGAATGGCTATTTCGGTTTATATGTTTATTTTTAAAGTATTTAGAGTCGATGCCATGTGTCTTGGGAATGGCGGATGCTCAACAGTCAATGCCAGCCCATATTCAGAGATTTACGGAATCCCTGTGGCAGCAGTCGGTTTTATAGGTTATCTGGCGATTATTATCACACTCATCCTCGAAAATCATGTGTCGTTTTTCGGGGAAAATGGCCCGCTGCTTGAATTTGGGATGGGATTAGCCGGTGTGGTATACTCCGCCTACCTTACCTACCTTGAGTTCTTCGTTATTCATGCAGTATGCCCATTCTGCGTGGCGTCTGCTATAACCATAACCCTTTGTTTTGTTTTTGCACTCATTCGTTTGATTAAACAACCAGGAATTTAGGAGGAGTACATGCCCCGCATTCGTTGCCACTATGCCGACTGCGTCTTTATCGATGACGGATACTGTTCGGCCGCCGCTGTCGAATTGGATCCTGACACGGGTTGCGCGACTTATTCTCCCAATGAAGAGGCAGACGCCGAAAAAGAGTGGGAGGAAGAAGAACTCGAGGAATGGGAAGAGGACGAATTCGAAGAGGATGAAGACGAACTCTGGTTGGACGAGGAGGAAGACGAATATTAAGAACTAGCTCCATCGACCCAGTAATATATAAAAAAGTCGGGACGCCCAATCAGGTGTCCCGACTTTTTTATTTGTGTTGTTCATACAACCTAAATAACAACACACTGGCAGCCACAGCAAGATTCAGGGAACTTGCCCTGCCGCGCATGGGAATCTTGACCGCGGCATCGCAGACTGCCAACTGGTCTTTGCTCAATCCCTTCTGTTCGTTGCCTAAAACCAAAATTGACATTCCCTGGTCGATCTTCACGCTGCGATAATCCATATCAGCGTGGGCAGAGGTGCCAATGAGTTGGCAGCGATATTGTCTTGCCCAAGCATGAAAATCTGCAAATGTGGCCTTGACCACCGGTTTCCAGAAAATCGCGCCCATGCTCGCACGAACAACGGTCGGGTGAAACAAGTCCACGCCTCCGTCCAACAGGAACAAGCCGTCTCCGCCGACTGCGTCCAAAGTACGCAGGATTGCCCCAACATTCCCCGGATCCTGAGGGGCGACAAGCGCTACTGCGACCTTGATAGTTTGAGGGGAAAGCGATTCCAGCGAAACAAACTTTTGCGAAACAATCGCGACAATCCCCTGCGGGTTCTCTTTTTCAGCGAGGGATTTAAGCACATCCGCGGAAACAGGATTACATCGTATACCTTTAGCCGATTGGCCAGAAATCAGATTCCGGGCATACTCACTCTCAAGCAGCTCCGGTGCATGCAGAATAGTGTCAACTTGCCAACCAGCAGCACATGCTTCTCCCACATGCACTATGCCTTCGACGAGGAATTTCCCTGACCTTTTTCGCTCTTTGCTTTCCCTGAGCATCCGGGCAGATTTGACCACCGGGTTGCTGCGGCTGGTGATTAATTCTGAAGTTGACATGGAGTTATTCTATACCAAAATCCAAAATATTTATCCCTTGAACCGGGCATTTCTGTTTCTAATTTGCTGTTAAGTGTGCGTATGTTAGAATTGCCTTTATGAAACCACTAATGGTGGCGGTATTGGTTTGCGCCATGTTCTTGACTGCTTGTCAACCAAGCGAACCCATTGACTCCAAAATTACACTGATCAATGGTGATCAGATCATGAATGTTTCCAGGACCGTGGATTCTCCGGCCGCACTTCTCATCGCTGCAGGAATACCATTCACTCCAGATGACGTGGTTCTCGTAAATGGCTTGCCGGTCGCTCATGATTCTCTTCTCGAGGATAATGCAACGACGATTGAAGTAAGAAACTCTTTCCCGATCAAATTTTTCAATAACGGTGAAGAGATTGATCTCAAGTCTGCAGCCTCAACAGTCGGGCAAGCATTGGCAGACATGGACATTTTTCTACGCGAAAGCGATTATCTTAACCCACCTGCTTCCACACCGATCCTTGGGCCGATGACCATTGAATATCGACCTTCAGCTGAGATTGAGATCGCCGCAGGAGAAGAATCGCATTACAGGTTGACATCATCCGAAACTGTAGGAGCAGCACTCGCTGAGGCAGGATTATCTCTTCAGGGATTGGATTACAGTATTCCAGCGGAATCAGAAAATCTTCCTGTCGATGGCAAGATCCGTGTTGTACGAGTAAATGAATCCATTGCGTTGGTTCAAAAATCCATTCCCTTCAACACGGAAGTCCAGCTTACTGCCGACCTTGAGCTTGACCAACAGGAATTATTGCAAGTAGGTGAACCCGGTCTGGCGGTCACCCGAACCCGAATCCGCTATGAGGACGGGCAGGAAGTCAACCAGGAAACAGACGCAGAAGCACTTGTGAGACCAGCCAAGGATCGCATTGTTGGTGCCGGGACGAAAATCGTGATCCGGACCGTGGATACACCTGAGGGACCACTTGAGTTCTATCGCGCCGTGCAAGTGTATGCCACTTCCTATTCTCCATGCAGGTTGGGCGTACCCTGGTGCGGCTATGGCACAGCGGGCGGCCTGAAAGCACAAAAAGGAGTGATCGGGGTCCTCCGAAGCTGGTGGCGATACATGAACGGCGATCCGGTCTATGTGCCCGGGTATGGGCGCGCGATCATCTCGGATATCGGTGCAGGAATTGATGGGCGCTATTGGATCGATCTGGCGTATGGCGACGACGATTATGTGCCGTGGCATTCCTGGGTCACTCTCTATTTCCTGACACCAGTGCCTCCAACAATCATGTACATCCTCGAATAACATCCGAGTTCGGCCAGTAATTCCAAGAAATTTCTTCCCAATTGAATCTTGATGAAATGCCTCAATCTTCTCCTTTAGTTGTCATCGTCGGACCCACGGCCGTTGGGAAGACTTTTAAAGCCATTCAACTCGCAGAGCTGATGGACGGGGAAATCGTTTCAGCTGATTCAAGATTGTTTTACACAGGCATGGATATTGGAACGGCAAAGCCTTCGGCATCTGAACGCGCCCAGGTTCCACATCACCTTATCGATGTCGCGGAACCAGACCAGACATGGTCCATCACGATATTCCAGCAATCAGCAAAAAAAGCCATTGATGAAATTCATTCTCGTGGAAAACTCCCCTTCCTAGTTGGCGGGTCTGGTCAATACATTCATTCTGTCACCAAGGGGTGGACGCCGCCTTCTGTTAAACCAAATTACGAATTACGTGCTGAATTAGAGACTATGGCCAAGGTCAACAGCCCATTGTGGTTACACGAAAAACTAACATTACTTGATCCTTCAGCGGCTGAGAGAATTGATCCGCGAAATGTACGTAGGACCATCCGCGCCCTCGAAGTTATTCTCACCTCCGGAAATCGGTTTTCTGAACTAAAAGGAAAAAATCCATCACCCTACTTCCTCGTGCAGATTGGATTAACACTCCCGCGGCCAGAACTCTACAAACGGATCGATGCAAGGATCGATGAGATGTTTGAGCATGGATTGCTATATGAAGTTAAAACCTTATTAGCGAAAGGGTATTCAGCTGAACTGCCTACCATGTCCGCCATAGGTTACCGAGAGTCCGTAAAAATCCTGAAGGGACAATTTACCGAGGAGGAGGCAAAGATTCAGATGCGAAAATCTACTCGGATATTTGTCCGGAGACAAGCCAACTGGTTCAAAGAAAATGACATTGAAATCAAGTGGTTCGACGCTGGCATAGACGCTGACGTGATCGCAAGTTACATAGGTAAATGTCTGACAAACTAAAAAAAACTTCCTTCTCAAGATTGACTTTTATTTTTTTTCCCCTATACTGAAATATAAATGACTGTTCATCGAGGAGGAGGCATAGTCATGAGCGATCGGTTTTGGACCAAGAATTATGACAAAGGGGTTCCAGCAACAATAGATTACCCGCAGGTGCCACTTCAATTTTTGCTTGAAGATTCAGCCAAAAAATACCCCAATGCGCCATGCACAATATTCAAAGGGGCAGAAATTTCTTACAAAGAAATGAATGAAATTACCGACCAGGTCGCAGCCGCACTCGCCAGCTTGGGTGTGAAAAAAGGTGACCGGGTCGGCATTTTTATGCCCAACACGCCGCAGTTCATCATGGCGTTTTTTGGTATTCTTAAAGCCGGGGGAGTTGTTGTTGCTGTTAATCCACTTTACACTCCCAGAGAGATCGAATACCAAGTCAATGATGCGGGTATCGAAATCATGTTCGTCATGAGCAACTTCTACAAGGTAATGAAAGCTGCTCAACCAAATACCAAACTCAAGAAACTAATCGTCACCAATATCAAGGAGACTTTACCCCCTATCCTTCGGGTTTTGTTCACTCTTGCCAAAGAGAAAAAAGGCGGTTTCAGAATTGAAGGAGGACTCTGCGGAAGGTGACATCTGGATGAAAGATCTGGTTGCAAAATTCTCACCAGCGGACCGCCCGAAAATTGATGTGGGACCTGACGATGTAGCCCTGTTTCAATACAGCGGCGGGACAACGGGGATATCCAAGGGTGCTGTTGCACTTCACAGGAACGTCGTAGCTAATACGCTCCAGATAAAAAAATGGATGGTCAATCTCAACGAAGGCGCCGAAATCGTGCTTGCCGCCATCCCACTTTTCCACGTATACGGAATGGTGGCGGGAATGAATTTCGCTCTCGCATCGGGGGCGTCCATGGTCTTGGTCCCGAACGCGCGAGACATCCCGGATGTCCTCGAGAATATCCACAAATACAGGGCAACCATCTTCCCGGGTGTGCCCACACTATATAACGCGCTCAACAACAATGCTGGTGTGGCGGCTGGTAAATACAACCTTCGCTCGATTAAGGCGTGCATTTCCGGATCTGCACCTTTGATGCGGGAAACAAAAGAGAGGTTTGAGGCCTTGACGGGAGGTGTCGTTTTCGAAGGATACGGCTTATCCGAGGCACCAACGGCCTCGCATTGTAATCCGCTGCAAGGGACGAACAAAACCGGGTCCATCGGTATGCCCATGTCTGATGTTGATTGCATAATCGTCAATCTCGAGGATGGGGTGACCCCCATGCCGATTGGCGAAATTGGCGAATTAATCCTTCGAGGCCCTCAGGTCATGAAGGGTTATCACAACATGCCAACGGAAACTGCCAACTCGCTCCGCACGCTGCCAGACGGTACGGGTCCCTGGCTGTACACCGGCGACATTGCCCGAATGGATGAGGATGGCTATTTCTATATCGTCGACCGGAAAAAGGAACTCATTAAACCCGGTGGTTACCAGGTCTGGCCGCGCGAAGTCGAGGAAGTAATCGTCGCGAATCCAAAGGTACTTGAGGCCGGCGTAGCCGGTATCCCCGACGCCTACCGCGGTGAAACGGTGAAGGCCTGGATCGTCCTGAAACCCGGCGAAAGCCTGTCAGAAGATGAGGTCAAGGCGTGGTGCAAGGAACGATTAGCCGCTTTCAAGATCCCGACTCATATCGAATTTCGCAAAGAGCTTCCCAAGACGACTGTTGGAAAAATCCTTCGCCGAGAATTAGTACGCCAGGAAAAAGAGGGTTAAGTAAATCTACGAAAAAGTAATTCAAAAGGACTGGCTCTTGAGTAGCCAGTCCTTTTCATTATGCGGGGATTTTCGGAGTGCCGTTATTTTTCGAAAATGGAGGTGGAAACAGTTTTTCAAATTCGTCTCGAGTTATCGTCTCGACTTCAAGCAATCTGTTGGCGACCGCATCCAATTTGTCACGGTATTCCCCAAGGATTTCTCGAGCTTTTTTATAGGATTCATCCACAAGCTGGCGAACCTCACTATCGATCTGCTCAGCGACCGCCTCGGAATAGTCCCTTTGTTCTGATATTTCGCGGCCAAGGAAGATCAATTCCTCTTTTTTACCGTAGACCATATTTCCTAATTGATTACTCATCCCAAGACGAGTGACCATTAACTTTGCGATATGCGTCACGCGTTCGAAATCGTTGGAAGCTCCAGATGTTACATCGTCAAAGACAATTTCCTCAGCGGCGCGCCCGCCCAACAGGCCGATCATCTCAGCAGTTAATTTCTTTCGTGAGGCAAGTATCCGGTCTTCTTCCGGTAACGCCATGGTATAACCACCGGCTTGCCCGCGACCGACAATTGTGATTTTGTGAATCGGATCTGCTTCTGGAATGACGTTCATCACAACCGCATGTCCTGCTTCGTGATAGGCTATGATGCGTTTTTCCTCATCGGATATGAGACGACTCTTTCGCTCTGGGCCGGCAATCACTCGTTCGATAGCCTCTTGAAATTCAGGCTGGCCAATGGACTTTTTATTTCGGCGAGCCGATAAGATAGCTGCTTCATTAACCATATTTTCCAGATCAGCGCCGACAAATCCAGGAGTTCCACGTGCGAGGATTGACAAATTGATATCGGGCTCTATTGGCTTACCCTTGATGTGAACTCGCAGAATCGCTTCTCGCCCCTTCACGTCCGGGCGGTCTAGCATGACGCGACGATCAAACCGACCTGGTCGAAGCAAGGCAGGGTCCAGGATATCAGGCCGGTTTGTAGCTGCGATGATAATCACATTCGTATCGGTATCAAATCCGTCCATCTCCACAAGCATCTGATTGAGGGTTTGCTCACGTTCATCATGAGACCCGCCCAATCCGGCTCCGCGCTGACGACCAACCGCATCGATTTCGTCCACGAAAATGATGCAGGGTGAGTGCCGCTTGGCCTGGTCAAACAAATCGCGCACCCGGCTCGCGCCCACACCGACGAACATTTCCACAAACTCAGAGCCGGAGATTGAGAAGAAAGGCACCCCTGCCTCACCTGAAACAGCCTTAGCCATTAAAGTCTTTCCGGTTCCTGGAGGACCGACCAGCAGCACGCCTTTTGGAATTCGGGCACCCAGCTGGATGAATTTCTGCGGTTCTTTTAAGAACTCTACAACTTCTTTGAGTTCTTCTTTAGACTCTTCGGCTCCTGCCACATCGTCAAAAGTCACGGTTGGGTGATCGCCGCTAAACATGCGCGCTTTCGATTTACCGAAGGACATGGCAGCATTGTTGCTTCCCTGCGCCTGGCGGAAAATCCACCAAAAAATTCCCGCAAGCAGGACGAAGGGAAGAACATATCCCAGGACGGTCATCACCCCCATCCAGGAGCTTGGCGCCTGGACGTCAATTTTAATCTTATCGGGAGCCAACTGTTCGGAGGTTACACCTAGTTCCAATAACTGGGTCACAAGGGTTAGTTGAGGTTCTTTTCTTGACTCACGCTCGATAAGGTTATTCTGGCTCGAGCCATAATAGATAACAGTTAGCTTGTCATCAGATTCGACATCGATCCGCGAGACAATACCAGCCTTGACATCATCCGCCAATTGGTTGATGGTTAATACATCCTGTGCATTAGGCTGCTGCCTTACATTAAAGTACACCATCGCCACTATTGCGATGAAAAGTAAAGCATAAATAATATACGATTGATTTCTAGAATTCACACTCGCCTCCTGATATTTCCAGCACTCATTATACCAATCTACCTACTTATGGGACATGTATCGGGAATTTTTTATATAATTCTCTTATATTTCCCCATCAATTTCCATCATATCCGCAGGTTTTGAAGCTTTTTACCTTAATCCATGATTAGTGTGACCGGGCAATGGTCTGAGCCGGGTACTTCATCCCGGATGATGACGTCCCGAATCCGTGGGACCAGATTTTTCGAAACTAAAAAATAATCAATCCGCCAGCCGACATTCCTCGCCCTTGCGTTGGAAATATACGTCCACCAGGTATATTGCACCTTGTCGGGGTATAAATTTCGAAAGATATCCACAAATCCATGTTCGAGATAACGGTCCACCCACGCTCTTTCCTCAGGAAGAAAACCAGAGGTTTTCTCGTTTTCCTTTGGATTTCGCAAATCGATCGGCTTGTGGGCGGTATTGAAATCCCCCGTCAGGATAATGTTTTCACCCTTTGAATGGAGGTTATCGCAAATCTCCAAAAGATATGCATAGAAATCGAGTTTATAAGCAACGCGATCCTGACCTCGTTGGCCATTCGGGAAGTAACTGTTAAATAGATTGAAATCCTGGATGGCGGGTGCGAATGACCCGCCCCTCCACATCAAAGCGAGGCTCACCCATTCCCAACGACGCCTCAGCTTGGTCTCCACGCAGGAAAGTAGCGACGCCGCTGTAGCCTGGCCGCTCCGCAGGATTCCAAACCACGGAATACCCGGTGAAATCTCGCTGGGATTCGGTCAATTGTTCGGGTTTTGCTTTAATTTCCTGCAGGCAAAGGACGTCCGGCTTCTCTTCCTGAACCCAGGTCGAAAACCCTTTTCCCAGCGCCGCCCGTATTCCATTTACGTTCCAGGTGGTTATCTTCATGGTCACTTTGAAATTATGGTAAACTTAAATGACATGTGGCAGGGAGATTAATGAAAGATAGCCCCAAAAAAACCATCGTATGCGTTGAAGATGAACCCGAAATGGTGGATCTCATCCGGCTAATATTGACCAGAAAGGGTTTCGAAGTCCTGGGAGCGGGCACGGGAATGGAGGGGCTTGAACTTATCCGCAAGAGGTCTCCTGATTTGGTTTTGCTGGATCTCATGATGCCCGACATGGATGGATGGGAAGTATACCAGCAAATGAAAGCTGACGAAAAGACCCGCGACATCCCTGTGATTGTGGTCACAGCCAAAGCACAAAGCATCGACAAAGTACTTGGATTGCACATCGCAAAGGTGGACGATTACATCGCAAAGCCTTTCAGCCCTCAGGACCTTCTGGCAAGCGTTGACAAGGTTCTGAATAACCAGATGGAACAACAAGGATGAACGCGGGGCGGCAGGACCAGTCGCCCCGTAATATTATCTCCAATGTCCAAGCAAATTAGAATAGTAAATCTGACCAGGAATGAGCCGGTTCTCGCAGGCGTAAAGTATTGCGACGATTTTTTCAGCCGCCTGAAAGGTTTCACTTTTCGCAAGGCGCTTCGAGAAGGCGAAGGCCTCGTCCTTGCCGAAAACCGTGACAGCAAACTGGACACTTCCATCCATATGCTCTTTGTCTGGACGGACCTAGCAGTTTTTTGGGTCAATTCGAATAAGGTGGTTGTCGACAAGAAGCTTGCCAAGAGTTGGCACCTCTACTATGCTTCGCAAGCTCCAGCCAGATACGTCGTAGAATTAAACCCTTGCCAAATGGATATCTTTCAAATTGGCGATAAATTGGACTTCGTAAATGATTAAAGTCTTGTACCTTCGCTTTTCCTGATTATTACACTAGTCATTGCATCGCAGGTTTCTGCCCAGGAGTCGACTCCGCAACCGACTGTAACACCCGCTCCGCAGGAGACCTCCACTCCCACGCTTGACCCCTCGCCTGCTCCTGTCAGCGGACCCACCTATATCGTCGCCTCCGGTGACAGCCTGACTTTTAATTGCAAATCTTTTTGGAGTAACCGTAAATGACTTACTGACAGCCAATGGTCTTTCGGATGCCAATCAGATTTTCGTCGGGCAGCCCTTGGTCATCCCCGGTCTCGAGGGCGTCTCCGGGGTTCTGGAAACCAAAATAATCTCCTACGGAGAAACCCTTCGCTCCATCAGCCGGCAGAACCAACTCCCTGAACAATTCCTGCAAAAACTGAACAAGATCACAAGTCCCTCCGAGCTTTATGCCGGTATCAAATTTGTGATTCCCAGGATGGAGAAAGATAATTCATTACTATCAACCCGGTTCAGCATGGATTCAGGTGAAAGCCTGCTTGAACTGGCAGTCCGGCAGGGTGGAAACCCCTGGACCATTTCCAGTCAAAATTCACTGGCAGGGACTTGGGACGGAATTCCAAGCGAAGTCATGTTCGGAAGTTCGGGGACGAGCGAAACGACCGCCATCGGTCTCCCGCCCGCCTTCCAGAGCGTGGAGTTGCGTGATGCTCCGTTCAAGCAAGGTGGAACAGCGGAGATAACCATCCAAACCGATCCGGGAACAATTTTGAGCGGTATCCTGGTTGACAAGCCTCTGCAATTCTTCCCAGGCGAAAACGGGGCTCAAGTGGCGCTTCAAGGTGTCCATGCCATGCTGCCCCCGGGTCCGTATCCACTCCAGCTGGTGGCGACGCTGCCGGATGGATCCACGCAATCATTCGCGCAGAATGTCCTTGTCCGATCCGGCTTTTATCCTGACGAAAATCTTGTTGTCGATCCATCCTACATCGACCCGGCGGTCACCGAGCCTGAAAGTGAACAGGTAGCCGCCATTGTCGCGGAAGCCTCTCCGGAAAAATACTGGGATGGATTGTTTTCCTCGCCGGCCGTCTTTCCGGATTGTTTCACTTCGCGCTACGGGAATCGCCGATCCTACAATAACAGCGACTACATCTACTTTCACACAGGGGTGGATTTCTGCGGCGGGGAAGGTCTTCCAATCTCGGCACCAGCTGATGGGGTGGTTGTATTTGCCGGTCCATTAACTGTGCGTGGGAACGCCACGATCATCGATCATGGGAACGGGATTTATACGGGCTATTGGCACCAGTCTGAAATCAACGTCAGCGAAGGCGAAACGGTGAGCAAAGGTCAACAGATTGGCCTGGTCGGCGGGACGGGGCGGGTTACCGGTGCTCATCAGCATTTTGAAATCTGGGTTAACGGTGTACAGGTCGACCCAATGGACTGGCTGCAGAGTATTTATCCGTGATTGAATCGCAATGATAATTATGCTAAACTGAAAAGTGAATTTTTGGCTACGGAGACCCTATGACATCCATTGTGACCTATTTGAAGCAGGCGGATATTTTCTACCAACTGACCCAGACTCAGTTGGAACTGATAGGCAATATCTGTAAAGAGATCGTCTACTCAGCCGGCCAAATCGTCTTCGAAGAAAACAGCACCAGCAAGGAACTCTATGTCATCGCACACGGCGAGGTGGACATCCTGGTCAACCCTGCACTGGTTGCCGGCCGCGCCCTCACCAAGATGCCTGAGAAGGTGGTCATTGCAACCTTGAAACGCGGGCAATGTTTTGGGGAGGTCGCCCTCGTAGATGAAGGGTTGCGCTCAGCCACGACACGAGCTGCCGTCAAAGATACGCATCTCATATTGATCCCAAGAGAAAAGTTGATCCTGTTGTGCGAAACTTACCCTCAACTTGGATACCGTTTAATGTACAACCTCGCTGCCGATCTGGCGATGAAAATGCGCAATACCGACATGAAAGTCCGCGAAAAGGCGGATAGTCGAACGCAAAATACATAGAATTTCTCCTATTACACTTGACCGATTTTATAATTTCCTGTACGATTAATGCTTAACAAGAATGCAAGGTAAAATCTAGCCTTTTAAGGAGGTGGTGGAAGACACAAGGAATTGGCATTGTCAGCCAGGACAAGTCTGATGAGTTGCTTATTAAAGTCTCACCTATTCCAGAGGAGGAAGAAGAAAATGTCGAAACGATTGATTGTCATTCTTGCAGTGATGGTTCTTGCTCTAGCTTTTCTTTCTGCTTGCGCCCCAAAAGTCGAATGCACTGATACGATCGGCTGCGTCGAAGTAAAATCGGGCGACCCAATTCACATTGCCTACGCCATGGTTATTGCCGGCCCCGACGCCACCCTTGGTATTGACTCCCGCAATGGCGCAGAGATCGCCATCGAGGAAAGAGGCGGTAAATTACTCGGCCACGATATCCAGTTCGATGGTGAAGATGATGGATGCTCCGCTGAAGGCGGGCAGGCTGCCGGCACCAAGCTGGCTGCCGATCCTTCGATCGTCGCCGTCCTCGGCACCTCATGCTCCAGCGCTCTGCGCGCTGCCATGCCGTTGTGGTCCGACGCCGGATTTGTAGTCGTCTCAGCTTCCAATACAGCCCCTGACCTGACCTTGGAAGGCAACGAGAACAACCACCCCGGTTATTTACGGACTGCCCACAGTGACAAAGTCCAGGGCGCCGCAGCTGCACAATTTGTTTACGATGTGCTTGGCTTGCGCAAAGCCGCCACCATCCATGATGGCTCGATCTATGCCGATTTACTCCAGCAGGTCTTCGTCGACAAGTTCAAGGAATTGGGCGGCGAGATTACTGCCCAGGAATCCGTCAGCCCTGATCAGGTCGATATGAGCGGTGTTCTCACCAGCATCGCGGCCGGCTCACCCGAGTTCATCTACCACCCGATCTTTATCGCTGCTGGAACCCAGCTCATTCTTCAGGCTCGCGAAACCCCTGGTCTTGAAAACGTAGTCCAGATGGGAGCGGATGGTATGTTCTCGCCTGATGTCATGGAAGGTTCTGGTCCGGCGGTTGAGGGTGTTTATGTCTCCAGCCCGGACTTTTCACAATTCGGCCCGGACTATGCTTCGAAATTCGTCCCGGCCTACGAAGCCAAATTCGGATCTGCGCCTGTGAGCATCTTCCATGCTCACGCCTATGACGCCCTCAATTTGGTAGCCGCTTGTGTTGAGAAAGTTGCAGTTGGCGACAAAGAAGGCGGCGATCTCCTTATCGGCCGTCAGGCGTTGCGCGATTGCATGTACTCCACCAAAGACTTCAAGGGATTAACCGGTAATTTGACCTGCACCCCCACCGGCGACTGTGCTGATCCAAAGATCGCCGTGTATGAATACAGCGAAGGTCAGTATCCTCCCGTGAAGGTTTGGCCGTAAATCTACACAAGCTTATGAACCATTGAACCATGGGGAGGGGCGAGAATCCCTTCGCCCCTCCCCTTTTTTTATCCTGGAGGCCTGGTATGCTGAAGAGATGGCGTCAGCGCGTTACCTTCATTGATATTGTAGTATGGGCGATCGGCATCGCTATCGGGGCTGCAGTTGTCTACGGCACCCTCGTGACCTGGCGTGCAGCCGAATATTCATCTGAACAATGGATCAACTTGACCATTGATGGATTAAAACTCGGCGGGATTTACGCACTCATTGCTCTTGGCTACACCCTGGTCTACGGAATTTTGCGCATGATTAATTTCGCTCACAGCGAAGTGTTCATGGTCGGACCGTTTACAGCGGTTTTTCTCGCCAAGTACCTAAATTCCATCGGTTTCTATAATGAAAATCCAATCGTCAGCCTGGTTTTAATTACGGCTTTTTCCGCCTTGATTTCTGCAACGGTTGCAATCCTTCTTGAGAGAATTGCCTACCGACCACTTCGATACGCCCCTCGCCTTGTTCCATTAATTACCGCCATTGGTGCTTCATTCTTCCTGCAATATACATTTCGAGGTTTTTACGGTAATGACCCGGAAACCTATCCGACCCTGGAAGCTCTGAAAGGGGTGATCTATGTCGGCCAGATCCCCATCCCCAAAACGGATGCATTGGTCATCACCGCATCGATGGTTCTAATGCTCATCCTTTACACGATTGTCCAACGAACCAAAATGGGAAAGGCAATGCGTTCAGTATCCGAAGATAAGGAAACTGCAGCGCTGATGGGGATAAACGTGGATCGGGTGATCGTTTTTACGTTTACCCTGGGCGGTATCTCGGCAGGCATTGCCGGCATTTTATACTCGCTCATCTATTCTCAAGTTCACTTTTACATGGGCTTTATCCCGGGACTGAAAGCATTCACCGCGGCCGTACTGGGTGGTATTGGCAATGTCGTCGGCGCTTGGCTTGGTGGAACATTGCTTGGATTGATCGAATCGCTGGGTCCAAATCTGTTCTTGAGCGGGCTTGGAATTCCAGCAGCGAACCAACTTAAAGATGGGATCGCGTTTGCAATTTTAGTCTTTATCCTCATCTTCCGCCCGCAGGGTATTTTGGGTGAGCGGGCCAGCAAGACGAAAGTGTGAGGTCCTGTTATGAAAAACGATCTTTCTTTCCCTTGGAAACTCGCCCTCAGTGCTGGTGCAACCGCAGGCATCATTGCCATTCTGGTATCCCTGGTGGGTTTGGTTGAATCATTTAGCGATTCGTATGTCATCCAGGGCTTGGTCTCTGTAGGAGAAATTATCCTTTACGTTCCAATCATTTTGCTTGTTTTTTCAAACTTCCGAAAACTTTCCTTGACTTCTCTTGGAACGAAATTTGCTTTTTCCGCTCTGATGGGTGTGATCATGGGGGTGATGCTCTCATTGCTTGTGCTCATCGGGAGCACAACGAACATCCGGGAGATGTTCATTAATGCTTCGCCTGCTTTGTTTGATTTACTCACGCGCGGCGTACCACTTCCCCTCGGTGCATTGATACCCCCGATAGCATGTATCGTCGTGGCTTGGTTTTCCTTGGGAATATTTCAACTTCCCGATCGCTTCCGGAAACCTGTGATCATGGCCTTTCTGTGGGTGGTATTGCTTGGCACGCTGCGTGATCAGATCTTATTGATATTCGTCCTGCAGCAAGAACCGATCCGGACCATCCTTCGATCCCTGTTATTTGCCCAGAGCGGATTATCCCTGCTTGGCGCTGTGATCGTCTTTGGTATAACGGCGGGTTCCTACTACTATTCAAGTATTCGTGCCCCAAAGGCAAAGACCAGCCGGACGCCTCAAGCCCAGAAGAAACGCCGCATTGTTTTATTTATGTTCCTGGGTTTGCTCATCGCCTTATTGCCTCAAATCCTCGGACTCTTTTTTACGGAGATTCTCGATTCGACCGGTCTATTCATCATGATGGGATTGGGGTTGAATATCGTCGTGGGGTTTGCCGGTTTGCTGGATTTGGGATATGTCGCATTTTTCGCCATTGGGGCTTACACGGTAGGCGTCCTCACATCAAGCGGGTTGGGACTATATAGCCTTACCTTCTGGCAAGCCATGCCGATCGCGCTCCTGGCAGCCTGGCTGGCCGGGATTATCCTGGGTCTGCCGGTTCTGAGAATGCGTGGTGACTATCTGGCCATCGTTACCTTGGGCTTTGGCGAAATAGTTCGCTTATTGGTCCTTTCTGATTGGCTGAAGGACTTTCTAGGCGGCACACAGGGAATACAGAGCATCGCTCAACCTGTTATCGGCCCCATGAAATTCAATACATTACAAGAGCTTTACTATCTTAATCCTGATAGGGATTGCGATAACTGCCTTTGTTGCCTGGCGTCTTAAAGATTCACGCCTGGGCCGAGCCTGGATGGCGATTCGCGAAGACGAAGATGTTGCTCAGGCGATGGGCATTAATCTGGTCCTCACCAAGCTGCTGGCTTTTTCCACTGGCGCTTTATTTGCTGGTTTGGCTGGGACTTTGGGAGCTGCCAAACTCACGTCGGTTTATCCCCACAGTATGACGTTCATCGTCTCGATTAACGTATTGGTTTTGATCATTATTGGCGGAATGGGCAGCATACCGGGTGTATTCGTAGGCGCCCTGGTATTGGTGGGGTTACCTGGAATTCTGACAGAGTTTCAAGAATATCGACTTTGGTTCTATGGTCTGGCCCTGGTGTTTATGATGTTGAACAGACCAGAGGGCTTATGGCCGGAAGCCAGGCGGAAACGCGAGTTGCACGAAGAAACCACACAAATTGTAGCTGAGTGAAAGGCACGAAGGAGACTCAGATGGCAGTATTGACGGCAAAAAAAGTCACAAAACGCTTTGGTGGGTTGGAAGCCCTTAGCGCGATCGACCTCGAAATTAAAGAACAGTCGATCCAGAGTATCATTGGACCCAATGGCGCGGGAAAAACAACCTTCTTCAACTGCATTACGGGTTTTTACAGCCCGGAAGAAGGCGATATCCTGCTTGGAGACCGATCGATCGTCGGGTTAACCCCCGACCGGGTCGCCCATCTGGGGATAGCCCGAACGTATCAGAACATCCGCTTGTTTAAAAACATGACCGCAGTTGAAAACATCCTGGTCGGAATGGATCAACACCTGAAATCGAAGATTTGGGATAGCGTTTTACACACCCGCAAGGAGCGCAAGGAAGAGAAAGGCTCTCTTGAAACTGCAGTGAACCTATTGCGGTTCATGGGGTTGGCGGGACAGGGTGATTTATTTGCAAAGAACCTGCCTTATGGTGCGCAGCGCAGGCTGGAGATTGCGCGTGCCTTATCCAGCAAACCCAAGCTGCTTCTTTTAGACGAACCGACAGCCGGTATGAATCCGAGCGAAACCCAAGCCATGACCGACCTCATTCGCCGCCTGCGCGACGAGTTGGGAATAACAATATTGTTGATCGAGCACCAGATGCGCGTGGTCATGGGAATTTCCGAGTTGATCACCGTGCTCGATTATGGCGCCAAGATTGCCGAAGGGCTACCGAAGGATATACAATCCAACCCCAAGGTGATCGAAGCATATCTTGGCAAAGGCTCCTACCAGGCATCGATTCAAGGACGCCCTGCCGCTGTTTGAAAGACCCACCTGACCCTACCCATTGTTCACGGAGATATCTATGGCACTTCTCGAGCTGGAGGACATACACACGTACTATGGGCAAATTCATGCCCTTAAAGGTCTCTCGATCACGGTGGATAAAGGTGAGATCGTTTCTTTAATTGGCGGAAACGGCGCAGGAAAATCCACAACGCTGAATACAATCAGTGGTTTGTTGCACCCGCGCCAGGGAAAAATTCACCTGGCAGGGGAAGATATCACCACGGTGAAAGCCCATGATATCGTTTCGAAGGGGGTCGTACAAGTTCCTGAGGGACGGCGGATCTTTGCCCGTTTGACAGTGACAGAAAACCTGGAAATGGGAGCATATACCCAGCCAACGCAAGGGTACAAGAAGAACCTGGAGCGTGTTTTTGAACTGTTTCCACGTTTGAATGAACGCCGAAAACAAGCAGGCGGCACCCTCAGCGGTGGAGAGCAGCAGATGTTGGCGATGGGCAGGGCAATGATGGCGAACCCGCGTATATTGCTCCTGGATGAACCCTCCATGGGGCTTGCACCGGTACTTGTCGAAACCATCTTTGAGACCATTGAACAAATTAATAAGCAAGAAGGCACAACCATCCTGCTGGTTGAACAAAATGCGCTGATGGCATTGTCCGTTGCCAGCCGGGGGTATGTGCTGGAAACCGGTTCCATCGTATTGAGCGACAGTGCAGAGAAATTACGCGCCAATGAGAGTGTTCAAAAGGCGTATCTGGGAATTGAATAGTCGCGCAAGCAAGAATCCAAGCGCAGAGGTAAAATATGACCTCTGCGCTTTTCGATTAAAGAAATTGAGGAGTTAAGGATGATAAAGAACATATTCTTGGCGGGCCTCGTCCTCATTTCAATCGCAGGCTGTTCTGGCGGCTTTACGAGTGACAGCTTGCCTGTCCTGAGGGTCGATGATCAGCATATGATGCTCGATAATCAATCGGGGATACCTTACGAACTTCCGCCAGGACCCGGTTTCGCTTTGCAGCTCGCTGGATACAAATTCAAGATTCCTGATTCGCTGGGGGTGGACAGCGTCAACAGCATCCAGGTCGCAACAAGCCCCGAGCAGACTTATATCCTGCCCATCGACCCCAATGTGACCATTTATCGCGCTACAAGCCAAACACTGTCTCCGGTGGAAGGGTCGACACCCTTCCCAGGCTTGGTTGAGGGAGAAAATATCACCATCGGGGTAGGTTATACATTTCCCGATGGACGGTTTTATCCAGCCTGGATGGGAATCATTTCTGTAACAGGTGAAAATCCATGAACCTGCCAACCACATCGGATATCGTCATCGTCGGGGGTGGAGTGATGGGCGCGAGCACGCTTTACCACCTGTCCGCGCGAGGCATCAAGAACGTGGTTCTCCTGGAGCGGAATGAGTTCTTTGGCCAGGAAGCGACCGGACGATGCGCTGGAGGTGTGCGCTACCAATTCGCCACCGAGGTGAACGTCAAGTTATCGATTGAAAGCCTCCCCATGTTGGACCGTTTCAAGTCTGAAATTGGGCAGGATGTCAATTACCGGAAATGTGGATACCTGTTTGTATTAACCAATGAAAAGGATGTTGAAACCTTTAAGCACAACGTCGCGCTTCAAAACGAACTTGGCGCCAAAACCGAATGGCTCACCGGTGACGAAGTTCGCCGAAAAGTTCCATCCATGAGGTTCGAAGACGCTCTGGGAGGAACGTTCAATCCCAATGACGGGTTGGTAGATCCGAACAGCGTCGTGATGGGTTATATTGGCGCCTCTTTAAAACTCGGGGCAAAGGCGTATACAGATGTTGAGGTGACCGGATTTGAAATCGTCGGTGATCGCATTTGTGGCGTGAAAACAAACCAGGGAGCGATTCGCACCCCCGTGGTCGTAAACGCAGCGGGTCCCTGGGCAGGATTGGTCGGGAAAATGGCTGGCGTGGATATCCCCATCACGTCTCTGCGCAGACAGATGTTTACAACAACCCCCCTCTCTGAGCTGCCGGGTGATTTTCCTTTCGTCATTGATTTTGCGCAATCGCTTTATTTTCACCGGGAAGGCGAAGGTGTGCTGACAGGCATGTCCAACCCAAATGAAACACACGCATTCGATGAAAACGTGGACGAACAATGGGAGATGGTCAACCTGGAAGCGGCGATCGCACGACTGCCGATGCTCGAAAAAGCAGGCATGGTATCGCATTGGGCAGGGCTATACGAAGTTACGCCGGATGCCCACCCCATTTATGGCAAAACTCCCGTGGAAGGATTCTACATCGTAGGCGGGTTTTCCGGGCATGGATTTATGCATGGTCCCGTATCGGGCAAGCTTATGGCAGAAATAATCCTGGATGGGCAGGCGGCTACTCTTGACGTCTCTCAATTGGACCTGGCCAGATTTGTTGAAGGACGCCTGATTAGGGAATATAATGTAGTCTAATCAGCTTGTCCTACAGGGAGATTGATGCCTTCCGCTGAAATCATCACCATCGGAACAGAATTACTATTAGGCGAGATCGTCGACACGAACTCAGCCTTTCTGGCGCGTAAACTACGCGATATTGGCGTGGATGTTTTTCGCACATCGACCGTTGGCGATAACCCAGCCAGAATATCCGAGATTATCAAGGAAACCATCTCACGCACCCCGATCATCATTACGACCGGTGGATTAGGCCCCACAGTTGACGATCCCACCAGGGATGCCATTGCCATGGCAATGGATCTGCCGACCGAATTCCGCCCCGAACTCTGGGAACAAATCGTCTCCCGATTAGAGAAGTTCGGACGCACACCGACGGAGAACCAAAAACGGCAGGCTTATATCCCCAAAGGCGCTCTTGCCATTCAAAATCCGGTCGGAACTGCCCCGGCTTTCATTGTCGAAATAAAAGACACATCAGTTATTTCATTACCCGGTGTTCCACGTGAAATGGAATACCTGACTGAAAATACAGTTTTACCTTATCTGCGCGGGCGTTATCAACTTACCGGAACAATTAAGACTAGGATCCTGCATATCGCTGGCCTGGGCGAATCTCAAATCGATGAGTGGATCGGCGATCTGGAAATGCTCGGGAATCCCACAGTGGGTCTATCAGCTCATCCCGGCATAGTGGACGTCAGAATTACTGCCAAAGCCGATTCCGCTGACATGGCTGATTTAATGATCGTCAAGGTCGAAGAATCGCTACGGACACGCCTTGGGAATTCAATTTTCGGAGCAGATGAAGAAACTCTTGAAATGGTTTTATTTAACGCCATCGAAAGAAAAGGTCTCTCGTTGGCAGCCGTTGAAGTGGGAATGGCTGGCAGCCTGGTACAGAAATTGAGCAAAACAAATTCTGCTCGCTTCGCGGGAGGAGAAGTCATCCCGGAAATTCCCGAGGAACAGACGCTGCTCGATGTCACCTTCAACGAATTGAGCTCACGAAACACTACCCTGGCTTTGGGAGTGTGCCTTACACCTTTGGCTGGGCAGCAGGATTTGGAAATCGTCATCATCACGCCGGATGGCGAGCAAACCATCAAGCGATCGTATGGCGGTCATCCACGCTATGGACCGATCTGGGCGGCCAATATTTCGTTGGAGTTGTTGAGGCAGGAACTTTCGAAGTTAATGGGGTAATTTATCGCTCTATGGCTAAAAATCAAGGCAGAAGCAAGCTTTCTAGACTTGTCTCCGGAATGTGGGTGCTCAACTTTGCCGGAGCCATTGGCTTATTTGCCTTTTTCTGGGTGTCTTCAATCGCTCCACCATCCAATTCTGGAGAAGGTTCACTCCCAATTGAATTGACGTTAACAAAAACACCAGAGCTCCTTCCAGCTTCAGCAATAATCGATCCATTCTATAGTTTCTCCTTTGAAAAAATTGAAGTAAGAGAATACCATGATCCTGCCACACCCACGCCCGATCCTGGCGAGTGGGCTGATAATCAGAAGGTGATCGGTTATTCTGTCGCAGGCAGGCCCATTGAAGTTTACCGCTTCGGAAATGGACCCACGGGACGAATGATTGTTGCCGGAATCCACGGCGGAAACGAATGGAATACGATCGAACTCGCCAATGAATTAATCGAATACGTGCAGGACCACCCCGAGATCGTCCCCGAAAACATCACTCTTTATATTCTCCCGAACCTCAACCCGGATGGAGAGGCAAGAGCCCACGGCGTGGATGGCCGCGTCAATGACAACGGCGTTGACCTAAACCGCAATTGGCCGTACCGGTGGGAACGCGATTATGATCGATCAAGCTGCTGGCATTACCGACCGACAACGGCGGGAGATTATGCCGCATCTGAACCCGAGACATCCGCGCTTTTGGTGTTCATCGTGTCCCACCCCGAGATCGATGCACTTATCAGTTATCATGCAGCCGCCCTGGGGATTTTTGCAGGTGGTGTGCCGGATTACAAACCATCCATACGGCTGGCAAAAAGCATGGCGAAGGTCAGCACCTACCAGTACCCGCCAAAAGATGTCGGCTGCATTTATACCGGAAATTTAACCGATTGGGCATCCAGCACACGGGAAATTGCTGCAGCGGATATCGAGCTGCACAATTTTCGGCATACTGACTTTGATGAAAACCTCAAGATACTCAATGTCTTCTTGAAATTCAAAAAATGACCCTAAAACCGGAGATAAAATGACTCAATCCGTTGATCTAATTCTTACCAATGCCCTCCTCCTAACAATGGACGAAAAACTGCAGATTTTTGAACCTGGTGCCTTGGCTATTCAAGGAGATGGAATTGTAGCGGTTGGTACGGAGAGTGATATCCGCGGAGCTTATTCAGCCAGCCAGCTGGTGGATTGCGGTGGAAAAGTCCTCATGCCCGGTCTGATCAACGCCCATACTCACGTTCCAATGACGCTGCTCCGTGGTTTGGCAGATGACCTTCGGCTGGATGTCTGGTTGATGGGCTACATGATGCCGGTTGAGCGGGAATTCGTCTCGCCTGATTTTGTCCAGTTGGGGACAAAAATCGCCTGCGCAGAATTTATCCGCTCGGGAGTGACCAGCTTTGCTGACATGTATTATTTCGAGGAAGATGTTGCCAGGGCAGCCTCCGAAGCGGGATTGCGTGGTTTATGCGCCCAGACGGTGTTGAAATTCCCCACACCCGACGCAGGTTCCTACGAGGATTCCCTTGCCATGGCAAGGGATTTTATCAAACGGTGGGTGGGGCACCCCCTCATCGTCCCTTCCGTTGCACCTCATGCACCCTACACCTGTACGGACGAAATCCTGAGGGCAACCGCGCAACTTGCCGCTGAGTTTGATGTTCCGCTGCACACGCACCTTTCCGAGACAGCTCTCGAAGTGGAAAATATGCGTCGCGAGAAGGGAATGCCGGTCATCCCCTACGTGAAAAAACAAGGGTTATTCGAAGCGAAGGTCCTTGCGGCGCATTGCGTCCATATCGATGAGGGCGAAATGCGGACGCTCCAGCACCTCGGCGCTGGGATCGCTCACAACCCCACCTCAAATCTAAAACTCGCCTCTGGCGTTGCCCCGGTGACTAAAATGCTCGAGGTGGGCCTCAACGTCGGCATCGGGACAGACGGACCGGCATCCAATAACGATCTGGACATGTTCGAGGAAGTCCGTCTGGCTGCCATTTTGGCAAAAAACCACACGAACGATCCAACCTCACTGCCAGCTTCGACAGCCCTCACGATGGCTACCCGACTGGGAGCCCAAGCCATGCACATCGGTCACATCACAGGGTCGCTGGAAGCCGGTAAACGAGCTGATTTGATCTTATTGGATATCTCCAGGCTACACAACTCGCCACGCTTTCAACGCGAATCCCGGAATATCTATGCGCAAATAGTGTATGCATCAAAATCCACGGATGTTACGGATGTAATGGTCAATGGAAAATGGCTGATGCGCGCCAACAAACTACTCACCCTCAATGAGGCTGACTTGCTCAAGGCGGCTGACGACTATGCCAGAAAAATTGACACCTTCCTCGCTGCCCGCGAACAATCGGTATTGTCCAAACTTATCGCTTTGGGAGGATCGTCAGAAGAGGAAAGTTTTGAAGTGCAGGTGAAAGTCAAGGTTGCAGATCAAGCTATGGTTTTGAAGGGATTACACAATCCAGAAATTAATATCATCCGCAAGCGGCACTATCGCCAACATGATACCTACTTCTTCTTCGAAGATGATGCCCAGGGCAGATTACGCTATCGGGAAGATGATTTTATCGACGACTCGGACCTCGTAACCAATGTCCGCGGAAGACTGACTTTTCTTGGAGTGAAACGAGAAGGAACCTTCGGGCACGACATCCTGCTCTCACGAAGCCGCTTTCTGGCTCCTGCCACCCATAGTCAGCGGTTTTACAGAGAATACTTCAAACCCGAAAAGGAATTAACCATTGAAAAAGACCGCCTTCGATGGCTTGTTATTTTCAAGGAGGAGGAATTCTTCATTAACCTTGACAGATTGATAAAACCCGAACTTGGCTTCTTTTTGGAAATCAAGAGCCGGACCTGGAGCAGAAAAGACGCGGAAGAAAAATCTGCGCTTGTCGAAGAATTGATCGAACTCCTGGGTGCTTCCGTCCACGATGTGGTCAAGGATGATTACACGGAATTCGTTAACAAAAATTAGCCGGCGTCAAAATTTATAGCACCCTTTTGCAGGATACAGATTGGACAAACCAGTGGATATCAAATGGAAGTCATTCTTCTCAGTTGTTTTTGCATCCCTTTTTGGATTAACGCTATCAGTGAGTCTCATCGCCTTCAACATTGAAAACCAACTCTTCAATCCGGATGTCTATAAAAAAGCGATACTCGAGCAGAACGTATGTGACCGATTGCCGCTTATCATCTCACGACAAATTCTATCCAACTCGCAAACCAATGAAAACGGGAATATCCTGGGTTTAGTTCTAAATGCCATTGATCCGAAAAACCTGGAAAATTTCCTAAAATTGGTTTTCCCTTGCGATGCAATAGAGAATCTCGGTCTTTTCAGGGATCGACCAACTTTTCGACTTTGTAAATGGGAAAACATCTCAGGAGGCATTCTCGTTAGCCACCTTCAAACAAGCCAGCAGAGAAAATAGCAAACAAGCAGTAGAAGAATACTATGAATCCTTACCGGATTGCACCGCTGCCCAACTCCTTCAAATTGGAGCAAGTGCATTGCTCGGTCAGGAAAATGGCAATAATATTTTATCCTGCAATCCCCCCGAAGTCTTAAGAGATGTTGTTACACTCCCTTTGCTATATCTTGTGGAATCCGCCGTTCAAGACATCCCTGATCAAGTTTCATTAATTTCCAAATTCGACCGCCTTATGAAAGCAATACGCACCGCAAGGATTGTTTTGACCTGGAGCCCCTTAATTCCTTTGGCTTTTCTCGGTTTGACCACCTTGTCCGCTGTACGAACCTGGAGAAACCTGCTGCAGTGGTGGGGCTATCCATTGCTTGCAGCAGGACTGGGTACTCTTGTCATCAGCCTGCTTGTGAGCCCTGCAGTCTACTCTCTTTTAACTATGTTGATCTTCCCCAATCTGCCAGTGAATCTCGTGCCAGAGGCAGTTGACCTCATCGCAGGAACACTTGCAGGAGTTTCAAGGGGCTTATCCCAACCCATCCAATACCAATCTGCCATTCTGGGTTTGGTTGGATTAGGAATGGTTGTGGGCGAGAGATTCTCGAGACCTAAACAATAATCTATCTTTGAATTGTTCTTACGCCTGCCAGCCTTACTGGCAGGCATTCTTCACGTGCTCTTCAAAGGTCTCTGCAAAGGAATGCCTCCCCGAGCCGTCACATCGGGCTCGGAAATAGTAATAGGGAGAAATTTCAGGGAAGGCAACAGCCCGGAGCGCAGCTAAGGAAGGATTGCTGATCGGAGCCGGAGGAAGCCCCGAGTACACATAAGTATTGAAGGGGGAATCCACCTGCAGGTCAGCTAAAGAGATTGGATTTGTCCACCAGGTATTTTGAATTGGATTCCACCCAATCGCGTATTGCACTGTAGGGTCAGTTTCCAGCTTCATCCCTGCCGCCAATCGATTGAGAAAAACAGCTGCGATCGCTGGCATTTCATCTTCGACCACCGCTTCCCTTTCGACGATGGAAGCCAGTACAACCGCTTCGTAGATGGACAGATTCTGCGAGGCAAATCCTGCTCGCAGTTCCGGCGTGAGATAAAGCCCGAAATTCTGGACCAGAGTCCTGACCAATTCATCCGCCCGAACACCGCGCGGAAATGTGTACTGCATGGGAAATAAATATCCTTCGGTCGTAGCGCCTTCAGGGATATAGTCGAGATCGCTTCGCGATGTTCTGGCAACCTGAAGAAACTCATCCGGCAGGATATTAAGCCCGGAGGTGGGAAGGGATTCGGCGATCTCTTCCATACGCCAACCAGCCAATATGGTAAAAACAACTTGATCAGGCGTGCCGTCCTGAATTTCATCTGCAATGGCGATGGACGTCATTGCCGGGGAAAGAGTAAAGTCACCGGACTGAATGGTGGTATCCAAGCCACTGTAGACCAGGTAGTCTCTGAAGGCGGAGGCCGAAGCGATCAGACCGGTTTCCTCCAATCGCTTTGCGATTTCTCCAACTGTCTCACCCGATTCAATCCGAAAACCTTTTTCACCACCAAAGGGATCCCTGGGTTGGGTCAAGAGCCCATCGTGCCACAGTAGAATTGCAGCGTATTGAAACTTATCCGCTGTACTCAATGCAGGGTTTGCAGGACCATAGATCCGCCCTGCCAGTTCGGGCACAAGAATCAATGCAGCGAGCACCGCGAGAAAGGTTATGCCGGCTACTAGAAAGAGTACGATTTTCTTCATGTCTAAGGCAGAGACTCGGAATGCGCATCAAGATAGGATTGCAAAAGAACTGTCGCAGCTAATTCGTCGAGGTGACCGGAGCGCTTTTTTCGGGAGGTGCCCATTGCGATTTGGGCTGAACGGGCATCCTGAGTAGTAAACGATTCGTCCCAGAGTTCCACTGGCAGGGAGGTTTGCTGCCGTAAAGCCTCCGCAAACCTAGCTGACATTACGCCAGCCTTGTTCGGAGTTCCATCTTCGCGAAAGGATTGTCCGACAATGATTTTCTGCACATCATGAGCAGAGGCTCTTTCAGCAACCTGCGCGGCATCCACCAAGCGCGACGTATGAGGAATGACGTACAGCGGATTTGCGATCGTCCCACTCTCGTCGCTGATAGCAAGACCAATCCTTTTCTCGCCGGGATCCACTGCCAATATTTTCATGTCACTGTCCCATCTCAACAGTAATTCTCATTGGGATGGAAGGCATAAATAACCACCATGCCGGTGAAAGGGTAATTTTGGGATTTCCGGCCATTCTTATATCTGAAAGTTGTTGTATCGCAGAATTTGGTGTTTTTCCCAGAACCTTTGTGATGACTGACATGTCATCAATGTCCTCAGCTAATAACCGTTCGGCGACAAATTCCCAGGTAATCTCACCATCTTCGCCGACAGTCGGCATTCCCAAAGGAGCAGCGACCATGGAGCTGCCAACAGGAGAAAACCCTTCAGGTAAGGATGAATTTAGAACGAGTGCCCCAAGCTTCTTTAGGTCCTCCGCCTTGACGTAAAATGCATGATATTCCTGTTCCAAGTCAAGCGATAAACTTGCACCGGGTTTGCCAATTGGCGGGTCAAAGACGATCGACTCTTCCGCGACCATAAGCGAATCCGCAAGTAAATAGCCACCCGAGGGTACCTGTGTTTCGATTTCAGTCATTGCCTGAATAGAAAGCAATTCCTCGACTCTGACTGTTAAGTTTCTCCCGATCTTCCTCAGTCGCGGACGTTTTTTCAGCATCCACGCCACCTGCTGTTGGTTCCTGGTTGGTCACGGACAGCGACAGTCCCAATGGGCCTTCAATCGATTGAAGCGAATCCTCGGGTAAATTTCCTGCAAAACCTCCCTCAAGAGCTCGAACGGGCATATCGGTCGATTCCCCAACTCCTGCAGGAATTTCACCTGCCTCGGTGACAAAAAAACGTATAAAAGGATCGGAGATTGTCTTGATAATCGTACCTTCCGGTATTTGGACTTTCGACTGTGTCAGATTCGTGAACCTGACTACACCAGACGCTCTCCCTTCCGGAACGGTCATTTTACCGCTGGCAAGCAACTCATCTTTCCCCGCAACGGTTGTGCTAATTAAATAGGCAGGGACGATACCTGAGATATTCACATCGGCTGCAGAAGGATCTGCAGTAATGGGAATGCTTATCCTTTGCGGTTGGGATATCGGTGTTACATAAATGGTGGCGGATGGCAGCAAAATAATAAAGAAAACCAAAACAGCAATAACACCCGCTGAGAAAACTCCTGCACGGGCTGCTGGAGTTTTGAACCAGGCAGACTCGCCGGGATAAATTTCCTTCTTCATTTCTCGCAAGTCTGAGGGATTGATCCGTTTCCTTACTCCGGTGCGAAGGACTGGCGAAATTCTCCAGACCTCCGTTTGAGCTTCAGCAGGCGTCCGGAAAGCCGGGATTTCAGAATCTGATGCGAAGCGGAGAATATCACCTGATCTGGAGACAATTCCCAACTGCGAACCGAGGGCTGTTGCATGCCGCTTCAGAAGGACCAAATCCAATGGGCGGATATTCGCTTTACGCTGAGCCGGCCAAATCAGCAGGATGCGAGGCGACTTCGCCCAGGACATTTTGTCCCGGACGGAAATCAGATCGTCGTGCTGCTCGAGTTGGATGATGTAGGTCTTCATCTTTGCTTAAATTGGAGCCAGACTAACCACCACAATGTCACCAATGACGATCACAGATATACTCAGAATTTTTCCATTCTTGGAAAAGATAAAGATCGGTGCTCCATTTTCACCAGTGCCTTTTGTATCGAATTTCCAACCAAGTTTGGGAAGTTCCGCCTTGTAGAAATCCTCCACCTGATCCACGGTCGTCTCGAGCATGAATTGATAGCGGTCCTCGTTTTCCTCGCCGGTCACCGCTTCAGGCATGATTGGAATATCTTTCCATAACTTGACTGGCACACCACCCGGGAGCTTGGTGGTCGGGGTTGGCGGAGGCGTTCCGGTACGAGTAATCAATGTCGACGAAGACGACTTGGTGGGCGTCTCAGCTTTAGCAGGTGTACTTCCACGAGCAGCAAGAGTTCTGGTTGAAGTTGGTTTCCCAGGAGAGGTGGTCGCAACCTTACCGATGGTTTTCTCCTTCGTGGAAGCAGGACCTTCCAGCGTCAACATACTTGTCCCCAGGACAACGGTGGGCGGCGCCGAAATATCATCGGTAATATTGGATCGCGTACATCCAATAAACAGTAGTGAAATAAGAATCAGAAAGAAGATCGGTTTTTTCATTGTTACGTAAACGAGAGTGCACTTAAAGTATTCGACAGGGATTGGCAAAACCAGCTGGGAGGTATCCGAGCGAAATCGCAGCCAGCCTTGAAACCAGCCAGCGAAAAATTGCGGAATAAGAATTGGCCATAACCAAACACGGTTGCCTAAATTATCAAAATGACCTAAAGCGCCTGTGAAATGCGCTGCATCTACCTAACCTTGCTTTCCACCCACCCCTTTACACTCCTCAGTGCCTCAGGAAGCTTGGAAGCATCCTTACCACCTGCCTGGGCAAGGGTGGGTTTTCCACCTCCCGAGCCACCCATGGGTTCAGCAACAAACTTTACCAGGTCGCCTGCTTTCAACCCCCGCTTGACCAAATCATCCGTGATTGCCGCAATGACGGCGGGTTTTTCATCCACAATAGTGCCCAGCACACATACTGAATTTGAGGGATATCGCTTTCGGAAGATATCAGTTGATGATCTCAGAATATCAGCATCAGCATTCGGAATTTCCAATGCAAGAATAGCAATACCCTTGACGACTTCAACGGCTTGCAATTGAGTTTCGAACACGGACTTGGCGAATTCCGCTCGAAGAGCTGCAACTTGTTTTTTCACTCCCGCTAGCTCATCCTGTAATGTTTCAACTTTGTGTGGAATCTCATCGATGGAAGATTTCAATAACCCAGCAGTTCGTTTTAATGTGCGGGTTCTCCTGGCAACCAAGTCATAGGCGCCGCGCCCTGTGACCGCTTCGATTCGGCGGATGCCGGCTGCAGCTGATCCCTCACTTGTGATGATGAACACCCCGACATCGGATGTCCGTTCCAGATGAGTCCCGCCGCACAATTCATAGGAATGGCGATGGTCTGCTTCAGTATCTTCTTCCATAATTGTGATTGTACGGACGGTTTCACCATATTTCTCACCAAACAATGCCATGGCCCCTTCGGCAATGGCTTCTTCCCTCGGCTTGAGTTTTGGCTGAACCACAAAATCCGCCGCCACGGCTTCGTTCACCAACCTTTCGACTTGTTCGATCTGATCAGCGGTCATCGCCTCGGGGTGATTGAAGTCGAATCGAAGGTGATCAGGGGCGACGAGAGAACCGGCTTGACGGGCGTGTTCACCCAGGACTTGATGCAATGCAGCGTGCATGAGATGTGTGGCCGTGTGATTCCGCATAATGTCATGACGGCGCGATTTATTGACTTCCGCCGCAGCATTATCTCCCACCTTTGGCTTTCCGCTGATGACTTCGCCCATATGGACGATCAACCCGGGAGCCGGCCGGCGGACATCCGAGATTTCAATCTCCCAGTCCGAACCTTTGAGATAACCATTGTCGGAAACCTGACCGCCAGACTCGAGATAGAATCCGGTTCGCGGGATGATGACTTCCACAGAATCACCGAATTGGGCTTCGTTTGCGGATTGGCCGTCAACGATCAACGCCAATAATTTTCCACTGACCTCCAAGTCGTTATACGGATCGTATGAGACTCCTTCAGAAGGCAGTTTCCCGCTCGCCTGCAATTCCTTGGCGATTCCTGCAAAGAACTCAGCATCCTCGCCTCCCAGGGCACCAATCGCTTTACCACCGCCAGAGCGGCTGCTATGTTGTCTCCTGGCTTCTTCATACCCATCTTGATCCACATCAAATCCCTGTTCACGGGCGATATCCCGAGAGATTTCCAAAGGAAGCCCATAGGTGGCATAAAGATCAAACGCCTCATAACCATCGAGTACGGATTTCCCGTTTTTTCGTAACTCATCCAGCATTCCCTGAAGTAGAGCCGTCGCACTCTCGACCGTTCTCGCAAATCGGATCTCCTCACGAGTCAGGGATTCGCGAATCGCCTGACCATGTTTCTCAAGCTCAGGGTAGAAAGTCCCATACTGCTCGATAATCGCATCAGCCACCTTCGCGAGAAATGGCTCATGGAGCCCGATCTTCGTCCCAAATCGGGCTGCCCGTCGGATGATCATCCTGCAGACGTAGTTGCGACCGGTGTTGCCAGGCACGACCCCGTCTGCGATCAGGAAGGCTGCCGCCCGTGCGTGGTCTGCAACGACACGGTAGGGTGTGAAATCCGCATACATCTTATCGCGTGAAGCACCCGTCAACGCGGAGAGGACATCCAACGCGCCTTGGAACAAGTCTGTTTTGTAATTGGAATCGACCCCCTGTAAAGTCGCAACGATCCGCTCAAAGCCCATGCCAGTATCCACGTGCGTGGCAGGCAGCGGTTCGAGGGTGGTGGCATCCAGGCGGTTATATTGAATGAATACGTTGTTCCATAACTCAAGGAATCTTTGGCAATCACCGTTGACAGAGCAATTGTGCGGTTTTCCCTTCAGGTCGCAGAATTCCTCCCCACGGTCAATGTGGACTTCCGAACACGGACCACATGGACCTGTTTCCGCCATCTCCCAAAAATTTTCCTTCCTGCCGAAATAAAGGATACGACTTGCATCCATGCCTGGCTGCTGCCGCCAAATATTTGCAGCCTCTTCGTCCGTTGGAATATTACCTTTATCATCTCTAAAACAGGTTGCGTATAAGCGATCTCTTGGGATTCCCCATACATCAGTGAGTAACTGCCACGACCAAGCTATAGCTTCCTTCTTATAATAGTCACCAAATGACCAGTTCCCCAGCATCTCGAAAAATGTGTGATGCCAATCGTCTCGGCCAACTTCGTCAAAGTCGTTTTGCTTCCCAGCTACGCGCATACATTTCTGAGAATCCACCGCGCGGTTGTAGGGACGTTTATCCGTGCCAAGAAAGACATCTTTAAACTGCACCATGCCAGAATTAGTGAATAACAGAGTTGCATCTCCGCCAGGGACGAGCGAAGCCGACGGTACAACCGTATGCTGTTGCTCCACAAAAAAATCGATAAAAGACTGGCGGATCTCGTTCCCTGATAATTTCCTTGTCATTCTTGCTCCATTTACGATGAGGATGGGGGGAATTATACCTAAATTTATATAAAGATTACTCAATCCACTGGGCAATTATTCTGTATAATGAAATAAATCCGTTCATAAGTCAGTTTTGGTTTGGGAGGCAATCTGATGGATACCGATCCCTATAAACAATTAGCTGAAAAGCTGGACGCCCTACCGAATGGATTCCCCCAAACAGAAAACGGGGCTGAGATTAGGTTGCTCGCAAAAATATTTTCCCCCGATGAAGCCGCTCTTGCCGCCTCCCTTCAGCCTGAGCTGGAAACCGTCGAGTCGATTTCAGCTCGAACAGGCGCAGACCCGGAAGGATTACGAAAAAACTTGAAGGGATTATCCCGCCGAGGTCTGATCAACGCCGGAAAATTGGAAGGTGGCTTGGGTTATGGATTGATGCCTTTCGTCGTCGGAATTTATGAGATGCAAGCTGGCACGATCGACCAGGAGCTCGCCCAGCTCTTTGAAGATTATTACCAGCAGGCATTTGGCGAAATGCTCAAAATTAAGCCTCAATTCCACAGAGTGATTCCGATCGATGAAACAGTCCAAAACTCCATGGAAATTCGGCCATTTGAAAGCGCGGCGGAAATTGTTGGCGCAGCCCAATCCTGGGGTGTTCTGGACTGCATTTGCCGGAAACAGAAAGCCCTGCTCGGTGAACCGTGCGAGCATCCCATTGATGTCTGCATGACCATGGACGAAAGACCCAATGCCTTCGATCACAGCACGGTTATCCGCGCCATTGATAAAAAGGAGGCATTGGCCACCCTCCGCCGTGCTGCCGAAGCCGGACTGGTTCATTCGGTCAGTAACAACCAAAAGGGAGTTCATTACATCTGCAACTGCTGCACCTGTTCGTGCGGCATTCTGCGTGGAATGTCTAGCTTGGGTATCTCAAATGTCGTCGCTCGATCCGCTTATGTTAACAAGGTGGATGAAGTCTTGTGCAGCGGCTGCGAAGACTGCGTGAAGATGTGCCAATTCGATGCCCTTCATATCGACGGCGTGGCAATCGTTGACGAGGTACGTTGCGTCGGCTGTGGAGTGTGCGTGCTAGCCTGCTCGACGGGAGCATTAGGCTTGGTCCGCCGTCCCGAAGAGGAAATCCTGACGGTACCATCCACTCTTTCAGACTGGGGTGCTCAACGGTCGACCAGCCGCGGGTTAACCTAAATTGAAATATCCTGATCAACCGGAGACTTACCCAAAACCATGAGTAAATACCATATCCTCTCCCTCGACGGCGGTGGAATTCGCGGCATCATCACCGCAGTTATCCTTGACAGGTTGAATACACATCCTGAAACCATGGATTTCCTTGAAGGGGTCGATCTGATCGCGGGTACATCCACGGGTGGAATCATCGCGCTCGCCATCGCCAAAGGAGCTTCTCCTGCCGAGTTGGTTGAGTTGTATAAGAAACTTGGTCCCACGGTATTCACCGATTCTCTATGGGATAATATAAAAGACCTTGGATCAGTTTTAGGCGCCCAATATGACACTGATCCGCTCGAGAGGGAGTTGAAATCTTTTCTGGGTGAAACGACGACTCTCGGGCAATTAACGAAGAGTGTCCTGATCACCACTTTTGACCTTGACAACCTCCGCCCTGAAGCGGATCGCCGGACCTGGAAACCCAAACTTTTCCATAACATGGGGCAAGAAAATGACGCTGACGCCCTGGCTTACAAAGTTGGCTTGTACACTTCTGCCGCGCCCACCTATTTTCCAACCGTGGACGGCTACATCGATGGAGGTGTTTATGCCAACAATCCCTCCATGTGCGCGCTAGCTCAATCTCAGGACGAACGCGTTAACAAGAATTGTCCCAGTTTATCTGAGGTCGTCATGCTCTCCTTGGGCACAGGGACTTCTCTGACCTATCAAGAGGGCATGAATTTGGATTGGGGGATGGGACAATGGGATAGACCACTCATCTCAATCTTAATGGATGGCGTCTCAGGCATAGCAGATTTTCAATGCAGGAAACTGCTTCGGGATAGTTACCATCGCCTGGCTCCGGTTTTCCCCCCTGGCGTTAAAATAGATATGGATGATATTGAACACATCGCACTAATGATCGAGTATGCGACCAACGTGGATTTATCCGAGACCGTGAAGTGGCTTAAGCAATACTGGCTTCAATTGGAGGAGTGAGTCGCGCGTTTTTCAGCGAGGCCAAAACCAGGATTTGTGCATTTACACACACTTTCCTTTGCACGGGCAAAACCTCCATTTGCAGAGACAAAAAAATACCGTTACAATAGGCATATGAATTACAAAAAATCCGACTCGACCTCAGCGATGGTTTCAGTCATCCTTCCTGCTTATAACGAAGCGGGCAGGATTGGCAATGTTCTTGCTGTCCTCCGAGAAGTTGATCCGATTCTCGAGATCATCGTTGTGGATGATGGATCGAAGGATTCGACGCTTGACGAAGTCAAACAGGCAGCCATCTCCGACCCTCGCGTGATAATCATCCACCATGAGACTAATAAAGGCAAGGGCGAAGCCATCTTTACCGGAGCCGCAGCTGCAAAGTCACCCTACCTTCTTTTCCTCGACTCGGACTTGAAAAACCTTAAGCCGAGAAATATTCAGGACTTGATCAAGCCGGTTCTCACTGGCACGGCGGATATGACCCTCGGCTTGTTCCTCGGTGGGAAAATCCATACCGATATTACACATTGGATCAATCCAACTTTGACCGGTCAGCGCTGCTTGCGTGCTGATTTAATCCGTCAAATTTCTCCCGAATCGGCCAAAGGGTACGGAATTGAGATTGCCATCACACTTGTTGCTTATCGACTTCACTATCGCGTAAAAATAGTCCCCATGAAAGGGGTTTGGCATCCTCCCAGTGAAGTTCACCGGGGTTTCTTATCCGGCATGGTCTGGCGGGGAAATATGTACGCGGAGATTCTGCGAGCCTGGAAAGTAGGTCGTGGAACCGACGTTTTGACTGAGAGGATTCTTTATGAACCCACCCAGCAGATGAAAGATTACTTCATCTCAAGATATAGAAAAGCCAAGAGCCGCGCAGTGGCTATCTTACGGCGATAAATAGAAACTGGTTGGAATCCTCCAACCAGTTTCTATTTATTTATAGCGCTTGACCAGCTTGATGTAAATTTGCTGCTTCTCTCTTTTTATCGCAAGGCCTTTAGAAGAGGAAGCAGCTTGGCATTACATGCCAATGCTTCTCCGTGAGTGTGCCCCTCAATTCCGTCCCAACTGCCAAAATAGCCTCCCGCTTCCCTGAAAATCGGCGGGAATGGGCTGCAATCCCAGATATTCATGTCGGGATCAAGGACGATTTCTGCCCGACCTGTCGCCACAGCAAGATATCCATAGGCATCGCTCCACCCTCGAAGCGCATAAGCCTTAGCTTTAATACCGGCCCATAAATTGGAGTCCCCTCTCCTTCATGTCACTTCTCATACTGGTGACACAAACGAACGCATCCTCCAATTTTTCGATTTCAGAAACATGCGTTCTGTTCCCATTCCACCAGCACCCTTCCCCATCCGCAGCGCATAGCATCTCATCAAGCGCTGGGTAATATGCAGCCCCTACCCGCATGACGCCCTCCACCTCCATCCCAATTAGGACCGCATAAAGGGGAACACCTCGCATGAATGATTTCGTCCCATCGATCGGGTCGATTATCCAGCGGATGGATTTATCTGTGCTATCCTGGACTCCAAACTCCTCACCCAGGATGCCGTGCTTTGGATATGATTTTTCTATCCGCCCACGGATATATTGTTCCACCGCACGATCAGCCGCAGTGACCGGAGAATTATCCTTTTTATATTCTGTGGCAACTGCCTTTTGGTAATACTCAAGACTGATTTTTCCAGCCTGGAAGGAAAGATCTCTGGCGAAATCAAGATAGGGTTTGAAATTCATAATTCACTCTTTGTCATCCAATTCCTTGATAAGTTTTTCCAATAAGGCCGTTTCCTGCTCTTTTGATTTGACCTTTCCATCAATCCATGCGGCGCGCAATTTCATCAGGATGCTGTGATAGGAAGGACCGGGAGCAAGTCCCTTTTTTCTAAGCACATTCCCGTCTGTTATGGGATGGATATTTTTCCATTTCAATGAATAATTCTTCAAAGCCTGTTCTTTAGTGAGAATAAAAACTGTATACAACGCCAAGGCTGGAATATCATCGAGACGGAGGACCCAATCGGAGGCTTTTGATTTTTTCATACCAGGTAAATCGTTTATTAACTTTCGCGATGATTGGATCGCTTTATAAAGAGCGATTGGGAGCTTTAATCGGGATTGTATTTTATCGATAACCGAGACTGGCAATGACGAAAACCAAATTAAGTATCCCAGGGAATGGGCTACCGGGGTACCTGCTGAGAGAGGTTTTATCCCCCATCCTTCTGGGATCGGACTTTCCAAAGCAGCAGCCAGAGTATGAGACAGTGACTTATCCCAGGGTAGATCGGCCAGGATTGCTTTAAGAAGTCCCAACTCATCCAGGCGGGACAACATCGCTGCCGATTTGGACTCCCCTAAAATCAGATCCAACTCATGTCGAAGCCTCTCACTTGACAATCGCGGGAGTAATTGTTTGGCTTCATCCATCAATTGCAACGTTCTTGGTTCGATCGAAAACCCGTAACGTTGTTCGTACCTGACCGCTCTAAGCATGCGAGTCGGGTCATCCACAAACGACAGAGAATGAAGCACTCGAACGATCTTGTGCTCCAAGTCAGATAGACCGCCGAAGTAATCGTGCAACTCACCAAAATGATGACCGTCCAGCCGGATGGCGAGGGTGTTGATCGTAAAATCCCTGCGGTGCAAATCAAGTTTGATGGAACCACGCTCAACCGTGGGAAGTGCGCTGGGGTGTTCGTAGAATTCCTGGCGCGCCGAGATCAGGTCCACAACTTGCTTCATCCTGCCATTCGTGCTGTCTGTTCCCGAACCAAGAAACCATTTTGCAGTACCAAAGCGTGAATGGGTGGTCAACTTTCCGCCATGCTTTGCTACTATGGCTTTCCCCAAAACAATGGCATCACCCTCAACGACGATATCAAAATCATAAGTAGAGGAGTCCAAAATGAAGTCGCGCACAAATCCGCCAACAATATAGGCAGAAAGGTGATTGGTTCTTGCCTGCTCGGAAACCGCCTTGATAATCCTTAGGTGTTCAGGATTCAATTCCTTATCAAGCTTATTCGCAAGATTTCGACGGGTTGACATGACAGGTTTCGACGACAAGGTCTTGAGGAGATCGGTTCGCGTGACAATCCCGACAATTTTATTATTTTGAGGATCGACGACCGGTACCTGCCCCCACCCCGAATTTGTCATTATTATCTGTAGATGCTGCAGCGAATCCCGGGGATTGACGTAAACCTCCCCGGCATCCATCAGGCTTGCTGCAGGAAGATTTAGTTTATGACTTATAGCTCTATCCACGGCCCTGCGGGTCAATAATCCAATGACCTTTCCATTTTTCACCACTGGAAAGCCCTCATACCCGTATCGTTGCATAAGCTTGGATGCGTCCTCGGCCGATGTTTCCGGGTCAAGAATCCTGGGGCGTCGGGACATAAGCTGATTGACGGTGATCGAGGGCCGGATATTGTCCGGCAATATCGCCAGGAGTCTTTCCCTGGTCCTTTTAAGAAGTTCGAGACCTTTTAATCCGTTATCTGAACGAATTAAGGCGGCCGCCGCTCTACTATGTCCTCCGCCATTGAATTTGGCTGCAATAACGGACACATCGATATCATCTGTCGTGGAACGGGCAACGAGCCGAACCCCTTCGTGGGTGGAAACCAGCACAAATAACGCATCGGGATCGAAAAGGTCGCGTAGTTTATGGGCAAGTGTGGATATTTCCTCATTAATATCGAGTTCTTCATCCGAAGCCAGAATGATCCGGTGACCATGGATATCCATGGTCTCAGCGGACGAAACCAATCGATCGAAGGATTCCCGTTGATCAGCGGACAATGGTGGATTCAAGAACTCTGCTGCAATCTTTAATGAAGCTCCTTGTTCCAACAGCCATGCTGCCGCTTTGATGTCCCTAGGCGTTGTGGCTGCATAGGCGAGAGAGCCGGTATCCTCGTAAATGCCAAGCAAGAGAAGGGTTGCTTGAATCGCGGAGATTGGCTCGTTCTCATCCTGAAGGAGTTCAACCAGGTAGGTCGTCGTAGCTCCGGTGGTCGTAGCAACAATCTCCCATTTCCTGGGCGTATCTTCTCTCAAAGGGTGATGGTCTATGACCTGGATTTTTGTTCGCGAATTCATCCCCTTAATTGTGATCAGCGATTGAGTGTCGACCAATGTCACCTTTTCGATGGTCTGCTGGGGGATATCGCGCGGATCAATGAATGGAAAATCACCTCCGTACAGAGTTACAAAAGAGCGAACATTACGATTCATTTTTCGAGGAAGCACCGGTTCAGAACCCGAAAAAATACACGCTGCGCCAAAAAGGGCTGCCAGTGCGTCAAAATCCGCTTGCTCGTGGGTGAGGAGGATGTGCATGCCAAGAGAATTATAGTGCAAAGTAGACGATTTATCGTTTATAATGGGCGCATGCTTATGAACCCGTCCCCGTCGCCCTGTTTAAAAACCTCCCGGTCTGGATAGGTTCAAATTGGCGCGCTCACAGCGGCTCCCAGACCTGAGGAGCCGCTGTTTTTATCAATTTTGGATGGTAATCATGGACATTTTGGACTTAACCAGGAAAATGGATGCATTTGTCCTTACAAAAGGCTGGTATTTGGCGGATAGCAGCCGCCCTCAGACTCCCCGGAATCTGGCGATTTCCCTCTCGCTCGAATCCAACGAGGTGCTCGAGCATTTTCAATGGGGCGATGATATCAAGGGCAGGAATGAACTTGAAAATGAACTGGCGGATGTAGCCCTTTACCTTTTACAGCTTGCATCCGTTACTGGTATCGACCTGGAAAAAGCAATCCTGAAAAAATTGGATATGAATGCCGCTCGTGAATGGGATTGATAAAAACTTCGAGGATTTCAAGTTGAATATTTCTGTTTTCGGCGGTTCACAGCCAAAAGAAGGTGATTCCGCCTATCATGAAGCCTACGAACTCGGCAAGATAATTGCTCAAGCCGGGCATACTGTGCTGTCAGGAGGCTATATAGGCACGATGGAGGCTGTCAGCCGTGGAGCAAGCGAAGCCGGAGGGCATGTCATCGGGGTAACTTGTGAAGAAATCGAGAAATGGCGTCCGGTCAAACCTAATCGTTGGGTAAAAGAGGAACGCCGATTCTCCACTCTTCAGGAGCGTTTAACCGAATTAATCCGAGGATGCGATGCTGCCATCGCTCTTCCCGGGGGTCCGGGCACACTCACGGAGATTGCCTTGACATGGAATTTAATGATCGTGGAATCCCTGCCCTGGAGGCCGTTGGTGCTGGTCGGGACGGGTTGGCAGACTGTCTTGAACCAGTTTATGTCATCATTTGATAATTACCTGCCGTCTCACCAGCGCGATCTACTGCGCTTTGCACCGGATGTGCAAACTGCATTGTCGCTGGTCGACTCTCAAGAGTTTTCAACGAGTTAGTTCTAATATTAATCGAGGTTCCTATGTCCGATGAAAAATTACCAACACGAAAAGAGAATTTTGCCGAATGGTACAACCAGCTTGTGCTTAAATCCGAATTGGCGGATTATGCCCCTGTTCGAGGATGCATGGTCGTCCGCCCATACGGATGGACTCTTTGGGAAAATATTCAGGCTGCCTTGGATCGACGGTTTAAGGAGACTGGTCACGTCAACGCTGCATTCCCACTCCTAATTCCCATGTCGTTTCTGGAAAAGGAAAAGGAGCACGTCGAGGGATTCTCCCCCGAACTGGCCGTCGTGACCATTGGAGGCGGAGAAAAGCTGGAAGAGCCACTTATCGTCCGCCCGACGTCCGAGACCATCATCGGCTATATGTATTCCAAGTGGATCAAATCCTGGCGCGATCTGCCCGTCCTAATTAATCAATGGGGCAATGTGGTTCGCTGGGAGATGAGAACCAAGCTTTTTTTGCGGACATTGGAATTTTATTGGCAGGAAGGCCACACCGCTCACGCGACAGAAAAAGAAGCGCGCGAGGAAACCCTGCGCATGCTGGACGTCTACGCCGACTTTGCCGTTAATGAAGCAGCGGTTCCAGTGATCAGAGGGATTAAATCGGAGTCCGAAAAATTTGCCGGCGCGGTCATGTCCACCACCATTGAAGCGATGATGGGCGACACGCGTGCCTTGCAATCCGGCACATCCCATTTCCTGGGTCAGAATTTCGCCAAGGCTTTCGACATACAATTTTCAGACCAGAAAAATGAGCTGCAATATGCATGGACGACATCCTGGGGACTTTCCACCCGATTCGTGGGTGCCATAATTATGACGCACGGCGACGACCAGGGTTTGATCCTGCCTCCCCGTCTGGCTCCGATCCAAGTGGTGATCATCCCAATTTACAAGTCCGATGCAGAAAAGTCCCTCGTGCTGGAAACCGTCGAACGGGTCTCTCGTGAATTAAAAAATGCCGGCATCCGATTCAAGGTAGACGCTCGCGAAGAAGTAAACCCTGGTTTCAAATATAACGACTGGGAAATGCGCGGCATACCGTTAAGAGTTGAGATCGGTCCCAAGGATGTCGAAAAGAAGAGTGTCGTACTTGCCCGTCGCGACAAACCCGGCAAGGAAGGGAAATCTTTCGTATCGCAGGAAAATATTTCAGGGACTATTCTTGAAATGCTTACGACCATTCAAACATCCCTGCTCGAACGCGCAACCTCATTTCGCGACAGCCATATTCACGAGCCCAGAGATTTTTCTGAATTATCCAGCGTGGTCCAAGATGGCTGGGCGCTTTCCTGGTGGTGCGAGAGCAAGGATTGTGAATTGAAGGTCAAGGAAGAAACAAAAGCTTCGACAAGGTGTATACCGGTGGATCAAGAATCAGGTGAAGGCAAGTGCATTGTTTGTGGACAACCAGCCAAACGCAAGGTGTACTTCGCCCGCTCGTATTAATTTTTAATAAAGGGACTGATGCTAATCCGTCCCTTTACTTTAATATATGCCAGCAATAAATCTGCCACGCTTAAAGATCCAGACCGCCAAATTGATGGATAATTTTGACGATCCAGATGGATTTCTTCGCGACTTGCATAATCTATTCGATTTGTACGCTGACCGGACACTGCGAAAAAGCGCTGTCTTATCACCGATTTCAGTTCTGCCTTCCTACCGCGTCTCCCCACCAGTGATTCGCCAACTTGAATTGGAATTAGGTGCCAGAGCTCAAGCGGACCCAGAACACACGCTGGTTATCGCAGACCGGTTGTGGGAAGATGGCTATTATGAAACCCGCTTGCTTGCAGCTTATCTTCTCGGACGCATGTCACCTGGCGGGGAACCCTTTATGGAACGGTTAACTGCGTGGGTGTCCGAAACCCGGGATCCTGCCATCTCCAATACCTTGCTGACCACGAGTCTTGCGCGATTGCGAACGGAAAACACTGACGATTTTCTTTTACTTATGGAAAGGTGGACACATCCTTCGCGAAAAAAAATGACACCCAGTGTCATGGTAGCCCTCGTTCCGCTTCTCAAGGATAAGAATTTCCACAATCTTCCCCCCGTCTATAGCATAGTTCAACCCATTATTGAAACGACTTCGGCAACCACGCAACAAGAACTCTCGGCTCTCGTCTGTGCTCTTTATGAAGCCTCTCCGGTTGAAACAACTTTTTTTCTTCGTCAACTGGTGACCATTTCCACCCGCCCCCATACAATTCAAAATATCCGTCGAATATTGCCAACCCTGCCTCAAAACCTACAGGATGAACTCAGAGAAGCTATTCGCAGAAATTAAATTGATGAATTTATTTCACGGATTCATCTCATGGTGCCACGCACCAATAGACACCGACATCCATCACCCGAAATAAACACGCTATAATTTCCCCGCTGTCGAAATAAGCAAAAACCACCTGCATTCTGAAACTGGCGTAAGAATCTTCAAAATAGATTTCCACAGGGAATTCCTTCACATTATCGGTCCACTTCAATTCATATTCGGATGAAGCGGTTTGGATAGCGGAGACAACCGGCTCGAATTCGGCAGGGATTTTTTCACTGCCAGTTTGCCGTGATTGGATGATTAGACTATTCATCCGTTCCAGCATTTGACGGGATTCGCCAGTGTACAGGCTTGAGCTGCCCAAAATACCTGCCATAATCGTGATTATCGTCACCAAGCCCCAATTCCGCCAATGTTTCCACGCGGAACCTTGAACATGCTGCAACCGTCCCGCCGTCCACCTGAGCAACCCAATAAATGGCATTATTATCACCATCAACGGCATGAAGGAATAGAACATGAGTAATAATACAAATACGATGGCTTCGCCGCTACCCACTGCCCGTAGAATGGCTCCGGTAAAAATCGCAATTCCCGCGGCAAGTGACGTCAATACAACCGCCGTCATTGCCTGATGTGGAACATTAACAACCAATCCCAAAATTGCACCGACCAAGCTGTATCCAATCAGTGACCATAGGAAATTATCGGTATCGAAATAAATGGGCAGATCCCTGATGACCAACTGATTTATGCCGAAATTAAAAAGCGTAAAGATCAATCCGACCCAGGCGCCAGTTAATGCCCCAATCGTTCTGCGGCGGGGCAAATTATCGTTCATCGACCACCTACTTCACTTCCGTGCAAGTGTATAAAGTACCCGTCAGCCTAAAAACACAGGCGATTTCTTCACCACTTTCGAACCGCACAAATACAACATTGAGGCGCTCCGATACTTGCGTGGGAGAATCCTCGGAACCGAGTGAAAAGGGGTATTTCGTCAGATCATCAGTCCACTCCAGGGAATAGGACGACGATGCTCGTTGCACAACCTTTGCAATTGGTTGGAATAATGTAGGTACATTTTCAGCCCCCGTAGCCTGTGCACTGCGGACATATTCGTCCATTTTTGCAAGCAACATCCGTCCTTCTTTCGGAATAATCACAAAGCTTCCAAACAGGATCGCCAATGCTATCAACCCCAGAATTACACGCATATTTCGCCATCGAGAAAACATCCCTCCAATGGTGACGACTCCTTCATGATGGTAATAGCCAGCAGTCCATCGAAGAAGAGCAGTCAATGGGAGGAAAAGTACGGTAATCGGGATAAAAGTATAGACCAACGTCAATGCAACCAAAGCGATAGTCTCGGATGATGAACTCGCTCGTGACAATCCCCCAAATACCACCGCTAGCGTACCCAACAAAGAGCCCACAATCGTTCCGACCAATCCATTTTCAAAGGCATTAACCAGGAAACCCAGAAAAGCGCCTGTCAGCGTTCCAAAGAGAATTCTGAAGAACAAATTACCATCAGAATACAACGGCAAATCTGGAACCACAAAATAATTCACAGTTTGCGTGACAAAAGAATAGGTGAAACCAAGTACGCTCCCAAGGAGCGCTCCCATCATTCGGCGGGAAAGATTTGAAAGCATTTAATGTCTTCCTTCTGTTTAATGACTAATGCCGAGTGCAAGTAAGTCGCAGGAAAGCTGATGTGGTTGCCTATAACAAAGATCATCTGACAACATTATCAAATTGTCGTTTAGCCAGCTTAAACCCAAGACTATTAGAGTACATCCTGCGGAGCAGTATTTTCTTTTTACAAGGCTTTTTGCGGCTGTTCTCAAGCCTTTTTCACGTCAGGCACCTGAAAATACTTCGAAAGGGAATGGATCTCGATAACAGGTGGCAATATTTACTCCGGCTAAGAGTAATTATTATACATGATTCACCCTAATTTTCTGTTATAATAGCCACCCGTGACTGGTCCTGTCGATGGTTTCGGCTCTCGGCATGGAGACCTGCACTATCTCGCACGAAAGGAGAAGCATACGTCATGCCACTCAAAAAGGAAGAAAAGGCGAAGACGATCACCGACTTCGCCCTGCACGAGGGTGATACCGGTTCAGCAGATGTGCAAATAGCCATCCTGACCAAACGCATCGCCCAGCTGACCGAACATCTGCGCAATAATAAACACGACGAATCCTGCAGGCGCGGTTTGCTGAAAATGGTGGGTCAACGCCGACGCACATTGACCTACCTGCGACGCACGGATTACCCGCGCTACCTGGCAATCACCGAGAAACTCGGTTTGCGCAGGACCAAGTAATTTTTTTTCTGCAGATTGAGTGGATGGTGAACCAGATGCCATCCGCTCTTTTTGTGGGGCTATAAGAAGCCCCACCCTAATTCAATCGGGCAAGGAAGGTCTTGCCCCTCATCACCCACAGTCAGGAATTGAAACATGCTGGCAACCTGTTTGCCGTCATCTTTCAGTCCCTGACCAGGTGGGAAACAACAGGAGTAAAAATGAAACCAGAAGTAAAACGCTACACAACCACCGTTGGGTCGCGCACTGTTACGTTTGAGACCGGCAAACTTGCCGCTCAAGCCGGTGGCGCCGTCACGGTGGGCATCAATGATGCCATCATCTTTGCGGCCGCCACCATGGGTGGTGTCCGCGAAGGCATCGACTTTTTTCCACTTTCCGTGGAGTATGAAGAACGCTTGTATGCCGGCGGAAAGATCCCAGGCTCGTTCTTCCGGCGCGAAGGCCGCCCGTCGACAGATGCCATCCTCACCGCCCGGCTGACCGATCGTCCCCTTCGTCCGCTTTTCCCCAAGGGAATGCGCAATGAAGTCCAGGTGATGATGTTCTCCCTTTCATCCGATGCCGACAATCCCCTGGATATCCTGGCGATCAATGCTGCCTCTGCTGCCGTGATGATCTCGGATATCCCGTGGAATGGACCTGTCGGGGCTGTCCGCGTAGGCCGCATCGACGGCACTTTAATTGCCAACCCGACCTTTCCGGAAATGGACAAATCCGATCTGGACTTGCGGCTCGCCGGAACGCGCGATGCGATCCTGATGGTCGAATGCGGCGCAAATGAAATCCCTGAAGAGATCATGGTTGCCGCACTGGAGTTCGGACACAAATCGATTCAACCTTTGATCGACGTTCAATTCCAGATGCAGAAGGAAATTGGAAAACCCAAACGAGAAGCGAAATACTTCGAAGTCAATGAAGAGCTTGATAAAAAGGTATTCGGGCGTGCCGAACAATCGCTGAACGAACTTCTCGATAAACCGCTCATGAAAGCGGAGTTCTACACGGGAATGGATACCCTTTCGGATGAGATTGTCAGCGAAATGACAGCCATTCCGGAGGGCAGCGAACCATCAGACACACCCCTCCCTGCAGCGGTCCGCGCAGCATTCGGAAAAGCAGAACAGGCAGTCGTCCGCGAGCGAATCCTCAGTCAAGGCAAACGCCCGGACGGCCGGACTCCCGAAGAAATCCGCCCCATTTGGTGCGAAGTAGACATTTCACCCCGCGCTCACGGCTCTGGTCTATTCACCCGAGGCGAAACCCAGGTACTTACGATGGCCACGCTGGGAACCCTTGGCGAAGCCCAGGAGATTGACTCCCTTTCGCCGATAGACACCAAGCGATATCTTCATCACTACAATTTCCCGCCCTTCAGCACGGGCGAGGTCAAGCCCATCCGCGGACAGAGCCGCCGCGAAGTGGGTCATGGCGCCCTGGCAGAACGCGCTCTCGAACCGGTCATCCCGGCTGAGGAGACATTCCCTTACATGCTGCGCCTGGTATCCGAAGTCCTCGCTTCAAACGGATCCTCGTCAATGGCATCTGTGTGCGGTTCGACCCTCGCACTGATGGATGCTGGCGTGCCGATCAAGGCACCGGTGGCGGGGGTTGCCATGGGTCTTATCACTGACGATTCCGGCCGCTACCAAATCCTGACCGACATTCAAGGCACCGAGGATCATCTGGGCGATATGGACTTCAAGGTTGCCGGTACATCCACGGGCATCACCGCTCTTCAGATGGATATCAAGATTTCCGGTCTGACTGCCGAGATCATGAAGAAAGCCCTTGAGCAGGCGCGAGTCGCACGTATGAGCATCCTGGATAAGATGCTCGAAGCCATCCCAGCCGCCCGCGCGGAATTAAAACCGCATGCGCCGCGCATTATCACGGTCAAAATTCCTGTGGACAAGATCGGCGCCTTGATCGGTCCCGGCGGGAAGAATATCCGCGCTCTTCAGGAAGAGACCGGAACCAAGATCGACATCGAAGAGGACGGTACTGTTTACATCGCTTCAGTGCAGGGAGTCGGTGCAGAGGCCGCACGCCAGCGCGTGGAATCACTTGGTGAATCCGCTGAAATTGGCCGCATCTATACGGGAAAAGTCGTCCGGGTTGCAGATTTTGGCGCTTTTGTTGAAATCCTCCCCGGCGTCGACGGACTCGTTCACATTTCCCAGCTCGATACCGAGAGGGTCAATAAAGTGGAAGACATTGCCAACATGGGCGACGAATTGACCGTGATGGTCACTGCGATTGACCCAGCCGGGAAAATCCGTTTGTCGCGCCAGGCGGTCCTCGAAGGGTGGACCGTTGAAGAAGCACTCTCGCATGACAAGCCAAAAACCGGCGGACGCCCAGGCGGAAGTCGTGGCGGAGGCCGCGGCGGCGACCGTGGAGATCGTGGAAATCGCGATCGAAGACGGTAAATCCTAGCTCAATGCTATTCAGGGGCGCGACTGAGTCGCGCCCCTTTTTGATGCCATGCGACAGAGAATTCATAACCACGTATCATCGTTTTCCCCGTCAATTTTGGCTGATGGCGGTCGGATTGCTGATCATGTCCGCTGGGGCCAGCATGATTTGGCCATTTCTGATGATCTATATCAGTGATACCCTGGGATTGAGTTTAAGTAAGTCAGCTTCATTAATCACGATCAACGCGGGGACCGGTTTGATCTCCACTTTGTTGGCAGGTTCGGTTGCCGATCGATTCGGGAGAAAGTTAGTCATGACCGCCAGCCTGCTTGCGAATGGAACAATCTATCTTTTTATGCCTCAAGCAGAAACATATGCAGCTTTCGCATTGCTAATGATGCTGGCAGGGTTTTCAAACCCACTTTATGCGGTGGGTGCAGATGCCATGCTGGCAGACCTGCTCCCAACTGAAAAACGAAGCGACGGCTACGCCATCATCCGAATGGTCAATAACGCCGGAATAGCCATTGGTCCGGCCGTCGGAGGTTTTGTCGCCGGGCAATCCTATAATCTCGCATTCTATGGGGCAGCCGCAGGAATGCTGTCCTATGGATTCCTGCTCCTCTTTTTTGCGAAGGAAACGCTGAACAAGGCAGCCGTCAAAGCGCGAGCACTTACTGAGAAAACTTCTGGGGGATTCAAAAGAGTGTTGAAGGATAAGAAATATCTTTCGTTCACTTCACTCATAGCATTGGGGTTAATCGCACCGGCGATGTTATGGAGTTTGTTGGCGGTTTATAGCAACCAGAATTATGGGCTGTCAGAGCAGCTTTATGGATGGATCCCCACGACCAATGCGTTGATGTGCGTATTCATCCAACTCCCTGTCACGCGAATCACCAAACGCTTCAGCCCGCTTAAAGTGATTGCCACTGGCATGCTGATTTATGCCCTTGGAGTTGGGAGTGTTGCATTAATGGCAGGATTCTGGGGATTTTGGTTGTCGATGGTGATTATGACTTTTGGTGAATTGATCCTCGTCCCCACTGCGTCGAAATTCGTTGCGGATCGTTCTCCCGTCGACTTGCGAGGCCGTTATATGAGCTTCTACTGGCTGACACAGGGAATCGCCCGGGCCATTGCACCACTTTATGGAGGCTGGCTCAACGATACGATCGCTCCGCGAGCTATTTGGCTGGGTGGCCTGGGGGTTGGGATTTCAAGTACGGTTGGTTTATTCGCCCTGTCCGGGCGCATGCCCGAGCAGCCTGATGAGGAAGTCTCCACCGACAATGAAACCAATCCCTAATTTAAATCCCCAATTTCATTTCCAGTGTCTTTCTGACATCTGGCCATTCACTGGCAAGTATCGAGAAAAATGCCGAATGGCGCAAAGTTCCATCCGGTAATATCATGTGATTTCGTAATATACCTTCGGGTTTTGCTCCAATCCGCTTAATCGCTGCGATGGATTTTTCATTCCGCGAATCCGATTTAAAATTGCACCCGGACACAACCTAAATTCTCGAAGGCATATTTTAGCAGCAGATATTTGCACTCGGTATTGACTCCAGTCTGTTGATACTTGAGTCCATACCAGGTGCCGCCAATCTCCAACCCTTTATGCTGGGGGCGAATTTCGAGATAACGGGTAGCGCCTATCGCTTTGCCGGTTCCAAGGTGGATCACTGCAAATGGCAGATCATTCCCGGATTCGGCACGCTGCAGCATATCCCGAACCCAATTCTCCATATCTATCTCAGAATCAATATCTCCATACAACATGTATTTCCAAATGGCGGGATCGCTGGCTGAAAATAAGCCGGGCACATGACCTAATGTGAGCGGTTCGAGCCGGACAATTCTTCCAGATAATGTAATCGGTCGGACATCCATTCTTCTTCACCTTGTTTGTCAAGCTAGAATTATGGTTTACACCGTTGGGAGATTAGGCATTTCTATCGAGGGTAAATCCATCAAATCAGCCAACGCTGAACGCATTGCAACCCGGTCATCCCAAGGATATTCGGTTTCCTCAAAACACATGGATTGCTCATGGCCCTTGCCGCAGGCAATGACAAGATCTCCAGCGGATGCCATTTTCACGGCAGTTCGCAATGCCTCCCGCCTATCCGCGATTCGCCAGAAGGTTTTTCCTTCGACACCTCCACCAGCCATTGCCCCTCGCGACATCTCCTCGAGGATGGAATCCAACGATTCCGTGCGCGGATCTTCGGCGGTAAAAATCGTTACATCTGCTAATTCGATTGCCTTTTCGGCCATCATTCGTCTTTTTTCCCGGTCCCGAAGCCCGGCAGAGCCAAATACCGCAATCACCCTTCCCTGCGTGATTTGCCTGGCGGTTTTCAGCGCAGAGGCCAATGCATTAGGTGTGTGTGCAAAATCAACAATTGCAGTGAAATTCTGCCCGAGGACGACTCGTTCCATCCTGCCGGGGATCCCCATTAATTGGGAGATCCCTTGCACCGCGGTTTCCGGGGTCACACCTATACCGCATACGGCTGCCGCATAAGCTGCCAGACAATTGGAAACATTGAATGCGCCAACAAGAGGACTGGTAATGTGTTTTATTTCACCTTGATGCAGGACATCAAACGAGATGCCGCCAGGAGAAAACGCAACCTTGTCTGCGCGAAAATCCGCAGATGAATCCATGCCATAGCTGACCAACTTGGAGTGAGCGATACTTTTCAAGTAATCGAAGGAGCTGTCGTCTCTATTGAGGACACCCAAATTAATATTCCCTTGCTTTTTGAGATGCGTTTCCCGAAGCCCGGTGAACAATCTAGCCTTGGCCTCACGGTACTTCTCAAAGGTTCCATGGTAATCCAGATGTTCATGCATGATGTTGGTGACCACACCAATATCAAATTCGCAGGCGTCCACGCGGAATTGCGCCCAACCATGGGAAGTAGTCTCGAGGATAACGTGTGTCAGGCCCTTATCCACCATCATCGCTAGGTAATGTTGAATCTCCAATGCATCCGGAGTCGTCACATGAAAGCCCGTATCGAGGACTTCATCCCCAACCACAGCATTAACGGTGGTGATCATCCCTGCCTTCAGTCCCGCTGCAAGAAGGATTTGATAGAGTAGATTGCATGTGGTCGTCTTACCGTCTGTACCAGTCACACCGATCATGGTCATTTTTCGAGCAGGGAATCCATAAAATGCTGCCGCCAAATGAGCCAATGCCTGCCGGGAATTCGGAACCTGCACATATGGGATTGTTGGATTGTAAGGTAAATCTTTTTCCCCAATAACTACGGCTGCCCCTCTTTCAATAGCGCTTTTTATTAAATTATGGCCATCGGTGTTGTCGCCTTGGACGGCAACAAATACTGTCCCAGGTTCAACTTTTCGCGAATCCGATGAAATTCCTGCAATGCCAATACCGGCAGGGATACTGTCCTTGATCACGGACGGGAATTCACCAAAAAGATCTGATAAGGTCAACATTGGAGACGAGGTAATCGGATTGTGTTTAAAAGCAAAGAGGGTCCTGACAGTAAAAGGTCAAAACCCTCCAGAACTTCACAAGAATTTAGTGCAGACTTGCCCGCAGACCTTCAAGTTTGCCAGCTACGGATCCATCCAGGACCTTATCCCCGACCCTGACGACCAGTCCGCCCAGGATGGCGGGGTCAACGCGAAACGTCACCGCCTCTGCACCTGATTTTGATAGGATTTCACTCTTGACTGTGGTTTGCTCATCAGCAGTCAATGGCAATGCGCTGGTGACCTCAGCAGAAGCGCCCTTGAATGTCGATCCTTCCAGGACAACCACTTTACCCGACTTGACCCCGGAAAAGAACTCGGCTAATAGCGTATGCTGCCGCTTCTCATCCAAGGCTTCGCCCACCAGTTTCTGAGCCGCCGCAATGGAAATCCCAGCGATCTGGCCGCGCAAGTCGCCGAGGATGCGGTTGCGTTCCTGTTCAACTTCGGCCAGAGCTTTATCACGGGCTTTCACCGCTTCAGCCTCTGCAGAAGCCCGAACGTCACGCGCTGCCACTTCCGCGCGATCCTTCGCTTCGGCGACGACCTGGCCTGCTTGTCGATTGGCATCCGCAATGATTTTTTCGGCTTCCTTTTCGGCGTTCGCGCGCGCCTCGGCAGCCACACGCGCATCTTCAAGCCCCTGAGCAATGTTTTGCCGGCGCTTCTCCAGCAATCCGACGAGCGGCTTGTAAACCCAAACTCGCAGAACGACCAGCAAGATCAGGAAATTAAAGTCTGAACGAGAAAATACCCAAGATTAATACCCAGTTTTTCCAAGGTGTCCTCCTTTGTTTTCCAATTGAACTAGAAAACAAATAGAATCAGGAGCGCGACGACCAGACAATAAATGGCCACCGCTTCGGCGAAAGCGATGCCGAGAATCATGTTGGTCTGGATGGTGCCCGTCGCATCGGGATTGCGTCCCATTGCCTGGACAGCACCGCTCGTCACGATACCGATGCCTGCGCCTGCGCCAATCGCACCGATCATTGCCAGACCAGCGCCAATCAACTTACCAAGTATTTGAGCAGCTGCGAAATCCATGAAACTACCTCCGTAATGAGTTTCGGGCGGGGAAACCGCCACAGTGATTGGTTTTTTCACGGGCAAATTTCGCCCGAAGACTTATGAGTTAATGCGCTTCCTCGTGATGCTCTCCACCGTGTCCCTGGGTGGCTTGAGCCATGAAGGTCATCGTCAGAAGGCCAAAAACGAGCGCCTGGATCATGCCGACGAAAAACTCAAGCATGAGGAAACCTGTTTGAAGAAAAGCCAGCCTTCCGAGCAGGGAGCCCATGACAAAAAGCAAGACTGAACCCGCAAAAATATTTCCAAAAAGACGGAAGGTAAATGACAGGACTTTGGAGAACTCGGAAACCAGTTCAAGGATACCGACAAAGAAATCAATTATCCCAAAAATGGGTTTGCTAAAGAATGTGCTTGTGTTGAAGAATTTCTTGAAATAAGCACCACCTTGCGACCGCACACCCATTACCTGAACCATGATGACTGCGGTCACCGCCAATGCCAGGGTGAAATTCAAGTCAGTCGAGGCGACGCGGACGAATGGGATGAAAAGCACCGCCTCTTCACGGACATCCATGCCTTTCATTGCATCTGAAACAATTGTCTTTACCACACCCAAGTCCACAGTATAAGTCCCGTGTTCCTCGCCTTCGACCACGATATGTTCGAAATAACCGATGCTGTCCACGCCGGGTATAAGTTCCATCCAGTTCACGACAAGGACTAGGAGTGTGATGGTGGCAAACCAAGGGAAAATGGTCTTCGCCCACTTTCCCGCAGTGCTTTCTGTCATATTAAATAACACTTCCAAAAGGGCTTCCACCGCTCCTGAGAATCCGCTCGGAACCAGTTTTCCACTGGCAGATGCCTTATATATTCCATAGGCGATGAACATCAATATGATGTCTGCGATGATCACAGCCACCATGGTGTTGGTCCATTCAAAATGAAAGAAAAATGGGATTGCTGAAAGTACGCCGATCCACAAAGCAAGCAGAAGCATTTCCGCCCGGCGAACAAGCAAGGCTAAGGCAACAGCTACGACAACGCTGATCACTCCTACCACTAAAGCGATGGTCGCAGGAACGGGCTCCGCAGGCAATTGAATGTGAGGCCTTACCGGAGGAAAAACTCCAGTGAAATAGATACTCAGAATAATCAGGATGAGAACAAGATAGCGGTTCTTACGCCACCAGGGGCCTGTTTTTTTCTCAGTCACAATTCTGTACCTCCACGTTATTTTCGACTTTCTTCTTTGGCGGCTCAGTCTTCATCCGCTTCGTGGCCGCGTTTACAACCATAAACATCACCACCAGGGTTACCGGCACACTTCCAATGATCAATATCAGGGTAAATAGTGGTTTTGTGTCTAAATATCCATCCAGCCACAAACCAAAAATCAGCGCTGCAATCACGATCACCAGTGTCAGGCATCCCACCAGGCCAGTGACACTTGCCAGCGTCAGGTTATACGCATGCTGCAGGCGGTCTTTGCCCTGATCGTCTGTATTACCCATGGCAATGCATTATATCATAGAGAAATTTTCAGCGTCAATTTAGAAGATGCTCAGGGCTGCCCGGGTAGCGAGGTCATACCAGGGCGACAAAATAACACCCAGGACAACAATGCCTGCCGACAGCATGATCAACGCCAATTTGTATGGGCGTGATATCGCGAGTGGCTGACGTTCATCTTCTTCATTCTCAGCCCGGTAAAGGTATACATATTTTAAGACTGTCAAATAGTAGAACAACCCCACGATCGAGTTGAGAACTCCCACCACTGCCAGCCATATCCACTGGGATTGGATGGCAGATGTGAACACAAATACTTTCGCCACAAAACCACCGAACGGCGGCATGCCAGCCAGTGATAAAAACGCCACCAGCATTACCAATGCCAACGCTGGGGAGCGGCGGCTCAACCCTGAATAGGATTTAATCTCGTCCGAACCAGATACACGGCCATAAGCAGTGACGGCACCGAAGGCAGCCAGATTGGTCAATATGTACGCGAAGATATAATACATGGTGCTGGTGCCACCGGACTCGCTGAACGCCACGACGCCAATAAGGATATAGCCGGCATGAGCGATGGATGAATAGGCTAGCATCCTTTTAATGTTTTTCTGTGCGAGGGCCAGGAAGTTCCCCAGGGTCATGGTCAGCACTGAAACGATAGCTAAAACCCATGTCCAATCAAATGATATTTCAGGGAAAGCAATCACGAACAGGCGTAAAAGCACAACAAATCCCGCTGCCTTGGAGGCTGTGGAAAGAAAACCTGCTACCGGGGTGGGAGAACCCTGGTAAACATCCGGAGCCCAAAAATGGAAAGGCACGGCAGAAATCTTGAAGGCAAGACCAATCAGGATGAATATCAATAGCCCGAATACGAGCGGTGTCATTGTCCTAACACTGCCCAGCAGAGAATAGAAATTCGTCGTCCCCGTGAAACCAAACAAAAGACTGAATCCATAAAGCAAGATGGCAGAAGTCATTGCCCCGAACAACAAATACTTGAAGCCTGATTCAACAGAGAATTTATCTGCAAGCAGGAAACCTGCCAATACATAAAGCGGGATGGATGTGGTCTCGATGGCCAGATACAGCATGATCAAATCGCCGGAAGAGGCCATAAGGCACATCCCGATCAAGGAAGCCAGGAGAAGAAGATAGGCTTCCGCACGATGACCGAGATGGTCGATGTCCATCATGAATATCGCGGTCAGCGCGCCGGCAAAAATGATGAATATTTTCAAGGAAAAAGCCAGCCAATCGAACTTCACCATGCCGCCCCAAGCGGACACCGGATCACCAGGCTGATCCAGGAGCAATACGAGCACGAGGATGGCGAACAAGCCACCCGCGGTCAACCAGCCAAGGTTGGTCCTGCGGGATCTTTCCTTCCAGAATGGGTCGAGAATCAAAACCAGAATGCCCAAAATCAGTATCAATGACTCGGGCATCACAGCAAGAAAATTAGCAGAACTAAGCAGGGACACTTATGCACCTCCCAGGAGGCTCATGATACTTTGCACACCGGTCTGAACCATGGGAACCATCAGCCAGGGGAAAATTCCCAACAGCACCATCGCAGCGCACAAAGTAGCTATCGCCACTTTATCCAGGGCAGAAATTGGACCGATATGACCGACGAATTCTTCCGGCATTTCTCCGAAAAACACTTTGCGGATGGCGATCAAGATGTAGGCCGCAGTGATGACAATGGACAGGGAAGCCACGATGGCCACCCATGGTAACGTCTCCCAGGTGCCCATGAAGATCGGGAATTCCGCCACAAATCCCGAGAAGCCAGGCATGCCCATCGAGACCAGGCCGCCGATAATAAAACCGATCGCCACCCAGGGGAGCGGTTTGACCATCCCTCCCAGCTTGGGAATCTCACGTGTATGCGCCCGGTCGTAGACCATGCCGACGGCAGCAAAGAAGAGAGCCGTCATCACGCCGTGGGAAAACATCTGCACGCCGGCACCGGTCATACCCGTCGCGGTCAGCGTGGCAAAACCGAGCATCACCAGACCCATGTGAGAGACGGAGGAAAATCCGATCACATATTTGAAATCCGTTTGCACAAAGGCGATAAATGCACCGTAAACCACATTCACAAGAGCGAGAATGATGATCCAGCTCATATGATATTGGGCGCCTTCAGGCAGCAGCATGATGCCGACACGCAACGCTGCGAAAGCACCTAATTTCATCAGAACACCTGCATGGAACATGGAGACAGCCGTCGGCGCGGCGACGTGACCATCCGGAGACCAGTTGTGGAAGGGGAAGATGCCTCCCAGGACGGCAAATCCAAAGAAGACGAAGGGGAATACCGCCAGTTCGAAGGTTAATGCTGGCCGGTTGAAAAGCCACTGCAGGGATTCAGGAACCCGCCACACGATAAAATCGAACACACCCGATTGCTGCGCTTTGGAAATCAATAACATATCAAAAGTATATACGCCAGTTTCTTTGCCAACCACCCAATACATGACCAGCGCACCAACTAGTGACACTACTGAACCGATGAAAAGGTAGAGGGTTAATTTCATGGCTGCATATTCCCGCGTCTTGACCCATCCCCAAATGGCGATGAGTAGGTACATCGGGAAGACCGCGATTTCATAGAAGAAGAACAGCATGAAAAGATCGAGCGCAACAAATACACCGAACACGCCGCTCGCAAGGATAAACAGAAACGCAAAGAACTCGCGGGGCCTGTCGTCGAGACCCCATGAAATCAACACACCTGTGAACATCACCAAGCCGGTTAGGAGAACCAGCGGAGCGCTCATTCCATCCACGCCCATCTGAAGGCTGATGCCCATCTGGGGTAACCATCGGTAATTTTCAATAAATTGATATCCTGCCACAGACTGGTTGTAAGTGAAGTAAACCCAAATCGAGAGGGATAAAGCTATCACCGCCGCAGCCAGGGCTGTTGCTCGAACTTCTGTCTTGCGATTGGCCGGATATAGCAATATCAACATCCCGGCGACGGCTGGGGTGAAGACAATGATGCTCAGAACCGGAAATTGCATTGTGCACCTCTCCCTAGAACAACATTGCCATAGCTTTATTAACCACATCCATGATCCACATCGGCCAAACACCAATAGCGATAATGAGGATCATGAGCGGTGCCATGACGAGAATTTCACGAACATTGATTTCGGTCAGGTGGCCGACCCAGTTTTCGTTGAGCGGTCCATGCAAGACCTTCTTGATTCCCTTGAGGATGTATGCGCCGGTCATCAGCAGACCCAGCATGCTGATCGCAGTCCAGACGGTCAGCACCGGCCAGGTACCTCGAACCACCTGGAACTCTGCTACGAAGCCGGCCATCCCCGGCAGTCCGAGTGAAGCCATGGAGGTGAAGATGAGGATGCCTCCGTAAACAGGCACAAGCGGGAACAGACCACCATATTCATTTAAATTACGGGTATGGGTGCGCTCATAGATCACGCCGACCAGGAAGAACATCCCTGCCGCAGACAAGCCGTGAGCGAACATCTGCAACACCGCGCCATTTAGCGCAATATTCGAGCTCAGATTCAAAACAGGATCCGGATTATTGACGCCAATTCTGGCAGCGGCGGCAATTCCCAGAAGGACAAATCCCATGTGGTTAATGGAGGAGTAGGCAACTAACCGCTTGAAATCCAACTGTCCAAATGATCCGAAAGCACCAAACACGATTGCCATCGTCGCCAGAAAGGCCAGCCATCCTGCATACTGCTGGGATTCTGCCGGGTAAAAAGGCAGGACCAATCTCAGGAAGCCGTACGCGCCAAGCTTCAGCAGGACTCCTGCCAGGAGCATCGATCCAGCCGTGGGGGCTTCAGTGTGCGCATCGGGCAGCCAGGTATGGAATGGCCAAACAGGCACTTTGATGGCGAAGGCTATCACGAATGCCCAGAACGCCACGGACTTGACGGTCGAGACCGGGATGCCCATGAGTGAACCTTCCAGCGTGGACCATCTCTCTGCCAGTGTTGAAATGTCATAGGTTTGGAAGACGACACCCAGAAGCTGGATTGCCAACAGAAGACCCAGCGAGCCAGCCATGGTGTAGATGATGAACTTGAGCGATGCATAATTCCGGTTCGCGCTGCCCCACTGGTTGATGAGGAAGTACATCGGAACGAGTCCAATTTCCCAAAAGACGAAAAAGATCAACAGGTCAAGTGACAGGAAGACACCCAGCATGCCCATCTCAAGAAAGAGAAACAACATCATGTAAGCCTTGACGCGTTCGGAAATATTGAACGATGCCAGGATGGCCAATGGCGCCAGGATGGTAGTCAGCAAAACCATCGTGAGCGAAAGTCCATCCACGCCAACCTTGAAGGACGAATTAATTGCTTCGTACCACTCATAGCGTTCAACGAACTGGAAGCCAGCCCGGTTGGGATCAAAAATCAACCACACATAAACCGAAACGACCAATGGCACGAGAGTCGCAATCAAAGCTGTCCAGCGGATGGTCCGCACCTGGTCGGAGGGAATAATCCAAATGACAAGCGCGGCAAGGGCCGGGAAGAACAGAATGATGGTCAGTAAATGTTCAAAGAAAAAATCCATGATCTGCTCCTGATACCCTATGGCAGAAAGAAGAAAAAGGCAACTGCCAGAATAATGATGACGGTCATCGATGCGATCATATACCCCTGGATGCGTCCCCGTTGAAGCAGAGGCGCGGATTCCTTGCCGATCCATTTGGTACCTTCGCCGACAAAGTCGCCAAATCCATTGACCACCGGGGCATCGAAGTAATTTCGGAAAGCGTGCCCGACACGACCGATGAACCTGCCCACAGCGTGCAGAATACCGTCGATCACCATCCGGTCCATCCACAAGGAAGTAAACACTTCCGCTACCCAGACGGTCGGTTTCACAACGAAGAATGCATAGAATTCATCAAAATAATATTTATTCTTAAGGAGAATATGGATGGGTCCTAAAGGCTTGACCAGAGGATCCGGGTCGCCAGCTTTCACCTTCTTGTACACCAACCACCCTAGTGCAAGTCCACCGAGCGAAATAAGGATGGAAACCAACATCGGGGTGAAGTTGAATTCCAGCGTTTCTGGATGTTCCAGGAGTGTCCCACCGATAAATCCATGGATCCAGTTGGGGATCGCGCCAGCGGTCAACCCTTCCGGGATCCCTCCCCATCCTGCGGCGACCGCAAAGATGGCAAGCACCACCAGGGGCAGAGTCATTGTGAAGGGGGTCTCTTTTGCATGCTCGGCGGCCTTCGTCCTTGGCTGACCCAGGAAGGTGAGCGTGATCTGACGCATGGTGTAGAAGGCTGTCAGCGTCGCTGCAATAACCAGGGTCAGGAAGACAGCCCATTGCCCATGAGCAAAAGCATCTGCAAGAATTTCATCCTTCGACCAGAAACCCGCCGTGACAAATGGGAAGCCAGAGAGAGCCAACCCGCCTATCAGGAAAGTCCAGAATGTGATGGGCATTTTCTTGCGAAGACCACCCATATTGAACATATCCTGGGGATCAACATGGTCTCCCGTATGAAGCGCACCATGCTCAACGCCATGGATCACCGAACCAGAGCTGAGGAAGAGTAAGGCCTTGAAGAAAGAATGGGTAACAAGGTGAAACACCGCTGCGACGTATGCGCCAATCCCGAGTGCTGCGATCATGAAACCCAACTGGGAAATCGTCGAATACGCCAGGACTTTCTTGATGTCATTTTGTGTCACTGCGATGGTCGCTGAGAAGATTGCCGTGAATGCGCCGATGATCCCCATCGCCATCATGGCAGGTGTCAAATGGTGAATACCTCCCCCCGCAGACACCAATGGGTAAATGCGGATGGCGAGATACACACCTGCTGACACCATCGTCGCTGCATGGATCATGGCAGAGACCGGTGTGGGTCCTTCCATGGCATCCGGCAGCCAGACATGCAGCGGCCATTGAGCGGATTTCCCGATGATGCCTATAAAAATCAGGATCGCGATTGCGCTTGCGACTGAGATTCCAAGTGGCGTGAATGTATTCCCGAGAGTATGAAGGACTTCAGGATTGTAGAATATTTCACGGTAATTAAGGGTTCCAGTGACCGTATACAAGTACACGATCCCTAGCAGCATGAATACGTCGCCAACCCGGGTGGTCATGAATGCTTTGATGGCGGCAGCCCGTGCAGATGGCTTGGCATACCAGAAACCGATGAGCAGGTAGGAGCACAACCCCATGATCTCCCACCCAACAAACAAGGTAAGCAAATTGTCAGACACGACGAGAGTGTACATGCCACAAGCGAACAAACCGATAAAAGCAAAAAAACGTGAGAACATCGGCTCGATGGACATGTCCGTGTGTTCATGACCGTGTTCATCCTTGACGTTCGCGCCGTGAGGAGGAAGGCCTTGCCGATCGTGATCGCCTTTGGGTTTGCCAAAGTTATGATATCCAATGGAATAAATGAAGATCATCAACACGGTCCAACCCACGAAGAAAAGGGAGACCACGGTTAATGGATCCGCCATCACCCCAACTCGCAGATAGGTATCCCCGGTTGGAAGCCAATTGATGGCTGATTCGAAGACGTGCTCGCCAAAATGTTTAATGTTAATGGCGTTGAAGAATACAACCATGCTTCCAAACCAGGAAATGGCAGCTGCGCCTACCGCAATTGAAAAGCTGAGGGCTCTCCACTTGTTTGTGAAAAGAATAATCACAACAAATGCCAGCAGCGGCGGGAGAGGTAACAGCCAAAGAATTTGTTCAGTCGTCATAAATCTGCTCCTACCACTTCATCAAGTCGATCTCATCCGCCACCACCGTGTTGAACCGGCGATAAACGGAGATCACCAGCGCCAATCCCACAGCCACTTCAGCCGCGGCGACTGCAAAAACGATGATTGAAAAAACCTGCCCGGCCATGTTCACAATATTTCCGTAACGCCAAAAAGCCACCAGGTTGATATTGACGGCATTCAACATCAGTTCAACGCTTAGCAGGATGGCCACCGCGTTTTTCCGAGAAAGGACACCGAACAATCCTATGCAAAAAAGTGCAGCCGATAAAATAAGGAACCAGGAAAGCGGGATCATATATTCCTCCTATTTCCTGTTGGATGCGACATAGATTGCGCCAACCAGAGCTGCCAGAAGAAGTACAGACGCGACTTCGAAAGGCAGCAGGTAGGCGGATGGAAGAAGGAGCGAGTTGCCAAGAAGAACAAGAGTATCCGTATCTCCCACCAGAGTCGGAAGCTTGTTGAATTCCACCCAGGTGCTGAGCATATACACCATCGAGGCAAAGAGCAACACCCCCAGGATACCAGCCAGCCAAGCCCTCTTGTTCATCTGTGGGCCTTTGTCCAACATTTCGCGGCGGGTGAGCATGACAGCAAAAATAAACATAATGGCGATGGCACCGATGTAAACCACCACCTGGACAACCGCCAGAAAGCCTGCCTCCAGAACCGCAAAAATCACTGCAACGCCAAAGAGCGCAGCGACAAGCCACAGAGCGGCGTGGACCAGGTTCCGGGTGAGGGTGACCATCACTGCCGACACCAGAATCACAGCAGCCGCTATCAGAAAGATGATTTGTAGTGCAGACATACTTATGATCTCCTCATCCCGTTAATGCGCAAGCTCAACAACAGACGGAGCACTGGAATTGTCAGTTTGTCGTTTTTTCCTTGCCTGGGCGCGCAGGATTTCAACGGTGATCCAACCAAGGATCAGGTTGGCTACCAGCATGCCAGCGACATAGACTGGTGTGTCATATCCTGAGAGTAATTTATGCATGACCGCTGTCATGACAAGTATGGCAATTGAAAAAGGCACCAGGAATTTCCAGTTGAAATAAAGCATGTGGTCAATGCGGATACGCGGAACAGTGTATTTCACCCACATGATGATCCAATAACCGATCATAGCTTTAATTATGAAGTAAAACACTCCGAGGATGGGCATTTGCGCCACCCCGGGACCGTTGTATCCGCCAAAAAAGAGTATCGAGATAAACGCACCAAATGTGAAAGCGTGCAGCAACTCGCCTGCATAGAATAAGCCAAACTTCATGCCGGAGTACTCAATATGAAAGCCTGAAACGATTTCCGATTCGCCCTCATTCAAGTCGAAGGGTGAACGTCCCAATTCGGCAATGGCGCTGATCAGGAAAACCAAAGCCGCCAATGGGACCACCAGTACAAACCAATACTTGTTTTGAGCCTGGGAAATTGTCAACATACTCATCGAACTGGTCAGGATCGCCGGTATGAGAAGGATCACCACCATGGGAATCTCATAGGAGATCATGTTGGCGACCATACGATATGCACCGACCAGCGCAAATTTATTATTGGATGACCACCCCGCCATGATAATGGAGAGAGTTCCGATGGCCCCTGCCGCGACGATGTAAAGCAGAGCTACATTGAGGTCGACCCCGAAAACCACTTCGGCAAACGGAAGCACGGCCCATAAAAGAAGGACGGATGCCAGTGAAAGGATCGGAGCAAGATTGTACACAAAAACATCCGCTCCGTTTGGAGTTGTGTCTTCCTTGATAAGTAATTTAATAATGTCAGTGAAAGGCTGGAAGATACCCCAGGGGCCAATCCGGTTGGGACCCAAGCGGTCCTGGAAACGCGCGACAACTTTGCGCTCAATCCAAACCAGGAAAACATCCAGAACCATCGCGAGAATGATCAAAACAACGATCCCCACGAATGTTAATAGGACATTCGAAACCGCCTGATTGACACCCCAGCTGACCAACAAGCCCATCAGCCAGTTATAAAGATTGCCTACAGGATCCTGCATGCATCACTCCTTTATAGCGAGGAAAAGGCTGGAAGGATATCTCCTCTCAGCCTCGATGAAAGTTAGGTTAGCTCCACTCGAGCATGCCCTTACGCCAGGTATAGACCAGACCGGCGACTAAGATGAGGATAAAGATCACACCCTCCATTACTGCGAACATTGGCAGGGCATTCAGGGAAATCGCCCATGGGAACAGGAAGACGGTTTCCACATCGAAAACAAGAAAAATCAAGGCAAAAACATAGTATTGGGCTTTGAACTGGACCCAGCTGTCACCCACAGTTTCCATGCCGCATTCATACGTGCTTTGCTTGATCGGATTTGGCTTTCGAGGGGCGATAATTCTGGGAATCAGAATTGCAGCAAAAGGGACAATTACTGCGACGATCATAAACAAGAGAATATAGAGCCAGCTTTGCATAGAAACTCCAATTTAGAGTTGGTTTGTGCGAATTGGCGCACATAAGGCTTTTGTCATTTTATCATAAGAGAAAAATAAGAAAAACCTGCCCTTGTAAGTATTAGGCATGATATTTGTCACAATTTTTATCCTTTTTCCCTCACTTTCACCAGCTCGCAAAGGATTCCAAATCAAATATTCTTTGATATTCCAACATGACGTATGGCGTTCGTTTTTCATCACTTTTGGAAATATGCTTGCAGACAAGTTAATGCTAAACTTACATCATCGCACTAATAAACATCAAAGGAGGAGACATGGTTTCCCACCCACCCGAACCGTTCCGAATAAAGATGGTCGAGTTGATCCGGCTGATCAGCGCCGAAGAGCGAGTAAACGCGTTGAAAAAAGCTGGATACAATCCATTTACCCTCAAAGCAGAAGATATTTTTATTGATCTCCTGACCGATTCGGGAACCGGTGCGATGAGCAGCGCCCAATGGAGCGCCTTGATGGATGGCGATGAAAGCTATGCCGGAGCCAGGTCGTTTTATCGATTGTCGGAAGTCATGCAGGATATTTTCGGATTCAAGCATTTTGTACCCACCCACCAGGGACGAGCAGCGGAAAACATCCTGAGCGCTGTCCTTGTGAAACCCGGAAATTGCATCCCTTCGAATATGCATTTCGATACGACGGATGCCAACATCCGGGCGAGAGGCGGAAGACCGACGAATTTGATTATCGACGAGGCATTCGATCCCACGAATCAACACCCCTTTAAGGGGAATATGGATATCAACAAATTAAAGGGTTTTATTGAACAAGTCGGGGTTGAAAACATTCCGTTTGGGATGATCACTGTGACCAACAACGCCGGTGGTGGTCAGCCTATTTCGATGGCGAACATCCGGGAGGTGTCAGAAACCTATCATTCCTTTGGCATCCCCTTTTACATTGACGCTGCCCGGTTTGCAGAAAATGCCTATTTCATTAAACTTCGCGAGAAGGGATATGAAAACAAGTCACCCAAGGAAATCGCCCGCGAGATGTTTGCTCTGGCCGATGGCACGACGATGAGTGCCAAGAAAGATGCCATCGTGAATATTGGCGGTTTCCTCGCAACCAATGATGATGATTTGATCAAAAAAGTAAAAAACGAGCTGATTCTTCGCGAAGGGTTCTATACGTATGGCGGGCTGGCAGGCCGCGACCTGGATGCGATGGCCGTTGGTTTGAATGAAGGCTTACAGGAAGACTACCTCGCCTACCGGTTGAACCAGACCAATTACCTGGGCATGTGCCTCAAGGAGAAAGGTGTCCCTATCATCGAGCCCCCCGGCGGACATGCCATCTATATTGATGCCGCCAAATTACTTCCCCATATCCCTCATCACGAATTTCCCGGGACATCCTTTGTCGTGGAACTTTACCTTGAAGGCGGAATCCGTGGATGCGAAATAGGATCGGTCATGTTTGCCCACAAAGACCCGGAAAGCGGAGAATGGATTTATCCCCGCCTGGAATTGGTCCGCCTCGCCATCCCGCGCCGTGTATACACACAAAGCCATTTCGATTTCGTGGCTGAGACTGCTGGAAAAATTGCCAAACGTGCCGATAAATTACGAGGTTACCGGTTTACCTACGCTCCAGAACTATTGAGGCATTTCACCGCTCAATTCGAGCCACTTTAAAATAAAAAATGGACATTCGATGTGAACTGCACCCCGAAAGTTGGACACCACCAACTGAGGAGGTGCACTACAGATGAGAATGTCCTTTTTTTATTTGGCAAAAATGCCAAGATGATTACCCACCGGACGCTCCCACCCCGGTATGGTCCCGTGAATTGGAGAATTGACCACCTTTGAAGTCCCTAGCCACCCTTCAAACACCATGCGTGGAAGATCCGCCTCCATCCATATTAATGGCATTTTCAGCCCCATAAAAAACGAGGTAATTCGCAAGTTCATTCAACGTGGCGCCGGAGGAGTAGAACGGCTGCCGACCATCCACGACGATGATGATCAACTTCTCACCACTGTCGTCCACACCAATTGCCGTCCTGGGCGCGGTTGTGACATCATCCAACCCCGTCACTGGCTTTCCATTTCGGACGAGCCACCGATCACCGGAAATCGCATTATAGACATCTCCGGACCCACGAAAGCTAACATTGTTGTTTTCGGAGATATAAAGTGTGGGATTTTTTCTATAGCTCGAGTATATGTTTCCCTCGGATGCCGCGTAACCGTTAGGCTCCACGCGATCACCTGAATGAGGATAATAGGCGACAGGTCCGTAGGAATACCAGGGGGTAAATCCGTCCCCATTCACCGCGATTTGCACGTTGAATTCACGAAGAAACTTCGAGGTCGTCCGTGCCTTTAACGGGAGCGGATTATCCTTGTTCCCCGGAGTAACCAGAAATGATATATTTTTTGATTTGGTATCGACGGTCACGATATGCGCGATCATCGGATATGGTGAATAATGGACACGGCGGTAATAAACCACCCCATCGTATAATTCCCGCCTCAACTCGATCGGCAATGGACGCCCGACGTAATACAGCAGAGGGCTGCACAAACACAGCATCATCAGAATCAAAATGACGGTGACAGATCTCTTCGGTCTATTGGACATGGCTATTTAGATTTATGAAAATAAGGTTTCACAGGGCATCGAGCGGTGGACAAAATCAGGTAACGAGTTCATTCTCCCGCTGCCTCATGGCATTGAAGGAGGCTATGGCCACTTCCAGAATTGCCGTATCAGGCTCACGGGTGGTCAACGATTGCAAGGCAAGATTGGGCTTGATCATCCACCGAACCACTGCCCAGTCAAGATGATTTGCCGTCCAGCGGATGTATTCGACCGCAATTCCAGCAAGGAACGGGATCAATAATATCCGGCTTGCCAGACGCCAGAACATCGGCATGGGTCCAAGCAGCGAGAATACCAGAATCGAGAGGATCACCAAAGTCAGAAGGAACGCAGTTCCGCAACGGGCATGTTCAATGGGGTATTTTGCAACTATTTCGGGTTTTAATTCCGCGCCGGCTTCAAACGCATTGATGGTCTTGTGCTCTGCGCCATGATAGGAAAATACACGCCTTATGTCCGGCATAAATCCTAGAAGCCAGATGTAGCCCACCAGCAGTCCAAGACGCAGAACTCCTTCAGCAACATTGCTCCACCATGTGCTCCAGCCAAGGTATCGCTCAAAAACGCCACCCACGGCTGCCGGCGCAAGGAAGAACAACCCAATACCTAAAAGCAGGGAGAGTGCAAGTGTCCCGTACAATGCCGGTCCTTCCAACTTTTCATCCTCTCCCGTCTGTGTGTTAGCGGAAATGGTCAGTGCATGAATCCCCAATCCCAGCGCATCCCACAATAAAAGGATGCCTCGCAGGAAAGGTGTCTTTGATATCCGGCCCCGATAGACTGTGGATAGATTTTCAATGTGGGTGACGATATTTCCATCCGGTGCGCGCATGGCGATCGCCATGGCTGATTTCCCGCGCATCAAGACGCCTTCGATCACTGCCTGTCCGCCATAAGTAATTATTCTGTCATCCATACCAATAAATTTCCTTTTGATTTCTATACAAGATTAAAGAAGAAATGCACCATGGCCTCAATTCCCTTATACCAGGTGGGCAGATGCTGCCGCTCGTTGGGAGCATGGAGATTATCATCAGGGAGACCAAAGCCGGTACATACGGATTCCACCGCCAGTAACCTCTGCATTTGAGAGACCACGGGCACAGAACCGCCTTCCCGTTTGAGAATTGCTTTTTTGCCCCAAACAGTCTCGATCGCCTTCCCCAATGCCACCACGCCGGGATTATCGATATCCGAAATGGATGCAGGACTGCCCTGCTTATAATCAAGTTCCCAACGGATGGTCTTCGGCGCTTTTTCCTCAAGGTATCGGCGAAGCTGATCTGCCACCTTGGATGGATCCTGGTCGGGGACCAACCGCATGGAAATCTTGGCAGATGCCTCAGCGGGAAGAACCGTTTTAAAGCCCGGTCCGGTATACCCTGAAACCATCCCGTTCACTTCGAGAGTCGGACGCGCACCCACTCGTTCAGCCGGGGTGAAACCATTCTCTCCCCAAAGCGCAGGCGCGCCAGTCATCTCGAGGTAGTGCGCTTCGTCAGTCGGCAGGCGCGACATTTCATTTCTTTCTGTCTTTGACATCTCCCGGACATCGTCGTAGTACCCCGGAAGGGTAATCTTTCCATCCGCATCATGCATGCCGGCGATCAATTCCGCCAAGGCAACGGCTGGATTATGCACAACTCCACCATAAAGTCCGGAATGAAGATCGCCAGAGGGACCATAGATTTTGAGTTCAAAAGCCGCAAGACCTCGCAGGCCATATGTGATGGATGGAAAATCCGCTCCCACCATCCCCGAGTCAGGATTCACCGCGAAGTCGCACGCCAACAAATCCTTATGGGCGGCGATAAACTTCTCAAGGGAAGGCGAACCGATTTCCTCTTCGCCTTCGATCATCCACTTGATATTCACAGGGAATTCCCCCGTGCGAACGATCGCCTCGACAGCACTCATCATGGCGATATCCTGGCCTTTCATATCGGATGCACCGCGGCCAAAAATATAATCACCTTTCACTTCACCACTGAACGGGCCACTCTTCCATAGCTCAATAGGGTCCACCGGCTGCACATCGTAATGGCCATAAATAAGGACCGTCGGCGCCCCCTTGACCTCCAGCCATTCACCGTAGACGACAGGATGCTTTACGGTAGGGTAAATCTTTACATTCTTCATCCCCAACATGCGAAGGCGTTCAGCCACCCATTCCGCCGCCTTTTGAATATCCGGGTTATGGGCAGGGTCGGTGGAAATTGAAGGAATCGCTACAAATTCCCTTAGCGCAGCAAGGTTGTCTTCGTTATGGTCTCTGACGTATTTAATTGCTTTCTCGCGATGATCGGACATGATCTTCTCCAAACTATTTTTAATGGAACGATTATTAACTTGCTACTTTGATTTAAGGGTTCCGTAAAGAAACCAAAATTCGGCTCGATCAAAACCTGCCGCGACCTGTTTCTCCCATACAAACTCACCCGGAATTAAACGACCTTTCAGTTTCGAGTCCAATCCTGGAAGAAAATCCAACTCAGATGTGCTGTCGGACTCTACAGCCAGCAGCTCAAGTATTGCCCGGTGCCTGACCTCGACTGGATAACGGTTTGCATTGTTCTCTGGCGCGGCGCGAAATTCGCCTAAGAAATTTCGCCAAAGCTCAAGCCTTGTATGAACCTCACGTGACGCCTTCTGCCCCCAAGCCGCGCGCCATTTTGCCCGGATGGTATCGATTTCATTTGAGAGTGTATCATACCCGGTGGAAGTTAAACGGCGATGAGCCAACAGGAGATTGCCGATGGTTAATCGCGGTAAATCTCCATCCAGGGGGTAAAAAAGCTCTTTCGAAAGCAAATACTCTGTAAGAACCTGCACCCCTGCTTCCAGGAAACGCTTGTCCTGATCAAGTTTCGGCATGGTTTTCACTTCCGCCTAGGGTTCAGGTGTTTTCTCGAGCGTCCGCCGGGTCACGAGATACCAATCCGTGATGTTGCTGAAACGGTCCGAAAAATCAAACAAGGGAGGGAGCTGGACACCCTGTACTTGTTGATCCACGCCAAAGGAGTAAACGGGAAAAAATAACGGAAGGGACGGCAATTCCTTCGCAAACACCACCTGGAAATTCCGATAGAGCCGCTTCCTTAACTCTGAGTCCGTGGTCACGCGAGCCTGCTCGATGAATTCGCTGGCCGACCGGTTATCCCATTGCGAGTAATTCTGCCCACCCGTGATTTCGGATTGGTGCCAGAATGGATAGGGATCCGGATCCGGAGATTGTGTCAGGTTGATATCGATCAACGCCGCGTCATAGTCACGGTTTTCCAATCTCTGATCGACCAGGACATCGTAAGGAACACTTTCAAGGTCCGCATTTACACCGATTTTTTTCCAATCGGACACGACCTGATTGGCTACAGCTTCATGCTGAGGGTCGTCCGGATAAAGAAGAGTAAATTCGAGCCGATCGCCTTCCTTGGCGCGGACTTCGCCACCCTCCGCAGGGATCACGTAACCTGCTTCTTTCAGCAAGGCTATAGCTGCTTCAGGATTGTAACGAATTGAGTTGGTGTCCCCGTAATAAGCCCAGGTGCCGGGAAATATCGGGCTGTCGGCGATGATCGCCTGGCCTCCAACGATTTGATCCACAATATATTGCCGGTTCAACCCAACAAGCAAAGCCTTCCGGACAAGGGCATCTTGAAAAAAGGGTTTTTCTGGATTGCCCAGATTAAGAAAAATCATGCTCTCCCGAGGCAGCCGTCCGGAATACACGTTCAATTCCGGGTTTTCGAGCGCAGCGGGGAGAACGTCAACGGTTAATTGGCTGACTGCGAGTACGTCACCCTGCTGGTATGCAGAGAGCGCTTCCGAAGAAGAGGGATAGAAGCGGAATACAACCTGCTCAATGAAGGGTTTATCCAAGTAATATCCATCGAAAGGCTTCAGGTGGACGCCGGCGACCGCTCCGTTTTCCACAATTAACCGGTCAAATTTATAAGGTCCGGTCCCCACAGGGGCAAGGTTGAAATCCGCGTCCGGAATTTGTTCAAAAGGAAGATCACCGAGCAAATGCTTGGGAAGTAATTTAAACGTCATGAAATCAAGGAAAGGAGCGAAAGGTTCAGGAAGAACAAACTGCAGGGTCAAATCGTCCAGTTTGGTTATTTCAACTTCCTCCCAAAAATCCTTGATGTCCTGTGGGTAGGCCGAGACGTCACTTTTTATCAGTTCGAGGGTGAATAGCACATCCTCGGTAGTCACCGGGGTTCCATCGTGCCACCTGGCATTGGGCCGGATTGAAAAATTATAGATCCGTCCATCCTGGGAGGTGCCCCACGCTTGAGCGATGTCCGGTTGCGGGATACCTTGCGAATCGAATTGGATCAAACCGCTGAATATCAACCGATCCACGTCCCTGTCGGCTGGATTCTGCAAATCGAGAATGGGGTTTAACCGGCTCAAGGACCCGACCAGTCCCTCCGTGTAAATTCCACCCTCTGAGGGCTGCGCCTGGAACAATTGTTGACCGGGCTGTTGGGACAAAAGCAGCACAGCCACCAGTCCCAACGTCACGACCACAATGATTATTTGCCAGCGAAGTTTTTTCATAGGAAAAAAATAAGGGCTTTTCCCCGGTTCGGCAAAAACAGCCTACCCAGGCGAACAGCCCTTCTAGAGAATAGAGACTATTAGGCGCTTATGATGATCGCTATAAACGCCAATATAAAGAAAAGAATACTTAGCGCCATCGTCACCCAGAATAGGGTTCGTTCGATCCCGCGGCGTGCCGTATAGACCCCACCGCTTTCCTGCCCGGTCAACCCACCCAGACCAGCGCCTTTGCTTTGAAGAACAACACTCGCGATGAGTGCGACTGAAACGATGATCAGGGAGATTTCAATTGCTAGTAACATTAGGTTTAGCCTCCTGGTAAAATAGCGGGGGAATTATACCTGTGTTGCAGTAGAATCGTCAACATGCATACCTATTCTAATGAACTTATCATCAATCTGCATATGCATACGACCTATTCCGATGGGAGTGGATCGCATGCCGAGATTGCTCAAGCCGCTCTTCGAGCAGGGCTCGATTGTGTCATTGTTACTGACCATAACATCCATGTGGCAGGTCCGGAAGGATACTATAAAGAGGGCAAGAAACGGGTGCTGGTTCTGGTTGGCGAAGAGGTACACGATCAATCCCGGGATCCGCAAAAATCACATCTGCTCGTATTCGGGGTAGGCAAAGGCATGTCTGCCTACGCGAATAATCCCCAGTTACTAATTGACTCAATCCGACAAGCCGGAGGCTATTCTTTTCTTGCGCATCCTTTCGAACATGCCGCCCCTTCCATTGGTGAAACCGCCATCGACTGGGTGGATTGGCAGGTTCAAGGGTATAACGGTATCGAAGTTTGGAACGGATTTGGGGAGATCAAATCCATCATCCCGACAAAACTCCACGCGTTATTTTATGCCTTTTTCCCCAAATTGATCGCCCGTGCTCCGTACAAGAAAGTGCTTGAGAAATGGGACGAATTGCTCATGACCGGCCAACGAGTTTACGCGATAGGCGGATCGGACGCACACGCCCTGAAACTGTCCCTTGGACCCATTAAGCGGGTGGTATTCCCGTACGATTTCCATTTCTCAGCGATTAACACGCATTGTCTACCTTCCGAACCGATGACTGGTGACCCTGCCCACGATCGGCATCTGGTTTTGGACTCCCTGGCTAATGGACATTGCTTCGTTGGGTACGACCTGCCGGGACCAACCAGGGGATTTCGATTCACGGCGCAAGGCAAGGACAATACAGTGATCATGGGTGATGAAATTGTTTCTGATGGAGGCGTGACTCTCCAAATCAAACTTCCAGAACCTGCAGACTGCCGTTTGTTGCAAAATGGGAAAGTGATCGGCTCATGGACCAAGCACCAGGTATGCACCCACATCACAACTGAACCGGGTATTTACCGGGTTGAGGTCTTCAAGATGTATCTTGGAAAGAATAGAGGGTGGATTTTCAGCAATCCAATTTTTGTGAGGTGAACGTTAAACTCGCACTTGTCTGAATTGAATTTGTAGGCTAAAATACAACGCGTTTAATAAAAGTTGCGTTCTCCACGTGACTCTTTCCGCTTCACTCAACGCTGACGGCGTTTGTAATGGAGCAACCCCGAGGAAAGGAGGTTTCCCACATGCATAAGTATGAGTTGGTTTGCATCGTCCACCCAGACCTGGACGAAAACGCTTTTAATGGCGTTATCGAAAAGGTGCGAGGATGGATCGGTGAAGCAGGCGGCACCATTGAAAAGATCGATATCTGGGGCCGACGGCGCATGGCCTATCAGATCCGCAAGCAACGCGAAGGGCAGTATGTCCTCTTGAACGTCTCGCTCCCGCCCACCGCAACCACAGAGCTTGACCGCATTCTTCGTTTCCAGGAATCAGTCTTGCGTTACATGATTACCGTAGTAAACTAAATCAAGGAAATTCATCTTTTATCCTGATTTGTTCGGAACAAGGAGAATCCTATGAGCCGCGGTTTGAATAAAGTGATGATCATCGGACATCTGGGACGTGACCCGGAGATGAGATACACGCCTTCCGGCCGACCGGTCACCACCTTTCCGGTAGCGACCAGTCGATCATGGAACACCGTGGATGGCGAACGTCATTCTGAAACAGAGTGGTTCAACGTGGTCGCCTGGGGTAATCTGGCAGAAATATGCAAGCAGTATTTGGTGAAAGGCCAGCAGGTCTACATTGAAGGGCGGCTGCAATCTCGAAAATGGGATGATAAAGAAGGCGTCAAACACACCGCGGTGGAAATTGTCGCCAACGAGATGATGATGCTCGGTGAACGCAAGGAATCCAGCGGGCAAAATCATGCGGATGAAAACGCTCCTGTTGACAACGAATCTGGATCGGATGACGAATTTCCATTCTAAAAAGTCTTTCCGCCATGCTTGGTTGGAAAGACGCTTGAACAGAATTTGGAGTAATTTCAAATGGACGATATGAGAGATATGGAAGGCCAGGGCGGCGATCGCCGGTACTATTCAAAACCGAAGATCTGCCAGTTCTGTGCCGATAAAAATATGCACATTGATTACAAACTCGTCGATGTTTTACGGCGGTTTGTCACCGATGAAGGGAAAATCCGCCCTCGGCGTCAAACGGGCACCTGCGCCAGGCACCAGCGTGAACTGGCCGGCGCAGTCAAACGCGCCCGCCACATTGCCCTTCTCCCCTATGCTGGCGGAGATGACGATCGTTAGTTAACAACCCACTACCAGAAAAGAACTGGGGCATGGGTTACACCCATGCCCTGTTTCTTCGGTAGCTATCCGGAAGGTATTTGCAATGTCCCCCAAGAATGCACCTGTCAGTAAGAAGCACGTAGCACACCTCGCCAAGGTCCGCAGGCAGTCCCTGATCATCAAATACATCACCATCGGAATTTTCGTTTTTGTGGGCGTCGTGATCCTGGCCGGCCTTGTAATTACTTCTGGCTTTCCTCCCTACCAAAACGTGGCCAAGGTCAACGGCGAAAATTTATCCGCTGAGGATTTTGAAATCCTGGTCAAGCTGGAAAGGAATTCCCTCTTGAGACAGTACAGCCAAACCCTGGCATTTGCTCAAATGCTTGGGCTTGATCCTGCTACCGATCCGAACGTCTCGGGACAGCTTCAGCAGATCGCTTCACAACTTGCTGCTGCAAATAAAACCAGTCTCGGGCAGCAAGTGCTTGATAAAATGGTCGAAGACGCCTTATTGAGGCAGGAAGCTAAACGGCTGGGGTTGACCGTTTCAGAGGACGAATTGGAAAAATATATCAAAGAGGACCAGTTCGGTTTCTATGCAAATGGAACTCCCACCCCTCGGCCTACAGCAACTCAATTTGCCCTGCCACCTTTGAACGCCACGCAGCTGGCTATCGTGACCATTACCCCCACTTCGTCACCCTTCCCAACGCCCACGCCGGGACCGACCACTGCTCCGACAGAAGCGCCGACGACGGATCCAGCCGCGACCAGTATACCAACTTCCATTCCCCAACCGACAGCCACTCCCTACACCCTGGAGGGATACCAGCAATCTTACAAAGATGTGGTTGAGCAATACAAAACAGACTTTGGGATGGATGAAAATGCATTTAGGGATTACTTCTTTGTCCAACCGCTGCTCAAGCAAAAGGTCCTGGATTCCATAACGGCTGACCTCGAGGCTGAAGATGAACAGGTCTGGGCACGCCATATCCTGGTGGCTACTGCAGAAGAAGCCAATCTGGTTTATGAAAGACTCACCGCCGGGGAGGATTTCGGCGATCTCGCGAAGGAAATCTCCACTGATACGGGTTCAGGAGCTTTGGGTGGTGATCTCGGCTGGTTCGGCCGTGGACGGATGGTCCAGGAATTTGAAGATGCTGCTTTCAGCCAGACGGTTGGCGAGATTGGAAAACCCGTTGAAAGTCAATATGGGTTCCACATCATCCAAGTCCTGGGGCGTGAGACTAGACCGCTTACAGAAGGTGAGTTTGACCAGGCTAAACAACTTGCGATCGCTGAATGGATTGCACAGGCAAAAGAGAAGGCTAAAATAACTACCTTTGATTTTTGGAAAAACATCGTGCCATTGGAGCCGTCTCTCGAAGGACAATAAATCAATCAAAAAACCGCTGCCTATCCAGGTGGCGGTTTTTTGGTAGGGAACAAATGGACAGCCCAATACGTCTATAATCAGTAAAGGCTATTAATGATTGATGTTCGTTTTGAAAGGAAGGCATCCATGTTCAATAAAAACATTAAAATCCTGGTTATACTCTCAAGCGTTATTTTCATGGCAGCTTGTGGAAATCAAGCCACACCCACACCAAGCCCTGAAGAAAAGGCGACTCAACTCATCCAGACATTGGATGCCATGGCAACCATCAGCGCAGGCGAAACGGCGGTCGCTCAACTGACTCAAATCGCAGCTGCTTACACCCCAACCCCCATTAGCATGATCCCTACAGCGACCTATATGGCAGCAATTCCCACAGCCACCCCTGTGGTCATTCCACCCACTGTTCCCCCTCCTCCCACCCCCTGCAATTGGGCGCAATTCGTCTCCGATGTGACCTACCCCGATTGGTCCACCATCAAACCCAACACATCCTTCAAAAAAGTTTGGCGGCTACGGAATATTGGGGTTTGCTCTTGGACGCCTGGCTATGCTCTTGTGTTTTCAAACGGATACAACATGGGCAGCGCAACCACACCCATCAACTTCACCGTTGCCCCGGGACAGACCGCAGACATCGCGGTGAATTTGGTCTCACCAAATAAAAATGGTAATTACGAAAGCTACTACAAACTTCGTGACACCAATGGCGTTCTTTTTGGAATAGGCGGAACTGCCAGCGGACCGTTCTGGCTGAAAATCAAGGTTGTATCCCCGACGACCGTCGTTTACGAGATGGTTCCAGACGCGTCACGTGCAACCTGGTCAAACTCTACTACAACCATTACCTTTGGGGATACCAGTGCTCCTGCCAATGGATTGGCTTATTCGTCCGCCAACCCACAGATTGAAACCGGAAGCGTAGAAGACGAATCAGGATTGATCATGAAGCCGGATACAGCTGGCTTAGTTAAAGGAATCTTCCCTGCATATACTGTCCAATCCGGTGATCACTTCCTTTCGGTCATCGGCTGTCAGTATAGTCACACCAGTTGCAATGTGGATATGCAGCTAAGTTACAGCATCAGCGGCGGCGCTGCCACAGTCCTTGCTACATGGGATGAAGCTTATGAGGGCAAGGTGAACAAGGTCGATGTGGATTTAAGCAGCCTGGCCGGAAAAAATGTCAACTTGATCCTGACGGTCAACGCACAAGGCGATGCGACGGATGATTACGTCGTCTGGCTGCGACCCAGAATCATGAGATAAGAAGACGCGGTAAATAAAAACAGGGAGAGCGCTAATCAAGGCTCTCCCTGTTTTTATTAATATCCAATTATGCTCTTCGAAGCATTTCGTCTGTGACTTCATCCAGTTTCAGACTTATCATCTGGCTGGCTGAATCGCGCCCCATGGTAATGCCGTAGATCACATCGGCCGCTTGGACGGTATTACGATTATGCGTGATGATAACGAACTGAGTATCCTGGCTGAGTTCCACCAGAAGATCCCGGAACCTTCCCACGTTGGCTTCATCGAGCATGGCATCCACTTCATCCATGACACAGACAGGTGTAGGAGAAACCTTTAACAATGCGAACACCAAAGCGATCGCCGTGAGTGATCGTTCACCGCCTGAGAGCAGAGCCAATCCCTGTTCTCTTTTCCCCGGAAGGCGGGCTTCGATATCGATACCCGTCTCGGTGAGGTTGTTTGGATCGGTCAGGACCAACCTGGCAGAACCGCCTCCAAACAATCGGACAAAAATTTCTTTAAATCTGGAGGCGACCTCATCGAATGTTTTGGTGAACTCCTTTTTGGTGACTTCATCCAATTCAGCGATCACCTGCCTGAGGTCTTCTTCAGCTTCTCGAAGGTCTTCGATCTGTGCAGACATGTAATTAAACCGTTCCAATGTTTGCTCGTATTCCTGTTTCGATTCGAAGTTAATTGAACCCATTCGCCTGAGCTGAGCTTTCTTCTGGGTCAGGCTGTCTTCCAAACCCGGAGCCAGCTCCGTGACCACAGGCAGAGTCTCAACCATATCTCCCAACGGCAGGGGGACTGCACCTTCCATGGGGACCTCATACTCGAACAGCACCAAGCCAAAATCATCTTCCACGCGCCGGCGAAGGTTTTCAATCGCCTCCTGCTTGCGGGCCAGATCCAGCTGCACCTGGGTATTTTGGCGTTCAACGATTTGAAGAGACTTCAGTCCTGTGGTTTCTTTTTCCTGGTAAGCCACTTCGGCCTGTTCAGCGCTGACCAGCTCCTGTTCAGCCGGGTCAATCGAAGTACGCAGCTCAGAAATCTGGTGATTTAATCCATGTTCGGATTCAAGCAGAGTTGCTTTCTGAACATCGAGTGATTTCACAGAATTTTCAATTTCATGAATCCGTGAAGTCATTTCCTGCTGCAAAGATAACAACTGCAGATTGGCATGCTTCCGTTCCTCAAGGCGTTTTCCAGCCTCCTGCAACGATCTTTCGGATACCTGCGCTCGAGTGTTCCAAAAAACAACCTGGTTATTGTATTCATCCAGATCAAGGGATATCAATTCGCCATTAATATTCCGGACTTCATCCTGGGTCAAAGTCAGATTCGTCTCAAGCAGACCAAGATTTCTCAGCCAACGTTGATCGCTCTTCTTCAGTTTGTAAAATCTCAGCAGACAAAGTCTGTTTTTGAGTTAGCTGCCACTCAAGCTTCTGCTTCGCTGACTCAATCCCCATTTCGGACTGTTGCACAACCGTATTCGCTTCCGCAAGTTTCGCTTGCGATTCCTTCATGGACTGGTCCGAGAAGTCGAGCTCTTTTTGAGCGGCGGCGTGCTCCGAAACTGTTCGTTCGATGGATTGATTCAACTCAGCTAATGACGATTGAAGGATTGAAAGCGAATCCATTAATTCCCGGCGCTGGCGCGGACGGCTGATGGAACCACCCCGGTTCTCCCTCCCGGCTTGAATGGGTCCTTCTGCGCGGAAGACCTCGCCTTTCAGGGTAACCACACGCTGAGCGCCTGACGATTTGAGAATTCTGCGCGCATGGCTCCGATCGCGTATGATGACCATCTGACCGAGAAGAATTTCGATGACAGGACGGATATCTTCCGGGGTGTTTACCAACTGGCTGGCGACCCCGACCACGGCAGGATCAGAACCGATCCTTATCGGTTTATGCGGGTTCAACCACTCCAAGGGTAGGAGAGTTGCCCGGCCTGACGAATCCGATTCCAGCATGGAAAGGGCAGCTTCCACATCTGAACCTGTCGAGATGATCACTGCATCCAAAAATTCACCAAGGGCTGCCGAGATGGCAGTTTCCAACTCCCCAGGTACGTCGAGTACCGCAGAGAGTGCGCCTCTTACTCCGCCCAGGCGGGAATTTCGTGAAGCTTCCAACAACGCTTTTGCACCGTCGGAGTAAACATCAAGCGATTGTTCGGCCTGATCCAACACGTCCAGCTGCGCTTGCAGACGCGCCAGGTCAGCGAGTTTGTTATTCTTTTCCTCAAGTTGCCGCTGGCGGCGTGATTCCAATGCACTAACCTTGTGATTGATTCCTGCGAGCATTTGTTCGGAATTACTGAAGTGATGTTGCAGGTTTTCTCGCGCTTGTTTAGCCGCCGTCAAATCTTTTTCGACAATTTCTGCATTGTTCTTCGCCTGAGCAATGACGAGGTCAGCAGCGCTCAGCCGCTCCCGCTGGTTATCCAGGCGGTTCTTCAATTCATCAATCCTTGCTTGTAATTGTGCTTTTTCGGTAATTAATGAGGACAGCTTCAAGCGGCTTGACTGAAGTTTTTCTTCCACGGCCAATCGGTTGCTTTGGCGAGTGCCCAGCTGTGACTTTACCTCTTGTTCCTGCGCTCTCGCTTCAGTCAACTCATTATTAATTCTATGCAGTTCGCTTTCCGCATCGGCATTCCTGGCCTTTTCCCTGTCAAGGTCAGACCCAATTCTTTCGAGCTCTCCCATCGCCTGATTCTGAGATTCGACAAGGGCGCGCCTTCTTTCCTCGAGTACAGCCAGGTCACGGCTGATGGATTCCCTTTGGACTAGAAGTTCAGCTGACTGACGATTCCATCCGCTTAATCGACCTCGCAGCTCCGCGAGGTGATTTCGAGACGAACTAAACTCCGAAAGCAGATGCTGGTAATTTTCACGCGCTTCAGCCAGTCTGGTTTCATGGGTTTGAGCGATTGCACGCGCTCCAGCTAATTCTCTCTGGGAAGTATGCCAATGATAACCATACCATTCGCGAAGAAGCAGCTTAAGGTCCGCTTGAACTTGAAGATAATCCTGTGTACGCTTGGCCTGTCTTTCCAGCGATTTCAATCGTGGCTCAAGCTCCGCCAGGATATCCAGCACCCGCTCCAGGTTTCTGCGGGTCGATTCCAATCGCTTCAGCGCTTCATCTCTTCGTGAACGATAAAGACCTATCCCTGCGGCATCTTCAAACAACCTGCGCCGTTCATCCGCTTTCAACGCCAGAGAAGCATCCACCAATCCTTGCCCGAGGATGGTATAGGTACGCTCCGACAGGCCGGATTGAGCAAGGATCTCATTCAAATCCCTCAACCGGACATGCTGCCCATTCAGCAGATAATCGTTTCGACCGTCCCGATATGCCCGGCGGGTCATTGCCACTTCACTGAAATCCACCGGCAGCCATCCATCGCTGTTGTCGAAAATAATGGTGGCCGAGGCCATCCCCGCTCTGGGCCGGCTATCGGCACCGTTAAAAATCATGTCTTCCGTTTTCTTGGCGCGGAGCAATCCATAGGATTGCTCTCCAAGCACCCAGCGAAGCGAATCTGCGATGTTGGATTTACCGGAACCGTTGGGACCCACAACCGCGGTAATACCTTCTGCAAACTCGAAATTCGTTTTCGAGGCAAAGGTCTTGTAACCTTGCAACTCCAAGGATTTCAAACGTAATGGCATGTGTTTTTCAAAGGGAACGACGTGTTACTCGTCCTGGCTTTCTTCAGGGATATAATCTTCGACCTTCTTCAGCGCATCTGCGGCCGCAGATTGAGCAGCGATTTGTTTATTGTGTCCCATTCCTGTACCGGTCACTGCTTCGTTCACAAATACTTCGACCACAAAGGTTTTTGCATGGTCTGGACCTTCCGCCGACCTTGTTTCGTACCTGGGGATTCCCAGCTTGTTTGCCTGGGCCCACTCCTGCAGGCGCGATTTGGCATCATAAATATCCGGCTGGAGGAGAAGTCCATCTGCAAACTCTTCAAGCAGAGGGTTGATGAAATCGCGTACACCTCGAATCTCCCCTTGCAGGTAGATGGCTCCGATCAGCGCTTCAAAAGTTGCACACAACAAAGCCGGACGCCGGCGTCCTCCTCCATGCAACTCGCCTCTTCCCAACCTCATGCTCGGACCCAGATTCAACTGTCGAGCAAATTCCGCTAGCTGCTCGGTACGGACCAAAGCCGAGCGCATGCGGGTCAATTGTCCTTCTGACATTTCGGGATAACGATTGTAAAGCCAGGCACCGACTAAAAAATCCAAAACGGCATCCCCGAGGAATTCTAGCCGTTCGTTGTCCTCGGGCACTTCAGGATGTTCATTGACGTATGACCGGTGGGTTAACGCTCGCGTGAGAAGGCGCAGATTGGGGTACTTGTAATTTATTCGTTTCGCCAATTCCTGCGGAGACAAATATTCCTGCTCAGCAGCAGGAACAACGCTCCCGCTTTCAGTATCGAGTTCCATGGTTCTCCTTTTGGAACTCAGGGAGCGCCAGCCATCATTGGACGGGATGGCTGTCGGTCGCTCAGTTCCACTTTGAAATTAAACAGGATGATTTTACCTGATTTTTTCGTGAAATCAAACACAACACCCTTAGGTTACGCGAATATTGATAATGTTATCTTGTGACATTTCACTTGTGTTAGCAGGTTCAGTTCGGACGAATTGCATCCTAATGATACAATGAATTCCGCATAAACATTACCGAGAAGACAAAGGATTATTATGGCTGTCTCCGAAGAGACGAAATTCCTGCATGAAATTGAACTTGGACTCGGCGCTTGGGCGTGGGGTGATCGAAGTTTTTTGGAGTTATGGAAAGACTCATACCGATGAAGACATAAAGCAAGCCTTCGATACCTCGATCGAGGCAGGAATAAATTTCCTGGACACTGCTGAAGTTTATGGACAGGGGCGGTCCGAAACTCTAATCGGCGAATTCCTAAAAACGACCAAAGTTCCAGTGATGGTTGCCACCAAATTCATGCCTTTCCCCTGGAGGATGAGAAAATCCAGCCTGGTTAATGCGCTTAAACACAGCCTTGATCGCCTCGGACTCCCTTCCGTCGATCTATATCAAATCCATTGGCCTTTTCCACTATTTCCTGTCGAACACTGGGTCGAGGCCCTGGCCGAAGCAAAACAAAACGGATTAACCAGGACGGTGGGGATTTCCAATTACAACAAGAACCAGATGCAAAGAGCCTATACCGTTCTCGCGAAATACGGTATCCCACTCGCATCCAACCAGGTGGAATACAGCCTGCTGGATAGAAGAATTGAGAAGAATGGCGTCCTGCAGCGCGCAAATGAACTGGGTATTCGAATCATCTCGTATTCACCCCTGGCGAAGGGAATCCTTACTGGTAAATACTCTTCTGAGAACCCTCCTCCTGGAGTACGAGGAAGGCAATATTCAGGCATCCTGAAGAAAATTCAACCGCTTCTCAAACTTATGACCGAAATCGGGCAAGACCTGGGAGGAAAATCCCAGGCTCAAATAGCGCTCAACTGGCTGATATGCAAACGAACAATGCCCATTCCTGGAGCCAAGAACGCCAGACAGGCCGAGATGAATGCAGGCTCTCTCGGTTGGCGCTTATCAGAGGATCAGGTTAAATCCCTGGATGACGCCAGTGACAATTTTACAAAGTAAAAATCCTGTTCATTTTGGAATATAATCACCTCGTCTTAAATCTACTTAATTATTTATCGGTACAGGAGTGAATCATGTTAAAAAAACTACGTGAACCCGTAAATGGATTAACTCATCTCGGCGCTGCCATAGCGGCTGGCATTGGATTGATCATCCTTTTGGTGATCGGTTGGGGGAATATTGGCAAGACAATTTCTCTAACAGTCTATGGGATCAGTCTGATTCTATTGTTTGCAGCCAGTGCGATTTATCACATGGTAAGAGCCAGACCGTCCATCTTGAACAATCTCAGGAAACTGGATCACTCTGCCATATATATTCTTATTGCCGGAACCTATACGCCTTTCTGTTTCAATCTTTTCACAGGATTCTGGCAGTGGGGAATGTTGAATATTAATCTGGAGTTTGGCGCTGGTCGGCGTAGCCATTAAACTATTATGGATGGATGCCCCACGCTGGCTTTACACCGGTGTATATATCGCCATGGGATGGCTGGCCATTCTTGGGGGGAAGGAACTTCTCGAAACGCTCCCCGCAGGCGCTATCGTTTGGCTGCTTGTCGGAGGCATCACATTCACCGTTGGCGCAATTATTTATGCGACGAAAACTTTCAATTTCTTTCCGGGAAAATTCGGATTCCATGAAGTTTGGCACATCTTTGTCATCCTCGGCGCCCTGGCCCATTTCATCGGAATTCTCGTGTACATCGCGCCGGCTTAAAAAGGGAAAGAACCGCCCATGAAAACATACGGTTTAATTGAAGTCATTCTTTATGTCAAAGACATGAATACAATGGTTCAGTTTTACCATCATGTTCTCGATCTACCTTTGTCCAACCCGGCGAACAGCGATCACACCGAGGAAAATTGGGTCACCTTTGAGAGCGGGAACTGTCTGCTTGCACTTCACTCAGGTGGAAAAGGAAGCATCGGTCCTGACGCCCCAAAAATCGTCTTCCGCGTACAGGATATTAAGTCTGCCAGATTCCAGCTGCTTGAATTTGGAGTGACTGCCAGCGAGATTCGATCACCCGCTCCGGGAATCTCTGTGTGTGACGCCAGAGATCCGGAAGGGAATCCTTTTTCAATTGAGGAACAGAACTTCTGAAATGGAATTCAACCACCCAAATGTTAAACAAAAAAAGACCTCTTAAATCGTGAACTGACCCCCTGAAACGAGACACGAAAAGAAAGCACCCCCTGTGAGAAAATCAAGCACAGGAGGTGCTTTTATGTCTGGAAGAAAAGGAATGGAACATTACGCTGTGGAGATCAAGAAGGAAGCGGTACGGATGTTTTTGGAAGAACATCAGGCGTATGAGGTAATTGCCCGGAAGCTAGGGATACGAAAAGCAGATCGGATTAGAGCCTGGGTCCGGATGTATCGGAAAGAAGGAGAGCTGTCATTTCATAAACCGATAGGGCGGCCGCTGAAAGCAGAAGAAGGGCAAAGGGAACTGGAACGATTACGGATGGAGAATGCACTTCTAAAAAAATTCCATACCGAATTGCGGGGACTGCAGCTCGCGCAGCGCAATATCGGGCGATCTACCACCACAGGAAAGAGTTCGAAGTGAAAGCGATGTGTATCTTCTTTGGTGTTTCGCGAGCAGCCTATTATGCCTGGGTGAATAAGTTGGATCGAGAAGACCCGGATCGTGAACGGATGGCTTTGGTACAGGAAGCCTATGAAACTTCCCACAAGATTTATGGCTATCGTCGGGTCACCCTGTGGTTGAAGCAAAGGCGTGCGCTGGTGATCAATCACAAGACGGTTCTACGGCTGATGAACAAGCTGAACATCCGCTCCAGGGCTCGAAAACGCAAAATGTACCGGAAACTGGAAGAGATCGGCACCTACCACCGTTATGCCAATGTGCTCAACCGCGATTTCATGGCCAGCCGCCCGAACCAAAAGTGGGTCACGGATATCACTTACATCATGACCCAGGAAGGGTGGGCTTATCTCTCCACCATCAAAGATCTCTACGATGGGTTTATCGTCGCCTCTGCCTTTGACCGCAACAACTCGATCGCTCTCGTGACCCAGACACTGCGACAGGCCAAGCAAAAGAAAAGGTCACTGATGGACTCATCCTCCACAGTGACCAGGGGCACCAATACACTTCGCAGGCGTATCATGATGTCCTTGTAGATGAGTATAACATCACTCCTTCCATGTCACGGCGTGCGAATTGCTGGGATAACGCCCCCATGGAAAATTTCTTCGGACATCTCAAAGAAGAGTATTTGCGCCATTTCAAAAACCCTACCTTTGATGAAGCTCAACAAATCATCAATGAGTATGTTAGCTTTTACAACTACGAAAGGATACAATTGAAAACAAGACAGACACCTTTTGAACGCAGGTGCCTGTCCTCTTAGCCACTCGGGGGCTTTCTTTTTCTGTCTTGTCTATTGGGTGCAGTTCATCGAGAAGGTCTTTTTTTTGTTATACTAAAAAACAAGCATCATAACCACTGAAGTTAATAAAACCGAAAATGCAGGTAAAAGAAAGGCGAAAACGAGAAAGGTAACCACCAGTACAGCAATACTTCTTCCGACCGTGATTTGATGAACAGTCCGCATACCTGCGATCAAGACAGCCAGGCTCCAAAAGAAAGCCACAAAAGCGAGTATGCCGCCGATCCATCCCAGTGTGGAATGTAGAAACGCAAAGCTGGAAATTACCAACAGGATCTGGGGGATGAACCCAAGCAGGAAGACATTGACATGGTTTCGTAATTCCCCTTGCCCCTTCAGAACCTTGGCTACAAGGAATACCGCCAAGGCCGCTGCCATCCACCCTCCCAACATCGTCAGTGGAGCAGAAAGCCATTTTCCAATCGTACGAAGGGTGTAACTCGCCTCCTTGCCCAATGGCGGGCGATATTGTTCCAGGGTGTTGGATATGGATTGCAATCTATCCGACAAATTCGTCACATAATTTTCAATTGAAGGAGGAAGACGTCGCGCTGAAAGCTGGCTTAATCGGGCCTCCAAAGAATCGATACCTGTTCCAATTCCCTTCGGCTCGGAGGAGAGGGATGAGACTAATCCTCCAAATGTGATCAAAAGAGAAATTACAAGGAAGAGGCGTAAGGATGTCCATAAGCCCACCTTATCATCCCCTATCTTGTTAAATACTATTGCGTCCAGTTTGAGGGTATTCCAGAAATCAGAGAAAAATTGTGTCATGAATTCCTCCTAGCCCATCGCACCGGCTACGGCAACGCCGATAATTACCCCAAAAATGACGGACAAAGCAAGCAGCACCACATGCATCACCAGAGTCAATAGGATGGCCATCACTGCTCTACCCCAGGAAAATCCAAAAGTCGCACGAACGATTTGAAAGCTGATCGCCAGAGTCCACGCGGACATCAGGGAAATTGGAATGGTGATCCCTGGAATAAAACCAAGGATATTTATTAACTGCGGTGCAAAGGCAAACACCATCGGACCATATAATGCCCCCTTTTTTGTCTTTCCACCCAGCCATCCCGCAACCATTTGCAAGAGAACGGTATACAACCACCAAGTGAACAGAACACCAGTGATGAATGAAATCGGGGTCAGGAGAATGCTTGCCGGGTACGGATAAATCCCTGAAAATCGAATAACCAGCCAGGAAATTGAATAAAGCAACTCAAACAGAACCACGACCGTTGGATACTGACCAGAGAGAGACTGATACAACGCTGATTGGGTTAGAAGAGTATGAAATTGCTCCTGCAGCATGTCAGCGCGTGGAAGGGTCGCTAAATTCATTAGAACGCCTACACCTAATGCGATGGCAGCCGGCAATAACATCAACGCCAAAGTACCACAGCCAAACCTGAAGGGATGTTCCTTCTCAAGGTAAGGTGCGTAAATGTCATCCTGAAGCATGAGTGCTTTTCCAGCATCGGTGTAAGTCTGCCTGGCATGGACGCTGAACGGCATTTTTTCTTTTGTTTCAGTCACTATTATGAATCCCTTCCTGGTGGGATTAAAAAAGCCGATGATTTATCGGCTTAATTGTACTTGATGGAAGGATATAATGGTCCGGCAATTAATTAGCGACCCTCTCACGTTTTTCCATTACAAATGAGGAGAGGTGTTCGCCATAACGGTTTACAAATGGTTCAAGGTAATCAGAGCCTCGAATAATTCCCCTACAGGTGGGCGAATCACAGTGGCACTCGAATAATGGCATCTCTTCACCATACAACATGGCATAGTCCAGTGTAATCTGTTCACCTGGCAGAATATCGCGCCTTGCGACCACATTAAGTCCCTCAAACCAGGCATTTGGATCGCATGCATGATTTAATGGTTTCCATTGCGAACTATCCTTTTCCCACATGACATAAATTTCATCGGTCAGCGGATAGGCATGACGGAAGAACAATTCCTGATCTTCCTGCGACCAGTTTTTCCTGATGAAGCTCTTACTGACCAATGTTTGAGGATGACCTTCAAATGAGAGGATGGTTTCCCCCGCGGACACCGGTTTCAAGGCATAGGTTCCGAACCCTTCACGTAGGTCAAACCGGACCGCCCATTTGGTTTGATTTCGTGCATGCCGGGCAATCGCTGCCCGAAAGAGATTTTCGACAAAGAACTTGTGCCCCCGAGGATCATATTTCAGGATGAAATCAGCTGTGCCCGGATCTTCAGGTGCGTAGAACATCCCGGCGTTGGGGTTGATCTCAAGCATGAACAGCTCGCCATCTTCGCTCATTCGAATATCACAACGGCCGTATCCTGATCCATTCAATCCAAGGAACATTTTTCTTGACATATCCTGTAATCGTGACACCAGGTCTGGTTGATCAACAGGGATACATTTCATCTGGTTATAGGTGACCCATTTCATATGCTCATGCTTGAATGTTTCGCCTACCGGGAATCGGAATTCAACCGGACCAAAAGCGATGGGACTGGATGGGTCATCCGCATTTTCAAGTATTAAGACTGAGAATTCCCTGCCCTCAATGAATTCTTCAACCAATGCACCGCCGAACCGGCTGACCATCCGCTCAACTTGAACCCTCAACTGTTCAACATGGTCCACTTTTGATTCTTTCAACAGGCCAACGCTGGCATAGGAGTTGGGGTGCTTCACCAATAACGGATATCTCAATCCCTTGACTCTTCGGTCAATGGAATTGACATCTTCCACAAAAACACCGGCCGGGGCTTGAATATCATAAAAATGGCAGACACGCTTCATCATGTCGCGTGATGGTTCGAAGAAATCCGACCCGGCACCGGTGAACGGGACATTAAATTTTTCGAGTGCCTGGACTACTTCGATGCCGGGGCGATCCTCGTCCCAGGCACCGTCACAAGGATTCATGAACAAATCATATCCCTGGTGAACGAGTTCCCTCAACTCCATCACGACTGTGGACTTGTGCAGGTCACGCATTTCCCAGTCATAATCGACAAGATACGAGTCGGGTGTGAACCCTCCCCATTCCGGATCATTCAACACGCAAATTTTCATGGTTTCCCTCAATGCACTCTACTAAACGGCTGTTATTATATATCTATTGCTCAATAAAGGAAGAGGATAAAGACATTTTTAAGATTGGATTTCTCCTCGCACCTGCACGATTCTGGCGGTCGCAATTCACATTCACCTGCGAATAAACAGGTATAGTAAAATCCACTCGTTGTTCATAAAAAAATCATTTAGTAGGATTAAGGCGTGAGCTCACTTTCACCTTCATCTCAAAAAGTTCAAGACATCCTGGATTCGCTGGGTTATCATTGTTCAGTCCAGGAATCGCCGGTGACCACCCGAACTGCCGCAGACGCGGCTGCACTGGTGGGCTGCCACGTTGGTCAAATAGTAAAATCGTTGATTTTCAAAGGTGAGACCTCATCAAAGCCCATCCTGGTGTTGACCAGCGGTGCGAATAGAGTCAACGAACGACAGATTAGTTCTTATGCAGCAGAATCCATTCAGCGCGCGGATCCAGAATTTGTCCGCCATGTGACCGGATTTGCCATAGGCGGTGTGCCTCCGATCGGGCACAATCAACCAATGGAGACATATATCGATGAAGATCTGCTGCTTTACTCGGAAATATGGGCTGCCGCGGGGACGCCAAATTCATTATTCAAGCTTACCCCCCAAGAGTTGGAAAAGATGACAGCGGGACGAATCGTCAGTGTAAAAGGTTAAAAGGGGAGATGGTAATTACGATGATATAATTTGAGAGCCATGTTAAGAGAAACTCTTTCTTCCACCACAGTTGTGTTCATAGGTATTCGCGGTTTCATCAACCGGTCTGCCTTGTCGTATTGCGCCTGTTGCCAGGAAGATTAGAGTACTGAATACCTCCAGGAAATAACTTTCAACCCCAAAGCTGCAGGCAAATCTGCAGCTTATTTTTTTATTTTTTGAACGGAGAAAACATGATTTCGATAAGCCTCTCGCATGTCCATCTTGTCCTTGGCGCTCGCACGATTTTCAAGGATTTGACATGGGAGATCCAGCACGATCAAAAAATCGGCCTCGTAGGTCCAAATGGCGCGGGAAAATCTTCCCTAATGAAGGTGATTGTCGGTGAGTTCACCCCTGAACCTGGTGGCGCCGTAATCAAGGCCAAAGGGGTGACCATCGGATACCTGTCTCAACAACCAGAATTTCCTTCCGGAGCCGTTGCGTTGGACCTCGCATTGGATGGCATTCCTCGCATGGCTGAAATTGAGAAGGAGTTACAAGCCATCGAAGAAAAACTCTCACGACCAGAGGTCTACAATAATCCCAAGGAGTTGAGCAAGGCCCTTGGCGTTCAGCACCATTTGCTGGAGGAATTTGACTCTTACGGTGGGAACGCTTACCCGGCTCGGGTGCGTGAGCTGTTGCTTGGCCTGGGCCTCCCCGAGTCGGATTTCCACAAACCGATCAGCGTTCTAAGCGGTGGTCAGAAGAAACTCATCGGTCTGGCGCGACTTTTGCTTTCTCAACCAACTGTCCTGCTTCTGGATGAACCGGACAACCACCTCGATATCCCGGGGAAAGCTTATCTTGAAAAGTTGATAATGGATTACCCCGGTGCAGTGGTGCTGATTTCTCACGATCGTTATCTATTGGATGCCTGTGTAATGGATATCGCTGAAATTGAAGACGGTGTGATGACCACATTCTCTGGGAGTTACACCGATTACATCATCGACAAGGAAGAACGTTTGGCAAGGCAGGAAGAGCTGTTTCAAATCCAGCAACGGTCCATCCGCAGGATGGAATTGGCATTGAAACGGTATCAATTATGGGTGAAAGTCAGTGATAAATTCGCCAGCCGCGTGCGTTCCATGCAAACACGTCTTGCCAAGGTGGACCAACTCGCTCGTCCTACTTTAGAGCGACGTAGAATGGGACTGGAACTGAATGGATGGCGAGGATCCAATCAGGTCCTGGAATTGGCCAATGTCACAAAATCGTTTCCTCCACGGAGAATTCTGGATCGCATCAATCTGCTCATCCGCCATGGCGAAAGAGTTGGGTTGATCGGCGCCAATGGGACAGGTAAATCCGTATTGTTACGGCTGATCCTTGGACGAGAGCAGCCTGATGCAGGTGAAATCAAAATGGGTCCCAGCGTGCACGTCGGTTATTACGCACAAGAACACGAAACGCTTGATCCCGATCAAACTGTTATCGATGCAATCCGCTTCACCGGGAACATCAGCGAGTCCAAGGCTGTGTCGATGCTCGTGCGATACCTTTTTACCTACCAGCAGGCGACTCAGAAAATCAGGGATTTATCCGGAGGGGAACGCAGCCGCCTTCAGCTTGCCTTGCTCGTACTCTCAGGAGCAAACTTCCTTCTGCTTGACGAACCCACCAACAATCTCGATATTGCCTCAGCGGAGGTGCTTGAAGACCGCCTGGCGGATTTCGTCGGGAGCGTGCTGGTCATCTCCCATGATCGCTATTTCCTGGACAGGACCGTGGATCGCATTCTTGTACTGAATGAGGCTCAGATCACAGAATATATCGGGGGATACAGCGATTATGCACAGAAAACAGGACAAGTCCTATAAAAAAAATCGACCTGCCTTAAAATTGGCAGGTCGATTGTCTATAAAGCTTCGGTTTAGGTGCCCTCTTCCCAGGAGTTCAAATACTTTACCTGTTCAGCGGTCAAAGTATCGATCTTAACTCCCATGGCCGCAAGCTTGATCCGGGCAATTTCTTTATCGATATCCTCGGGCACAGAATAAACCTTTTTCTCAAGTTTGCTGGCATTCTTTACCATGTACTCAGCGGAAAGTGCCTGGTTGGCAAAGGACATATCCATCACGGAGGCAGGATGCCCTTCGGCAGAAGCCAGGTTGATCAAGCGACCTTCGCCGAGAATATTGATCTTGCGGCCATCCTTTGTCTCATATTGATCCACAAACGGGCGAACAAGTGACGGCTTGCCCTTGGACATTTTTTCGAGTGCAGGGATATTGATCTCGACATTGAAGTGTCCGGAGTTTGCCACCAGGGCACCATCCTTCATCACCTTGAAATGTTGGGAATCGATCACGTTGATGTCGCCCGTTACCGTGCAGAAAATATCACCTATCTTGGCTGCTTCCGCCATGGCCATCACCTCGTAACCATCCATGACCGCTTCAAGTGCTTTGAGCGGGTCGACCTCGGTCACGATAACCTGGGAGCCGAGACCTCGTGCGCGGGAGGCGAGCCCGCGTCCGCACCAGCCGTAGCCTGCAACCACGAATTTCTTACCCGCCAATAAGACATTGGTGGCGCGGATGATTCCATCGATCGTGGATTGTCCCGTCCCGTAGCGATTGTCAAACAGGTGCTTGGTCAGCGCATCGTTGACCGCAATCACGGGGAAGTTGAGCATCTTGTCCGCCGCCATGGCCCGCAAGCGGATCACACCCGTCGTCGTCTCCTCGGTCCCACCGACGATTTCCTTGAGCAGTTCGCGGCGATCCTTGTGAATAGTGGATACCAAATCGGCGCCATCGTCCATGGTCATGTGGGGCTTGTGGTCGAGCGCAGCCGTGATGTGCTTGTAATAGGTCACATTGTCCTCGCCTTTGATGGCGAAGGTCGGGATTTCATAGATATTGACCAGTGCCGCCGCGACATCGTCCTGAGTCGAGAGCGGATTCGACGCGGTTAACACGATGTCCGCGCCGCCTGCTTGAAGCGTGGTCATTAAATTGGCAGTCTCGGTGGTCACATGAAGACACGCGGAGACCCGCATGCCTGCAAGAGGGCGTTCCTTCTTGAAGCGCTCCTTGATCATCCTCAAAACGGGCATTTCCCGCTCGGCCCAGTCGATACGGCGCCTGCCGCCCTCTGCCAGTGTCTTGTCCTTGATATCAAAATTACTCATGCTCTTTCTCCTATTTTTTTGCGAATTGAAAAATGGTTTATTTCAATAGTGCGTCGAGTTTACCACCATCGTCGTAATGTTTGCGGAATCTTTCCACAAATTCCTGGCGTGAATAATGATGATTTTGGGTGCCGCTCTGTTCGAGGACATACACGGCGGCCAAGGAACCGACCTGACCGCACAGTGACCAATCCCAACCATGGGCATAAGCGGCCAAAAAACCGCCTCGAAAGGCATCGCCTACTCCTGTGGGGTCGATAATCCTGTCTTCCGGTACCACCGGGATCACCACTTCATTTCCATCCATGTAAATAATGGCACCTTCTGCTCCCTTGGTGATCACAATCACATCTACGTGCTCAAGCATACCCTTAAGGTCAAGACCGGTCTTCTTTGAAATCAACCCATATTCATAGTCATTGACAAACAGGAAGTGGGCGCCTTCCATATCCCTCGCGATTTCCTTTCCGTCCAGCCTCAACACTTGTTGGGAGGGGTCATAGAGATAGGGGATGCCCAATTCTCGGCTTTCAGCGGCGTGCTTCATCATGGCTACGGGATCCGTTGGGGATACAATCACCAGATCCGGACGATGCTTGACATCCATGAGCGAAAGGGATGCTGCATCTCCCATCGCGCCTGGATAGAAGGTGGCGATTTGGGCATTCGCCCGATCCGTCGTGGCGAAAAACGACGCCGTGAACTTTCCCGGAACCACTTTCGCATACTCCGTATTCACACCAACTTTCTCAAGCCAGGCACGGTAATCTTCAAAATCCTCGCCGACCGTGGCAAAAAGCCGGGGCTTCTCGCCAAGCAATGCCAAGGTGTACGCGATGTTGGGGGCAATTCCACCTCGCTGGCGGGTCATGCTGTCCACCAGAAAAGACAGGCTGATGGATTCGAGCCTTTCAGGGAGGATCTGTTCCTTGAATAAACCCGGGAAGGTCATCAAGTAATCGTAGGCGACTGAACCGGAAATCAAAATATCCATGGGTTATTTAACAACTTTCTTCAAATTTGATTCGAACGGTGGATAGACAATGCCGTTTTCAGTTACGATGGCGCTGAGTAAACGATGAGGAGTCACATCAAAAGCCGGGTTCCTTGCTTTAGCGCCGGTTGGTGCAACCTGATCGCCATTAAATTGGATGTTCAATACTTCATCGCTGTCACGCTCTTCGATGGGAATTAATCCTCCGTGAGCTAACGAAAGGTCAATGGTCGAGGTCGGAACTACGGAATACGCGTTCACGCCGTTATCATGGGCAGCCAATGCCAGCATGTAAGTTCCAATTTTATTTGCAACATCACCATTCGCAGCGACCCGGTCCCCGCCGAAGAAGACGCTTCTCACCTTGCCGGATTGCAGGAAGTATCCTGCCATATTATCTGTGATGATTTCATATGAGATCCCATACTGCTGCAATTCCCAGGCCGTGAGCCGGGCTCCCTGCAGGCGCGGACGGGTTTCATCCACAAGGACATGAATCCGTTTTCCCTGCTCATGGGCTGTACGAATGACTCCAAGGGCGGTGCCCCAATCCACGGTGGCAAGTGAACCCGTGTTGCAGTGATGAATTAAAGTATCCCCATCGTTTATGAGCACAGCACCATGCTCTGCCATACGTTTATTTGTTTCCACATCTTCGTCGGCGAGAGTCTGTGCCTGCTCAAGGATGAATTCCTTTAATTCGTCCACGGGACCGGTAAATGACCGTGCGCTGGTCATTATTCGACTGAGAGCCCAACTCAAGTTCACGGCAGTTGGTCTTGATTCTCCCAAGACGAGAGCTGCTTTCTCTAGGTCAAGGATCAATTCCTCGGGAGTCCGGGCACGGGATTGAAATCCTGCCAGTGCAAGCCCGAAAGCCGCTGCCGCACCAATCGCGGGAGCGCCTCGAACCGTCATGTCCCGAATGGCAGTGGCGACATCCTGATAATCGGTAAACGACTTCACCGACAGCTTCCCCGGTAAGAGCCGCTGGTCTATCATTAGAAGCTTGTGAGTATCGATATTCCACTCGACTGTTCGCATTAAAATTTCTCGCCGTAGCACATAAGCAGTAAAAGACGCCCGCTAGGGGCGTCAGCGTTAATGTTTGCGGTCAAAGTTTAGCATGGGAAGCCATGTTTGTCAAAGCATTGACAGGCTTTTCTTTAGGAAGTATAAGGATTCGACATGAAGAAACTCCTATTAATCACTATGATGCTGGTCGTATCGGCTTGCAACCTTCGACAGCCGATCACCGTTCCAGGCATCTCGACGCTTCTCCCTCAATCTACAGAGATCCCCGCAGAGACACCGACTCCGCTCCCAAGCCCGACGCCGCTTCCCACCCCCACGCCTGTCCCTGCGGTACGAATTCACACGGGAGAGGCCTATCTCCTCAATGGCGATTTTGACCGTGCCCGCGAAGAATTTCGTGTCGCCCTGGAAGGCGCTCCGGATGACGAGACCCGTGCAGCTGCATTGTGGGGGTCAGCTCGCGTTGAATACGAGGACGGAAACTTCGCCGGCGCATTGGATATTTTGCGCCTTTTGGTTGGACTCTACCCCAGCTCGGTCCAGGCCCCATGGGCTCATTTCCTGCTGGGTGAAACTTACGACGCCTTGGACAGGTATGGCGAGGCAGCAGATTCGTATCGAAGTTATCTTTCGATGCGGCCAGGGTTCATCGATTCATTCGCGCAGGAAAAACTTGGGGATTCATTATCCGCGGCCGGCGATTACTCTGGTGCGCTGGGTGCCTACCAGGCTGCCTTGCAAGCCCCAAGGCTTGGTGACACTCTGGGGATAAGCAAGAAAATCGCGGAGATGTACATTGCTGTAGGATCCAGCCAGCAGGCGTTAGAACTCTATGAGCAAATCGCGCAGACGACCACCAATGATTATGTCAAAGCTCAGATGGACCTTCTCATCGGACAGACTTATCTGGCACGAGGTGAGACTACGTTGGCCTATGAGAAATTCCTTCATGCGGTTGAGAATTATCCATTATCGTATGATTCCTACTCCGCGCTGGTCGCGCTCGTGGAGGCGGGAATCCCTGTCAGCGACCTAGATCGAGGACTGGTCGATTATTATGCCGGCCAATACGGGCTTGCATTAGGTGCCCTGGATCGTTATCTGCAGAATTTGAGTCCGGAAGATGATGGAACCGTCTACCATTACCGTGCATTAACTTTGAGAGAATTGGGGAATTACCCTGAAGCAATTGCTTCCTGGGATATTCTAATCAACCAATACCCCAACAACCGCTATTGGACCACCGCCTGGGATGAAAAGGCTTTCACACAATGGGCCTATCTCGAAGATTATGGATCGGCTGCCCAAACCTGGATCGATTATGTAAAGGTGGTTCCTCAATCTCCATCAGCCGCAGAATACCTATTTTCAGCCGCCCGGACTCTCGAACGTGGCAACCGCCTGACGGATGCAGCCGGTGTTTGGGAGCGGATCGCTAACGAATATGCATCGAGCCCAAATGCGGTGGATGCGCTTCATTTTGCGGGAATATCCCTGTATCGAATGGGAAATTATGATGGTGCGATTCTGGATTTTCAACGCACCTTGCTGCTAGCCAACGAATTGGAAGATCAGGCGCGCGCCAATTTCTGGATAGGTAAATCCCAACAAGCTAAGAACGATCTGCCGGCTGCCATGGCAGCCTTCCAGGCCGCGCAGAATCTCGATCCCACCGGCTATTACAGCGAGCGGGCGCGGGAAATTTTATCCGGGCGACAACCCTTTGAAGTGCCCATCGGTCACAGCTTCGGGGTCAATCTTGAGGCGGAACGAGCGGAAGCGGATGCCTGGCTGCGAACGACATTCAATCTCCCGGCAGATTTGGACCTCTCAGGTACGGGAGCGCTTGGACTCGACGGGAGATTCATCCGTGGTACAGAGTTCTGGAATCTGGGATTGTACGAAGAATCCCGGGATGAATTCATCAACCTTCGCGATGCTGCTGCAGGGAATGCGGTGGACAGTTACAGACTTGGAAACTACCTGCTTGAAATGGGTCAATATCGACAGGCAATTTATGCCATTCGGCAGGTGTTGACCCTCGCCGGCTTGAATGAACACGCCGCAAGCTTGAATGTCCCCAAATACTTCTCGCATATCCGATACGGCATCTATTATCCGGATATCATCATTCCCACGGCAAAGAATATGGGATTTGATCCCCTATTTCTAACCAGCGTGGTTCGTCAGGAAAGCCTGTTCGAAGGGTTTGTCCGGTCCAGCGCAGGAGCGCGTGGATTGATGCAGATCATGCCGGCTACAGCGGAATCCATCGTCCAGTCTTTGAATTATCCGCCAAATTACACTCCAGAGGACCTTTACCGACCCATGGTCAGTGTAATCCTGGGAGCTGATTACCTTGAAACAAACCTTAATGGCTTGAACGGAGACGTCTTTGCAGCACTGGCAGCCTATAATGCAGGTCCGGGTAACGCTGCCATCTGGCAGCAGCTCGCAAACGGCGATCCTGATCTTTTTGTTGAGGTGGTTCGATTTGCGGAAACGCGGGATTATATCCGAAGCATTTACGAGATTTTTTCAATTTATAAGGGATTGTACAGCCCGATCCAGTGATAAGAAAACAACCGGTTGCGCCGGTTGTTTTTTATTCGATATAAGCCATTAGCCTGTTTTGAAGTTCATCCTTGTCCATATCGATGATGGAAATCAACTTATCTCGGCCGGTTTCTCCGGCTACAATTTCAATCTTTGAGCGGGAAACCCCCAGGACTTCAGCCAGGTAGGTAACCAGCGCGTCGTTCGCGTCTCCTCCCTTCGGGGAGGCGGCCAGACGAACCTTGACTGTGCCATCATCCTGGATGGCGGTGACTTCGTTTCGGCTGGCGCGCGGTGTCACACGGACAGCCATCGCGACCCCCCGTTTTCCATCATGCAAATGGAACTTGCGCTCAGCCAAGCGTCACCTCACAAGACGGCATAGACAATATTAACCAAAACTCTCGCAATTAATTGTACCAGAAGAATTAAAACGAGAGGGCTGATGTCCACCATACCCACCAAAGGTACTACACGCCGAATCGGGGCGAGCAGTGGTTCCGAAATTCTGTCCACAAACATACGGACTTGATTCCAAGGCTTGGCCACCCATGAAAGAATGGCGTAGGCCAGCATCAACAAGGTGACAGCCTGAGCTGTAAAGTTGATGAGTAAAACCAAATAATAGGCAATCATCGTTTATCCTTTTGTGTAAGTTCGCTCACCGAGGATGGCAGTCCCAACCCGAACCACCGTCGCGCCTTCTTCAACAGCAACCTCAAAATCTGCGCTCATCCCCATCGAAAGCTCTGAAAAATTGAGGCCGGGAAACTTGTCCTTAAGCTGATCCCGAATCCCCCTCAACCGTTTGAAATAAGGACGCGCCAATTCACCAATTTCGGTGAAAGGCGGGATGGTCATCAAGCCTTGGATTTTTACCGAGGGCATCGATGCAATCTTCTCAATTTCCGAGGTTAATGCAGGCATCTGACCATCGTTCCAACACAGAAGACCGGATTTGGTTTCTTCCCCGCTCACATTGACCTGGATCAGAACACTTTGTGACCACCCAATTCGCTTCGGCTACACGATTTATCCGCTCTGCGAGCTTGACACTATCCAATGAATGGATCAGATTGAATTTTCCAGTCACTTCAACTGCCTTTCGACTCTGGACGTGTCCGATCATGTGCCATTCTACCCCGGGAATGGACCCAATCTCCTGAATTTTGGAGAGGCCCTCCTCGGCATAATTCTCCCCGAGAATTTTTGCTCCCGCCTCAATCGCTGCGCGTGCCACCTGCATGGAGTGAGATTTCGTGACAACAACCAGTCGAATCTCAGATGAATCGCGATGAGCTTTATCGGCAGCACGACGGATTCGCTCCTGGACTTGTTCAAGGTTTCGTCGGATTTCGTCTTGTGATATTTCCATGCCTCAATCATACCGCCAACTTCAGAACTGTAGATCTTATCGCAACCCTATGATCGCCCCAAACCGGCCTGTCTTTCCTTTCTGAGCACGGTGTGAATACCAATCCTCCGGATGGCATGCTGTGCAGATGCCTGATATTTCAATTTGCTGTACACCCGCCCTGACAAGAGAAAGCCTGTTCGCCTCCCACAGATCAAAATAAACGCCATCCTCACGTCGCATCAGCAATTTATGGGCATCGTCATGGAATGCTTCGTTTACCCGAGCGGAAACGTCCGGACCTATTTGGTAATGGTCGCAGCCGATCGAAGGTCCAATTCCGGCAATGATATCGGAGGGTTTTGTGTCATAGGCGGCACACATTGCGTCCACCGTGGCAGAAGCGACCTGTTTCACGGTGCCCATCCACCCGGCATGAGCGATACCGACAGCATATTTCACGGGATCGAACAACAGGATGGGGGTGCAATCGGCAAAACGCATGAATAACGTTACGTCCGGATTGTCGGTGATGATCGCATCCGCTTTGTATTCAGGAGGACTGAAGTTATGAGGCGTATTGGCGATGACCACATCCGCGCTGTGCACCTGCCAGACATCGAACATCGACTGTGGATCCCGGTCGACAGCATGAAAGGATCTTAGCCTATTCTCAATGACCCTGGCGCGCTCGTCCCCCACTGTTCCACCGACATTCAATGAATTCCAGGGTTCAGGGCTGACACCCCCGATCCGCGTGAAAACCGCATGAACCAGCTTCTCTTGTGGAAGACTGGAGAAGGTAAAATACCGCACACCTTGATTTTCAACGAATGACATTTATCGGCCAAATGGATAGAAGGCTTATTTGTCTTGCTGCTGATTCTTAACATTGACGACTGCAAATTTCTTGACCAGCTGGGCACGCGATTCTCGCATTGACTCTTCAATATAGGGGATCCCGAACCATGCCGTCATAAATCCGAACAGGAATCCTGTTATTGTTCGCAGGAAGGGTGTGGATTCCCGATAGGGAAGCAGGGTGTCAAGGCCGGGGATGCCCACCTGGCTGAATAACTGGGAAAATCCATCCAATGCGACAGGCAGAATTCCAAACACAAGCCAGGCCCAGAAAGGCAAAGGCTTTATCCTGCGCCCGGTGAAAGCAAAAATCAAACTGAAGACAAGGATCCCCAGATAAAGAGCAACGTCACGCTGGCAAAGCGCGACTTTGTAGCCCAAAGTTTCGTTGCCAACAAAATTCCTCGCGGCAAGCAGATTGCTGCCATCGATATCGGTTGCTTCTTCAAAACTGGTGACCCCTTCAATTCCGGCTGATTTGCGAGGATAGTAGGGCTGCTCTCCAAACAGGAAAAATGACCGGAATCCGAGTTCATGACAGAGGGGACTGTAGATTAAATAAATTGCTTTGGCTGGCTGGGGGATTCCGGCTTTCATAAAAACCGGCGCCAAAAAAGGCAATCCCACGTATAAAAGGATGATCAGATTTAATACCCACAAATAGTTCCGGGAAATCCACCAGGTCAATTTATCGCCGCTGTCAATAACCTGCCCGCGGCGGACTTGATCCTTGTAATGGGCAGAGCCAATCTTTTCCAAGGAGTTTTGCCGGTCACGAGCTGCGCCGAGAGTAACGATCAATTCCTGGCGGGTGAATGGCGCAAATTTCCTGTAAGGACCTGCTTCCACGACCGGGACGCGCTCGCCGTATTCTCGGAATAAATCCGGATCATCGTCGATGAATATTTCCACAAACCGATGGGGGATCTCGGTTTGCAGGGAAGCCAATTCTTCCCTGGCCTCGTCGCACAACTGACACTCCTTACGGGAATATAACGTAACCGTAATCATTCATTTACTCCGATCAACTGTAAATACTCATCCAAAATATCCGCCGACATCCCGCCGACATATCTTGCCTGGATCAATCCCTCCCGATCAATAAATACCGTGGTCGGGTAGGCATAAATTCCATACAACGCTTCTGCTTTCCATTCCGGATCAAGTAATACATGGAACGAGTAGTCTTTTTGTTGAATGAAATTCCTGATCGTTTCAGGTTCTTCGCCCGCATTGATTGTCAGGACAACCAGATCAGGTGAGTATTTTTCCAAGCGTTCCTGAATCAACGGCAATTCTTCACGACAAGGCGGACACCAGGTTGCCCAATAATTAATCAGGACAGGATGCCCGGCAAAATTCGACAATCGGACCCTTGACCCTTCTAACGAATCCAGCTCAAACTCAGGGGCTGCTTTCCCAGCCTGAGAGTAGGCAGAGGTCGATGTATCTACATCAGGCTGATTCCCCGATCGATCTGTTGCCGGTGACGCATCCCAGAAAAAACGATTTTGCAGAATTCCAAAAATAGCAACAGCCGCGAGCAATACGCCTGCGGCTGCCATGACCAGGGGAAAAACAGAAGGCCGGTTCACAACCCAAAATCCACCCAGAAGAATTGGAACTGGCTGGCGATGGTCTCGTAGACGCCTGTTGCCAGCATCACGCCGATAATCACCATGACTACGCCCATAGCAATCTCAACATATCGCATGACCTTGCCATGCTTGCTCAGCAACGTAGTCACCCATTCAATTCCCAATGCCGCAAGTAAAAATGGAATCGCAAGACCGAGAGAATAGGCGGAAAGAAGAATTACTCCCTGCGATACTGATCCCCCGTTCAGAGCGAGTGTTAAGATCGCACCGAGGATGGGTCCCACACAGGGCGACCAGCCGGCGGAAAATATGACTCCCATCATGACCGAGGAGAGATAGCCCCATTTTCGGTCAGGCATTTTTTGCACCCGCACATCATATTCCAAAAAAGGAATGCGAAAAACACCGATCAGATGCAAGCCAAATATGACGACCAGTACACCTCCGATTCGAGCGATCCAATGTCTCAAGTCATAAAGAGCGCCTCCAAGAAAAGACGCTGCAACCCCCAGAAAAACAAACACAAAGCTGAAACCCAGGACAAAGGCAACGCCGTGGGTGAACGTAATCCAACGGCCATATTCTTTCCCCTGTGTGCTTACCGACCGCCCGCCCAGGTAGCCAATATAGGCCGGGACCAAGGTCAACACACATGGGGACAGAAAAGACGCAAGCCCCGCGAGAAATGCCAGCCAGACCGAAACATTCGTAAACGCCATCAAATCTCCAATAAATTAAAAGTAACGCTCTTCAACCTTGACGTGTGTTCCACCCGGCATCGGAACTGTCTGATCGCCTGGGATAAGGGGAACTTCGGGGCTCGACCAACGGAAGATCCATTGTGCATCATCCGGGAGGGCATTGACACATCCATGCGAGCGCTTGGAGCCAAAATCATTGTGCCAGAATGTGGAATGGATCGCGACGCCTTCACCCGAGAACAAGGTAGTCCACGCGATGCCAGGTGTGTCGTAGCCGGCAGATACCGTCCCCCCTGCCATGTGGGTGGATACCATTTTCCTCCAGGTGATGAACTCCCCAATTGGAGTGGTGCTTTCGCCAACCCCGGTGGAGACTCTGCAGAAATAAACTTCATTCGCGCCCTCAAAGCACGAAAGGGTCTGATCGGTAACATTTACCTTTACGATCTTTTCATTCGGATCGACATCGGGATTAATGGGCGCGCTGTCCTCTTCCGTCAATGGGCGGAAGGCTCTCGCCTCGGCGATGAATAAATCGCCATAAGAGCCGTATCGTTCCCCAACTCGGTAATAGACTGTACCGTCGTCGGCAGTTCGAATTTCATCCGCCCACATGATTTGTTTATAGTACAGGCGAGTCGGGAGCCCAAGATTGATCTGGTTCTTCAGCCAAGGTGATCGAGCAGGAGGGTTATCGAGGGCAAAATCCACGTAGGGGACAGTCGCCTCCACCCAAAACCCTAGTTCGCCATCAGGGCCTGGTGCAGGCATCTCTGTGAGAGGTGTGTTCACGTGATTTTTACACGGTTGAACATTGGAAGAATAGATGTAACCCTGTGGAGTTTCGACCCAGTTCTGATTGATACGGTTAAAATCGACGTTCTCTGCAGGGACTTCCTGAAGCCAGGGCAGGACTGTGTCTTCGTAAATCGAGGTGACCACGGTGCTGTTTGCATCAGGCCGAGACATGATATTGACAATCCCGCCGACACAATTTCTAGCCAGGTTTTCAGCCTCCGGGAAATCAGGGAGAAACAACCTGCTTTGGCTCGACCAGGAAAAAGGCCGGAAAGCCGAAACAACAGCTCCCGATCCAATAGTTGCAACAGACAATTTCAGGAAATCACGACGAGATATAGACATAGGTGTATTGCCCTTTGGTGAACAGCCCGAAGAGGATACACTCAAACGGAATTTACGTCAATTCGGATATTAGCGGGAGATTAATGCAAGAACTCCAAATTTGATTCCGGTAATCAGCTTGAGAAAAATTCTTCCAGAGCACGAAGGCATTCTGCGCTAACTTTGTGGCCGACATCCGATTCACAGAAAGTCACTCTGGCTCCTGCTTTTTCTAGCAGGCTTATGGATTGTCGCGCATTTTCCACGTGCACCAGTTCGTCGGCTGTGCCATGTGCGATGAAGGCAGCTTTACCCTGCAGTGGTTTCGACTGAGCAAGTGGTTCAATTTCCAGAGGCGGAAAACCTGCCAGGATGCCAATTTTCCGTACATGTTCCGGGTAGGTAAGGGCAAAGGTAAGGGTCATGGCTGCACCCTGGCTGAATCCCATCATATCGACTTGTGCAACATCGACCGAGTTGGCGATCCCCCAGCGCTCAATGAAGTCAAACAACATGGCTGTCGAAGGCCGCATTTGCTCATAGGTTGGCGGGTGGGTCGATGTGGGATTCATCGGCCGCCATGAATAACCACCCTGAGGCGCTGAATAGGGTGCCCTAGGCGCAACGAGCCAGTAATCGCTTCGGAAGTTGCGGGCAAAAAACCACATCGATGTTTCGTCGCCCGTCCATCCATGCAATAAGATCATTACCCTGGCCGGTCGATTCCCCGGTGGTTTAACGCGAAGGGTCCAGTCTTCGAAAGTTGTCGTGATAGGTTCCATCAATTCCTCGGAGATAAATTAATCCCTATTACCCCGCTTCACAACCCAATCCATTCCATAAATCGAGAGCACGATCAATCCGATCGGAACCAAAGCCCCCAACAGGCAAAGGAATCCCATGAGTGCCGCATACGGACCATAGATCAACCATATCGCTCCGATACCAATTGTGAAAAGCAGAAAGAGGGATCCCGCCACCAACCGGAATGTAGTTTGGGAGGCATAATGACGCAAATCGCGCCTCATCAGTCCCCCCAACTTTTCATTTGCCGGATTATCCGTGACTGCCATGAAGCAGTCTTTCTAATCTCAGGGAGGATTTTTTCAGCGGCAATTTCACCTCTGCGAACGACACTCGCCACATCGATTTCCCCAAGAAATGAAATGCCTGTAATGTCAGGCCTGATTAGAATATCAGGTTTGTCAGCGCTCAACCGGAGGGCGGTCAGGCTGCGCTGGCCAATATCTACAGCTTCCAGGAATATACCAAAAGCCTGAGTAATCCGTAACCGAGTCAGCCGGCTTGCAATGACCTGCGGAAGGGGCAAGGGCACATTCCATGCCTCGTGCGGAATATTCGGAGGAACCGACAAAATTACAGCAACGGTTGGCAGGTTAGGCGCAAAACTACGGGCAGCGCGTACCGGGACCGGATCAAGGGTCCCGCCATCAATCAATTCATAGGGTCCATATTGGTGTGGAGGAAAGATTCCAGGCACAGCAATGGACCCAAGAATCGCGTCCACAACACTACCCTGAGTGAACGTAATCTGATGTTTGCTGCGCATGTCCACCGCGATCACAGCACAGGGGATTTGCAGATTCTCCAAAGTACGAGAACCAAGATATTCATCCAGCCATTTATGGATGCCCGAAATACCCAAAAGCCCCGGCCCATCGGATAGCAATCTTCCGTAGAGGCGGGTAAAATCAATAGAGGCCACCCGTTCTTCGATCTGATCCGGCGAGAAACCTGCTGCATAAAGCGAAGCGATGATACTTCCGATGCTTGTACCGGAAATACCACGAATGCGGCAGCCTTCGCGCTCAAGCACGCGCAGGACACCGATATGCGCCGCTCCACGCGTACCACCACCGCCCAAAGCAAGAGTAAATTCAATCATAATTTGATTATACGCCCTAAGAGAACCCAATGAATAAACCGCATGAATCACCCGAAAGCTCGTCGCCGATCGTCACCCGCGCAGTGGCTGCTGGTCTGCGTGGAGAGTTAATCGAGAATTACAAGTTCCCGGCATGGCAGCGAGGCTTACTTAATTTATTAGGGGCATTTCCTCAAAGTGTTGGGCGATTCGCCATCAGCAGATTTCAATCCGCATCCGGGCTTTCGCCAGAGACTCTAAAGGAATTCGATCTCGATGATTTGATACAGACCAGATTGGATGATTACTCCGACCTGCATGCTCAGTTTCCAGCCATCACACTTGGAGCTGCACTAGGAGGGGCATCCACTTATTTGTCTCTCGCCACAGGAGGACCTTTCCTCCCTCAGGCTTTCGTGATCACTCTGAAGCATGGTTCCTACGAAGGAGATGCTGAAGAATATCTGAATCGTTCCCTAAATGATGCCCTTCGGATCGCATCAGAGGATGCTCGCCTGATCACGATTCAGCATTACGATCCGATTCACGATGGATGGCTGACCCGGTTTGTGAATCACCTTAGATTTAAACTAGTCGATATCCCGGAGTTATACGCAGAATTTATCAAGAAACACCTCCAACCCGGAGGCGTTGTGATTTACCTGGAAGGCGGCGCCACCTGGCTGAGGTATAGAGTGGGTGAAAGAAGTGTCTTTCAGGTCGGCGGTTGGGGAGATATTCCGGCGGAGGAATTCCTGGCTGCTTCTCCACGAATAGTATCCTATGCTTACAGCACGGGTCTAAAGTATCACGACTGGAGGCTGACCCGCTATCCTCTCGAGCGCGGACCCGAATCCGAGTGGGGATCTGAGCCGGGATTTGCAGAAAGCCTTGAGCAATACTGCCAAAGTGAGGGATTCCGATTTATCCGCATCCCGCTTCCGCACCCGAACGATTTTTCCAGACTGGCTTTTGCCTCTGCATTGAAATTAATGGCAAAGGAGGGCGTTAAGCCGGCAGGCGTCTCCGTAGAATGTTTCAGTCAATTCGATTCAAACAGCGCCCGGATGAGCGGATTGCTCCCGCTATGGCTGATTTTCAATACAAAGGATAGTGCTCGCTACTTAAAGGAAATGTCCGGGCAATTTCCCAAGGATAAGCCCTTGTTCTTTTCCGGTCTTTCCACATTTTCTATCACTCCGGATATGGCTACCTGGGATGACTGGATCGATGCATTGGGCAGGGACGATTTCATAAATACAGGCACAAGGGCGAGCCATTATCCAGCCGATTCACGGGCACTTGTGAATTGGCAGGAACCGTTGCACAAATGGGCACGAGAGAACTCTCGGCCTGTCACTGCAACACTTACCCCTGAAGAACTTACTCTATTGGCGAAAGAACTAAAGTAAGCGTTCCAAAGCATACAACAATTTATCGATATCCCGCCTTGTGTTATACCCCTGAACGCTTACCCTGATTAATTTCCTGCCATTCCATGCGATGATGGGGACTTCAACTTTATACCGATCGTACAGACTTACCTTAAATTTCGTGGGTGAAATCACATCAGGCAACGGAATTGAAACGAATTGACCAAAAAACGATTCAACCACATGTAATGGTGCAAGCCCGGTAAACTTGCATATTCTTTGCTGGGCTTCTCTGGCCAGGTCGTGGCATTCACCTCTCACGGTTCCCCAATCATGATCTGATTGAAATTTGATAGCGGCAGGAACAGCCAGGTAGGCGGCGAAATCCCTGGTCCCTGTCCATTCGTGATAATCCACAAATTTTGAATTTGTTGGATTTTCGCTCTCGTACCCCCAGGACACAATAAGTGGTTTTAGCAAATGCTGTACGTCTGGTCTTGCATACAGAAATCCAGCGCCTTTTGGAGCGCAAAGCCACTTGTGCAGATTCCCGCCATAGAAATCCGCGCCGATGGATTCCATATCCAGGGGAATCTGCCCCGGCACATGGGCACCATCTATAACCGTCAAAATTCCCTCCCGCCTCCCACGTTTGCACACGGCAGCAACGGGGAAAATGGTGGCTGTCGGGCTGGTGATGTGGCTCAGGAAAATTACTTTTGTCTTAGGCGTTACTCCCTTCCACAACGAATTGATAAATTCCTCCTCAGAATGGATGGGAAGCGAAACAGGTTGCCGAATATAACGGAAGCCTCTTTCGTGTGATAAAAACCGCCAGGTTCGATCACATGCGCCATATTCGTGATCGGTTGAAATGACTTCATCCCCTTCTGCCAAATCCAGCGACCGGGCGACGATATTAATCGAAACGGTTACATTGGGGGTGAAAACCACCTCGGTTTGCGAGGCATGAATATAATCAGCCAAGGATGAGCGTGCGTCCAGCATTAGTTGTGTAAACCGCCGTCCAAGAAACTCCACCGGCTGTCGTTCCAATTCACGCTGCCAGAATTGATATTCACTAAAAACAGACCTTGGAACCGCCCCAAAAGAACCGTGGTTTAAAAAAGTCACATCGGGGTCAAGCATAAATAAACGTCGAAGATTGTGCATGTCGTCTCCTTGCGATAATTCTAGTCTCTTTTTGTCTCCACAATCTTGAGCGCAACGATATAATTCAGCCCGTGATCGGAATTCAGCGAATTCTTGTAAACAGAGATGTTCCGGAAAAATACCGGAATAATTTTTTGCATCTCTTCCTCGACATTGCCTGGTTTGGCGTTTTAAACGGAAGTGCCATTAACTTCCTTAACGTATATGTCACACGGTTGGGAGCGACACCTCTTCAAGTGGGGCTTCTTAGCGCCACCAGTGCAGTGGTGAACCTGCTTTTTGCAATTCCTGCCGCTCACTGGCTGGAAAAGCGTTCCATTGGAAAAGCAGTCTTTTGGACATCCATTTTCTACCGAATCGGATTCCTTTTTATGGGTACCGATTCCCTGGTTGTTTGATGCGCCCACCCAAACCTGGGCTCTCATCGGGCTGGCATTATTGATGGGGATCCCCCTTACCGCGTTGGGCGTTGGCTTTAATGTGATGTTCGCGACTGCTGTGCCCGTTCAATATAGAGCTTATGTTGCAGGTTCACGGAATGTACTCTTGTCAATCACTTTTATGTTGACATCTTTGGGATGTGGGATTCTGCTGGACCGGGTTGCTTATCCACTCAATTACCAGATTGTTTTTCTAATCGGCGCAATCGGCGGAGGGATGAGCAGCTTTCATCTGTACAAAGTCCGTCCGCTAAACGAGGAAACGGCCAGTGAGGCACTTTCTGCTCCTCAGCTTGAGTCCGCTGATGTATCTGCTCAGCCTGCAAAATCCAAGAGTTCTTCCCTGCGTACCGACATTTGGAAGACTCCATTCAAGATCACCCTGATACTATTCCTGGGATTCCATCTTGCCCAATATCTTGCCGTACCCCTTTTTCCTGTATATAACGTGAGAAATCTGCAGCTTACCGATGAAAACATCGGGATCGGGACGGCACTATTCTACCTGACTGTATTGCTCGCTTCCACACAGCTTGCTCGAATTGTGAAACGCTCCGGCCACAAGAATGTCACTGGTTTGGGTGTGGCTGGAATGAGCATATACCCAATCGCATTGGCCTTCTCCACAGTGGTCTGGCAATATTACCTTGTGTCTGCTGTAGGGGGATTAATCTGGGCTTTGGTTGCAGGTGCATCGGCGAACTACCTTCTTGAGAAAATCCCTATTAACGATCGTCCTTCCCACCTTGCCTGGTACACCATTATATTGAATATCGCCGTGCTAACAGGTTCATTGGCCGGTCCCCTGTTTGCGGATGTTATAGGGATCGTCTCAGCCTTGGTCCTGGCTGGGATTCTACGACTATTTGCGGGCTTGGCGATACTCAAGTGGGGTTGAATTAGGCCATTGCACCATGTTACAATCTTTTCGATAATCCATGGCAGAAAAAAATAAAATTGTAGCAACAAATAGAAAAGCGAGTTTTGAATATTTCCTTCTGGAACAATTCGAAGCAGGTCTTGCCTTGCAAGGCTCGGAAATTAAATCGATCCGTGCCGGTCAGGTAAGCATTGCGGAGGCGTATGTGGATGTGGATGGAAGGAACGCCTGGCTGGTCGAATCCCATATTGCCCCCTATGAACAGGCCAATCGGTTCAACCACGATCCCAAACGCAAACGTCAACTCCTCCTTCACAGGAAGGAAATCCTTGAACTATGGGATGCGGTCAGGCAAAAAGGGGTAACCATCATTCCAACTAAAGTATATTTAAAGAATGGACGCGCTAAGGTCGAAATAGCGCTTGCAAAAGGTAAAAAATTACATGATAAACGTGCGTCCATAGCCAAACGCGACGAGGAACGTGAGCTAAGCAGGCAGAAAAGCAACCATTAAGTTCCTATGTTGGTCATCGGTAGACTGGCAGGACATCATGCCTCTTTCAAGAATAGCATCCATCAACGAATTACCCGAAGCTGAAAAAAGAAGGATATATACTCGTTTAATCCCGCAAAAATTGTTGGACCATTTCAACCTTCCAAGCCGGGAATCCAATAGACTCCAATCCTTTATAAAGTTTCGCTTTGCCCCAGGATCAAGCGATATTGAGATGTCACTCTTCCACGAGCCGCGGTTTCCTGATCCGGTTCTGTACGGGCACATCACCGACACCATTACCGGACATTTCCATATACTTCTTTACATTCTTAACGATCCCGATGCCGCGCGTTTTAACGTGGATAAAATGCCCGACGGGCAACCGACCAAATTCGGAACATTCCAAAGAAATTTGGATGCCGAAAAAATGGCCATGGAGAACGGGTTGGCTCCTGGTCAAGTACGTCGTGGTCTGAGGCTATTGTCCTCTGCGATCACCCAGTTCGAGGAGTTTGTCAGCAGTCTGGGGCATGAAATGTATTTTGCAGAACCGCTTTATTATCACAACGCTGTACTCTTCGAACGACATGGCTTCAATTACCAAAATGGCAGAAAGAAAATGGAGGGGATTGAATCCGGTTTTCAGGAGGGCGGACAATGGCTGAAGCGATTGGACAATTCGACACCCTTTCGAGCACCAGCTGCCAGGAATAGCATCCGCCTGCGCTCATGGGCCATCCACGATGGAATCCTTGGCGAGCCGTTCACCAATGTGACGATGTATAAGAAAATTGGGAAATCGGCAGGTGTTCATACCTGCCCCAGCTGCGACTGGTAATGCTTTCGGTTTTTATGTTATGGACCCCAACGGGGCTGCCAATCACAATAGTCGTTTTCGGTCAGGCGTGTTAGCTGAGTCCCATTGGTTCGAATAATATAAATTTCACACCCATCTTCGTTGCCAATATCGCCAAAGTAAGCAGTAAATGCCACCCAGTCGCCGTCTGGTGAGATACTCGGCCCCTGGCTGTTTCCCCCGGGAGGAGTTAACAATTCAGGTTCTCCCCCATCCATTGGGAAAGAAAACAAATCCCTTGCCCACGGTTCTCCTGCGTAAGTCGCTGCCCACTTTCCATCGGGCGACCAGTCTGATCGGCCACGAAGAAATTCCATCTGCGTGACCTGCTTCAGATTTGAGCCATCGAGGTCGATGGTAAATAATTGTATGGAATTGTATTGATCATAGGAAGCAAATAGGATCTTTTTCCCATCCGGTGACCAAGTCGGGTCCCAGCCCGGTCCATATAATGCTCTGGGGTAGCTCCCATCTCTATTAATCACCCATAATGAAGCAGTTTGACCATCCCCCAGTGTAAAGGCGATTAATTCACCATCTGGAGAAATTTCAGGGGAGGTTAATGTACCCAAACCATGTGTCACTTGCCGGGTGTTTCCATCCAAGTCGACTTCATAAATTTCATAAACGCCTGACGGATTGGCAGAGTAGACGACGCTCATACCGTTTGGTGCAACCGAAGGGTAAAAATGTGCAGCCCCATCGTCCAAGGTTAATTGCCTGAAACCAGTTCCATCCGCATTTATGATGCAAATCTGGTCCAGAAATCTTATACCTTCCAGCTGGCATGTAAACACAATTTGTCCTTGTGGACCCACTTGAGGAGTAGGAGAAGGTAACCGGGTTGGCTCCTCCGGCGTCTCGGAAGGAATGACCAGGGTAAGTTGCAAGGTTGGAAATTGGATCGCTTCCGGTGTCATGAATGTTGTTAACGAACAACCCATGATTGACAATCCAATAGAAGAAATTATCACAATTCCAACAATAAATTTAAACGTTTTTCTTATGGTTTCCAAAAACCTTTTCCCCGAATTCACCTTTTTCAAGAAGGTCGATAAATACTTCCACTACTTTAGGATCAAAAGCGACTCCGGAATTTCCTTTAATGAAATTTACCACTTCCTCTTGATCGGATCCCTTTCGATACGGACGATCTGAACAAAGCGCGTCCCAAACGTCAATGATTGAGAAAATTCGCGCAGCCAAAGGGATTTGGTTCCCTTTCAATCCTTTAGGATAACCACTGCCGTCCCATCGTTCATGATGGCAATAGGGAATATCCAAAGCTGGACGTAAATAGGCAATGGGATATAACATTTCGTAAGCGTATACCGGGTGCCTTCGCATTTCATTCCACTCTTCATCAGATAACGGCCCTGGCTTGAGCAGGATATGATCTGGGATTCCCATTTTTCCGATATCGTGGAGCAAGGAACCTCGCCGGATATGGATAAGATCCTCTCCATAAATGCCAAGTGCCCGGGCAAGAATGAGAGTCATTTCAGAGACCCGCTGCGTATGTCCTTCGGTTTCCTTATCGCGCAAATCAAGCGCGTGCGACCAACCCTCGATGGTGGCATCGTAAGCATCTGCAAGCTCTAAATGCGCCTCGTGAAGCTGTTCTTCTGCCCGTTTTCTTTCGGTCACATCACGGGATGTCATTACGATCCCGTCTACTTCATGAGTTCCAAGAAGGTTGGTCACTGCAAATTCCAAATAGATCCAATGGCCACCCGCATGCCTGAACCGGTACTCCACAGCAGGATCAGCGATTTCTCCGTCGATCAATGACTGAATGAATTTGCGAACATGATCACGGTCATCCGGGTGCGTCAAGGAGAGAGGATCCTTCCCGATTAAATATCCTGGTGTATAACCAAGTATTCGAGAAGCAGAGGGACTCTCGTAAGTGACTATCCCCATTCCCGTATGGACAGTAATAATGTCACTGAGATTTTGCACGAGTGACCGAAATCTGACTTCGCTCGTCCGCAAGGCATCCTGGGATTGTTTCTTTTCGTCCCTAAGTCGCTTTTGTTCCAATGCCCTATCGATCGCTTGACCCAGGCGACTCAGCCTGTCCTTTAATAAATAATCTGTCGCCCCCTGTTTCATACAATCCACTGCCACTTCTTCGCTTATGGTCCCGGTTACTACGATAAATGGGATATCCAGCTGTCGTTCTTTGAGGAGGATTAGAGCGCGCAGCGCCGTGAATTGCGGCAGGCTGAAATCCGCCAGGATAACTTCCGGTTTATTCTCCAAAGCAGCTAAGTAGTCAGTCTCAGAATCTACTCTCGTCCAATCTGCTTCGTACCCTGCATCCTGCAACTCAAATAAGAGCAACTCTGCATCTGCGGGTCTGTCTTCGAGTAATAGCAATTTTAATGGAACTGCCATTGAAACGTCTCCAAGTCACTTATTCCACGGTTATTGTTCAATATTCCAGTTTCGAGACTGGAGACTCATTGAGCAACACCCAATAATAACCAAGCTGTCGTACCGACTCGGAAAATTGCTCAAAATCAATCGGCTTCACGATATAACTATTGACACCCAGGTTATAGCTCTCGACGATATCTTTTTCTTCCCGCGATGAGGTCAGGATTACGACCGGAATTTGTCGCGTTCTTGGATCTGATTTTATTCGCTTCAGAACCTCAAGTCCATCCACCTTTGGTAACTTTAGATCCAAGAGAACCACTTTTGGGGTCTCTTCAACATTTCGCCCGGCGCAAGTTCCTTCCCCGAATAAATAGTCGGTCGCCTCAGCGCCGTCTTTTGAATGATGAATTCTGTTGGCTATGCGATGTTTCTTGAGTGCATACAACGACAACTCAGCATCATTTGGGTTATCTTCAACAAGAAGGATTTCAACCAAATGTTCTCCCATGTCACTCTCCGTTTAAATAACCAGATCCGGATTCGATATCTCATTCAACGTGAAAAAGAAAGTCGCACCCTCACCAGATGCAGACTTCGCCCAGATCCTGCCGCCATGACGGCGCACAATTCTTTCTACAATGGCCAGTCCGACTCCCGTGCCCTCGAATTCGTCCACGGTGTGGAGTCGTTGAAAAACTCCAAACAACTTATCTGCGTATTTCATATCAAACCCGATGCCATTATCTTTTATGAAATAAACAATCATTTCTTCATCCAAATATCCGATTTCAATGATTGGCCGATCAGAATTTCTTGTAAATTTTATCGAATTAGAAATGAGATTCATCCAAAGTTGGAGCAGTAAAGAAGGATCTCCTTCGCAGGCAGGAAGTTCTTGAACCTGAATAGGTAATTTTCCAGCTGAATTAATTGGTGAAAATTCATCAATGGCTTTTCCAACAATATCATTCATATCCACTGATTGTTTTTCCAGGGAATGGCGCCCCAATCGAGAAAACGCGAGTAGATCGTCTATCAATCGATCCATTTTATGTGTGCTTGAGCGGATATGGCCGATAAAAGCTTTTCCATCGTCATCGATGACCTGTGCATATTCTTTCTCAAGTATGCGTGAATAGCCATCCAGGGCACGTAATGGGGCGCGAAGATCATGCGAGACTGAATATGAAAATGCCTCCAACTCCCGTACTGCCGAGGCGAGTTGAGCTGTTCTTTCCAGCACCCTCTTCTCAAGTTCCTCGTTGAGGGTCTGAATGGATTTTTCCGCGTCTTTTCGCGAAGTGATATCGTCGGCATTAAGGATGGCCATTTCGACACGCCCATCAGTGACAACCGGCGAAAGGTTGCACTGATACCATATCACCATGTCGTCAGTATTTCGAAGTGAAAGCTCAAAACTGGTTCCTCTTGATTCATCGAATACTACATTCAATGCTTTTTCAATTACAAGGCGATTATCGTCGTGTAAATAATCAAGGAATGAGTTCAAGGCAAGATTTGTCGAGTCCATTCCGGGAGGGAGCCGGTTTCCAAAAAGAACAGTCCCAAATTTATCCATCAGTAGGATGATTTGAGGAGCATTTTCAGTAAGCGTCCTCCAACGGGTTTCCGACTCCAATAATGCATCTTCCGATCGCTTCCGCTCAATGGCCATGGCAATTTGAGTTGAAACAAATGCCAGAACATCCTTATCTTCTTCTGTCAATCGATCACTTAAAGAATAGGTCTGAACTGCAATGACACCGATAACCTTCTGCGCAATATTTAGCGGTGAACCCAGCCAATCCACCGAGTCGGAACCGATTATTTCAACTTCGCCACTCTTTTTAAGCCGGTCGAAAACATCCGGTGTGGCCAGGAGCGAAGTACCGCTCCTGAGCACGTAACTGGTCAGGCCTCTATCCGGTGTATGCGGAGCAGGCGTTGTATCATACTGGTCAACGTAGTAAGGATAATAAAACTCATCACGCTCACGATCATACAACGCGATATAGAAATTTTGAGCAGGCATTAGGTCATTGATAATTCCGTGAATGAGATAGAACAATTCCTTAAGATTTTGAGCTGCCTGAACGGAATGCGAAATTCTATAGATTGCCGTCCGTATTTGCTCCGCTCTTTTTCTATCGGCAATCTCCCTGATTGCGACCAGCAGCCTGTCGTTACCCGATATCTGCGCCTTTCGCATGTTGACTTCCACCCAAAACTGACGACCCTCCTTGTGTCTGGCTTTCCATTCAAACACTTGCGGACCAGAATGGGCTGCATCCTTCATGTATTTCTTGAAGAACTTATGGGTGTAAGGTAATTCTCCAAAATTAAGTTGATTTATCCTCAACTTCAAAGCCTCTTCCCGGGCGTATCCGTACATTTCGGTCATTTTCAAATTTACATCCAGGACATCACCCGTGTAGAGATCAAGAACGAGAATTGCTTCATTCACGGAATCAATGATGGCCCTGGTTTGATCGTCTCTGGTTTTTATTAATTCTTGAGCCTGAGCGAGTTCCTGGATTCGGGCTTTTAGACCTTGAATCGACCGGTTAAGTTGGTCGCGCATTGAGTTCAATGCAATGGCCAGAAGCTTCAACTCATCTTTCATCAAACCGGGATTCACATCAACATCCAAATTGCCTTCGCCAATTTGCTGAGCAGACATGGTAAGCATGCCGAGAGGTTTGCCTACCAATTTCCATATGATCCATCCAGCGATTACGATGGTGATTGCAAGAACAACTAGAATTTGCAGGGCGGTGATTTTCTGGAATTCGTTTACAGGTTGAGATATATCACTTATATTTCCAATCGCAACGACTATTAAGTCCTGACCATTCACAGGTGCATATCCGTATACCAGCTCATTCAGCCTGCCTGCGCCTGGCGCCTTGGATGATAATGCTTTGCTAAAATTCCCGCCAAAATCAGATGAAACATGCTTCCCTATTTTTGTTTTATCATAATGACGAATGTATTCGCCATTGCGATTGAGCACGAACACCAAATGCCCATCATCCGTCGGATTAAACAGAAAATCGGTTGGCGAGGGCAGAGCATCGAGAAATTCCATGTGCCCAGCGATTGATTCCGCTTGTTCTTGAAAAAAGTGAGAACCAATTGAATAATAATAGTGAGTCACGGTATTTCGTAAATATAATGAAAAAAACACTAACGGAAGCGCCGTCAGTAATGCAAAATAAACAGTCAACCGAAAAGCCAATGAATTCCTGGTTTTCATCCAATTTTCGCGTCAAGCAGTCAAAATAAAATAGGACATCCTGATTGATTCTACACTACATCCTGTAATGGTCGTCTCCCCTGAAGGTTCCATAGAAGTCCTCTGACAACCGATTTGCAACAATCCTTACAATCAAATATGGTATATTTCTCGAGTTATGTTTGATAGATTCTGGCGGAGTTTCGACATGTCCTGGAGAAAAACATTATCGATCCTTTCCTTGCTGCTTATAACCGTCAGCGTTTCGTCAGGATGTGTTCCTCAAACTAATAAATCCAATATTTCACCCACAATAGATAAGCCTTATCCAACGCTGGACCAAAAAGATTCCACTGTTTTTCCCTCACCACAGGCTCTTGATGCGTATTTCCTTCCTGCGTATTACCCCAATTCCTATGAGAACATCATTGAAGCATCAAAAAACGAGCAAGGACTGGTCATTTACTCCGCATTAAACGAATCAACCTGGAAACCTGTTATTGAGACCTTTACCGGTCATTATCCCTGGATCGATGTCTCGGTGGTAGACCTTGGAGCCAACGAAGTCTTTGATCGTTATACCGCCGAATCTTTGTCAGGTGAAAGGAATGCCGATCTAATCCTTTCATCTGCTCCAGATGGATGGTTGAATTTTGCCAATTCAGGCCAAATCGAACCATATCTCTCCGAGGAAGACTTTTACGTCCCACCTTGGACCAAACTTGCACCTGGAATTTATACAATCGCCAGCGACCCAATGGTGATTTTTATAACAAAGAAAAGTTTCCCAATTTACCTCATCGCTTGTTGGATATTAAGGATTAATTGAATCTGGTCCAAGTCAATTTACAGGAGAAATCACAACCTACGATGCCTCTCAAAATTCCACCGGAATGGCAATAAACTGGTTTTGGATGGACAAGGTGGGTGAAACCGGATGGGAGATATTGAATTGAGTTGGAGAAACAAACCCTCTATTGAGAACATCCTCAAGCAGTATGGTCTCATCAATCCTAAGTGGCGAATCTTCTTTGGGCATATTCATTTCTCCAATCTCATTTCTATCGGAACTAGATCAACACCCTGAATTAGGATGGTCCTACATCTTGGATGGCCAACCCATATTGATGAGGAGCATTGCCATCACGAAACAGGCAAAAAGCTCCAATTCCGCCAGACTCATGGTTGATTTCCTACTTTCCCAAGAAGGGCAAATTGCCCTTGCGCTGGGAGGACTGACCCCCTTTCGCTCTGATGTCGCCAATGTCGAAATCTTTGATTTTGCAAATGAGCATAAATCCTTTTTCCACTTCAACCAAGTTATCGAAGAAGTCGGCTTGGACAATTTAATATTTATTAACCTGGATCCCGAGATAAACAATCCTGATAAGCGAAATGCATTTATTGAAAAATGGAATCGTGCTTTTGGGAGATAATCCCCTCAACTCCTAATGCAAAACTGATACAATGCGAAAAATTACCTGACTTTTGGAATGAATTTGGAGGCTCTATGGCAAAAGAAGAATACTCAAAATGGGTCGAGATGGACCGGAAACAACTTCACCCCACTTATCACCCCAAATCGCATGCGGATCCATTGGTGATCAGTCACGGTGAGGGAGTATGGCTACATACGATCGACGGTCAAGTTATTCTTGATGGCATGGCCGGTCTCTGGAATGTGAATGTAGGGTACGGACGCGAGGAGCTGGCTCAGGCAGCTTTCGACCAGATGAAGAAGCTCGCTTTCACATCCAATTTCTCAGGGATGACCAACTTGCCGTCAACCTTGCTCGCGAATAAGCTATCAGGGTTTGCTTATGAAGGTCTCAACACGACCCATTTTACGTCTGGTGGGTCAGAATCGAATGATTTGGCGTTTAAAACTGCCCGGTATTATTGGAAAAGAAAGGGATTCTCAGGAAAGTATAAGATCATCGCCAGGAAAGGTGCCTATCATGGAGTGTCCATGTATTCCACGTTTGCCACCGGCTTGGAAAAATATCACACCATGTTTGGTCCGGCCGTCAAAGATTTCATTCACATTCCTGCTCCCAACCCCTATCGCTTTGAAGGCGATCAGCGAGTTGGAGAATCTGTAGGGCAGGCTGCTGCGCGCTCGCTCGAGGAATGCATCGAACGTGAAGGAGCAGACTCCATCGCCGCATTTATCGCCGAGCCGGTTATGGGCGTGGGAGGCGTGATCGTTCCACCGGAGGATTACTTCCCGCTTGTTCGTCAGATCTGCACCAAGTATGACATTCTATTTATCGCCGATGAGGTAATCACGGGATTCGGACGCACCGGAGAATGGTTTGCGCTGAAACACTGGGGAGTCAAACCTGACATTTTATCTTTCGCAAAAGCCATTACAAGTGGATACGCCCCCCTGGGAGGAATTCAGATCTCTGACACGATACAAGAGACTGTGGAGACCGCAGCAGACACGGAAGCGTTTATGCATGGCTTCACTTATTCTGGGCATGCCATGGCGTGTGCTGTTGGACTAAAGAATATTGAAATAATGGAGCGTGAGCATTTCCCAGAACGGGCAAAGAAACTTGGCGTCCGCTTATTGGAAGGACTAAAAACCCTCAAGGAATTTCCATTTGTCGGCGATGTCCGTGGGCTGGGACTTCTCTGCGGGGTGGAAATTGTATCCGACAAGGAAAGCAAGGCTGCTGATGCCGGAATGACAATGAAGATCTTCAAGGCTGCCCAAGCTCGAGGACTTCGGACTCGTCCTTTGGGGAATTCGTTAGCCTTTTCACCACCACTATCGATCACTGAAGATGAGGTCGATGAAATTATCAAAAGGCTCGGCGCCGCAATGGACGCAGTCCAATAAGGTTTAGAAATCTATCAAAAAGAGCTGACCAGTGTCAGTTCTTTTTGATAAAGAAACTACAAACTGATCACAACACTATTTTATTCTAGACGACATTCGGGCTATCGAAGCACTTCATATTATCGTCGGGTTTTAAGCCCTTGCCGAAACGAAACGCGTACAGCCGGGTAAATTTTGCACCATATAAAAATATCATCGCAGAATAAAACACCCAAAAAAGGAAAATTACCGTGGAACTGGCGATACCGTAAATCGTACCAACCGAGCTGTAGCCTAAATAGATAGCATAAAGGTAATTACCAATCCAATACAATAATGCCGTAAGCACAGCCCCGGGTAGCATGTCTCTTTTTCGCATTCTCGCCTGGGGGAGATAGCGGAAAGCAGCCCAAAATATCAGTGTATAGATTAGTGGGGAAGAAAACACATCCAAAAAAGATTCCATGCTGGATAAATTGATCGAGAAACGACTTGTAATTAGATCAGATATGATGTTCCATAATGTGTTCCAAAATAAAAGGACAAGAAAAGAGAGTCCAACCAAAAATGCGAGGATATATGCAAAAGTATAGGTCTTGGCCGTTGCCAATAACGAGTTAGTGACACCTGGCTTTGGCGTAAGATGCCACATGGCATCCAGTGATATTCGAGCTTGGTAAAACATGTATGAGGATGCATAGATCAGGACAAGGATATTTACGAGAGTCCAAACATTATTAGATGCTACTGAATAGCTGCTTGTAATAAGTGATTGGAGAAGTTTTGAATATTGCACTCCAATTACAGCAGAAAGAAGCACTTCATAATCACCCGCCAAAGTCGCTGGGCCAATGATCCGGGTAATGATGATCGCCGATAACGTGGCAAGTGGGAAAACGGAGAGCAATATATAATAACCCAGAGCGGCAGCGTGCACACTTCCATAATCCCTGGATAACTCCACCCCGGAATCGAAAAGCAAACGACCCGCCTCCTTCATGCCAAGAGCAGCCTTGTTCATATCGGGTGATTATACAGCTTTACCAATTACCACAACAATGGTTTTCCAACCAGGCAAGGAATAATATATAATCAAGGGAATTACGATCATCAACTGGAGAATTTGAATGAATTTCTGGTATCGACTCACCATCGGAATTACAGGAAGCTACTATCACTTAGCTGGAATGAAGATGAAGGTGTTTGGAGCTGAAAATATCCCATCCGGACCGAAAATCATTGTAGGAAATCACCCCAATGCGACAGATGCATTCACGCTGCCTTTTATTATTAAAGAGCAGATTATCTACATGATTGAAGACAAAGTTTTCGATATTCCCTTGCTGGGGTACATTTTCAGGAAAGGCGACCAGATTCCCGTCATCGAGGGTAGGGGGCGAGAAGCGCTTAAGACTGCCATCGACAGGATTCGAGCAGGCTACACGGTATGCATCTTACCGGAAGGAAAAATCACCTCCACCCATACCGTCACTCACGCTGGCACGGGTGTCGCACGTATCGCAGTTGAAACCGGTGCAACCATTCTTCCTGTAGGATTTCACGTTCCGGAAAAATATTTAAAAATTATTCGCGGTCGTCAACGCGGGAAAGAAACGGTAGGTTCCTGGCAATTCGGCGGGTACTGCTATGTCAATTTCGGCAAGCCATTCCAAGCTGCTTTTAACGAGAAAATCGAAAGAAATTATGAGTATTACCGTCACTTCACAAATCAACTAATGGAGCAAATCAATACTTTGGCACTCCAGGCTGAAAAGTTCGCCTTGCAGAAACAGACTATAAACAACAACGCCCTTGCGTAAATAATTCCCCAAGAAAGATCCTGGGGAACGGACTAATCATAATTATTTTAAGTCAAGTAATTCTCTAACCCAACCAGACGTCAACTATTTGTTTCCCCTTTTTTCCAATCGGGATTAAATTTCCCGAAATCTGCTTGCCGTTAACTTTCACTTTTGCGACACCTTTGGACACATGCTTAAGGTTATGAACCCGGATTTCGTACTCATGTCCGCGAAATTTTCGAACGACCTGAAACCCACCCCATTCTGACGGAATACACGGATCAATTCTTAATCCACCATACTCAGCCCTTATACCGAGTATCCATTGCACACCAGCCTGGTAACACCATGAGGCTGTACCCGATAGCCAGGAATTCCTTCCCAGCCCGAATTGTGGATGCTCATCCCCCAGGATATTTTGTGCATAGACATAAGGCTCGATCTCATATAAGTCTGCTATGTTGTTCTTATCAGCGGGGTTTATCTGGGAATAGTATTCAAAAGCGCGATCACCGTTTCCAAGCATTGTTTCTGCAATCATCGCCCATGGATTCGGGTGAAGAAAGATACCTCCGTTCTCCTTCGCGCCGGGCGGATACGTCGTTACGCCTCCATATTTTGGGTCAAATCCATTGTAACCAGGTGTGGATAACTTAATCCCGTACTTCGTATTTAGGTGTGTATTTACAGCGTCCATGGCTTGCTTCGCCCGTTGAGAAGAAGCAAAACCAGAAATGACCGCCCAGGATTGTGCATTGAGATGAATTTTCCCTTTTGCATTTCTGGATGATCCCACTGGCTTTCCCTTGTCATCGAAATACATGACATACCATTTACCATCCCAGGCAGATTTTTCCACACATGCCTTCATTTCCTGATAAGCTTTGAGATGATAAGACTTCTTCCTGTTCCCTAGATGGTCCAAAAGACCGATGAACTCGATCAAGGCCTTGCCATATAAATGGGCAGAAAACAGGGATTCGGCCCCTTTCGGCAAATTTATAGTGTCGTTCCAGTCAGCGAACCCCAGCAAAGGCAAACCATGCCTGCCTGTATCTTTTCGCGTGTATCGAATTGCCCTTTCGAGGTGCTCAAGCACAGATCCAGTCTCTACGGGTCTGCCTTTCTTATCCTTATCATAAAATGGAATCTTTCTATTTAAAAATTCAAAATCGCCCGTCTCCTTGATATAGGATGTCACAGTGAGAATACTCCACAGGTGGTCATCACTATAATAATGCGGACGGTCCTCCATCTCAATCGAATCACCCAAGGAGCCCTCCAGGGTCAAGGGATTGTAGCTGTGCATCGATGAGCCATTACGTTTTTGGAAAGAAAGAAGCGTCAAGATGAAATCCCTGCTTTGATCGGGGATCGAAGAGACCACACCCAATATATCCTGGGACGAATTGCGAACGCCTATCCCCCGCGCGCCTAACCCAAGCTGGTAATAGGATAAGTACCGTGACCACTGCTTGGTTATGTAGCATTGGTGCGGATTATGTATATTGATCATCGAATTCATTGACGCATCCGGGGTTTCAACCTGGGTGGATGATAAATACTTTTCCCAGAATTTTTTCTGGTCAGCCAAGGCCAAATCGACCTTCTTCGAGTTACTGAACTTCCGGATGACCGGAATTATTTTTTTCAACGACGGTTCCTGACCAAGCAACGTGATAAAGGTCCGGGTTGAACCCGGTTCCAGAATTCCAAGAGGAATCATAAGGGCGGAGATGTTGTCCCCTCTCTCAGCTTGTTTGTTGCTCAGTTGACCGGCGAACAAGCTTCGGGGAGATCGCCATGGACCGTATTCATTTTCTCCGAGAAATCGTTTTCTATCTGTCTCAAAAGAAGATGCCGGCAGACTGGCGGAAAAATAATTCACCTTGAAATTCTTGGTCATAAATGGAGATTGGAGAAGGATGGTCAGTCCATCTACACTTTCCATTCGGGATTGCATTGTCTGTGGAACCCAGTCTGCGTTGGTAAATTGCTTTAGCGCGTCAGGGTGAGTATATTCGACCACCGGCACTGCATCGATGGCCATCGGCTGATCAGAAATATTGGTCACAGTAATACGTCTAACTTCGCACGACGCCCCTTCTGGAATAAATATGGTCGCCTCGGTTCGCAGGCCATGACCCTCGCTCACAATGCGCGAATATCCGAGTCCGACATGACATTCAAATATATCCAAGGGATCAAGGGTTGGGACAAAAAATGGCGAAAAGACAGTGAAGCCTAGAGCCGTGTGAAGGCGAAGGTAGAGCGATTTACCCTTGAAATCGGACGACGGCAATTGTTGGATGTATTTGGTAATTCGGTTGAATGTTGGATCTCCCTTGCAGATCAACGCCCCGCCGGTATGGTCAACGAATCCGCCAAAATCAAGCGTGCCAATGTAATTTATCCATTTTGTGGGAGTGCGCGGATCAGTGATGACATATTCGCGATTGGCATCATCAAAATAGCCGTATTTCATAGTTTGCTCCATTCAGGAGTCTCTTGATATTAATAACATAGCAAAAGACTTGGATTTTCCTGTCCCTATCCGCAATAGTGACGGTTTACTTCAAACCCATATCACCTTCTATGAAATAGATTGCAGGCCGCCAGAAAGATGCGGCCATCAAAGAATCCAAGATTATTTTTTTGGATGAAACAATACTATCGAATAGTAACTTTCACGAAAATATTCTTGGTTCTCTTGCGAGGCAACGGGACCACGTTCCCGCTAATATGCTTACCTTCCACGATCAGTGAGACTCTATTACCCTTGCCAACACGCACCACTTGAATTTCATACCTGGTACCTCGGAACACTCGTACAGCATCGAAGCCTGTCCAACCGGTGGGGATGCATGGAGAAATTTCCAATCCGTCATATGTCGGTTTTATTCCCAGAATAGCTTGCGTGATCGCGACGAAATTCCAGGCAGCCGTACCGGTCAGCCAGGAATTCTTCGCTTCTCCATGAGTGGGGGCATCTTTTCCGGCAATCATCTGTGAATAGACATAAGGCTCGCATTTATGCAACCCGCTGATTTCCTCCCGATTGGACGGATTGATCCGCAGATAATAATCATGAGCTTTATCGCCATGGCCCAGCATCGTTTCAGCGATCATGATCCAGGGATTGGTATGGCAGAAGATGCCGGCATTTTCCTTATAACCGGGCGGGTAGGACGATATTTCTCCCAAGTGCAGGTAATATTCGCTGAAGGCCGGCTGCTGAAGCACGATCCCATGGCGTGTCGCCAAATATTTAGAAACGGATTCGAGCGCTTTTTTGGCCTTCCCATTCTTTAGCCCCAGACCGGCCATGATGCAGAGGCCCTGAGGTTCTACAAAAATCTTGCCTTCCTTGTTCTTCCTCGACCCCAGTACTTTGCCGAAATCGTCATAAGCTCGCCGGAACCAGGCGCCATCCCAACCGGATTTCCAGATGGCCTCTTCCATGGAAGCGATGTCCTTTTTTAGTTTCTTGACCTCATCAACATCCTCATAATAGTTTGCAATTGCCATCATTTCCCGGGCTGCCTGGATGAACAAACCCGCAATCATGACACTTTCAGCGACCTTGCCTTCCTTGTTGGTGGTCGTCTGAAACGATTGACCGGGTGTATCGGAAAAACAATTCAGATTCAAGCAGTCATTCCAATCCGCCCTCCCGATTAAAGGCAGATGGTGCGGACCGCGCCTTTCCAGCGTGTACTGCAGCGCGCGTTGTAAATGTTCGTGGAGAGGCATTTCAGTCCCACGTTCATTTTCATATCGAACCGGCTGCTCGAGGATGGCCCAATCCCCGGATTCCTTAATGTAGGCAGCGGTCGCAAGAATCAACCACAAGGGATCATCATTAAAATCCGATCCGACCTCATTGTTCCCCTGCTTGGTTAATGGCTGATATTGATGAAAAGCCCCGCCATTTCTTAACTGCGTGGCAGCCAGATCGAGAATTCGTTCGCGTGCCCGATCTGGGATCATATGGACGAACCCCAACAAATCCTGGTTGGAGTCCCTGAATCCCATCCCGCGCCCAATCCCGCTTTCAAAATAAGATGCTGACCTGGAAAGGTTGAATGTCAACATGCACTGGTATGCATTCCAAATATTTACCATGCGATTAGTATGCTCGTCTGGTGTCGTAACCTGGATCTTGCCCAGCAAACCGTCCCAATGTTTTTTCAAAGCGACAAACGCTTCATCGACGTTGGCAGGTCGAAGATATCTACTGATGATCGGTTTGACTTTTTTCTTATTAATGGTTTGCGAATCGGCAGGATCAAACTTCTTGTCTTTCGGGTTTTCCTGGTAGCCCAGGACAAAAATAATCTTCTTCTGTTGCCCGGGATTCAACTGGACCTTGACATGGTGTGACCCGATCGGCTGCCAACCGTATGCCACCGATTCTCCCGAGAATCCCTTCTCCACAACCACCGGCGAGTCCCAACCGCGATAGGGGCCAAGGAAAATTTCCCTTTGCGTGTCATAACCATCGAGCTTTTCCGAGCAGGCGAAAAATGCAAAGTGGTTCCGGCGCTCGCGATATTCCGTTTTGTGGTAGATCACACCATCCACAATCTCAACCTGACCTGTTGACAAATTACGTTGGAAATTGGTCGCATCGTCGTGGGCATCCCAAAGACAAAATTCCACTGCCGAGAAAAGGGAGAGGTTGGCGACAGATTTCCGATGATTAGTCAGTGTCATTTCCCAAATTTCCAGGTTCTCACCCAGAGGGACAAAGTACCGGATCTGAGATTCGATTTTATGCGCTTTGGATTTTATTATTGTATAACCCTGGCCGTGACGACATTCATACTCATCAAGAATGTCACGGGTGGGCATCCAGGTTGGTGACCAGTAAGGTCTGCTGATTTTTCCCTTTTTGGCAGCATCATTATCCCGGATGTATAGATAGCGTCCACCGCTATCCAAAGGAGTGTTGTTGTACCGGTAGCGCGTTAATCGACGAAGGCGCGCATCTTTGAAAAAGGAATATCCCCCCGCCGTATTGGATATCAGCCCGAAATAATCCTCACTGCCAAGGTAGTTGATCCAGGGAAGAGGCGTATCAGGCTGGGTAATGACATACTCTCTATTGGTGTCATCAAAGAATCCGTAACGCATAATTTCTCCGTTTCCTGACAGGCTTATGAAGCAATAAGATTTATAGTTATGGGCGGAAATAATTGCACTTCCATGGCCCCACTCACATACTGAAAAAAAGACAAAAAACATGCAAAAGTACGACCCAGATAGTGGCTACGCGATATGTTTCTAGGACAACTCGACCTCAGTAAATCGTTTCTAGCCGTAAATTCCATCCTTCGATAAGCCCTAGACGCCTGCATCAATTTTACCTCAAATGCATGAAATGAACTCAGTTTATCTGATTCGCAATCTATACGCATATTTTCGATAGAAATTGTTTTTTCATCAGTTGAATAGTGGCTCTGATCAATTTACGCTAATCCTGGAAAAAATCATGCTATCATTAAAGCTATAAAACCAATCCAGATTAATGTATGGAGGTCCTATGTCCGATTTACTTGTTGTTATCTTTGATACATCTGAACAAGCAACTCAAGCACGCATGTCAATCAAGAGTTTGGAGAGCGAAGGAGTTGTCAAACTGGATGACGCAGCCGTAGTGACGAAATCCGAGGATGGCAAGGTTGAAGTGAAAAACCAGCTGGATAGCGGAGTTGCCATGGGGGCATTAGGCGGCGCAATGGTGGGATTGTTGCTGGCGAGTGTATTTTTCCCGCTGGCAGGGATTCTCATCGGCGCTGGCGCTGGCGGCTTAATTGGCCACTTTTTTCACAAGGACGTAGACCAGACATTTGTCAAGGAAGTGACCCAAAAAATTGAACCGGGTAAATCAGCTTTGTTTTTGATGATCAGCCAAGGAGTGAACATGGTGATTTCCGCCATGGAACCATTCAAAGGCGAAGTCCTTCAGTCTACTTTGACGACTGAAGAGATGGATGCATTGAAAAGTGCCTTAAAAAAATAAGAGAGGCGTTGATAAGCGGTTTGGGTGTGATTAATTTTCATCCCCAAACCGCTTTTTTTTAATCCAATCTATTTACCAAATTCCATTCTCGCCAATACCGGAAGGTGATCAGACCCGACATCTTCTCCAACCCAGGACGCCAGACTTCTCATTGGTTCTGTATACCAGATGTAGTCCACGCGAGCCATCGGTACAAGTGGAATCCACCTCAACAGTTGATTTAACCATTGCAACCGCCTCCATGGTCCAATCCGCCTCGGGAGTGTGAGGCCGTATCCCCTGCCCAACTCATGAAATGCATCCCTTAATCCTTTGATTTTTATTACCCGATACTCCTTGGATCTTTGCACAAAATTAAAATCTCCCAGCAAAATCGCCGGTTTACGTTCAATCGCCAGGGCTGCCAGGGCTTCTATTTGCTTGATAGTTTGTGGATCAAAACTAACTGATGCTTTTCGGAATCGAGGAGGAGGTGGATGTGCCGAAATCACCGACAATTCTGTTCCATCTAAATCGAGCGTTACAACAAGATCAGGTCTCTCGGGTCCCAAGTGGATCTGAGTTGCTTCAAGAATAGGGTAACGGCTAATTATTCCCTTTCCCGCAAATCCACCCGGAAATAGAGCGCGATAAGGGTAATCCTGCCCTAGCACAGTTTGAATATTACTTGCCTGAGAATCATTTAACTCTTGTAAACCAATAATATCCAAATCATTTTTCCGGATTATGGATACAAGCCGAACTGGGTCAGCTCGGCCATTGCCAACATTGCAGGTAAAAACAAGAAAACCTGGATTTATCAAGATTTTTCTATCGGGCGTTATACTTTTCCAATCAAATATCCTTTCAGTAGTATAGTCCAATCTCGAAAACAACAACCTTTTTCAGCTGACTTAAAATCATCCCCGGCCTAAATGGATATTATTGACCATAACGGATAAATATCCCTGTGATGTATAATTTTATTCGATAGTGAAAATAAACTTATGATCTATCACGAGATTGCCTAACAATAAGATGAACAAGTCTCAGGACTCAACGCAACCGCAAATGGACCTACGCGAATCACTCGAGGAGCGGGAGGATATTCTGTTTGACGAGCTCGAATTGGCGATCAAATGGGATCGCCCGTCAATTTTGATTGCCGTTTACGAATCTGAATACACTCGAAAAGATGTTGCAAAAAAACTGGAATCGAGATTAACTTCTCTCGGCCAGGAAGTTCTTCACTTTCATATCGATGAAAAATTATTTGATGTGCCCATGATCCTGGTCCAAAACCCGGACCACGAACGGACCGTTTATTTTATTACCGGATTGAAGTGGGGCGGCGGGAAAGGTGGCAATAACGCCTACCGTGCTCTCAATATGAGGCGCGAGTTTTTCGTCGACAACCAAATGAGAGTTGTCCTATGGCTGACGAGAAGTGAGGCAGTTCATCTCCCTCGCCAAGCCCCGGACTTTTGGGCATTCAGGCACAGGGTGATCGAACTTATGGATGCTCCAAAGGATATCAATAATCGAAAAGTGGACAGGCAACTTTCATGGGACGGGTGGAAAACTTCTGATCTAACCAGTGGTGTCGACGAGAAAATCCAACTACGAGAATCGATGCTTGCCGACCTCCCTGCTGGAGCCGAGTCAGCTGCATCCCGCTCGGATCTTTTATACACATTGGCATCTTATTATTGGTCCAAAGACGAGTTTGAAAAATCACTCAACTATTTAAACGAGGGATTAAATCTGGTATCAGGGATGCATGATCCGGTCTCCGAAGCACAGTTTTGGTCCGGGAAAGGGTTGGTTCTCCACAGTCTGAAAAAGCTGAAGGAAGCCGAATCATCTTATCTGAAGGCAGTCGACCTTAACCCTTACGGCACATATACCTGGAATAACCTTGCCATTCTCTATAACGACCAGGGGGAGAATCACAAAGCTATCGATGTTTGCAAAAAATCAATTGAATTAAAACCCAAAAATACGATGGCCTACTCCATATTAGGAGATATTTATCGTCAGCTTGGCCGATACGAAGATTCAAAGGAATGCTACCAGACTGCAGCGCGTCTTGAGCCGAAGGTCGCACAATACTGGGTCAGCCTGGGAGATATCCAGTTCGAGCAAAAAAGGGATAAGGAAGCTCTTCGCGCCTATTTTAAAAGCGTCGCGTCTTAATGATGAGGATCCGGAGATTTGGACGAAAACCGGAAAAGTGTATTCCAGGATGAACCGGCCCAATGATGCCAGGAAAGCCATCAAAAAAGCCCTCTTGATTTCTCCTGACGATCCTGAGACCATTTCCATCTTGAAAGCACTCGAGAGCTCAGATTAGAACATATTTTCGGCTTTTTTATTTGATCCGACCATGAAAACACCAGACTGATCTTTAGCCTGGTGTTTTCTTTTTCCCTATTGCGCGGAAACGATTTTTGTGTATAATTATTACAGATTGCAATGTAATTACAATTATTTCACAGTTTAAGTACTATGCGCTTCTTGGACTACCGAGCTATCCGATAATTGGCTGTGAATGTGGGGGAAAGAAACGAATGAACATACCTTCCAATTGGGTCATTTTTATCCTGGCGAGTGGAACATCCATAGTCCTCACCACGATGGCTTTTCGACGACGAAGCACCCATGGAGCCAGATACCTTTTTTTCTTTGGTGTGACGTTAGCCCTATGGGCATTCGCAGGCGTCTTCTATACAGATAGATTTCTTGAACATACGATTTACCTGGCAGGGCTTTCGCAATTATTCGCATCAATAGCAGCAACGCTTTTCTTTTGCTTTTCTCTGGAATTTTCAAACCGGACAACATGGTTCACGAAACGCAATGAGCTAATCTTAGTTTTTGAACCGCTCATTTCATTCCTCGTTCTCATATCGAATTCAAACTCACATCTGATTTTCTACTCAACTGCCACCGGGATTCTCCCAGGAGCCTGGTATTGGATCAACCTTGTTTACTATAACGCATTGGTTGCATCGGCAGCTTACGTCATAATCAAAACGTTCATGCATGGTCCTCTTCCCCACCGCCTGCAATCAGGCATGGTTCTTGCAGGCGCCGTGTTTATTCTCCCGGCCAGCCTGATCAGTTTATCAGTCACACCTCCAACAACCCCTACCATCACGTTACTGATTGGCTTCACACTGATGGGTATGTCGCTCTCTTTCGGTCTGATCTCATATCGTCTCCTGGATGTCACTCCAATCCCGAGGGATATCGTTATTGAAAGAATGGGAGATGGTTGGATGATGTTGGATATGCAGAATCGAATCATCGACCTGAATCCAGCTGCCGAGGCGGTCATCGGAATTCCCCGTGAAAAAATCTACGGCTTGCCAGCGGAGAATGTCCTCACCGATTGGTCGAGCATCATCCGTGGCAACGATAAATCAAAGGAATTGGATGTCCGGGGAAGGATCAACCTTCAGAATATGTGGCGGTATTTGAATTTGCGCGTCTCTCCGGTGGTGGATGCCAATGGACATCAATTTGGCAGGCTTATCCTTTGGAAGGATATCACCGAATCGAAGCGCGACGAAGAAGCCCGGCAACTCGCGAGAGATGAAATGTTCATGCTTCTCCATTCCATATCGAATGCCGCGAGTAGAGCGACCAACATCGATGAGTTCCTGGAAGATACCATCTACCAGATCGTTTATTCCTTCAAGAGCCAGGCAAGCGTCGTCCTGCTCGTGGAGGAAACCGTCAATACATCTGAACCCAAAAAGCTGACTCTTAACGCTCACCACGGATTTTCGCCCAAACTGGTTGAAAGATTATCGCTGTTATCCGAAAGGGATTCGCTGGTCAGTCCCATTATCAGGGACAAATCGCGAGTATTAATTCCGGATCTATTGATCAAATCAGACATTCAGGAAACCATCCTTGAAGCAGGTTATAAATCGATGGTGTTTGTGCCCATTTCCATCCAGCGCCAGGTATTGGGGATCATCGGTCTCGCTCGTAATGAATTGCCGGTCTTCGACAGCGATGAAATCGCACGCCTCGATGTGGTCGCTGACGAAATCGCCACCTTTATTCACAGCGACAGGCAGCGCCAGCTATCCATCGCCCTGGCAGAGCGCCAACGTTTGGTGCGGGATCTCCACGATTCAACCACTCAAAAACTGTACGGCTTACTGACGCTCACCGAAGCTGCCCAGGCCGGCATCGAAATGGGATCTCCTGAAAAGCTTGCTCCAATCCTTTCTCGAATTGGAGAAACAGCCCGTCAAGCCTTAAAAGATATGAGGCTGTTCCTTTACGAGCTGCAACCGGTCGATCTGGAACGTGATGGACTCGTCTCCATTCTTAATCAAAGGCTTACTGCGGTGGAAGGCCGGGCGGATGTAAAAGCCAGGCTGCTCTCCGACGAGACCATTTCGCTTCCATTGGACAAGGAAGTGGCACTCTATTACATCGCCCAGGAAGCTCTAAACAATGTATTGAAACATGCCGGAGCCAAATCAGTCACCGTCCGGCTTAAACAGACAAAATCCAGCGTCAAACTTGAAATTGAAGACGATGGGAATGGTTTCGCTCCCGGGAAAGACAACAACGGGGGAATGGGAATGCGCAACATGAAGGAACGTGCTTCCCAGGTAGGCGGCAAAATCGCCATTTCGTCCACACCAGGAAAGGGGACAAAAATATGCGCAACAGTCAGCAAGGACCATCAATCAAGGATTCACCTGTCAGGAGTGCAGATATGAAAAAAATCAAGGTACTGGTTGTCGAAGACCAAACCGTCGTCCGCGAAGGGGTCGTTGCCATCTTGTCGTTTCAACCTGACATCGAGGTAGTCGGCGAAGCGCGTGACGGCCTCGAAGGGCTCCAGCTTGCCCAGCAGAAAAAACCTGATGTGATTTTGCTTGACCTGATGATGCCGCGCATGGATGGCTTGACCGCGATTCCCAAAATAAAGGAAGCCGTTCCCAATGCGCGCATCCTCGTCCTGACGAGTTTTGCTGAAGGAGATCGCGTATTCCATGCCATTAAATCCGGAGCCTTGGGATACATGCTGAAAGATTCAACCCGCGACCAGCTTATTCAATCCATCAGGGATGTCGCGGAGGGGCAGGCATCCTTGCACCCCTCGGTGGCGCTGAAAGTGATTCAGGAAATGAATCAACCCTCCACATTGACATCCACCATTGATCCGCTGACGTCGCGAGAGCTTGAGACGCTATTACAAATCGCAAGGGGATTGAGTAACCAGGAAATTGCGAATGAGCTATTCGTCCACGAACGGACGATTGCGAAATATGTAAGCAGTATCCTCAACAAGCTGCACCTTGCCAACAGAACACAAGCCGCATTGTTTGCCCTGCGGGAAGGGCTGGCCGTCCTGCCTCAGGAAATGGCAATCAGCTAAATCTAAGAAATATTCTCCAAAAAAGAGAGGGTGGGTATCCGTGATCAAGATCAAAGTTCTCGTCGTTGAAGATCAAGCTGTCGTGCGCGAAGGCGTCGTCGCCATTTTATCTTTCAGCCCGGATATTGAAGTAGTCGGGCAGGCGGAAAACGGCGTCCAGGCTTTGACCATGGTCAAGTCAAAGAAACCGGATGTTATTCTGCTGGACCTGGTCATGCCACAAATGGATGGGCTTACAGCCATCCCTCGAATTAAAGAAATCAATCCTGATGCAAAAATCCTCGTGCTCACCAGCTTTGCAGAAGGCGACCGAGTTTACCAGGCGATCAAATCCGGCGCTTTGGGGTATATGCTAAAGGATTCCACTCGGGACCAGTTGCTGCAATCCATTCGTGATGTATCCCAAGGCAAGGCAAGTCTGCATCCATCTGTGGCGCTGAAGGTCATTCAGGAGATCAACCGACCCTCCGACCTTTCCAACAATATCGAGCCATTAACTGCCCGGGAGCTGGAGACTCTTCAGCTGATTGCCCGTGGATTGAGTAACCAGGAAATCGCCAATGCCCTCTTTGTCCACGAACGGACCATCGCCAAATATGTCAGCAGTATATTGAATAAACTACACCTTGCAAACAGGACACAAGCAGCACTTTTTGCTTTACGAGAGGGATTGGCAGATCAACGTCAATTAGCCCAAATTGGATAAATTTGGGATTAGGTATCGTCGATCTCCTCTCTTTTCGTAACGAGAGGAGCTCGACGTTTATTATGGGAATGCATAAAAAAATATGAGGTCAGCAGGGTGGTCAATATTGACCAGTTTTTTTCGAAAAACATTCATATTTATCACCCCTCACAACCATTATTATTAGGTTTCCTTCGAGAAGGTGACTTCATATAATGATGCTTGAAGAAAGAGACTATTGACCGTACCTGGTAAAGAAGCAAAATAATGTTCATTGGACTGCATAACACCTCTCTGGATGCAAAGCACCGTCTGGCGTTCCCCGCACGATACAAAGGGACGCTCGCCGAAGGTGTTTTCGTCACCCAGGGATTCGACAGAAACTTGCTGTTACTGACCAGCAATGCATTTGAAGTAATTGCTCGACAAATCAAGGGGATGAATATGGCGGATCCCCTGGCTCGCCTACTTTTCAGAATGATATTGGGATCGGCAACAAGACTTGAGCTTGACAAAAACAACTCGGTAATTCTTCCTCAGGAATTGATGGACTTCGCCACTATCAAAACCGATGCGACGTTGGTTGGCCAGGGAAATTACTTTGAAATATGGACCCCTGAGCTGTGGAAGGAACAGGAAACCAGCCTGAACAATGTGGAAGCGAACTCTCATCGTTTTTCGTCCCTTTCTCTCAGTACCGGATGATATGAAGCTAACCTGCCCTACTGAAGATATGACCAACGGATGCGTAAGCACCGAAGCAAGGAGTGATTCATGACCCTGACTGGAATTGATCTATCCAAATGGAACGGTGACTGGAACGCTGAAAAAGCCAAATCAGCAGGGGCCACTTTCGTCATCATAAAAGCGTCCCAGGCTGCCTACATCGATCCCAAATTCATCGAAAACTGGAAAATCGCCAAAGCTGCCAAACTAATGCAAGGCGCTTACCATTACATGGACTATACACGTCCGGTTCGAGAATCCGCAAATTTCTATGCCACCATCCTGGAAAATTATCCGGGCGATCTCCCCCCCGTCGTTGACTATGAACAATCCCGAAACGACAACAATACTTCCGCAGCCAGAGCCTACCTGCGCGAATTTCTGGAAATCCTAAAGTCCCGAGGCCACAAACCCATTGTCTACACTTCAAATGGTTTTTGGAATAAGTATGGGGATAAAAACTCATACTGGAAGGAATTTCCTCTCTGGCTGGCATATTACACGACTTCATTAAAAGCTCTTATTCCATCTCCCTGGACCAAGTGGACATTCTGGCAATATTCTTCCACTGGCAAAGGATCCACCTATGGAACACAGAGTTATAACGTTGACCTCAACAGGTTTAATGGCAATATGGAAGACTTGGAAAAGCTTGCAGGGATTAGGAGGCCCTCCACTGTGGAACTCGAAAACCGAATCAACTCTTTGGAACAACGTGCAAATTCAATTGAACAGCGCATCGGATCGGTGGAACAAAATTTGACAGCCCTAAAGAATACCGTCGCATCACTGGCTGCTCAGATCCCTGTATCGCTGCCGCAATCCCCTGCCCCTCAAAATCCCTCCCCTGCTCCGGTGCCAGCTCCAGTCCCAGCACCCGCACCCGGAACGACTGCAATCTGCATGGCGCTGGGATTAAAATGTCCGCAGCGGACCGGGAGCATCCTATCCGGTGGTCGGCGGATTGGTTTCAGGCCAGCGGATCAATGTGCTCGAGCGTCAAAATGGATGGGCAAGGTCCGTATCTCCGGCCGGTTGGAGCAGTGAACAATACCTCAAGTTCGTATAACGCCGACATCTTTTCTCCTCCTCTTGCGCCCCACATGCAAATGACATGTGGGGCGCTCAAATAGGCTGATTTAGTGATGCCTGTCAATAAAAAACACTGGTCATTATTGACCGAAAGCGCCTTTTCCCGGCTGGTCACATTTGACATGGCCATAACCCTTATTCTTAGGTTTTGCGCCTGGAACACTCTTCATATAATGAGAAAAGATTATCCCGCATCATTGTTGCCAAGTGATGCCTCCATTAAAACGAGGACATGATGAGCAAATTTGAATATGCAACTGCTTCGGATTTTGATCGCGCCTGGCTGAACTTCGAACTTGACCTGCCGCTGAAGCCCGGAAAGAATGGCGAGCCAAATCCTTTTTACATCGACAGGCCTGGCAATCCCATCGTTGAATTAACCGATGCCCTGATGGCTCCGTTCTACCGGCCGCCGAAATTCTACTTCTCCGGACATCGTGGCTGCGGGAAATCGACAGAGTTGTTGCACATCCTTTCGAATCCCGATGTTCAAAAGAAATTCTGGCCGATCAATTTCAGCATTCGTGAGGAAGCTGACATCATCGATCTGGATTTCAGAGATGTACTACTGGCCATCGGTGGCCGTATGTATCGCGATTATCGTAAATCGGGCGGGGAATTACCCGAGCAGCTCCTGAAAGAATTGAACAGCTGGCGCGGCAAGGTCGAGAAGGAAATCCAGACCGTCCTGGCCGGCAGGGTATCCGGTTATGAGTTAGGCGCCTCCATCGATTCCTTCTTCATCAATGCCGGCATGAAAATGAAACTCGAGCCTGCCACGAGAGTGGAATTACGCCAGGTATTCGAGAAGGACATCACGGGACTGATCGCTGTCATCAACAGCATTGCCGCCGCGATCTACATCCGCGAGAAACGCATCCCGCTCATCCTGATCGATGACATGGACAAACCTGACCTGGATATCGCCAGGTCCATCTTCCATGACCGGCGGGAGATCATGATGCAGCCGAATTGCGCGATTGTGTACACAGTCTCCTCCGCCTTGTTTTACAGCAAGGAATTTGATTCGATCCGCGACCAGGCCATTTTCCTGCCCAATATCAACCTCCATCCCCCTCTGGAACCCGAACGCCATTTGACTGAAGGGTATAACACCATGAGGCGCTTTGCCTTCCTCCGGATGGACCCGAAGCTTATTGACAGCCAGGCCCTTGAGGATTCAATCACTTACAGCGGCGGCGTCTTCAGAGAAATGGCACGCATCATGCGAACAGCCATTGGTCGTGCCCGACGGCGTCGTGTTGCAAAGGTCGAGACCATCGATGTGGAATGGGCAACGACAGAAATCCGGAACGAATACAGGCGAATCCTGGATAAAAACGATCTGGCTTTCCTGAAGAAAGTCCATGAACATAACAGACTTGAATACAACGACAGGCTGCGGCCTCTTCTCCAGCTGCTCGCCATACTGGAATATCGCAACGGTGAAAACTGGTGCGACATTCACCCGGTTCTCAGGAGATTACTCAATGAGTAGCCAGCCTCGGGTTCATCCCACCACTGTGGAACCATTCGAAGATCGAATCGATTTCCTTTACCGCGAATTGGAGTTGTCCATCAAATGGCAGCGGCCTTCCATTCTATTTGCCGTTTACAGCTCCGAATACATACACAGTGCTGCCGAAGCTGACCTCGAATATAAACTTGTGAAAATCGACCAGAAGGTTATTCGTATCTCGGTCGATAACAAAGAAAATGCCGATGTCATCGGCAAGTTGGCTGATTTATCTTCCGTTCAAAATGCCATATTCTTTATTCATGGCCTTCGCTGGGGAAGCATCGATGGAACGGATCTCTACCAGGATCTGAATAATCAACGGGAATTTTTTGTTGAAAAACAATTGCGCTTGGTCTTTTGGCTGACCGAAAAGGAAGTGGTCGATTTAGCCAATAAAGCACCTGATTTTTGGGCATTCCGCCATCGGGTGATCGAATTCAATGACTCACCCAAACCAGAGATAATCTATCAGAATGCCACGGAAGCTTCCTGGCAGGGAACTGGTGAGTACACGGACCCTGACGAAGATCTGGATGCAAAAATCTCATTACGGGAATCATTACTGACCAATCTCCCCGAAGGGAATGAATTTGCCTCCGTCAATGGGAATTTATTGCTGACGCTGGGTATTTTGCACTGGCGGAAAGGCGATTACGAAAAAGCATCCGAGTTTCTTAAGGCGGCCCTGGATGTTGCCGTCGCGATGAAGGATAAAGTCTTTGCCGCGGAATGCTTCAATGCCATCGCTCTGGTCGAGACCGGTGTGGGCAGGACCAATGAAGCCATCGAGGCCTATCGTCGTGCGATTTAACTTGCACCCTCCCAGATGTCTCCCTGGAACAACCTGGGCATCCTCTATTTCAAGCTTGATCGAAATGAAGAGGCTCTGGTAGCCTTTCAAAAAGCGATCGAGATCAAACCCGGGGATGCTGTCAGTTGGAACGGTCTGGGTGATGTTTTCATGAAATTGAGCCGGCCGGATGAAGCGGTCCGCTCCTATCTTAAGGCGATTGAATTTACACCCAATTTCCCTGCCGCATGGTGTGGACTAGGTAATGCATATTATTCAGCAAACAACATTGACCATGCTTTCAAAGCATATCAGAAGTCGTTTACATTGAATTGGCGATCCACTCAAGCCATCACAGGTTTGGCGCAAGTCCTCTCCTCCCAAGGGAGAGATAGCAATGCCATCCAGGCCTACGAAGCCGCGCTGAACATTGATCCTCGAAATGCATCCGCCTGGAATGAACTTGGCAAAGTATGCCTGAAGTCAGGGGCACAGGAAAAAGCGATCGTTGCGTTTGGCAAAGCGATTGACCTCACCCCTCAGAATGGCATCCTTTACAGCAACCAGGCTCAGGCTTACCTTGAAACGGGAGTCCACCTCGAGGCCATTCCGTTATTCGAAAAGAGCCTGTCACTGATGGACTCAGATGAAGAAAAAGCGGATGTTTGGAACAAGTTAGGTGATGCTTTCAGACAGATTGGCGATTACAACCGTGCCGTTTCTGCTTATCAAGCTGCGGATGAATTTAATGGCAAATCTGCCGCGTCATTGACCGATTCGATTTCAGAGATGTCAGAGCTGCAGGATACTGAACAAGACCAGGAACAATCAGTTCAAGTCGAACAAGAACTTGAAAAGATGAATGAAATGACCACCGTACAAAGCTCATTGGACAGCAAGGAACCTCGGAGCGAATTTTGCACCGACGCAGAAAATGATGTGCTTGAAATCTGCCCAGAAACAGAAGCTGAATTGCAGGTCCTGGATGGGGATCACCTGATCATGCTCGACAAGACCCTGACCGAGATTGAGGAAATTCTTTCCAGGCAAAATAACCTGGTCGTGGAGAATGGTGATGGTGAAATAAACCCGGAAGTGTCCGACCTGCCTCAGGAAGAAAATCCTTACGAAGACGAAAAGAAGGATGCGCTTGAGTGGAATGAGCTCGGAAATACTCACCTCATTGCCGGAGAATATGACGAAGCGATTTTTGCTTATACGCGTGCGATCGAGATGGCGCCCGATTTCAATTGGCCGTATATCAAGAACCTGGCCATGGCATATTACCAAAAAGGGAAGAACAGGCAGGAAGACGAGTTGGAAATTTCGGATGTTGAAGATGAAAACACACTCTCTGATGAAGTCAATCAAGATTTGAGTTCAATGCATGAATTGGACAATCTTTCAACAGAGATTTTCAGCGCTGGAATTCCGGAGGTAGAACCCGAATCCACGACCACCACCTCTGCCCCCTCGCAAGAAGAGATTTTCACCCTGGATAGCTCAAGCATCGTGGAGCCATTCTCATTTGATGTGAATAGCATAGAAAAGGATCTCCTCCAGGAAGCTTTGCAGGAAGATATGGATTTCAATTCTGGAAGATCGCGGGATATTTTTCCTGCAAATCAAGAATTGGTCGAGGCGCAGACATATGCTAATCCTTCCAGGGAAAATGCCAACGAAGAAGACCTCTCCGAGGTCGAGATTACATCCGGCAAGGAGAAGTTCGAAGTCCAGCCCAAGAATGCCTACGAATGGAATGAATTGGGGAATATCTATCTCAAGATCGGTTCCAACGACAAGGCAATTGACTCCTTCAACAAAGCCATAGAACTTGACCCCTGCTTCGGCTGGGCGTACAGCAACCTGGCTCTGGCATACAACCATTCGAAGAAGTTTAAGGAATCCATACCACTATACAGGAAAAGCATCGAGCTTCTGGACACCGACAAAGGTAAAGCCATTTCGTACAACCGTCTCGGCGATGTTTACCGGCACATGAATGACCAGGATAACGCCATGAAGGCATATCAGATGGCCTCTGAGCTTGACGGAAATACAAAACCCATCCTTGCTCGTGCGCGGATGGTCCTCCTGAACAATGTCTAGATCCTATATCGATTTTTAGCGAGGGGAATATGAGCGAATCAATACTCTGGAATGAAATGGGAAATCTCCACATGAGACTGGGGTCCTTCGAGGATGCCGTTTCAGCGTATGGGAAAGCCATCGAACTTTCACCCGATTTCAGCATGGCGTACAACAACCTCGGACACGCTTATTTTTCCAAAGGAGATTATGAAGGTGCAATCCCTTTGTTAAAAAAGAGCATTGATTTGTCAAATTCTGGTCACGAACAGGCAATCGCGTGGAAAAGACTGGGAGATGCTTTTCAGAAACAAGGAAATTATGACAAAGCGCTTTATGCCTATAAGAGAGGGGATGAACTGGACGCTCTCTCAAGCGTAGGGTTGATCAATCCCTTTGCCAATCTGGCACTAGATGTCTCGCCTGATCCGATTGTTCTTGAGGAGAAGGTGGAACAGATACAAATTGGCGAGAGCACCTCCGATACTGCATTTGAAGATGAGGAACTCATCAGAAAATAATCCAGAAACGAGTGAAGTCCTTTCTTCAGAGTTGGAAGAAAATATTTCCATTGAGGAATTGGCCGAGGCATTACTTCCATCCGTCCCGCCATTCTTCCCGGGTCTGGAAATTTCTGAAGAAGAATTCCAATCTCCCGATCCAATTCAAATGCAGGCTGAAGAGATTATCCCAGAGACCATGGAAGCTATGGATGTCTCAGCATCAGAAACGAACGAAGAGGATGTGGAATTTAAAAATTGGTTGAACTCTCTCGGTCAGACGCCATCCATTTCCATTCCTGAACGCAACAGATCAGGATGGGATGATCAACCAGCCGACCCTGTGGTAGCCATAAGTCCCAAGACGAATTCCTGGAAGACCCCTGCGCAAGAAGCGAATTATGTGATGTTGAATACGGGATTTCAAAACCAGGGAATCCCACTCTTCACAGATCAGGAATTATGGGGAGTCCAGGAAACAGGCAACCCTCCTCGGGAGTCGATGAAGGCAGCCCTTGCTCAGCAAATTCCATCCGTGCAAGTACTGGAAGAAGAAAAACCAAAGGGTTCAACGGAGCTATTCAAATCCTGGAGACTGTCTGATCAACCTGAGCATGACCCGGCTATATGGAAATCGATGCTTGAAGCACTTGAAAAGAAACTGGCTTCCGAAAAAGCGGAGGCATCCAATTCGATGACGGCACAGGTCAGCGTTGAACTTCCTTCAGTAAGAACGGATTCGGTAAAAATAACCAAAGCGAGTCGTGAATTACTGGATGGGATCGAATATTACAGGAAAATCACCTGCATGGCTCCTCTCAATGATAAAGCCTGGGACACATTGGGGAAGCTAATGAAAGATGCGGGTGAATTCAATGATGCAATAGATGCCTTTCAACATGCCATATCCATATGCCCCAATAAGGATCTATACCATTACCACCTCGGACTGGTATTTGCAGCCCAAAAAAGGCACGAGGAGGCTATTGACACCTTCAAGAAGGTCGTCGATATCAATCCGGGCTATACGCTGGCCCATTGTGCTCTCGCAGGAAGCTACCGAAGGCTGGGGCTTGAAACTGAGGCTAATGCGCACATTACAGTTGCGCTGCCCAGGCTGGACGCGGAGACAGAATATAACCGGGCCTGCTTCGAGGCAATTTGTGGCAACACAGACCAGGCCATCGAATTGCTCAAGCAAGCTTTGGACTTGAGACAGACCTCCCCGGAGTGGGTTCGCGGGGACCCGGATCTCGATTTCATCAGGGATGACCCACGATTCCAAGCTCTCGTCGGGATGTAACCCTGATGACGATCTATTGTAGAAGGGCATAAGACTGATGGAATTCTCAACTGTTCTTTCCGTGGCGATAGGCCTCATCTTCGTCTGGCTGGTGTTAAGCCTGGCCGTGATGAATATTGAAGAATGGATAGTCTCTAAATTGAATTGGCGTTCCAAAATGCTGGAATTGACCATCCGGAATTTGCTTGCCGACCCGGGCTTGACGGACCAATTCTACAACCACCCGTTAATCCGGAGCCTGTTTTCCGGGTATGACGGCGCCAATAAACCGTCTTATATTCCGTCCGGCCAATTTACGTTGACCTTGTTCGATATTGTCGTCAACGCCGGCACTGAAGCTTCTCTGCTTCAACAGCAGCTGTACAAATTACGGCTTGATTTGGCGATGTTGAGTGGCAGTCAGCGAAAGGCCGCTCAGAGAAGGGTGAACTTGATTTTAGCGTTGACCAGGAGGGCTTTGGTCTCAGATACCGGAACAGCTGCGGTCAACGCCACTTTGGACACGGTGAGATCGGAGATAAATCGGCTCGCGGTTGACTATCCGAAGTTACAGGCCAGTGTGGAAGGGGCTCTTCTGAACGTGAAGGTTCAAAAAGAACAAATCGAAGCCATCTTCAACAGCCTGCAGCAGAGCGAGGTCACTCGGGAATCCACAAGTGACAAATTGAGGCTGGGAATTGCCGCCATGGCCGTGACTTACCCGCGCCTGAAGCAGATTCTTCATGCCTTGATCAACGGCGTGGAGGACTATGTTTGGCAAGGTGAAAGTAAATTTAAGGAAGCTCGAGAAAATGTGGAAAAATGGTTCGACAACAGCATGGACAGGCTGAGCGGATGGTACAAACGCCGCGCCCAGCTTCTCGCATTCACCATCGGTTTCGTGATCGCTATAGTTGCCAATGTGGACAGTGTTTTAATTGCAAATCAACTCTGGCGTCAACCCGCACTGCGTGATAAACTAGAGTTGCAGGCAGATTTATTAGTCCTTCATAACCAGTATGAGACTGAACAGGAAAATTTGGAACAGGCTGTTCTTTCAAGCGCGGAAATTGGTGCTTTGAGCCTGCCCATCGGCTGGATCGGGAACCCCCAAGCCATCAATTCCAAAGGCTTGGTGAAAGTCTCGAATGATAAATCAGTGTCCTGTGTACTATTACCGAAAAATGGGGATGATATTTACGGCTTTTCAATCACCGGTCGATGTTATCCAATTGCCAATGCACCTTACCTTTATGATCTTTCAGGGTGGTTGCAGAAATTTCTTGGGCTGCTGATTACGGGGTTAGCCGCTGCCCAGGGCGCTCCTTTTTGGTTTGATGTCTTGAAGAAAGTGGTGAATGTTCGATCTTCGGGAATCAACCCTTCAGAGATGAGTAAACCGGTAGGATGAATTACCTGTGCACAAGTTCGATAAAAACACTATAATTACTGTAATCATTGATATGATTCCAAAAATCCATATTCAAGGCTCGTTCGTTTACTTCTTATCAAGGACGAAAAAAGAAAGGAAGAGGACCATGTATCGACGCATCTTTATCTCAACCCTTCTGTTAGTGGCACTGTTAGTCTCGGTGGTGCCTGCGCAGGCGCAGCCTGTCGCCAAACCCGCTGAAGCTACCTATAACGACTGGGCTCAGTACATCAGCGATGTCACCGTACCAGATGGGACCAATTTCGCCGCCAACACGCCGTTCACAAAAATCTGGCGGTTAAAGAACATTGGAAATTCCACCTGGACATCTGCATTCTCGGTGGTGTTCATCAGCGGCGAAATGATGAGCACGGTCTCGCCCCAATACCTGACCACCAACGTGATCCCCGGGCAAACCGTGGACATTGCCGTTAACATGGTCGCCCCGCCCAACCCCGGAGCCTACCAGGGATTCTGGGCGCTCAAGAATGCGTCCGGCGTCCTCTTTGGGATCGGACCTACGGCGAATTCTCCTTTCTGGGTCAAGATTACCGTCGGGACAGGTGTGCCCACAGCGGGTGTTGTGTACGATTTTGCAGCCAACGCCGGCTCAGCCAATTGGACCAGCCAGACCAGCACCCTGCCTTACCCGGGCAATCCCATTGATCCAGCCGGGTCGGCAACCCCACTGTCGAATCCTCAACTCGAAAACGGGACGACCGTATCCACGCCCGGTATTGAAGCCAGACCCAACAACACCTCCAACGGCTTTATCCGCGGTGTGTTTCCGGAATTTTACGTCCAATCGACAGACCGCTTTAGAGCCACCATCTCCTGCCCATATAATGCTCCCGGTTGTAACTTGTTCTTCCAGCTCGATTATCAAATCGGCACCGGTGCAATCAGCAGCTTCTGGGCTTTTCGAGAAAAAGCTGATGGTCTATATTACAACGCCGACGTGGACCTGAGTCTACTCGCCGGGAAGAATGTCAAATTTATCCTGACCGTTTATAACGATGGCGCGTACAGCGATAACGACAAGGGTCTCTGGGTCGCCCCGCGAATCGAACGCGGAAGCACCTCGACCATACCTCCTATACCGCCTCCTTCCACGGGTTGCACCGATAAAGTCGCCTTTATTGCCGACGTGACCGTTCCTGACGGCACAGTCATGGTTCCGAACTACTCCTTCACCAAGACTTGGCGCCTCAAGAACATCGGTACCTGCACTTGGACTCCTTCCTACTCTGTCACGTATGTCAGCGGCGACCCAATGAGCGCCGTGTACCCCGCCCCGCTGACCACCAATGTTGCCCCCGGCCAGTCGGTGGATGTTTCCGTCAACATGGTATCCCCAGCCGCTGCCGGTTCGTATAAAGGCAATTGGGGACTCAAGAATGCCGTTGGGACCGTATTCGCCCTCGGCACTTATTCCAACATCCCCTTCTGGGTGTTGATCAGTGTCGGTGGTGGCGGACCCTACCCGACGCCTTTACCCGGGGCTTGTACGAACAAAGCCGCTTTTGTCGCGGATGTCACTGTTCCGGACAATTCCTACCTCTCTGCCAACACCGCCTTTACCAAGATCTGGCGTTTGAAGAACACGGGCACCTGTACCTGGAACACCGCCTATTCCACGACCTTTGTCAGCGGCGACCCGATGAGTGCTGTCTACCCTGTCGCGCTGCCGTATACGGTCGTCCCAGGCCAGTCGGTCGATGTGGCTGTGAACATGGTCGCACCTTTCTATGCGGGCACCTACAAGGGCAACTGGAGCCTGAAATCGGATACCGGTCAGGTCTTCGCGCTCGGCTCGAGTGCAACCGTGCCGTTCTATGTGCTAATCCAGGTGCTCGGAAGCGGTGGTCCCACTCCGACCCCGCCCAGTCCTACCCCGATTGCCACGCCAACAGGTGTTAACGCGGATCTGGCCGTGACGGTTTCCAACAATAAAACAACTTATACACCAGGAAGCCCTGAAACATTCACGGTCACTGTTACTAACAATGGTCCGTATGAAGTATTAGGCGCTGTATTATCCTACATACCTTCTCCCGGCCAGATCACCAACTTCTCGCTTACGTGTGTACCCGATGCTGGTGCAACCTGTACCCTCGCATCAGGACCTCATTTGGCAGGAGTAACCTTTTCAGACCTGGTCAATATTCCCGCCTTCAAGAAGGTTGTTTACACGGTAACGATTACCACGCCGTCCAACGCCATTGGAGCGATGACAAATATTGCTTCTGTGTCTGTCCCGGCTGGCGTTACTGATCCGAACCCTGGCAACAACAACGCACAGGATACGGATGTCATGGCGCCTGTTGCGAACCTGTCCGTTGTGACCACCGGACCTGCCACCTATGTACCCGGAGCAACGATATCTTACACTGTGACTGTAAGCAACACTGCTGGACCTTCAAATGTGACTGGTGCCCTCTTTGGCAACAGTGTTACTTCACAGGTCGGTACCTGGAGAGTGACCTGCGTTGCTGCGGGTGGTGCCACCTGCACAGCAACCTCGCCAGACCTTAGTACTGGAGCCGGTCAAACGTACTGGGCGGATACAGTCAATATACCTGTAGGCGGTACTGCCACCTACACTGTCCAAGTACAAGTAAACCTTTCTGCTTTAGGGTCCCTGACCAACACATCGAGCATTGCTGCTCCAGCGGGAGTGACGGATCCAGTGCCTGCCAACAATACATTTGTGTTTACTTCAAATCCGTAAGCTGCACAAAGAATTAAAAAATACTGGGAACCGACTGGTTCCCAGTATTTTTTTGCAAACTGCATGTAAGGTCTTTTGGGCTTGTCCAAATGGACACCCAAGCATAAAATTTCAACATGAAAAAAATCAAATCCTTGCTTACCGCTGCATTTATTATTCTTTATGCTAGTTCCTGTGCTCCTCAGCCGCCACCCGAACCGGTCATTCAGGTGGAAACACTGATCCACACAGTCGAGGTCACCCGGCAGGTGGAAGTCACCAAGATCGTTGAAATCCCTGTCACGGTCACCCCGACGCTCACTCCCGCAGTGACGGATACCCCCACGCCTGATTACAGCCCAACGCCATCCTTCACGCCTTCCATGACTCCAACTTTAGTTGTGCCTCGAGGGAAAGTCAACACGCGCGCCCAATGCCGTTATGGACCGGGGGCTGCCTATTTATATAAATATGGGCTTTTTGAGGGCAACACCCTGGAAATCATCGGACGCAATGAGCTGGGGACCTGGGCCTACATCCAGGCGATCGGCGGGAACAACCCCTGCTGGATCAACGCTTCCCTGCTGGATGTGGTGCGCGGCGACTTCTGGAGCCTGCCCGTCACCTACAACCGCCTGCCAAAATCCGACCTGTACAATCCTCCTGCAACGACGAGCGCGGACAGAGTCGGAGATGAGGTCACCATCCAATGGAGTTCCGTGTGGATGACAGAAGACGACGACCGAGGTTATTTGATCGAAGCCTGGCTGTGCCAGGACGGTCAGACCGTTTTTACACCTATCGGTGTCACGTCCAATATATTGTCTATCAAGGTCACCGACCAACCAGGCTGCTTCGAACCCTCAGGGGCTCGCGTTTATACTGCAGAAAAGCACGGTTACACGCAGTGGCGAAAAGTGCCCTGGCCCCCTTACGAAAACACACCGACCCCATAACTCCCAAATTATGAGTACAAAGGTAATTAATCAAGAATACAAAAAAGACACCCTTTGAACTGCACCCAATAGACAAGACAGAAAAAGAAAGCCCCCGAGTGGCTAAGAGGACAGGCACCTGCGTTCAAAAGGTGTCTGTCTTGTTTTCAATTGTATCCTTTCGTAGTTGTAAAAGCTAACATACTCATTGATGATTTGTTGAGCTTCATCAAAGGTAGGGTTTTTGAAATGGCGCAAATACTCTTCTTTGAGATGTCCGAAGAAATTTTCCATGGGGGCGTTATCCCAGCAATTCGCACGCCGTGACATGGAAGGAGTGATGTTATACTCATCTACAAGGACATCATGATACGCCTGCGAAGTGTATTGGTGCCCCTGGTCACTGTGGAGGATGAGTCCATCAGTGACCTTTTCTTTTTGCTTGGCCTGTCGCAGTGTCTGGGTCACGAGAGCGATCGAGTTGTTGCGGTCAAAGGCAGAGGCGACGATAAACCCATCGTAGAGATCTTTGATGGTGGAGAGATAAGCCCACCCTTCCTGGGTCATGATGTAAGTGATATCCGTGACCCACTTTTGGTTCGGGCGGCTGGCCATGAAATCGCGGTTGAGCACATTGGCATAACGGTGGTAGGTGCCGATCTCTTCCAGTTTCCGGTACATTTTGCGTTTTCGAGCCCTGGAGCGGATGTTCAGCTTGTTCATCAGCCGTAGAACCGTCTTGTGATTGATCACCAGCGCACGCCTTTGCTTCAACCACAGGGTGACCCGACGATAGCCATAAATCTTGTGGGAAGTTTCATAGGCTTCCTGTACCAAAGCCATCCGTTCACGATCCGGGTCTTCTCGATCCAACTTATTCACCCAGGCATAATAGGCTGCTCGCGAAACACCAAAGAAGATACACATCGCTTTCACTTCGAACTCTTTCCTGTGGTGGTAGATTGCCCGATATTGCGCTGCGCGAGCTGCAGTCCCCGCAATTCGGTATGGAATTTTTTTAGAAGTGCATTCTCCATCCGTAATCGTTCCAGTTCCCTTTGCCCTTCTTCTGCTTTCAGCGGCCGCCCTATCGGTTTATGAAATGACAGATCTCCTTCTTTCCGATACATCCGGACCCAGGCTCTAATCCGATCTGCTTTTCGTATCCCTAGCTTCCGGGCAATTACCTCATACGCCTGATGTTCTTCCAAAAACATCCGTACCGCTTCCTTCTTGATCTCCACAGCGTAATGTTCCATTCCTTTTCTTCCAGACATAAAAGCACCTCCTGTGCTTGATTTTCTCACAGGGGGTGCTTTCTTTTCGTGTCTCGTTTCAGGGGGTCAGTTCACTTGCAGGTGTCTTTTAGTTGAAGCCGGATCGAGCCTCTTTAATGAGGATTGGATCGACTGTCTCTCAACCAGAATGCCAGTGAAATCACTTCCCAAAGCAATTCAGCACTTTCCTCCCTGCCCTCTTTGAAATAACCATCATGGGTTTGTCGCAGTCTTTTTTCATCGACATAGGCGCATAAACTTTTCCATTCATCCTGCAATACTTGTTGATTTATTCCAGATTGGTATTTCAGACGATCAAGCGTGAAATAGAACCCAAAATGGTCCTTGTCCGTGCGCCAGACCACGGACGGCGGCAGGTAAGGCTGCATGGCAAGCCGCATGATATTCTTCGTCCAGCCGCGATGAGTTTTTAAACGCCTGGTAAATGGGAGTTCTGATAGCTGGTAAAAATAAATGAACCGATCAACGCCAATATCACGCCTAAAGCCAATAGCCAGGCCCATCGCCACGCCAATCTGAGATAATGCTTCAATTCCATGGATGATTACTCCAAAATATATTTAAAAGATAATAACACATATCTATACAATCAATAAGCCGGGCTGAGGGGTATTTTTGACCAATTAAATCATAAAAAGCATCCAGAATGGTTCTTGATTTTGATAGCTGCCAATGCGAATTCAAATCTTACAAGTCACAAATAAAAAGATGACTTTCTTTTTAGGTGCGGGAAGCGGACCATGCTCTTCAAGGGGGGTTGGAACCAAAAAAACAGACACCGGGTTGGTGTCTGGTCACACTAAGCTCGTGTTTTCGACGTACGTTCGGACCTGTAATTCAATGGGACCCGAAGATCTGGGATGGACCGATCAACGACCTCTTTTAGCCTGAGCACAACAGATGTTCTTATTCTGCCACTGACTTTTAGAATTTCTGTCCATCAATAATGGTTCCTGGACCAGGCGCGGTTGGTCGTGGGGAATAGTCACCCGTTCGGAATTTCCCAATAGGATTTTATTCACACTGGCTAAATAAAGTGTAAACCCTCGGTTGCCAACCGCACTTTTCCCCACTCCACCACCGGCAGCCAGCCGAATTCCTTCCAATCCCCGGTCACTACAGCCACCGTGTCAGGGATGCATGCCAGGGCAGGGCGGGAGGCCTCCTGCACCCAGGGCATGGCCAGCAGCACGAATACCAGCCGGACATTCAAACTCTGTGTATAAGCCGTTGCCTGGCATAATCTGCGGGACAATTTCGTCTGCAACACCTCGCGTGAACAATGGCCGCTCTCAACTTCCAGCCAGAACAAAGTCTCCCAGCCATCCAGACGACCCCATGCCAGCGCATCCGGCGTGGCGGTCAACCTCTTGATGTACACTTCACTCCAGCCTGTCCAGATCTCGGCATGCGACCAGGCCCTGCTCACCCAGGCCAGCCATTGACGCGCGATTCTCCGGTGCTTGCCGTCCGGCGGGGTTCGGAATTCCTTCCGTTCAGGGAAGTAATAATTGGGTGGCAGGCCCCAGCTGCGCAAGGCGATCGATACGCCTTTTCTGGTGATCTGCCAGAACGGGTCACTTTTTACCTCGTCCGGCTTTGAACGACCGGCCTCTTTTCCGGCGATCTGGAGAGTTGGCTTCGGCTTGACGGGCTTCACATAATCGGTGATATAGCGCGCATATCCCTTTTCAACCAGCTCCTGCAGCCTGGTAAACGCCATAAAATATTCCACCCCAACCATGGCAGCGATCTCTCTTGTATATCCCCTCTGGAGACGAGCCAGCGTGCGCAGGCAATTGAGCTGCTCCCGGGAAAGGCCTCCCAAATACATTTCCGCGGCCAGGGGCGGGGGACCCGAAGGGACCCTCAGGGTATAGGGGACCAGACTAAAACTTTCGAGCGCGGGGCGTGAAACACCGGACATGGTGACCGCTACCGCCAAATTCAACCCACGCAGCACACGACGCACCTCTTTGGCATACCACATCCCCGGCCCATCCACCTGCACCCAGATCGACGCTCCTTTTCGCAGCTTATTTAACTGCCAGGTCAATTTTCTCAAGGCTTGTGCATAATCATCCGGCGGCAGGCCGGCATCAGGCTGCATCGAAAAAATGAAGGTGTCCGTCCAGCCGATCGGAGGATATTCAAATGCCGCCCAACCGTGGAAAACGGAGGTCCCCACCCGCACAGGACCATGGATCTCCATCACGACCTCCTGACGGCAGGGAGTATCCAGCCGCTCACGCACATCCAGGCACCCCATCGTATCGATGCATTGATCCGAGTCCTCCTCCCGGTGCTGGGTCCCCTGGTGGAGCTGCGCACCCGCGCGGTTCCCGGTCGGGGACGTCGCTGCACCGGAGAGGCCAACCCTATCCCCTGGCTGCACCACCTGGACCCCATCACCGTCGCAACCCCATGGCCTTCAGGGATGGTCCAGCCTGCTCCGACGTGAGGCCGCTTCTTGCCATTCATCGTATAGCCCGGGTCATAGCCAAAATTACACCCGACCGGAGGCGGCCCGCCGTAATCCCTGGTCGGGATATACCCAATAGCGTGAAAAATATCGGTAGGATCGTGCGCGACTTCGTAATACATCAGCCGGGTTCCTGTTTATGTGGAAATTCTACACTATCAAATTTGAGGACGTTTTTTTCGCGACGCTAGGGGATGCCGTGCTGGCTATCATGGGGTGGCACTCCCCTGCCTGAGATGAATACGGTCTGAGGCACTTATTGACCAATGGAATATTTATCAATCACAATCCGTCGGGGTAATGAAAAACCAGAGCTTGTCGGACTCTGGTTTGCTTTTAGTAGCGGGGGTGCGATTTGAACGCACGACCTCCGGGTTACCCAACACCTGGCGGTGTTGGACAGGTGTGAGTCCCAATCCCAATTTCGCTGACTTTAACACAAAGCTCGTGTTTTCGACGTACTTTCGGACCTGTAATTCAATTGAACCCGGAGAACTGTGATTGGCTTATCAAAGACCTCTTTTGGTCCGAACAGAACGAACGTTCTTAGTATACCACTCCCTTTTGAGGATTCTTTCATTTTACCGTCGCGTGGTTGAGGTTCCGTTGTCAGATATCGTGGGACTATGAGACATGGGTTGGCTGAATGCCCTTAAAGCACATCTTGCCAAGATAAGGCAGGATGTGCTGTCGGACGACCTGGCGATATTACATGACCACGCGAGGTCTACGCGAAAGTTCCTACCCCTCTAACCTGCGAATTGTTCTAGGTTGACTTGTGATCCCTCAAAGGTTAGGCCATTTTCGATCTTTCCGAGTTTCTCCGTAACCAGGTGCGGCATTCCTTCTGGGTCTAGGCATATTTGGTCAGGTGTCTTCCGGACAGACAGTCCAGGGCACACCACGGACTGTCTGTCCGCTGGTAGATGCAGTCTTTGTTGATACCTCGTCCTCTAGTGATGGGAGATTTCACTTCCCCAAAGAGATCGGAAAAATGAGTAAAACAATACTTTGAATCCTTCGAGGGAAAATTGTCTGTTTTGGAATCAGTCTTTAAAAGCTGACGCGGAGTTGACCTGTCCAAACTCCGAACATCGCCGAGGCGCTACAGTATGGACCCGGAAAATGAGATAAGAAAGTTTCCATAAGATAGGTCGTAGATTTCCATGCTCCATCAATCTCAGAATATTGTTGCCTGGGAAGATCAATATATGATTTAATTCAAGGAAACAATAATAAGAATAGGATTGCCATGAAAAAAACCACTCTTCAAATAAATAATTCAAACGGAAATAAAGACGCGATCTCTTGTTGCTGGGTGCATACCTTGGTGATTGGCAGCGGAGCGGCAGGATTAAATGCAGCTGTCCAGCTGGTTCGAAATGGCGTTGAGGATGTTCTTATTCTGACGGAGGGTCTTGAGAAAGGAACTTCCATAAATACAGGCAGCGACAAGCAAACTTATTACAAGCTCTCAATGTGCGGCAATGAAACTGATTCCCCGCTTATGATGGCCGATAGTTATCTAACCGGCGGTTCAATGCACGGTGATCTCGCTCTCATCGAGGCCAGTCTCTCTGCGCGCGCATTTTTTAATCTTGTGAATTTGGGTGTCCCCTTTCCACGAGATCAATATGGACAATTTGTTGGTTATAAAACCGATCATGATCCGCGCCAGCGGGCTACATCGATCGGACCTTATACCTCGCGGGAGATGTGTCGAAAGCTGATTGAGGAGGTAAAAAGACTTGATATCCAAATCCGCGAAGGTCAGGAGGTCATTGAACTAATCGTGATCGAGGAAGATGGGTTGCGTCGAATTGCCGGGGCGCTGACTGTGGATGCTGAAGGCAAAATTGAAGCCTTTGTTTCGGAAAACGTAATCTTTGCAGTTGGAGGGCCGGGTGGAATTTACAAAACGAGCGTGTATCCGGCAGTCCATTTTGGGGCGATTGGCTTGGCTCTCATGGCTGGGGCTCGGGCACGAAATTTACCCGAATCGCAGTATGGACTTGCTTCTATTAAATTCCGATGGAATGTTTCCGGAACATACATGCAGGTGATTCCACGTTTTATCAGCAAAGCCAATGATGGAGATTCCGACGAACAGGAATTTCTACGCCCATATTTTGAATCGCCAGATGTAATGAATGGTAACGTTTTCCTAAAAGGTTATCAATGGCCTTTTGATGCACGCAAGGTAATTGGAGGTTCCTCGTTGATTGATTTGCTCGTTTACATTGAATCAACGATAAGAGGAAGGAAGGTATACCTAGACTTCCGTCAAAATCCTAACGGATATGAATTGGACAATCTGCCGGTAGAAGCTCGGAACTATCTAGTTCGTTCAAAAGCGACGCAACCCACGCCATTTGAGCGATTGGTAGCGATGAATCCGGGGGCTGTTGATCTGTATCGAGAACATGGCATTGATCTGGAATTCAGAGCCTCTTGAGATAGACGTCTGCGCCCAGCATAACAATGGCGGGCTGGCTGCCAACATCTGGTGGGAATCGACCAACATCAAGCATCTGTTTCCGGTTGGAGAAGTTAATGGCTCGCATGGCGTGAATAGACCTGGCGGGTCAGCGTTGAATTCGGGGCAGGTCGGAGGCTTTAGGGCAGCAGAGTTTATCGCAAACCGTTATTGGGTATGGAGCCTTGATGAAACGGTAGTGGAACAGGCGATAATTAGAAGCCTACAAAGAATCTTGCAATGGGTTGAAAAATGCAATAGCGGTCTGCGTTCTTGGAATGACATCCTGAAAGAAGTCCGCGAGCGTGTGTCATTGGCAGGAGCGCATATTCGAGCGGAGAACATAGTGGAAGTTGAAATGTCCAAAGCCTGGGAACTTGCGCAGGAGGTGATGAACAATGGGTGTCGTTATGAACGCGAACGGGATCTAAAGCATGCATTCCGTACCCGGCATTTATGCTATTCCCATGCACTTTATCTCCAGGCGATTGGTTTTGCATTGCAAAGCAAGGTAGGGAGCAGAGGTTCTTCAATTGCTCTTGATTCAAGCGGAGAGAAGATACATGGCAAGCTGGATGAGACTTGGAAAATCCAAGCAGAGAATAATTCATTTCGTACCAAAGTCTTGGAGACCGAAGTAAGAACTGATGGGGTGATCGTAAACGAGTGGATTGACTGCCGTCCAGTGCCGGAAATCGACTCCTGGTTTGAAACTACTTGGGCAGATTTCCGAAGCGGACTAATCTTCAAAGCAGAATAGCTGGAAGGTTTTCGGTCTTCAAAAAAGCGACCAATAGATTGGTCGCTTTTTTGTGCAATCGGTGTACCAAAATAATTACGCTTAATATCAGTTGTTTTTCATGACATTTGTTAGTCGAAAAACGTGTCTTTTTAATGTGATAATGCCAATTGCAATGTGATAATGTCAAATCGCGTTGATATTGGACCCACTTATGAAAAAGAAGACCGGCAACAACCGAAAAGTGATCGCTTCTGTACAGCATGCTCTGGATATCCTCAATCTGTACGAGGAGTCACAAGCAGAGATTGGTAATAATGATATAGCTAAAATGCTCGCCATGGATCCAGGTACGGTGGCAGGTCTCGTCTATACCCTGAAGCTTAATCACTATCTTGATCAAAACCCCGACAATCGCAAATATCGTTTAGGTATGAAACTGGCTGAACGGGCTTCAGTCCTTCTGAATCAAATCGACCTGCGAAAAATCGCTGCGCCTTTTCTCGAAGAACTTCGCCAGTGGAGTGGGGAAAGCATCAACCTGGCCATTCGAGACCAAACAGAAGTGGTTTATATCGAGAGACTGATGGGGCATCATTCCCTCGGGATTCGGTCTGAACTGGGAAAGCGGGCCTGCGTGCACAGCACCGCCCTGGGGAAAGCCATCCTGGCCAGTATGATCCCCGAAGAAATCCAAGCTGTCCTGGCCAATTATGCGTTCATCCCGGTAACCCCCAACACGATCACAAATTCGAATGATTTTCTCAAAGAACTCGACCGGGTCCGAAAAACCGGGTATGCCATCGATGAAGAAGAAAACGAGCTGGGTGGAAGGTGCCTGGCTGCGCCGATTTTTAACAACAGCGGCGTTCCCGTGGCGGCTGTGAGTATCTCGGTCCCGGTCCAGCGTCTGCCACGTGACCAGATCAGTGCATATGGGACACGAATAAAAAAGGCTGCAATTGAAATATCTCGAAACCTGGGATATTCCCCAGGCAATTGATAAGGAGGTCTAACAAAATAATAATCAAATAAACCGCCCGAATTAAATTGTCGACAAACCAAAACCTTACGGAGGAAAATGATGAAACACAATGTATGGATCGGATTGTCTTTACTCTTGGTCTTTGGCATGCTGCTGACCGCCTGCGGCCAGGCTGCACCAACACAAGCTCCCCAGGCACCTGCCGAAACCGAACCGGCAGCTGCACCGACCACCGCTCCGGCGGCGACCGAACCGGTTGCTGACGTGACCCCCATCAAGATTGGAACGTCCCTGCCTTTGACGGGAGAGTTCTCAATCACAGGTTCTTTGCACCGTGATGGTTACCAACTCTGTGTCGATTTGATCAATGAAAGTGGCGGTCTCCTTGATCGTCCGGTTGAATTGATCGTGAGTGACAACCAGTCCGATGTTGACACGACTCTTGCGCAATTTGAACGCTTCATCAACGTGGACAAGGTCGACCAGATCTTCGGCACGTTCTCCAGCAAACTGACCTTCCCGGCATCCGCTATCACTGAAAAAGCCGGTTACGTGCACCCGATTCCCTCCGCCGCTGCCTTGCGCGTTTACGAACGCGGTTTCGAGAATCTGGTTTACTTCCAGCCAAACGCGGCTGAGTATATCGGCGCTTCGCCGGTGATGATGCTCAAAGACCTGGTCCCTGCTGACCAGCTACCCAAGACGGTTGCTCTTGCCTGGGCTGACGATTTCTATGCAAACGCCATCATCGCCGGTCTGGTGGGCGATAACGTCACCTTCCAAAACAACGATGGAACGGAAAAAACGGTCAGCCTGGCGCCGGGCGAATTATCCAAGCTCGGAGCTGAAGTGGTCTTCAAACAACAATGGCCGGAAGGCTTCACGGACTGGACCACCCTGGCCGCTTCCATCAAGGCAGCCAACGCGGACTACCTCTTCGCCCCCGTGACCTCTGCGGACGAGGGTATCCAGTTGATCCGTGCGCTGAAGACTGTTGGCTATAAACCCAAAGGCATCTTTATGAGCCAAGGTGCCCAGGCAGCATTTGAAGAATCTCTCGGCGCCGATGCCAATGGCGTTGTGATCCAGGCATCCTGGCACCCACTTGCGAACTTCACCGGCCTGCTGAATGGCAAGGAATTTACCAACCAGATGTTCCTCGATGCCTATAAAGCCAAATATGGCATTGACGCAGGTGAAGATGCTGCAATTCCGTTTGCGCTGTGCCAGGGTATTGAACAGGCTATCCGTGCCACCGGTTCGACGGACAACAAGGTCGTTCACGATTGGTTGGCCGCCCGCACCGCGGAGGATCCCGTCAAGACAGTCCTGGGTGACTTCTACTGGGATGAACGCGGTCTGCCCATCAATAAGTCTTTCATCATGACCCAGTGGCAGGATGGTAACCTGGAATTCGTTTATCCCACCGATGCCTTCCCAGGTGTCCAGCCCCTAATCTATCCGATGCCGTAACCTAACCGCAAACGATCCCTGTCGCGCCAGTAATTTTTCTGGTGCGACAGGGACTTCTCGTAGGTATCACGAAAGATCAAGCCTATGAACGGTGAAACACAATGCCATTATTAGAAATCAAGGGATTATCAAAAAGCTTTGGCGGCATTCGAGCGGTTGATGAGTGTTCCTTTTCCGTTGAAAAGGGATCCATCGTCAGCCTGATCGGTCCCAATGGGGCGGGAAAGACCACGGTCTTCAACTTGGTCACCGGCTTGCTACCCCTCGATGCGGGCAGCATCTTTTTTGATGGCAAGAAGGTCAATGACCTCCAGCCTCATCAAATCACACGGATGGGGATTAGCCGCACCTTCCAGATCACGCGCGATTTGCAGGAATTAACGGTCCTGGAAAATATGGTCGTCCAATCAGAGGTCAAAGGTTTCTGGGACATGTTCGGAACGAGCATGTTTAAGGAAGAAGAAAACCGGGCGATGGACCTGTTGTCTTTTGTGGGGATTGATCACCTGGCGCATGAAAAATCCAAGAACTTGTCGTATGGCCAGAAAAAATTACTGGAATTTGCATCCGTGTTAATGTCTGATCCCCTTTTGATCATGCTGGATGAGCCCGCTGGAGGGGTTAATCCAACTCTGCTCGAAAGCCTCATTGACCGGATCTTGCAGCTTAACCAAAAAGGGATCACCTTCCTGATTGTTGAGCACAATATGGACCTTGTCATGAAGATCAGCAACCCGGTCATCTGCATGGCGTACGGCACGGTCCTGGCTCAGGGATCCCCCAAGGAGATCCAGGATAATCCGCGGGTTCTGGAAGCCTATCTAGGAGAATGAAGATGGGCACACTGGTGGTTGAAAATATTGTCGCCGGATATGGCAGCGGGCCGAATATTCTGAGAGGTCTGTCCTTAACGGTGGAGGCGGGGAAAACGTACTGCATTATTGGCCCAAATGGTGCGGGAAAATCCACGCTGGTCAAGGTCATTGCTGGTTTGCTCAAGCCCAGAGAAGGCAGGATCATTTACAAGGGCGAAGTTATCAATGGATTAAGAACTGATCAGGTCCTGCAACTGGGAATATGTTACGTCCCCTCTGATCGCAGCCTTTTCCCGGACATGACCGTCAAAGAAAACCTGCGTATGGGGGGATACATTCTAAAAGATCCAAAGCTTGTGGAAAAACGCATTGAAGAGCTGTTCAATCAATTCCCCATCCTGAAAGAGAAAAGCTCACAGATGGCAAGAACGTTGTCGGGCGGTCAGCAGCAACTAGCCTCCATTGCCCGCGCCATGGTTCTGAAACCCGATTTGATTATGCTGGATGAGCCATCTCTGGGCCTGGCGCCCAAGGTGGTCCAGCAAATTTTCGGCACGATCTCCCTGCTGCGCGATCAAGGGCTGACAATCCTGTTGATCGAACAAAATGCCCGCAAGGGTCTCGAAAATGCCGATCAGGGTGTAGTACTTGATCTGGGGACGAACAGCTTTGAACGTCCGGCGGTGGAAGTCCTCCATGATCCGCGGATTCAGGAACTCTACCTGGGTAAGCGTAAGTCCCCTCCACAAACGGAGACTATGCAATGACACAAATCATCCAAGTCCTTTTATTGGGTCTGTCCCTAGGCGGTGTATATGCGCTCATGTCATCCGGCATGACCCTGATTTTCGGGGTCATGCGGATTGTCAATCTGGCGCACTCTGCGTTCATCATCATGGCTGCCTACATTTCCTTCTGGCTGTTCAAACTTTGGAAGGTGGATCCTATTGCCTCCATGATCGTAACAATCCCGGTGATGTTCATCGTCGGGGTGGTGTATTACCGGATGTTGTTTGCCTCGAGGGCGGACAGCCCTCGCTTCACGGATATCACCGTGCTGGTCACCTTTGCATCCGCCCTGGTCATCGAAGGTGTCCTAAGCTACTTTTTTACAGGGATATACCGCTCGACCAATCCCATCTATGCCACAAGACCCTTCCTGGTTGGGCCTTTCTTCATGCCACAGAGCCAGGTGTACGCCACCGTCATCTCCGTCACCCTGATCCTCTCGTTATGGTTGTTCCTGCGAAATACCCGGGTGGGCAACGCTATTCGGGCCACTATGCAGAACCGAAATTCTGCTCAAGTGGTGGGGGTCAATGTTGCCTGGGTGTCCATGCTGTCGTTTGGAATTGGATTGGCCATGGCAGGAGCCGCCGGGTCCCTGTTGAGTTTCATTTTCACGTTTTTCCCCTCGAAACATGTAGCCTGGATCGGAATGCTGATGTCTTTGGTTGTCTTGGGCGGAATGGGCAGCCTGATCGGTGCCATGCTGAGTTCCTTTCTACTGGCGGTGATCGCGTCCTACGTCACCTTCTATTTTGGTCCTTCTTGGGCGCCGATCACCTTTTATCTGGCGCTGTTCCTGATCTTACTATTCCGACCTCAAGGTCTGCTCGGCGCACAGAAAGCGGATGGTTAACATGACTGATACTCCCTTATCAGTACAGGCCGTTCAAAAATCACCTGCAACCAGGATTATCAAAAACCAACCTCTGGATAAAACGAGGTGTTCCTCTCGGTACATTGTTGGCGCTGGGATTGTTGCCACTGCTGCAGATCGCCTTTGACGGTTACAACTACTGGCTGCACATGTTGCTATATGTGTTTCTCTATATCATCATGGCTACCAGCTGGAACATGATTGGCGGCTATGCCGGTTATATCTCGCTCGGGCACAACGTCTTCTTTGGATTTGGGGCATATTTATCAGGGATGGTTTTCGTCTTTTTCAAATCTCCCCGTTTCTAACCGCTCCTATCGCGGGCTTGCTGGCCATGTTGGGCGGGCTACTGTTTGGCCTGATCGGGCTGCGCACCCGTGGCTCAACCTTCATAATTTCAACGATCGCCCTGGTGTTGTTGATGACGGAATTGCTGGATAACTGGGACCTTTCCGGGGGCACTAATGGATTGCCAATGTCCATGATTACGCTGGAAGGCCAGTACGCCAAGATCCCCTACTATTATTACTTATTGGTGATCATGGTCCTGGCGATCATCACTTCCTACTTTATACGCCACTCAAAGTTCGGCCTTGGCCTGCGGGCCATCTCGCAGGATGAGGTCAAGACCGAGGTTGCCGGGATTCCCACCCGACGCTATAAGATCCTGGCCTTTGGCATCAGCGGATTGTACATCGGCATGGCCGGAGCGGTCTGGGGCAGTTACCTGACCTACCTGCGGCCTTCCATTTTCCTCCCGGTCGTCATCGGCACCACCATCGTCCTGATGGCGATCCTGGGCGGCAAGGGGACTGTCAGCGGCCCAGTCATCGGGGCTGCGATCATGATTGCCATCAACGAATTGGTCGTGGCTAAATTAGGCGCGACCGAACTGAACATCGTTGTCACCGGCTTGATCTTGATCTTTGTATTGTTGTACTTCCCCGAAGGCATCGTCGGGACTCTGAAAGCAAAAAATCGATTACCGTCCTTTCTGGATTGGGGCTAAGCCTATTAAATTCAATGGGGCTCAGGTGAATGTGGCCTGTGACGTTTGTGAAAGTGACCAGTATGAAAAAAAACGATAAGAAAATTGCTATCATCACCGGCTCAGGACGGGGTATCGGACGCGGCATTGCCCTCCAATTGGCTCATGTTGGCTGGAGTATTGTCATCAATGACATTGGCGATCCAGAATCGTCTCAGGAAACCCTAAAACTCGTTCAGGGTGAGGGCAGTGACGGACTGATTGTCATGGCTGATGTGACTTCAGCGGTCGACCGCGAGCGGCTTGTTGATGAGACCCTGAATACATTCGGCAGAATGGATCTCCTCGTCAACAATGCAGGCATAGGTCCAAGACAAAGACTCGATATTCTCGAGATCAGCGAGCAAAGCATGAACGAAGTTTTGGCTGTAAACTTGATCGGTCCCTTCTTTCTCACCCAGCTTGTCGCCCGGAAAATGGTCGAATCTGGTGGATCAAAAGAAGGTGGTCCATCCGAAGATCGTGAACATCGGCTCCATCAGTGCCTTCACCAGTAGTATCAGCCGGGCTGAGTATTGCATTTCAAAGGCTGGAGTTTCGATGAGCACCCTACTTTACGCAGACCGTCTGGCAAAACACGGCATCAATGTCTACGAAATCCGACCCGGCATCATTGAAACCCCGATGACTGCTGTGGTCAAAGAAAAGTACGATAAATTAATCGCTGAAGGCCTCACCCCCATCCAACGCTGGGGCCAACCTGAAGATATCGGGAAAGCCATCACCGCCATTGCTGAAGGTTACCTGCCATTCTCTACCGGCCAGATCATCAACGTGGATGGTGGCTTCCATATTCAACGGCTCTAATCAATTCGTAGAAGAGGCTTTATGAAGAAAATCGTAACCTTTGGGGAGGTCATGCTGCGGCTTTCCCCACCCGGCGTGTTGCGTTTTGGACAGGCGCGCTCCTTTGATGTAGTTTATGGCGGTGGCGAGTCAAATGTTGCTGCTACGCTGGCTAATTTCGGCCTCGCCACGGAATTCGTCACCCGTCTGCCTGCCAATGAAATCGGCAATGCCTGCCTGCAGTATTTGCGCCAATACTCCGTAGGCACGTCTTATGTCCTGCGCGGTGGCGAGCGCCTGGGGATCTATTTTCTGGAAATGGGTGCTGTCATGCGAGGCAGCCAGGTGGTTTACGACCGGGCCAACTCCTCTTTTGCATCCCTTAAACCCGGTATGGTGGATTGGAAAACAGTATTCCAGGATGCCACCTGGTTCCATTGGACGGGCATCACACCGGCAATTTCCGAGGGCGCGGCAGCCGTTTGTCAGGAAGCCATTGATACCGCACGTACAATGGGCGTCACCGTTTCCTGTGATATGAACTATCGCGCCAAACTTTGGAAGTGGGGTAAAACCGCCGGGGAAGTCATGGAGCAGTTGGTTGCCACCAGTGACGTGGTAACTGGCTAATGAAGAAGACGCCGAAAAAGTCTTTGGCATCAAGGCTCCTGATACAGAGGTTATTACACGGAAAAGTCTCCAGCGAGAAGTATGCCTCCGTCTGCGAAGAACTACACAAGAAATTTCCCAATTTGAAGAAGATCGCAATTACCCTGCGCGGCTCGCTCTCAGCCAGCCATAATACCTGGAGCGCGATGCTCTGGCAGGATGGTCAAATTTATTCTGCGCCTATATACGACATTACTCATATCGTTGACCGTGTCGGCGGCGGTGACAGTTTTATGGGGGGATTGATCTATGGACTGCACACCTTTGCGAACGATCCTCAAAAGGTCTTAGATTTCGCCGTGGCCGCCTCCGCTCTCAAGCATACGGTTTTCGGGGACTTCAATTTGGTGACCGTCTCCGAAGTGGAAAAATTAACGCGGGGCGACGCTTCAGGCCGAGTTCATCGATAATTCACTGATAGGAAGGAAACCAGCACCATGGCACTTTATTCTCGACTGAAAGTCCTGATCTCAATGATCGACACCGGCATGATCCCGGTTTTCTACCATCCTGACCCCGGTGTAGCAGTAAATGTGATTAAAGCCTGCCTGGATGGCGGCGTACATTGTTTTGAATTCACCAATCGCGGTGACCGGGCGCATGAAGTTTTCGGCGAAGTAATCCGTCAATTGAGTTCAGACAACCGTTTGATCCTTGGTACTGGTTCCGTCATCGAAGCGGGAACTGCCGCACTCTACATACAATTGGGTTCGAATTTCATCGTCGGCCCAAATTTAAATCCAGATGTTGCCCGATTGTGCAACCGTCGAAAAGTTTCCTATAGCCCTGGCTGCGGAAGTGCAACCGAAATTTCCCAGGCCGAAGAGTTGGGCGTGGAGATCTGCAAAGTCTTCCCTGGAAGTTCGGTGGGCGGCCCCGACTTTGTTAAAGATTTGCTTGCGCCCATGCCCTGGACACGAATCATGCCAACCGGTGGCGTGGATGCCACTGAGGAGAGCGTCACGCGCTGGATAAAAGCCGGTGTCGCCTGCGTGGGCATGGGAAGTAAATTGTTTCCGAAGGATGTCATTGCTGCAGGGGAGTACTCTAAAATCACAGAAAAAGTTAAGGATGTTTTGGGATGGGTAAAAGCCGCCCGTGGCGATAAAACGCCAATTTCCTGAACTCAGGTGCGAGATGAGTGTTACTTCATACCCCCCCATAAATCGATACAAAACAGCTGGCGAACTTCTTTCATACGCAAAAGAGCTGGGGATCAGTTTGCCTTTCGATGCGGAAGTTCTATCCGCTCCGGAAAGCGCAATGGCGCAACAATATCTCTTGCCAGACGGCAGAAAAATCGGCAACCGGTTTTGTATCCAACCCATGGAGGGTTGGGATGCAACTATCGATGGCAGGCCGACAGATCTTACCATTCGCCGCTGGTGCAACTTTGGTCGAAGCGGCGCAAAACTCATTTGGGGCGGTGAAGCAACCGCCGTTCGACCGGATGGTCGCGCAAACCCTAATCAACTCATGATTTTGGATAAAACCTTGGCGGACATTGAAGCCCTGCGACAGGCTTTGGTGGATGAGCATAAAGCGCGTTACACCTCGACCGACGATCTGATCGTTGGACTTCAGCTGACTCATTCCGGACGCTTTTGCCGCCCAAACGAAAAAACCAAACTCGAACCGAAAATCCTTTACCATCATCCACTTCTCGATCAGATTTTCAACACTCCTAAAGATTACCCGCTCATGACGGATATGGAAATCGATGACTTGATCGGGGATTACATCCGGGCCGCCAAACGCGCACAGAAAATCGGCTTTGAGTTTGTGGATGTAAAACATTGCCATGGCTATTTGGGACATGAATTCTTAAGCGCCGTGGATCGACCTGGATCTTACGGCGGTAGTTTTGAAAACCGCACACGTTTCTTGCGAGAGATTGTTGCCGGGATCCGCAGTGAATGTCCAGGTCTGCGGATTGGTGTCCGCGTCAGCATCTTTGACCTTCCGCCTTTCCGGCCCGATGAAAATAATGTCGGGAAAATGCTGGAATATCGCGACGAAAACGGGCATTATCCTTATGCCTTTGGCGGTGATCCTGACTGTCCAGGCCAGGTCAAGTTGGATGAGCCCATTGCCTTGATCGACCTGCTCCAGAATCTGGGCGTGGAGCTGGTTAATTTTTCAGCAGGCAGCCCATACTACAATCCTCATATTACCCGGCCTGCGCATTACCCGCCTTCCGATGGCTATCTTCCGCCTGAAGACCCGCTGGTCGGGGTGGCCCGCCATATCAACGTGGAAGCGGAACTCAATCAGCATGCCACCCACCTGGCCACAGTCGGATCAGCCTACACCTATTTGCAGGACTGGCTTCCCAATGTAGCGCAAGCGGTGGTCAGGTCCGGTATGATCGATTTTGTCGCCTTGGGTCGCATGGTGTTGTCATATCCTGAAATGCCTGCCGATATCCTGGCCGGAAAACCGCTGGCGCGCAAACGCATCTGCCGCACCTTTAGTGATTGTACAACTGGTCCTCGCAAAGGCATGGTTTCAGGCTGTTATCCACTGGATGAGTATTATAAACAGCGTCCTGAAGCGCAGGTCATCAAAGAAATCAAAAAGAGAAAGTGACACACTTAGTATGAGAGTCGTATCCTTTGAAGAAGCAGTCAGCCATGTCCATGACAACGATACCGTCATGATCGGCGGCTCCGGAGGTGGACATGCCATCCCCGAAGCTTTGATCGTGGCGCTTGAAGCGCGTTATTTGCGCGAAAGTTGCCCGCGCCAGATCACCCTCTTCCACCCGGTGGGTATTGGCGATAACGTCAGTCAGGGAGTGGGACATCTGGCCCACCCGGGGCTTGTCAAACGGATTGTAACAGGGGCGTTGGTCAACAGCCCCGCCTTTCAGCAACTGGCGACCGAAAACAAAGTGGAAGCCTACACCCTGCCACAAGGGTCTCTTTCCGAATTGACCCGGGAAATGGCCGCAGGCCGTCCCGGTCTATTGACCCAAACGGGATTGCATACCTTCGTTGATCCTCGCGTCAATGGTGGGCGACAAAGCGAGTGTGCCAAAGAAGACCTGGTGGAAATTGTCCATCTTGCAGGAAAAGATTGGCTCTTTTACAAACCCCATAATGTGGATGTGGCATTTCTTCGCGGCACCACTGCAGATGAAGATGGCAACGTAACAATGGAGCGGGAAGCGATATTTGGCGAGATGCTTTCCATGGCTCAGGCTACCCGTCGAAACGGCGGCATTATCATAGTCCAGGTTGCCCGGTTAACCCAACGCGGCACGTTGCCCGCAAAACAGGTCAAAATTCCCGGCATGTTGGTGGATCTGGTTGTGGTCGATCCTACCCAACGCCAGACCTATAAGATGGATTACAGTCCGGCCTACGCTGGCGAAATCAAATTACCATTGACTGAGATCACGCCGTTGCCGTTGGACTCTCGGAAGGTGATTGCGCGGCGGGCGGCCATGGAACTGCGACCTGGAGCAGTCTGCAATTTGGGCTCCGGCGTGTCCACAGGTATAGCCACCATTGCCGCCGAAGAAGGCATCGTGGATCTGATTGTGTTGACCAACGAACAGGGTTTAATTGGCGGCGTACCCTCATCGGATGCAGGCGCAGCCATCAATTACACTTCAATCGTGGACCAACCCTACCAGTTTGATTTCTATGATGGCGGTGGATTGGATCTGGCATTTCTCTCATTCGCCCAAGTGGATGCGGCAGGGAGCGTCAATGTCAGCCGTTTCAATGGCCGTATCATTGGCGTGGGTGGATTTATCAACATCAGCCAGCACGCAAAAAAAGTGATCTTTAGTGGATTATTTACTGCAGGCAACGTCGAGATTGCCTGGCCAGGCGGAAACACCGTCATTGCACAAGAAGGCAAGTTCAACAAATTCATCTCGCAATTGGAGCAGGTTTCCTATAACGGTGAGTTTGCCCAAGCACGCGGACAGGAAGCGTTGTACATCACCGAACGAGCAGTTTTTCGACGCGGCGAGCATGGCATTGAGCTCATGGAAATAGCCCCGGGCATAGACCTTGACCGCGATATCCTGGCGCACATGGATTTCAAGCCGCATATCTCGCAGGATTTGAAAACGATGGATGCCCGCTTGTTCCGCGAAGAAACGATGGGCTTGGCTGGCGATCTGGCTGGTAACGAGCCCTGCAATATACCGGAACGTTTGAGAAAGCAGAGTTGAAAGATGAAGATAAACCCTGAGAATATTCCAAGTGAAGAAACTTCAGCCATTCAAGTCTCTCGTTCGCGAGAGGGGGTCGCAGTCATCACCATCGTCTCTGAACCGCTGGGAGTTTTACGACACTCTGTCAAGCGCGCCTTGATGCGCGCGCTCGCAGAGCTGGAGCAGGATGCTTCCGTCCGTTGCGCGGTTTTGACTGGCATGGGTAAGGCTTTTTCTGTCGGTTCGGACATTCGTGATTTCAGTCAGGAAGTTGGCTGGTTGCTTGAAAATGATTATTGGGAATCAGTGCTTAAATCAAATGATCGAAGATGCGCGCTTTCCAGTCATCGCAGCTTGTAACGGTCATACATTGGGCGGCGGAGCTGTCCTGGCACTGGCGTGCGATTTTCGAGTGGCGGCTTCGTCCGCCAAATTTGGTTTTCCTGAAGTAAAAGTCGGGGCTTTCGCAAGCGGCAGCGGCACACAACGCCTGCCTCGGCTGGTGGGACGCGGCCGGGCACTTGAGCTTCTGCTTACAGGCCGTGTGATCAGCGCGGATGAAGCATTACACTATGGACTCGTTGAATATGTCTATCCGGATAACGATATGTTGGATACAGTCATTGAACTTGCAGGTCAGATCGCCTCCTACTCCGGTCCCGTCACTGCCGCCACGAAATTGAGTGTGAATCGCGGCCTGCGAGATGGCTGGCAGACCGGCCTCGCGCTTGAAAGCGATTTGCGCGTCAAAACAGGACGAGGGCCAGGATGCATCTGAAGGCCGAATGGCTTTCCTCGAGAAACGAGAGCCGAAATTCAACAGGGAAATCTTAAAGGATAAAAATGCGACTCGTCACCTACCGTCATAACAGACGAATCCCGCCTTGGAATATTACTGGAAAAAAATGTGGTTGACGCGCAACTCGCCTACCAGAAATACTGTCACGCCACCAATCAGCCTCTTACTTATACAACAGATTATGGTTCTCTTGCTGGAATTGTTGAAAGCAGGAAAAGATGCGGTAAAGGTTCTTGCGGAAACCGTCTCGTTTGCACTTACAACTCTGACGACAGATAACGGTAGGGCGAATGACATTTTTTTTGGATTGGAAGACATCACGCTTCTAGCTCCATTATCCAATCCAGGCAAAGTGATTTGTATTGGAGGTAACTTCCCGGCTTCTGGAAAATTAACTGCGCCGGATTACCCGGTCGTTTTCCTAAAACCTGCCAGTACGATCACTGGCCCAGGAATGCCGGTCTGGGTCTCTGAAAACACAACAAGTGTGGCGTATGAAGTCGAGTTGGTGGTGGTCATAGGCAAGCGGGCTCGCAACGTAGCGGCTGAAGACGCTTCGAACCATATTGCCGGATTTACTCTGGCAAATGACATCGGCGATCGCCTGCTGGAAAAACGGACATCGCAGTGGACATCGGGAAAAATGTTTGACTACTTTTACGCCGTTGGGACCAGCTGTCGTCACTCCCGAAGAAATTGCAGACACGCATAATCTTGTCATGGAAACCTGGGTCAATGACCAGCAAGTCCAGAAGGGCAACACGGGCGAGATGTTCTTTGATGTTGAAATATTTGGTCAGTTACATCTCCACCCTAACCACCCTTGAACCCGGCGATATTATCCTGACTGGCAGTCCCAAACTGATGAATGGTGGACCAGCGCCTTCCGTCACCCTGAAACCGGATGATACCGTCAGAATCTCCGTGGGGGGTTTGGGAGAATTGATCAATCCAATTCAGGAAGAGCCAAAATGAGCCAAACCTATCCAATGGCGATGGTAACAGCTCCGGGGATGGTGGAGTTCCAGACAAAGAACCTGCCCAATCTGGGAGCAAAGGAAGTCCTCATTCAGGTCAAGGCGGCCGCGATTTGCGGCAGCGATTTACATATTTTTAAAGGCTTGCACCCATCAGCCGCACTCCCGGTATCGATTGGGCACGAAGCGGCAGGGCAAATCATCGAAGTGGGCCTGGACGTGCAGAAGCACACTGTGGGGGACCGCGTCACGATTGAACCGGTCATTGCCTGTGGAACATGTGAATTCTGTCTTCGGGGCAGCTATCATTTATGCACCGATATCACTTTCCAGTATCGGGTGGGACAGGGGGCGTTTGCACCCTATTTCGTCGTTTCCGAAGATCATGCGTTCAAATTGCCAGCTCACCTTTCCTATGAGGAAGGCGCGCTAATCGAACCCCTTGCGGTAGCCTTGCATGCCGTGAAAAATTCAGGCATCCGCCTTGGGCAGACATGCGCCGTGTTTGGGGCAGGGGCGATCGGCTTGCTTGTAGCGATGCTGGTGCACAGAACAACCGGAAGGGAGGTTCTTGTTGTTGACATCAACTCCTTCCGTTTACAAAGAGCTCTTGACCTTGGCGCAATGGAGGCTATCAACAGCCTCGAATCAAACCCGATTGAAAGGATAATGGAAATAACCGGGCAAATGGGTGTTGATCGCAGCTTTGAAGCAGTTGGGTTGGAAGCGACGCTGATCCAGGCGCTCAAGGTATTGAAAAAAGGTGGATGCGCCACGTTATTGGGAATATTTGAAAAGCCTGATGCAGTTCTTCCTGTCAACCTGTTCGTCCAACGCGAAATCAACCTGGCGGGTTCTCAAGCATACTGCTGGGATTTTCAGGATAGCCTGACTTTGCTTGAAAACAATGTCGTTGATCTAAAGAAACTTATCACACACCGCTTCAATTTTCTAGACCTTCAACAAGGTTTTGATACTTTATTGAATCCCAAAAATAATGCAATTAAAGTTGTTATCAATATTGACAATTGACCGACCTCCAAAACATGATCCAACTTTTATATTAGGAACAGGAAAAGGAGGTGATGTAAAAAAATCGGTTCGTGTTCATTTGTGAAGCCAAAACAACTAAAGTAAAAAGGAGAAAAAATGAAGAAAAATATTTTTGGAATTTCTGTAGTATTGCTTCTTGCTTTGATCCTCGGCGCCTGCGCTCCAGCAGCACCGGCTGAAGAAGCACCCGCCGCCGAAGCACCGGCTGAAGATGGTATGGTCGATACCACAAAGTACAAGAAGGACGGCAAAGTTACAATAGGAGTTTCTTATGAGGGACCTCTCAATGACTACTCCAAGTCCATGCTTTATCACCTTCAGTATCAACTGGAAGATGCCTATAAGGACAGAGTTGACAAAGTGATTTTTGCCGCGGCTGACGGTGATGCCGCAAGGCAGATAAACGACGTCGAGAACCTTCTCACGCAGGGGATAGATCTTCTGTTATTCCAACCGATAAGTGAATTGGCTGGAGTTGCGGTTGTTGAAAAGGCAATGAGCATGGGTGTCCCGGTTGTAATCTTTGGCTCTCGCCTGCTAACGGATGAATATGTATCATACGTCAACATCGACAACACGGCGATTGGTTACGCTTATACCGATTGGCTTGCAAAACGGATCGGCGGTAAAGGCAAAGTCGTGGTGATGATGGGTGAAGCTGGCAGCGGTTATACTGAGGATACATACAGAGGTATTCAGGAAGCCTTAAAGAAATATCCTGAAATCGAACCTCTCCCCACGGTATATGCCAATTACTCTCAGGCAACTGCAAAGCAACAGATGGAAACAATGCTTAACGCAAATGATGACATTGTAGGCGCTATTGTGCAGGGAGGCCACATGGGTCTCGGAATTCTTGAGGCCTATCTGGATAAGGACCTGGAACCGGTACCCATGACGGTTGATGATATTAACCTGTTCATGAAAGCCGCAAAGGAGAATAACTTTACAGACTTCATCACTTATGGAGCAGGCGCGGAAGTATCTTTTGACGCTGCCAAAATCGCAATGGATATTCTCGATGGCAAGCCGGTTAAAAAGGATTACCTCAGCCCTGTCGAGCTGTTCACCGCTCAACAGATGTTTGAGAGGATACCTGATGGAATGCCCGATGGTTTCTGGTCTTTGGCAAAGATTCCAAAGGAAAAATTAAAGGACTATTATAAATAATAGTCCGTAGTTCAATACTGGGGAGTCTACAACGGCTCCCCAGTAAATCCATTACAACAGGGAAAAATTAATGTCGCAGAAAGATGTAATTATAAAATTAGAGAATATCTCTAAATCATTCTATGAAGTTGAAGCACTTCAGAACATATCTTTTAATATTTATAAAGGTGAGATACTTGGTCTTTTGGGCGCAAATGGTGCCGGGAAAAGCACGCTATTAAAGATTCATCGGAGGAGTCCAAAGGAGTGACAAGGGGGGCATTTATTTGGATAATGAAAATCTTGGCAGCCTCACCCCACATTTTGCCCAGCAAAAAGGAATTATCAGTGTCTATCAGGAGTTAAACCTCTTTCTTAATATGACTGTTGCTGAAAATTTGTTTATCGGCAGAGAAAACAAAACAAAAACAAACCTGATTGATTGGAAAGCAACTCGTAAAAAGGCAAAAACGATTTTGGAGTCTTTGGGACTGGACATAGATCCGGATGCAGAAGTGGCCTCCCTTAGTGTGGCAAACCAGCATCTGGTTGAGATCGCACGTGCATTAAGCAATAAACCAAAAATTCTGCTGCTGGATGAGCCCACAGCCTCCCTATCGGATAAAGAAATACAGTGGCTTTTTACAAAAATCAGAGATCTGCGTCAGAATGGAACGACCGTTGTTTATGTTTCCCATCGTCTTGATGAAGTGATCACACTGTGCGAAAGGTGCGTTGTATTGCGAGATGGAAAGCTGGCCGACCAATTGGACGGGCAATTTGATAAAGGAAAGATTATCAAAAGTATGATTGGTCACAATGTAGAGCTTATAAGGACGGAAGCAAAAAAAGTAGCGGCTGATGTGGTATTGGAGTGTATAAACATCAGACTAAGAAATCTGGTTAAAGATGTCAGTTTTCAGTTGAAAAAAGGAGAGATACTTGGAATCGCCGGTTTGGTTGGCGCAGGAAGGACTGAACTTCTAGGCGCAATTTTTGGGACCGCCACCAAAACATCAGGTCATATATACGCGCATGGTAAAGAAGTCATAATAAATAACCCTAGCGACGCCATGGACAATGGCATCATGCTTATTCCTGAAGACCGAAAAATTGATGGGCTGTTCCTGAATGAAAGTGTCCGTTTTAATATCGCCTCGGCAACATTGGACAAGCGGGCAAAAGGTGGATTCATTAATGAAAAACGGGAAAAAGAGAGCACTTCAAAGGCAGCCAGTGACGTACAGCTCGATACGTCTAGAATTGAACACCTGGTAAAACTATTAAGTGGTGGAAATCAGCAAAAGGCGGTTATTGCAAAAACGTTGCTCGTGAACGCAGATGTTTTGCTGCTCGATGAGCCGACAAGCGGGGTGGATATCGGAGCAAGAGAAGAAATTTACTCCATTATTAAAGAGTTGTCCGATAAAGGTAAGTCCATCGTTTTGGTTTCCTCAGACTGGGAAGAACTAATTTACCTTAGTGACAGAATGCTTGTGATGTCTGAAGGTAAAATCACAGGCGTTTTGACCGTAGAAGAATTTACCAAAGAGAATATTGGTCACTTGGCCACAATTGCTGATGTGCAAAAGAATGAAGAAGATAGTAAAGTGAATTCCGAAGGGATGGGAGATGAGACCCGCCTAAGAAACCCGGAAAGAAATAAAATTGATGTGCATGATCCCAAGGAATATTTTGGGAAACTGCGAACTTCATTTAACAACAACACAGCTAACAACAACACAGCTAACAACAACACAGCCATACTGGCGGTTGTCACCTTATTTATGGTTATTGCCAGCATTTCAATAAGCGATTCGTTCCGGACATTAATGAATGCGAGGAATCTTTTGGGACAGGCGATGCCTTTCCTGATTCTCACGCTCGGGCAATTGGTGATCATTGTGGCTGGAGGGCTAGACCTTTCAAGTGGCGCGCTTGTAGCAGCCACCGGCGTATTGGGTGTGTCTTTTATGGTGAACAATCCCGACAGCGTATTGTTGGGTGTTGTAATCATGCTTGCCTTTGGGCTTATAGTCGGACTAATGAATTCGGTGCTTGTGGTTAAGGCGAAGCTGGATTCGTTTGTAGTCACCCTGGGTATGTCGATCGTTCTAACAGGCGTTACACTCATCATAACAAAAAACCCAATTGGACCATCACCTAAAATACTGAGGGTTATTGCAAATAAAGATGTCCTTGGCATACCGTATGTACTTATCATCACCATCGCACTGGTCGTTGTTTTTGTCATACTAATGAAATACACGGCACTCGGTAGAAGATTCTATGCTGTCGGAGAGAATCCCAAAGGTTCATATTGGGCAGGGTTACCTGTTCAAAAGACCCGGTTCATCGCATTCATAATCAGCGCCACTATGTCTGTCCTGACCGCATTATTCCTGATGGGCCGGACAGGCGCGGGAGATCCTGCATTTGGACCAGGGATGGAACTTACAGCCATTGCATGCGCACTTATCGGAGGCGCTCGTCTTGGCGGAGGCAGAGGGTCGGTGGGCGGTGCTTTGCTGGGTGTATTCCTTCTGGCAATCCTAGAAAATATCCTGAGCCTTATGAATGTTGATTTGTGGTATCAAGAGGTTTTCGGAGGGATGTTATTGCTGGCTATCATTATCACTTATGAGTATAGAATGAAAAAGAATAGAGTGGCATCCAGAGCCTAAACTTAGAGATCAGATCCGGCGAGCAATTACTAACACTCTACGAAAACCCAAGAGGCGACAACAAGATGAAATCGGTGTTTAGCGGCAATAAACTTCAAATAAACAAGCATTACAGCGTATACATTGTAATGGTGGCTTTATTGATAGCAACATACTTTTACAGCCCGAAATTTCTCAGTGGTCCCACAATATTCAATATGCTCAGGCAGGCGTCTGCACTTGGCGTTTTGACAGCCGGACAATTATTCGTAATTATTGGCGGTGGAGTTGACTTGTCGGTTGTTGCCACAATGCAGATTTCCATTGTGACATGTGTCTATTTTACAAACGCGTTTGGTGTTTGGGGACTGGTTTTGGGTATCATAATCTCGCTGGTTTTTGCAATGCTCATTGGCCTTGCCAATGGCGTGATCGTGACCAAATTCAATGTTCAACCGTTTTTGGTTACATTGTTTATGGCTGAATTACTAACAGGCGCTAGAATGATACTTGTCGGGGTTCAATCTGCAGGTTCTGTTCCGAGTGCGATGCGATACTTGGGTAACGCTCTGACTGGTCCTGTTCCAAATTCTGTGATTATCTTCTTGCTCGTGGTCATCGTCAGTTTCGTTATTCTTAATAAAACTGTTTACGGTAGAAAGCTCATATCCGTTGGCACCAACAAAAGGGCCGCTACATACTCAGGAATTAATGCAAATTCTACCGTCATAATAACCTATTGTATTAGCAGTGTAACGGCTGTTATTGCAGGAATACTGCTTGCCGGGTATTCCGGATATGCAGATATGTGGATTGGAGAAGGTTATGAGTTTACCGCGCTTGTTGCAGCGGTAATAGGTGGTAACTTCCTGGGAGGCGGAAGAGGTTCGATCATGGGTGTTGTTGGCGGTGTACTTGTTACAACTCTTGTACTGAATGTCGTTTTGCTTTTTGGGCTTGACGTGACATTCCAGTATATATTTTTGGGAGCCATTTTCATTGTAGCAACGCTTATGGGTGCTTTGTCTGGTAGGGATCAATCGTAAGGATCCCCAAGGCATAGGCTTACTGTAACATAGGAAATAAAATTAGGTAGAAATAATCTAGGACTAAATAAAGCTGAAATTAATAACAAGAACGCTAGAATTACAAATACACCATTGTGATTGTTTAGTTTTAAATCGTGAAGCAAAGGGGTCATTTTGAATTAATTGGTACCTTCTATCATTTTTAGAACTTCCCCACTATCTTTGACCCACGCAAATTTCATCTCAAAGTTTTTTAAGAATGCGGTTTGCAAATCAGCCATAAAAGAAGTTACGCAATCTGAAACTACAAGAACCTTAATCCCCAATGCAAATGCATCATGCACAGTATCAGCGACACAAATCTGTGTCACTGTGCCAACAACAATTACTGAGTTGATACCTTCACTACGTAAAATGTCCTGTAAGTTGGTGTTCTTAAAAGCGGAATAGCCATATTTTTCAACAATATAGTCATCATCAGCCGGATAGATCTCGTCAACAACATCAGCACATTGTCTTTCTGCATTCAATTCGGAATAATGGCGCTTCAATCCCCTTTGGCATGCGCCAGATTCTTCGATTTGTGGACTCCAATTCCATAATAATGTCTTCCTGGGTCCTGTAATAAATTTTGTATATATTATTGGAATTTATGATTCCTGGCAGCATCTATCAAGTTTTTGACAAATGGGAGGGAGGCTCTGGCATCGGGAACCTCCATAGGTGCGCCTTGTCGAACAAAGTCGTTTTGGAGATCGATCACAATCAACGCACAGTTTTTTATAATAATCATTCCTCATAATCCTTGTAATAACAAATTTGTTCAAAAGTATCCTTGAGTAAAAAAATATTAGCTAGGTTCGAAAGGACATTGATTGGATAAACCAAAATGTGACTAATTAATTTATGTGATATTACCGCTTGATGTTTGATATTATCGCACATTATTTTCTTGAGTACAACAGGAAATAAATTAAGAAAAACCATGTCGCGATTCGACAGGGTTCATTAAACAATTTGCGGTCTAATTATATATTTGCCATCGCGAAATCTCGCCCAGATGGTTTCGACCCAGGAATCAATCTCAAGTATAGGCCGGCATGGAACCAGATGATTATTGACGTTCTCACTTTTATCCAAGACTGTTTTTAAAACTTTTCCGCGAAACACAGGATCTTCTTTAGTAATTCTCCATGTTTCATCGAGTTTTTCATGAATAGCCGACCCACTTGGATCCACCAAGTAATCTTTGACCTTACTAGTTGTCCTGGTTGGAATCGAACCAGCGAACCTTTATGTAACAAATCCCTGTCTTATTTCGCAGACATTTTGGTAATATTCCAAAATAAAACCACCAAAAAGGTGGTTTTTTAGTAGCGGGGGTGCGATTTGAACGCACGACCTCCGGGTTATGAGTCCCAATCCCGATTTCGCTGACTTTAGCACAAAGCTCGTGTTTTCGACGTACTTTCGGACCTGTGATTCAATAGAACCCGAAGAACTGTGATTGGCTGATCAAATACATCTTTTGGTCCGAACAGAACGAACGTTCTTAGTATACCACTCCCTTTTGAGGCGTTTACGTTGCTGCTGTTTGTTATGCGCTCAACAATTCAATGGTCTGACGTGCCTTATCCAAAACCCTCTCGGATACCCACAGTGATGAATGAGCAAGACCATCCAAAAGATTGTAAGCCTGGTCCTTCTGAATAAATCCCTTTCCAAAACTCCAAAGCAACAACCCAATCGACCCGTGTACTTCAAGCCCTAATGTTTCGGCGAACTGCCGCGCTTTTGCATCGTCGGTCAGAAGCCAATCCGCGTTCAATTGTACGGCTAGGGCGATGGCATTTGCTTCCCCGGGGTCGACGATGCCTTTTACCCTCCAATTATCAGCCTGCTTGCCAGCATCTTTGTCCATTTCCTGAATGGTGATCCATTGCGGAGGCTTCCAACCCTGCGCGTTTTGCTCGAACTCATCTGCGACAAGGCCTGGGATAAGGACCCTGCCTGTGTATTGAAGGAGATGTAAAGCACCTGCCTCGCTGAGGTGGAGCAAAGGCCCGGTGTCGCAAACAACAAGACGTGTCACTTCTTTTTACCTTTTTGCTTAACCGCCCACGCAATATCGTTTAACTGGTACTTCTCTGCCAATGCTCGATCCACCGCCAGTTTGGGAACCAGGCGAATGGAACCATCCTCTTCCACGATCGCTTCAAGCAGGTCGCCTTCGCTGATCTTTGCCTTCCGCCGGGTTTGGGCGGGCAGAGTGATCTGTCCATTGCTGCGAATCTGAAGAAACTCTGACATTAGATTAACTCCTTCTGATATTCTGAATTTCTTACTTCTCAGATTTATTATACACCCTGCATGGTGCAATTATTCCATCCGATCTCGTCTGAAGGCTGCTTTCTACAAAGTGTGTCAATAAATCGGAAAACAGCTGAACCTCCCCCGTACCCTTTAAAAACCTCAGCCTAAGTATTTTACGCTAGAAAATGGCAACTGCCTTCCGGTGTTGGTAGAATGAAGTATCTCTCACCTATGGAGTAAAAACAGATGGGTTGGTTTATTCTCAAGCACATTTTCTCAACCATTTTCACCTTCATCACTATTGGTCGACTATCCCACCTGGAGAAAGACCTTGAAATCCTTGTTCTTCGACAACAGCTCTCGATCTTGCAGCGCAAACTCAATTGCCGCATCAGACCCAGCCGTGTTGAGAAAATGACCCTGGCAGTATTGACCACCAAGATCATGCGAACTTCTCATCAATCTACAAATCAACTCCGAGACATCCTCCGCATCTTTCAGCCTGAAACCATTCTTCGGTGGCATCGCGAATTAGTTTGTCGGAAATGGACCTATCCAAACAAGAACAAGGGTGGACGGCCATCGATCAGCAAGGACCTTGAGAACTTCATTCTGCGTCTCGCTCGGGAGAACCCTCGCTGGGGATACGGCAAAATCCAGGGCGAGCTCGCCAAACTGAGTTTCAAGGTTTCTCAGCCAACCGTTCGCAACATTCTCAACCGTCACGGCATCCAACCCGCACAGGTTCGCAATGGTTCTATTGGCTGGCGTCACCTGATGGCTCACTACAAAGAAAAGATTCTAGCCTGTGACTTTTTCACCGTTCAAACTATCTGGCTTCAAACTGTCTATGTGCTCTTCTTCATCGAATTGGGTTCTCGGCGTGTCCATTTTTCCGGTATCACGACTAACCCTGATCAGCTTTGGGTTACTCAACAAGCCAGGCATCTGGTTTGGGAACTATCCGATAGAGAAAAGCCCTTGCGGTTCTTGATCCATGACAATGACGGCAGTTTCTGCCTGGCATTCGATGCTGTTTTCGAGTCGGAAGGCTTGCAGGTCATCAACACTCCTGTCCGGGCTCCCAATGCAAACGCCTTCGCCGAACGCTGGGTCCGCACTGTCAGGGAAGAATGCCTGGATCATCTTCTCATCATCAATGCTGCTCATCTAAGGCGCATCTTGATTGAATTTGTTCAATACTACAATGCTTCTCGTCCCCATCAAGGCATCGGTCAGCAGAGCCCAATCCCGTATGTAATCCAGTCGGGAGGAAACATGCAGTGCAGAAATGTCCTTGGCGGAATCATCCACGATTACTATCGCTCCCCCACGTGCGCTGCTCTTTCTACCTGCTGAGTTTACCCAGCTCGTAACACCCTTTCACAGAACCGTCTTTGGGCGTATTGACTCGCCTTCCCATCCAAATTCCTTGTTCTTTTTCAGCTGAACGCCCATAATTCATTGTTATTGGAAACCTTTCTTGATTTTTTGAGTTCAAGAACGATTTATTGCCATTTTTTTAAACTCCTTTCCTGGCGTATGAGGTTCTTATAGGGTACGCGCTGTTTTAAAGAGTTTAATGTTTCCCTCGTCAAGGTTGTACCTCGATTCAGACGGACTGGTTCTTATCTTCTTCCGCCTCGAGCATGGCAATCTTCTGATCGGTAAGCTCTTGATCTTCGATGCCGAGAGCGCTCATGGCGGCATCCAGTTGTTCTTCCGACAGATCTTCGACCCTCATTCCAGTTTGTTGCTCACGGTTTCTGGTTTTCACAGGCATGAGATGACCTCATGCCTCGCGTCAGGCGGATGTCGGGACTTAGTCGAGCGGAATGAGCGCTTCCGCCCACCAATCGGGAGGCGGTACCGCGACCGGCGAGAAGGCCGTCCGCTGCTTGCCCGGCATTGGAGGTAACTGGTCAAATTGCTTTGCCTGGCGCGCGATAATCGCTTCCTTCGTCACGTTGAACACGGTCAGGTCCTGGGTCTGGACCACGGGGCCGTTATACACGCCACCGAGTTCCAAGAAGACCATGCTGATGACTTGGGGCGATAAAAGCGTATGGTAGAGGCCGGCCACGCGCGGTTTTGCCAGATTAAACACCTTGCCGGCAGCTGTAGGCGAGGTATGGGCGGCATTGAGCGCGATCGTCGCCCGTTCAATGGAGAGGCCCGACGCAGCGGCGAGCGCCGCAGCAGGCGGGAAGCACTCGTGGATGAGCAGGTCAACGCCTTCGCAGGCACGCACCAGCGGCCAGCAGGCCCGCGTGTCGCCTGAGAAGGCGAACGACAGGCCGGCGAAATCAAGGCGATAGCCGACCGCGCCGCTCAGGGCGTGGATGACGGGAAACGACGTTACCTTGACGCCGTTCGCCTCGTAAACCACCTGGGTCTTGCTGAAGTCGAACTCAGAGACTACGATTTTCATGCTCTCCGGATTGATGGCGCCGTTGCCCGCTGCGGTGTCCCAGGCCAGGGCTTGCTCAATCAATTCGACAAAGTGCTTCGTGCCCAGTCGAGGCTCGGTCCCGCTGGGACCCCACACGTAGATTGGCCCGTCGGCGCGTCCCACCTTCGACCAGCTGCCGGAGAGCGTGATCAGGTCGCCCATGTGGTCGGCGTGCAGGTGAGTCAGAAACACCTTGTTGAGCTGGTTGATCGGCAGCTTCAGACTGGCGTAGTTCGCCGTGGAGCCGCTCCCGAGGTCAAAAACCAGGATGTCGCGTTCAGGATTGCCGACCTCAACAAGGATGCTGGCCGAGGCCTGACCGCGCGTGTTCCAGGGATTGCCGCTGCCGAGTACCGTCACGCGCAGCTCGCTGTCTTCGAGCTGCTCTTCGCCCGGGATGAACATCTCGGCATATTCCCGTCGGGGCTTGCCAACAACCGGGGTCAGGGTGATCGCCTTTGTTCCGCCTGCGAATGCTGGCACCGGCAGGGAATTGGGTTTGTTATCTGTCATTTTAACTTTCTCCTTTTATTTGAACTTGTGAGGTGAATTCAGCAATTAAAAATCCTGATGGATTTTTATATTTATACTGTTAATAAATGATTAGGTCAACAGTCTCTCATGGCCTCACGTTGGATGACCGTGTGGTGGAGAGGCGATTGCTTACAACGCCGCTTCCGGCAGGCACTGCATAAAAATCCATAGGGGCACACTGCCGGAAGCCTATAGTTGGAATATTTCTTTACCCGCTGCGTGACATCAAGGCTTGGGAGCAGCCGGCGGTGTCGCAGGAGGGGCTGGGGGTGTGCTCGCTGTGCTCGCAGGAGGTTCCGTAGGCAAAGCGCCGGGGTAACCCTGCGGAATCTGATCGCGGTTGGCAGCGCCGGCAGCACCGATGGTGGCTAGATCGACAACTACGGCCAGGGCTATCCACAACCAATCAAGTCCTGAGATGCCCATGGTGCCGTTGGTTTTCAGAATGGCATACATTAAGGTCGTGAACTGCAGGAACAGGATACCCCGTACCCTTTAAGACCTCATCCTAAGTATTTTACGCTAGAAAAATGGAATATTTGCCAATCACAGTCCGTCGAGATAAACGAAAAACCATAGCTTTAGAAGCTATGGTTGGTGAAAAGTAGCGGGGGTGCGATTTGAACCACGACCTCCGGGTTATGAGTCCCAATCCCGATTTCGCTGACTTTAACACAAAGCTCGTGTTTTCGACGTACTTTCGGACCTGTAATTCATTTGAACCCGAAGAACTGTGATTGGTTGATCAAAGACCTCTTTTAGGTCCGAACATAACGAACGTTCTTAGTATACCACTGCCTTTTAAAGTCTCGTTTATTTTACAGTCCTGTCGTTGATTCCGTTGTCAGGTTTCGTGGGACTTTGAGGAACTACAAATATTCCCGATTGTTTTGATTGAAGATATGCACTTATTTGGGATACAAGAGATTGTACTCCAATCAAGGATAATTTTGACCAAGTAAGTCATTCACTGGCTAGGCTGATATATAATTCATATATGTCATCCTTTCATGATGCTCCGATCGATCTGTGAACCGGAAAGTAACTATTGCTCTCTTAACCACCGGCCCGATTGACCCGAATAACCGCGCCATTTGGGCTGGGGCGGATGCGGCTGCCAGGAGCCGCTGGGGGGGCAGGGGTGAACCTCATTTGTTACCCGGGACGCCTGGTCAATTCGCCCATCGGATTTGAAGCGCAGAGAAACGTCATCTACCGCATGGTCGATCGAGATTCGGTGGATGGCTTGATTGTGATGGGCGGCCTGAACGCCTGGCTGACCACCGAGGAGACCCGCGCTTTTCTGCAAAAATTCCGCCCACGCCCGGTGGCGACGACCGGCATCGTATTGGAGGGGTTCCCTGGCGTCACGGTAGACAATTATCATGGCATGTACGAGGTGATTGCCCACCTCGTCACCGCGGACCAGCGCCGCCGCATCGCCTTTATTCGCGGCCAGGCCGGCCATCAGGAAGCCGCCGACCGTTACCAAGCCTATCTCGATGTGCTCTCCCGACAAACGAAATTCTCTACGACCCCGACCTCGTCTACCAGGGAGATTTCAAGGAAAGCGGCGGCATCAGGGCGCAAAAGACCTGCTCCGGCGCGGCGTCCGCTTCGATGCGTTGGTGGCCGCCAGCGACAACATGGCGATCGGTGCGATGAAAACGCTCCAGGCGCATGGAGTGCGTGTTCCGGTGGATGTGGCGATCGCCGGTCTGAACGGGGAGGAGGAGGGGCTGGTGGTTAACCCACCGCTGACGACCGCCCCACTCCATTTCTTTGAACAGGCATACCAGGCCACCCGGATGGTTTTGGACATGCTGGATGGGCGCGAGGTCCCGCCGAAGGTGGTTTTGCCAACTGCGTATGGTGGTGCGGCAGTCGTGCGGCTGTCCCGACCCGCTCGTAACCCACGCTGAAGCCGTGCCGCACAGCGAAAGGCTCGATTCATTTACAAACGAAATCCTCCAGCTGAACAGTCTGGTATTTGGCGGCGCCGATTCACGGCTGCAGGTTGCCGCCGATGAGCCGATGCAGCGGTTGTTCCCATCGTTGCTGAAAACCTTTCTCGACGAAAGTCGGGGCAAAAACCGAGGGAGAATTCCTGCGGCTTTTCCTCGATACGATTTCTGAAACCGCCCGCACAAACGATGATTTCCCGCGCTGGCATGAGATCATATCCATATTACGTCAATTTTCCATCTCGAGCTGCAAGATGCCCAGTCGCGTTTGCGCATCGAGAACCTTGCCCAGCAGGCCCGGGTAACGATTGGCGAAACGGCGCGGCGGCATTATGCCTATCAGGTGCTGCAGGCCGATGAGAAGCTGCACAGCCTGGGCGAAATCAGCCAGCATCTGAGCGTCGTTACAAACCTGACTGAGTTAACCGATGTTTTGGAGCGTTCGCTGGTGCTGCTTCGCATCCCGCGCTGTTACCTGTTCTTGTATGAAGATCCGCTCAATCCGGACGGGCTGGCGCGCTTCGTTTTTTCCTATGAAAACCATATGCGTAACTTTTTCGACCCGCGGGGAAGATTTTTCCGGCGCGCAACCTGATTCCGGACGGATTGTTGGCTCCCAAACGCCATCACAGCCTGGTTGTGGAGCCGCTTTTCTTCCGCGATGACCAGTTGGGCTATGCGGTCTTCGAGGCCGACCCACAGCAAGAAGCAATTTACGAGATTTTGGGCGGGCAGATCAGCGCCTCGCTCAAGCGCACCCTGCTCACCGAGCGAAATATCCGCCTGTTCGATGAAGCCGTGGAAGCGCGCGAAAGGCGGCGGAGCAGGCCAATTTGCTCAAAAGCCGATTTCTTTCGATGGTCAGTCATGAGCTGCGCACGCCGCTGGCGTTGATCGTCGGCACCATCGAAATGATGCTGCAGGAGGAGAGCGCCGGGAGCAGCCCGCCCCTGCCAGGCCCCTATCGCAAAGATATGGACGGCATCCACGCCAGCAGCAAACACCTTTTCCGGCTGATTGGCGATGTGCTTGATTTAGCCAGCAATCAGGCCGGGGAGCTGCGCCTTGTCACCGAACCGCTCGATCTAACGGCCCTGTTCACCGAAACGGCGGCATTGGGCGAAGCCATGGCGCGCGAAAAAGGATTGGAATGGAGCGTGAGAAATCTCCGACCGCCTGCCGCTGGTGCTGGGAGACCGCACCCGCCTGCGCCAGGTGACGCTCAACCTGCTTGCCAACGCGGTCAAGTTCACTGAGCACGGCGGCGTCTCGATGCTGGTCACGGCGACGGATGAAAATGTGCTGGTCAAAATCAGTGATACCGGTATGGGCATCCCTGCGGATGAGCAGGCTATCATTTTCGATGAGTTCAGGCGCTCCGAACGCAGAGTGTCACGCGTGGCTATGGCGGTATGGGGTTGGGGTTGGCCATCACCAAACGGCTTGTTGAGTTGCACGGCGGCAAAATCGGCGTCAAGTCGCTGGGACGGAGGAAACCGGCTCGACCTTTACTTCACCTTGCCGGCGATGCCAGTACCTGCCCGCCGGTGTCGAATTCAGCGCCAGCCGCCGGAATGCAGTCTTGCTGTTAGGCGAAGGCGCAGTTCGAAACAGCTTTGCAGCGGCATCTTCAGCGCAAAGGCTTCGAAGTTGATGTGCTGGATGTTTCGCAGCATTCCGATTGGCTGACCCGCTCATTGCCCGGCCTCCCGGCGCAGTGGTGCTGGATTTCCAACCTGCAACCGAACGCGGCTGGGAATTGATGCAGCTGCTCAAGCAAAATCCTGAGACCCGCGACGTCCCGGTCGTATTCTATAACCTGCTTCCGGTTGGCGCGGTTCCATCCTCGAGCTGGATTATCTTTCCAAGCCGATCGCCAGCGACGAACTGTTACAGGCTCTGGAACGGCTGGGCGTAATCGTGAAAACGATCGCCAGGCCATCCTGGTCGTTGATGACGATCCCGGTGTGCTCGAAATGCATGTGCGCATGCTCGAAAACCGGGTCAGATGCCGCATCCTGAAGGCCCGTAATGGGAAGCAGGCGCTGGAACTCATGCAAGATGAACTTGACCAACCTCGTGTTACTGGACTTGATGATGCCTGACCTGGATGGGTTCGAAGTGCTGAGGTTGATGCGCGACCAGGATGGCACTCGTAATGTGCCGGTGATCGTGCTTACAGCGCAAATCTTGACAGCTCATGATATGCTGCGCTTGCAGGAAGGTGTCGCGGTAGTTTAAGCAAAGGTTTATTCAGTGTCGAAGAGGTGCTGGTGCAGGTTGAATCTGCGTTGAGGTCACAGCAAGCGATTGGGCAGCCAGGCTTCCCGTATAGTTCGCCAGGTAATGGCATATATCCATGAGCATTATGATGAGCCGGTTTCACGGGCTGATCTGGCAAGCCAGGTTGCTATCACCGAACGATACCTCACACATTGTTTCCGTCTGGAACTGGGAATAACACCCATGACCTACCTAAATCGGTACCGATTAAACGTGCCAAGGTGCTGCTCGAACAGGGGCAATTGAGTATTACCTCAGTCGCAATGGCGGTTGGCTTCTCGGATAGTGGTTACTTTACCCGTGTGTTCCGTCAGGAGGTGGGGAGTAGCACCTAGAATGTACCAGCGGGGAGAAAGTCTAAATAACTCGAAATAGGTAAGTGCAATCACATCCCGTTAATAGTGGGAGCCTGACAAATTGGTGAAACTGTCCGGCTTTTGGATATCCAATTATTTGTCCAATAATCCAAAAACAAACTCCAATTCTGCAAGACTTCAACGCCAATATATGACAAACTTGGATTATCCGCATCGGGTCAAGCGATTCTGCTCGCATGATTACTGCCATGTCCAATCCTGCCCACAACATCGACCATCTTTGTCTTATTGGCGAGTCTGATCCATTTCTGGCACGCCTTTTGCAGCTTTTTGCGGAAAAAAGTGGTTTGAAGGTTGAACCAGCCCGTACTGGGGAGGAAGTTTTTGATCTTGTGAAACAGAATAGACCAGCCCTTGTAATTCTGGATCCGGAGCTGCCGGGCAGGGTCGGGGTTGGGAGGTAGTGAGGGCGCTTAGAACAGGCAGTCAAACGGAAAATATCCCTGTTATTGTTTGTACTTGGATTAATAAGGACGAGGCAATAGCGCTTACGGGACCGGCCTCCGCGTATTTGCAAAAACCAGATCTTCATTATGAAGACTTCTTAGCAGCCCTTTCGCTGTCGGGCGTCAAGAATCCTCCGACCAAATAGAAATTTTTCTGTTTGGAACTGTCTTTACCACATGTGTTAAAAAGCATTTATTGGAGTTAAAAGATGAATTCAAGGGAAAGGGTGCAAGTCGCGCTGAAATACCAGGAAGCTGACCGCGTCCCGCTTGACCTCGGTGGATGCGGTCAGACCGGTATGCATGTCTCCACAGTTTATGCTTTACGCCAGGCTCTCAAGCTAGATCCGCCCGAAACTCCTGTCAAGGTCATTGAGTCATTCCAGATGTTGGGCGAGATCAAGCCTGATTTGCAGGATGCGTTGGAGGTGGACGTGGTTGGCCTGGGTGGATTGAGCGGTTTTTTTGGCTTTAAGAACGAAGGCTGGAAACCCTGGACGACTTTCGATGGGACGCCGGTCCTTGTGCCCGCACTGTTCAACACCGATCACGATGAGCATGGCGACATCTTGATGTACCCACAGGGAGATACTTCGGCGCCGCCCTGCGCCAAGATGCCCAATGGCGGTTTTTATTTCGATACGATCGTACGCCAGCCGCCCATTGAAGATGTCAATCTGAATGTGGAACACAACATGGAGGAATTCACTCTTATTCCCGATGAAGAACTGGAATATCTAAAGAACGAAGCAGAAACACTTTACACCCAAACGAATCGGGCTATCGTAATTGCATTGGGGGGCATGGGCTTCGGTGATATCGCTTTAGTGCCGGGACCGACGTTGAAAAATCCCAAGGGCATCCGTGACATGACCGAATGGTATATGAGCACAGTGACCCGCCAGGATTATGTCAGGAAAGTCTTCGAGCAACAGTGCGCGGTTGCGCTGGAAAATCTGCCCAAAGTCTACGCAGCTGTGGGCGATCGTCCGACAGTGGCTTGGATCAGCGGCACAGACTTTGGAGCGCAGAATAACTGTTTTATCTCACCCAAGGCATTTCGATCGTTGTACAAGCCTTTTTACAAGCGGGTCAATGATTGGATTCATCAAAACACATCCTGGAAGACTTTCATCCATTCCTGCGGTTCGATTTTACCGATAATCCCGGATATTATCGAAGCCGGATTTGATATCTTGAACCCGGTCCAGACCTCAGCAGCGAACATGGACCCCACCGTGCTCAAGTCACGCTTTGGCGACCAGGTCACATTTTGGGGTGGCGGTGTGGACACTCAGCATACTTTACCGTTTGGCACACCCCATGAGGTACGCGCCCAGGTACGGGAACGTCTACGGGTGTTTGGCCAAGGTGGTGGATTTGTGTTTAATCCGATCCACAATGTTCAAGCCAAAGTGCCTATTGAGAATCTGCTGGCTATGTACGAGACAGTCCGTGAGTATAGCCAATATTTAATATTGAAGTGGATTTTTTTGAGTGTAGCAAAATATGTCCAATTGTCCTAAAAATGGAACCAATTCTGCAAGATTTCTGCTGTGGCGAGTGGCAAACTGGATAAATGAGGAAGTGTCTATTGTTTCAGTGAATTTTCTTAAGCCATGTGACCTGATCAATTCCTTATTCTAAGAGGCGCTGTTTGGAAAAAACTCCTGTCTTGCAAATCAAAAACATCAGTAAACAATTCCCTGCCGTTCAAGCACTCTCGGAAGTATCACTCGACATCTATCCAGGTGAAGTGCATGCCATCATAGGCGAAAATGGCGCCGGGAAAAGCACGCTGATGAAAATAATCAGCGGGGTATATCACCCAGATGGGGGCACACTAATTCTCAACGGTACACCTGTTCATTTTAACAGCCCAACTCACGCCATATCGCTGGGGATCGGGATGGTTTATCAAGAATTGAGTGTATTCCCGGCGGCAACTGTTGCAGAAAATATATTTGCCAACCGACTTCCTGTTCGTGGCATCATCAATGCCGTAGATCAAGCCTTGATGGTCAAACGGGCTAAAGAAGTCTTCGCGCCGTTCGGCGTATCCATTGACGTAAATAAACCCCTGCGTGATCTAAGGTTCTCGGAACAACAAATAACGGAGATATGTAAAGCCATTTCATTGGACGCCCGAATTCTCCTGCTCGACGAACCTACCTCTGCGCTGACGACCACTGAAATAAAGATTTTGTTCGAAATCATCCGAACTTTAAAGCCGCGGGAAGTCGCCATCATCTATATTTCTCATCACATTTCTGAAATCTTGGAGATTGCGGATATGTTACGGTTCTGCGAGATGGACTTAAGATTGCCACCCTGCCTGCCTCTGAAGCGACGCCAGACAGTCTGGTTCGAATGATGGTCGGACGCACAATAGAAACTTATTATCCGCCGCATGTCTCGCCCTCACTCCGAGGTCGTATTGGAAATTCGCAATTTGAAAACAGATCTTTAAAAGATATATCCTTTAACGTCACAGCGGGGAGAAATATTTGGGGTGGCCGGTTTGGTGGGGTCTGGACGCACGGAATTATTGCAAGCCATATTTGGTCTATACCCTGTGCAATCAGGCGAGTTCTACCTCGAGGGCACGCGAATATTTATCCACTCCTTACATGATGCCATGGCGGTAGGCATCGGCTTTTCACCGGAAGACCGTCGAAAACAAAGCCTGTATATAAATCTTGGCGTCGAAGATAATATTTTGGTCACGACCCTGAAGCAGGTGACCCGGCTAGGGTTCATTGTCCGTAAGGAGGCAGCCCGCAGGGCAAATGATTTCGTCAAACTATTAGCAATTCGCACATCTTCGCTCGATCAGCCTGTAATAAACCTGAGTGGCGGAAATCAGCAAAAAACCGTTCTAGCCCGTTGGCTGGCTATTCATCCCAAAGTCTTGTTGCTCGATGACCCAACGGCAGGAATTGACGCGGGCGCAAAGCATGAAATTTACAAGATATTGACTGACCTGACTGCAAGCGGAGTGATAGTTGTTTTGGTTTCCTCTGAATTGCCTGAGTTGCTTGGATTGTGCGACAGGTTGGCGGTGATGTGTGCAGGTCGGCTGGCGACTGTACTGGAACGAAGCAACTTCAATGAAGAATTGGTTATGGCGTACGCTGCGGGCATACGCTCTGATTAAAAATGGTTCTTACGTCGAATCCAAAAAAGGAGAATGCACAATTGACTGAACAAACTCGATCTCAAAAAACTCCGCAGAGCAAGTTGCGCCAGATGTTGGCAAAGATCAATCAAATTCCCGAACTGAGAATTGCGCTGCTTAGCTTAATTGCGGCCACCATCCTAACCATCGCGACTCCTAATTTCTCCAACCCCAATAATCTAAGGGCAATGGCAGCGGGTATGTCAACTGACGCCATCATCGCCATCGGCATGACAATGGCCCTAGTATCGGGTGGCTTTGATTTGTCTGTTGGATCGACGGTGGGCTTTACGGGCACGATAGCTGCCCTGGCGCTTATGTCGTTGGGGGCTCCAGTCTGGGTAGCAATTCTTCTGGGTATTTTAGCCGGTGCACTCGTTGGAGTGGTTAATGGCCTATTGATTGCCAAATTGCACATTAATCCGCTGATCGCAACCTTGGGGATGTTGAACATCGTCTTATCGTTGGCGCTGGTCCTGACCGAAGGCCGCCCACTCTCTCGCAGTTCCCTAGTGAATTCCTTGCCTTAGGCCAGGCTCAGGTTTTCGGGATTCCAATCCTGGTTATCATTTCCGTCGCGCTGGTGCTGATTTTTGACTTTCTAATTCGAAGGATGCGGGTCTTCCGTCTTATTTACTTCATAGGGAGCAATGAGCAAGCGGCGCGGCTGTGTGGATTACCGGTTACAGCTTTGCGGATTGGTGTTTATGTTTTGTCAGGTACCTTGGCCGGCGTTGCTGGCGTGCTGACCACTTCTCGGCTGGGAGCAGCCTTTCCCTTGAGCGGCACCGGCACCGAATTACGCGTAATTACTGCATGTGTCCTCGGCGGAGCCAGCATCTACGGGGGTGAAGGTACTGTTATTGGCTCATTCCTGGGCGTTTTATTGATGGCGTTGATCGGGAATGGCTTAATTCTGATGAGAGTATCGGTCTTTTGGCAGGGTTTCGCCAGTGGTTTGATGCTGTTGGCAGCGGTAACTTTTGACATCTTCTCCCGCAGGCAACGACGCTAGTCTCGGCTTTTCAAGCCATAGATATGTGAAAAGGAGGTGAATAGCATTCAGGTTTGAAGCACCATGATGTGTCCAATACAACCTAATTCAATTGTTTCAATTCGATTTCTTTCAAATCAAAAATAAGGAGAAAAGATGAAACACAAGACGTTGTTAGTAATCACTACCTTGGTCGTGCTGAGTTTGGTTCTGTCTGCGTGTGCTTAGCCCGGCGCCTCGCTCCGCAACCTGCCGTTCAGCCTGCAGCCAGTGCTGGCGAGAAGCTGTGCGCCGGGAAAGAAATTGTGTTTGTTACGAATTTAGGCGCTCATCCTTGGTGGACGCCAAACCTTCAAGGGATGAAAGATGCCGCCGCTGAAGTAGGCGCAACATTGACGATCGCCGGGCCACAAGGTTATGATACCGCGGCTCAGGTGACCGCGATGGATCAGGTCATCGCTCAGAACCCCGCCGGCATCATCGTGGGTGTGCTTGACGCGCCAGCAGTGACAGATGTCACGACAAAAGCAATTAAAGCTGGTATCCCTACCGTTTGGATTGCTACTGGCGGCCCCAGTCCCATACCGCTTGAAGCCTTGAACCCCAATGAAGACGAGATCGGCCCGGGATATGCAGATAAGATGAACGAGGCCTTGGGCGGTAAGGGAGGCAAGGTAGGTGTTTCCATGCAAGTGGCAAACTCGGCCATCTTGACCCGCGTCGATGGGATCAAGAAGACCGTGGCTGAGAAATATCCGAACATTGAACTGCTGCCTGAATTCCCAATGGGTGGTTCAGATGATGAGGCTACCAAGGCTATTTCCGCTTTCTTGCAGGCCAACCCGGACCTGTCTGGGTTGATCGTAACAAGTGGACATGGCGCTGCCTTGTTAACTGCCTTACGAGAAACCGGCGCACTCGATCGGATTAAGGATGGTACATTGAAGGTCGTGGCTTCAGACGTCACCACCATGGACGTTGTCAACGCCGCCAAGGATGGCACCTTCTACGCTGTGTTGCAACAGAATTTGTACGCTGAGGGTTATACGGCTGTGCATGACCTGTGCCTCTTCAACATTTCCCCGAATGCGTATATCAAGGATATGTTGGCTAACGGCAACATTACCAATCCAAAATGGGTGAATGTGGGTTACTTCTGGGTCGATGCAACTAACGCAGATCTAATGGGTGCGATGTTCAAGTAAGGTTCGAGCTCGACTTGAAACCCTGGAGGTCTCCGTGGGAGACCTCCAGGGTTCTTCTGGCAACCTCATTAAAGAATATGAATTAGAATATGCTTTCTTGGAGGTCAAATCATGACCCTGACACACAAAGAACGAGTGCGCCGGGCAATATACCGGCAACCGCTTGACTATTTTCCAACTCAAATCGATTTCACCGGAAATGACTTGGGTCGGGTGGCAAATCATTATGGCGTGAGACCGGAAGAGATCGATCGGCTTGTCGATAACCATCTGGCACCGACCTTTTCATTCGGCAAATCAGTATTATTTTCGCGACAACCCCGCTCTCATCGCGAAGGCAATTGAATTTGACCTGACCCGAGTTGATGACGATCAGCAAGTCATATTTGATTGCTGGGGGGTTGGCTGGTCCTTGACCTCGGAAGGCGTATGGGTAACAGATCACCCGTTTCAATCCCTGGAAAATTTCGCCAATTATCGGTTCCCGGACCCCAACGCTGATGGGTTAATGTACTACACAGATCAAATCGTTAAACAAGCGGGGGATGAGTATTTTGTTTTAGCGCTGCAACACATCGGCCTGTTCGAACGAGCCTGGTCTCTCCGCGGGTTCGAAAACCTGCTGATGGACTTCTACCAAAACCGCTCCTTCGTCGAAGAACTATTGGACCGGATAACTGATTATCAGGTGGCGGTAGCGAAGCGTTATGTTGCCGCTGGAATAGACGGCGTGCGCTTCGGCGACGATTATGGCACTCAAAAAGGCTTGATCATGAAAGATAAACACTGGCGCGAATTATTTAAGCCACGTCTAAAGCGCATTTACAGCGTCTATCAAGAGGCGGGTTTACCCGTGATGCAACACTCCTGTGGAGACCTACAGAAGATTTTACCGGATTTTGTAGACTTGGGCATCAACATGCTTCATCCGGTGCAGCCACAAGCCATGCCCATTCGTGAGCTTGTCGAAAAATACGGTGAAAAGCTCAGTTTCTTCGGAGGAATTGATACCCAGGAACTGCTGCCCTTTGGGACTCCGGAGCAGGTAAGAGCTTCCACGAAAGAATGCGTAGAATTGCTCGGGCGACATGGCGGTTATATGATCGCTCCGTCACAGGAAATCATGAGCGACGTACCCCTGGAAAACATTGAGGCACTCGTGAACGCCGTCAAGGAATACCGGACTCTTGTCCCCAACCCGCTCTAACTCCTAGTAGGGAAGACAGGCTTATCAATTGATTTTGAGACACAGACCGTAATGAATGAATATAAAAAGCTATTCAACCCTGTCGAGATTATCCATGGGCCTTACGAGCTGAAAGTGTGAAAAATGCGACCAATCACTCTATCGCTTAAACCTTTACAAGTGACTAAAATCATTATGGAAGAGCTGCATACACTGGGTTTAATTATGCTCTTCAAGCCAACTCCTGCAACATTGCAACCTCCTCTGGTGAGAATGTGGGGGATGTGTTGTATGTCTCAAGGGAAGACCTCGGGCCGCATAAATTAACTGCCATTGGAGTAAGCAAAACAACGGTTCGGCTGGGTGTACATCCGGATTCCGAAGAGTTTCTGATCCCTGATTATGGGGGTGAAGCGAGACCTTTTTTTCTGGTGATATGTCGGCTTCCAGCTGACGAAATCCACAGGCGGGATACAGCCGGAACCCTTACTGAAGACGATTTCATCTGCCTTAATATGTACCCCTGCCCCCGCGGAGTGGAGATGTTTACCATGCTGAAAGGAACGGTGCACTGCGAGGCAACGCACTCCAGTGACCGACCGGTGGGTGTCTTTTTTGTCACCGAAGCACGCGATTTAACCGTCGACTGGATTGACCTGGAAAATACCAGGTTGGAGATCGAATAAAGCTGAGAGCGGCTCTTAAGTTACGGAACTGGGCACTGACATACCGCCCGATAAGGTTGTCACGTCTTTTCTAGCTGGTCGCTCCATCATTTTTACACTTTCTGCCTTGATGATGACGACCATACTGAACGTGAAAAGAATCAATCGATGAGTATCTGGGTTTGGCAGGATTTTTTAATAACGAACTTATCATCATTATCAAAAATATCATTTGTAAGGAGTGATAAATGGAAACACTTGTCAAGGATATCCACACAGCAGTCATGGAAGGTCAGAGCGAAGTTGTACAAGAGAAAGTCAAGGCAGCGATTGCAGCCGGCATTCCAGCGGAAATCATACTAAACGAAGGGATGGTTTCAGCTCTGGCAGAGGGTTGGCCGCCTCTTTGAAGAAGGCGAATACTTCGTCCCCGAAATGCTGATCTCTGCCCGGGCTATGCAAGCCGGGATGGCCTTGCTCAAACCCGCCCTCAAGGAGGCGGATGTCAAATCTTTAGGTAAAGTCATCATCGGCACGGTCAAAGGTGATCTGCACGACATCGGTAAGAACTTAGTCGCCATGATGCTGGAGGGGGCTGGATTCGAGATCGTGGACCTGGGCACGGATGTCGCCCCGGAGAAGTTTGTCGCTGCTGTTCGTGAAACAAATGCCGGGATCGTGGCCATGTCCGCTTTGTTAACCACGACCATGCCATCCATGAATACAACCATCAATGCCCTCAAGGAAGCCGGTGTTCGCGACCAGATTAAGGTCATGATTGGCGGCGCACCCGTGACTGAAGCTTACTCCCACCAGATCGGTGCGGATGGCTGCGCCCCCGATGCCAGCCGGGCTGTCGCACTTGCAAAGTCCCTCCTCGCAGTTTCTTGAGGATTGCTCAATGAAACTTCGCAATCGCATACTCAAAGAGATGAATCCGGGAGACGATCAAATCCGTAAGCCGCATCTGGTGTGTGATCCGTTCTCTGGCTAAGACGCTTATTCGATGCATTGGGTCAATGTATTCTGCGTACGCGAAAAATCTTCGACAGCGTGAAGGAGAAACTGGTAAAGCCTGTAGTCGTCCTTGCCTGCCAGGTCTTTCAACATTGGCTGGAAAAAATGCTGCCGGATGGAATGTCCAGCAGCATCACCTTTTTTGATTACGGCCTGCATGCGGTCCCTAAGAAATTACGCCAGACCATCCAGGATGCGATCGATAGCCTCGAACAACCCAGCCTGGTGGTCTTGGGCTATGGCCTGTGTGGAAACGGCCTGGATAATATCAAAGCTGGGGAACATTTCCTGCTCATCCCACGGACTGATGACTGTATTGCCATTCTGCTCGGCTCATACCAGGCCTACCAGCGCGAAATGGAAAATGAACCAGGAGACATATTATCTTTCCAAAGGCTGGCTCGAAGCTGGAACCAATCCGTTGGAGGAGAGCCGCGCCAACGAAAAGAAATATGGCGCCGAAACAACCGCCTGGTTAATGGACACTCAGTACCACAATTACAAGCGGTTGATGATGGTTGCGCGGAACGCGACAGAGCTGGAAACTTATCGTGCCAAAGCTCTTGAAGTGGCTGATTTCTGTTCTCGTTGGGGGATGCGATATGAGGAGATGCTCGGATCAGATCGGTATTTGGAGCAACTGGTAAAGATTGCTGTTACGCTTGAGCAAGAGGGTGATGAGTTCCTGGTCATCCCGCCAGGTGGTGTGCTGCAACAGGCACTCTTTCTACGTAACACTGGCGAGAAATAAAGCCTGCGCATTGGGAGGGAAATCAATAAGTGTTTATAGTGCCAGTACGATAGAACATCCCAAATAAAAAGACCTTCTTGTGAAGGTCTTCAAGCTGGGGGCAAAGGATTCGAACCTCTACAAACTGACCCAGAGTCAAATTAAATTTTTAAATACAAATTTACCAAGAAGCAAAGATGCTTATTGGTTTCCCGTGCAAAAAAACCTCCCAACACCAGTGCAAGGTTTGTTGCGTGATGCGACCCACCTCAATTTCCCCTGTGGGTTCCAGCCACTTTTCGAGTAACGTTTATAGGAATTCACGGACCGATCGGTCAGGCCTTCGGCTGTTTTATAGTTCAAAAAGCCGATAATGGTCTTGTTGAGGGCTAACGAGCCCGGCGAACTGTGGTTCATGCAAAACACCTCCTTGAATGGAATATTTACCAATCACAGTCCGTCGGGTTAACGAAAAACCATAGCTCGCAAAGCTATGGTTGGTGAAAAG
>CAVPVW010000002.1:0-636082 GCA_963709295.1 uncultured Chloroflexia bacterium | reverse complement strand
TCGCAGGCGGTGAGGTTGACCTCGTCCTGCCCGGTGACGGCGAGCAGCCAGTCGGCGCGGGACACCTCGGCCGACTTCAGGATGCTCATGCTGGTGCCGTCGCCCTCCAGCACGAGGGCGTCCACCGACTCGGCGAGGCGCCGCGCCCCCTCCGGCGTCGCTCTCCGCCACGGTGACGGCGTGGCCGGCGTCGGCCAGCTCCCGGGCGAGGTGGCGGCCTATCTTGCCCGCCCCGATGATGATGATCCTCACGGGCTGCCCCCACCCTCGACCGCCAGGTACCGCCGCACCCGGGAGGCCACCCCGCGGCGCACCGCCGCCGCCACCAGGTCGCCCGGCTGGAGAAGGTCGGCCGAGCCCGGGATGAAGACCATGCCCTCGCGCTGCACTGCCGCCACCCGCAGCTGCCCTTCCACCTCGAGGCCGGCCACGGCGAGCCCGGCGGCCCCAGCGCCGAGCACCATTTCGACCACCTGGACGTCGCCGTCGGGGAACTCCAGGTGATAGGCGAACTCCGGTTCGTGCACCCGCTCCACCAGCACCCGGGCCACCAGCCGCGCCGTCGGCACGAAATCCACCGCCAGAGCCCGGTAGGCCGCCTCACGGGCCGGATCGTCGAGACGGGCGATCGCCTTGGGCACCCCGAAGACCCGCTCCGCCAATTGCACCGCCATGAGGTTGGCGTTGTCGCTGGGGGTGAGCGCCAGGAAGACGTCGGCCTCCTCGATGCCGGCGGCTCGCAGCGCGTCGACGTCGTAGGTGACCCCACGTGGAGGGTGCCGTCGAACGTCCGCCCAGCAGCTCGAAGGCCTCCTCGGACTCGTCGAGGAGGGACACGTCGTCGCCCATGGCGCTCAGCGCCTGGGCCACCTCGCGGCCCACTCTCCCCGAACCGGTGATGACTACTCGCATATCCTGCAGGATTGTAGGGATGGGGCCGCCCGCTCCGGTGTGCCGGCGTGCCGGCCCGTTACCCTTGGGCGTGGCCGACGACCGCCCGCACCGCACCTGGCTGAGTTCCGACCGTTTCCTGCCGACGCGCTTCTTGCGCCCCGTGCTCCGCTTCACCGAGGTCGAATCGGCGGGCGGCCTGGCGCTGCTGGCCGCCGCCGTGGCCGCACTGGTGTGGGCCAACCTGCCCGGCGGCGAGTCGTACGAGCGCTTCTGGGAGACACCCGTCGATTCACCCTCGGCCCCCTGGTCTTGCACGAGACCCTCCGCGGCCTGGTCGACCACGGCCTGATGACCCTCTTCTTCTTCGTGGTCGGCCTCGAGATCAAACGCGAACTGGTGCGCGGGGAACTGCGCGACTTCAAGACCGCCGCCCTGCCGATCTTCGCCGCCCTGGGCGGGATGGTCGTCCCGGCACTGATCTACCTGGCCTTCGTTGGCGGCGGCGAGGCGGCCCGGGGGTGGGCGGTGCCGGTGGCCACCGACATCGCCTTCTCCCTGGGGGTCCTGTCCCTGCTGGGACGGCGGGTGCCGATAGGCGCCCGGCTGTTCCTGCTCACCCTGGCCATCGCCGACGACGTCGGCGGCATCGTGATCATCGCCGCCGCCTACACGGACGAACTGGCGGCATGGTGGCTCCTGGGGGCCGTCGGCGGCCTGGCGGCAGTCTGGGCGGCGAATCGAGCGGGGGTGCGCTCCCTGGCCTTCTACGGAACGGCCGCCTTCGCCTCCTGGCTCTGCCTGCTCGAATCCGGAGTGCATCCCACCCTCAGCGGGGTGGCGCTGGCGCTGCTGACCCCGGCTGCTTCCTGGTACACCGACGACGAGTACCGCGAGCGTGCCCGGCGCATCCTGGCCGGGCACGAGGCTGCTGCCGCCGCCACCTTCGGCGAGGAGCGCCTCGATGAGGACGCCTTGACGTTGGCCGCGGTGGCCCGGGAGTCGGTGGCCCCCCTGGACCGCATGGAACGAGCCCTGCATCCGTGGAGCTCGTTCCTGGTGGTGCCCCTCTTCGCCCTGGCCAACTCGGGAGTCCGCTTCACCGGCACGGACCTCGGCGCCGCCGCCACCCACCCGGTCACCCTGGGCACGGCCCTGGGTCTGCTCGCCGGGAAGCTGGTGGGCATCTCCGCTTTCACCTGGCTGGCAGTGCGGCTGGGCTGGGGGCGTTTGCCCCGGGGCACTGGCTGGCCCCAGGTGCTCGGAGTCGCCGCCGTGGCCGGGATCGGCTTCACCGTGGCCCTGTTCATCGTGGGCCTGGCCTTCACCGACCCGGCCTTCGCCGACCAGGCCAAGCTGGGCATCTTCGCCGGCTCCTTCCTGGCCGGCGTGACCGGCTACCTGATCCTGCGGCTGTCGCCGGGGCCCGCGGAGCGCGACGACACCGCCTGAAGGCGCAACCGCGACCCCTGGCTAGAGTCCGCGGCCGTGGACAAGCGATTCGTCCTCTTCGCCGGCGGCATCGCCTTCGCACTGGCGGGAGCCTCGGTGGGGGCCTTCCTCCTCTTCGGCGGGCCCGGCGGGGAGACCGCCGCTTCCACCACTACGCCTGCTTTCACCACCACTTCGGGCGCCGGCACCACGGCGGTCACCGGCACCGGCCCCTCCACCACGACGAGCCCGGTCCCCGGCGCCACTGTGGCCCTGAACCTGGAGGGCGAGGGCCCCCTGCAGCAGGCAGCCCGCGACTTCTACGCCTGGCTGGGCGACCGGGAAGGAGTGGAGGCACCGGCCATGGCCGAGGGACTGGCCGCCTTCATTGCCGATGTCACCGTTGCCGCCGACCTGGAGCTCACCGGCGAGTACGCCTCCGCAGCCCTGGCCGATGGGGCCGAGGTGGCGGTGGTCGCCGCCGCCGAGGACGTCCTCCTCCTCGCCGACGAGGGTCAGGGCTGGCGCGTCGTCGGGGCCAGGCTGGCCAGCCTGGGCCTGGAGGCCTGGTACGGCGATCCGGTGCGCTTCGTGATGGTCATCGGCACCGACGCCCGGCCCGGCGAGGACGAGCCGCTGTACCGCGGCGACAGCCTGCACATCCTCACCTCCAACATCGGCGCAGGCGCCGGCGCGGTGGTCGGCTTCCCCCGTGACTCGTGGTGAGTGCCCCCTACGGCGACGACAAGCTCACCCACGTCAACGCCCGCGCCGGCACTGCGGCGGTGGTGGAGGTCGCCCGCGAGCTCACCGGACTGCCCATCGAGGGCTACCTCGTCACGGGGTTCCGCAGCTTCCGGCGACTGGTCGACGCCTTCGGGGGTGTGCTGGTCGACGTCCCCTTCGCCATGAACGACCCCAAGTCGAGCGCCGACCTCAGTGCCGGCGAGCAGCGCCTGATGGGGCAGGACGCCCTGGCCTTCTCCCGCAACCGCTCCATACAGGGCGGCGATTTCACCCGCTCCTTCCACCAGGGCATGGTGATCGCGGCCGGCCTCAGGGGGGCGCAGGACGGGGGATCCTCGACCTGCCCGAGCTGCTGGCCCTGCTGTCGGGCTTCACCTGGACCGATCTGCCCGCCGGCGACCTGCTCACCCTGGCCGCCGGAGCCTACGAACTCGACCCGGCCGCCGTCGCCAACCTGGTCCTCCCCGGTTCCGTGGGCACGGTGGGCGCCGCCAGCGTGGTCTTCCTCGCCCCCGAGGCCGAAGCCGTCTATCGCGACCTCGAGGATGGGGTCATCACCCCGGGATCATGAGGCGGCACGGCCCGCCCGGCGGGTGAGGGGACGACGGCGGGGGCAACGCGGCCGAAGCCGGAGCCAAGGCTCTCCCGTCGATCGTCTCCCGCCCCGGGCCGCCTAGAACTTGTCGGCGCCGAAGACCTGCTTCTCGAACTGGTCGGCGGAGGTGGTGACGAGCCGCAGCGGGCGGAGGAACTCGTTCATGTCGAGGTTCTCCAACGGGATGGCGTGGCGGTAGGTGATGACCTCGCCGGAGCAACCGATGCCCCCGACGACGCTCTTCTCCGCAGCCCGGACCACGGCCGCCACGTTCTTCGGGTTGAACTCCCCGATGGGGGACTCGATCTGGACCCACTCCTCGCCGCCGCCCATCAAGGCCATCTTCCAGAGGAACACCACCTGCGAGCGGCCGTCCTCGTAGGCGAAGCCCATCATGATGCTGTGGTCGTCCTCTTTCATGATCTTGTAGTTGGCCCGCACGTACTTGCAGAGGTCGTTCCACGTCGCCAAGGCAGCCTCCTCGGGGTCGCTAGCGCGCCCCCGATCGTACCCCTCTCGGCGCGGCCCCGGCACCGGCCTCCTCCGGGAGGGCCGCCGCAGCGACGGGGCCTGCCGCCCACCGGTAGTGTCGGAGCATCCGAGCGGGGAGCTTCTTCCATGCCCAGGCCCCCTTTGACCCAGCGAGTTCGCTACCGCTTCGACAACTTCATGTCCCGGGCGGGCGGTCCGTGTTCACCAGCTTGCTGGTGGTCTTCCTCCTCGTCCTGGCCGTCCTGATCGGCGTGCGCCTCCTCCTGCAGTTGGTCCTCCCCGGCGGCCCGGAGCGGGGTTTCGGCCGAAGCAGTTTCACGACCTTCCTGCAGATGACCGACCCCGGCTCCGTGGGCGACGACGTCGCCTCCCGCGGCTGGTATCAGGCGGTGGCCATCACCGCCGGGATCAGCGGCATCGTGATGCTGTCGGCCCTCGTCGCCTTCATCACCACCGCAGTAGACCGGCGGCTCCACGACCTGCGCAAAGGGCACTCCCGGGTCGTCGAGAAAGACCACACCCTCATCCTGGGATGGGACGAGCAACGGGTGGTGGAGATCATCCGCGAACTCATCGTCGCCAACGAGAGCCGCAAGCACCGGGCGGTGGTGATCCTCGCCGACCAGGACAAGGAGTACATGGACGATTACCTGGCCATCGGCGTGCCCGAGCGGGCAACGACCACGGTGGTCACCCGGTCCGGCAACCCCTCCTCCCTGGTCAACCTGCAGTTGGCGTCGGTGGGCACGGCGAGTGCGGTGATCATCCTCAGCGGGTGCTCCGACTCCTCACCGAAGTGGCATCACCATTGACATGAGCCTGTCCAGCACCGCCAGCGGTGAAGCGGCCGGGGAACGCACCCAGCTCTCGTCCCTGGTCAGCGCTGGCGTGATCCTGGCGGTGGTCCTGTTTCTGGCGCCATTGCTGAAAAACCTGCCCAATGCGGTGCTGGGCGCCATCGTCCTGAGCTCGATCCTGGGGTTGTTCAACGTCGCCGAACTCAAGCGCTATTATGCCCAGCGCAAGACCGACTTCGCGCTGGCGGTCACGGCATTGGTGGGTGTCATCACCACCGACGTGATGACGGGTTTGATGATCGCAGTCCTGCTGTCGCTGGTCATGCTGCTGTACCGCGCCAGCCGGCCTTACATCGCGGTCCTGGGAAAACGACCGGATGCTGCCGGACAGTATATTGATATCAGCCGGCATGCGGATGCGGAGCTTGTCCCGGGTCTGGTTATCTTGCGGCTGGATGCGCCGCTGTATTTCTTCAACGCCAATGTGGCGCGCACGCAGATCCTAACACGTACCCTGTCTGACCCGCGTCCGCAAGCCATCCTGCTCGACCTGGGCGCAAGCGCCGACCTCGACATCGGCACCTCGGACATGCTGCAGGATTTGACCAGCGACCTGCGCGATGACAAAATCGAGCTGCTCTTTGCGCAGGTGCGAGGTTCGGTGCGCGACCGGATGCAGCTGACCGGTTTACTGGAACACATTGGAGAAGAGCATATCTACAGGACCGTGGATGCGGCTGTGCAGGCCTTTGAGTCGCGTCCGGCACCGGTGACACCTCCGGCGGTGGATGCCGCAAACCCGGCCGCGTGATCCATGCATCCCTGCCAGAACCTCTATTGAATTGTAGCGCTGACCAGGTCCGTTTGTTATACAACCAGGATCATCCTGGGAAATTGAATGGGAGCTGAGATGGAAAAATCCCAAAGTAAACCAGGTCGCAAATTCCGCCTGCCGGCGCAACTCGCGCCAATAGGAATTGTGGGGAAGGAACTGGTGCGCGACCCGCAGTCATTGCGCGTTCTCATCGCCTGTTCGCTTGCCATGCTGACGACGGGGCTGGAACCCGCCTTTCTCACGCTTTCCACGACTTTTATTCAAACTCGATTGCGAACCCCCGGAAGTGATGTACCGATGTTTGTTGCCGTGGGTTACCTGATCCTCGCCGTGTTGACCATGATTTTCGGCACCACCGGTGATTTGTTCGGGCGTAAACGGGTCTTGGTGGCCGGTCTGGTCGGGTTGACCCTGGCGAACATATTTGGGGGGCTGACCCTCGGCACACCTCCATTCATCGTCGCGGATGTCGCCGGCACTTTTACCGCAATTGCCGTCATCCCCATGTGCATTGCCGCTGTCACCCTCGTCTATGCCCCAGCGGTGCGTCCCCTTGCCTACGGGATCTTGTTCGGTTTGCTCGGCACTGCGATGATTGTTGGCGCGTCAGTAGGTGCAATTTGCGACTCTCTGGGCATTCCAAGCGTTTCATTCATACCGGTGGTGATTGTGGGTATCCTTGCCCTTCAGCGCGTGATTCGCGACGTCCCTGAAAGCCGTGCCTCGAAAACGTTTCGGCGTACCAGCGCCGTGGTGAATCTCTTGTTGTTAGTGGGTGTTTTCATACTCGTTTACCTGGTGATCGTTGCTCGGGGTCTTTTAAACAGCTGGTTGCCGGTCATCGTGGCAATCGGCGCAATGCTGGTGTTCATTGTGTGTGTAAGCTGGCTGAGACGGCGCGTCGGGTTTTTCCGCGGCGTTGAAATGTTCACCGGGCGCGACATAGGGTTTGCGATATTGGCCGGGGTTACCTTGTTCATTGCACAAGGTGCATTCTTTTATCAATTCATCGCCTTCTTTCAGAACGTCCAGAACATGTCCTCGGTCCAGGCCGGGCTGAAGTTCATCCCTTTTCTGGTCGGGTTGTTGCTCGGTTCGTTCCTCGTTGCGAGGCTTGCTTTGCGATTTGGCGCGCGGCGCATCATCGCCGGCGGCTTTGTGGTCATGGGCGTGAGCCTGGTTTGGCTGTCTTTTATTCAAGTGGACACGTCGTTTTGGTTCCTGCTCGTGCCCTTTACACTGATCGGATTTGGTTTTGGGCTTGCCGTACCCGCGCGGACGCAAGTCGTCCTGGCCGCACCGCCGCCTGAGCTTGCCGGTTCTGCTGCTGCGGTCAACACCGCTTCAGGCCAGTCGGGTTATGCACTGGGTGTGGTTCTTTCCAGCCTTTTGGTCACGCAACTGGCGGATACCGCTTTTCTGAAGCCGCTTGCACAAGCGGGTGTCCCGGAAACGACCCTGAACCAGATCGAAGCAGCACTACCCAGTATTTTCAGCCGGACCGCATCGGGCGTCTATCCAAACGTGCCACAGGTCTTGTTGAACCTCGCGTCGGCAAAGTATGACCAGGCGTTTGCCACGGGGATGGGGCAGATGTTCCTGGTGCTTGCGGGGCTGATGTTCCTGGCGGCGGCAGCCATCTATTTAGGAATGCATCGCGGTTTGAAAGCGGCGGCTGCGCCACCGGTTTTTACTTCGGAACAACCCAGGGAACCACAATCGCCTTTACCAAGTGGACCCTTGGAATGAACAACACGATGCGCTGTCATGCCACGTTGATCCGAAGGTTGTCATTTGAGAGGAGATTCGAAAATGATTGACACACAAGCCAGACCGGTATCCTATATCAGGCTCCTGGCGTTGGTTGCCGTGTTGGGTTTGGTCAGCGCCTTGGTCACCTTTGTCTTTGTGGCTCTCGTCCATGAGGGGACGTATCTGTTGTGGGATCAAGCCGCCCAGGCGCTGGGCGTGGATCTGCGCCTTTTCACTCTCGTGGTCTGCACTGTCGGCGGGCTGCTGGTCGGGCTGCTGGTGAAATTCTTTGGCGACCACAGCGGCATCTTTGCTGACCTGATGGTCGAATTCGGCAAGACCGGGCGCTTCAATTATCACCACGCTCCGGGAATCGTGGTTACTGCCTTTGTATCGCTTATCTCCGGAGCGAGTCTCGGCCCCGAAGCGCCTCTGGCGGATGCTTGCGGCGGCATGGGCACGCTGGTCTCCGACCGGCTCAAACTCAATGAAGAAGAAACGCGCACGATGGGTTTTTCCGGGGTCAGCGGGATGCTGGCCGCCTTCGTCACCTCCCCCTTCAGCGGCGCATTGTTGGGTCTGGAATCGGCGCAAAGTAGTCCTGGTCGCAGGAAGACGTATTTTTGGGTGCTCTTCCCCAGCCTGCTGGCCTCGGCGGTGGCGACGGTGGTCTTCGTATTGCTGACCGGAACATTCTTCAATTCATTGTATTACTTTCCGGAATATATGCCCCGTCTTGCTGATCTGCTCTACGCCGCGCCGCTGGGCTTGATCGGCGGGGTGGTTGGCCTGTTGTTCATGTTATCGCTCAGAGGCCTGCAGCGGCTCTTTCAGCCCATGAAGGGCCGCGTCGTGCTGCGCGGACTGCTGGGCGGCCTGGGCATGGGGATCATCGGCGCGCTCCTCCCGTTGACCTTGTTCTCGGGCGAGGCAGAGACGTCCGATCTGATCGCCAGTGCGGTGGAAATTGGCGTCCTGATGTTGATCGTTTTGTCTGTGGCCAAACTGTTTGCCACCTCCCTGGTGCTGGCTACCGGCTGGAAGGGCGGCTATATCTTTCCCATCATGTTTTCGAGTGTCGCCCTGGGTCTGGCAGCGAATCTGCTATTTCCCGATATTCCGGTGGCCGTGGCCGTGGCGGCGACGATGGCAGGCGCGCTGGTTGCTGCTTTGAGGGCGCCGCTATTCGCGGGTCTTTTTACGGTGATTCTGGTGCAAAGAGAAACAGGGGCTGCGGTCGCCGTGGCTGTGGTGGCCAGTGCGCTGCTGACTGCATTGGCAGCCCTGGCGATGGCCCGCCGCTCTGCTGACCAGACAGAATCTCCGCCTGAGGCGGAATAATTGCAACATAGATTTGGAGACTTATGACAACGACAACCCCAACTCCTAAAGGTATTTACGCGTTTTATTCCCGGTCTTTCCCTGTTTAAGGGAATTGGTGCCGGTTTGCTGCGCACCGAGTTTGTTGTGGCGATCACGGTCTTTGCGGTGCTGGTGCCGTCAGCGATGGCTTATGGCGACCTGGCCGGCGTCACGCCCGTCGCAGGGCTGTATGTTGCACTCGGTGCAATGGTGATGTACGCGCTGTTCGGTACCTCCAAGCAACTCATCATGGGACCCGAAGCGACGACCGCCATCATGACGGCGGCCGCCGTTGCGCCGCTGGCCGCCGGCGACCCTTCCCGATATGCTGCGCTGGCCGCGATGACCGCGATCCTGGTCGGCTTCCTGGCGATTCTGGCCGGCATGGCGAAGCTGGGTTTCATCACCGATTTCCTGTCCAAGCCGATCCTGGTCGGCTACATCTTTGGCACGACGCTCATCGTGATCGGCAGCCAGCTAGGAAAAATGTTCGGCATCAAACTCGAAAGCGATCAATTTTTCCGGCAGGTCCTGGAACTCATCAGCCGCCTCGATGAAACGCACCGGCTTACCTTCGTCATTGGCGTCATCTGCATGGCGGGGCTGCTCATCATGCGCCGCGTTAATCGCAAGCTACCCGGCGCGCTCATCGTCGTCGTCCTGGCCATCATCGCCTCCGTTTACTTCGGTTTTGTGGATAAAGGTGTGGCGGTCGTTGGCGCGGTGCCCGCCGGGCTGCCCAGCCTGACGATCCCCAGCGTAACTGTCCAGGATTTGTTTTCGTTGCTGCCCGGTGCTCTCGCGCTGACGATCCTGATCTATGCCGACGAAGTCCTCACCGCACGAGTCTTTGCGGCCAGGCATGGACAGAAGATCAACGCCAATCAGGAATTCATCGCGATCGGCATGGCCAATATCGGTGCGGGCATGTTGACCGGGTTCCCCGGCGCCACCAGCGGATCGCGCACAGTTGTTTCCGATCAGATGGGTGGACAATCACAGTGGGTGGGGCTCATTGCCGCTGCGCTCACGATTGTTTTCCTGCTCTTCTTCACGCCTTTGCTCGCGCCGCTGCCAACGGTAGCCCTGGGCGCCATTATCATCATCGCCTCGCTCGGATTGTTGGACGTGGCTGCATTCCGTTTTTTGCGGAAGGTACGCAAGGCTGAGTTCTGGCTGGCGATGGTGACCTTGTTCGGTGTGCTCGTCGTCGGCATTCTGCAGGGAATTCTTGTGGCTGTGATGTTATCACTGGTCAATGTCATCTACCACATCTCGCGCCCACACGATGCTCTGCTGGATGAAGTGGATGCCAGCGGCGGAACGGTCTACCGAGGCATCGCTGACAAGAAGACCCCTCTGACCGCGCCGGGTTTGATCGTCTATCGATTTGATGCGCCGCTCGTGTTCGCCAACGCGGCTTTCTTCACTGAGCGTCTGGAAGAACTGGTTGCCAACGCCGGTCCGGAATTGAAATGTGTCATTCTCGATGCCGAATCGATCAGTGATTTCAATTCAACCGCAGCGGAAGCCCTGGAAAATCTGGATGCAGACCTGGAGCGCCTCAACGTCGAATTATGGATCGCGCGTGCAAACGGACCTTTGCGCGATCTCCTTCAGGCGACGGGTCTGACGGCTCGTATCGGTGTGGAGCACATCTATCCGTCGGTGCGTGCGGCGGTAACCGCCTATAACAAGGTTTTTGTTCCTGAGGGTTAGCAAGGTGAATCTGTTCCTCGGTTTGAAAGCAGGAACAATTGGCAGGCCGGGCATCGGCAGAAAAAATGATGGGCAAATAATATAAAAGCGCCAGGAGATTTCGCTATCCAGGAGCCCATTCCTGCATGCAAGGCCTGTAATTTTTGGCTGTTGGGTTTTGGAATAATCGAGTATTATCGAAATTCCATTTTGCCCATGCCGGAGCTGTTCTCATGACCTTACCCAAGTCCGCGCCACCAGCCTTTCACATCCTCGCCAAACCGAGAGGTGCGATCTGTAACCTGGATTGCTCCTATTGTTTCTTTTTAACCAAGGAGATGCTCTATCCGAACAGCAATTTCAGGATGAGCGATGAGTCCCTCGAATCCTATGTCAAGCAGACCGTTGAGGGACATCAAACTCCGGAGGTCATGATCTCATGGCAGGGCGGTGAGCCCACGCTGATGGGGTTGGATTTCTTCCGCAGGGCGCTTGAATTCGAGAAGAAATATAAAAAGCCGGGTCAGCTCATCCAGCATACCATCCAGACCAACGGGACATTGCTGAATGACGAGTGGGCGCAATTTTTCAAGGAGAACAACTATCTGGTGGGAATCAGCCTGGACGGGCCTCGCCACCTGCACGATGCCAACCGGGTGGACAAGGGTGGCGCGTCGACCTTTGACCGGGTGGTACGAGGTGTGGAAGTCCTGAAGAAGAATGGGGCGGAGTTTAACATCCTTTGCACGGTGAACTCCACCAACCAGGACCAAGGGGCCGAGGTCTACCGCTTCTTCCGGGATGAGCTGGGCGCCCAGTTCATCCAATTCATCCCCATCGTGGACAGGTTGATGGATTCCGGCCTGATCCCGACCAACGAAATCCAGGTGGCGGAGGATGCCGATGTCCACCATGCCGGGTCGATTGCGAAGTTTCTACAGTCAGCGCGGAAATGAAGTGTCATCATACTCTGTATCTCCTGAAGGTTATGGTAAATTCCTGAACGATGTTTTCGATGAGTGGGTCAAGACCGATGTGGGGAAAGTCTACGTCCAATTGTTCGATGTCACCCTGGCGAACAAGGTCGGTGCGCCTCCCGGGTTGTGCGTCCATTCAGCGACCTGCGGCGGCGCCCTGGCCATGGAGCACAACGGTGACCTGTACTCCTGTGACCATTTTGTCGAGCCTGAGTACCTGTTGGGCAACATCAATGAAAAGGGGATGCTGGAAATGATCGCCTCGGGGAGGCAGCAGAAGTTCGGGATGGACAAGCTGGACAAATTGCCCAAATACTGCCGCGAGTGCGAAGTGCGCTGGGCCTGTCACGGCGGATGTCCCAAGGACCGGTTTACGCATACCCCGGACGGAGAACCGGGTTTGAACTATCTGTGCCCCAGTTTCAAATTATTCTTCAATCATGTCAACCGTCCCATGGAGATCATGGGTAACCTGCTCAACCGGAATCTGGCTCCGGCCGATGTGATGAGGTTCTGGCCGGAAGAGAAACCCGATAAAAAGAAACGCAAACGGCATTGAACGATTGGATCGTGTCAAAGAGAAGATGATTTCCCTGCTAAAACAATAGGAAAAAAGGGGAAAGGCCATTGACTGAGACAAAAGCATCCCTGACCCGTGAAAGGCTCAGAACACCTCGCGCTGCAGCCATCGCCGGCATCCTCTTTGCCGTGCTTTATTCCATCAGCCTGGCGCTCATTCGCATTTCGGTCCCCTCCGACCCCTCGGCTGACAGTGCCGCCTGGCTGGAGACCAGCCTAAAATTGGTGTCGCTAGGGTTAAATCTGGTGCCCTTTGCGGGAATCGCGTTTTTGTGGTTCATCGGCGTGATACGTGACCGCCTCGGCGAGCAGGAAGACCGCCTGTTTGCGACCGTGTTCCTGGGCAGCGGTCTGCTTTTTCTGGCGTTGACCTTCGCCGGCGCCGCCCTGGCGGGCGGGCTGCTGAGCAGTTATGCGGTCAAACAGAATGTTCTGATCGAGAGCGGCGTCTTCAGTTTTGGCCGCGAGGTGGTGTTTCAAATCATCAACATATACGCCATCCGCATGGCAGGCGTGTTCATGATCTCCCTGGGCACCATCTGGCTGCGAACCGGAGTGATGCACCGCGGCTGGGCTTTTGTCACCTATGCCCTGGCGTTGATCTTGCTCCTAAGCACCAGTCTGACTCCGTGGGTGCCCCTCATCCTGCCGGGGTGGGTACTGGCGGTCAGTGTGTACATCCTGATTTTGAATTACCGCAATACGCATCCGCAGGAAGCAGGCAGAGTCTGATTCCATTGATGGTTGTTTGGTTTTTGATGAACGCGAAAAGCTTCGCGTAGACAAGGGATAAGGATAGAGCATTTACGATTGCATTCTCTATAGCTTTTCCAATCTGAAACAATGGGATGAAATGCCGGCCTCCATGCTGATCCCTGGTTAATGGCGATTAGGTTTTTTGCTCCCATTCGCAACCCATGCATACTTTACGGGTTATCACATTTGTGAGTATAATAACTATTATGCAAGCATCATCCATTCAAAATTTTCAAGGAGAATAGAAATGACAACAGCTACACAAGTTCAACCCAAGGAACGCCCCTGGTGGCTGACGCTGATCAATGGCTTTCTGGCCCTCTTCGTCGGCTCAGCATTGCTCTGGGGGTCTTTTGACACCCAGAAAGATGTCTATATGCTCATGGTCTGGTTCATCGGCTTCTACTGGCTGTTCCGTGGCATCTTCGACATCGTCTACATGTTCATCGACCACTCGCAATGGGGCTGGAAGTTGTTCATGGGCATCGTTGGCATCATGGCCGGTAGCTACATCCTCCAATACCCGCTAGCCAGCGGACTCGTCCTTCCCAAGGTCTTCGTGCTCGTCCTCGGTCTCTGGGGTTTGACCCAGGGTATCGTCCTGTTGATCATGGCCTTCCAGGGCGGTGGTTGGGGAGCCGGCATTCTCGGAGCCTTGTCGATCATCTTTGGTATCGCATTGATCGACAACTACAACAGCTTCGGCATGGGATTGGCCTTCGTTTGGGCTGCCGCTGTCCTTGGCGTTGCGGGCGGCATCTACCTGATTTACAAGGCATTCCAGATTAAGAAAGCCCAAAAAGTACAGGCTTAGGGCGTTGATCGGCCATCGTCCAGATGGTATTTCAAACGATGGTGAACTGATAACTAACAATTGAATAGCTTTATCCGGGGCTCCAGGTTCAATCGATAGCGATCAGACTTGGAGCCTTGTGTTTGGTGCATTCCCCGGATTTGATGGAATTAATTGATAATGTTGTGAAGGGAATGAAAACATGACGAATAATGATCAGGAGAAGCTGCAGCAGCGTGATGTGAAAAAGGAACTCAAATACACGCGCCCGATCCAGAAGTTGTTCTTGTTGGATGTTCTATCCGATAAAGGGTCCAGACCAGCCTTTCTATGGGCACTTTCAGCTCTGGCGCTGGGCACCGTGGTATACCATTGGTTAGAGGGGTGGAGTTCACTATCTCGACTCCCTTTATTTTTGCGTCATCAGCCTGGCGACCGTGGGATACGGCGATCTGACGCCCACGACGCCGGTGACGAAGATTTTCACCATTGTTTATATCGTTAATGGAATCGGCATCCTGTTGACACTCTTCGACCGGATTCGCGTTGTTCGATCGCGCCATGTGGAGGCCAGCGGATCAGATCGGTGATATCCACGGGGAACCATCAGATTTTGATCAACAAGGCCGGCAGCGGTTGTGTCTCACCGGAGGGCAAGCTCTGACTTTACCTGATGGCCAATTCAGGCCTGATGACGTTCACCAACGGCGGACCGGCTCCGAAGCAGTCTAATTGGAGCACCCTGGCTGGAAAATAAAAAAAGTGGATTGGCTTTGTTGCCCAATCCACTTCTGATTCATCGCTACAACCTACCCGATAAGAATGGACTCTTCCGGGTAGCCTACCAGCCTTTTACGCGGTTCGCGCCCCAACATGGCGATCATGATGGTGACCGCTCCCAGCCGTCCGCAAAACATCACTCCCATCAAAATCCATAAGCCAACGGTGTTCAATCCCGAGGTGATCCCCAGGGATAACCCCGTCGTGGAAAAGGCGGATATCACCTCAAATGCAGTCTCGGTCAGGGAAAAGGGATTGGTGAACAAAATCAGCCACGTGGCCAGGATGACAATTGTGATGCACAATACCAGGATGACCATTGCCCTCCGGACCAGTGCATTCGGCAATGAGCGTTTCCCGATGCGGATATGTTCGTACCCGCGGGCGTAACTGAGGACTGCGAACAGCAGTACGGCAAACGTACCGGTGGTGATCCCGCCGCCCGTGGAAGCCGGAGCCGCTCCAATCATCATCAGCACCATGATTAATAGAATGCTGGAGAATTTCAACTCGGCAAATCCAGGCAGGCTGGCAAATCCGGCGGTGCGGGTTGAGACGGACTGGAACCAGGTATTCACAATCCTGTCCAGCGGCGGCATTCCAGCCAAAACCCCATTCTGACGATACTCGATTGCCAACAAGCCTGCCCATCCCAACAGGATGAGGATCAGGGCCATCACCAGGGTGACCTTGGTATGAAGGGTCAACCCTCGCTTATTCTGGCTGTAGATCAAATTCATGTAGACCGGGATGCCCAATCCCCCAAGGATGATCAAAAAGCCCATGATCAGCAGACTGATGGGGTCGCTGGGGATGCCGTTCGGATATTGCGGCAGGCCGCCAAACAGGTCGAAGCCTGCATTGCAGAAGGCCATCACCGCGTGAAAAATGGCATAGAACGCCGCCTGCCCGGCCGGGACGATGCCCGAGATGCGCCAGTGCAGGAAGAGCAGCACAGCCCCCACTCCTTCGATAATGAACATCAAAACCATCGCCCTGATCATGACCCGCATGATTTGACCGGGATTGTCCAGCCCAAGGGAACTGGTCACGGTCAGGCGGCGTGACATGGTGACTTCCCGCCCCAACAGGTAGGAGATCACGCTGACCGTGACGATCAGGCTTACCCCGCCGATCTGTGCCAGGACCAATAAAATGACCTGCCCCCAAAACGTCAGGACAGTGGAGGGTGTGAACACGCTCAATCCTGTCACTGCCGAAGCAGAGGTGGAGGTAAAGGCTGCCTCCAGGAAGGTCAGGGGACGCGTGGCGGCACCGGGGATCAACAACAAACCGGTCCCAGCGCCGATCAATATAAACAGACCGATCACCATTTCCAGTGCGGGAGGTGTCCGGCGGATGACCTTCTCTGCCGCAGAGCGGGCCATCTTTATGATGCGCCTGCGGGGGCGATGCGGGGAGTGGATGGATTTCATGTCAGGGCGCTGAATTCCGTCAGGTGTTTTCTGTCACCCACCACCACGAGAATATCCTCCCGCTCCAGTTGGGTCTCCGCTTCCGGCGATAGAATCAAATCGCTGCCTCTCACGATGAGCAGCAAGGAGATTTCATACTTTTCACACTCCTGAACTTTTCTGCCGATGATCCCTTTGGGTGTCTGGATTTCAATCAGGCTGTAGTCCTGGCTTAATGAGAGACCATTCAGCAATCCCGGAGTGCTGAGCTCATCCGCCAGTTGGATGCCGCTCTCCTTGGCAGGAATCACCACACGGTTGGCGCCGACCCTGAGCAGGATCTCCTGATGGCGGGAAGACCCCGCCAGGCAGATGATGTTCGGGATGCCCATATTCTTCAACGAGGAGGTGATCAGCGCATTGGTCTCAAAATCGTCACTGATGGCAACGATGACCGTTTTGAAAGATGTGATGCCTGCTTCGGCCAGGGCATCGGGATTGGTCGCATCCAGGACGAATATTTCCGTGATTCGACTTTCCCATTCCTTTGCCACCTGCGGGTCTTCTTCAATCCCCAAAACAGAATGGCCCATTTCCTCCAGCCTTTGGGCGAGGTTTATCCCGAAACGTCCCAGGCCGATGACTGCAAATTCATGCTCGTGGTTTTTTACCATATTACACACCTTTTACCAACAGGAGACGGATTGATTGCCTCACGCTGAAATATGTAAATCATTATATCATTCAGCTTTATATGAGCTTCCATTCCAATGATGAGAGCCGGAATGAAAACCTGGCTCTCATCGCGCACATCACTACCTTTCGATACCTACTTTTTTATCCTGACCTGCTCTGCTGCAGCAAAACCGGCCTCGAGAGCTTTGCGGTTCATATCTTCTGTCCCACGCGGGGCGCGGCCGGTGACGGCCTTTTCGATTCCCTCACGGGAAACAATCCCGGTCAGGCCGACCAGCACCCCGAGTGCCACGGTATTGGCCGTGATCTGACGCCCGGTGGTCTCCAGGGCCATGCGGGTGATCGGAATCTGAATGGCCTTATCGCTGGCGTCCTCGACCTTGTCGGCATCGACGATCAGCAGCCCATCCGCTTTGACATTCGTATGGAATTTTCGGTAGGCCTCCTGGCTGAGGGCCACCAGCACGTCGGCTTCGAGCACCTCGGGGTGATCGATCTCCCCGGAGGAGATGACGACCTCGGCCTTGCTGGCGCCGCCGCGCGCCTCCGGTCCGTAGGATTGGGTCTGGACGGCATGCTGGCTTCCATAAATGCAGGCGGCCTCTGCCAGGATGATACCGGCCAGGATCATGCCCTGCCCGCCTTCACCGGCCAGGCGGATCTCGGTCCGTTCGGGAAGATTCCAGTTCATTTCTCACCTCCCTGGACGCGCGCGATCAGGCCGGCGTAAATGTCGGTGTACTGAGGCCGCTCAATGTTGGCGAAGGTGCCGCGGACGATCTTGGTATTGGCTGCCTGCTCCTCGGGTGTCAGCCGGTCGAAGGCGGTTTTGGCGATCGTGTTGTCCTTAAGGCTGCGCATCATATCGGCGGCGGCACCGAGCTTGTTCAACCGCCCGTAGGTGGTGTGGCAGTAGGAGACTGCCTCGACCAGGCTGAATCCATCCTTGGCGATGGCCTCGGCCAGGAATTTATCCAGCTCGAGCGCGTGATAGACGGTGGAGCGGGCGACGTAGCTGGCGCCGGCGGCGATGGCCAGTTCGCAGACCGGGAAAGGCGGCTCGATGTTGCCGTAGGGAGCGGTGGTGGCTCTCCCGCCGACAGGCGTGGTCGGGCTGTACTGCCCGCCGGTCATGCCGTAGATGGCATTGTTGACGACCAGAGCGGTGATGCCCAGGTTGCGCCGGGCGGCGTGGATGAAGTGGTTCCCGCCGATGGCCAGTGCATCGCCGTCACCCATGACAGCGATGACCTTCATGTCCGGGCGGGCGATCTTCAGGCCGGTGGCGAAGGCCAACGCGCGGCCGTGGGTCGTGTGGATGGTGTTGAAGTCCATGTAGACGGGCATGCGCGCCGAGCAGCCAATGCCGGCCACCAGGGCCACCTCGTCGTTCTTCAAGCCGAGATGGTCGATGGCGCGGATCAAGGCCCCCATGACAACGCCGATGCCGCAGCCGGAACACCAGATGGTGGGAAACTTCTTGTTCTTTCGCAGCTTCTGCAGGGTCTCGGAGCGTTCGAACCAGTCCGCCTGAGGAATAAGGGCTTCCTCTTTCTCAAGCGTGGCTGCATCCAGAATATGTTGATGGCTCATCTTATCGCTCCTCCATGGCATCCAGGATCATCTGCGGAGTGATCATCTCACCATTGGCGCGGTTCACGCGGACGACCTTCCGGCGGCCGACGATGCGCTCAACTTCCAGCGCCAACTGCCCCAGGTTCATCTCGGGGACGATGATTTTGTCCACCCGGTCGCCGAGCGACTCCACCTGCTTTTCTGGGAACGGCCAAATGGTCAACAGGGTCAGCATATCAACCTTTTGACCTCGGGCGCGGGCGGCTTTCAGGGCGTGGCGTGCCGTGCGCGCTGTGCATCCGTATGACAACAGGGCGGTTCTGGCTCCATCCTGAGTGTCCTGCTCGAGCAGGGCAATATCGTCGATGTGTTTTTCCAGCTTGGAGTTGAGACGTTCCAACCAGGGGTCGATCTCGTCCAACCGTTGGGTGGGGAAGCCGACCTCGTCGTGCGTCATGCCGGTGATGTGGTATCGGTAGCCCTCGCCGAAGGCAGCGAGTGCAGGGACGCCGTCAGGGGTGTTTCGAAAGGCCTTGTACACCTCCGGTTGTTCGGCGACCTGTTGCTCAAAGATTTTGATGGTGGCGAAATCCGGCAGCTCGACCGGTTCGCGCATGTGTCCGATGACCTCGTCGGTCAACAGGATGACCGGGGTGCGGTAGCGCTCGGACATGTCGAAGGCGGTCACGGTCAGGTCGAAGGCCTGGCGCACCGAGATCGGGCTCAAGACGATGATGGGATGGTCGCCGTGGGTACCCCAGCGCGCCTGCATCACGTCGCCCTGCGAGGCGGACGTCGGCTGGCCGGTCGAAGGCCCGAGGCGCTGGACATTGACGACGACGCAGGGGATCTCCGTGTTGACGGCGAAGCCGAGATTTTCCTGCATCAGGGAGAAACCGGGACCGCTGGTGGCGGTCATGGATTTGAGCCCGCCCACGCGCGCGCCGATGATGGCGGCCATGCTGGCGATCTCGTCCTCCATCTGGATGAATTTGCCGCCCACTTTGGGCAGCTCGCGGGAGAGCACCTCCGCCACCTCGGTGGAGGGGGTGATGGGATAACCGGCGTAGAAGCGGCAGCCGGCGGCGATCGCACCCAGGGCAATGGCTTCGTTGCCTTGCATCAATTTGACTGTCATCGTTGCCTCCTACGCCAGTCTCCTGACCACAATGGCCAGATCGGGGCAGTGGGTGTCGCAAAAATGACAGGCGGTGCATTTCTCCGGTGCGGCGACAAACGGGTGGTTTCCGTGCGGTTCCATGGCAAGGACTTTCGCCGGGCAAAACTCCACGCAGATGTGGCAGCCCTTGCACCACTTGGCGTAGAGAATCACCTCGCCTCGAGGTCCTTTTTTAGGCGCGGAGGGCTGGGGAGCAGCTTGCGATGAATCGATAGGAGCAGAGGCTTCAGGCATGGTTCACCTTTCGCGTAAATTGTGGGAAATATCACAAGTAACCAGTTTCATTGTAGCCCAAGGAGTAGATCTGGCGGGATGATAAATGTCTTAAATCCAACCTAACATCCGTTCCCCTTTTATACCATTTAATCCGTCATTTTCGCGCCTACGCCCATCCATTTTTTCGAATAATTTTCCCTCCCGATTCGAGGCGGGAAGACACATAAAACTACTTTTTAAAGAACTCATTCGTAGAGGTTAATGGTCATATCCAAAAGTGAACTTGATATAATGAAAAAGCATTAACCAACGGAGGCGCTATGGCTGATTCAACAGTCCTGATAGAGACAGCGAATTTGGTCAAAAAATACGGCGACAAACTGGCGGTGGACGATGTCAGCTTTCAAGTTCATGGCGGGGAAATTTTCGGTTTTCTCGGCCCGAACGGCGCAGGGAAGACCACCACCCTCAAGATGATCGTCGGGTTGCTGCGCCCCAGCAGCGGTATTGTGAAAGTGGGCGGCTATGACGTCGTCGGGCAGCCGATCCGGGCCAAGGCGGCCTGCGGGTATGTGCCCGATGAGCCCAACCTGTACGGCAAGCTGACCGGACGCGAGCTGCTGCGTTTCGTCGGCGACCTGTACGGGCTGGACAAGAGCCAGGCATCGCGGCGTTCCGAGGAGCTGCTGCGCCTGTTCAATCTTGACGAAGCGGCGGACGACACCACCGACTCTTACAGCCACGGCATGAAGCAGAAGACCTCGCTGGCGGCTGCCCTGGTGCATGACCCCCGCGTGCTGATCCTCGATGAACCGACGGTGGGTCTCGACCCCAAGTCCGCGCGGCTGATCAAGGATATCCTGCGTCAGATGGCGGACCGCGGCTCCGCGGTGATGCTCTCCACCCACATCCTGGAGATCGCCCAGAACATGTGCGACCGAATCGGAATCATCAACAAGGGAAAACTGATCGCGGTCGGGACGATGGACGAGCTGCGCCAGCTCGGGCAGGGAGAAAGCAGCCTGGAGGATATCTTCCTCAGCCTGACAGGAGGAGTCGAGGATGCCGAGATTGCCGAGGTGCTGAAATGACTTCCGTCCCAATGGAATTCCACGAACCGGGCCTGTGGGTGAGCGTCTGGAGGATGTTGCGGCTGCGGCTGGTCATCATGATCAGCGGATTTCGCCGTGCCAAGCTCGGTAGGAAAATTGGCTACATTTTCGCAACGCTGGCGTTCCTGGCATTCCTGGGATTCATCCTTTTCATCAGCATCTTGATCCTGGGCGGGATGCAGTCCCCGGAGTTGACGCGCTATGTGGGGGATACGAGCTCCTTTTTGGAGGGCATCCCTTCCATGATGGTGAGTATTGCCGCCATCGGCATATTGCTGACGAGCTTCGGCGTGCTGCTACAGGCTTTGTACCTCATGGGGGATATGGACTTCCTGATGAGCGCCCCGCTGCCAGTTCGCGCGGTGTTCGTCGCCAAGCTGGTGCAGGCGGTGCTGCCGAACTTCGGGATGATGTGCCTGTTTACCCTGCCGATTCTGTTCGGGCTGGGAATATCCAGCGGCTATAACTTTACCTACTACCCGCTGGTGGTGCTGGTGCTGGCCATGATCTCATTAGCGGCGGCTTCGCTGGCCAGCCTGCTGGTATTGGTGGCAGCGCGATACATCCCTGCCCGGCGACTGGCGGAAGTGCTGGGGTTCGTGGTCGGCACGGCGTTCTTCATATTTGGACAGTCCGCTCGTTTTATGAACTACGACTTCACCGAGGAGCAGGTCGGCAGCCTGTTGACCATGGGCGATCGGTTCAACCAGCCCTGGTCACCCATGATGTGGGCAGGGAAGGGGCTGGTCGCGCTGGGTAAAAGCGACTGGCTGACCGCAGGCGAACTGCTCATCCCGGCGATCCTGTTGACCGGCACCGTCTTTTACCTGTCCCTTATCACCAGCGAGAGGTTATATGCCACCGGCTGGTCCAACCTGCAGAACAACCGGCGTCGACCGAAGAGCAGGGTGGCTGCTGTCGCCGCCGGGGAGAAGCGGCAGAATCCGTTTGCCCGGCTGATGCCATCAGTCATCCGGGCCATTTTTGTCAAGGACTTCCTGCTCTACCGCCGGGAACTTCGCAATGTCTCGCGTTTGATCACGCCGCTGATCCTCGGAGTGGTGTATGCCTTTGGACTGCTCAGCTCCGGAGGTCAGGGATTCGAAGGGCAGGGCGAAGCGCCGGCCTGGTTCATGGACGCACTCAACAGCAGCATGGTCTATGCGGATGTGATGCTGGCGCTCTTTATCGGATGGATGCTGATCGCCAGCCTGGCGGGATTGGGCTTTTCGATGGAAGGCCGGAGTTACTGGATGCTGAAGTCTTCGCCGGTCAGCTCGCGCCAGCTGCTGGTCTCCAAGTTCCTGGTGAGTTACCTGCCGGCACTGGCCTTGTGCACGGTCTATCTGGTCGTCCTGCAGGTTATCAAGGAAGCCTCTTTTGCATCGGCGTTGATCAGCCTGCTGGCGGTGGCACTGACCCTGGCCGGTCTGACCGGCATCTTCCTGGCGTTCGGCACCTACGGCGCGAAATTCGACTGGGACAACCCGGCCCGCATCAACCAGTCCATGGGCTGTGTGAGCGCACTGGCCGCATCGGTTTTCGTAGCGCTGTGCTTTGGGCTTTTCATCGTGCCGGCGATCGTTGCTTCGCTGCTGGGTCTGCCCGTGCTGGTGGGGCAGCTGGCGGGGCTGCTGCTGGGAGGCGCCGCCAATGTCGCGGCGGTCCTCATCCCGCTTGGGGATGGCGGAGCGCCGTGTGGCGACGCTGGGGGAGGGGTGAGATGGACACCTTAGGTATTTTATTATCTATATGTTTTTAACTACTTATATAGAATAAATCATTTTCTCCAAGGGTACGAGTTGAAGTCCATTAAAGAACTCACAGTCTATACAAACGGTTCTGCCAGTGATTACAGAACCTGGTCAAATGTTCCTTTTTACTTTTGTGAAGCCCTACGGGCAAAAGGGGTAATTGTTAATCAGGTTGACATTAATCCCTATCCGATAATTGAGAAAGTTTTCAACCGAACATTCCGTTTAGGTTGGAAATTGTTTCATCGCGATACTACTTACACCTACTTTCGTAGCTCAATGCGCCACATGATAGCGACCACCCATATTCGTAGAGCGATCAGAAGTTATCCGAATTCACAAGCGGATATTTTTCTTACGTACAGCTTCTCCCCTGGTAAACAGTCAGGCAGACCGGTCGTGCTACTAAGTGATAGACCTTATAGCTACTCGATAGAATACTTTCGAGGCCGGTCACCAGACCTGCTCGAGGAGATGTCGATTGTAAGAGAAGATCGCCGCATCGAGCAGGCGGATTTGGTGATTTCTTTGTTCCAGAGTGTGGCAGATGTCATGAAACAAAAATATCAAAATGAAAACATTTTTTGTCTCGGACAGGCGATTAACGCTCCTTCGATAGAGGAAAGCAGCACACTCCCTGAGATAAAGGCTAAGAGTTTCAACTTGATGTTTATGGGTGATGCCAAATATGCTGAGGGATTACGTGTCCTACTTCTTGCTTATGAGCTTCTTAAAGGTTCGTTTCCGGAACTCACACTGACCATTATTGGACATGATACGTCATATCTTGGGCTGCTTCCAGATGGGGTAATGAGTTATGGTTATTTGGATAAGGGCAAGGCAGAAAGCAGGGACCTTTTATTTGCCTTGTTCAAGCAGGCCAGGATCTATGTTAATACCACTCCAAAATGGGCAGGCTGCTCTTCTATTCTGGAGGCGTTGGTATACCACACACCGGTCGTTGTGGCTCCTTTCCATGAAATTGTCCGAATGTTCGGGAAGGAGAATGATTTCATCATTTATTGTGAAGATAATACGCCGAATCTGCTCGCGAAACGGTTACGAACTTTATTGCAACATCCTAATTTCCCAATATTGGCTTTGAGCGCGCATACCGCAGTTAAAAAACATGACTTGGAACAGCTATGTGGACCGCTTGTTGGAATTAATGAAGTCAACCTTATGATTCTTCACGTTTTATCTTCTTATCAAGGACCCCCAGTAAAATACAAAACACGCCTACAATTGGGCGGGTTTGGCTTCCTAGGCGGGGAGGGCGGGATTCGAAACACCCCCTCAAAGCACCCTGCGGGTGTGCTCTCCCTTCGCGTACCGCTTCAGGGGTAAGTCGCTAGGGACGCGCGGGTGAAAACAAAAACACCCGCTTGATGCGGATGTTTCTGAGTGGCGGGGAGGGCGGGATTCGAACCCGCGGCTGAGGTTTAAGCCCCAGCACTCACTTAGCAGGCGAGCCCATTCAGCCAACTCTGGCACCTCCCCTTGGGTTGTTAATGCCCGGGTGACCTTTCAGCGGAGGGAGTGGGATTCGAACCCACGGTGGCTTTCACCACGACGGTTTTCAAGACCGTTACCTTCAGCCGCTCGGTCATCCCTCCGAGCGGAAGGATTTTACCATAATTTGTCCGTAATCCATTGCCGGCAAGAATACCCTCCAAATTGTTTTCGCTATAGAATAAGGGTTGGAGGAAGCGAAAGATGACATCGACCACCGAAACACAAAATCGTACAACTCTTCTCGCCGTCGCCTGGGGAGTTCTACTGTTGGTCTCAACCCTGCCGATGATCATTCTGCAGGAGATCTTCCAGTTCCCTGTCCCGTTTCAAACCCGAATGCTGGCATCGATTGCCCTGGTTCTGTTCATGGTGGCCCTGTCGTTTGTCTGGAAGACCATCCGCCCTTTACGTGAGTTCTTCGTTGTGTTCATTATCCTATTTGTTGCTGAGGGATTTTTCTACGGCACTGTTGGGAACCTGCCTGCGATCGATCCGTTTCTGGAATCCAGCGAATTTGTTCCCAGCCTGCTTTCCACGCAGGTGCTGCGCATGGCGGTGACCCTGGTCATGCTGGCAGGACTGATGATCATCAAGAAGAAACGCGAAGCCTTTTACCTGGTCAAAGGCGACCTTGCGGCAGTGGCTGACCCCATGCCCCCCATCATGAAACAACCGTCCTCCTGGCGTGTCCTGGGGCGGGAATTGTCTTTGTGGATAAGCCTGGGGACACTGGCATTCCTTTTGATCGCAGCCTTTCCCTCCCTGAGCGCTCAGTTTCAGCAAGGCACGCTGGGTGGAATGCTGTCTCAAATGTTTGTGCTCATTCCCTTTGTGTTGCTCATGGCTGCCATGAACGCCTTCAGCGAGGAACTGACCTATAAAGCCTCCTTCCTGTCCGTGCTTGAAAACCCGGTGGGCAGGCGGCAGGCGCTGCTGTTGATGGCGGCATTCTTTGGCATCGGGCATTATTATGGTGTCCCGTATGGGATCGTCGGTGTGCTGATGGCGGGCTTTCTGGGATGGCTGTTGGGCAAGTCCATGCTGGAGACACGGGGATTTGCCTGGGCGTGGTTCATCCATTTTCTTCAGGATATTTTGATCTTTTCCTTTTTGGCGATTGGTTCGATCATTCCAGGCGGGCAATGACAATTATCACAAGGAGGTGAAAATTATGCGTTGGGAAGAATTAACAGGAGACCTGTTTCCGCACGCTGTTGATAAAGCAGAAGGTGTGTGCCTGCTCCCCTTATCCTGCATCGAGCGCCACGCGCATCACCTGCCCCTTGGCACGGATATGTTCATCGGGCGAGAGTTGTGCAACCGGGCAGCTGCCCTCGAGCCGGCCGTGGTTTTCCCTGATTTCATCTTCACCCAGATTCTGGAAGCGCGGCATTATCCCGGTTGCATCGGCATGGATGCAGACCTCACCATCCGTCTGCTCGACAATGCTTGCCGGGAGATTGCACGCAACGGGCTCAAGAAGGTTGTGCTGGTCAACGCCCACGGCGGGAACGATCATCTTACCCATTATTTTGCTCAGATCCAGCTGGCCAGTCCACGTGATTACGTAGTCTACGTGGTAAATCCATATGGTGAAGAGGGGGATGACCCGGTCAACGACCAGTGGGAAACGACCGTGGACGAACACGCTGGCGAACGGGAGACGAGCGCCATCCTAGCCATCCACCGGGACTTGGTCCGTAAGGATGTGTTGAAATCGGATGGAGAAGGCAATCCGCTCGAACGGCTCAAACCACTTCGTGATCTGGGGGTGGATATGGGTATCTGGTGGTATGCCGATCATCCCAGTCATTATTGCGGCGATGGGACCTTTGGTACCGCTGAAAAAGGGGAGCGTTGGCTGGAAGCGAGTGCCAGGTCGCTGGCAAAGACAATCCGCGCCATCAAGGACGATACGGAAACAAAACGGCTGCAGGATGAGTTCTTTGAGCGAATTTGAATAGGCTCGTATGTAATAGAAAAAAACCATCGCTAACATTCAACGATGGTTTTTTGATGTCATCCACGTTGTGTCCTAATTCATCAAATTCCTCAGCACCGTATGCAGAATGCCGCCATTGCGGTAGTAATTCACCTCGACGGGTGTGTTTAACAGGGCTTGCGCTTTGAAATCCACGACCTTGCCGTCAGGGCTTTCTGCCTTCACGGACACCAGGCTTTGAGGGCGAAGGTTGTCATCCAGACCTTCGATGTGGAATAGTTCGTTGCCTTTCAAACCGAGTGACTCGGCGTTCTGCCCTTCCACATAACGCAGGGGAAGCACACCCATGCCGACCAGGTTGGAGCGGTGGATGCGTTCGAACGATTCGGCGATGACAGCCTTGACGCCCTGCAGCATAGGCCCCTTGGCTGCCCAGTCGCGGCTGGAGCCGGTGCCGTATTCCTTGCCGGCCAGGATGATGGCAGGCACACCCTCGCCTTGATATTTCATGGCTGCATCGAAGATGGACATCTCCTCGCCGCCAGGCATGTATCGGGTGAGATTGCCTTCCTTTGGCGCGACCATCAGGTTCTTCAGGCGGATGTTGGCGAAAGTCCCGCGCGCCATCACCAGATCGTTTCCTCTTCTTGCGCCATACTGGTTAAAGTCTGGGGATTCACGCCTCGCTCCTGCAGGAATTTTCCGGCCGGGCTGTCAGTCGCGATATTCCCCGCCGGGGAAATGTGGTCGGTGGTAATAGAGTCACCCATAAACGCCAGGACCCTTGCGCCATTAATGTTACCAATGTGGGGCACGTCCAGTTCAAGGCTCTGGAAGAATGGAGGGTGATGGATATAGGTCGACACTTCGTCCCATTGGAACAGCTCGCCCTCGGCCACCTGGATGTCCTTCCACATGTCGGAACCTTCGAAGACGCCGGCATATTTGTCGTTGAACATTTCGGTTCGCACATGGGCGGTGATGGCTGCTGCAATTTCAGCAGAGGTTGGCCAGACGTCCTTGAGGAAGACCGGACCGTCCTTGCCCATCCCAAGCGGTTCACGTTCGAGATCGATATCCACTGTCCCGGCCAGGGCATAAGCCACAACCAGAGGGGGGACGCCAGGTAATTGGCTTTCACCAGCGGGTGAACGCGTCCTTCGAAGTTGCGGTTGCCCGAGATGACTGCCGCAGCGACCAGGTCGCTGCCCGTCACTGCCTTGGCGACTTCCCCCGGCAGCGGACCGCTGTTGCCGATGCAGGTGGTGCAGCCGTAGCCGACCACGTTGAAACCCAACTGCGCCAGCGGCTCGATCAGCCCGGCGGATTTGAGATACTCTGTGACCACGCGCGAGCCGGGGGCGAGGCTGGTCTTGACATAAGGTTTAACCGCCAGACCTTTCTCGGCGGCTTTTTTGGCCAGCAATCCTGCTGCGATAAGCACGGACGGGTTGCTGGTGTTGGTGCAGGAGGTGATGGCGGCGATGACCACGGCTCCATGGGTGATCGGCATTGAACCGCCGTTGGTACCATAAATTGCCTGTCGCTTTACGGCAGCTTCATCAAGCTCATAGCCGCGGTCCTTGACCGGCGCGGTCAGCGCCTTCTGGAACACGGACTTCATGTCGCTCAGCGCGACCCTGTCCTGCGGGCGTTTGGGACCAGCCAGCGAGGGCACAACCGTTGACAGGTCAAGTTCGAGTGTATCGGTGAATTCGGGGTCAGGCGTGTTCGAGTTCGCGGAATAGTCCCTGGGCGCGGCAGTAGGCTTCCGTGCGGGTGATGACCTCCTCCGGGCGGCCGGTGAGCCGCATGTAGCGCAGCGTCTCGGCATCCACAGGGAAATAACCCATCGTGGCGCCGTATTCGGGAGCCATGTTGGCGATGGTGGCGCGGTCAGGCAGCGACATCGATTCGAGGCCGGGGCCGTAGAATTCCACGAACTTGTCCACCACGCCTTTCTTGCGGAGCATTTGCGTGACGGTCAGGACCAGATCGGTGGCGGTGATGCCTTCTCTGAGTTTGCCCACCAGCTTGAAGCCGATGACCTCAGGCAGCAGCATGTCCATGGGCTGCCCGAGCATGACGGCTTCGGCCTCGATCCCGCCCACGCCCCAGCCCAGCACGCCCAGCCCGTTGATCATGGTGGTATGCGAATCCGTGCCGACCAGTGTATCGGGGAAGGCCACAGTCCGGCCGTCCTCCTCCTTCGTCATCACCACCTCCGCCAGGTATTCGAGGTTGACCTGGTGCACGATGCCGGTCATCGGCGGGACGACGCGGAAATTGCTGAAGGCTTTTTGCCCCCACTTGAGGAATTCGTACCGCTCGCGGTTGCGCTGAAACTCGACCTCGGCATTGCGCTGCAAGGCATCGCCGGTGGCGAAGAAATCCACCTGCACCGAGTGGTCGATGACCAGGTCCACCGGGACGAGGGGATTGATCTTCCTGGGGTCGCCACCCAGCCGGGCGACGGCTGCGCGCATGGCCGCCAGATCCACCACGGCCGGAACGCCGGTGAAATCCTGCATCACCACGCGCCCGGGGAGGAAGGGGATTCCGGGTCGCGTGCCCTTGGGGCTCCATGAAGCGATGTTCTTCACATCCTGTTGCGTGATCTCCTGGTCATTGCATTGTCGCAAGGCAGCTTCAAGAAGAATGCGGATCGAATAGGGCAGACGGTTGAGTTCCGTCAGGCCGGCTTTTTCAAGCGCCTCCAGCCTGTAGTAGATATACTCTTTGCTGCCAACTTTTAATGTGTCGCGTGATTTGAAAAAATCCATGGTCCTGATTGACTCCTTTGGTTCGAAATCAAAGCCGTTCCTGTCAGAACGGCGTTAATATTTTACTCAATGAAGACCCGGTCAATTAAGCTGCTTGCTGAGCTGTTCGACCAGCGTCTTTTTCTCTGGTTCTTGAAGGAATGACGAACGGGCGGCAGCAAGGACGCAATCCCGGATGGTCTCCATCGGAAGCCCAAGGATTCTCCTCGGCTACCTTGTATTCATTGCTCAGTGTGATTTGAGAGATACTCGGGTCGTCTGTGTTGAGGGTGACGTTCAGGCCGGCAGCGATCATCTTTTTGAGTGGGTGTTCCGATAATTCCTTGACTGCGCCGGTTTGGTAATTGCTGGTAATACATACTTCAAAACAAGTCTGGCGGTCTTTGGCGAGTGTAACGGTGTATTCATCTTCCATGACCCGTACACCGTGTCCGATGCGGTCTGCGTCAAACTGCTCAATGGCCTGGCGGACGTTCTCCGGTCCGCCCCACTCGCCGGCATGGACCGCCACTTTCAGGCCGGATTGCTTGGCCTCGCGGAAAATCCCGATAAAGGGTTCTGCCGGGAATTGCGCCTCGTTCCCAGCCAGGTCCAACCCGGCGATGCCATATTCCATCTTCGCGGCAGACAGCCATGCCACCTGCTCGGCGAGTTCGGGACTTCTCGTGGCGATTTACGCTGGGGATGAGTTTCACGCCGATATTGAATTTTTTCGAGGCCTCCCGCGCACTCTCGCAGACCCAGTCCACCACATCCGCTAAAGGGAATCGTTCCGCCCGGCTGAGCGCCACGGGTGTGAAGCGCAGTTCCATGTATTTTAACTTTGTCCTTGGCGGCATCCTCGATCGCCTCCGTCGTGACGCGGTGAATGACTTCCGGCGAACGGTAGAACAGGCGCAGGGTATTGAACTTGGCGAGGAAATTCTCGAAATTATAGGGTTCCTCGCGCTGCACCTGCACCAATGTGCTCAGCCGCATCAGGCTGGTCGGCACCGTGATGGAATGCTGCCTGGCAATGTCGATCAACGTGCTCACGCGAAGGGAGCCCTCCAGGTGGCGGTGCAATTCCACCTTGGGCATGGCTTCGATGGTCAGGGCTTTCTTTCGGAAGAGTTTTTCCAACTGAACCTCGGGCGGGAGCAGTTACATTTGGGAAGGCGACTGGATTCTAATGGGCTAGAAGACGAGTTGACGCAGTGGACTAATGCCGTTTTCTCTTCTTCTTTGCTGGCGCACCTTCCTGCACTGGAAGCTGGGTCTCTGCCTGAACCGCTTCCGGCTCGGCAGCTGCCGGTTGGACTTGTGACAGGCTGAACTGGCGCGGCTGGTAGGAGAACATGCGGCTGATGACGGCTGTGCGGATGTCGCGCAGGAGTTCCTGGAACATTTCGGAGGCCTTGCTCTTATATTGTACCAGCGGGTCACGCTGGCCGTAGGCTTCCAGTCCGATCGAAACACGCAGCGATTCGATGCGGGTCAGGTAATCCACCCAAAGCTCGGTGATCGCCCCAAGCAGGATGCGGCGGTAAAGCTCGGTCATGGTCCGCGTGCCGATCGCGCTTTCAACATCTCCGCGTTGAACCTCGGTCAGTTCGGTGAGAGGCGCAGTCGATGAAACCGATGCAGGCAGGAGATTGCCAATTCCGAGTTCGGCAACCGCCGAGGCGTTCTGACTTAACCGGTTGAATTCCGCCTGCCCAAAGGACTTGCGCAACACCTCCTGCGCTTCTTCCAGGTGGTCGAGGACATCATCGGCCAGCACGGCCGGGTCGCGATCTTCGATCAGATGGGCGGCATGAAAGACATAGCTGAAGCGTTGAAAAACCTGCTGCACCTGGCGGTGAGTCTTTGTATCGAAGGCAGTGCGAACCCCTTGAGTGAGCGAGCCAAGGAGACGCACCATGCCCGATGGGTCTGCTTCCGAGACATTCTCACGGGCGAGCAGGGCATCCAGGTCACGAACAATCAGGCCGTTTTCACCTACCAGTCGGGTAAAGCGTTTCTCCATCCCTTGGGTGGTGGCCTCCAGGATGTGTTCCGCGGCCAGCTTCCATTCCTCGCGCATGAGCTGGTCCTTGTTGACCTCCAGCGGTTCACCCAGCCGTAATTCGATTCCACCTGCCAGACGGGCAACAGCCAGGTTGGTGAGGACCGTTTCGATCTGGGCTTTGACCGGCTCATCAAGTTCGCGCGGGTCGTCGCGCAGGTCGCGCAATTGATCGGCGGACAGGCGCACCGGCAGGCGGATGACCGATTGCAGTTCCTCCTGGAGCTCCTGCGGGCGGCGGGTGGCGGTCTCTTCGCTGTCCGATAGACCTTCCAGAAACGTATCAAGGGAATCGAATCGTTCCTGAAGCTGGTTCTCGAGGCTCAAGCCGGCGCTTTCGATCTGCTGTTCAAGCGTATTCAGAAAGTGAGCCTGTTCCAGCTCGACGGAATTTCTAATTTGTGAAAGCAGGACTTCGCGCGGCTGCGCGTCGGGAGTCGCTTAACTCGTCCAACAATAGACGGAAGGTGAACGAGGGGAAAACGCCATTCTGTATCCCGAACGGCGGCTGCATCTTATCCAGCCAGGCCAGCAGTTTCCAGGGTCCTTCGGAGTCTTTGAGCGATTCGGGGACGCGCTGTTGAATCTCGGCGCGCAGCAGTTCAGCGACATCCTCGTGCAGGTCATCCTTGGTAAAGACGCGGTCGCGCTGCTCATAAATTCGTTTGCGCTGGGCATTGAGCACATCGTCGTATTCCAGCAGGTGTTTGCGGACGTCGAAGTTGGCACCTTCGACACGATGCTGGGATGACTCGATCAGGTTGCCGACGATGCGGTTCTCCAGCGGAAGTGAATCGTCCACCTGCAGGCGCTGCATCAAACTGCCGACCTGCTGACCGGAGAACAACCGCATCAGGTCATCTTCAAGGGAGAGATAGAAACGCGAGGAACCGGGGTCGCCCTGGCGGGCGGCGCGTCCGCGCAGCTGGTTGTCGATGCGCCGGGCCTCGTGTCGTTCGGAGCCGATGACGTGCAAGCCGCCGAGAGTCTTGACCTTCTCCATGTCTTCGAAGTATTGGAGGAAGTAGTTGACTTCAATTTCATAGATTCCATAAAGCGAGGGATCCAGCCCCTGCAAGGCTTTTCTCCGCTCCTCCAGGGTCATGTCATACGGATCGGAATAACCGCCTTTGCGCAGGACTCGATTCACAGAAGAGACAACTTCCTCGGCGATGTCTCCGCCCAGCTTGATGTCCACACCGCGGCCGGCCATGTTGGTGGCGATGGTCACCGCACCGAAGGCGCCTGCCCCGGCGATGACCTGACTTTCCTCGGTATGCCGGCGGGCGTTCAACACCTGGTGGGAGATGCCTCCCTGCAGCGCAGCTTTCAAACGTGGAGCATGCTCCTGGCCCAGGTTCAGGATGTCCAGCATCGTGCTCACGTTGGAGTCGTCCTCGGGGTTGAGCGACAGGTTGAGAGGTTTGCCGTACTGCTGGCGGAGCGTGCCTACGTCCAATTTTTCGAGCGGTTCGTTCAAGGGCAGAAGTTCGGAGATCAGCCGCCCGTCCTCTTCGCGGTCGTTCTGCTGCATCCATGTGCGGCGGATGAGCAGGGTCTGCGCGAGTCGGCGGACCGGCTCCGCCCGCAGGCGCTGGGAAAGGTGATCGGAGCTTTCCACCGAGGTCGTACCGACCAGCATCGGACGGCCCAGGACGTGGTTGCGCAAAATCTCCAGCACGATGGCGCGCAGCTTGGCTTCGACCGTGCGGTAGACCAGGTCGGGGTAGTCCTTGCGGCGGTAGTAAAGGGGAGTCTTTTCCGCATTATCGCGGTTTGCAAAATAATTGTACTTGTAGCCGAATTCATCCTTGGCGCTGACTTCGATCAGCGTGGAATCCGGGCGCGCAGCCTGGTATTCCAGGTTGGTCGGGATGGGCAGCACTTCCAGTTTGTAGATCTTGAAGAATTCCTCCGCCTCGGTCAGCGCGGTACCGGTCATGCCGGCCAGCTTGGCATACATGCGGAAGTAGTTCTGCAGCGTGATGGTGGCGTAAGTGACGTTCTCGGGCTCGACCTTCACACCTTCCTTGGCCTCCACGGCCTGGTGCAAGCCATCGGACCAGCGCCGTCCGGGCATCAGCCGTCCGGTAAATTCGTCCACGATGACGACCTTGCCGGCCTGGACCAGGTAATCCTTGTTGCGCTTGAAGGTGAATTGGGCGCGCAAGGCCTGTTCGAGGTAGCCCATCATGCGCGCCTGCTCGGGAGTGACATCTTCGGGGCGGTCGGGGTCGCGCAGAGGGGTGCCCAGAAGCTGTTCGACATGCGCGATGCCGATATCGGTCAAGTTGACGGCGCGGTCCTTCTCGTTGACCTCGTAATCCTCGGGCTTGAGCGCGCGCACCACCTGCGCCATCTTGCCGTACCATTCCAAATCACCGGAGGCCGGGCCGGAGATGATCAGCGGCGTACGGGCTTCATCGATCAATACATTGTCCACTTCGTCAACGATGGCATAGTAATGACCGCGCTGCACGCGATCATTCAGGCTGTAGGACATGTTGTCGCGCAGGTAGTCGAAGCCGAATTCGCTGTTGGTGCCGTAGGTGATGTCCGCTTCGTAGGCCAGGCGGCGGTCGACCAGGCGCAGCAGATTCCGGTCCTCCTGCGAGGATTCCCGCTCGGGATCGTAAAGATAGGCTTTTTTCCCGTTTTCGGTGCTGGCCGCCATTTGCAGGATACCCACCGTGAGGCCGAGTGCGTGGAAAATGGGTCCCATCCAGCGCGCATCGCGCCGGGCGAGGTAGTCGTTGACCGTGATCAGGTGGACGCCTTTGCCGGTCAGGGCGTTGAGGTAGAGCGGAAGGGTGGCGACCAGCGTCTTGCCCTCGCCGGTGCGCATCTCAGAGATGGTGCTGCGGTGCAGCACGATCCCGCCGATCAACTGTACGTCGTAGTGACGCAGACCGATGGTGCGTTTGCTGGCTTCGCGGACCGCGGCGAAGGCTTCAGGGAGCAGATCGTCCAGAGTCTCCCCCTGTTCCAGGCGGGAGCGGAATTCCCCGGTTTTTGCGCGCAAATCATCATCGCTCAACGCTTCAAACTGCCCTTCGAGGGCATTGATCTGGTCGACGATGGGGTAAATTTTTTCGATTTGTTTCTTGTTGGGGTCCCCCCCAACCAGGTTGACGAATTTGGAGAGCATGAAAAATCCCTTTCGGAAGGGAAATTATAGCACAGGCGCTTGGGTTGCTTTTATAGGAGTGTCATAAGAAAAAAGCCCCGCGTTCAAGGTTGGAAAGCTTGTTTGCGGGGGTTATCCATGCCGGGATGTTTTATAGGCGATAAAGGTATCCAGCAGTGCCAGTTGAATTTGGTCGGTGAAGGCAATCACGCGCGAGAGCAAATGCCAGGCATCCTTCGAGGAGATGTTCGAGTTGGCCAGCTGACGCATGACCGCCTCCATCAGCAAGTTGCGGAAGAACAGGAAAGCGCGCGTGGCTTCAGCGCTGTTCAATTGGTTCCGCTGTGCGCGCGAGGCGTATTCATATCCCAGTGACCGGGCTTCATCAGACGCACCGTCTTTTTCTTCAGAGAGATAGTTCATCAATCCGCGGGCAAGCACCCCTCCGCTCAGCCGGTATTGGGTGCGGGCTTCCTCGTCGAGTTTTTGATACCAGGTTTCCTCTTCCAGGCTGCCCTCCGCAACGTGGACGCGGATCTGGCGCACTGCCGCTTTCATCAACTCGACTGGAATCACCGGGTGTTGCTGCCGCTTGGACTGCGACCAGAGTTCCAGCTCGGAGCGCTTGTAGCGGCGGTGCCCGCCGGTCGTGCGGTACACGGGCAGCGCACCGCTGTCGGACCAATTGCGGACGGTGCTGGGATGAACACCCAGGGCCTCTGCCGCCTCGGTCAGTGAAATCCAATCATTGTCGATTCGTTTTTTAGCCATGGATATCGCTAATCTGTCATGGCCGCGCGCTCGATGACGGATGGCGCTTCGGCCCGCCTGCGGAAGGCGGCCACGTCGATTCTGGAGAGCATCAGGATAGCCACCACCATCAAGCCGGCTTCGATCCCAAACACCACCATGTAACCGGACAACAGCTCACCCGTCACCTGGGTGACCACATCCCGCACCACGCCTCCCAGAACGGAGCCGGTCAGGCGCGACAGGGCATTGGACAAGCCCCATGCGCCGATGAACAGCCCGACTTTTTCTGGCACGGTAAGGTCGAACATCAGCGAGAGATTGGCGACCGTTGAAAGCCCTGTGCCGATTCCCAGCAAGGCGACACCGGTGTAGAAGATGCTCAAACTGCCCAGGCCTCCGCTGGCAATGATGACGAGAAACCCGAGCAACGCCCCAACATTCCCTGTTTGGGCCATGCTGCGGCGGGCGACCCGTCGCTCCAGCGCACCGGCCGCGAGGATGGCAGCCAGCACGAACACCCCCCACAACGAGGTGATGCGGGTCGTCTCGCGGACAGTCATCCCGAAAGCCTGCGCGCCGAACGGCTCCAGCAGGATATCCTGACCCAGGATCGCCGCCAACAGCAGCCAGAGATAGATGAAAAATAATTTCGCCACGGGATTGGCCGTGATGGCGGAAGTCATTTCCTTGATGGTGTAGGAGCGGGAGTGCGGCTGACCGGTTGACCGAGGCTCGAGCCGGATCAATCCCAGCAAGCCTAAAATGAGCGCAGTTCCGCCCACCAGCAGGAACGACCTCTCGAGGGCTGCCGGCGTGTACGGGTCCACCATCCGGCTGATGGCGATGGCAGTGAATATGATGCCGACGATCATCATGAACCACATCACCGCGATGGTCTTGCCCCGCTCGTTTTCCGCGGAGATGTCATCCGCCAGCGAAAGGTAGGACACGCTGGACAGGTTGTAACCCATGCCCCAGGCGCCGAAGGCCAGCACGGCGATCACGTAGCCCCACAGGTTTCCACTCGCGAGGGTATAGGCAGCCAGCGGAGATATGACAACGCCTGTCACGCACAGGATCAGGCCGAGGACGATGTAGGGAGTGCGCCGGAGCCCAAAGACGGGATGCCGGTCGGAATAGGCGCCGATGGCCACCTGCATGGGAGCAAACAGATAGGGGAGGGAGGCGAGCATCGCCACCACCGTGGCGGAAATTGCCAGCTCGTTGATCATCACCCGGTTGAGGGTGCTGTTGATGGGTACCAGCGTCATGGCGACCGCAACATGGATCAGTCCGAGTTGAATGCGTTTGAGCAGCATGTGACCTTCAGGATTCCACAAAATGAAGAGCAAGCTGCTCAAATGTATCAAAACTTGAGGCTCGGGTCAATGTAATTTTACTTAGAATTTTAATAGACTTTGGTGAGAATGGACTTATGAAATGAACAGCCGTTAGTGATTCCCCAGACGCATCACTACCGGCTGCAACGCAGGACCCTGCCCGCGTTCCGATAATCTCTTCGTAATTACCATCCCCATTATCATCTAGAACTTCAGTTCAGTCACTCAACCTAAAGTACTAATTTCGTGTAACTTGCAAAGATGATAAACTTTAAGTCGGACTGTCGAGATCCGAAGGTTCTGCGTCATTCGGAACCATCTCGAACACGGCAGCAAGATGCTCCGGGATGGCCATTGGGCGCCCGTTCTGTGAATTGACCAGCACCCAGTCCGTTTCGCCGTTGGCGAGCACCGCCTTGTCCGAAACGCGGAAGAAACGGTACTTGCGTAGCGACCGCACCTTGCGAAAGTTGGAGACCCAGGTCAGGACTACCAGGTGGTCGCCCTGGAAGGCCGGGCGAAGATATTCGATTTTGTGGCTGCGAATGACCCAGGTGGCCCCCAGCTCAAGGGTGACCTGCGTGCAGCCGGCGGCGTTGGAATGCTGAACCGCGGCATCCTGCATCCACTGGACGTACTGCACATTGTTGACGTGCCCATTCTCATCAATCGCCGATGGAGGCACCTGGATTTCGTGCCGGTAGATCCTGATCATTTGGGAGAGTGCTCCTGTCTCATAAAAAAGCGGAGTCTCTCGACCCCGCTCCCGATTTGTTGAAATGTCTATTTCTTCTTTTGTGCCGCCCGGGCTGATTGCTGGATCTCATGCGCGGAGCGCAGCGTCCCTTCGCTGACCTCTCCGAGCATCTGTGCCAGTTCGAGGGTGCGGTCCTCGCCGTCCAGCCCCTTCACCTGGGTGAGCGTGCGGCCGTCCTGTATTAACTTCTGCACCTGGAAGTGCTGGTCGCCAAAGGCAGCCAGCTGCGGCAGGTGGGTGATGACCATGACCTGGTGTGCCTGCCCCAAATTCCATAGTTTCTGGCCGACGACCGCGCCTACCCGCCCGCCGATGCCCTGGTCGATCTCGTCGAAGATCAAGGTGGGGATCTGGTCCGCGCGTGCCAGGGTGTTCTTCAATGCCAGCATGAGACGGGAGGTCTCGCCGCCTGAGGCGATTTTTGCCAGTGGCTTCAGTCCCTCACCCGGGTTGGGTGCGACCAGGAACTCGACCCGGTCGAAGCCGGTCCCGTCGAATCCGACCAGGCTCCCGTCCGCGAGGGGAATCCCGTTAGGATCAGGGCGGGTCTGGAAATCGGCGCCGAACCGTGCGGAGGCCATCTTGAGGTCGTCCAGTTCACCTTCGATGCCCTTGGCGAGTTTGTCGGCTGCAGATTTCCTCTTTGAGGAAAGTGACTGTGCCTGCTTGGACAAGGTCTGCAGGAGGCTGGCTTCTTTCCCTTCCAGTTCGGCGATCTTTTCAGCGGCATTCGAAATGGTTTCGAGGTCTTTGCGCGCCTGGAGGCCAAAGGCGACCACGGATTCGATCGTGCCGCCATACTTCTTCTGCAGGCGGTGAATCATGTCCAGCCGTTCCTCGACCTGCTCCAGACGCTTGGGGTTGAACTCTATGCTGTCGAGGTAATCGCGCACGTCGCGGGCAAGATCGGTCAGGTAATCAAGAGTGACAGCGGCCCGGTTTGCCAGCTCGGACTGGGAGGTGTCGATGGCGCTGAGGGTCTGCAGGGCTTTATCCGCCTGCCCGAACAGGTCGGTGGCGGCGGGCGCATCGGGCGTGCCTTCATCCAGAACGGCGAGCGCCTCCTGCGCGAGAGTCGGCCAGTTTTTCTGCATTGGCGAGGCGGTCGCTCTCCTGCTTGAGTTCCTCGTCTTCGCCGGGTTTCAGCCGCGCGGCTTCGATCTCCTCGGCCTGGAAGGTGAGCATTTCCAGGCGGCGGTCGGCATCCTTTTGGGCATTGCGCAGGTCATTCAACTCGCGGCGGATGGACTGGAGGGAAGCATAGGTTTTTCGGTAGGACGCAAGCGCGTCGCCGGCATCGGCGAAGCGGTCCAGCAGACCCAGGTGCGTGCGTACATCCAGCAGGGAGAGATGCTCCGTCTGCCCGTGGACATCCACCAGGCAGGCGCCGATCTCCTTGAGCAAACCCACGTTGACCGTGCGCCCGTTGACGCGGGCAATGCTGCGCCCTTCGCGGCGCACTTCGCGCGCGAGAGTGGCATAATTTTGATCGTCGAGCAGCTCCTCGCGCCCGAGAATCTCGCGGATGGGATCGCCGGCCGCGCCGGCGATCTTGAACACGCCCTCCACCGAGGCGCGGTCAGCGTCGGTGCGAATGAGTGTGGTCTCCGCCCGTCCGCCGAGCAGCATTTCCACGGCATCCATGATGATGGATTTGCCCGCGCCGGTCTCGCCGGTGAAGATGATCAGCCCGGACTCGAATCCGAGTTCGAGCCGGTCAATGATGGCGAAATTCTCGATGCGCAGTTCGGTCAGCATGGGTTAACGCTTGAATAGTTGAATGCCTGAGAGGCGGTAAAAAACAGTGGGCAGGACCAGGGCGAGATAAATACCCTGAAAGATCAGGCCGTACAGATTGGTCAAGTTGAACAGGATCACCGGCAGCGAGCCCAGGACGACGGCAACGGCAATGGTGATGAATAAACCCCTCGAGCGGTGCTTGCGGGTGGCCATGCGCACACCTTCAGAAATGATAACGCCAGCGGTGGGCGCGGCAGCCATCGCGATAATAAACCCGAAAAATCCGATCACGCTGATAAGAAGAAACAGCAGGCTGGCCAGCCAGGACAAGATGGCTGCGACGAGGAAGCCCAATATAAAATCCCTGGTTTCAGCGGTGTCAAAGACCTTCTGCTGGCTCTTGACGCATTCCTTGCAGCGATAGCCGGTGGGGGTGAGTACCGCACATTCCGGGCAGATGGGTTTTTCGCAGCGGTTGCAGCGCAGCGTGGTTTCAACAGCGGGGTGGTTGGCGCAGAAAAGGGTTGGGATGTTGGTGTCGGTCATCGTCTAAGTCCTATGGTGGGATTTTGATTCATGTGTGTGGTCAGGTTACGATAAAAATAGCCGGCATCGCCGAAACGGATGAACCTGGCGGAATATTCCCCGGCGCGGATGTCCACGTGGTCGTCCTCTGCCAGCCCGATGGGAGTCTGACCGTCCACGCTCATGACGGTATTCTCGCTCAGGACGGTAATTCTAACCGAAGAACCCTCGGAGAACACGACCGCCCGGTCCACGGAAAGATGCGGCGCGATCGGGATGAGCAGGATGTTGCGCAGTTCGGGAGGCAGGATGGGACCGTCCGGCGGCCAGTGCGTAGGCGGTGGAGCCGGTGGGGGTGGAGGCGATCAACCCGTCGGCGACATAGGTGGCCAGCTTGAGTCCATCCACGCTGGCGGAGAGATGCACCGGGCGGACGAACTGCCCGCGGCTGACGACGGCGTCATTCAGCGCGTGCCACGTGCTGATGATCTCCCCTCCGCGCAGGTGTTCCACGCGCAGCATCATGCGGTTCTCGATCCAGGCATCGCCCTTCAGGAGCGAGTCGACCATGTCCTGCCATTTTTGGCTTTCGGTCTGGAACAGGAAGCCCAGCCGGCCCTGGTTGATGCCCAGGATGGGGACGCCGCTCGGCGCGCAAAGATGGGCGGCGCGCAGCATGGTCCCGTCTCCGCCTACCGCGATCAGCAGGTCGAACTGACCCTGCTTGACTTGCTTGCGCAGGCCCTCGTCATTGAGCGACCCGTGCGGCGCGTCGAAGCCCCTGCCTTTGAGGTACTCGGAAATGAGGGCGGCTTCCCTCATCGCTTCCGGCAGCTTGGGGTGGGCGGTGATCACGATGCGCGATGGAACGACCTTATCAGTCATATGTTCTATATTATAGCAGGGTGATGGGGAATTGGAGAAAAGTTGGTAGATTCAGGATAACTTCTGGTCGCACAAGTCCCGATAGCCGCAGCGATGGCATCTTGCCGGTACTTCATGCGAGCGCGCCACGCCTGAGCGGACTTCGTCCCGGCGCATCTCGGCCAGAACATCCAGCAGGTTGCTCTCAAGTTCAGGGGTGTAATCCACGGCGAAATCGCGGTCGCTGTAGTGGAGGATGCCGTACGGCGGGCGCTTGCCCATCCCGCGCTGGACCAGCAGGCAGTAGGCGGCGATCTGATAGATGTGCGAGTCGTAGGGGGCGTCCGGCGCCTTGCCCGACTTGACCTCGACCGGGATGATCTGCCCGTTCTGTTCGACCAGGTAATCGGGTTTGCCTGTCAGCCCGAGCTGAGAGTCGTAGAGCGGCTTTTCCACCTCACCCCAGGCACGTGTATCGGTGTAGATGATTCTGCCGCCCGGCAGGCCGGCTTCCTTGCGCTGCCTGGATGAGAGCCAGAGCAGCACCAGGGCAAGGATGAAAAGAAACAGGGCAGCGTACAACATTTATTGAAGGACTTGAACGGTGCAGTAGGAAGCAATCAGAACCAGCGCCGCCAACAGGGCGAGCATGGCCAGAATCCGGATGGCGCCAGAGACGAATACCTTGCGCCCGTGCTGCTGATGCAGCGACGAGCCGGCCGCCAGTTCCGCCTTGTTCTGGGACTCGTGTCCCTTCAGGTGGTACCACCAGGCGCGGCGGCAGTAGAGGTAGGAACCGATTTCAGAAGCGCGCAGTGTTCGCATAAGGTGTTAGCCAGTATAATTCAATTATGGGCGAATTTCGGTTCCTTCATCCCATCGAAGTTCGTTACAGCGACCTTGACCCGCAGGGTCACGTCAATAACGCGCGTTTCCTGACCTTTTTCGAGCAGGCGCGCGTTTCTTATTTGATCCATCTGGGGTTGTTCTCTAAAGACCAGTCATTCCTGGACGTGGGCATCATCATCGCCGACGCCAAGGTCACCTTCATCGCGCCGATCTATTTCGGGCAGGATGTGCGGGTGGGCGTGCGCGTCAGCCGCATCGGCAACAAGTCCATGTCCATGGACTATCAAATGATCGACGGCGCGGATGGGAAGGAACTCGCCACGGGTTCCACGACGCTGGTGGCTTTTGATTACCATGAGCACAAGACCATTCCAGTGCCGCAAAAGTGGCGAACAAAAATCCATGAATATGAAAGGGGAGATTGACATGGCTTCTCTTCCCGTTATCGACATTCCTTCCTTACCATCTTCCTCGTTGATCTGCTCAACACCCCCAGCCCGACAGGATACGCCGAGCCCGCAATTGCATTTGTCGAAAAGACCCTCAAGCAATTCCCCGAATTGACCCTCTCCCGCACGCGCAAAGGCGCACTGGTCGCGCGCTGGGAGGGTAAGGAAAGCAGTTCACCGCGCGCCCTGACTGCCCACGTGGATACCCTCGGCGCGATGGTCAAGGAGATCAAACCCAACGGCCGGCTCAAGTTGACTCGTATCGGCGGTCTTTTGCTGAATGGCGTCGAGACCGAAGGCTGCTGGGTGCTGACTGCCAGTGGAAAACGTGTGCGCGGCTCGTATATGTTCGAGGACGCGTCCAGCCATGTGCATGGAGCCAAGGTCAATGAGACCCAGAGGAAAGAAGAAAACATGGAGGTCCGGCTGGATGCGCGCTACTACGTCAATGGATGAGACGCGCGGACTGGGCATCCAGGTGGGAGATTTCGTCGTGTTTGACCCGCGCGTGGAAGTGACCGAGGGCTTCATCCGCTCGCGCTTCCTGGATGACAAAGCCTGCGTAGCGTGCGTTGTGGCCGCGATTAAATCCCTGCACGATGCCGGTCTGCAGCCGCAACAGACGACCTATTTCCACTTCAGCAATTACGAGGAGGTGGGGCACGGCGCGGCAGCGGGCATCCCCGCCGAGGTCCACGAGCTGGTGACGGTGGATATGGCGGCGATCGGAACCGGCCAGGAATCGGATGAGTTCCATGTCACGCTTTGCGTCAAGGACAGCGGTGGTCCCTACCACCATGAGTTGAGCAATAAACTTCGCCTGATCGCGGAACAGCACAGCATCCCGTTCAAGACGGACATTTATCCCCACTACGGATCGGACGGGGAGGCGTTCTGGCGGGCGGGCGGCGATGTGGCTGTGGCGTTGATCGGCCCCGGCGTGGACGCTTCGCACAACTACGAGCGTACGCACACAGAAGCGCTCCTCGCCACCACCCAGTGGCTGATGGCATACCTGCTGTCATGAAGATCGATGCCGCCCTGCCTCCGACCCATTTGGGGTCAGTTCCCGAGATCGCCCGCGCGGCTGAAGCCGTGGGCTTTTCTGCCCTTTGGACGACCGAAACCCAGCATGATCCCTTCCTGCCTCATGCGTTGATCGCCGAACACACATCGCGTCTCGAGTCCGGTACCGCGGTGGCGATCGGATTCGCGCGCTCGCCGGCCACGCTGGCTTATACCTGCTGGGACCTGGCCCAGGTCTCCGGGGGGCGGTTCATCCTGGGATTGGGCACACAGGTCAAGCCGCACATTGAGCGGCGTTTCGGCATGCCCTGGCCGGAATCGGTGACCGGAAAGCTGCGCGAACAGATTCTCGCCATCCGCGCCTTCTGGGACTGCTGGCAGAACGGCACACCGCTGAACTTCCGGGGCGAGCATTACAAGCTCACGCTGATGTCGCCGTTTTTCAACCCCGGTCCCATTGATCACCCGGACATCCCCATTTACATCGCCGGGGTGAACACCGGGCTGGCGAAACTGGCAGGCGAGATCTGCAATGGATTCCACGCGCATCCCTTCCATACGCCAAGATACCTGTCGCAGGTGATCCTGCCGGCGATTGCGCAGGGCGCCGAGAAAGCCGGCCGCTCACGCTCGGACGTGGCTGTTTCCGTCTCCCTGTTCGCCGCAACGAATGACGGCCAACGCGAGTTCTGCCGGCAGCAGATTTCCTTCTATGCCTCCACGCCCTCCTACCGCCCCGTCATGGAATTGCATGGATGGGGGGAAGTCGCCGCCCAACTTTCCGGGCTGGCCTCGCGCGGGCAGTGGGGTGACATGCCCGGGATGATCAGCGACGAGATGCTGGGCGAATTCTGTGTCCAGGCGGACGAAGACGATTTGGCTGCTGCCATTCGTGAACGCTATTCGTCGCTCGCAGACCGGGTCACTCTGTACATGCCGTTCGTGCCGGGCAGCATGGACCAATTTTGGAAGAGCCTGGTAGACCGATTCAATTAATCAGGAGAATGAATTGACTATGACCGATTGGGTGGAAGTCTCAATGACCGTGAACGGTGAACTTGCTGAAGCGATATCCGAAGTGTTCGGCCGTTTTGCTCCCAATGGGGTGGTGTCGGAACAGGCTGTCGAATTCGTCAATGAAGAGGACGAGGGGACCCCGGTCGGACCGATTGTCGTCCGCGCTTATCTCCCCGCGGATGACCAACTCCCCGAGACACGGTTGAAGCTCGAAGAGGCGTTGTTCTATCTGGGCATGATCCAGCCATTGCCCCAGCCGATTTACAAGACCATCGAGGATCAAAACTGGATGGAAAAATGGAAAATGAAATACCAGCCCATATCGGTTGGCAGGCATTTGGAGATTCTATACTCCTGGCAGGAACCTCAAATCGATCCTTTGCGAATTCCCCTTAAGATCAGCCCCGGCATGGCCTTTGGGACCGGTACTCATCCCAGCACCCAGCTGGTGTTGGAGCTGCTGGAGGATGCCCTGCGTGATTTCCGGATGCAGAACAAACCCGGCCCGCTGGAAGTCATTGACGTTGGCTGCGGGTCGGGGATTCTCTCCATTTCCGCCCTGAAACTGGGTGCCTCCCGCGCGCTCGGTGTGGACGTCGATGAGATTGCCATCGCCAATTCACGGGAGAATGCCCAGCTGAACGGCGTTGAAAATCACATCCTGCTGGGGACAGGCTCGGTGAAGGAAATCCTTGAGGGGCAATATCCAATAAAAAAAGCGCCAGTGGTTATGGCCAATATTCTTGCCATTGTCATCATCCGGCTTCTTGATGAAGGACTGGGTGACCTGGTTTCTGAAGATGGGGTTTTGATTCTGTCGGGGATTCTCGCAGAACAGGCGGATAAAGTCGTGGAGGCCGCTGAAAAGCACGGTTTCAACCTGATGGAGAAACGCGAAAAGGATGATTGGGCTGCGCTGGTTGTTAAACGATAAAGACATTCCAAAAATAATAATAAAAAGAGAAATGGGCTGCAGCCCATTTCTCTTTTATATCCTGATAAAAAATTTATCTTGTCGTGTCTCTCCAGAAAACCTGCAAGCGCAGTTTGCCCAGACCGATCAACTCACCGCTCTCGAGCGGGTAGGGGACATTGGCTTTGAGCCGCTGGTCGTTGAGCCAGGTACCGTTGACGCTTCCCAGGTCGATGAGTTCGACACCGTCCCTGGTCTGGCGGATCATTGCATGCCGGCGGGAAACGCCGCCGACGTAGCCGTCATAAGGGCTCAAGTCCACCACGGCGTCAGGGGTGTCTTCCATTTTCCGGCCGAGGACGAACTCCCTTTCAGTCTGCACCGTGATCGGCTTGAGGTTGTTGAGCAGATAAAGCGCGATACCGCGTTCAGGGAGCAATTCATCGGTTTGGGCGCGGTGCACGGCATCCGGAACGGCGATGCTCGCCTCGTCGAGGATCTGGGTCTTGAGATTAACTTTGTACGTGCCGCCCAGTTCGGCGCCGCAATAGGCGCAAACGGTGGCTTCAATTTCATTCTTATACTTGCAAGCGGGGCAGAATTGACCTTTTACGATATCCATGGCTTTTAACGTATCCATTTTAGTACAATTCTCCTCTGATGAGAGGTGGTTTAAGGAAATGCTAACCTGTGTGTAAGGTGTTTGTAAGGTTTGCCTTATTTTTCACAAATGTTGCACATTATATCAAAATCCGGTCCGAATTTCACCTATTGGTTTTTTGGAGATAGATCTCCCAGGTTACTAATAATGGACATGGGCAGTGCCACGATGATCATCGTGATCAGCACCTGCGAGGACGCCCACAGGTAATCATAAAAGAACAACGGAGTCATGGTCACACCGCTTCTCGCAAGCATCAGGTGTCCCCACCAAGAACCGGCCAATGCAGTCAGTACTGTCGCCATGGTGATCAAGGCCCTCACAATACGCGATTTCACCAGTCCGCTCAACGCATAGCCCAATGCAATAAAAAAACTTCCCGCGCTGATAAGCATTCCTTGCGGGACGGACTTAAGGACCAATACATCAAAAATGAATTTGGCAATGCTCAAAATAATCGTACCCAGCAGGACAGCCAATCCGACCCGCAACAGGGCTTTGGTTTCCGGGAATCGCTCAACGATGTTGCGCGTGACCAGGATGGCAAACCCCAGCATGATTCCCAGGATGACTCCCCGTTCGAACGAACTGGCGATGCGAAGCGTATCCATGAATTGAGGTAAACGGTAGGTGAGGTAGGATTGCAGACCGGTGCTCAGTGCAATGCCAAGCACGATCCACCCGTAGACGGAGAGTAACACCAAAGGCTGGTCGATCAGCCTGCGTATCATCCATTCGCCTGCAACTTCCAGGCGCACGCGTTGCGGAATGGACTTGGGCAGGCTGCCGGCCGATTGCTGGACGGCGAGCAGCGCGGCGCTTCTTCGTTCACCGCGCGCGCTCTTGACGATCGCCTCCACGGCTTGTTGTGAACGCAAGTGACCGATCAGACCTGCCGCCTCCTTCCCAACGGGAGCAGGTTCGAGTGCGAGTGCCGCCAGGGCCGTGTCCGGCGTTTTTCCGAGCGCGGATTCTCGCCACTGTTTGGCAGCCGGCGAAAGGTCCTTCAGCGTGTCAAAGATCATGACCTTCAGTTCGGGGTCATTGGTCCGGTAGGCGGTCTCCAGGAAGGTCAAAGTTAATTTTTCAGGCAGTCGTGCCTTAAGCGCGCGGATCTGTTCGTCCTTGGCAAGATGCCGGACGATGCGCTCGTTAATCACCGCATTTTCTTTGCTCAGAAGTTGGGATGTGAGTACAAGCCTTTCTTTCGGGTTGGCGACTTTCGGCCACCAATAGTCGTCGTTGTATCCATACGTGAGAGCGTTCTGCAGCATAAAGGCGGGGACGTTGGCTTCTGTAACAGACTCATCTCCGGCTTGTTTCTGCGCGAGATCCAGCACGGCAAATTTAGTCAGGCTGAGGCGGATCGTGCCACCGTCTGCGTCCCAGCCGGAAATGCTCCTCTTCAGCATGGATTCCGTGTCGAGATTTGATTCGGTCGACGCCTGCGCTGCAACGGATTGGAGATCGGGCATGGGCACCCCAAACGCGGTTTGGAGCATCCTGACCGAGTCCATGGCGGTGGCGGGCCGAGAATCGGGGTTGGCGGAGGTCATCGCCCGCAGCACCTGGTGGATCCTGGGGGGGAGTTCGGGATTTATTTCAGCAGGATCAGGAATCTCTTCTTTCGAATAAAGCTGTTGAAGTCCCAACGATTTCTCCCCGTCCCAGGGAAGCTGGCGGGTGAGCATCTGATAGAGCATCACGCCGAAGCCGAAGATGTCAGACTTGTACGTGAGCTCGCGCATGGTGTGCTGTTCAGGAGGCGCGTAAGGCGGCGTGCCGTGCCCGGTGTGCAGGGCCTGGGTGGTATCCGCCACAATTCGCGCTAATCCGAAATCGGCCACATAGAGCCGGTTGCCAAAATCCATCAGGATGTTGGAGGGCTTCAGGTCGCGGTGGATGATGCCCTGCGCGTGGAGATAATCCAGCGCGGAGGCGATGCGAATGCTGACCGAAAGTATTTCTTCTGTCGAGAGAGAACCAGCCACCAGCCTGTCATGCAAAGATCCGCCGGCCACATACGGCGTGACCAGATACCGAACCGGAAGGATGGAACCGAAGTCGTAAAGCGGGAGAATGTTCGGGTGGGTCAGTTTCAGAAGCTGGCCGGCTTGGCGCTTGAATTGGCTTTCGCTATCCTGCCTCTGTTCGGGGTCACCGACCTCGTTGAATTTGATGGCGACGATGCGATTTTGGGACGAGTCCAGCGCAGACCAAACGAATCCCTGCCCACCGAAGCCGATCTGCTCGAGTAGCTGGTATTGCAGAAACTGATATTCCGGTTGAAGGTCGCTGAGTCGTATGGATTGGGGAACTGCCATCATGTGGACATTGTTTAGTTGGGAAGATTATGGGACAGTATAGCTGCCCTCTACATAACAGTTAATATCAAAGGTAGCCTTTATGTAATAAGAGCCAGTTGTGAGATCATCATTAAACCTGATTTCCAAAACTTCTGTTGCTCCATTGTTAATATGGTGGCCATTAGGATAATCATCCCAGGGTTCCTCTGATGGGTAATCACTGGGAGGGCTATTTTCATTATTGTTATCCAGGTCATTGGTGTCCAGACGGACTCGATCAATCCTTTGGGCTGATGGAGTATCAATCCAATCCACATGCAGGATGTCCAGGATAATCTGACCACCGCTGCTATTCGTAATGGACATCTCTAGATGATCTGATGGGGAATTGGATATGCTCCCGGCGCTGACATTTGCACAGGCCACTGGTCCAGATGGCGTATCGGTTGGTGTATTCGTAGGGGTGTTGATGGGCGTATCCGTCGCCGTGCTGATTGGAGTCTCGGTCGGCGTGTCGGTCGGAGCGACGGATGTATTTGTGGATGTCGGCCCAGGCAGCGTGTTCGTCTGCGAGGGAGTGGCAGACTGTGTTCCAGTTAAAGTGCGAGTGGGCGTCCTGGTACGCGTGGGGGCGGATGTTGCCGTGCGGGTCAGCGTGCCGGTCCTTGTGATCGTAGAGGAAAGGCTGGGAGTGGGGGAGAGAGTCGTTGACGGAGTCAGAGTAGGTGGAAAGGTGGCCGTAGCCGGGCTGGTCGGTGTGGAGGTTAGCCCCATTTGGGCTGCCAGCGTGGCCAGAAAATCTCCCGGGCTGACAGGCGTGATCTGATCCGGGGAACAAAATTGACCCGTCAGGGTGCAGGCGAGTGCCAGTTCCTCAGGCGAGAGCGGCTCAGGTGCAGAAGGAGGGCTGGTCGCCGATGTTCCATTCGGCCCGCCCAGGTCCATGCTGGTGCTCTCGCCGGCCGTGACCAGTTGAGTCCCGCCGTTGGCGGAGATGATAGCCGATCCGCTGTACAGGCTGACTTCCATCGAACCGTTTTGGATGGCCGAGATGCTGGCATTTCCCATCAGGGTCATATCCGCGCCGTTGATGATGAAGCGGACGCCGGCGCCGTCAGGCATGGTGATCATCAGCCCGTCGAAAGGAACTTCATCGCACTGGATCTGCCCGAGCGTGCTGGAGAAATAGAAGGACTGAAGATTGCCTGACGGGTTGTCGAGGGCGGTATTGCCGAAGACGACCATGGTGATGGTCTCTCCGGGAAGCGAGCGCGGGAGATTGGCGAGGACTTTGAAGACGGCAATGCCCCATTCCTCGCTGGCAAGATTGAGAGGCGAGGCAGCCAGCCGCCTCAAGTCCGCCACACTGACCACATCCCCTTCCTGGCCAAATGTTCCACCGGAGTTTAACTCTGCAGAAAGGGTGTTGTTACCATAACAGACCTGGTTGGAGCCGATCTGGCTACAGTAATCCCCGGAGGCTTGCATGGCACGGTCGATCAGTTCCTGGCAGGTGATATCGCTTTGCGGGGAGGCTTCTTCTGAGTTTGGCATGAATGCGATGTACAGTGCCAGTCCAAATACAGCCGCGCAACCGACCAGAAGGGCACTGACCACGAGGATGATTCCCAACCTGCGGTTTCGTTGAGGGTCTTTGGGCGGAGGCGATGACGGAGATTCATTCCCGCGCTCGGGGTCAAGACCTTTAACCAGGAAAGGTCAGTGTTGCTTCCCCCGGAGGTGGAAAATCGTATGAAGCCGTTTCCTAAATTGGCAGGCAAGATGGGCAAAGGCGTCAACGCGCTGGATAGAACCCCGACAATCTTTCTTCGGATAAAGCCCATCTCCATAAGGAATCCTGAAGGACAACCTCCAGCCGGTGCGGGGATGATGTCATTAGAGTGGTTGCCAATGACCGCCGCTGCCTGTGTTGGGGATGGAGATTTCATTGCATCCGGTCTGGTCCGCTAGAGGGCAATGGCAAATCGTGATCATCGGGATGTCCGTGGGCGGAGGGGGATTGGTCGCAGTCGGAGGTACCGGCGTATTTGTCATGGAAGGAAGCAGTGTATAGGTCGCAGCCGGAGCAATGGTGCTTGTAAATGCAGAAGTCGGGTTGAAAGGCGACACAGGCGGGTTGGTGATTGTCAATTGAGGAAAGATCATCAGGGATGGTGTTTCAGCAAACGCGGGAGTCTGTGCCCCATCGGTGGTGTTGTTTGATGGCTCAAGGCCCAGTTCAGCGATGAGCGTTGCCACCGCATCCAGCGGGCTGATGGGGGTGATCTCCTGCTGTGAGCAGAAATTGCCCGTCAAAGTGCAAGCCAGGGTTAGTTCGTCGGGCGAAAGAGGCTGGGGAACCGATGGGGGGCTGATGGCGGAGGTGCCGTTTTCCCCACCCAGGTCCATGCTGGTGCTCTGCCCGGCCGTCACGATCTGGGTCTGTCCACTCGAGGTGATGGTTGCCGAACCGCTGAACATGCTGACTTCCATCGAACCGTTCTGAGTGGCGGTGAAGCTGGCATTTCCCATCAAGGTCATCTCTGCGCCGTTGATGACGAAACTGACCCCGGTGCCGTCCGGCATGGTGATCATCAATCCATCAAAAGGAACCTGGTCGCAAACGATTTGCCCGAGCGTGCTGGAGAAGAAAAAGGTCTGCAGATTGGAGGAGGCGTTGTCCAGAGTGGTGTTGCCAAAAACGACCATGGTGATGGTCTCGCCAGGCAGGGAGCGCGGCAGATTGGCCATGACCTTGAAGACGGCAATGCCCCATTCCTCGCTGACCAGGCTGAGCGGCGAAGCAGCCAGCCGCCTCAGGTCCGCCACGCTGACCATGTCACCCCGCTGGCTGAACCGGCTGGCAGTCCCGGCGATGAGTTCTGCCAGGAGCGTGTTGTTTCCGTAGCATACCTGGTTGGAGCCCATCTGGTCGCAGGAATCACCGGAAGCCTGCATGGCGCGGTCGATCAATTCCTGGCAGGTCACCCTGGTTTCGCCAGCCGTGGTGGAGGTCCAATCATCGGTGGGACTGGTGAGATCTTGCGCGCGGTAGAGTGCCAATCCGAAGACGCCGCCAACGACGAACATGATCACGCCGATGACGATCACCGTGCTGATGACTTTGCGAATCCTGCGAGGACCTTGCGGATCGAAACCGCCTCCGCCATCTGGCGTGAGGTTATTAAGCCATGGAATATTCCGGTCGTCGGAACCGGAGAATTGGATTACTCTCGCCCCAAATAGGGACCAGGCAAACGCGGCGCGCTGCATGGCCGGCCGGTTTGCTGGCCTTATCAGATATTTCTCCGGGAAAAAGATTTTCCAATTCATTTTTTTATTTGCCACCCTTTAAACCAAAACGCTGCGCTGATCGCAGACTTTCAGATCAAGTCGTGTTTTCTCTTATCAACACCTGCAGGCGCAGCTGCCCCAGGCGGATCGTCGACGCGTTGGAAAGCGCATACGCCTTGGTGGGGGTGATCCTTTTTTCATCGATCCAGGTGCCATTGGTGCTGTCCAGATCGATGATCTCGTACCCGTTCTTTTTCCGGCGGATCATAGCATGCCGGCGCGACACGCCGCTGGAGAATGCGCCGTAGGGAGTCAGGTCCACGATTTCCTCGAGGGAGCCTTCACTTGCCCGCCCAAGGATAAATTCATCGATGGCGTACACGGCAATCGGGTTGGACGTATCCAGCAGGAAGACCGCGATACCGCCGTCCGGGATCAATAAGTCGGTCTTGACGCGGGGGGGTTTGGGGAAGGCAATGGTCGCCCCGCTGATCTTTTCGGTGGTGGGAGGGGAGGATTCAGCCGGTTCCATCTCGGCACCACAGTAGGCGCATTGGACAACGTCCTGTTCGTTCTTGCGTTTACATACGGGGCAGAAGCGACCTTGAGTATCTTCCATTTGTTTTTATTTCCTCCAACAATAAAGTAGTCTTCGCGCAGCCAAAAAATGGAAACAGGAACTCCTCTTACATTATATTCCTACCAATATGGGAGGAATATACCCTTTAGTACTATTATAGTATAAAGGTCGTGGAAGGGAGGCTTAAATTTATGCAAGGTGATAGGCCAAAAATTCGGGGTTCTTTTCATTCCCCTGCCCCTGTGCTATCATAATGTCATGGCGTCGCGCAGGCGTTTCTACGGTTATGTTCTCCTTAATATCCTTGTTTCAGCTTGTGTTGTCCTGGCCTTCATATATGTATATGACCGATACTTTCGCTCGTCTTCTCCTGTGACGGTGCCGCCATTGGGAACTCCGTCCGGAGGCGGTCAGGGTGGGGATGGCCTGGACATCGTCAGCGTGGTGGGAGCCGGGGTGCTGGAGACTGAAACGCTTGAGATTCGTAACAATGGCGAGGATGAGGTCAATCTCATCGGCTGGAAGCTTCAAACCACGGATGGGAGGACATTTACCTTCCCCGGGCTGACCCTGCTCGAAGGCGGCTTTGTGAAAGTCCGCAGCAAGACCGGAAAAAATACTGTCGTGGACCTGTTCTGGGGACTCTCACGCCCCGCCTGGGAATCGGGTCAATTGGCCATCCTGTTGGATACGGAGGACAACGTCCAGGCGCTTTATCGGATCCCGTAGCGGATTCAGTATCCGGGTTATCCGCCTTGCCCGGGTATAATCCTTATCATCGTTCAACGTCGACCTTCATGAATCGGATTCAAAAACTCTTATGACTCAAGCCCTCTACCGCAAGTGGCGCCCCCAGAAATGGGATGAAGTGGTCTCTCAGGACCACGTGGTGACGACGCTCAAGAATGCCGTGGCTGCCGATCGTGTGGCGCATGCCTATCTGTTCGCCGGACCCCGCGGCACCGGGAAGACCACGGCGGCGCGCCTGCTGGCAAAGGCGGTCAATTGCCTGGCCGAGAATCGGGCGGAGCGCCCGTGCAATCATTGCGCTCATTGCACGGCGGTCAACGAGAACCGTTTCCTCGATTTGATCGAGATCGACGCCGCCTCGAACACCTCGGTGGAGGATGTGCGCAATTTGCGCGACAAGATCAATTTTTCTCCCAGCCAGGGCAAGTACAAGATTTATATCATTGACGAAGTCCACATGCTCTCGACGGCGGCCTTCAACGCGCTGCTCAAGACGCTTGAGGAACCTCCTCCGCACGCCATCTTCATTCTGGCAACGACCGAGATCCATAAAATTCCCGCCACGGTGCTGTCGCGCTGCCAGCGGCACGAGTTCCGGCGCTTGCCGGTGGGGGAGATCACCCGCCAGCTTGACGATATTTGCAAGTCGGAAGGTATCGTCTGTGATCCCGAGGCGCTGACCGCCATCGCGCGCCAGTCTGCGGGTGGGATGCGCGACGCGATCTCCCTGCTCGACCAGCTGGCCTCGACCGGTGAGAAGATCACCATCGAGCTGACCCAGTCCGTGCTGGGCACGGCCACCGGCGCCACGGTGATGGGGCTGGTGGATGCGGTTCAGAAGACCGACCCGGCGGCGGGGATGGAGTCCATCCATGCCGCGCTGGACGCCGGCGCTGACCCGCGCTCGCTCGCCCGCCAGATCGTGGACTACCTGCGCGCGGTCCTGCTCGTCCAGATGGGAAACAGCAGCCAGGTGGAAGCCCCGTCCGAAGTGCGGGCGCGGATGAAAACCCATGCGGAGGCTTTTACGTCCAGCCAGGTGCTGCGCATGATGAAAGCCTTCAACGCTGCCGCCACGGACCTGCGGGGCGGGTGGCAGCCTGCCCTGAGCCTGGAACTGGCGTTTGCGGAAGTGCTGGAGCCGGCCGCTGCGAATGCTACTCCCGTGCAGCCTTCCCCGCCCAAGCAGAACTCTGCTCCGGCAAACAAAGACACCACTCTTTATCAGAAACAACCGGCAGCTGCTTCTAAACCTGATTCAGCTCCAAAAGCGACCCCGGCGAAATCGGCCGCTTCATCACAGGCAGGCGGGGTGACCATCGAACAGGTGAATCAAGTCTGGCGCCAGATGATCGCCTCCATCAAGCAGCAGAAAAACAACCAGCTCGAAGCGCTGCTCAACTCCACCCGCTCGCGCGAGGTGACCGACGGCGTGCTGGTGCTCGGCTTTGCCAGCGATGTGCTCAAGTCCAAGATGGACCACCCCGAGATGCTCGAAGCCACCCGCCTCGCCCTGCGCGAGTTCCTGGGGACGGATGTCCCGGTGAGGACGATTGTGGTCAACCCGGGAGGCAAGACGACGCCGAACGAAGTCAGTCCCGGCGGGATGGTGGCGGCGGCGCTTGAGAACGGCGGCGAGATCGTGGACATCCAATAACTTTAAATAATTCAGGAGATTAGAATAATGGCCAAAGGATTTAACAAAGCCCCCGGCGCGGGCGGCAACCCGATGATGGCGCAGCTCCAGCGCCTGCAGCAGCAAATGGCGGAAGCCCAGGAAAAGTTAAAGATTGAGACAGTCACCGCCACAGCCGGCGGCGGCGCGATCAAGGTCACCATGACCGGCGACCAGGTCTGCAAGGGCGTTGAGATCGCCCCCGATTTCCTGAAGGACGCTGATGCCGAGATGCTCAATGACATGGTGCTGACCGCCGTCAACCTGGCGCTTGAAAAATCCCGCGAACTGCAGCAACAGATGATGGGTCCGCTGGCGGGCGGACTTCCCTTCTAAACATGATCCTCCCAGAACCGATCCAGAACCTGATCACCGCTTTCGAGCGCCTGCCGGGCATCGGACCCAAGTCCGCCTCGCGGCTGGTATTCTTCCTGCTGCGCGCGCCTGAGGAGGCCTCTGCCAACCTCGCCGATGCGCTGCTGAAGCTCAAGTCGCAGACCGATTTCTGCCCGGAGTGCTTCAACATCATGCTGGCCGGTCGCGACCGCTGCGAGATCTGTGCCAGCCCTTCGCGCGAGGAGTCCATACTTTGTGTGGTCGAGGAACCGCTGGACGTGATCGCGCTGGAGAGGATTGGGGCTTATCAGGGGAAGTATCATGTCTTGCATGGGGTCTTGTCCCCGATCGAGGGGATAGGTCCTGATGACCTGAAGGTCAAACCGCTGCTGGATCGTGTGGCGCAGGGGGCTGTGAAGGAAGTGATTCTCGCCACCAACCCCAGCATGGAAGGCGACGCAACCGCCCTATATTTGCGCCAGCAAATGCAAGCCTATCCGGTCCATGTAACGCGTCTTGCGCGCGGGCTGCCCGTCGGCGGCGATCTGGAGTATGCCGACCAGAACACCTTGCTGAGGGCATTATCTGGAAGACAGGAAATGAATTGACCTGCAGGGGCGCGGCAATACCGCGCTTTTTTTAATACCCCCATGAAGATCACTATTCTTACGTTTGGTTCGCGAGGCGATGTTCAGCCTTTCCTGGCGCTGGCTGTTGGTCTGCAAAAAGCCGGTCATGCGGTCACGCTGGCTGGTCCGCGCCGGTTCTTGGACCTAGTCACGTCCCATGAAGTTACTTTCGCACCGTTGGCAGGCGACCCGGAGGAACTCAGCCGGCTGATGAACGATGCCGGTGAAAATGCCTTCAAGGTGGTCAAGGGGATGCGGGATTATATCTTCAGCATCGCGGCGGAGGTAGTGAGAGACGCGCGCACGGCCATGGCCGGGGCTGAGATGCTCATCCATGGATTTGCCTTCACCACCGGAGCACATTCCTTTGCCCGCGAAATGGGTATCCCGGATGTGTCCGTGCAGGAATTCCCCATGTTCGCGCCGACGCGCGAATTCCCCAATGTCGCTCTTGCAAAAATACCACCAGGCCGGCTGAGTTATTTCTCGCATTGGCTTGCCACGCAGATCTTCTGGTACGGCGGCAACAGCGGGTACGCTCAGTTGAAGCGCCGCTTTCCGGAAGAGTTCACCATGAAGTTGTATTGGCCGTTCTCGCCCGTGGATGATCGGCCGCTGACGCCCCTGCTTTTTGCTCACAGTCCCGTCGTGCTGCCACGACCCGCCGATTGGACCGCAGCGAACATCCACGTCACGGGATATTTTTTTCTGGATTCGCCCGATGAGTTTCAACCCCCTCAAGCCTTGGAGAATTTTCTAAGTGCCGGCGACCCTCCAGTCTGTATCAGCTTCGGGAGCATGGTCAACCAGGAAGCGGAACGGATCCACCGGGTGGTGCGCGAGGCGCTGGCGCAGACTCATCAGCGGGGAATCTTTCTCTCAGGCTGGGGCGGATACCACGGCGATGAGAGAGAGGCGAATATTCTATACATGGATTCCGCTCCACACGATTGGCTGTTCCCGCGCTGCAAGGCAGTCATCCATCACGGCGGAGCGGGTACGACCGCTGCCGGCCTGCGCGCGGGGATTCCGAACATTGTCGTGCCTCACACGGCCGACCAGCCGTTTTGGGGAAAGCGGGTGGCAGCGATCGGCGCGGGACCGGCTCCCATCCCGGTGAAGCAGCTCACATCTCAGCGACTGGTGGCGGCGTTAAATCAGGTGCATGACCTAACTCTTCGAGCGCGCGCACAAGAAACGGGTCGCTTGATCCGTTTGGAGGACGGAGTCGGGCAAGCGGTGCGAATCATCGAGTTGATCCCCAAACCTTAAAGTTTTCCAGAATCGCCGAATCAGTCGGTTAAAAACCTTGACTTAATCCCTGAAATGCATATAATTCCGCAGGTTGTGCAAGAGAAATCAATTTATTCATGAGGCAATGCACGCGAATCAATTGGTTGTTTCTCTTGACAAAAAGGTTGACCTGCGTATAATTGGTAAGCCAGTCAGTTACAGCCGATTTCGTCGAAAGACAGATCGTTACAAGACAGAGACGTTTCCCGTCAGAAACACAAGACAATGGTTTTGAAGTCTGACGCGCCGATGCAGAAAGCAGGGCATCGGCAGTTTCGTCTCCCCAAGATTCTTGACAGGCGCTACCGGTGCGGGTAGAATACAGCCCGCTTGGTTGACGGAACCTTAACAACTGAAAAGTGATAGGAAACGAAAGAAACCTGTTATTCCTTTCCGTGAACTTTACACTCGAAAGAGTGAAAAATGTTTTTTTGCGGAGAGTTTGATCCTGGCTCAGGATGAACGCTGGCGGCGTGCTTAATACATGCAAGTCGAACGAGGTGCTTTTGTAGCAATACGGAAGTATCCTAGTGGCGAACGGGTGAGTAACGCGTTGGTGACCTACCCCGAAGTGTGGGATAACAGTCCGAAAGGATTGCTAATACCGCATGTGGTCCCCGGGTTTAGAAACCGGTGACTAAAGCAGCAATGCGCTTTGGGAGGGACCTGCGTCCCATCAGCTAGTTGGTGAGGTAACGGCTCACCAAGGCGTCGACGGGTAAGGGACCTGAGAGGGTGGTCCCTCACAATGGCACTGAAACACGGGCCATACACCTACGGGTGGCAGCAGTAGGGAATATTGGGCAATGGGCGAAAGCCTGACCCAGCAACGCCGCGTGTACGATGAAGGCCTTCGGGTCGTAAAGTACTTTTCTGGGAGATGAGAAAGGACAGTATCCCAGGAATAAGCTTCGGCTAACTACGTGCCAGCAGCCGCGGTAAAACGTAGGAAGCGAGCGTTATCCGGATTTACTGGGCGTAAAGCGCGTGTAGGCGGTTTGGCAAGTTGGATGTGAAATCTCCTGGCTCAACTGGGAGGGGTCGTTCAAAACTGCCAGACTAGAGGACAGTAGAGGAAGGTGGAATTCCCGGTGTAGTGGTGAAATGCGTAGATATCGGGAGGAACACCAGTGGCGAAAGCGGCCTTCTGGACTGTATCTGACGCTCAGACGCGAAAGCTAGGGGAGCGAACGGGATTAGAGACCCCGGTAGTCCTAGCTGTAAACGATGTAGACTTGGCGTCGGTGGGTTCAAAGCCATCGGTGCCGTAGCTAACGCGATAAGTCTACCGCCTGGGGACTACGGCCGCAAGGTTAAACCTCAAAGGAATTGACGGGGGCCCGCACAAGCAGCGGAGCGTGTGGTTTAATTCGATGCTACACGAAGAACCTTACCCAGGTTTGACATGGAGGTGGTAGGAAACCGAAAGGTGACCGACCCTTCGGGGAGCCTTCACAGGTGCTGCATGGCTGTCGTCAGCTCGTGTCGTGAGATGTTCGGTTAAGTCCGCTAACGAGCGCAACCCTCGCTGTATGTTACAAGTGTCATACGGGACCGCCGGTATCAAGCCGGAGGAAGGTGGGGATGACGTCAAGTCAGCATGGCCTTTATATCTGGGGCTACACACACGCTACAATGGCCGGTACAATGGGTTGCTAAGCCGCGAGGTAGAGCCAATCCCCAAAGCCGGCCTCAGTTCAGATCACAGGCTGAAACCCGCCTGTGTGAAGTTGGAGTTGCTAGTAAACGCGCGTCAGCTATAGTGCGTTGAATACGTTCTCGGGCCTTGTACACACCGCCCGTCACGTCATGGGAGCTGGTAACACCTGAAGCCGGTAGCCTAACCGCAAGGAGGGCGCTGTCGAAGGTGGTGCTGGTGACTGGGACGAAGTCGTAACAAGGTAGGAGTACCGGAAGGTGCGCCTGGATCACCTCCTTTCTAGAGTTCCGAGCTGTCCAGTCCTTGGATTGGACCGGCTCTACTCATTTCAAATCTCTCGTTGCGGTAACGAGAGTTAATAGGCAGTTTCCTATCACTTCTCAGTTGTTGAGTGTCCGCACCTCGGGCTTGTAGCTCAGTTGGTTAGAGCACTGTGCTGATAACGCAGGGGTCACAGGTTCGAAATCCTGTCAAGCCCACTCCAATCAGTGTGCTTGGGGATGTAGCTCAGTGGGAGAGCAACGCCTTTGCAAGGCGAAGGCCACGGGTTCGAATCCCGTCATCTCCACTGTGTTACCGGCAGTGGCTGAAAGAGAGAGAACAAAATACTAGGTTTGACGATCTGCACGAGGAAATAAAAAGAAGGCTTCAATCGCATGGCCATTTGCGGCCCGGCGGTGAGCCGGGTCGCTTTGTCGAAATTGAAAAGAGAAGTAGGTTGACGGGTAACCGATGCCCTTGACGCGAGTGAAGAGCATCGTTCGCCGGTCAACACCAGAAGATTTGGTGCGGGCGGCAAAAGTGGTCAAAGGATCACTTCAGAACATTAACAACTGAATAGTAATTGATGATAAGGCCGAAAATTGTAAGAGAAAAAGTATCAATTTCTCCGCATCATGTGGAGAAGCTACTAAGAGTTTACGGTGAATGCCTATGCGTCAAGTGCCGATGAAGGACGTGGGAGACTGCGAAAAGCTCCGGTTAGCTGTCAACAAGCGTTTGACCCGGAGATATCCGAATGGGGAAACCCACTACAGCGATCCTGTAGTCTCCTCTTTCTGAATATATAGGATTGAGGAAGGGCACCTGGGGAACTGAAACATCTAAGTACCCAGAGGAAAAGAGATTATTCCCCTAGTAGTGGCGAGCGAACGGGGATCAGCCCAAACCATTCCTGCTTGCAGGAGTGGGGTTGTAGGGTTCGGCATATGGAAGTTACAAATCGATCGGTTAGCGGAAAGGTGTGGGAAAGCCTGCCAAAGAGGGTGACAGCCCCGTATGCGAAAACCGATTGACTTCCGCTGAATACCTGAGTACTGCCGGGCACGCTAATCCGGCGGGAATCTGGGGAGTCCACTCTCCAAGGCTAAATACACTTGACGACTGATAGTGAACAAGTACCGTGAGGGAAAGGTGAAAAGTACCCCTGTTAGGGGAGTGAAATAGAACCTGAAACCGTAAACTTACAAGCAGTTGGAGGGCTAATGGCGTGTCGGTGCTAAGGAGAAATCCTGTGCGCGGCGCTATGCCTGACAGCGTGCCTCTTGGAGAATGAGCCTGCGAGTCAATCTCAGTGGCGAGGTTAAGGGAGTAACACCCGAAGCCGTAGCGAAAGCGAGTCTGAATAGGGCGTATAGTCGCTGGGATTGGACCCGAAACCGGGTGAGCTACCCATGGCCAGGGTGAAGCGAGTCTAAACGCTCGTGGAGGCCCGAACCTTTTAACGTTGCAAAGTTATGGGATGAGCTGTGGGTAGAGGTGATATGCCAAACGAACTCGGAGATAGCTGGTTCTCCCCGAAATAGCTTTAGGGCTAGCGTCATGCGTTTAGTACTGGAGGTACAGCACTGAATGGGCTAAGGGGCTTACTGCTTACTGAACCCAATCAAACTCGGAATGCCAGTACTCCATAGCATGGCAGTCGGACTACGGGAGATGAGTTTCGTGGTCGAAAGGGAAACAGCCCAGATCGTCAGCTAAGGTCCTCAAATCTACGCTAAGTGGGAAACGAGGTGAGGTTACTTGAACAACCAGGAGGTTGGCTTAGAAGCAGCCACCCTTTAAAAAGTGCGTAATAGCTTACTGGTCTAGTGACCTTGCGCGGAAAACTTAACGGGGCTAAGCGTAGTACCGAAGCTACGGGTCTCAACGCAAGTTGGGGCAGTAGGGGAGCGTTCCGTCAGCAGGGAAGGTCGACCGTAAGGACGACTGGAGCGGACGGAAGTGAGAATGCAGGCATGAGTAGCGTATAAATATGTGAGAACCATATTCGCCGTAAATCTAAGGTTTCCGACGCCAGGTCATTCCGCGTCGGGTTAGTCGACCCTTAGCCGAGGCCGCGAGGCGTAGGCGATGGATATCCGGTCAACATTCCGGAACCATCTGAATTGAGTGATGGGGAGACGCAGCGAGATAGGCCAGCCCGCGATTGGTTGTGCGGGTGCGATCTGGTAAGACGTTGAGACTGGTAGGAAAATCCGCCGGTTGAGTTGAGCCAATAGCGAGCCGTAAGGCATAAGTGGTTGAGTTTTGCTGCCGAGAAAATCCTCTAAACGTTGAAGTTCAGATGCCCGTACCGCAAACCGACACCGGTAGATGGGTAGAGTATACCAAGGCGAACGAGAGAACCCTTGTTAAGGAATTCGGCAACATGACCCCGTAACTTCGGGAGAAGGGGTGCCCTTTGGCGTGTTAAAGCGCTGGGGGGTCGCAGTGAAATGGCTCTAGTGACTGTTTAACAAAAACACAGGTCTCTGCTAAACCGTAAGGTGATGTATAGGGGCTGACTCCTGCCCAGTGCCGGAAGGTTAAAGGGAGAGGTTAGGCGCAAGCCGAAGCTTTGAACTGAAGCCCCGGTGAACGGCGGCCGTAACTATAACGGTCCTAAGGTAGCGAAATTCCTTGTCGGGTAAGTTCCGACCCGCACGAACGGAGTAACAACTAGAGCACTGTCTCAACAAGGGACTCGGTGAAATTGAAATGGCTGTGAAGATGCGGCCTACCCGCAGCAGGACAAAAAGACCCCGTGGAGCTTTACTGCATCTTGGCATTGAATTTGGGTATGATCTGTGTAGCATAGGTGGGAGACTTTGAAGCTGGGGCGCTAGCCTCGGTGGAGTCGCCAGTGAAATACCACCCTGATAATATTTAGATCCTAACCCCATACCGTCATCCGGATGGGGGACCGTGCCAGGTGGGCAGTTTGACTGGGGCGGTCGCCTCCGAAAAGGTAACGGAGGCGCCCAAAGGTTCCCTCAGGTGGAATGGAAACCCACCACAGAGTGTAAAGGCATAAGGGAGCTTGACTGCAAGACCAACGCGTCGAGCAGAGACGAAAGTCGGGCTTAGTGATCCCACGGTACCGAGTGGAAGGGCCGTGGCTTACCGGATAAAAGCTACCCCGGGGATAACAGGCTGGTGAAGTCCAAGAGTCCATATCGACGACTTCGCTCGGCACCTCGATGTCGGCTCATCGCATCCTGGGGCTGGACAAGGTCCCAAGGGTCGGGCTGTTCGCCCGTTAAAGCGGTACGCGAGCTGGGTTCAGACCGTCGTGAGACAGGTCGGTCTCTATCCGCTGTGGGCGTAAGGGATTTGAAGGGAGCTGCTCCTAGTACGAGAGGACCGGAGTGGACAGACCTCTGGTGTGCCAGTTGTTCCGCCAGGAGCATCGCTGGGTAGCTACGTCTGGCAAAGATAACCGCTGAAAGCATCTAAGTGGGAAACTTGCCCTAAGATTAGATCCCTGTATTCCGGTTAACGGAGTAAGACCCCAGGTAGACTACCTGGTACATAGGCGATAAATGTAAGCGCAGCAATGCGTTCAGTTAAATCGTACTAATGGTCGAGGGCTGAACTGCATGGTGCGGAGAACTTGATACTTTTTCAACCTGTCATCGATATCTATTCGGTTCCTAATTTGGAATAAAGTCTCTTGGTGATTTGAGCGGCGAGGGTACACCCGGTCCCATCCCGAACCCGGAAGTTAAGCTCGTCAGCGCCGATGGTACTTGGAGGGTAGCCTCCCGGGAGAGTAGGTCATTGCCAAGAGGCTTTTTCATTTAATTTCCTGCCCGAGCTGACAGCTCGGGTTTTGTTTATTAAATTGTTATCTTCCCGGCGTTAGGTGGATCACGCTTAATGCAATTGTTGTGACTCAATCTTGACATTGTCCAGATTGTCCTCTATACTTGATTTATGCCCAAGTCAGCTTATCATCATGGGGACTTGAAGAATGCCCTCATCCAGGCAGGGATTGATATCGTTGCTGCCGAAGGCGTTTATGGGCTGACCTTGCGAAAAACAGCCCGCCGTGCAGGCGTAAGTCACAATGCGCCATATGCTCATTTTGCCGACAAACAATCGCTGATCGCAGCCATTGCCCTGGAAGGGCATATCAAAATCCACACACTGATTGAAAAAGTTATTGAACGACATCCCAAGGACCCTTTAAAGCAGCTGGTCAATCTGGCCTGGGCGTATGTTCAGTTTGGATTGGAGTCACCTGCTCATTACAAGATCACGTTTTCCGGGTTGATCGAGAACGAGAAAAACTATCCCTCCTTCGTGGAAGTTTCCCAGCACAGCCTGCAGTTGCTCCAGAAAATCGTGGGGGACTGTCAGAAGACCGGCGTGTTTAATTCCCGTAATCAACCCGTGGGTCTGCTGGCAGTCAATGCCTGGAGCCTGATCCACGGCCTCGTGTCACTGGTGATCGAGGGTCAGGTGCCGAGCAGAATCCGCCAGTCGAACCCGCCAAAGAAGATGGTGATATCCGCTTTGCAGCAAATGGTGCGGGTACAGATCGATGAAAAAATGATTGACATTGGATTGAATGGAAAGGAAGCATCATGGCACAATATTCAGAGGAACGAGAACAAGTCGTAAAGACCTGCCACACCTTGTTGGAACGCGGCTACCTAAAAGCGACAGAAGGAAACATTTCGGTCAGGATTGTTGGAGAGAAAGCGTTTGCCATCACGCCGTCCAATTACGACTACGCCAAAATGACCGTGGAGGACATCTGCGTTTTGGATTACGAGCGCAATGTACTGGCCGGAACGATGAAGCCCTCCATTGAGAGCGGGATGCATGCAGGGGTGTTCATGACCCGCCCCGATGTACATGCCATCATCCACACTCACCAGCCATATGCCAGTGCTCTGGCGTTGCTCAAGATGCCAATTCCAGCCTTATTCGATGAACAGGTGCGGTTCCTGGGTCGCAGCGTGGATATCGTTCCTTATTCTCCGTCTGGGACAGGTTTTCTTATGAACCATGTCCGTAAACAAGTGAAAAGCGGTAACAATGCCTATATCCTGCAGAACCATGGCGTGTTGGTGTTGGGAGGAGATACTGAGCATGCCATCCACAACATGGCATTGCTCGAAAAATGTGCCCTGACTTACCTTCTGGCTCTCCTGACTGAAAAGAAGGTCTATAAAATTCCGCTGCCCATCCGGGAAATTGCGTTTGCCAAACTAAAAGCGGATGAGAAGAAGTTCGCAGAAAATTAATGCAATAACCCAGGCAGGAAATAATGACACAACACTACGCTATTTCTGAATACCCGAATGTGGACGAGATCTATGGCAAGCTAAACAATCTCGTCAGTCAGCCCCTGCGTCCGGTCAACCGGGAGAAGATGAAGGACTATCTCGGTTATTTTGATACAAAGTGCACACGCTCAAAGGAACTGACGGACGAAGCCAGGAATTACATTCCCGGCGGGGTGCAGCACAACCTCGCGTTCAACCATCCATTTCCGATTGCTGTCGAAAAAGCAGATGGCGCTTACCTGTGGGATGCGGATGGGAACCGGTATATTGACTTCCTGCAGGCGGGAGGTCCGACCGTGCTGGGGAGCAACTATGCCCCGGTCCGCGAAAAAGTATTCGAAATGCTGAAAAGCTGCGGCCCGGTGACCGGCTTATTCCATGAATATGAGTTGAAGCTGGCGATGCTCATTCAGCAGTACATGCCGTCCATTGAAATGTTCCGGATGCTGGGGTCGGGGACCGAAGGGGTGATGGCAGCCATCCGCGCGGCGAGAACGTTTACTAAAAAGAAGTATGTCATCAAAGCCGGAGGCGCCTATCACGGCTGGAGTGACCCGATGGTCTTCGGCCTTACATATTCCGGGAACCGGCCGGCTCGAGGCGAAGGGTATCCCACGAGGCGCAAGCGCCAGCACCCGGGAGTTCTACCCAACCAGTCTTGGCGCATTGAAAAGACAACTGATCCTTAACCGGCTGTGGGGTGGCACCGCGGCGGTCATCGTCGAACCGATCGGCCCCGAGAGCGGGACGCGGCCTGTCCCGCGCGACTTCAATCAAAAAGTGCGCGACCTTTGTGATGAATTCGGTGCGCTGTTGATCTTCGACGAAGTGGTGACCGGTTTCCGGCTGGGGATGGGTGGCGCACAGGGATATTTCAATGTCAAACCTGACCTGACTGTTTTCGGCAAATGCATCACTGGCGGATACCCCATGGCCGGCGGCGTGGGCGGCCGCAGGGATGTGATGGCGACCTTCGCGGCAGGTATCGGCGGTACGGGTGAGCGGGCTTATGTCGGAGGGACGCTCTCGGCAAATCCGCTTTCATGCGTGGCAGGATATTACGCGCTCGAGGAGATGGCGCGGACGAACGCCCCGGTGCTGGCCGGGCAGGCCGGCGACCGTCTGTGCCGCGGCTTGCAAGCCATCATTGAGAAATATCATCTTCCCTTTGTAGCTTTCAACCAGGGCAGCATCGTTCATCTAGAGACATCGGGCGTCATGCTCCTTGACTTGAGAAACCCGATACGATTGTGGAAAGAGATCAAGCCGCGCAAGCATATGATGGAGGAGATGGGGGCAGCCTACATGGCAAATGGATTGGTCACCCTGGCGGGTTCGCGCATGTACACGTCGATGGCGGATACGGACGAGGTGATTGATGATGCATTGGGGAGATTCGAAGCGGTCTTGAGGGAGTGTATAAAAGATGCCTGAGATTTCACCTGGATAATTTTCCGGCAATAAGATCGCTCTTTCTCGGCCTTGAGAAAACCCATGCGCTTGTTCAGGCAGCCACGATCGGCCGGTTGCCTGCCCGCGTGTTCGTGGATGATGCTTCTTCGCCTTCAGCCGGCGTGATGGTCTACCAGAGCCGTATCCTTTGCAGCGGAGCTGGAGTAAAAAGCGGGCTGGCCAGAGTGCTGGCGGACTGGTTCACTGGCGAGCTGATCCCTGCTCACCTCAATGCAGGAAACGATGCTTTTCTTGTTTGTTATTCGGGTGATGAGTGGAAAGTCGTGCTGGAAGAGATGTTCAAACCATATAAATTATTCCACGGGGAGAGGCAATATTATGAAATCAACGATTTCCAACCCGCTGCTTCTCCAGCCTTGCCGGACGGTTACTCGATCCAGGTGATTACACAGGAATTCCTGTCCAGCAGTGTGAAAGGGCTTGATGCCATACGGGAGGAAATGTGCTCAGAAAGGCTTTCGGTGGACGATTTTCTGGAGCATAGTTTTGGATTATGCCCCGTCTACGACGGGGAAATCGCCGGCTGGTGCATGTCCGAGTACAACATTGACCAGCGCTGTGAGATTGGGATCGCCACCCTGGAAAAGCATCAGCGGAAGGGTATCGCCACTCTGTCGGTCCGGCATTTCCTCGCTGAAGCCTATCAGCGAGGTTATACCCGTGTCGGTTGGGATTGCTGGAAAAGCAATATCGCCTCCGGAGCAACAGCGCGCAAAGCCGGGTTGAGGTTGGTGGAGGAGTACCCGGCGATGGTCGTAGTTTTAGAAAAGGACGCATCGCAGAACTGATGCAGTAAAAGAATATTTCATGACTGAAAAACTTATCCTTGCGGTGGACCTCGGCACCAGCGGCATGAAAGTAGCGCTGGTCACAATTGACGGGCATGTGCTGGGCTGGGAGGTGGAGCCCCTCTGGCTGATACTCACACCCGACGGCGGGGTGGAACAAAACCCGGACGATTGGTGGCAGGCGTTCATTTCAGCCGCATCCCGATTAATCAAACGAGTGCCTGATGCGGGTCGATCCATTTTCGCGATATGTTGTTCCACACAGGGAGAGGGGACGGTACCGGTTGATAAGGATGGGAATACCCTTGGAAATGCCTTCCTTTGGATGGACATGCGCGGAGCACCTCACTTAAAGAAACAACTGGGCGGCGGCATTAAAGTTGGCAAAACCAATATTCTCAAAGCGCTCAAATTCATTAGATTAACTGGCGGCATGCCCTCCATAACCGGCAAGGATCCAGCCGGGCACATGCTCTTTATTCGAGATGCTAAACCCGAGCTCTATGCACGCACTTACAAATTCCTGAATGTGCTGGACTTTATGAATTTCCGCCTGACTGGGCGCTTTGTGGCGACCTATGACTCGATTGCGACCTCCTGGCTGACTGACAATCGCCGTCCGAATGATATTCATTATGACGATGGCCTGGTTTCCATGCTGGGGATTGACCCGGCGAAACTTCCCGAGGTGGTGCCTTGTTCTGAAGTGCTTGGCACCCTGAGAAAGGAAGTTGCAGATGCATTGGGTCTTTCGACGTCGGTAAAAATCGTGGCAGGGGCGATCGATAATTCGGCGGCAGCCATCGGCGCAGGAACGGTGGGTGATTTCGATGCGCACCTGTACATCGGCACCTCTTCCTGGATGGCGGCGCACGTCCCGTTCAAGAAAACCGACATCGCTTCAAGCTTGGCTTCGATCCCTTGTGCAGTACCGGGAAAATATTTGCTTACCGCACTTCAAGCCATGGCAGGCGGGAACCTGACTTATCTGCGCGATAACATCCTCTATCATAAAGATGAACTCCTGCAGGAGGCTGACCAACCTGATATTTTCAAGTACCTCGACCAGATCGCAGCACGTGTCCCAGCCGGCAGCAACGGGGTGTTGTACACTCCCTGGATCTGGGGCGAGCGCGCTCCTGTGGATGACAAAACCGTCCGAGCCGGGCTGCATAACCTGTCCATCAACAATACGCGGGAGGACATCCTTCGTGCCTTTCTGGAAGGAATTGCCCTCAACACGCGCTGGCTGCTCAAACCCGTGGAAGGGTTCCTGGGCAGGAAAATGGAATCCCTAAACATGGTGGGTGGAGGGGCGCAGTCCGATGTCTGGTGCCAGATTTTTGCTGACATCATGAACGTGGAAATCCGCCAGGTGGCCAATCCCATTTATGCCAATGCGCGCGGTGCAGCCTGGATTGCAGCGGTCGGACTGGGTGAAATCACCTTTGCTGACGTGCCCAGGCTGGTGGAATTTAAGAAGAGATTTTTACCGCAAGCTTCCACGCGCAGCCTCTACGATGATCGGTTTGATATCTTTAAACAAATCTACAAGCAAATGAAGCCTGTTTATCAAAAGCTGAATGCCTGAAAATCACTCGAATTTAATTTGGCATTATATAATTGGTAAGGTGTTGATTATCTGCTGTTAATACAATTCCGGACTGGAAACAACTTTGTTGACGACATCGAGTTTGGAGGACAAACATGACTAAAATCACATTCATTGGCGCGGGAAGTCTGGGGTTCACCCGTGAGCTTGTCCGCGATATTCTGACCTTCCCTCTGCTGGAGAACACAGAGATCGCCCTGATGGACATCGATCCCGAGCGGCTCGATTTTTCAAAACAGGCGGTGGAGAAAATCGTCAAGCTGGGGAATTACCCTGCGAAGGTCACTGCCACGCTGGACCGGACGGAGGCGCTGCGGGATGCCAATGTGGTCCTCACCACCATCCTGGCTGGGGGGACGGAGGTCTGGCGGCACGATATCGAGATTCCAAAAAAGTATGGGGTGGATACCAATGTCGGCGACACGCGCGGACCCTCAGGGATCTTCCGTTTCATGCGAACCCTGCCGCCGATGATGGACATCGTCCGCGATATGGAGCGCGTCTGCCCCAATGCCATCCTGCTCAATTACACCAACCCGATGGCCATGCTGTGCGGAGCCATCCAGCGCAGCTCGTTCATCCCGACCACGGGGTTGTGCCATTCCGTGCAGGGGACGGCGCAAATGCTGGGCTGGTGGATCGGTGCGGGGATCGACGAGATCACCTTCACCTGCGCGGGAATTAATCATCAGGCCTGGTATCTCGACTTCAAGGTCAACGGGGAGGATGCCTATCCCAAGATCCACAAGGCGATCACCGAAGAGCCGGATGTGTACAACTCGGAAATCGTGCGTAACGAAATGTACCTGGCCCTCGGGTATTACGTCACCGAATTGAGCGGGCACAACTCAGAGTACAACTGGTGGTTCCGCAAACGCCAGGACCTGATCGAAAAGTACTGCATCCACGGCACGGGTTGGAATCCCGGCGAATACGCCTATATCCTGAAGGAATATCAGGAAAACGAAGCGACCTGGAAGGACCAGGCGAAGGAATGGTTCGCCGCCGAGACACCCATCGATATCGAACGCGGACATGAATACGCGGCGTATATCATCAATGCGTTGATGGGCGGGGAAATGTACAAGTTCAACGGCAATGTGCCGAACACAGGGATCATCACCAACCTGCCGCAAGGCGCGTGTGTGGAGGTTCCGGTGCTTGGTGGACAAGGACGGCTTCCACCCGATCTATGTCGGCGCGCTGCCCCCCTCCTGTGCGCTGCTGACCCAGCTTTCCAGCGGTATCGAAGAGATGGCGATCAACGCCACGCTCGATGGCGACCCGACCATGATCTACCGGGCGATCTGTCATGATCCATTGACCGCCGCTGTTCTTTCGCTTGGCGGAGATCAAGCAGATGGTCAACGAGATGTTCGCGCAGAATCAACCCTATCTGCCACAGTTCAAGCATTTCAAGGTTTAGATCAACAACCACAAGGCACACCCTGCCCCCTTCACGGGGAGAGTGAACACATAGACATCCTATTGTGAACTCTGTGTCTCGGTGGTCAATCATTTAGGAGAAAATATGATCCCATCTTTCCTGCTTGCCAAGTTATACGTAAAAGGTTCTCTCAAGAATACGGATACCGGCTTTGAGTTCACGTTGAAAAATATCATTGACAACACCATGCTTATCGGCATTGGTCCTGTGACCGTTGGCGAGAAGTCCTACGAAGGCGCTGCCATCTGACCTTGACTGCCGGCGATAAAACCGTCAGCGGCGCGGACCTCTCCCGGCAGTCCTCCGTTCCTGCGCGCATGGGCATGCTGCTCAAGATCGTTGTCGCCGGGGACAAGCTTGCTCCTGGTGCGCAGAAGATCACTGTTGCAGGAACATCGAGTGATATTGGCAAGTTCAAGTTTGACGTCTCTGACACCGTTGCATAGGGCGGAAGACCTTTTCGCTGCGGTGAAGTAAATCATGCCTGTCTTTGAGCCCACCTGGGAATCCCTGCACCAATATCGCGTCCCGGACTGGTTCCGCGATGCGAAGTTCGGTATCTTCATTCATTGGGGTATTTACTCCGTTCCGGCGGTGATGGATGAATGGTATCCGCGGAAAATGTATCGCAAGGACAGCGCGGTCTACGAATATCATCGCGAGACCTACGGCAACAATTTCGGATACAAGGATTTCATCCCGCAGTTCACGGCTGAGAAGTTCGACCCGGCAGAGTGGGCAAAGTTGTTCCGGGAGGCAGGGGCGAGATACATTGTTCCGGTGGCTGAGCATCATGACGGATTTCCGATGTATGCCACTCCGTTGACGCGCTGGAATGCCAAAACCATGGGTCCGAAGCGGGATGTGATCGGCGAGCTGACGTCAGCCTTCCGCAAAGAAGGGCTGGTCGCGGGGCTGTCAAGCCACAGGGCGGAGCACTGGTGGTTCATGAACGGCGGGCAGGAATTCCCATCGGATGTGCAGGACCCGGCTTATGCGGATTTTTACGGTCCCGCCATGCCTTCGCCAGATGAAAATACGCCCGAATGGAACCAAGACGACTGGTCTCCCGCCCCGATGCCGCCTATCCTCGACGACTGGCTGGCGCGTTGCTGCGAGCTGGTTGACCGCTTCCAACCCCAGGTGATCTACTTTGATTGGTGGATTCATCAGCTGGCCTTCAAGCCCTACCTGCTGAAGTTTGCAGCCTATTATTACAACCACGTCCCGGATGGGGTCATCAACTATAAATTGGATGCCTTCGAGAAGGGGACGGCGGTGTTCGATATCGAGCGCGGCTATGAGACGCAGATCCAGCCTGAGCCATGGCAGACCTGCACCTCGGTCTCCAAGAACTCGTGGGGATACATCAGCCATCATGTGTACAAGGAGCCGGCGGCGATCATCCACCATCTTGTGGACATCGTCAGCAAGAACGGCTGCCTGTTGCTCAACGTGGGTCCCAAGCCCGATGGGACGATTCCCGATGAAGAACAGGAAATCCTGCGCGAGATCGGTCGCTGGCTGAAGGTCAATGGCGAAGCGATCTATGGCACACGTCCATGGCATGTGTTTGGCGAGGGTCCTACCGAGATTCCGGCGGGGCAGTTCAGCGATAATGATGTTTCTTTCACCGGGCAGGATATCCGCTTTACGACCAAAGGGGACCGGTTATTTGCCATTACCCTTGGGGAACCTCGTGAGACTGTGGTCATCAAATCGCTCGCTGGACAACAGGTTCATGCTGTAAAATTGCTGGGTTCTGATGAAAATCCATCCTGGTCACAGGATGCAGGAGGCCTGAAAATCCAGGTCCCGGAGAATAGAACCGAAAACCATGCCTGGGTGTTTGAAATCCTGTAACCATCTGCCATGCGAAAACTCACTCTACTGTTAGCAACCCTGGTCGTTCTGCTTTCCGCGTGTGCCCCTGCGCCGGTGGAAGGTGTCTCGCCGGTAAAGGTCTATTATGCCGGTGAATCTGGGGGCGTGAAAACAGCGCTGGATCTCGCAGCCCAATCGGGCACCGTGACATTGGTCGAGACCTTGGCAGAAGCACAGACATTGGTGCTGAATGGGGTCATCCCGGATGGGGCGGCAGATCGGGTTTCAGAAGGGGCAGGCGTTGTTCTCATCCTTGGAAATGAAGTGACGGACGAACAGGCATCGTCCTTGTTGGGGACGCCGGTAAAACTGACTTACGCGGAAGAGGCCATCAGCCTGACGGATGCTGCGGGGGCAAATGACCCGCTTCTCACAGAGATTATCTGGAACGGTGCACCGCAGGTCCGGGAGCGCTGGCAGGTAGAAGGGTTGGATCCCTCCGCTCGCAGCCTGGTTGTCTCCTTTGAGGACGATCAGGGAATCCTATTCGAGATTCCGGGGCGAGGTTTTCTTGTCTCCACCGCAATTTCCGGAGAGGCGAATCCCCAGCTCCGGGATTGGGGGTACTTCAATTACCTTATCTATCACCTCGCCGTACGGACCGCGGGAACGACCCCGATGTCTTTTGCGGATTATCCCGCCTCGCCAGTGCCTCACAGCCGTGACCGGAACAACGTCATTATTTTCCTGGCCATCGAACTCGCTCTGATTTTCTCAGTGTTTATCGTGGTCCGGCGCTACAGCCTGGCCCATCCGGAAGCTCTGGATTCCATTGTCGCGGATAAAAGCAAGTTCCTGGACAAGGAAGCCCACACCGGATGGGAGAAAGGTGGGCTTTCACCGGCCCTTATCCGGGTTGTTGGTGGGGATGGGACTCGGCATCCTGCTGTTCATCCCCTTGATCATTTACCAGAATCTGGTGCTGCCCCAGTTCATTCTTCCTTCTGCGCAAGCGTTGGGGATGTGGGGGCGCGTGGTCCAGTTCTTCGGGCTGACCTGGGTGGTCTTCGACATGGGCACCTCGGTGGCAGCCATGAAGTTCCTGTCCCAATACCGCGTCTCTGACCCGGCGCGCGGATTCAAGTACGTCCAGGTGTATGTTTGGTGGCAGGCGCTTTCAGGCGCCATTCAGGTGGCGCTGGTGGTGGCAGCGACCAGCATGGGGATCGTGCGAACGCCTTATGCGTTGTTCGCGTGGAGCATCATCGTCCATGCGTTGATCCAGATTCCCGGCTTTTATGGCGTGATGCGCACCACCCTCAATGGTTTGCAGCGCTATGATTATGCCCGCTACATCGATACCATTGGCGTCATCATTATGCCGATGGTGATGCAGTTGGCTATCGTGCCGGTCTTTTATGCCTGGGGAAAGAACAATCCGGCTCTGGGTTCGTCCCTTAGCGGTGTGCTTGGGCTGGGAGCCGCGGCTTACATGGTGGAATTTGGGTTGTTCCTGTTTGGATTATGGCTCTATAAGCGGCTGGGGTATAAAGCCAGCATCCTGTTTATGGCTCACTTTGATTGGAGCACCATCAAGGATTCCTTCCGGTTCGGTTTCTTTGATATGTTGAGCGGTATTCTCGTAGCCGCCGGCGCAGCCATGGAGATCTGGGTGACCCAGCAGGGACTGGTGAATTATTCCGAGACCTGGGGCAACTGGCTGCTGGCCGGGAATTTCCTGGTAGCCTTCACGGTGTCGACCAACCTGTTTGACGGCGTCATGCCGGCCATCTCGGAGGCGTTGTCCAGCGGGCGCAAGATGCTCAGCCAGTATTACAGCGTTCAATCGTACAAGTGGGGAGCCATTGCCAGCGCGGTCCTGGCCGCCATCCTGCTGGTCGTTGCCCCCAAGTTCATCATGGGATCCTCGGGCGAGGAGTTCCGCCGGGCGGCAGTCTACGCCATCCCATTGACCATCTTCGGGTCCATCCAGTTTCTGGGTTGGCTGGGAGACGCCATTTTCCTCGGCGCAAATAAACCCTCCTATCGCGCCTTGTTGATCCTGGGCGAACAGATCATCCGCATCGGCCTGATGGTGATTCTTCTGGAACGGTTCCAGATCTTTGCCCTGCTCATCGCCTATTTTGTCGCGATCCTGGCACGGGGCATCATCGCCTACTTTGTAGCTGACAAATATTGTTTTCCGCAGCGGTTCTATTTCTGGCAATCTGCAGCAGCGCCGGCTGTTGCGGCGGTCGCTTATTACCTGTTCCTGAGCGTGGTGGCGAACCTGATCTGGCAGGGGGACGAAATTACCAGCATTGTGCTGTTCTTCCTGGCCCTGGTGCCATTCATGCCGGTGTTCTTCTTCTTTTATGCCCTGGCCGGCGGGTGGGATATTGCCGGGCTTGAAGAAGTGGATGAAGCCAGCCGAATAGCCGGGTTGATGCGCCCGATCGTGAATGTGATCTTCATTATCCCCAGCAAATGGGGTGCACGGATCAGCCCGCTGCACAACCGTTTCCCGATCACCATGCGCGAGTTGGCAGTGGCGGAAGCCGCCTCGTTGACGGAAGAAAAAGTCAAATTGGTGGCAGAGGCATAATCCTTTATGCCCTATCCCCAATTTCCTCCCTTTTTCCTTTTTGGAACAGCTACGGCTGCCTATCAAATCGAAGGTAGCCCCTATTCCGACGGCAAAGGCCCCTCCATCTGGGATACCTTCACACATAAAGCGGGCAAGGTGGTCACCGGCGAGAACGCAGATGCGGCATGCAACACCTATGCCGACCCGGAGCGCGACCTTGCGCTGATGACTGAGTTGGGGTTCAACGCCTACCGTTTTTCCATCGCCTGGAGCCGTGTCCTTCCGGAGGGGCGGGGGCAGGTCAACCAGAAGGGGATGGATTACTACAAACGCCTCGTCGATTCCCTGCTTGAACGACGAATTCTGCCTTTCATCACTCTTTTCCATTGGGACACGCCCCAGGCTCTGCAGGACAAGTGCGGTGGCTTTGCCGGGCGCGACATGGCGAATTACTTTGCCGATTATGCAGAGGTCGTCGTCAAGGCTTTGGGCGACCAGGCCAAACACTGGATCACGCTCAACGAGCCCTGGGAACACGCCGCCTTTGGTCATCTGCTCGGGACGCATGCGCCGGGGCGCCGTAATCCGTTTGTTTATTTCCGCGTGGCCCATCATCAACTGCTGGGACACGGCCTTGCTGTCGAACGGATTCGTGCGGCCTCACCCGATGCGCGGGTCGGAATCACCCTCAGCCTGACTCCCATATTCCCGGCTACGGATAAGCCGAAGGATGTCGCCGCGGCCAAAGTGGTGAACCAGTTCTTCAACGATTTCTTCCTCGACGGGATATTCAAAGGCGCCTACCCGAATCCGCTCTGGAAGAAGATCGGCATCGCCCGCCCGAAAGTCAACGCAGACGACATGAGCATCATCTCGCGTCCGGTGGATTTCCTCGGCGTCAATTATTACAGCCGGGAATTCGCCCGTTCCGCCTGGTATGTCCCGTTCCTCGGCGCCTGGGTGGACGAGGTGGATACGGGCGGCAGGGAAGCCGTCATTGACGGGACCCAATTCACGAATGCGGGCAGGGAAGTCTACCCGCCAACATTCTATGCGACACTCATGCGCCTGAAAGACGAGTATGGCAATCCTCGCATGTACATCACCGAGAACGGCGCATCCTTTACCGATGTTCTCGAAGACGGACAGGTGCATGATCCCCTGCGGATTTCCTTCCTGGAAGGGTACATGGACGCGGCGGCGCGCGCCATCGAAGATGGAGTCAACCTGAAGGGGTATTTCATCTGGTCTTTGATGGATAACTTCGAGTGGAGCCAGGGTTTTTCCAAGCGTTTTGGCCTGGTGTATGTAGACCACGCCACCCAGGAACGTACCATCAAGGATAGTGGATACTGGGTCAAGGATATGATCCAGGCACAGCCGAAAATATTAGACGCCTGTGATAAAATCTCTTGCGAAACGAAGCAGCTGACATCCTGAAATTATTATCAGAGACTTTATAGAATTAAAAATCCGTTATAAAAAAAAGGAGAATAAGATCATGGATATTTTAAGTTGGATCGTTTTAGGCGGTATCGCCGGCTGGCTGGCCAGCATTGTCACGAAGCGCAATGACCGGATGGGCTGCCTGTCCAATATCGTCGCCGGTGTCGTCGGCGCGGCAGTGGGCGGATGGGTGTTCAGCTTCTTCGGCGGCGCCAGCGTGACCGGTTTCAACTGGACCAGCCTGTTTGTTGCATTTGTAGGCGCGGTCATCGTGTTGGGAATTCTCAACTTTTTCACACGCAAGAAATAATCTCTATAGGAAATATATCAATGGGGGCTGCCCGCAATTCCGGGCAGCCTTTTTTACGCCAGGAAAAATCCAAAGCGGACTTCATCCAAAAAGATGAATTGGTTTTGGGATGAACTTCATCCAATCAGCCGATGTTCAGGGGATGCGCCTCTGATATGGTTTTTTAGGATGCTATCCGTTCATCCATTTGAATCCTTTACAAATATGGCATCAAGGAGAAAATAATGAAGGCAAGACCGATATATTTACTTTTACTAATCGCAGCGATTTTGGTGACAGCGTGTGGAACTCCGTCCACGCCGACACCGGTCGCGCCAACCCCGGAACTGCCCTCAGCGGTTCCCTCGACAGCCGAGCCGGAGAGCACTGCTGTTCCAACGGATAGCACAGATGCCGCTTGGAACCGGATTACATCTTCGGGGAAGATCATCTTCGGCACCTCCGCGGATTACAAACCCTTCGAATACTATGACAGTAACTACCAGATCATCGGTTTCGATGCCGCGATTGCACGTGAGTTAGGCGCACGGCTGGGGCTCCAGGTGGAGTTCATGGATATCCCCTTTGACAATCTCTTCACCGCCCTGCAGACCGGGCAGGTCGACAGCGCGATCGCTGCCATCTCCGTCACGCCCGATCGCCAGGCAGTCGTGGATTTCAGCAATATCTACTATACCAGCCAGGATGCAGTGCTGGCGCGGCAGGGGTCTGGAATCAAGATTACTTCGATTGTGCAGTTGGCTCCGTACCGCGTTGGTGTTCAAAGGGGAACGACCTATGAGAGTTATCTGCAAAAATCACTTGTCGATACAGGATTGATGCCTGCTTCAAACCTGTTCGTTTACGAAAAACCTGAACATGCCGTTCGTGATTTGAAGGCCAATCGACTGGAAGTTGTTCTGATGGGTAAAATACCGGCGGAAGAATACCTTCTCGAAGGCGGTCTGGAGATTGCCGGGCAGAGTCTTAATACACAGTTGTATGCCATTGCCTTCCGAAAAGGCGAAAACACCCTGGTGACACGGATCAATGAGACATTATTACAAATGCAGAATGACGGCACTCTCGCCAAGTTCGCAAATCAGTATCTTCTTGTAGATCTCAGCCAGGTACCGCCGCCTCCCACCCCCACGCCGCTTCCCGCTCCGTTGCCCACACCGACCCCTGTTGCATGTTATGACAGCATGCAATTCATTTCAGATGTCACTGTTCCCGACGGCACGGTGATGAATCCAGGCCAGGACTTCGATAAAATCTGGAGAGTACAGAACATCGGTACCTGCACCTGGGATGGCACCTACCGGCTGGTATTTGTTCAAGGCGACCAGATGGGTGGATCACCTGAGGCCGTCAAGGGCACGGTGAAACCTGGTGCAACGTACGATATGATCATCGACCAGAAAGCTCCTACCACCCCCGGCAACTACGGCGGTCAATGGCAGATGGTGAATGGGAAGAATGCTCCTTTCGGGAATCGCTTGTGGGTAAAGATCACAGTACCTGGTTCTGTTCCACCGACCCCGGTACCGCCTACCGCGACCACTGTACCAACGATTCAGCCTACCGTTGCACCCCCGCCTGAGATATCCAGCTTCACGGCAGATCCATCCGATGTTTTATTGGGCGCTCCGGTGACATTGAGCTGGTCGTTCTCGGGTAAGGATTTGGCGATGGCAAGCCTGACCCGCACGAACCCGGATGGAAGCGTGGTCCAGCTTTATGACGGCGGGGACGTCCCCCTTTCCGGCTCATACACTGACATGCCTACCGTTCCAGGCAACGTGACCTACTCCCTTGTGGTGAGTTCGGAGTTCGGAGGCACCGCGGTCGAGTCAGTGGTCGTGCTGGTTTATCCTTCGGTTAGTCCTTAGTTCAAGAAAAACAAGTGTTGAAAGTTGATTTCTCCGGCTGCAAACATCACGTTTGCAGCCGGTTGTTTTATTTGCAAATGAAGGAAAACATATGGAGAAGGGAGCACGTTCCATTTCTCGTGACCCCGTCCTGGGGATCGACAACGGTACGTAGAGCGTCCGCACCCTGTTTTTCGACCTGCGCGGGAAAATCCTGCCGAAAGACGAGTAAATGCACAATAATTTGAATCCGGCTTCCCAGCATAAAATTTGTATAGTATAATCGGGGTCGCTCGAAGAACAGTGCAAGCGAGATTGCCGACAGGCGATCAAGGAGTTGCGCAGAGACATTTACAGATGGATTAACCCCACTTGTTTGTTTCGATTGCCCAGACCCGCTCGGCTGTTTCTTTGGAAGCCGAGTTTTATTTTTTTAGTTTACCCCTTCGGCGAAGGGAGGTGATTAACGTGGCTTCTGTAAATTTACGACCGAATGAATCCCAGGAAAACCTGCTCAAGCGCTTTCGCAAGAAGGTGGTCAAGAGCGGTGTGTTAAGCACGATTCGCCGCAAACGATGGTTCGTTTCAAAGAGCGAGCAGCGCCGCATGGAAGAGAAAAAATCCGCCCGCCGGTTAAAACGCCGTACGTTCAAAACGTATGAATAATCCGGAGGACCTGATCGGAGTTTGTAATGCCGAAAGAAGATGACAAGATTGTAGTCGAAGGTCTGGTGGTCGAAGCCCTGCCGGGCACGCAGTTCAAGGTCCGGCTGGATAACGGCCATGAAGTACTGGCTTACCTGTCCGGCAAGATGCGCAAGTTCTACATCCGCATCCTGCTGGGCGATCATGTGAAAGTGGAGATGTCCCCCTATGACCTCACCCGGGGACGCATCACTTACCGCCAGAGAAAACAAGGTACGCCAGGCCTGCCTTTTGAGGATACCAGCCAGACCACGCCGCAGAAATAATTAGAGACCCCGTTGAGGGGTCTCTTTTTTGAAGTGTCAACGCACCGCTGTTGGTTCCAGCTGTGACCAGGTCCGGCCACCATCCTCTGTTCGAACCAGCGCGATTTCCCCTTTATTCTTCGCAATGGCCCATCCATTTTGTTCATCGACAAATGAGAATTGACCGTCCCAGTTCACCGTCTTGATCAGGTCCCAGGTCTCTCCGCCGTCCCTGGTCTCGTACATGTCACGCCCCAGCAGAAGGCCGATTTGATCGTCGAAAAAGATCAAGGTTGTTTTGGCGCCATTCACTTTTTCAGGCAATGCGAACGTCTGCCAATGATCCCCGCCGTCGTCACTGCTGTAAAGGTAGCTGATGAAATCCTTGGGCGGGTCGTAGTAATCAAAGCAGGCGACCAACAGCCTGACCTCCGAGGCGGATAACAGGTTGGGTTGGTAGGGCTCGCAATACTCGAATTGCTCAAACAAGCCTGGGGCATCGTCCGGAGCAGGCAGTTCGCGCATCTCCCAGTTGAATCCGCTGTCACTCGTGACGGCATATTCCGGAGGGGCAGCGGCATAAGCGCCCACGGTCTGCCAGGTCAGCCAGCCAGAATCTCTATCGGCAAAGACCATGCCGGTGTAGTCCACGCCCACATCGGCATCGAGAGGCTCCCAGGTGATTCCATCCTCTGTGCGAAAGAGTTGCGCAACGTAATGGGTCCCCGCCCCGACATAGACGCCGCGAACCATCATCCAGGCGGTGGTGTCGTCCACGGCGGCAAACTCCGCCCAGGTGGTATCTCCATAAACCTCATGCGTCAAAGGCAGGCTGGGCGACCACGTTTCGCCTCCGTCATAGGTCACCCATACCGAAGCTTCGGGTGAAACTTGGTAGTTGGCATACTGGCGATCCTCTGCGCTGGAGTTATCGAAACCAAAGACAACCCACGCTGAAAACTCGTCCGTGAATTCAGCGTACGCAATGGCATGGTTTCCATCGGGCAGGGATTGAGGCGGTGTGACCTCGCGCCATGAATTACCGCCGTCACGTGTGGCAAGAATTAGCGGACCACTAATCCCCCATCCATCTTCTTTGGTTATCATCTTGATGTAATCGAGACGAATCTCCTGCCCGTCATTGAAGTGAGGCGGGGCAGCTGGCTGAGGAGGCGATTGGGGTGGACTGTCAGGGGTTATTTCCTGCTCAGGCGGATTGTCTGTTGGAGTGGGGAGAAGTTCTTCGGTAGCGGGAACCAGCGTTTCCACCGGAGCCGCTGTCGTGGCGTCGGGTTCAGGCGTCGATGCGGGGGTGGGGGAGGAACTGCACGAAAGAAGCACTCCCATGGCCGACAGGAAAAGAATGGTGAGGGAAACCCTGATAATTTTCATACGCTACTCCACGTTTTTTTGGATCGTGCATGGATAAAAATACTATACCTGCTTTTCGTTAGCATCACAATGGGTTAAAAATAGCCAGGTCTCTGAAAAGACCTGGCTTCAGTTATGGAAATCAAATGAAATTACGGCAGGTATCGGAAAGAGTTGAGCACCTTGATGTAATTTGACCGGCGCAGTGAACCCGGCTGGCGGACGGCCTGTGCGCTCATACTGCCCTTCATTTGCGCAACGGATTCATATTCGTTCGTTTCCATCCACAGCTGCATGCCGGAAAGGATTTCAGGAATGCGCTTGATGCCGTTCTTCAGGAGCTCGGAAGCCATCATGGCGGCGCTGGCTCCAGCCATCATCGACTTGATCACATCCTCGGAGGTGTGCACCCCGCTGGTGATGGCAAAATCCGTCTTGATCTGCCCGTACAACAAAGCCACCCAGCGCAGTGGCATGCGTAATTCGGTCGATGTGCTCAGGACGAGGTTGGGAGTAATCTCCATTTTCTCGAGGTCAATATCCGGCTGGTAGAAACGGTTGAACAGCACCAGTCCGTCAGCGCCGGCCTCTGCGAACTGTTTCAGCACATTCGCCACGCCCGTCAGGAACGGGCTGACCTTGACCGCCAGCGGGATTTTGATTTCCCGGCGCACGTCCTTGACCAGTTGAATGTAATTTTCTTCGAGCCCGGCGCTGGTGATGGAGGGGTCGAACGGAAGATAATAGATGTTCAGCTCGAGTGCGTCCGCTCCGGCTTCCTCGATTCGCTTGGCATACTGCACCCAGCCGCCGCTCGAGACACCGTTCAGGCTGCCAATGACCGGGATGCTGACGGCGTCCTTGAGCCGTTTGACCTGGTCGACATATTTTTCCGGTCCCAGGCTGTAGCGGCCTGTATCCGGCAGGTAGGAGAGGGCTTCGGCAAAGGATTCGGTGCCGTAATTTAGATAATGGTCCAGTTCGAGGCTCTCGTGGATGATCTGCTCTTCAAAAAGCGAATACATCACCACGGCGCCGATGCCGGCCTGTTCCATCTGCTTGACGGTATCAACTCGCTCGGACAGCGGGGATGCCGAGGCGATGAGCGGGTTCTTCAGGTTCAGACCAAGATAACGGGTGGTCAGATCAGTCATAGGGATCTCCTTTTAGCCAAACTGCAGGCTGCTCAGTTTTTCTTTTCTTCGCCGCCGTTGGTTCCGTAATGCATGGCAGCCATATTCTGATAAAGCTGCCAGCGGCCCTTGGCATCTTCCCGGGCAAGTTTCATGAGCGCTTCGGCGCGAGTCTCGTCGCTTTGCAGCAGCATGCGGTAGCGGGTTTCGTTGTAGGCATATTCCTCCAAGCGGATGGTCGGCTCCTTGGAGTCGATCACGAGCGGGTTTTGCCCCTGAGCGGACAGGGCGGGGTTGTACCGGTAGAGAGGCCAGTAACCCGAGTTGACCGCGAGTTTCTGCTGGTCGAGGCCCTTGGCCATGTCGATTCCATGTGCGATGCAGTGGCTGTACGCGATGATCAGAGACGGGCCGTCATAGGCTTCCGCTTCGAGAATGGCGCGCAGCGTGTGCTGGTCGTTCGCACCCATGGCAATGCGTGCGACGTAAACATAGCCGTAGGACATGGCCAGCAGGCCGAGGTCCTTCTTCGACAATCCCTTGCCCTGCGCGGCAAATTTTGCAACCGCGGCACGAGGGGTTGATTTCGAGGCTTGTCCGCCGGTGTTGGAATAAACTTCCGTATCGAGCACGAGGATGTTCACATTGCGGCCGCTGGCGATGACATGGTCCAGCCCGCCGTAGCCGATGTCATAAGCCCAGCCGTCGCCGCCCATGATCCAGACGGATTTCTTGACGAACACATCCGCCAGGCTGAGCAAGTCCATGGCTTTCGGGTCCTTGCTGCCTGACAGTTTCTTTTTCAGAGCCGCCACCCGGTCGCGTTGTTCCTTGATGCCCAGCTCGGTGGATTGATCCGCTATGAGAATGGCGTCGACCAGGTCCTGACCGAGGGTGCTGGCGAATTGTGGGATGATCTCGCGCGCGTATTCGAGCTGCTTATCGAGGGTCAGGCGCATGCCCAGGCCAAACTCCGCGTTGTCTTCGAACAGCGAATTGGACCAGGTCGGGCCGCGTCCTTCCTTGTTGAACGCCCATGGTGTGGTGGGCAGGTTGCCGCCGTAAATGGAGGAGCAGCCGGTCGCGTTGGCAACGATGGCGCGGTCGCCGAAGAGCTGCGAAACCAGTTTGACGTACGGCGTTTCGCCGCAGCCGGCGCAGGCGCCTGAGAATTCAAATAATGGTTGGAGCAGCTGTGAATTTTTAATGGTCGAAGGATTGACCAGTGTGCGGTCCACTTCGGGCAGATTGTAGAAGAAATCCCAGTTGGCGTTTTCCGTGGCGCGGATGGGGGGCTGGGCGGCCATGTTGACCGCCTTGCGTCCCACCTGGGTCTTGTCCTTGACCGGGCAGGCTTCCACGCACAGGGTGCAGCCGGTGCAATCCTCGGGCGCGACCTGGACGGTATAAGCCATGCCGGGGAATTCCTTGAATTTCGACTCCATCGATTTGAACGTCGCCGGGGCTTTGGCCAGCGCTGCCTTGTCGTAGACCTTGTGGCGGATGACGGCATGCGGGCAGACGAACACGCACTTGCCGCATTGGATGCATAAGTCCGGTTCCCAGACGGGGATGTCGAGCGCGATGTTGCGCTTCTCCCACTGTGTGGTGCCGGTCGGGAAGGTGCCGTCCACTGGCATGGCCGAGACGGGTACTGTTTCGCCCTCAAGGGCGATGATGGGAGCCAGGGTCTTTTTGACAAACTCGGGGGCGCCAGCGGGGACCGTTTCACGCATGGCAAACTTGCTGGTGGCTTTGGCAGGCACCTTGATCTCGTGCAGGTGTGCCAGAGTCTGATCGACGGCGTCGAAGTTCTTCTTGACGACCGCCTCCCCGCGTTTGCCGTAGGTCTTTTCGATGGAATGTTTGATTTCCGCGATGGCCTGTTCGCGCGGCAGCACACCGGAGATGGCGAAGAAGCAGGTCTGCATGATGGTGTTGACGCGCCCGCCCATGCCGGTCAGTTCCGCCACTTCATAGGCGTTGATGTTGTAGAATTTTAGTTTCTTGTCGATGATTGCCTTCTGCACTTCGACCGGCAGGTTGTCCCAGACTTCCTCGGGACTGAAAATACTGTTGAGCAGGAAGGTGCCTCCAGGCTGGGCATATTTCAAGATATCGTAGCGCTCAAGGAAGCTGAGTTGGTGGCAGGCGACAAAGTTCGCGGTGTTGTTGGCGATCAGGTACGCGGCTTGAATTGGTTTGGGACCGAAGCGCAGATGGGATGACGTGAGGGTGCCGGATTTCTTCGAGTCGTAATAGAAGAATCCCTGGGCGTAGTTTTCCGTCTCCTCGCCGATGATCTTGATCGAGTTCTTGTTCGCACCCACTGTGCCATCCGCACCCAGGCCGATGAACACGCAGCGCACCGTTTCGGGAAATTCGATACTGAAGGTGGAATCCACTTCCAGGCTGGTGTGGGATACATCGTCGTTGATACCGACCGTGAAATGATTCTTGGGGGCAGGTTTTTTGAGCTCATCAAGGACCGCCTTGACCATCGCAGGGGTGAATTCCTTGGACGACAGACCATAGCGACCAGCGGTGACCTTGATGCCCGCGCGACCGGTTTCGAAGAGAGCGTTGACCACGTCCAGGTAGAGCGGATCGCCGGCGGCGCCGGGTTCCTTGGTGCGGTCGAGCACCGCGATGATCTTGACCGAAGAGGGGAGTGCTTTGACCAGGGCTTCATTCGAGAAGGGCCGGTACAATCGTACGCGGATGGCGCCGACTTTTTCTCCCTTTTCGGCCAGGTACTTGACGGTCGCTTCGGCAGTCTCACCACCGGAGCCCATCAGGATCACCACGCGCTCGGCATCAGGTGCGCCGACATAATCGAAAAGGTGATACTGGCGGTTCGCCAGCTTGGCGAATTTATCCATCTGCTCTTGAACGATGCCGGGAACGGCTACATAGAAGGGATTGACCGCCTCGCGCCCCTGGAAGTAAACATCCGGGTTCTGGGCGGTACCGCGCAGAACGGGCCGGTCGGGGGACATCGCGCGTGCCCTGTGGGCGCGTACCAGTTCGTCGTCGATCATGACCCGCAGGTCGTCGTCCGTCAACTGCTCGATCTTGGCGACCTCATGCGAGGTGCGAAAGCCGTCAAAAAAGTGGAGGAAGGGTATGCGGGATTTGAGTGTCGAAGCCTGTGCGATGAGCGACAGGTCATGAGCTTCCTGCACCGATCCGGAGCTGATCATCGCCCAGCCGGTTGACCGGCAGGCCATCACGTCCTGGTGGTCGCCGTAGATGGACAGACCCTGGGCAGCAATGGCGCGCGCAGCGATGTGGAACACGGTGCTGGTCAACTCGCCGGCAATCTTGTACATATTGGGGATCATCAGCAGCAAACCCTGCGATGCGGTGAAGGTGGTGGTCAGTGACCCGGTCTGCAAAGCGCCGTGAACAGTCCCTGCCGCGCCGCCTTCCGACTGCATCTCGATCACCAGGGGTACCGTCCCCCAGATGTTCTTCATCCCTTTGCCGGACCATTCGTCTGCAAGTTCACCCATATTGGAGGAGGGGGTGATGGGGTAGATCGCGCAAATCTCGTTTACGCGGTGGGCAATCGAAGTGGTGGCTTCATTGCCGTCGATGGTTATCATTTGTCGCTTGGTCATTATAAAACTCCTTGAGGCAGAGTCTTCTCTGCTGGATTGTGAAAAAGGGAACAGCCCCTATTATATGCTACATCCAGATAGTTTATCCTTCATATAAGTGATTGGAAAGTTACTTAATGCACCTAAAAAGCCTGCGGGCTGTCACTATTTCGGACAAAATTAAGGCAAAATAAAAGGGCGGTCTTTTGACCGCCCTTGGTTACGCATTGGCCAGGTGAGGTTTTGCAAGCAACAAGGCTGCCAGCGATTTTGCATCGGGCAGTTTTCCCGTTTCAGCCATGAGGAGAGCTTCTGTAACGGGGATCTTCTCGACGCTCAGGAATTCATCCGCGTCTGCATCAAGCGGATCGTGGCGCAGGTCTGTCGCGAGATAGACCCGCATAAATTCCGTCGAGTAGCCGGGTGCGAGATAAAAACCGCCGATCTCACGAATACTCCCGGCAGCCATGCCTGTTTCCTCGCGTACTTCCCGCTGTGCGCATACGAGCGGATCTTCTCCCACCTCGAGAGTCCCGGCCGGAAGCTCAAGCATGTCCAATCCTGCGGCATGGCGGTACTGGCGGACAAAATACATGTATCCATCGTTATCCACTGGGACGATCACCGCTGAGCCGATATGTTCAACGATATCGAGTTTTGTGGTGCGCCCGTCTGGCAGCCGGACGTGGTCACGCCGAATGTGGAATGCGCGGCCATTGTAGATCGATTCTGAACCGATTAATTCAAATGACATGCTGCTCTCCTGAAAATGAAACACCCAGGCGCCCGCCTGGGTGTTTGTTGACATTCTTGCTTTACGGAATGAAGATCACATTTCCGACAGTAAGGGCATAAGGCGCCGTCAGGCTGTTGGCATAAATGATCTGGTTCGGGTCGGCATTACCAAAAGCGCATGCGACAGTGTAAACCGTATCGCCGCTCTTCACGGTGTAATTCGCCGGGTGCGGGATCAAGGCTGCATTGCCGGGGAAAGCATTGCCAGTGGTCGGGATTTTCAACACCGTGCCGGCCTGGACGACGCTGCTGTTGGTCAATCCGTTGACTGCAAGTAATTCCTCGGGGTTGACGTTGAAGCGGCGGGCGATGCAGTAGGGAAATTCACCCAGCTGCAGGGTGTAAGAGGCGGGTTTTCCCGGCGTGGAGGTCGGCACCACGACATTTGGCGGGGGGGGGGCGGCAACTCCGGTGGTCGGCGTGGGAAGGACTGCCCCGGGTACAGGGGTGAACGTAACAATCGGCGTAATCAGGGGGGCGGTCTGTGTCCCTGCCGTGACCGGCGTTTGACCAGCCGCAACCGGAGTGGGTGTGGGCAAAGAGGCACCGCTAGCAGCGATGGCAGTTTGGGTTGCATATTGCTGAAGGATCGCCATCGGGTTCTGGGTCGAATTGGGGGTCATGGGTTGAGCCACGGTCGTGCCGGAGACCGAGGTGGCAGGTGGCGGAGTGGACGCGGAACGCTCACAGGCCGTCAGCACAAGCATCAGTGCTACCAACAAAATCAACCCGATTCTTTTTAAAGTCATAATATACTCCTCCTGGAACTGAACAATAGTGATTCTTCTAACCCTCTACCTCGATGCTAGCACATTCTTTCTAAAGCGTCAAGCATTTAATATAAAAACCGAGACTGCCATGGAAATTACCATTCGGAAGGGAAGGAATTGCCCTCTCAACGATGTGCAAAGTGGTATACAATTATGACCTCTAATCGAAGGAGGATGCCCATGAAAAAACTTGTTTACCTGATACTGACAATCTTCGTCATTGGAACTCTGACGGCATGCAGCTTTGGCAGCACTCCCACCCCTGCGCCGACTGCTGCGCTGCTTCCCACCCCTCCGGCTGCCTCACCGGCAACGGTCACGGGGGTCACCTGGGAGTGGATAGAGTTCTCAGAGGCTCAGCCTCCGTCTGTCTCACCCGTTCCCTCCCCGGAGAATTACACCATCATCTTCAACGCCGATGGGACGTTCAATGCCCTTGCGGATTGTAATGCCGCAGCCGGGACGTATGTGGTCGACGGCGATAAGGCCTCCCTTATCCTGGGTCCGGTCACTTTGGCGGAGTGCGGCCCTGAATCATTATCCAGTAATTTCCTCAATCTGCTCGGGCAGGTGACCGGCGTCGGCATGGAAGGAGACAAGCTGGTGCTGGTGGTGAACGATGGGGCTGCAAAAATCGTCTTCCAGTCCAGTGCCGCACCTGAAGCGTTAATGGCCGTACCTGCCGGAGGAAAGATCGTCCCTTCATCGGTGCAACTGAATACCCAGGGGTTGTCTGCTGCTTTCCAGGCTGTGGCCATCTCTGCAGCCGGCTACGACAACACGCAGTCGCCCAGCCCGGTGGGGCTGCCTGACCATATCGAGATCACCTTTGGCGATGGCGCTCCACAAGGCGCGATCGTCTACATCATCCCCATAGCAGATTACCAAAAGCTGTGGGAGGTCAATGGCGACCCGAGCGTGACCGGGACACTGGCCAAGCTGGAATCGTTGCTGGTTGAAAAGCCGCAAGAGCTTCCTCAATGGGGCTTGCCGGTCCTGCCATTTGAACGTGCGGTCGGCGCCAACGACATTGCCGTTCAGGGGATCTACCTTCCGAGTGGAGTGGCGCAGGGAGTCCGCTTTATCGGCCGATTTTCGCAGGATCCTGCTGCCATCTCGAACAGCAATCTGTATTATGTTTACCTGGGTTTGAGCAATGATGGCAATTACCTGATCGCGTTCTTCTACCCGATCACCGCCAATGCCCTGTCTGAAACGGCTTCGGCTGAAGACCAGAGCAGCGCCACGCAGGATTTCCAAGCTTACCTGAAATCAAAAATCCAACAACTCAATGCACTCACCGGAACTGATTTCACCCCTGCTCCCGCCACGCTGGATGCGCTCATTCAATCGCTGACCTTCACAACAGAATAACAGCTTCTGTATGCAACAAAGCGCCGACCACGACAGGTCGGCGCTTTGATTTTCCTTTGTTGTGCCTGGTTACCGATTTACTTCCTCGACTTCCGTGTACCAGCGTACGCGGGTCCCAACCCTGTCGCGGACTTTCCACAGCAAGGGTTTGGTCGCCCGGTCGAGGATGCGGCGTATCGTATCGATCCGTTCGAGCACCCGCTGTGTATCCTCATCGCTCAAGCCTGGATTTTCGTTGACCAACACATTCTCCACTTTGCTCAAGGTGATCGTGAGCGTCTTGTAGAGCCCCCAGTCTTTTAGGCACAGGCGGGCGATGCGGTCCATGTTGATGGTGTCATCAGTGAAACCGACTTCGTTGTCCAGCAGGAGGGAGATGATGTCCAGAGCGTCTTTTCGATTCAGGTCCACAATCTGGGTCTTGGAGAGGAACAGTTCGGCGAGGGGAATGGTGACGGGGTGAGAATCTAATCGGTTGCGCATAGGCAACTTGTGGCACATCTCAAAGTCACCGACAAAGACATCGATGCGCCGTCCACTCCCGGCATCGTAAAAGATTTGACGCCGGTCCCCATTCAGCAGATTGAAATTCTTCTCGGGGACGTAACCCAGTTCTGCGAAGAAACCATCCAGCTTGCGCTTGACACGTTTGGGGACGACGAAATCGATGTCGGGATAATCGCGCCGCAGAGTGCGGTGTGTGGCGGAGGGACTGTGAACGCGAATGGCGAGCCCTCCGATCAGCCTCAGATGCATGTTCTTCTGGTCGGAGGCCTCCATAAGCCGCTGGACTTCGTCCACGATATCGGGCATGGTTTCCATGGCGCTCCTGCTTTCACCCGCCTGGTCAGCGAGAGTGGGAGTTGGTGAAGATGAATGTGGATGTGCATTATTCTACCGGAATCTCCTTGTGAACCTTGTCGATGTCAATGCCGCTGCGCTTGCGGAAATATTTGAAACCGAAATAGATCACCGCAGCCAGGACGTAATTAGAAAGCATGTAGATGATGGACGTACCGTTCTTGTAACCGGCATCATTGAGCTTAGCCAATGCCGTAAAGCGCGTTCGGATCGAAGATCCATTGATAGAGCAGGAAGATAAGGAAGCCGCCAAAGATCACACCCGCCACGGTAATAAGCGGAATGCCAAACACATTATATTTGGCAATCGGGGAGGCCTTATAAAGATCGGGTTTCCTGTAAGGCAGGATGATCGCCGCGATGGTCGTGCCCAGATAGGTCACCGCGATGACCAACGTGGAGCAAAGCGTGAGAGACTGAAAATTGGCAATGTTGTATGCAAATAGGTAAGCCACGACTATCGATGGAACTACCATCAACAGAAGCGCATAGATCGGCGTGCCAGTGCGTTCGTTCACTTTTGCAACCCGTTCAGGGAGCAGGCGGTCAAATGCAGCTGCGAAGATGACGCGGGTGGATGAAAGGAAAACTGTACCACTCCAGCCAAACCACCAAAGGCTCATCAAGGCTATGACTAGAAATTGCAGAAACCGGTTGGTTGTGAGGAATGCGGTTAGCAGGGCAGGATAAGGCCATACAGGCAGGGCGGGTGCATCCGCTGTAAATCCCCAGATATAGTTCCACCAGGCACCACCAGCCTGCACGAAAAATTCCCAACCAATGGTCTTGCTGATGGCGTACAAAAGCAGGATACCTAATAGGGTGGTCACTCCGAGGGCGGAACCCATGCCGGTGATATTACGTTTGAAATCCGTTGCGCCGCGCACCTCCCCATAGAGCGTCGCGCCCCAGTTGGGCCATAAGTTGAAGAAGACAAGGTAAGGGATTGTGAGGAAGATTACCCCGATACCACCGCCGATGAGTGGAAGAGCAGCCCCGGCATTCGTTCCCAGAGCGACCGTTGCATCATAAACACCAGGCGCGGCGCCAAACATCGATGTCGCATTCGCTTCAAGTCCGGTCTTGAAGGATTCTTGAGAACCGGTCAGCAGCATCACGATGACGATTGCCAGGCCGAGCATCCCACCATAAAATGAGACTTTCTGGATGCGCGCATACGTTTTCATACCGAGGGCAATGAAAATACTCACGATGGCAAGTGTAATAAGCGATGAGGTGAAAGCGCCATCCTGTGTGCCGGCAAACCAAAGTGCAGTATCCTTGGCACCGAGCACACCCAGCAAGGGTACCAGCACAATATGCCGGAACATATCTGCATACAGTGGAACCCACAACCACAGGATGAACCACCAGCCCGTCACTGCCAGGATGAAGCCAACCGCACCGCCGAGAATTCGGCTCTGCCAGATGTAATCACCACCTGAGCGAGGCATGACAGAAATCAAAGCCGCATATACGACGACTTCAAAAAAGATGAAGACCGCACTCACGATCAGCGCGGGAATCAGTCCGCCCTGCAGGTAGTACATCTGGCTGAAAATGTACAATCCCAGTGTCACCAGATTGATCGAAAAGAAAGCATAGACGAAGGCATCGAAGACCGACCACGAACGGACCAGGCCGGTTGCCTTTCGAATAAAAAGGGAGGTGTCTGACATGGGTTAATCTCCTTTGGCGAATGGTTTCTGCAGGGCGATCCAGTCTATCCCTGCGTGAGCACGTAGTTATCGATTTTATCCTTGCCGAGTTTGAGGAGCGCACCGAGCAGCGTTCCCTGTTCGTACATGCTGCCGGGGTTGATGCACAGGGTACGACCGATGCGTGACGACCCGCGTCCCTCGTGGATATGGCCGTGCAGCCCGAGCAGCGGCTGGTGTTTTTCGATGGCTGCGCGCAGTGCCGTCGACCCGACTGGCTTCAGGGCATTGCCGGCGAATTTCGGCCGTAAATTTTCATCCAGCTCGGCGGCTTCATCGAGATTCGATGCATAAGGTGGGACATGAATATTGAAGATGGCGTTCTTGGGATGTCTCAGTTTCCCGGTCATGGCCTCGTATCGCGCCGCAAGCTGGTCTTCGTTTTCCTCGCGGTAGGTATGCCAGGGTGTGGGATTGCTCCAGCCGGAAGAGATCATCTCGTGGTGCTTGTCCAGTTCGATGACCTGACCTTCAACCAGAGTCACTACTTTTGAATTACGGATGATCGCATCGACTTCGAATTGATCGTCGTTGCCGGGGGCGGCGTACACCCGCAGGCCAGTTCCCTCAAGCTTATCACTGGCGTAGTCCATCCACTGCTCCGCCGTTTTCAATGCCTCCTGAAGGAACAAATCGTGGACCCTTTCCGGTGATTGATTCAATTCGGCAAGTTCATCAGGTGAAAGACGGTAGGGATAGTACCCTCGGCTCTTGATCTTCTTGATCATTTCTTCGGCTTCATCCTCTCCATCAAGCAGAAATTCCTGCTCGAGCAGCACGGCACGGAATTTACCGCCACCCTGCTCAATGATGGGAACAATGGCCTTGCCGGTCATGTCGCCGCCCAAAATCAAAACATCGGCACCGTAGAACTTCCCGGCATTAATAAATTTTTTCCAGCAAACATCCGAGCCGTGCACATCGGTCGCGAAGAATATCGTCGTCATCAACACTCAACTCTAAAGAATTTTTTGGTTCTCAAAATGAATTAACCCCCTGAAAACATCTCGCCTAGAATCCGGACCACTTCATCACGCGTATTGTCTCCCAGTTTTCCAAGAGGTTTGATCAGACGCGATTTATCCAGCACGCGGATCTGCTCGAGGGCAATTTGTCCCGGCTTGAGTTTAAAGTGGATGGGGACACGCGTGGGGAGGTCCTGCTTTCGACTGGTCAGGGGCGCCACAATGACTGTATTTAGGTACCGGTTCATCTCATCGGGAGAAACCACCACGCAGGGGCGGCTGGTGCGGGGTTTTCCGTTCACCACCGGATCCAGATTGACCAGATAGACATTGAATCGTTTCACCAGGTCCATTCGGTGCCATCCCAGTCGGTGAGGTGGGGCAGATCGTCATCTTCAAAAGAGATCTCATCTGCCGGGAGGGTGCGGGCAAACCGGGCTTCCCAATCCTGACGAGGTTTTCGGGCCGCGCGAATGACCAGTTGGTCGTCCTGAATCGACATCTCGACCTCATTCGCCAGGTGAAGCTGCTGCAAAAGGAAATGGGGGATGCGCACACCTTGTGAGTTGCCGATGCGCACGATCTTGGATTTGATGATGCGGGAAAATTTATCCATCGTGGATACAGTGTAATTACGTCAGGTAATTACATTGTAGGCACTATGACACTCCTTGTCAAGGACTTATCTCTTATAATCCGCCCATGCCCGTCGACAATGACCTTTATCAGCGTGACGCCCACACCTGGTGGGATGAAGAGAGTTTCCTCTCCATTTTGCGAATCGCGGTCAATCCCGTTCGGTTGGACTACCTGAATATTGTTCTATCGAAGTTGGGTATTATGCCAAAAGGTCTTCGTGCACTCGACGTGGGTTGTGGCGGAGGCTATCTGTCAGAAGAATTAGCCCGTCTTGGTTTCAATGTCTCGGGGGTGGACCCTGCCCCGGCTTCCATTGCTGCGGCGCAATCGCATGCGAAGCAAGGTGGGCTCTCCATTGATTACCGGATGGCACAGGCAGAATCCTTACCCTTCCCGGATGGCTCGTTTGATCTGGTAACCTGCTGCGATGTCCTGGAGCATGTGCAGGACCTCGATCGAACATTGTCCGAAATTGCACGCGTGCTCAAGCCTGGCGGAATTTTTTTGTACGATACCATCAATCGAACATTCATGACCTGGCTGGGGGTGATCTTTGTTGCCCAGGAATTTCCTCTGACCCGCTTTTTCCCACCCGACACCCACGATTGGTCCATGTTCATAAAACCCGAAGAACTCGTAGAACGCATGAAATAGCAGGGAATTGGTAACCATGAAATCCGAGGAATGTCTTCGGTTGTGAATCCCATTCATCAATTCTGGTTACATCTTGAAGTTGAAATGGGGATCTCTCACCTTATCGCGAATACGGGATACGCACCCGGTTGCGGTTGTCTTCTGATACGACCATGAATTACATCGGGTATGGGATTCGCGAGAAAGAATAATTGGAAATCGGCTGAACAGATCCTGTTCAGCCGATTTCCTGTCAAGACGGACCAGGTCAATCTACATAGGTGTAGCAGTCATATTCTTTATTCATTGGCGTGACGACTTTGCTAGGCCATTCATCGTCATCAATTTTGTAATCTGATAGATTGATCGTAGCGAGAGCTTCATCCGCCTTCCAGACGGAGTAATTGAACGAACGCCAGTCGGTATCGCGTTGGGTGGGATCGGCGTTGATGCAAGCCAGCGAGGCTCCAACTTCATCCTGAAGGCCAGGACTCAGCCCGGGATCGTTATACCAATTGACGAGGGCGGGGACAGCATCCGGTGAGAGCGAAGCCAGGTAGGACACATCCAACTCATTCCCTTCCACCGCGCGCTGGACATTGTGGTTGGCGATAAAGGCGTCCACGTTGAGCAGAATCAGCGATGCTGAAAAGCCGATTAACGTCAACATGGCCGCAAAGGCAAACGTCCGCTGGCGTTGGAGCAGGTCCAGCACGACCACCGCCAGGAGCAGGAGTGCCAGCCAGATCATGAAGACATGGGTATAAGTGCGCAGGCGGGAGAAGCCGTAGGCCTCTTCATAGAGGGTGAGACGGTAGTAGGCGGAGAGCAGCATGATGAAGACCAATGCCACCAGACCCACACCTAAACCTGCGAAAACTTTGCGCTGAGTGGATGTTTCGCGTTTGACGATCGTGCTCAACCCCTGGAACAGCAGCAGGCTGAAAAAGGCGACAAGGACCAATTCGCCGAATCCACGCCGGGCATATTCTGCGTAGGTATAGCCTTCAACGGTGATATTTGTCTCCCCGCCAAAAAAATACTGGAATTGAATGACCACAAAGAATGTGAATAAGGCGACTACGCTGCCCAGGATGATGACCGATTCGGTGAACCCCAGGAATTGCGGGATGAGCGGTTTTTCAAGGCCGTAGAGTTTCTCGTCGCGGCTTTTCTGGGCGGCATGGAGAAATATTCCGGCCAGTAGATAGGCCAGGATAAGAATATACACTCCTCGCAGGATGTATTCCGGCAGCTTTTCCAGGCTGAACAACTCGACGATGTCGCTGATGCGCTGGCCGAACACAACATCGGCGGAGGAAAGTAGGGCTGAAAATACTGCAATGATAGGGATGGCAATAAGGATGCCTCTCACCACCGGCCAGACATAACGGGAGGTGGTCTTTTTCCCGGTCTCCTTGGCTGCTGTTTCTGAACTCGTTTCCTCGGAGGGTTTGCTAAAGGCGAAGGCTGCTCCTGCAATAATCACGCTCCCGATCAGTTGAAAGGCGCGCACCACGTAATCCGCCAGGGCATAAAGGATCCAGCGCCCGCCAAGGTAGGTCACCGCGAACACAGCCATTAGCAGCAGAGTCATGACCACGCTTAGAAAAACGCTAAGCGGCTCCGTGCGAGAGAAAAACATCACGGCAAAGAATAGTATGGGTGCCAGAAGTGCAAGCGTCCAGGCGGCAGGTCGTAATCCTTCCGAGGAAAGCAGGATAATCCCTGTCGTGAGCAGCACGAGCACAAAGATCGCGAAATTAACCCCGGGTGTGTGCCCCCAGAATAAAAAATCAAAGGCCCATCCCAGCAACAGGACGGCTATCCAGAATCGGTTGGTTTTTTTGATCATTTTGACCTCCTGCGTCATTTCAGCCAAGCATAGGCGCAATAGACTTGCTGGAGCTATCAAAAAGTATCAGACAGCATTCGATAGTCATCGGGGACTAGAATCACTTCAATCACCCTTTTGGAGGCTGGAATGCTCGCAAGTCTTTCTGCTTCATTAAAACCGATTTTTTCTAAATGGGAAAAACTCCGCATCCTATATAACATCATTCTCGCCGGGATCCTGCTCCTTACGCATGGCTTGGCGATGGGGAGCCAGTTTCTACAACCGTTCCCTCTTTTTGTTTGGCTCGCGGGTGCGATTCTCGCGAACTTCTGCTTTTTTGCAGGACCAGTCACCGAATCATACCTGGGTTGGCTGGGTCTTCGATTATCCTGGATAACCATTGCCCTTTTCGTTACAGGGGTTGTCATATCCATTCCTCTTGTCATTTTATTCCCGTCGGCGCTGTATTTTAGCGAATTCAGCTTGGGATTAATCTGATTGAAGTTTTTTCGCCTGTCAGACCGTAATTCCACCTATTGACATCCGAATTCCTTTGTGTAATACTTTCAGCAACAATGCGGATAATTCCGCTTTATCCTCCGCCATTCTTTAGAAAGGAGGAGGTGATGTGCCACATGGACAATATGAGTTTTGAACGAAGCGCTGTGGCATCCCTCCTCGATCTATAAAGGAAGCCACAGCGCGCCTTGGATGCCGTCCCTTCGGACGGCATTCTGGTTTAATTTCCATTAACCAACAAGCCAATCCCGGGCTTTACCCATCCCCAAAGGATATTCCCAAAGCACGGGCGGTTTGAATGGTATCTCCTTTCAGATCCACCCGTTTCGGGACGGCGAGCGCCTCTTTCAGAGGAACCTCCACGACGTTGCCCGACCGCAAGGCAACCATAGTTCCGAACTTACCCTCCGCAGCAGCCCGCACGGCTTGTGAACCGTAGCGCGACCCCAGCAGCCGGTCAAAGGCGGTCGGCGACCCTCCACGCTGGAGATGTCCCAGCACAGTGACACGCGTCTCGGTACCGGTGACCTTTTCGACATACTCGGCTACTTTCTGCCCAATTCCACCCAGCCTCGGCACATAAACCTGGTCTCCCTCGCGTGAAAATACCTGTTCGCCGTCAGCGGGATGCGCGCCTTCAGACACAGCCAGAATGCTGAAGAGACTACCACGCGCCTTACGCTCCTGAATTTTCCGGGCAATCGCTTCATACTTGAAGGGGATTTCAGGAATCAGAATCACGTCCGCTCCGCCCGCGATACCGGAATGCAAGGCGATGAAGCCGGCGTCGCGGCCCATCAGCTCGAGCACCATCGCCCGGTGATGCGCTTCGGCAGTGGTGTGAAGCCGGTCAATGGCTTCCATCGCGATCCCCAGGGCTGTGTCAAAACCAAACGTGGATTCCGTACCGCCGACGTCGTTGTCAATCGTCTTTGGAACACCCACCACATGGACCCCCTTCTCGAACATCTCCTGCGCGGTGTGCAGAGTTCCGTCCCCGCCGATAACGATCAGGGCATCCAGCCCGAAAAGTTTTATATTCTGGATGATCTGGTCTGATACATCAATAACGACTTCCTTGCCGTCCCGAACGACCTTTCGTGCGAAAGGGTTGCCGCGGTTGGCTGTTCCGAGAATGGTGCCTCCGCGAGGCAGAATTCCGCGGACTTCATCATGACCAAGGGTAACCACGCCGCCCGGTTCGAGGAACCCGTCGTAGCCGTTTTTAACTCCCAGCACCTCGCAGCCGTATTCGTTGATCGCAGTCTTGACCACTGCGCGGATAACGGCATTCAATCCCGGGGCATCGCCTCCTCCGGTCAGTACAGCAATTCGTTTCAAGTCAGGCATGGCAAATTCCTTTCGCGGTAGACTTTGATAAATTATAGACTCTATTCGCGACTTAGAGCAGACGCCCGTAAATAAAAAGGCGGGTATGCCCCGCCTGTGGTTTGGATTATGGGATGGTAAAGGTAAAACGCCAGTCGCTTTCCTGTTGTTCCATCTTGGAGTAAATCCCCATCACTTCGACCCAGGTGTTGCCGGGCTTGAACGGGAAAGGCTTTCCGTCCTCCCCGATCAACGACAAAACCGATTTTGCCGTCGGCCGGCTCCAGGTCACTTTATATGCCTGACCATCGCGGAAGGCATAACCTGTCCCTGTGCCGGTGAATTGCATATCCACCATTTCAGGGACCACGGAATAATATTCGTGCGGGACCAGGATCACTGCCACGTTATCCGCGGTGATGGGCTGTTCGGTCAGACGGTCGGTCAGAGGCGCGTAGGCTTCATCCTGAGGACCATTGGTGCTGTTGGCTGTTTCCGAATTCCGCAGGAATTTTCCGGTCGCGGGATCGTAGTCCCAGCGGTTGTAGACTCCGCTTGAGAACCGGGTGTAAACGTGCTCAGCGGGCTGCCCTCCGGCAGGGATGATGTAGTTGAAACTCATGCCGTCGAGGTTCTGGCGTCCGTTGTCGAATCCCTGCTTTTTGGCGAAAGCAGTCAATTCAGCGGTATTTGTGATCAGATAATCGACGCCGGCAGGCTCATAGCGGCACATCGGCGGGCATTTGGCGGGGTACTCTGAAACGAGGCGATTGGCATATTCTGCGCTGTACAAGCGGTTGCGGACGCGCTGGTCCCCGCTGCCGAAAGCCATGATGGCTTTATACATTCGGATGATATTTCCGTCAAAAAAACGAGCGGATCGGATGGGACCGACGATCTCAGCGTTGTTTCCCAGGAAAAGTGCGATGAAACGTGTGCTGCCTTCTTCCGTATAGTATTCATAGACAATATCTGCCAGCGAAAGCCCCCACTGCGGGCGCACGGAACGGGGCAGGTTGGGTACCTTGATAGCCAACGGACGACGCTCCAGCAAAGCAGGGTCAGCGACCTCCAATCCTGTAAGCGGGTTGACAGTCGTTGGGAATCCACTGGGACCGTATCCCTCCGCAGGATAGTCCGGGGTGGCGGTCGGGGTGGGGGTCTCGGTCGCAGCCGGAGTGGCGGTTTCGGTCGGGAAAGGAGTCGAGGATGGAAAAGGTGTCGCAGAAGGTGTGTCCGTCGATTGTGCAAGAAGACCATTCGGTCCGCATGCAGATAGCAAGAGAGCAAATAACAAAATTATCCAGAGTGATTTGGTCATAATTGAGCTCCTGAAATCCAATCATACCGCAATTTTTTGACTGGAAAAATGACGCCCGAAAGCCACCGAAAGTTCCTGATGTCCGTCGAAAGGGCAGGGCACAAACCCAACCGGCAGATTTAATATTAAGGAAACCACCATGCAAGTCGTTGTATAATGAAACCCATGAATCAGAGCCTTGCACGAACCAATGCCATCCGCGCGACAAAAGGGCTGGTCCCTCTGGCTGCCGTGCTGGTGTTGTTGGGATTTTTAATGGTTACCCCGCCCGGATTGCTGGGGAAAGCGGATGCGCTTGGTTATGCCGTCTGCCATCGAATCGATGCGCGTTCGTTCCACATCGGGACCCGGCAGCTGCCCCTTTGTGCCAGGTGCTCGGGCATGTTCCTTGGCGCCCTGCTTGGATTGGGATTCTTGGCCCTCGCCTTCCCGAAACGTGCCGGCATGCCGTCAAAGGGGATGTTCATTCCGCTCGGGTTGATGGTGTTTGCATTTGCCCTGGATGGGATCAACTCTTACTTGACATTGATGCAGGGGTTGGGCACCTCCTTCTTTTCCAGTATTCCCACCCTTTATGAACCCAATAACACCCTGCGCTTGTTGACCGGTACGGGGATGGGACTGGTTATCGCGGTGGTCTTATTTCCCGCCTTCAACCAGACGATCTGGACGAAATTGGACAACCGCCCTGCTTTTGGCAGCTGGCGCGCTTTTGGAGCGTTAATCCTTCTTGCCCTTATCATGGATCTGGCTGTCCTGACAGAATCGGATATTGTGCTTTACCCGCTGGCAATTCTCAGCGCCCTGGCTGTCCCGCTACTGCTCACGATTGTGTATGGATTGTTTGCAGTGATGGTGATCCGCAAGGATAATTCCTACGAACGCCTGTCGCAGGCATGGCTTCCATTGACGGCAGGTTTTACCATCGCCATGCTGCAAATTGTGCTCTTTGATGTTTTGCGGTATGCCATCACTGGAACGTGGGGAGGATTTCCCCTTGGATAGAATTCAGTAAAGGAGAAAAAATGGCACTGCTTTCAATATTTACCGCTTTTGGTTTATCGTTCAGCGCGGGCTTGAATGCCTACATCCCACTTTTCATTATCGGCTCGCTCGCACATTACACCGACGTGATCACGCTCACCGCCCCCTACGACACCCTCGCAGATCCCTGGGCGTTGATCATTCTCGGGGTGCTGATCATCATCGAGTTCCTGGCAGACAAGGTCCCCGCCATCAACCATGTCAATGACTTGATCCAGACCTTCTTCAGACCGGTTGCGGGTGCGATCGCTTTTGCGGCCACGGCCGGTGTGGTCACTGATATTCACCCTGTTCTTGCGCTGACCTGTGGGTTGCTGGTCGCTGGCGGTGTCCACACTGTGAAATCGGCTATCGTCCGCCCGGCGGTGACGGCGACCACTGCAGGAGCCGGGAACACGCCTGTAAGCATCCTTGAAGACATCACGGCCACGATCATCTCGTTCCTATCGATACTGATCCCCATCCTGATGGTCTTCATCATCGCCCTGTTCGCTGTGCTTATTGTAATGTGGCGCAGGCAGCGATCCAGGTCTCATAACCCAGCCTGAAGAAAGGAATTGTAAAATGTCCACCTTCACACCCTCGAACGATGACATCCTGACCCCTGGTTCTGAACCCTCGAATAAAAATCGAAGTCCCGTTTGGGCAATCGTCACTGCACTGGTGGCTGTTTTTTGTTGCTGCTGCCTTTGCATGGGGTTACTTTCACTCTGGTTCATCCGATTTGGATTCTCCTTTTTGAGTGGACTGTTCGGTGGTTTTTGATTTCGGGAGAATATTTCAGAGATAAGTCAAAAACGCCAAAATTTGATATCATAAAGGCGTACTACAACAATTGATCCACTTTTCACCCTGACTGGCGACAACGATTGCAGGCACCTAACACATTCCACCCCAACTCAAAGAAGGCAGAGGTAAACATGAACGAGACGATCATTAGCAATGAAGCTCCACCTGATGTTCCGCTGACTCCCCCGGAAGAGAAGAAAAATACCAATATCTGGCTTATCGTTATTGTTGTCGTTCTGGTATTATGTTGCTGTTGTGTGTGCCTGTCCGCATTTGCTGGATTTGCGTGGTTCAACGGCGACCAATTGTTAAATCTGGGCGTCCATTTTGCCTTCATTGGCTTCGGCTCTTTAGTGCAAGAATTTAGGCTGTCCCTGAGACGAGTCATTTAAGGATTCCGTGGGGTATTAGTTGGTTGTACTTGAACTTGAGAGTTGCTATACTGATTTAAGCTCCACAAGACGGCTCCATTTGAAATCAAGGGGATATGCCCTTTACAACTGAATATTGATTTACAAGTCCCGCATAAAAACGGGCAAGACAGAGCGCACTCTGGCGCTCAAAACATCAACCTCCAGGAACACCTGGAGGTTGATGTTTTTTCAGGGTAATCAATTATATGGTCTCAAGGGTGATCGAAAACGCCTTGGGACTGGAAAAAATGGCCTTGAGCTCATCCAGGGCGCTCAGCGCTTTCAGCTTTGTGGCCTCGTCAAGCGACAACGCTGCAAATTCATCTTCGTCAAGTACAGTCTGGGTTCCAGAAGGAGAAACCCACAGGTCAAGCGCCAGGTCAATAAACGACAGGCGGTCCTCAGATTCAAAAACGGCTGGCTGGCTGATATTGCAATACCACCCCTTCAGCGTATCATCATCCCGATCATGAATTTGGAAAATGTTGTACCAATGGTCGAAGTAATAAAGTTCAACAAAGCGGTCCCCTCGCTTGAGCACAATGCCCATGAATGACGTATCATCCATATTAAACAATGCCTCGAGAATCACAGCATTATTTGTCCGCTTTAGCACATGCCCGCTATACCGCCAGGTTTCCTGACCGGCGATATTCCGCTTGATGACTGTTATCCCAGACATTCCACACTCCCCGTGCGAATCCTGACCTCATCCCCGATTTTCAATGCAGCCGGCAGGAAGAAAAACAATCCATTCTCCAGCGTGGTCTTAAATCCGCTCTGATGGAACAAGACATCGGAAACGATACCCGAAACCGACTCCCGGCCTGCTTCTCCTCCCACGCTGGCTCCTGCCGGACGAATCAACACCTGTACCCGGTCGCCGTCCTGATGGTCGTGAGAACATTCCAGGTTAAAGTCGCCTGCATCGGTGTGGACGGTTCGTCCTGTTCCGAGGTGGTTAACCCGCCCCGCTAAGAGATTCCCCAATCCTAAGAATTCCGCCACCCATCCATTGGCCGGCTGGCTATACACCTCATTGGGTGGTCCGCTTTGAACGATCCTGCCCTCATGCAATAGCAGGACTTTATCTGCGATGGAAAACGCCTCCTCCTGATCGTGCGTGACATAAATGGACGGGACGCGGCTTCGGTGCAGAATTCCCCTGAGCTCAGAAATGAGATGCTCCCGAAGGGACCGGTCGAGTGCGCCCAGGGGTTCATCAAACATCAACAGGTGAGGTTCAGGTGCGAGTGCGCGCGCAAGAGCTACCCGCTGCTGCTCTCCACCCGAGAGGTCGGTGACGCGCCGGGATTCAAATCCACTCAAGTTAACCTGGACCAGTGCCGATGCGACGCGTGATTCGATCTCCCTCGGCGGAATTCGCTGCATTTCGAGACCAAAAGCGACATTTTCCCGGACGGATTTGTGAGGAAACAGCGCATAATCCTGGAACATCAGCCCGAACCGGCGCTGGTGAACGGGTGTACCGGCGATATCATTCCCATCCCAAAGAACCCTGCCCCGGTCGGCCTCCTCCAGGCCGGTAATGATTCGCAGAAGCGTGGATTTCCCGCTGCCTGAGGAACCAAGCAGGCAGACCGTCTCATCCTGCGCGACAGTGAACGCGATCCCTTGTAAAAGCGGTTGCCCTTCGTAGGTCTTGTGGATGTTTTCCAGTTCAAGCATTTTTTTTCCTTTTTGGCTGATCAAAATTCGCCTGAACCAGGCAGTCGAATCCGCTCGATCACCAGGATGGCGGTGGTGGTCACGACCAGGAGAAGGGTGGCCATGGCCATGGCCTGTCCGTAATTCAGCCCTCCCGGCTGTGAAAGGAATCGGGCGATGGCCGTGGTCATGGTGGGATATTCAGGGCGCACCAGCATGGAGGTCGCCCCAAACTCACCCAGCGACACGGTGAAGGCAAAGATTCCCGCTGCGGTCAGTGCGCGGGCGACAATGGGCAGGTCCACCGACCGCCAGACCTGTTGTGGAGACGCTCCCAGCACCGAAGCAGCTTCCCTCAACCGGTGGGGGATGGATGTCAATGCCGGTTGAAGGCTCCTGATCACAAAGGGCAACGCAAGGGCGGTGTGTGCCAAGGGAACAAGAATGGGGGAGTACAGCCAATGGTTGAAGGCGAGAATGTATCCCAGCCCCAGGGTGACTGCCGAAGCGCCCAAGGGAAGCATTAGAAAGGGATCGATCAACTTCTCCAGCCGCGATGGGCGTGCAAGAGCGGATGCGGCCGGGAATCCCAGCAGCAGGGACAGGGTGAGCGTGATGACGGCAAAGATGAGAGAATTCCGCACAGCTTCGAAGGGCGGGACGTAAAACAACGATCCCATCCGGTTGACGCTCAACTCACGATAGTTGTTCAAGGTCAGGCTGGGTTGGAACTCCCCGCGTTCGCCCCGGTCTGGTTCCAGGCGGACAATGGAGCGTGCCGGCAGGGCAGCCATCGGCAGGGCAAACAGGATGATGATGAAAACGGTGGCGGCCATAACAAAAAACTTCTCGCGCAGGGACCTTGCTTGCCTGATGTTAAGAGATTGCAGCGCGAGGATTGATGGGCACGATGGCTTTTGTCACCACCCGGCTGTAAATGATTGAGAAAAAAAGTGTGAACAGCAGCTGGATCATGGAAAGCAAGGCTGCCGCTGGGAGGTTGAGGAAGCGTGTCGCCTGAATAAAGATTTCCACTTCGAGGGTCCGAAATTGCCCTCCGCCAAGCAGCAGGACCACGCCGAACGAGGTGAAGTCGAACAGGAACACCAGCAGGATGGCGGCCATCAGAGACGGGCGAAGAAGCGGGAGAGTGATTTTGCTCAGAACCGAGGTCGAGTTGGCACCCAGAACCCGGGCCGCATGAGCCAGCCGGGGATCGAGTTGCGCCCAGCTGTTTCCCACCAGCCGGATCACGATGGTCGTATTGTAAAAAACATGGGCGACCAGGATGGCCGTCAATGTAGCCAATAAAAGAAATCGGCGGGGCTGTGAGATTGAAAACATCCATCAAGGCCAGGTTGACCCACCCGCGCGGACCGAGCAGGGCAGTGAAACCGGCAGCAACCACCACTGTGGGGAGCATGAAAGGAACCGCTGTGATTGTGCGAAGAAATGGTTTACCGCGAAAATCGAAATGGGAAAAAAGATAAGCAATCGGCAGCCCAACCAGAAGCGTCAGCAGTGTGGATAGGCCTGCCTGATAAAACGTGAAGAGAATTGTGTTTAGAAATTGCGGCAGTGCGGCCAGCGCAGACAGCGTGTCATACTCTGATGCAAATGAAAGCCACAGAACCCTTGCCAGTGGGTAAAAAAAGAACAGGAGAAGAAACAGCGAAGGAGCTGTCCAGTAAAGGAATCGGCGAGTCATGAGGCTGCAGAAATTAAGGGTTCATTACATCGTTCCAACCTTGAATCCATTCATCCCGGTGGAGGGCAATCTCATCCGGGTCGATGGAGGCAGGATTGGCAGGTATCTGCGAATTATTGAAGAAAACTTCCGGCAAGGCCGCTTCAGGATTCACAGGGAAGACGAACATCTGCAAGGGCATGTCTTCCTGAAAAGATTTGCCCAGCATGAAATCTAGGAACTTCTCAGCAAGAACCCGGTTTTTTGTGCCCTCCAGGATGCCGGCAAACTCGATCTGCCGGAAGCACATCCCGTCAGCCACCAGCGATGCGGTGGGGGATTCATCGACAGGCGGGTCGGCGTAGACCACCTCCGCCACCGGGCTTGAGCCGTAGGAAACGACCATGGGCTGAGGTCCGCGGCCTGAGGAGGCGCTGAAGTTTGTGTAATATGCCGTCTCCCAGGAATCCACGACGACCACACCGTTATCCTTGAGCTGTTGCCAGTAATCCTGATAGCCATCACCGTAGGAAGCGATGGTCGCCAGCAGAAACGCGAGCCCCGGGGAGGACGTGGAAGGGTCCTCGACCGCCAGCAAACCTTTGTATTCCGGTTTGGTCAGGTCGGCAAGATTTTGCGGAAGAGGCAGGTGGTTGGCCGCGAAATAGGATTTGTCATAGTTGATGCAGACATCGCCATAGTCCATCGGTAACGCCCTGTTCTCAGAATCGAGTTTGTATCCGGAAGGGATACCCTTCAAAGCTGGAGATTCATAGGTGGAGAAAATTCCAGAGTTAAGTGCGCGGGATAGGAACGTGTTATCCACGCCATACAAAACATCCGCCAGCGGGGCATCTTTTGTCAGGATGGCTTTGATTGAGCACCGAACCCGCATCCCCGCCTTTGACAAATGAGATTTTGACATTGGTGTCACTCTCGAACTGACGAATGAGATCTTCGCTCACAGAAAAAGAATCGTGGGTAAGCACTGTCAAAGTCTGCGGACCCTGCGGCGCACAAGCGGACAGGAGAAGTGACAACAAACCGATAAGATAGATAAACCGTTTCATGAAAATTTTCCTTTCGAATGAGATGCGTTCGATCACATCCGGGTATGAACGACGATAAGCTTTCCTTCGGAAAAATTAATGGAGGCTCTTCAAGTCCATCATTTCGTTACTTATTCCACGGGACTTATGTGGAAAGAGCGTTTCCCCGCGCAGCGGATAACGCAAACCTTCCGTAAAGATGCCTGTTACCGCCTCCCCCCATGGAATCAACGAAATCATATCCCCGGGTTTGCCAATGACGCTGATCGAGTGGTCCGCAACCATAACCTCCTCCTTCCCATCGTCCAGCCGGATATCCACGCCGGCAGGGACGCCCGTGAGAAGGGATAGGTTGCCGAGCAGCTGGTCCAGCCTGCCTCCCAGGGCGCCGATCACGATGACCTCTGTGGTTTGTTTCTCCAATACGTATTGAATCGCCAACTCAAGGTCTGTCTCGTCTTTCTCCTTTTGGAAGCGGAGGATTAGCCCCCCGGCTCTCTCCACCTCCTCGAGCTCGGAGGGGGAGACGGAATCCATATCCCCGATGACGATGTGGGGCGTCACGCCGGCAGATGAGGCGTTATGGTATCCTCCATCGGCAGCGACGATCAAATCCCCGCTTTGAAGCAGCCTTCGAGCGGCAGCCGGGTCGGGAAGAATCCCATTGGCAAAGATGACAGCACGTGACATAAAAAACCATCCCCCGGTGGGGGATGGTGGATCGTGATAAGGTATCCCTCCGCCGGCATGATCCGGATCAGGTAATGCGGGTCGAAGGTCGTGCCTTCCTCTCAGCCTGACTTAACAGGCTCCCCGTTGTTTTGTGATTTCAGTATAACACGACCAAAAAGCCTTGCGTAGGTCCTTATCCCTCGCAAGGCTGCCAAATCATCTTACGCGCCGCCGCCATTCTTCCTTCAACTGCAAATCCCGGGGGCTTTCGCCCGATTCCAGTGACGTCCAGTCGGTCAGAAGACGGTTGAAGCGAGCTGAATCGTCGAGCATGGGGAAATGCCCTGCGCCTTCCAGCACAATGCTATGAGCGTATTCCGGCATGGTCAGCGGGTCCAGCGTGGGAACGGTTATGGCTGGGTCATTTTGGCCATAGACCAGCAGGGTGGGCGTTGTGCCGCCAAACAAGCGGTTGGTGACGTTCATCAAGTCCGGGCTGCTGAAGGATGACACAATGGCGAGCGAATCGGATTTTAGTGCATCTTCCCGCGCCGGATCATGCTCAGGGGATTTCGCCAGCAGCCAATCCGACAGATCAGCCGGGTCGCCGGTGCGCAGCCGGGTGCTGACGGCATTGAATTCCATCGGGCAGGAGATGGCCATGACCCGGTCAACAATTTGTGGGGCACGGGCAGTGAACAGAATGCTGATCAAGGCGCCCAGTCCGTGGCCCACCAGGGCTACCTTGCCGATACCCATTTCCAGCAGGAAGCGGTCGATCAATTCGATCTGTTTATCGAGGTCATAATTTCCTATGTCCCGGGCTGAATCGCCGAAGCCCCACAGGTCCACGGCATAAGAGCGGAAGCTCACGGATGAATTCTGCAGTGCGGGAATCCAATAGCGCCATGACCCCACCCAACCGTGGATAAAGATGATGGGACGGCCTCGTCCGATCACCTCGTAATGAATAATGCCACCGTTGAGAAGGATTGCGCTCATAGGATGCTAGGAATCAGGATTTTCCATATTTGGCCAGAACTGAGCGGATCTGCTCGGTAAGCTGGTCCGGCGCAAAAGGTTTCAGCAGATATTCCTCCGCGCCGGCTTCGAGACCGCTGGAGATTTCAGATTCCTGCCCTTTGGCTGAAAGAAAGATGACAGGGATATGCGCCAGCTCCGGGTCCGCCTTGATCCGCTTGCACGCTTCATAACCGGTAAGTTTGGGCATGCGGACATCCATCATCACCAGGTCGGGTTTTTCCCGCTTGGTCAACTCGTATCCTTCCTCCCCGTTACTGCCGGCGATGACTTCATACCCTGCAAAGCGCAAGGTAAACGTAATCAAATCCCGGATATCAGGTTCATCTTCAGCGATCACAATTTTTGCCATAACATTACTCCTCTGACTGGTACACCGGCAGGGTAAAGGAGAATGTACTGCCCTGACCAGGTACACCGGTGCTCTTCAGCCATATCTTGCCATTGTGCATTTCTACCAGTTGTTTAACGATGGACAATCCCAATCCTGTGCCGGGGGTCGCCAGCACCAACGCATCTTCTCCGCGGTAGAAGCGGTCAAATACACGCTCCTGGGCTTCGGCAGGAATGCCGATGCCCTCATCCTTTACATCGATGAAAACACTTCCGTTTTTCTGATCCATGTGGACGACGATCTGCCCGTCTGCATCGCTGTAGTGATAGGCATTTTCCACCAGGTTGCCGAGGATCTGGCGGACGCGTTCCATGTCGCCAAGCGCGCGCGGCAGTTTCTTGGGCGCCTCCACCTTGACTTTCATCGGCTTGTTTTCCTCCTGCGACCGGCGCAGGACATCTGCAAGCACATCGTTGGCGATCTCACGCATGTCCAGAGCCTGGAGAGAGAGGGTGACGCGCCCGGCCTCGATGCGGGATATGTCGAGCAGGTCGTTGACCAGCGTGTTGAGCCGTTCGGTGTTGGTCTTGACGATATCCAAGAAGTGCTTCTGGTTGTCGTTGAGCGCTCCGGCTGCGCCCATCAGCAGGATATCCGTATAACCCCTGATGGAGGTCATAGGTGTGCGGAGCTCATGGCTGACCGTCGCCACGAATTCGGATTTCAGCCTGTCCACTTCCACTTCATGGGTGATATCCCGGAAGATGGACACGGTTCCCAGGAATTCCTTCTTCCAAATAACAGGCGCCAGGTGAACCAGAAGAACGCGTCCGTCCTCGAGCGTGATCTGTTCCGCGTAGGTGTCCTCCTGATGATGATCACCCGGGTTTTCAGACCAGGTGTGAATGGTCTGGGTCCAGGTTTGGGTAGCCTTTCCAAACAGTCCCGAGAACATCTCGAGCGGTTCGCCCATCGCCTTATCCGATACGATGTTAAGGATGCGTTCCGCCGAGTTGTTCACAAAGTTGATCTGGTTTTTCGAATCGGTCACCAGCACGCCGTCGGCAACGGCTTCCAGGATGGCGGTCTGCTTGCTGGCTTCCACCTGCTGCGAGCGCAGCATGGACCCGAGACGTTCCGCCTGGTCACGGATCAATTCGTACAACTGCGAGTTGTTGATCGAGATGGCCACCTGCGAGCCGATGGCCTGCACCATGCTCAGGGCGTCTTCAGTGAAGTATCCAACCTGGCGGTGGAAGACCATGATGGCGCCGCTGACCACTTCGCCGACGATCAACGGGGCGACGATGGCGCTGCGGTGCTGGCTCGATGATTGCTTGGACACAACCCAGCGAGAATCCTTTAACAAGTCCTCGACAAGCGTGGGCTGCCGATTCTTGACCACCCAGCCTGCGAGACCTTCTCCCACCTTCAAGGTGAACGGCTTGGAACCGCTGGTTGGGGCGCCTGTCGGGCTCTCTCCAGAAGCATAACCATAGCCCGCCTTGAATTGCAGCGTGTTGTCTTCGACATTCAGCAGCATGATCGTGCCCTGCTCCGCGCCGATGGCTTCATTGAGCAGCGCCAGTGTGCGGCTGAGGGCGCGATCGAGATCAAGGCTCGCGGACACTTCAGTGAGAATGCGAAGCAGGGTTTCAGTGTTGCGCTGCTCGCGCTGCAATTCCGCGGTGCGTTCATTGACGCGCAGTTCAAGTGTCTCAGCCATGCGCTGAGTTTCAGCAAACAGGCGTCCGTTTTGGATGGCGGCACCTGCCTGGTTGGCAAGCGTGCTCAGAATCTGAAGGTCGTTCTTTGTGAAAACATTGTATTTGTAACTCTGGGCAGAGAGCATGCCTCCGGGTTTGCCCCCGAAGAAAATTGGCACGGCCACGATGGAGTGGGGAGTGCCCTTCTCGCCAACGGTATAAGCGCCTCTGGAGTCCGCATCTGCAGAATCAGAGGTCATCAACGGTTCGCCTGAGGCGATCACCTGTCCGCTCAGACCTTGTCCATAGGGCAGGCGGACACCGGTGATTCTTTCACCGGAGTCCACAATATACTCGCCGACGACCTCATTTGTCTTTTCATCAAGCAACGCGATGACGAAGGCATCCAAAGGCATCAGCTTTTCGACAGCGGCATGGATGGCCTTGTAGGTGTCCTCTGGGTTGAGCGTACCGCTGATTTCATAACTGACCTGGTTGAGGGTCGCCAGCCGTTCAGCGGTTGCCACGGTTGACTGGTAAAGTTGCGCGTTCTCCAGTGCGATCCCCGCCTGGTTGGAGAAGGTGCGCGCCAGGTCCATTTCTGCCGGTGAAAAGTGATGAGTCTGGTCTTTCTGGACGAATAAAGCATGCAGATTTTCACTTGCGCCAATGGGTAAAATCATCAGCGAACGTGTGCCTTCGAGCATATTCGTAAGTGGAAGCAATTCCGGTTCGGTGGTGATTTCGTCACTCGCAAAGATGCCCAGGGATTCCTTCAAACGGCCGAAGACCGGGGAGGCTGGAAGCGGACTCCCGACAGGCTGGTTGGTGAATTCTTCAGGCAGAACACTCTTCAGGATGGCATTGTCGCCTGGACCGATCTCAACGACGGCCACGCGGGAGGCTTCGAGTGCCTGACGCAGCTGCTCAGCTGTCAGGCGCAGCACCTGGTCGGCATCCAGCTCTCCGCTCAGGTCTGCAGAGAATTTGTTGAGGAGCGCGAGTCGTTGTGAACGCTCATCGAGTTCTGCGGCGCGCTTGACGGAATCTTCGAACAGCGCTGCATTTTCAAGGGCAACCGCAGACTGGCTGGCAAACGTGGTCGCGACTTGTTCGACCTCGGGGGTATAGTAATTGGACTCTGCTTTTTCGAGCGCGATAACCCCCATCACTTCGCCCTTGGTGATGAGCGGCAGACCCAGCCAGGAGAGATATTGAGCTTCGATCAACGACGGGAAACGTGCATCCAACCGGACGTCGGGAACGGAGATGCCCTTGCTCTTCTGGATCATTTCCTTGAGCAGTGTGCTGTCTTCGATGGTCACGCTCAGCCCCTGCCGTTGTTCGTTATCTGCGAAACCTCTCGCTGCCGCGACGACCATGCGCATTCCCTCGCGCAGCCACAGAATGGCAGTGTCGTACGGAACCACCGTGTTAAACCGTTGCAGCACTTCTGAAATCAGCTGGTCACGGTGCAGGCTTGAGCTGATGGTGGCTGCCACGTCATTGAGCGCCTGGAGCTGTTTGGCGCGTTCCTGGGTCGCCTGAACGAGACGGACGTTCTCCAGGGACAGTGCAACCTGCTGGGTGAGTGAGAGAAGCAGCGCTTCGTCATCCGGTTTGAACGCCGACGTGGTATTGAAATTGTCCAGCACCAAAAGGCCGAGGGCACGTTCGCTGGTCTGGATGGGGATGAGCAGACTCGATACAGGCAGGCGGCCGGCGGTGGCTTTTCGATATTTGAGCAGGTTCTCCGCCGGCAGGTTGTAATCCGTCGCGAAATTGACTTCATCCACGCGGAGGGGTTTGTGATCTGCAAAGACCCTGCCCGGCAGACCTTCTTCAAGTTTGTAGGAAATTCCCAGCATGCTGTCATTGTCGGCATAATTGGAAGCAACGCGCGGGCTCAACCGCTCGTCGGCATCGATCCAAACCATCACCGTGCCGGCATGGGCAGAGGTGATCACGCGCAGGGCACTTTCCAGCAGGGCGTTGAGAATGCTGTCAGGGCCAAGACCGCTCAGCTGCCGGCTGAAGTCGAGCAGCAGGTTCACTTCCTGCAATCGCTTGCGGGTCTCATTGAGCAGTTTCAGATTCTGCAGAATGATGGAGACCTGACGCGAGATCTGGAAATAAACCTGCCGGTCTGCGGGTGCGAACGCCGGCATGGGCACGAAACTGGTGGTCAGCACGGCTGCCACCGGGATATTGTCAATGGAAACGGGCAGGCAGATGAAGGATTTGGCACGCAAGGCGTTCAACAAAGGCGTGTCATGCCATGTCTCATCCTCATCTACATTTTCGGCGAGAATCATCTCTCCAATTTGCAGGCAGGCGCGCAGGGGGTTACGCTGTCCGAAAATGGCTTCCGGGTTCACGCCCTCGGGAACATTGCCCATGACGTGCAGGATTCGCGGACCGTCAGGAGTATCCTCTGCAACGATCGAGATGCTCATCTCAAACCGTGTCAGGACTTCCTCGCCCAGGGTTTGCAGCGCCGAGGCTGCATCGAACTGGCGGCTGATCGTTTCGGTGATCTCAAGACCGGCCCGGATGCGCCGGCTGCGCTGGTCGAGGTGGCTGATGGATAATGTCTGTTCGAGATCCTTGCGAAGCAGGAATGGAAGGTGCGACTGACTGACCTCCACCATTTCCTTCTGGCGTCGAACCTCGTTGGTCAGGTTACCCACCTCGTTGCGTAGTTCGCCCACGCGGAAGATGCTCGAGATAGTCAAGCCAGCCTGCGCGGCAAACACTTCCAGGGTCTCGATGGTGGTTAGATCCGGGCGAAGGTTATCGCGAGGTGCATCGAGGCTGATCAGGCCGAGCGGATTTCCCCTCATGTCGTTGAGCGGGAACAGGAGAAAGTCATCCGGGTTCCAGGCATTGGGAGAGGTCTGACCTTCCACAACCGGCATGATCGTTTCCACATGCACATCTGTTGGGATGACAGGCGCCTGGTCGAATGGGATGAAATAGGCCTCGCTGAACTTATACTCCGGCTTGAGCAGCTGCATGACGCTCTTCCAGGGCTGTTGGTGGGATCTCAACTGTTCGAGAGTCTCGGGTGACATCCCCACCCCGGTGACGCGGCGTAACAAGCCGGTCCCCGGCTCGTAGACACTGATCAGGATTGTATCGAAGGGGGTTGCTTCCTGGATACCCAGGGCGACCGTGTAAAGCGCCTGTTCCAGCGTCTGTTCGACACCCAGGTGTTGTGCGGTGACAAAGAGTTTGGAGAGCGTGTCCGCTCTTCGGCGGAGCTGTTCGCCGTGCACAAGCTGTTCGCGAAGGCGAAGCAAGTTGCTATATGAAATCGCAGCCTGGATTGCCAGCGTCCGGGTGATCTCGATCGCGGCAATATCAAAGCGGTTCTTGGTCTTGGCATGCAGGTGGACGACGCCGCTCGATTGTCCCTGGAAGGCGATGGGAATGCACAGTCCGGAGCGGACCTCCTCGTGAGGGCGGGCATAATCGCTCTGACTGTAATCATCAATAACGATGTGTTCCCCGCTCTCGAGGCAATCTCGTTCGATCTGGAGAAGGTCTTCGCCCTTTGTTTCACCGGTGTATTCGACGATCGCGGAATCCGGGTGGGTCTTGAAGTTCTCCTTCAGGAACACCACCGAGCCGCAATCAGCATTACTGATGCGCATGCATTCATCGTAAACCAGTTGGATCAGCGAAGTGATGTCCGCCGCAGTATTGAATTCGCGCACCACCCGTGAGAGCGCGTTCAAATGCTCCACGCGTTCGCGCAGGTTCTCATCGGTGTAAGTGGCAGTTTTCGCGCGTTCCACGGCACTGCTGATTTGTCCGGCGGCAGTCGCCATCACTTGCAGGTCGTAATTATTGAAGAAATCAGGCTGTGCGCTGGCAAGTATGATTTCGCCCACGCCACGGTCGCGGATGACCAGCGGGACAATGATGGCAAATTCCGCCTGAAGGCGCGAAATGATGGGACGGTAAACCAAAAGGATGCGGTCATCCTCCGAGAGCTTGCCGGACACAAAGGGGCGCATACTGCCCGTGACCGTATCCTTGAATTGAAGCGGGTCAATAAACAGATTGGTGATCAACACCTTCAGGTCTTCGGGAATGCCGAAGGCGGAAGGGATGTGGCCTCGCAGCAATCCCTGATTCTCTTCGTAAAGGAAGACGATGGTCGAATCCGCCAGCAGGAGATGAGAAATTTCCTGAACGGTGTAGCGCAGGATTTCGTCCAGCGTAGCGGATGAGTTGACCAAACTGGCAATCCGCCTCAGGGCTTCGGCGCGCTGGGCGCGCTGGCGGGATTGCTGCATCAGGGTGGCATTTTCGATGATCGCAGCCACCTGGTTTGCAACGATCGTGATCAGGCGCATTTCCTCTTCCGAGAAGGAGAGGGTGCCCGACCGATGGTTCGATAACTGGATGAAACCCAGCGACCGTCCGCCCGAGACAAGTGGAACAAGCAGGGTGTCCCGGAGGCTGGCTGCTTGAGCGATGTCATCGAGTCCCATCTCGAGCCAGCGCGGGTCGTCGGATGCGCCGGGGGTGGAGATCGTCTCCTGCTTCGAAAGCAGCTGTTCCACCAACCCGTTGAGCGGCACGCCGACCTTGTAAATTTGCACCACATTGGGCGGCAAGCCCTGGAAGGGAACCTGACCCGCCAGGATGTGCCGGTTTTCATCGTACAGAAGGAAGCCTATGATCTCTACATCGAAGAGCTGACCGAGTCCACGCACAAGCCGGCCGAACATGTCGCGGTTATCGCGCAGAGACCCGGTGGATGTTTGAGCCAGGTTTGCAAGACCAAGCAATTCCGCAGTGCGCTGCTGCTCACCCTCGTACAGCACGGCATTGCGCAGAGCGATAGCTGCCTGCCCGACGATCAGATCAAGGATCGCCTGATCTTCCTCTGCAAATGCCTGTGCTGCCAGTACGCCGACCTCCAGCGTGCCGACAAGCTCACCGCCGGCAATTAGTGGAATGCCCAGATAGGATCGCACTGGAGACGGCATACTGCTGTCCGGGATATATTGCACCTTGCGGAAGTTGTGAGTGTCCTGAATGAACAGGACCTGCTTTTCGCGGATAAGGTAGTCGGAATAACCTCCGAACTTGGATTCGTTCCCGATTTCAAGCTTCCGGTCCAAGCCTGGAGTGCCGGTGAAGCGATACGTGGTCGCAACCAGCGTGGACGAGTTCCAGACCTTGATCTCGACATAATCGGAAGGTACAAGCCGCTCGACGTTTTCGAGGATCGCGGTGACCGTGGCATCAAGGTTCAGGCTGGAGGCGATCGCCTGGCTGAAGTCGGAGACAATTCTCAAGACAGAGCCTGAGACATCCCGGCTCTCGGCGGCAAACCCGGTCGAGGTTTCAATGCGCCGCAGCGTGACCAGTACGTAGGGTGCGTCCCCTGGTATCTTGTAGGAGGTGCCCTCTGTCAGGCGTCCGTTGATTGAAAAACGCGCGTCCCCTTCTTCGGCGCAGACACGCAGGAATTCCTCGCTGGGGCGGACGTGCCTGGCCAGTCTTTCCATATTGGGAAATTCGTCCTCCGCCAGGTTGAACCATTCGCGGACGAGGGTGTTGATCTCGCGGATGCGTCCGCCAGTCTCAATGAGAAGAACTGCTTCGTGAGGGTTGGCGGCTGTTCTTGTCCCAGAGGCGGGGCTGTCTGAAAATCGGGGAGGGCGGAGTTTTGGCACCAGGCGCGATAAAGACCAGACTAGGAGAATTAATACCAGTCCGATCAATAACAGTCCAATGTAGAAGATGAGCGACTGTCCTGCTGCCATATTCTATAAATTTGAAATTACCGGGTAGTGCCTCCGGTGTCCTGGCGGCGTGCTTCTGCTGCCAGCTCAGTAATCTCGCGGATGTCGGCAAACTGCTGCTGGCTCGGCGAGACAATCCCCACTGCAAGCGTCATTAATGAAAACTTCTCGGTCTGACCTTCGGCTTTTGGGGCAAGAATGAAACCCTGCTGCCGGTCCATAAAGTTGTAATGAGTCTGGACTTCGTCTGCGAACCGTGATTTTATTCGCTGGCGGATGCTGTCTGCAGACTGTTCGCGGGTGATGATAATGAAATTGTCGCCTCCCGCATGACCGATGAAGTCACCTGATGTACCAAGTTCATCCAGAACTTCCCCTAAAACCATGGCAGCGAACCTGAGCACATCATCACTGGCGACAAACCCGTACACATCCCTGAAAGCATCGAAATCATTGATACGGATGTCCATGTAAGCCCAGCCAGTCTCGCGGATGATGCGGCGCAGCTGCTCTTCGATGAGACGTCCAGCCGGCAGGCCCGAGCGCGGGTCGGTGAGACTCTCCCGCTCCGACCTGCGGATGGCACCCTGAACGCGCAACTTGAGCTCCTCAATGTCGAAGGGTTTGGTGATGTAGTCATCCGCACCGAGCTCCAGACCCTGCAGCCGGTCGCTGCGTTCGTCTTTTTGGGTCAGGAATATCACCGGGATGTGGCTGGTGCGCGTGTTGGTGCGCAGAGTCCGGCAGACTTCGTAACCATCGATATCCGGGAGCATGATGTCGAGCACAATCAAGTGGGGGAGGACATGCTTGGTCTTCTCAAGGGCCTCTCCGCCGCGGATGGCGGCATCCACATCATAGCCAAGACCTGTGAAATAGATCTTGAGCATGTTGGAGATATCATGGTCGTCTTCGACAATCAAAAGGCGTGCTTTTCCCATAACGAGCCTCCAGGATTCTAATTGCGCCTAGACGATTGCGCCCTGCGGGCATTTTGGCGCACATTGTTGATTTGTTCTTCTGTTACTTCGCGCTCGAACGAGCGAAATCCCCCAAGGCGAAAGCCATGTTTGCCGGCGATGGCTGCTATCTCTTCCACCTGGGTGCGGGTGATGGTCTTGCCGACCGTGTAATCTTCAAATCTGCCCTCCAGGGTCAGGGCGATGGTTTCCGCCATGCAGGCAAACGATTTGCCGGGCGGGAAACCGAAATTAAAATGAAAATTAACGGGTCCGGGCACGTCCACCATGCCGCCGTCGATCACCAGTATATCTTCGCGCACGGCTGCCACCTTCGCAGAGACGTCCCTCGGACGGGCCACATCACACACCACGCTTCCGGGGACCAGGTGCTCAGGTTGGATAACGTCATTCAGCGCGCTGGTCACCGTCAGGATCACCTGCGCGTGCCGAAGGTCATCCATGCTCGTGCTGACCCTTAGCCGGGCACGAGCCTGCGGCTGGAGACTCGCCTGGAGTTCCTCCAGCGCTTCCGTGCGTCTACCTATTAAGTATAACTCACCAACGTCATTTGCGAGTAGCTCTGCGCAAACTCGTCCGATGGAACCGGTGGCACCCACCACGGCCGCTGTAGCCTCGGGGAGTTGGATTCCCATCACTTCCGCCGCTTTGCGAATCGATTCCACGGCAATATGGACCGTGTACGAAATCCCCGGTGGTCACCGGGATTTCCAGCTCACGGGCAATGGTCAATCCGGCATCGCCAACGACCGATGTGAACGCACCCAACCCTAATATTTGAGCCCCCAATTTCTCTGCTAATAACCCGGTCTGAACCAGCTTGTTGTAGACTGTTTGGACGGGTAATTCCAGCATTCGTTTTGGTGTGTAGGGGCAGGCCACGAACCACCCTTTGACCTGCTTCCCCGTTGATACTGATTCTATCCCCTCTATCTCAGAAATGTAAACCGGAGGGAAGAACGTCGAAAAAAAGTCAATCTGCCTTTCTGTAAGATATTTGCCTAGTAGCGGATACTTTCGACTGACATCCCTTTTTGGATCGATGGGGTGGATGATGAATGCAAACGCGTCCACTACCAGGATTCTACATCTTTCTCGCCGCGCCGGGGATAGAGATGTTTATGCGCTTGCGCATAACGCAGCTTGTGATGGTCACTGTCTTCATACTTGATATCCTTGTCGATCACACGCCGTTCTTTGGAAGCCGCGAGCATAACGTCCGACTCGATGGTTCGGGCAGGGTAAATGATCATCCCCGCGCCGATCCGGCAATTGTGCCCGACACAACCTCCCAGAACAGGCCGGTTGGACGGCTTCAGGTCATTATTCCCATCCCTGGCTTTGATGGGGGTTGGGATGAGGTTGTAATCCGTAAACGTCGAGCCTGCGCCAATGAAGGTGTTGCGGCCAATGACGCACATCTGCAGGCAGGTATTCTGAGCAATCATGCTGTTGTCCATTACCGTTGTGTTGAAAAGCGCGGCCCGGAAGGGCAGGAATACGCCGTCGCCCACCACGGACACCATCATCTGAACATCTTGCGAGAGGTTCACGTTGTTGCCAATGATGCAATTCTCGATCACGGATCCCGCTCCAATGGTGACGTTGTCGCCGATGGTAGTCGGTCCGTGGATGATGGCGCGGGGGTCGATCACGCAGTTTTTCCCCACTTTGACCAATTTGGAACATTCGAGTATCTGGCGGCCTTCATATAAAGATGCACTGATGATCCCCACTTTAAAGGCAAGGTCCGATTTTAAGCGGGCTTCAAAACGTGCGCCGCGGGAAAACAACCCGAAGACAATATCGGCAATGAAGATATGGACCCAGGAATCGATAGCCAGCATGCTGCGCAGCGGCACTTGAAAGACCAGGTCGCCTTGTTCGCCAGCCATGTAGGTGGGGACGTGGTAATACCCGATTTCCCGGGCTTGCAGGTCGATCACCAGGGGCTCGGCGTCCGCTTCGGGGCCTTTCGGGTAATACCAAAGGTCGGCAAGATACAGGTTGCCGGCAGGCGTATAAGAGGTCGAAAGAGGCAGGGCGTGTTCACGAAACGCAGGGTCTTCAGCGGAGAACGCAGCCCGTACGGGTCTTTTCCTCTTCGTTGCTTCCGTGATGAAGGTGCGAATATACCCTTCGTCAAACCACAAGTTATCCTTGTACACGATCATTGGTTCTCGGACAAGAGGCAGGCGCGCACCCACCGGCACCTCCACCTCACGCGTGACATACGGCGCAAGCATATTTCTCTGCCACAGCCAAAGCGGGGTGTTCTGCAAACGCAAATCCCGTGCGGCCTCGTTAAAAGGCGCGATGTGTCGTGTGGATTGGAGGATGATCTTCAGCATAAGTCAGCTCAGTGGTATCCTGTCGATCACGATGGTGCAGGTTTCATCGCCGCGGGCGATGCAATGGGTTTCCTCCAGGTGAAAAAACTTTCCCCCGCTGACCCAATAGAGCGCTTCCTGCAGCACCCCGACTGCCAGGTCGCAGGCGGGTGAATCGGTTTGCCGTTCCCAGCACATGGGACAGCGCGTAATTCGCCAGTAGATATGCTTGGAGTCGATTTCCACCTCCACACGCTGGTCGCTGTACCGGTTAAACACTTCCGCGAAGGAGTTACCGCCCACTTTCAATTTCGTCTGCAGGGGCAGCAACCGAAAGGTGATGTCCGTCAGGCCGAACAAGGGACCGAATTCACGCAGGCCATACTGGAAACTGGACCGGCCACCGCGCAGGGCGATCCCTCGCCCGCCGTGCGGGCCATACAATGTTTCGAGACCGCTCAGGATCAGGCTCACATGCTTGAATGGAAAATTGAGGTCCTGATTATGAGGCGGGTAGTTCCCGATGTAATCCTTGAGATCGACCCGGTTGAGCACGGCACTCACCCCGCTGCGTCCAATGATCTCTTCCAGCGACATTAAAATGATTCGCCCCATCCGGTTTGGATAATTATAAGTGGTTGCCATGGTGTTCATGGTGCGGTCGACTCTTCGTCAAGAAACGACTTCAGGCTTTCCATGAAATCCTGGGGTTTGTCCAGCATCACAAAGTGCTGGGCTTTTTCCCAGCGGATGATCTTTGCCTGCGGGACGCCCTCTTGGAGCGGCTGCCACTGGCGTGGGTGGACGATGTTGTCGCGGTCGCCATAAATCCCCATGACCGGAATCTTGATCTCATTCAGTTTTGGGCGCAGGTCTGTCCTTCGCAGGGAGGCGATGCTGAGCAGGAACGATTCCACCGTTAACCGTGATAAATCCTTGTCCATCATATCCGGAAAGCGGGGGTCGCGGCAAATGAATGGATCAACGATTCGCATGGTCAGTCGGAATGCCCACATCATGTTGAAGAGCAGAAAAGCGATTCCCTTGTAGCCTGCCAGTTTTAATGGAAATGCAAGCGAGGACCCCACGATAGGCGAACCGACCACGACGACCTTGCGCACCCGCTGCGGATACTGGATCGCCATGGCAAGGCTCACCGTGCCTCCCATGCTGTGTCCCACCAAGGGAGCCTGGGAGATGCCCAGCTGTTCCATGAATTGGTTGACCAGACCGACAAAATCCTGGACGGCATAAGTCTCACGTTTCTTACCCGATTCGCCAAACCCCCAAAAGTCCAGCGCGTAAGTTCGGTAGCTGCGGCCTAAAAACCCCATCGTCTCCTGCCACAAGCCCCAGGAACCAAGCCAACCGTGCAGCAGGATTACCGGACGCCCGCGTCCATAAACCTCGTAATGTACAATCCCTTGATCAGTCGTAATCGAGGACACGGCGGCAGTTGAAAAGCGGAAGGATTAATTCCCGCCCTCCATTTCAGCAAGGATACTGTATAAGAGCTCCAACAGTGTGTTCTTAACCGTGTTGCGATCGGTGGCGACACAGGGCAGCAATTTCACTTTTTGGTCGAGACGCAGCGCATGGCGCATATCTTCCATTTCCCATGCATCAGGTTTATCCTGTTTGTTGGCCGCCACGACATAGGGTGTTGGGGCATAGGCCCGGAAAGTTTCCAGAATGGAACGTGCCTCACGGAAGGTCTCCGGCCGGGTACTGTCCACCATGACGATGAATCCCAGCATCCCTTCCGAAAGAATTTCCCACATGAAGTCGAAGCGCTTCTGACCGGGCGTTCCAAACAGGTAAAGGACCAGGTCTTCATCCACCGTGATGCGGCCAAAGTCCATGGCGACCGTGGTGGCCGACTTGACGGACTTCTCCTCGGCGGAGGAGATCTTTCGTTCCGTTGAGACGACGTCAATTTCACTGACCGAGCGGATAAACTCGGTCTTGCCTGCGCTGAAAGGGCCAGTGACTACCATTTTGACCGTTTGCATAAGTTAGTCCTCTAGAAAATAATTACATCGTACGAATGCGGGTAATAAGCCGGTTCACCAGCGATTTTTGTTCATCGACATTAACGGGCGGAGCGGGCCGGGCGGATTCGCGAACGGGCGGGGGAGCACCTTCGGGGCGCACCAATTGCACCAGCCCGGCCTGGATAAGCCCATAGACAATCCGTCGGATTTCCAGGTCGGTTAACTTGGCGGCGATGGCGATTTGTTTAATAGAATTTTTGGGGTTAATAAACGAGACGACCCGCCACTCTTCCACGCTGAGGTTGACATTGCGGATGTTGGAGCCGGGTCGGGCGGTGAATTTGAGTGCCATGTCCAGGCTGGGGATTTCATCCTGGAGCTCCTCCCACTCACGGAGCTGGCGGGACCCCTCGATGATCAGATTTTCCAAATCGAGCCGGACATTGATCCGGTCTTCGGGAGGCATCAGGTCGTTCTCGAAGCGGAAGAATCCTTCCACCCAGGTGAACAACCTCCGGATGACGTCCGTGAAGTACACCTGGAGATTGACCAGGATGTCTTCCTGGGTGATGTATCCGGCATTAATCAGAAGAAGTCCAAGTTCCTTATCGGAGACCTGGGTGCGAGTTTGGATGGCACGGTATTGACCCTGTGACAGCTTGTTAGCCTTATACAGGACCGTCGCCAGCCGGTTATCTTCCTGTCCGATCTGCGCATAGGCCAGTTTCCCGTCGCGGAAGGATACTTGAGCTTTATCGTTCGGCCCCTCCACGATGAGTGTGCCGTTCTTTTTTGCCAGATTGATCAGGTTGAGTAATTGTGTAACGCTAAAATCTCGCAGGTTGCCCCGAAGTGCCATGTCGGCCCTCTTGCTTGCCCCCAAGGGGGCGAGAAAATAATTAATTGATTATACTTGCTCGAGGGATAAGCGTCAAATCAGCGGTGTTTAACTGATAAGCATTTGGAAGGTATACCATACTAAGAGCAAATCCTCGGATTCCTGATTCTCTGGCGGACTGCCAAAATTAATATAGGATTCTCAGGGTCTGGCCTCCGCCAGCAGTTCCACCCGGTCGATTGCGGGTCCTGTGCTGGAAATCAGGAAGTCGAACGGAAGGGCTCCACCGGCTGGCAGGACAGTGTCGGATTCCCACCTGCGGACACCTACTACGCGTCCTGCTTCATCGTAAGCTGTTGCTGCCACCCAAACCCGCCCGGCAGGGATCTCAGGGACAGTCTCTCCGGTTTTTGGCGCAACCGACCCGCTGACTCGGGCTGTCATCCCCGTCCAATCCACATTCACGAGGAGATTTTCCAAAATCACCGGTGCGTAGCGCGAATCAATGGGCAGGATTCGCACGGCGGAGGCAAGGTAAGCTCGGGGGATGACTCCGGTCGGGATGGGAGCTGGAAAAAGCGCCGCCAGTGCGGTGGATTTTCCCGGCGGTAGGATATCCAGCATGGCCATTGCTGTCTGAGTCGCGACAACTTCACCGTCGGCATCCAATAGTGTAATTTGCGCGATCAGGTTTTCGAGCGTGTCTGAAGTGGAGTTGGTGAGCGCAGCAAAACACCACAGCCCGCCGTCACCTGAAGGCCAGCAATCCACGCGGGTGAAAGGGAGCGGGACGGGCGTTGGACCTGCGATTGGCGTGCTGATGGGTGTCGTGGGGATGGTAAGGACAGTCCCGATGCTCAAGGTGGATCCTGTTACATCCTGGTTGGCTGCCAGCAAATCGCTTAGACTCACTCCGAATTTTTGAGCGATTCCATTCAGTGTATCGCCTTCCACGACCGTGTACGTCAATGGGGTGGGGGTGGGGAAGACAAGTTGAGGAGTGGCGCTGGGCGTCTGGGCAGACGACAAATCGAGGGTGGATGTACGATAGGGACGCAGCGGGTCGGGTGTCGAGGTGGGAGTGGCAGTCGCCTGCGGGGTACACGCCGTGACGATACCGAGAATTATCACTGCGAAAAAAAGAACTGTACGTAGTTGAGACATGGGGTGATTATACTTCCCATCCGCAGCCTACAACTCTGCAAATCTCTTGCCCGGCGTTTAACCCTGTGCTAAACTCAAGGCATGCTCGATTTTAATCCCGAGGAATCGCTGCTCCAATCCGCCGTCGAAGCGTTGCGTCAGGGGGATACTGCCCGCGCCCGTGAATTCCTCACCAGATTACTAAAAGACAACCAGAACAACGCGGACTACTGGGTCTGGATGAGCGCTGCTGTTGAAACACAGAAAGAGCGGCTTTACTGCCTGCAGACCGCCTACAGGCTCGACCCGAATAATGCTGCCGCCAAGCGGGGACTGGTCCTGCTGGGAGGGCTGCCTCCTGATGAAACCATCCCTCCGTTTCCTTTGAATCATGTGCGCCCCTGGGAAGACAAGCTGAAAGTCACCGGCGAGGAGGAGAAGCCGCGCGGGATCAAACCCTTCCTCGGACATCCCATTGTGAGGATGGCGGGTATTCTCATCATCTCTGTGGCCTTGATCCTTTTGGCTTTTTATGGATTTAACATCGCACGCCCGCTGTTCCTGCGGCCTGCGAACCCGATCAATCCCTACCTGACATACACCCCATCGCTTTCACCCATTCCCAGCCCCTCACCCCGTTTCCGAACGCCGACCCCGACCTTTCTCGGTCCAACCCCTTTGTGGATGCTGCTCGAAGCAACCTATACCCCCACGCCGCTTTACGTCATGACGCCGGCAGGGCCTGCCGCTCAAGATGCTTTGAACGGGGGAATTCGGTATTTTGAACGGCAGGATTATCTAAATGCCATCTCGTTGTTCGAACAGGTCCTAGATATTGACCCGACCGCCATTTACGCTTATTACTATATCGGCGAATCCTATCGTTTAATGGGTAGTAAGGGTGACGCGCTTGAGGCTTTCCGCGCCGGGATCGCCAAGGATTTCAATTTCGCACCAAATTATCTTGGTCGCGCCCTGACCCTTCGGGCAATTAACCCCAAATCAGACATTCTTGATGATTTGGATCGCGCGATCAATATAGATCCCAACATGCTGGATGCCTATCTTGCGAGGGCAAATTATTATCTCACGAGGGATATTCCAAGATATGAATCCGCAAGATCTGATGCCGAAACGGCTTCGGTAATCTCTCCTTCGCCTTATGCGTACATTTATCTGGCACAAGCCTACATGGGCTTGGGTATGAATGAAGAAGCTCTCGAAGCGGCTAAAAAGGCCAACGAACTCGATTTTACCAATCTGGAAGCCTATCTTGTATTGTCACAGGCCTATATCGCCAACGAGGATTTTGACCGCGCCCTCGCGCCGCTTAACACCCTTTCCCTTTATGATCCTCAGAATGGTACAGCCAATCAGTTGCTCGCAGAGATCAATTTTGCGAAGGGTAATTACCAAGAAGTGATCGATTCTGCAACTCGGGCGATACAAAAGAACCGCCAGGACGGAAAAGCCTATTTCATACGCGGAAGAGCTTACATGGAGTTGGAGGACTACAAAAAAGCGTATGAGGATCTGAAACTGGCACAAGCATACCAGCCGTTTGTCCCTGAGCCTAACCTGTGGCGCGGGATAGCCCTGGTAAAGATCGGCCAACCTATTGAAGCCTACAAGTGGTTCAACGAGGTAGATGAAAGAATGCAAACGGATGAACAAATCGCCATGTGGTATTTCTGGCGGGCCATGTCTCTCAGGGATCTGGTTTCGCTGGAGGCTGCAGCGAGGGATTTCTCCCGTGTCCTGGAATTTCCTGAGGGCGTGGTCTCTCCCGAAATGCGTGCAGAAGCTTTGAAATACTATCTTGAAATATATACACCCACGCCAGGTCCGACCGCCACACCCACATTCACACCGACCGAGACTCTTGTACAAACGGAGACAGCTACTCCGACCCGAACGCCCCCGTCTAGCGGAGGAGATGAGCAGTAAGTAATTTGAGCGAGGCGATATTCGTTTCGCTATATTTTATTCGAGCACTAAATTCCCAGCATTATCAAATATAAAATAAGGGTTGAATGCCACTTCCCAGGGATTCCCATCCGGATCGGCGAAGTAGGCATGGTAGCCTCCCCAAAAGGTTTTTTGGGGAGGCTTGAGAATGGTCACCCCTTTTGATTCTAGGTCCGAGATGATTTCATCCACTTCGTGTTCGGAGCGCGAGTTATAAGCGAACGCCACCCCGCTGAATGCGCTCCCCTCAGCCGGGAGGGAGGCATCCTCGGCCAGCGCCTCGCGTGGATACAAGGACAACACAACTCCGCCAGCTTGATAGAAGGCAATGCCTTCATTGCTAGCCGAGGATGGTTTCCAGCCTAATATCCCGGTATAAAAAGCGCGAGCGCTGCTCAAATCCTTGACTCCCAAGGTGATGATATGCAAATGCTGATCCATAATTCCCTTTCGCAAGAATGTCCAATCACCATCAATCCCAAGGTGCAGATCCCTTGCCGCCATCCGCTTTGAGAGATGCGAGGATGGGCTCAGAGAGTTCCGGCAGGATGTCTGCAGTAGCGGCGAGCAGGCCAATGTTGCCAGCCAGCATCATATCACCAAAGGGAGACGCAAAATAGGGACGCAGCGCTCCCGCCACTTTGCGGCATCCAAACATGGAGCGGCGAGGACCGGTGACGACGATATCAAAGGTCCCTTCCCCAAAGGAGAGGGGTGATGCATCATACATCAAGGCGCCATGGCCCATATCATCGAACACTTCCTGATGTTGGAGAGTCCCATCCGCCAGACGTCGCAGCAAGGATTCCAGTTTGGGGAGGTTGATTTCTCCTGTGTGATGCTCGAAGAGTCCTTCAATTTGTGAGCCGGACCCGTCCTGCGCGTCACCCAGCCGGAAAGCGAGAGTATGGAAATTGCCCACGTTGGTGATGATTTTTCGCGTCTTGCTGGCGACGACAGGGTCAAATGTCGCTCCCAGCACGGCAGCAGGGGCGGTGTCCATGACCACGAGCGGACAATCCAGGTCCCAGGCAGAATGAGCGACCGCCTGCAGACGGGTCATGATTTGCGGAATTTCGTCCCGAAGGAAGGCAAAGGCAGAGAGAGGATTCGCTCTCGAATTCGAAGCGCGGATGCGGTCGTCGAGGTAATCGAAACGAAATTGTCGATCCGAGGTACCGGGAGGTGCATCGCCGTGATCGAACACGGCCACTGCGACAGCAGCGAGGTCCTTCAGGGTCACCCCAAATTGGTTGAACGCAGACCAGATGGCGGGGAGGTCGAGATCGCGCAATTCAACAGTCAGCGTGGATTTTGTCAACCTGCTGGCCTCCTCTTCCGAGACCAGCCTGACTCCGAGCTTTTCCACTTTTTCAAGCTCGTCGTTGAGCGTCCGCGCGGCAGCCGGTGTGGCGTACACGGGCAATCCTGCTTTGAGATGTCCTTCAACCGCCCAGGCACTGGGTCCGCCTCCCATCATCACCCCGGTCAGCAGGATGGGCTGACCCTGATGGGTGGCTTCACGGATGCGTTGATGGATGATCATGGTGGGAGAGGGGACGACCACTTTAAAGCCGTTCTCGATATCCATTCGGGAATCGTAAAGATGGATGTCCTGGGTACCGGTACCAATGTCGATGGTAAGGATTTTCATAGGCTTGGTGTATTTGGAAGGTTGCTCCATAAGTGTATCAAAAAACTCAATATAATCCGGCGATTGTATCCCATAATAAAGCATTAATTTCGGCAAGGAAAGCTCCAACGGAGAGGCTTGCCGGGTGTATTGACACCCGTAACACATAATGATAGATTTGGTATGGATTATCATATTTGGTTGTGCAGGGAACAGGATTTACCAACCAGAATCGCAGAAAGAGAGGATATTATGGCCGATAAAGCTCTGGGCATTGATGTTTCACTCTGGCAGGATAACAACTCCACCCCGCAGATGGTGGATTTCGCCAAGGCGAAGTCAGCAGGCGCCAGTTTTGCGTTCATCAAGGCCAGTCAGGCGCTCTATCTTGATCCTGATTTTGTGTTGAACTGGCAAAATGCAGGCACTTCCGGGATTCTTCGCGGAACGTACCACTTCCTGGATTTCAAGAATAAACCTTCCAACAAAACTGCCAATCAATGGGCGATCGATCAGGCGGTCTTTTATTGGGGCGTGGTCAAGAACCTGCAATTGAATTTCCCGCCGGTCTGCGATTATGAAAGTGCCGGCACCCTGCCTGCTGCCACGGTCAGAACTGCATTCAAGAATTTCCTGGATTCCTTCTATTCCTTGAGCGGAAGAAGGTGCATCATTTATACCGGGTCGAGTTTCTGGAATTCCTACGGTTCCACCGAGCAATACTGGCTTCAGTACCCGATTTGGTGGGCGCAATATTATTACCAGACTGTCCCGGCCAACCCCAATTTAAAACCGCCATTTACGAATTGGACATTCTGGCAATACTCGGACAAAGGCGACGGTAAAAAATACGGCTGCGAGAGTACCAATGTGGACCTCAATTACTTCAACGGGACCGAAGCTGATCTTTATGCCTATGCAAACCTCCCTCAGCCGGTGCCTGTCGATCCGAATAAGGCCGCCCGTCTCGATGAATTGGAGCGCCTGCAAAAATACGTTGACCAGCGAAGAGTGGAGGTAGGTCCGCTCACAGACCCATCCGATACGGTCAAAGGCTCCCGGATTAATGAACTGGACCGAGTTCAGCTTTACCGTACTGTGCGTCAGGCAGAGGTCAACGCGTCCTGATCCACGTTTGATTTATTTTACTTCGAGGCTCCATGGTGCTTGCCATGGAGCCTTCTAATTTACCAGGCCAATAATCTATAAACTATAATAGAGATATCAGACCGCATATCAACTCATATATCTCAAATCATCATTTCATCGTTAGACGTTCAAATTTCAAACTCTTGCCAGTAACCTCCGACTCATGAAAAGACCTGCCAAATTCCTTCTCATTGGATATTTCCTTCTAGTCATTGTCACCGCCCTGACTTACCTGCCGGCGCTCAACCAGGCAACCGTTTATCGCGACGATTGGTACTACACGGTCGATCGCATGAAGGGCGGCCCTGACACCTTCCACGAAATGTTCGAGATCGATCGGCCTGCGCGAGGCTACCTTTTCGAAGCATACTATCGACTCTTCGGGGTAAACCCTGCTCCTTATCACTGGGTAAGCTTCTTGCTTCGATTACTGGCCGGTCTCCTTGCCTTCTGGTTGTTCCGTCTGCTTTGGCCAGAGCACCTCGAAGCTGCCCTGATCATGAGCTTGTTGTTTGTGCTCTATCCCGGTTATACACGCTGGCTGGAAGGATTTGAGGACCAGCCGAAAATTCTCAGCATATGCTTACAGGTCTTGTCCATCATCTTATCTCTGAAGGCTATCGAAGCGACCAGGATGCTCAGCAAAGTATTATTATGGACACTTTCAATTTTTACAGGGTTGGGATACATCCTGCTGATCGATTATGCGATTGGCATGGAGGCCTTCCGCCTGCTATGCATTTATATTTTTACAGGCAACAGACAGGCGGAATCATCCTGGCGAAAAAGAGGAATGGTGACACTCCGCGCCTGGCTTCCAGCCGCGCTCATACCGGGGATTTACCTCTTCTGGCGGATTTTCATCTTCGATAACCAGCGTCCCGCCACGGATATCGGATTACAGTTCAGCACCATCCTGCAGTCTCCCATCCGCGGTGGGTTGACCTGGGGTTTGAACCTGTTTCGGAGCACCGTCAACCAGGCTGTCCTGGCCTGGTGGTCGCCAAATTTCCAGGGATTCTTCAGCCAGGACAACCGGGAGATTTTCATAGGACTGGTCATCGCGGGACTGGCGGCGGCACTGACCGCTGCTGTCTTGCTTTGGCATCGCGGTCAATACGAACAGAACGACAGGTTAAAGAGCGCCATTTCGATCGGGTTGATTGGTGTGGTGGCCGGTATCCTTCCCGTCATCGTTGCAAATCGCGTGGTGATGTTTGGAGCCTTTTCGCATTATGCCATGCCGGCTTCCCTGGCTGCTGCAATCCTGGTTGGGGGGGTGGTCTATTTAATTTCCTCCCGCTACGTTCGGATAGGGCTAATTGCCATCCTGGTGTTTCTGGCGGTGATGACTCATGCTTCCGCTTCCGCCGGAATTCTGAATGAGGAGCAGGTGATTGCCAATTTCTGGCATCAGGTGGCCTGGCGTGCGCCGGACATCCAGGAAGGGACGACCCTGTTTGTCAGTTATCCGACCGTGACTTACGGCGAAGATTATGATGCCGTCCATGGACCTGCAAACTTTATTTACTATCCTGAGCCAGATATATTACCGGTCACTTACCCGCTTTACGGAATCAGCCAATATGCCTGGACTTCAAAGGAAATTTTATCGGGCTCGAAATACGAGACGGATTACCGGACCCATGTCGGCGTCGTCGATCCCGGCAATCTTTTGGTCATGAGTCAGCCGACGAAAGCCGCTTGCGTCCATATTATCAACCCAAAGTACCCCTGGTATTCGTATAACGATCCCGATTCCATTTTGGTCACTGGTGCGTACTCGAAAATCGACAACGTCCTGACGGATGCCGAGTCGCCTCAATGTGGATCCCGTCGTCTTTGGGCCGGAGCCTGCCCGAAAATGGTGCTATTATTTCGAAAAGGCGGAGCTTGCCCTCCAGAACGAGGACTGGAAAGGTATTCTTGATTTGGCAAAGGACGTGGAAATACAAACACTGCATCCCAATGAACGGCTGGAATGGATGCCTTTCTTACAAGCTTTCGCTGTTGCTGGTGATGAGAGTCGTTTTATGGATACCATGGCGAAGATCACCTCTGTGGAGTCTGGCCCAACCATAGCTTCCTATGATGTCCCAAAATACAATGCCTACAACCGTCTCCAGGCCTGCAACGTAATTAAAAGTATGCAGGAGGCTGGTCAGGAATTTTCACCCGGGATGCAGGAAGCGATCACCGCGACAGCCTGCCGGCAGTGAATTAGCTCCAATCCTTATTCGCCATCACTTTTCTCAAACAGGAGGCGTCGGATGAAATTGGATTCGGTAGTTCCGGATGGTCTTTCATCGGGGGGTCAGAAGCAGAAGGGGATATTCTTCTCGCGACCGGTAACCAGGCTGGGTTGGTGGGCATTTGGTTTATTTTCAGCGTTCGTCGTGCTCTTCTTCCTGGTCAATCCATTGATTATGTACGTGACCAATTTCACCGAACTTCTTCCTACAATGGAGGAAGCGCCCTGGCTGCAGGCCATCTTGATTTTCTTTGGATTCTTTATGATTTTGTGTGGATTTGCTGCAGCTGTGATCGGTTTGGTCGCGTTGATCAAGAATCGCGAGCGGTCATGGATGGTCTGGCTGGCAGTCCTGCCTGGGGCGTTCTTAATCTTCTTCCTTCTGGGTGAGTTCCTTGTACCGCATTAGGAAAGGTGAGTTAATAAATTTGTCATAGCGCTCAACAAGGCTGTGTCTTACCAAGCACCGTTTTTGGATTTCCCAAGGATGGATCAATGCCGAAAAAATCATCCTCAGTTGACCTTTATCCCGAGGCTGAGCGCAAGATATCCGAGATAGAAGCAGAAATGAAGCGCATCGAGTATTGGAGCCCTGAGCCGCTGCCTGAGGAGGCCTATGAGTTTCATCAAGCCTTTGCGATGGATACCATGGCTTTCTCGCAGTGGCTGCAGTTCATTCTGATCCCCCGCGTAAGGTCGATCATCGCGCAGAAGGGTGACTTCCCTTCGGATAGCATGGTGGGAGTGCAGGCGGTTAGGGAATTCGACGGGGACGCAACTGCTTCGGGCTTGGTGACATTGCTGGGCGAGTTCGACGATTTGTTTCGTAGAAGGAAATAACCGGGAGATTACCATGTATAGAATGAAAAGAAAAATCAGGACGAAAAGGGTGGTACGCCGGAGAGGACAGATTCATGCAGTGCTCTGGCTGGTTGGTCTGGCTGTCCTGGCGATGACGGATAACTGGTGGCCGGGAATCTTGATCCTGGTGGTCATCAGTATCCTGCTCGAATCAGCCGTGAAGCGAGGGGACAAAGGTGAAGGCGACGAGAAGCAGCCAGAACCGGTCGCCGAGGAAAAACCTGAGGTCCCCCCTGCGCCTCCGCCGCGTGTGGAGACGGTTGCGCCTCCCGCTGGAACTCATCGCGCAGAATGGCTGCCCCTGGCTTGCCCCAAATGCGGAGCGCCGACCCGCGCAGCGGACGTCCGCTGGATAGGCGACGCCAGTGCTGCCTGCCCGTATTGCGGATCGAATCTGCCTTTGAAGAAATATTGATATGGAGCAATCGGGCATGACTTAAGCATGTGATGCATGTCGTCAATCATTTTAGAAGGTACGGAGATAGGTTGCCTTAGAGAAAGGACTCGCCTGTATGCAACATAAGAAGATCGTCATGGTGTCGGACAAGAAGATCGCCCTGGTTGCGCATGACAACAAGAAACGCGATTTGTTGGAATGGGCAAAGTACAACCGCGATCTGCTCGCGCATCACGAAGTGTATGCCACCGGCACCACCGGCGAGACCCTGGAGAAGCATCTGGGTTTCAAGATCCGATAAACTCCAGAGCGGACCGTTGGGCGGTGACCAGCAAATTGGCGCCAAGATCGTCAGCAACGAGATAGATTTCCTGATCTTCTTTTGGGACCCGTTGGAACCGCAGCCGCATGACCCGGACGTAAAGGCGCTCCTGCGCATGGCCGTGGTGTGGAACATCCCCATCGCCTGCAATCGGGCTACAGCAGATTTCATGATTTCATCCCCTTTGATGGATAGTGAATATAATCGCCTGGTGCCCGATTACGATGAATACCGGTCGCGCAAGATCGATTTGGGGGACGCGGGTAAAGGGCAACCAGAAGCCGGGAAGAGTGACATCTGATAAGAATTTGGCATAACTAAAAAAACCTGAGGACCAGATAGTAAAACAGTCCCCTGTTTCGAATGAAACAGGGGACTGAGTATATATCTTCAGAAAAGCTTCTTACTCGTTCCCGTAATCCTCGGGCAGCCAGCAGCACAGCACCAGCTCACGGGCAGCCTTGACCTCGTCCATGCGTCCGAAGGGCGTGCTGTGCGGCGCGGACTTGACCAGCTCGGGCTGCGTCTTCGCTTCCTCGGCGATCTTGAGCAGCGCATCGGCAAACGCGTCCAGCGTGTCCTTGTTCTCCGTCTCGGTCGGCTCGATCATTAGGGCCTCGTGCACGATCAGCGGGAAATAGTTCGTCGGCGGGTGGAACTTGTAGTCCATCAGGCGCTTGGCGATGTCCAGCGCGCGGATGTCGGAGCCTGCGAACTGCCCCTCCGCGACGAACTCGTGCATGCAGATGCGGTCGTACGGCACATGATAGGCGCCCTTGATGCGCGCCTGGAGGTAGTTGGCGTTCAGCACGGCATACTCGGCAATATTCCGCAGCCCTTCTGCGCCGTGCATGGCGATGTAGGTGAAGGCGCGCACGTGCATGCCGAAGTGACCGTTGAATGCTTTCATCCTGCCGATGGATTTTATCGGGGTGACATATCCGTAAAGCGGCGGGATGCCATCCTCTTCATTTTCCTCTTCGACGATGCCGATCAGCGGCGAGGGCAGGAAGTCGGCCAAATGCGCCGCCACGCCGACGGGACCCGAGCCTGGTCCTCCGCCGCCATGCGGCGTGGAGAAGGTCTTGTGCAGGTTGAAGTGCATCACGTCGATGCCCAGTTCGCCAGGACGGACGATGCCCAGCAGCGCGTTGAGATTGGCACCGTCGCCGTAGACCAGGCCGCCGCAGTCATGAACCATCTTGCAGACTTCGACCACGTTCTCGTCGAACATGCCCAGCGTGTTGGGGTTGGTCAGCATGATGCCGGCCACCGTGTCGTCGCAGGCGGCTTTGAGCGCCTTGAGGTCGACGTTGCCGCGCGGGTCGGAGGGGATCTGCACGACCTGCAGCCCGGTCACGCCCGAGGAAGCCGGATTCGTGCCGTGAGCGGAGTCGGGGATCAGCATCTTGACCCGCTTCGCATCGCCGCGGGACTGGTGATAGGCGCGCATGATCAGCACGCCGGTCAGTTCGCCGTGCGCGCCTGCCGCCGGCTGGAGGGTGACCGCGGCAAACCCGCTGATCTCCTTCAGCCAATCCTGCAGCTGGTACATCAGCGCCAGCGCGCCCTGCACCGTCTCGATCGGCTGGAGGGGGTGCGCGTTGGCAAATCCGGCCAGGCGGGCGGTGTCTTCGTTTATTTTCGGGTTGTATTTCATCGTGCATGAGCCGAGCGGGTAGAAGCCATCGTCCACGCTGTAGTTGAACTTCGAGAGCCGCACGTAGTGGCGAATGACGTCCACTTCGGCCAGTTCGGGCAGCGGCAGGTCTTCGCGCAGCAAGTCCTCGGGGACGTCCGCGAACGGCACATCCGGTTCGGGGAAGGTCACCCCGGTGCGGCCGGGAGAGGACAGCTCGTAGAGAGTCGGTTCGACAACGGTGGCGGTCTTATCGGGTTTGAGAGTCACTTCAGTCATTGACCACCTCCCCTGCGAATTCCCTCAGCGCTTCGACCAGCATGTCGATCTCTTCAATCGCATTCATTTCGGTGACAGCGATCAGCATGTGATTCTTGAGCGAGGGGTAGTCCTGTCCCAGATCGTACCCGCCGATGATGCCTGATTCGAGCAGGAAAGCATTAATCTCGGCGACAGGCGCGGGTCCGCACATGGCGAACTCGTGGAAATACGGCTCGGTGAAACAGGTGCCGAAGCCGGGAATCTGTGCGATCTGTTCGGCGGCGTAATGCGCCTTGTGATAGCACAACTCCGCCACCTGGCGCAGACCGGATTTCCCCAGCAGCGACAGGTACACCGCTGAGCCGAGCGCCATCAATCCCTGGTTGGTACAGATGTTGGACGTAGCGCGCTCGCGTTTGATGTGCTGCTCGCGCGCGGTGAGCGTCAGCACGTAGGCGCGCTGCCCGCGCGAGTCGACCGTTTCGCCGACCAGCCGCCCCGACATCTTGTGGACGAACTGCTTGCGGGTGGTGAAGAAGCCGAGGTAGGGTCCGCCAAACGAGAGCGGAATGCCGAGCGGCTGTCCTTCGCCGACGACGATATCCGCGCCCATCGCACCGGGAGTCTTGAACATGGCTAGCGCGGTGGGGTTGGTGACGACGCACACCAGCGCGCCTTTTTCGTGAACCTTGGCGATGAATCCGCTCAGATCCGTCAGCCGGCCGAAGAAATCGGGGTACTGCACGATGACCAGGGCGGTCTCGGTGTCGATCAGGCTTTCGAGCGCTTCGGGGCCGGCGTACAGGTCTGCAGTGGGATCGTCGCCCAGCAGGGTCAGGCCCATGCCCCGGGTGTAGGTGCGGATGGTGGCGCGGTACTGCGGATTCACGGTCGGTGAGACGACGATCTTGCCGCGCTTGCCGCGGAAGTTCGCCACCGCCATGTTGACGGCCTCCGCCGCAGCGGTCGCGCCGTCGTAATGCGAGGCGTTGGAGACCTCCATGCCGGTCAGGTTGGTCATCAGCGATTGGTACTCAAAGATGGCCTGCAAGGTGCCCTGCGAGACTTCCGGCTGGTAGGGAGTGTAGGCGGTGTAGAACTCGCCTCGCCGTAGGATGTGGTCCACGGCAGCGGGGATATAATGGCGGTAGGCGCCCGCCCCGAGGAAGGAGATCAGGTCGTCGCCGGCGGTGGAGTTGGCATCTGCCATCCCCGCCAGCTCATCGGCGGCTTCCATCTCCGTCAGCGCGGGGGGAATGTCCAAAATAGGGAAGCGGTAATCCACCGGGACGGCTTCGAAGAGGTCAGAGAGGCTCTTCACGCCGATCGCGGCGAGCATCGCATCCCGCTCCTTGGGTGAGTGGGGGATATAGGTCATGAGTTGTTCCGAGGTTTCTCCATCGTTGGATGGACTGATTAATGTGCCCGCGATTCGCAGTGTTTTTCGTAGGCAGCGGCATCCTTCATACCGTCGCCTTTGCCGCCCTCCACCTTGATCAGCCATGCTTCGCCGTAGGGGTCGCTGTTGATGGATTCCGGCTTGCCGGGCAGGTCTCCGTTCACTGCGGTGACTTTTCCGCTGACGGGGGAGTACACTTCGGCGGAGGCTTTCACGGACTCGACCGAGGCGATGGCCTTTCCGGGTTCGAGGGCATCACCGGGTTCGACAAGGATTTCTACAAACACGATATCCGAAAGCTGCGACTGGGCGTAATCGCTCAATCCGATTTTGCCGGAAGCGGGGTCAAACCATTCGTCGGTCTCGGCGTACTTCAAGTTGCTGGGTATGTTGGTCATGTCTTACTCCTTCTTTGGGATGATGGATTATTAAAAAAAGCAAAAAGGGCACGCGATTCGATACCCGCGCGCCCTCTGTCTGTGACCTGAGAGATTCACCCCAAGGAACAGGGTTTGCCCCGTCGGTGTCTCCATGGCTGGAGACTTTCCAGAGGAAACCAGCACAGAGTCCTTTTGCCTGAGAGTTTCGCCCGGTCCTGCAGTGATCGGGGTTGCCCCTTCGGCGCTTCCCACGTGAGATGGGGAGTCTCTTCCCTGTGGCTGTTGAATTATCGGCTTCATTCTACGGGTGGGATAATCAAAAGTCAAGGGAAGGATGTCATCAAAAATCCCCTCCCTGAAAAAATCCAGAGAGGGGAAATGTGAGATGGAGTGGAGCGGCCGTCTTACTCGCCGGTGAGCATTCCGCGCACCCAGTCACCGACCAGCCAGTACTTGAAGTCGTGACCCTGCGAGGTCTGGATTCCACCCCACACGCCGGCGATCACGTTGACGAACGGGAGGCATAACACAACTGGGGTGAGAACACAGGCAAACGGGATGCACAACAAGCCGATGAGAGCCAATGAGAGCATTCCCGTCACCAACCAGATTGCAGTGAGGATCAATCCCACGCCGCCCCAGCAGATCAGCTGGACGAGGAAGGATTGCCAGGCATGGTAAGCCACATAGCGCGAGCGGTCCTTGTAGACCAGGTAGATGATCAAGGCCGCCAGGGCGCCGAGCAACCCGGTCACGAGGTTAATGAGAACGCTCATATGGGCGATCATGGCCCAGTTGCGCTCCTCGCTCGGGGAGAGCGGAGCAGGCTGGGCAGGCGCCGGAGGCGTGGCTGCGGGAGGCGCAGGGGGGGCTACCGGGGCGGCCGGCACTTCAGCCGGAACGGATTCTTGAATGAGGGTTTCGTCTTTCTTGGGCATGGTATTCTCCTTATCTTGAACGGTTGTAGTTCTTCCTAAGTATACGGGTTTTTCTTCTCGAAGTTGCATCGAAAAAGACCAGCCGAAAATTCCGGCTGGTCTTTTGAAGGGTAAATCCTGGTCTGATTACGACGCAGGGGGCAGGCTGCCGGGAATGCCGGCCGAACTGATCGGGGCGGGGATACCGTAAGCCTTGTCGCCGTATTGGCCGAAAAGATGCGCGTACACGACGGATATATAAGGAGTAGCCAGCATGGAAATAATCAATGCTGCGATCGTTCCGATGCAGGGAATAACTGAGAGCACGGCGGTCGCGCCACCCAGAGCAAGCCCGGCTACAAAGCTGAAGACCAGCGCCACGAGCCAGGCCATGAAGAAGGTTCCGGCATTCTCACGAACCTTGCCGTAAACAACGCCCAGTTTGAACATGGCGCCGAAGTTGTCTTCCTTGGCGTAGTGCACCAACAGCGCCGGCATGAGCACGGAAAGGACAAGTCCGTAGAGGATGACCAGGCAGCTAAGGCAGAATACAACAATGCCATTGCCTGCCATGATGGCGGCCACGACCTCTTCGGTGTTGCCTTCCTGCGCAGCCGCGAATGTTGAGCCGAAAGAAATGGCGAACATGACGCAGCTCACCAGGATTACCGGCAGGGCATAGATGAAGCCGGCCACGGTGTAATACAAGCCGCCCATGAATTTCTTGCCGAAGTTATCCCAACCGGGAAGTTCCTCCAGCTCGTGGTCCATGACACGTTTCGCGATCTCGACTATCCAGCCGACAAGGGCAAAGTTCAAGATCGGCACCAGGGAGATCAATGCCGCGATCAGGAGCTTTGAGAACCAGGATTTGTCCTGGAAGGGAAAAGTAAACGACCGACCAAAATCCATTCTTACCTCCGTTTTCTTTTGATGTACGTATGAGTTCAATAATAGTTGTGCAGACCCAATTAAATCACACTTTTGGTCATTTTAGTCATGTGGCAGGGACAAGGATTGAAAAGAAGCCTGCAGGTTTGCAGGCTTCTTTTGGTTGGCTGAAGAATTAGACCCAGCCCTGCTTGCGGATGAAATTGGTGACGACCGGAATCTCAAACTGCTCGCCCTTGTAGGTACGGTAAGCCCAGTACCAGAAAAGGAGCCAAACAACCGGCACGCAAAGTCCGCCGATTCCAAGAGTGAAGAGAGACAGCACGAAGGCAAGAATGTAAAATGCCACGTTCGTCGCGATGGATTGCACCGCATGGAATTTGATGAAGGGCTGTGATTTTTTATCTTCCATGAAGAGCAGAATTATTGAAATAAGAACAATGGGGTACCCAAGCGCCGCCCAGATTTTATCATTGCTACTACTACCTGCCGAAGAACCTTGAGACATTTTTATCCTCCTGAATGGTCTTATGAAATGATTTCAGCTATTTTACAACTAAAAGAGACAAAAATCAACCGATTTGCATTACCTGTTAATCTTATTGTGAAATTCCATGCAATCCATGACGCCCCTGACTATGTATTTGGATTGTAAAAACAGATGTAAAATCAACTCATGTCCTGCCCAATCGTTTTCATGGGATCGCCTGATTTTGCTGTTCCAAGCTTGAAAGCACTGGCAGCGATTTATCCAATCGTGGGTGTGGTGACCCAGCCAGACCGCGAAGCCGGGCGCGGACGGACACTGGCCGCTCCACCGGTAAAAACCACGGCACTTGAACTTGGCCTGCCGGTCATGCAGCCTGAAAAGCTGCGTGCCCCCGAGGCGATGGTCCAACTCCAGGCATGGGCTCCCGACCTGATCGTGGTCGCCGCGTTTGGACAAATCCTCCGCCCGGCAGTGCTGGACATGCCTCACTATGGCTGCGTCAATGTGCATGGATCGCTGCTTCCGCGCTGGCGTGGTGCGGCGCCCATCCAGGCGGCGATTTTGGCTAGCGACAAAGAGACGGGCATCACGATCATGAAAATGGATAGCGGCGTGGATACCGGTCCCATGCTTTCGCAGCGCGCCATGCCGATCAAGCCTGACGATACAGCCGGCTCCTTGTTTGAGAGGATGTCCACGCTGGGAGCGGAATTGCTTATGGAGACCTTGCCCGGCTATCTGGATGGGTTAATCCAGCCCCGGCCTCAGCCTGAAGAAGGCGTGACGTATGCTCCCATGCTCAAGAAAGAAGATGGATTGCTCGACTTTACCCGGTCAGCCGAAGAATTGGAGAGGCGAGTTCGAGCGTTCAACCCCTGGCCGGGGACTTACTTTGAGTGGCAGGGGGGATTGATAAAAGTGCATCAGGCACACGTCGTGGAAGGAAAGTCCGATCCGGGCGAACATCTCGTACTCCAGAAGTCACCCGCCGTCGGCACAGGGGATAGGATTCTGGTTTTGGATATTGTCCAGCCAGCGGGTAAAAAAGCGATGGAGGGGAAAGCTTTCCTGGCGGGGACACGTTGGGGTAAATAAACGAGTCCTTCTTTACAACGGAACAAATTCATCAACCAGTGTCCGGGCAGTCGGTTCGTCCACGATGAGTTCTTTCATCAGACCCCCTTTGAGCGCAGCATGAATCCCTCGCACCTTGGCCAATCCTGAAACCACACAGACACTGTATTTCTTTTTAAAGAGATCAAGGCTGGGTCCGCTTGCCCGATTGTTGATGGCAACATCGTTGAAGCTGCCATTCTCTCGGAAGAAGACTGTGGCGATATCCCCGACGAGACCTTCCTTTTCCAACTCCGCATAATCCTGTTTCTCCAGATAACCGCCACTGTAAACATGGCTGGGAATACCGGCATTGACCGCTCCGATGCTAAAGAGAAGTAAATCGGCTTTATTCTGAAGGTCAAGCAATCGCTGGATGCTTCTCTCCTCCCACAGGGCTTTTTTCGTCTCCGCATAATCGAAAAAAGTGGGAACTGGAAAAAGATGCGCAATGGCCTGGTAATTTTGCGAAAAGCGCATAATGATTTCGCTGGCATATTCGATCCCCATGGTCTGGGTATTGCCTGCGCCGTTGAGTTGGACGATTTGAGAGTTGTGGGTCGCTTTTTGAATGAGATGCCGGGACACCGCGCTGGTGGTCGTTCCCCAGGCAATTCCCAGGATCATGTTCGAATTAAAAATGGTATTCCAGTAATTGGCAGTGTATTGCGCCACGCGGTCCAGCCATTCCGCTTCACCGAGAATGTCCGGGACGGGGACCACGTGCACACGTTTGATTTTGAATCTCTCAATGATTTTCTGCTCAAGCTGTTGGGGGTGTTCATTGGGGTCCACAATCCGGATGTCCACCAGTCCCTTGGTCCTGGCAAAACTCAACAGGCGGGAGATGGTTGAACGCGACATGCTCAGTTCCCGGGCAATCGCTTCGGTGGTCATATTTTGGTAGTAATACATCCGGGCCGCTCGGATGGCATCCGCAGTCTTATCGGAATCTTCCATACTTGATATTCTTCCCTTTCGTGTGAAATCCTATCCTGATTAGGTAAAGTATAGCATATTGCACGTTTGTGCAATGCCCTGTGGACATTTTCCCGCTTAGGGGTGCAATAAATAGATTGGATTTGCACGTTTGTTCAATATCAGTTGCCGATTGCTCGTGTTCTATATAATGAACATTAAGATTTGATTAATGGACCGCTTCTATGCAATGACCAGATTTCGAGAGGCATCATCGAAAAGGCAATGGAAGGAGGCGCATATTCGTAAATCCATCTGAATACAATACTGATGATTTATTCCCTTTTTTCAATTTCAGTTCATATAGGAGAAGATAATGAAACCAGAAATCCGCAAGCAACTATACTGGCTTATTGGATGTGTAGTGATCATCTTTCTTTCAGCGACGATGGCTTACGCACTTGAGAGAGAATTCGGTAAGGTCGTCGTCACCCAGGTAAGAATTATCGATAAAAACGGCGATGTGGTTGCAGCCAAGCTCTACCAGCCAAAAACAGCTACAGCTGAAAATCCCGCCCCTGCCATTATTAAATATGCACGGCTATCAGAACGATAAGGATGTACAGGCGCCCTTCTCGATCGAACTGGCCCGGCGTGGTTTTGTAGTGCTTGCGCCGGATGCGCTGGGGCACGGCGATTCGTCCACGACTGGTATGAACATCGGCGGGTGGTTTGCGGATCCCACGTATGTCATGGGGAACGAGACTGCGCTGGCGTATTTGATCACTCTTCCTTTTGTGGACGCTTCGAACATTGGTGCGATGGGTCACTCCATGGGAGGCATGAACGCGGTGAAGCTGCCTGCCCTGTTCCCGGAAAACGTCAAGGCACTCAACCAGCAAGCGTCATCTCCGGGAAGCCCTGAACTTCCCAATGTCCTGATCACACAAGCCCGTTTTGACGAGTTCGCCGGATTCCGGGAGAACCAGCCTCGTACCGAGAACCTGACCAGCAGCGAAACCCGCCTGGCCGCCCTGGGATTAACAGGTCCGATCGAGTATGAGGAGACCTACGGAAATTTCGCCGATGGCACCGCCCGGAAGATGACGCTGATCAATATGGAGCACCATTTCCTCCCGCTCGTGAACAAGTCGGTGGCTGAGGCGGTGATTTGGATGAATCTCGCCCTGCAGGGGGGTGAAAAGGGCAGCCAGTGGATCGAACCGACCAGCCAGATCTTCATGTGGAAAGAGATCTTCGGGTTGATCACCCTTCTGGTGACCCTCTTCTCGCTCGTACCCCTGACCAATCTCATCCTTGCCTCCGGTTACTTCCAGCCAGTCGCCCAGCCGATACCGAATCGGTATGTCGCCAGTCCTAAAATCTGGTGGATCTTCGCCACCATCAATGCCCTGATCGGCGCCGTCCTGTATCCCTTGACCACCCAGTGGGGTTTCATCGGCGGCAAGATCGAGACGTACTTGCCTTTCCTGAAGATGCAGATGGCGAACGGCGTGGCGTGGTTCTTCCTGGCCAACGCGATTGTTTGCGCGATCCTGTTCTTCATCTGGTATCGCGGCGCCAAGAAGAAGGGCGTGACCATGTATGACATGGGCGCCTCGTTCGACCAGGAGAAGTGGAAATTTGATTGGGGGATCATAGGCAAAACACTCCTGCTGGTTTTCATTCTCTTCGCCTGGATGTATATCCTGGAGGGGATCTCCCAGTGGTTCCTTGGGCAGGAATTCCGTTTTGCCTGGCCGTTCATGCGGCAGTTCAGCAGCCTCAACCGCGTGGGATATTTCTTCATTTACCTCATCCCGGCACTGCTGTTCTTCCTGATCAACGGCGGTCTTTTCCTGTTCGGTGAGATTCACCAGAAGGAATATGCCACCCCGCGGAAGTCACAGTGGATGTGGTGGCTAAAGAATGTGTACGCCATGGTATTCGGTTTGTTCCTGGTCTGGCTATTCCAATATGTCCCCTGGTTCACCATGGGAATGGGCCCAGGTTTCGAAAATGTGGGCTTGGCGCAGTTCAGCGGGATATGGCCGTTGATGCTCTTCGTGTACATCCCTGAGTTCATCATCCTGTTTTGGATGCACACCTGGTTCTATCGTCGGACAGGCCGCATCTACCTGGGCGCATTGATGATTTCAATCCTGATCACCTGGTTTATGACTGCGGGAACCGTCTTTGTCCAGTAAAGAATCGTCGTTTTGATTTCACCAAAGTAATTCCATACTGGGGCTGTCAGAAAAATTGGCAGCCCCAGTAAATAAGTCTGAAATTTATCAATTACTTTTTTTGAAACAAAGCGATTATCGTAATTTATAAAGTTCTTCTATTGAACAAAACGATTTAATATCTTGAACGTAGTATACGGAGGGGTAAATGTCCAAATTTATCGCCGCCCTGGACCAGGGCACGACCAGCACACGCTGCATTCTTTTTGACCATGCAGGGAATATTGCAGGTGCGGATCAGAAGGAACACAAACAAATTTATCCCAAACCCGGGTGGGTGGAGCACGATCCGCTCGAGATCTGGGAGCGCACGCAGCAGGTCATGCGCGGGGCGTTGGATAAATCCGGGATTGCCGCTGCGGATGTCGCGGCAGTCGGCATCACCAATCAGCGCGAAACGACCGTGGTCTGGGAGAAATCCACCGGCAAGCCGGTTTATAACGCCATCGTCTGGCAGGATACCCGCACGGATGTCGTGTGCCACGAATTGGCAAAATCCGGCGGCCAGGACCGCCTGCGCGCGAAGACCGGTCTGCCTCTGGCGACCTATTTCTCAGGGCCCAAGATCAAATGGATTCTGGATAACGTCCCGGGTGCGCGCGAAAAAGCCGAAGCAGGGGATCTGCTCTTCGGAAACATCGATACCTGGATCGTCTGGAACCTGACCGGCTCGCACGTGACTGACGTGACGAATGCCTCGCGTACTCTGATGATGAACCTCGCCACGTTGGATTGGGATGATGAGATCCTGTCCCTGCTGGGCATCCCTCGCGCGATGCTTCCTGAAATCCGCTCGTCGTCTGAAGTCTATGGACAGGCGCGAGGGGCCATGGGCGGCATCCCTGTTGCAGGGGATCTGGGTGATCAGCAGGCGGCGCTTTTCGGGCAGGCATGTTATACCCCCGGAGAAGCCAAGAACACCTACGGCACCGGCTGTTTCATGCTGATGAACACGGGCGAGAAACCGGTGCCATCGAAGTCTGGATTGCTCACCACGCTGGGTTACAAGATTGGCGGGCAGAAGGCAGTCTATGCACTTGAAGGTTCCATCGCCATCACCGGTGCGCTGGTGCAGTGGTTGAGGGACAACCTGGGTCTTATCGAAAAATCCGCGGATGTGGAGACTCTCGCCCGGACAGTGGAGGATAACGGCGGGATTTATTTTGTTCCGGCATTTTCCGGGTTGTTCGCCCCTTATTGGCGGTCGGATGCCCGCGGAGCGATCGTCGGCATGACGCGCTATGTCAACAAGGGTCACTTTGCCCGGGCCGCTCTCGAAGCCACCGCCTACCAGACTCGCGAGGTGCTGGATGCCATGGAAAAAGACTCCGGGGTGAAACTCACCACTCTCAAAGTGGATGGCGGAATGGTGTTCAATGAGCTGCTGATGCAATTCCAGGCGGACGTCTTATCCGTGCCTGTCATTCGCCCCAAGGTGGCTGAGACGACCGCTCTTGGTGCCGCCTATGCTGCGGGACTGGCGGTTGGTTTCTGGAAAAACTTCGATGAATTACGCGCCAACTGGGGCAAGGACAAGGAATGGCAGCCTCAAATGGACTTAACCCGTCGGGATTTGCTCTATGCTGACTGGAAAAAAGCGGTCACACGAACCTTTGATTGGATTGAATAGGATTCTATGAAACGACACGATATCTTTTCTTCCCTCGAGACCAAATCCCCAACCGTCCTGATCGTCGGCGGAGGCATCAACGGCGTGGGTGTATTCCGCGATCTGGCGGCCAATGGGGTGGACGTGCTGCTTGTTGAAAAATCGGACTTTTGCTCCGGGTCGTCTGCGGCATCTTCGCACATGGCGCACGGCGGGATCCGTTACCTCGAGAACGGTGAGTTCCGTCTGGTGCGGGAAGCTGTGCAGGAGCGAAACCGACTTATCGTAAACGCTCCGCATCTGGTCAAGCCGCTGCCGACGGTCATCCCGATTTTCAAATTCTGGTCAGGCCTGCTGAATGCACCGCTTAAATTCCTGAACCTGCTCGACCGCCCCTCAGAACGCGGCGCCTTCGTCATCAAGGTGGGATTGGTGCTGTACGATGCGTTCACGCGTGGGCAGGGAACGGTCCCAACCCATAAATTCTATAAGCGGGAAAAAGCCCTCGAAGAGTTCCCGCGGCTTAACCCCGAAATCAAGTACACCGCCATCTATTATGACGGATCGATCTCATCCCCGGAACGGTTGACACTTGAGCTGATCCTGGATGCTGAAGCGGAGGGGGATCACGCGCGCGCCCTCAACTATTGTTCCCTGGCTGGTATGAAAAGTGGAAAAGTGACCTTGCGGGATGAAGAAACCGGTAAAGAGTATGAAATATCCCCGCAACTGATCATCAATGCGGCCGGTCCCTGGATTGATATTGCCAACCGGGAGATGGGCATCGACAAACGGTATATCGGCGGGACGAAAGGGTCGCACTTGGTCTTGCACAATAACAAGCTCAGAGAGGCGATCGGGCGCAACGAATTCTTTTTTGAGAACAAGGATGGGCGCATTGTGCTCATCTTCCCCTTCTTTGACAAGGTGATCATCGGCACCTCGGATATTCCGATCGAGAACCCGGAGGATGCGCGATGTACCGAAGAAGAAGTGGACTACTTCATCGACCTGGTCGCACGAGTCTTTCCCGATGTAAAAGTGAGCCGCGATCACATTGTGTTCCGCTTTTCGGGAGTTCGGCCTCTGGAATATAGCGAAGCTAAAACAACCGGGCAGATCTCCCGCGATCACAGCCTTTTTGAGGACAGGTTCGGGGATATCCCCGTTTATTCGCTGGTGGGCGGCAAATGGACTACCTACCGCGCCTTTGCCGAACAGGTCACCGACAAGACACTCTCCTTTCTCGGCCTCACGCGGAAATGTGGCACACAGAATACACCCATCGGCGGCGGGCGGGATTTCCCGTGGACAGGGTATGCCCTGATCGAATTCCTGAATCTGTGTGGAGCGGGAAACGGGTTTGGGCGGGCTCGAACCAAAGCGCCTGTTTGACAAGTATGGAACACGCGCGTTGGAGTATGCAGCAAACATTGTGAAGGCTTCAGACAAAAAACTCGTCAGCCTGCCTGCATGGTCTTTTCGGGAAATCGAACACCTCGCCCAAAAGGAAAAGGTCTTGCATTTGGAGGATCTTCTTCTGCGTCGGTCCACGTTGGCCTGGCTTGGGGCGATCACGCCTGAGAACCTGGTCGAGTTAGCCGGTGTCCTGGGCGATGCGCTCGGTTGGGATGATCGTAAAAAGGACGACGAAGTGAATCGCACCGCTTATATTCTCAAGAACAGGCACGGGGTGAATTTGGATGATTATGCCTGACAGGCAATGGTAAAATCCCTCTATGCCTGCTGTCCAGACAGTTGCCATTGTCGTCCCCGTTTATAACGAAGCCGGTGTTGTGGAACAATTCCATGCGCGCTTAAGGGCGGTCGTGGATGGTATGGCAAGCCGGCTTTACTATCTACTATGCCAATGACGGTTCCAAGGATGGAACGTCGGATTCCCTAAAGAAAATTGCCAATGACGACTCGCGAGTTGTCGTTCTTGAGTTGAGCCGCAACTTTGGGCACCAGGCGGCTTTGACTGCCGGTCTCGATCACGCCCAAGGGGATGTGGTGATCACCATGGATGGCGACGGCCAGCATCCGCCTGAGTTAATCCCTGAAATGCTGCGTCTGCTCGAACAGGGATACGATATTGTCCAGACCCAGCGTCTTGACACCGACCAAAGAGGTTCTTTCAAAAAGTGGACGTCGGGATTGTTTTATTCTCTGCTCAACTCGCTCAGCGGAACGCAGGTGCAGCCAGGCGCGGCGGACTTCCGCGCCATGAGCCGGCAGGCCGTGGATGCATTGAAAGCCATGCCCGAGTACCATCGTTTCCTGCGCGGAATGGTTTCCTGGATCGGTTTTCCAACCGTGATATTGCCTTATCAGCCGCCTGAGCGACTTGGGGGCACATCCAAATATTCCCTTCGTAAAATGATTCGTCTGGCGATGGACGCGGTTTTTTCGTTTTCCCTCGTCCCGCTTTACATCGGTCTGTCGCTAGGGATGACCATGCTCTGCCTGGCCGGCCTGGAAATGATTTACGTGCTCAGTTTCTGGGTACGGGGAACCCAATCGAGCCTTGAGCCAGGCTGGAGTTCCTTGATGTTTGTCCTTTTAATCGTGAGTGGGTTTATCATGATTCTGCTTGGCTTTGTTGGCATGTATATCGGGTATATTTTCCAGGAAGTGAAACGGCGCCCGGTCTACCTGTTAAAGCAGAAATCGAAAAGTGGGGAATAATTTTATCGTCTGAAAATTCATACTTTATTGATTACAGGATACTCCTATGGTCTCATCTGAGAAATTGAAGATTCTCTCTTTCGGTGCCGGTGCCATCGGTACGTACATCGGTGGTTCGCTTGCCTTGGCTGGTCATGAAGTGGTATTTGTGGACCAGGAAGTAGTTGTTGAAAATTTAAAGCAGACTGGGCTGACTCTCGACTTGCGTCTCGATAAGCGACGCGGTGAGAAGGGGATTTTCAATATTAAAAGCCCGGCCGTATCCTTTGAATCCTCACTTGAGGGTGCGTTGGCAAGAGGACCCTTCGATGTCTCACTATTTGCTATGAAATCCTTCGATACTGCTTCAGCTCTCGAAGGGATCAGAAGCATGGCAGCGAGTATGCCGCCTGTTCTGTGCCTTCAAAATGGAGTGGACAATGAACTGGCGATCGCGTCTGTTCTCGGCGCGAACAGGGTCATCTACGGAACCATCACCAGCGCTGTTGGCCGTCAGGCTGTGGGAGATATTGCTCTTGAAAAATTGCGAGGCATGGGTGTTTCAGCCGGGCATCCGATGTCTGAAAGGTTGGTGTCCGCTTTGGATGGCGCCCTTCTAAATGCACGCCTGTATCCCAATGCGGCAGACATGAAATGGTCGAAGATGCTCACCAATTTGGTTGCCAATGCCTCCTCTGCCATCCTGGACATGTCAGCTGGGGAGATTTTCTCGCACCCTGGTTTGTTTCAGATGGAGATGCGTATGCTGAAAGAGACGCTGGCGGTCATGTCTGCAATGGGGATGAATGTGACCGACCTGCCTGGGACGCCGGTGCGTGCATTGGCACTGGGGACGAGACTGCCGGCCTTTATTTCGCGCCCTTTCATGAAAAAAGCGATTGGCGGGGGGCGCGGTGGCAAGATGCCTTCCTTCCATATCGATTTGCATGCCGGCCGCGGAAAAAGCGAAGTGGATTATCTTAATGGGGCGGTCGCCCGGGCAGGGGAGAAGCTTGGCATTCCAACCCCTGTAAATAAATTGCTTACCGATTCTCTCCTCGCACTCACAAGAGGCCAGCAATCGATGGATACTTATTCCCGTAAACCAGAGAAATTGCTGGAGATAATTCCCAGGTAAAAAAATTATGTGTGCTTCTCAAGTCTCCTATTCCACACCCAGCCGCACGGTTCAAGTCCATTTGCCTGATGGACGTGTTTTGCAAGGTCCACGTGGAGCCTGTGCAGCGGATTTTCTTAAACCTGTCCTGGACACCCTTCCGGCTCCTGTGATGGGTGTGATTCTCAATGGCGAACTGCATGAATTGACCTATCCCGTGATCATGGAATCTTTCTTGAGCCGGTCACCATGAATGACTCGGATGGGATGCGCATTTATCGCAGGTCCCTGACTTTTCTGCTCGAGACAGCTTTTTCTGGTCTTTTTAGCGGCGCAGAGTTGATCATTGATCATTCCATTTCATCGGGAGGGTATTATTGTCACATTGATGGCCGTGCACCGCTCACCCGTGATGAATTGAAGTCCATCCAGGTTGAGATGAAGCGCTTGGTCGATGCGGATCTGCCTTTTGAGCGCAGGGAGATGCCTATCTCGGAGGCGATTGCTTTCTTTGAACAGGAGAATTATCCCGATAAAGTGCGTCTCATGCGCTATCGACGAAAACCGTATGTGACCCTCTACAATGTCGGCGAGCATATCGACTACCACCATGGTTACATGGTCCCCTCAACGGGATATTTGAAATGGTTTGCATTGTTGCCTGCCGATAGCGGTTTTACGCTGCGATTTCCCCAGCGCCGGGCCCCCACCACCATCACGCCCATGGAGGATTATCCCAAGCTGCTTTCCACCTTCCGGCAGTATGGCGAGTGGCTGGAAAAGTTGGGGATCGATAATGTCGGCGCATTAAATGATGCCATCAAGTCGGGCCGCAGCCGGGAGGTCATTCTGGTTTCGGAAGCGCTGCACGAGCAACATATCTCGTCCATCGCCCAGCAGATTGCCGCTCATCACGACCATGTGCGGATCATTCTGATTTCCGGTCCCTCTTCTTCAGGAAAGACCACCTTCGCACGCCGTCTGGCTGTTCAGCTGCTGGCCCTGGGTCACTCACCATACGCGTTGGAACTTGATAATTTCTTTGTGGATCGGGAAAAGACACCGAGAGACGAGAATGGAAATTTTGACTTTGAGGCACTGGAAGCGCTCAACCTGGATCAGTTGGCAGACCACCTGACCCGGCTCCTCCAGGGCGAAGAAGTGCAGGTACCGCGCTATGATTTCAAACTTGGTAAACAAGTCACGGGAGACTTGATCCGGTTGCGACACGATCAATTGATCATCATGGAAGGAATCCACGGCTTGAACCCGCGCTTGGTCCCCTCCACGATGACTGGTCAGACATTCCGGATTTATGCCTCGTGCCTGACCCAGCTCAACCTTGACCGCCATAACCGCATCTCCACGACCGATACACGCCTGATTTGGCGAATCGTGCGCGATACACGCGAAAGAGGCTATTCCGCCCAGGAAACGATTCGGCGCTGGGAATCTGTGCGCAGGGGGGAGGAACGTCACATTTTCCCGTTCCAGGAAAATGCAGATGTGATGTTCAATTCGGCTCTGGCTTATGAGTTGTCGGTACTGGGTCCCATCGCGGAACCCTTGCTTCGCCAGGTGCCCCTCGCTACATCAGAATATCGGGAGACCAAACGCCTGCTGGCCTTCCTTGAATGGTTCCTGTCAGTGGACGATGAATTGATTCCTGACAATTCCATTTTGCGGGAATTTATCGGCGGATCAATTTTGAAGGATTTTAAAGTGTGGGGAGGATAGGTATCGATTAGGCTAAAGGTCGTTTGCTAAAGCAATAGCGCAACCAGCGCTCCAAATGCTCCACATCCAAAATTGACCCAGTCGTTATCCAGCCACTTCCAGCCGCGGATTTGCTCGGTCGGCGTGCCACACGAGTGGATGGGATGTTGCTCGGTCTCTTTATCGCAAGTTGGGCAACGGTAGATTGCCTGAACGGTAGCTCCGAGAAGTGAATCGAAGAGAGAGCCTAGCAGACCTGCCAGGGTGACGAGAAACATGGTCGACCAGGAAATTCCGTCTGGATCAAGCAAGCCTGCCAGAAACCCGATCAAGCCCGCGCCTGCCACGGCGGCGAATGTCCCCACCAACGAGATTCCACCTGAAGTTCCCTTTTCAACCATTTGTTTCGGATGAGTGATCAACCTCGGCGGGTGCGGATTGAGCACGCCTAACTCGGTTGCCCAGGTATCTGCATTGGAAGCCGCCAGCGCGGCTGCAAATCCCAGCCAGAGACATGGGTCCTCCGGGTAAAAGAAGGTGAGTCCGGCAAAGAAGGTGGCTAGACCGCCGTTGCCAAAGACCTGACCGGCATCCCGCTGCCCCCCTTTGGAGAATTTTTCATCCAGGTTGGATTTGCGTTTTTTGAAGGCGCGAGTCAATAGGCTGGATGAAATAAAAAATGTAAGAAGTAGTACAGCCCACTGCCATCCGCCAATCCCAAAAATGACGGTACCCACTGCGACAGCCGCCAATGCGCCGGAGCGGTTAAGGCTCTTTACGCGATAGGCAGCATAAGCGATGAGGCCAGCGATGAGAAACCCTAGGAGCAGTTGCATTTTCAAGTGGGAGTGTTGACCAGAACGAGCACAGACACCAGGAAGAGGAGCGAAGAAAAAGCACCGGCACCCCAAAGGATGAAAGCCAGGGTCTTGTATTCCTCCCACCGGAAGAAATAAAGACCGGCGATGAATCCAGTCGCATAAAGAAGAAGACTCATGATCGGAAGAAGAATGAGTTGAACCGCAGGGACTACCAACGGCTCCCCGGAAGGAGAGAAGCCCAAGGCGACCGTATCCAGGCTGGGGATGGTCGCCGTCACCCAGGCAAGCAAGCCAATGTTCAGAAACAATCCGGCAAGCCACAGGTACCGGGCAAGAAGGTTGTCCCAGGCCAACGACAGCACAAAGGATGGGTATTGAGAATGACTTGCCCCTGGAATAAGGCTTCCCTGTTCAATGGCATGCTGAAAATTGTTTACGAATCCTGCTGAATCCGCAGGGGATATGGCGAAAACTTGCCGGGCGGTAGCCACCAGAAGCAGCTTTCTCGAATCGGAAGCCAGGAACTCGACATCCCCCAGGTCGGGATGGCGGCGGGTGCCCAGTACAGCACCCGGCATGCGCACCATGGGCAGTCGCAACGGTGTGGAGAGGTCCTGAGGAGAACGCACCCATTCCACGTCGGAGATGGGAACATCCTCCCCTCGCAGCCCCCATTCAATTCGCAAATTGTCCCGGTCGAGCGTGTAGCGGGCTTTCCATAGCGCATACGCGCGGTAACCCAGAAATGGAAGGCCAATAAAAGATCCCAGTGCCAGCACGACATAAATCGTGAATGAAGGTCCCACAGACACTTGAAAAACCTGCCACAAGGCAATGACCAGCACAGCCGACAGGATCACAATTAAAAAACCGTGAAACAATAACCCGCGTTGGCGGGGCGGGGGAAACTCGAACATCAAATCTCTTCTCGAATCACCCGGCAGACGATGTCGACCTGTTCCTCGGTCATCACTCCTGAGAAAGGCACTGCCAACCCTCGCCGTCCAAGATCCTCGGTCACGGGGAAGTCGGCTTCGCGCCAGTCGAAGCGCTCAACCATGTACGGCTGCAGATGGATCGGCAGGAAATATGGCCTGACGGGCACGCCGCGGCTATCAAGGCGTTTGGCGAGGTGGTCGCGGTCGATCTTCTGATCGACCCTGATGACATAGACGAACCAGGACATGCGCGTGGTGTAACCTTCGACGATGGGAACTTCAACGCCGGGGATCTCGCTCAAGCGGTCGCCATACCACTCCGCCACCTGTTCCCGTTTCTTCAGAAGCTCGTCCAGCCGGGACATTTGCACGACGCCGAGCGCGGCTGACATCTCATCCAGGCGGTAGTTGTAGCCGAGGTGGGTGTGCGAGAGCCACGTGTCGCCCGGCGCACGGCCTTGATTGCGGAGAGCGAGCATGAGATCGGCAGCTTTGTCATCCGAGGTGATGATGACTCCACCCTCACCGGTCGTGATCTGCTTGTTAGGGTAAAAAGCGAAAATACCATAGTCTCCCAGCATCCCCGCTGGTCGGTTTTTGTAGGTGGCGCCCAGCGCCTCGCAGGAATCTTCGATGACGGGTAGGTGATAGTCGCGAGCGGTCGCATTGATCCTGTCCATATCAGCGGGCTGACCGAAGACATCCACGGGCAGCAGCGCTTTTAGTTTTGCACCAGGTATGGCTCCTTTGCGAGGCAGCCATTTCTCAGCCGGTTTGCCGCCTGCGGTGATTTCCCTGGCAGCCTGTGCAACCAGGTCGGGGTCGATATTACCGGTGCGGGCATCCACATCCACGAAAACTGGAACCGCGTTTTCAAACAGCAGCGCATTTGACGAGGCGACAAAGGAGAAGGGGGTGGTAATGACCAAGTCACCCGGTCCGATGCCGGCAGCGCGCACACAGAGATGCAGCCCTGCGGTGCCCGAGTTCACGCCGATGGCATGCCTGGCACCGGTCAGATCGATGAAGGCCTGCTCGAATTTCTTGATTTGAGTGCCCATGCTCAGGACAGGTGTGTTGAGTACGTCGAGCACGGCCTGCCGTTCGAGCTCGGTCAGGTCAGGGGAGGACATGGGGATTTTGTGGTTAGCCATTTTGTTTTGTGTGTGAAATGATTTCGTCGAGGGGGATGAGTTGACTTTCCTGGCTTGTTCGCCGCTTGAATTCTACCATTCCATTTTGGAGATTTCGTTCGCCCAGCGTGATTCGCACGGGGCAGCCTATCAGATCGGCGTCGTTGAATTTGACACCGACGCGCTCGTCGCGGTCGTCGTACAGGACAGATATGTTGGCAGCAAGAAGTTGTTCGCATAGCTTATCGGCTGTCGGAAGCGTGTCGATGGTTTTTCCAGGCAGCACCACGAGATAGACATCGTAGGGAGCGATGGAGGCAGGCAGGGTCAATCCCTTCTCGTCATGGTGAGTCTCTGCAACGGCAAGAAGGAATTTGAAGATGTCGATGCTGGATTTGGCATGCCAAACCTTGCCCGTTTTTCCCTTTTCATCAGTGAAAGAACCGGAATTCTCGTTTGGGGAAAATCGCTCCGTCTTGACCAGTAGTTCGACTTTTTGGATTTCAAGTGGGGTATTACAAGCCGGGCAGGGGTCTCCCGCCTGGGCAGCTGTGATATCAGCCACGAGGCAGGCGGTGTAATCACGTCCGTAGTTGGTGTTAAGCAGGTGAACTCCGTGCTCATTGGCGCCTGCCACAAGGTTGGGTGAGACCGGGATAAGCTGGTCAACGATCACGCGGACATTTTTAAGACCAATCGGAGATGCGTACCCTGGTTCTGAGCCAGCTGCTTTGATCTGTTGTTCGCTGGCGGGAGAAATTTCGAGTACTCCTATCAGTTGCTTTAATTTTTCAATACTCAGGGTCGTATCGCCTCGGACAACGACGAAAATGAATTCTTCCTTGTCACGATAATTCGCCATCAACATCAATGCTTTGGCGGTCTTTGGATTCGGGCAGTTTCAAATAGCGGGCGAGTGCTTCAATCGTGGGGCAGTCCGGTGTGAGTACTTTTTCAGTCAGGAGCATGGCTTCTGCTGGAGGAGGCGTGACTGTTTTTTTGGAAAGGTCCAGAGATTCGAGATAGCCACACGACGGACATTTCAGGATGGTTTCATTCCCTGAGGAGAGTGGTAAGTAGGAAGAGTGACTCGCGGATTCTAGAAATGCTATCCCAATATTCGAGAAATTGTCTTTGATGCCTTTGGTAATTTCAGCTATCTGCTTTTCACAAGCCTCGCCATCAACCGCTAGGATAAAAGCATTCAGCTGAGAAAATTCCTGATTGTAAAGAAGCCTTGGCAATTGACGATAGGATTGGATCTCGGATTCGGCCAACGCAAATAAATCGGCCTCGGGGCTGATTTCCTGCCCGCCGTAACTCTGCAACGTGGTTTCAAACAGCGCTGACAACCGGTTGCAGGAAAGTTGGCCGAGAGGCAGCAGATTGGACGGAGGTCGAAGATAGGCAGCGCGAGCCAGGAAGGCAAATCCCGCCGAGGGCGAGTCGGCGGGGGCTTCTCTAAGAGTTTGTCCAAAGAGCTGGGAATACCGCATCGTTAATCGAAGATGGAAATTTGCTGACGGCGCTCAGGCCAGGGATTGATCAGTTTCAGGCGGATTTTCGGGTTCGGTGGCGCCAGTGATACCCAGGTCCACTTCATCCTCCATGCGGATCTGTCCGCGCAGGAAGGCGCCGTCCTCCGTCACGAAGGAGGTGGTGACCACATCGCCCCACACCCGGCCGGTGGCGCGGATCTCGAGCTTCTGGGTGGTGATGTTTCCCCGCACCGCGCCGGCGACGATGACCGTGTTGGCGCGCAGGTTCTCGCAGGTGACGCGTCCGCTCTCGCCGACCACCAGCATGCCACGCAGGGCGATCTGCCCTTCGAAGGCGCCTTCGATGCGCACCCCACCGGTCCCGTTAATACTGCCGGTCCAGATGACGCCCGGACCGAGGACGGAAGTGATTCGTTCGACCGCCTGTACAGAGGCAGGTTCAGGAGTGGATGAAGTGGTTTTTCGTTTAAACATAATCCGACCGTTAATAAAAATAGGCGCGGAATGAACCGCGCCCTAATTGTATCATTTTCTCCGGGAAGGTTATTCCGGCTTGCTTTCCACTTTGCGCGGATCGGCAATTCCCATGATGTTGAAGCCGCTGTCCACGAAAAGCACTTCCCCGGTGACATGCGAGCCCAGACTCGAGCACAGGAAGACGGCTGCATTCCCGCAATCCTCGGGGGTGACATTTTCGCGCAGGGGGGCGATGTCAGCGAAATGCTTGTACAGGTCACGGAATCCGCTTACGCCCATGGCTGCCAGGGTGCGGATCGGTCCCGCGGAAATGGCATTGACGCGAATCCCCTGCGGGCCGAAATCGGCGGCCAGGTAACGGGTGGATGCCTCGAGTGCAGCCTTGGCGACGCCCATCATGTTGTAATTCACAGTGACTTTGGTCGAGCCGTAATAGGTGAGGGTGAGCAACGCACCCCCGGGGTTGATGATCGGCTGGAAGGCGCGCGCCAACCCGACGAAGGAATACACGCTGATGTCCATTGCCGTGTGGAAACCTGCACGGCTGGTGTTGTAAAACATGCCGCTCAATTCATCCTTGTTGGCAAACCCGATGGAATGAATGAGGATGTCAATCTTGCCAAAGTGGTCAGCGGCTTTTTTGGCAACGGCCTCGATCTGGTCGTCGCTGAGCGACATCGCATTCTTCGACGAAATTCACCCCCAACTGCGCGGCGAGAGGCCGGACGCGTTTTTCAAGCACTGCCCCTGCATAACTGAAGCCCAGGATGGCGCCTTCGCGGTGAAACGCCTGCGCGATGCCCCAGGCGATGGATTTGTCATTGGCCAGCCCAAAGATGAGCGCCTTCTTACCCGTTAAAAAGTCCCATATAAATTCTCCTTCGCGAATTTCAAATCGATCAATTATTTTTTAGGAGGAACCGCCACGGCTTCGACTTCCACGGTTCCGGCACAGAGTATAACCCCACACGGGGGCCAATCGTCACGCGTTCGTCAGGAATTGGATTGCCTGCTTCGATCCACAACTCGGGATTGACGCGGGCCAGGTCGTGGACGTTGAGATCGCCGTCGATGCCCAGCGCCTGCGTCAACTTGGCAGGACCCTTCGTGTCCCGACCACTTCGACGACGGTTGATCACCTCCATGCCTTCAAGAGAGCGGATCGCGCGAATCAGCACTGCCGCTGGAAAGCCCTCCGCTTCCGTGACCGCATTCAGCATCCAGTGCATGCCGTAGGTGAAGTAGACGTAAGCGATTCCCGCACGCCCGAACATCACAGCCGTCCGCGCAGTTTTACCGGCTTTGGCGTGACAGCCCAGGTCAGACTCCCCGATGTAGGCTTCCGTTTCGGTGATTTCTCCAACCAACCGCTGCCCGTCCAGAATCCGTACCAGGCGCGCACCAAGCAGTTCGCGCGCGACGGTCAAAGTGGGGCGGTTGTAGAAACGGACAGGGAGCGGTCTGGTCATACTGCTTGGATCAGGCAACCTTCAGGCGCGGATCGCGCTGCAAGGTGAGACGAAGTCCGTCAGCCAGTTTAATGGATGGCTTGAAGTTCAATTTCTGTTTTGCGAGGGTTAAATCCGCGCACATGCGGGAGACACCGGGAGAAGTCTTGGCATTGTAGATCACCTCGGGTGTGGTTCCGGTGACTTCCAACACGGTCTGGACGAGGTCGCGCACCGAGGTTTCCCGTCCGCTCCCGATGTTGATGACCAGTCCGTCCAGGTTCGGGGCGGTGGAGGCCGCCACCAACCCTGAGACGACATCATCCACATAGATGTAGTCGCGTGTCTGGCTGCCGTCCGAGTGGACGACCAGCGAACCGTTGCGCAGCGCCTGTTTGAGAAAATAGGGCACGACCGGTGGGTGGGCGGGAGGCAGGTGCTGACCGGGCCCGTAGGCGTTGAACACGCGCACGCTGACCGTGTCGATCTTCCACAGGTCGCCGATGGTATTGACGTAATATTCCGCGGCTAGTTTCGAAACAGCGTACGGCGAGCGCGGATTGGGGGTCATCGATTCTTTCAGAGGTTGTTTTCCCTGGTCGCCGTAGATCGCGCCCGAGGAGACCAGCACCACGCGGCGCACGCCTACATCGCGCATGGCTTCCATCAGGCTGACCGTGCCGCCGACGTTGACTGCGTTGTATTCACGCGGATACAGAACCAATTCAGGGACCGACACCCGCGCTGCCAGGTGGTAGACGCAGTCCACTTCCTGGAGCAGCGTCCACAGCTTGGGCCGGTCGTTGACATCCCCGCGGGTGAAATGGACGTCGGGGGCCAACGCCTGAGGGTCGCCGGTGGACAGGTCGTCCAATCCGCGCACCTGGTGGCCTTCCCGGGCAAGCTGGTTGGCGAGGGCGGAGCCAAGAAAGCCGGCTGCACCTGTGATGAGAAAATTCATGGTGAAAAGATTATAAACGAATTCCCCCGCCAGAATGCGGGGGATAAAATGAGCGTGCGGCAATAACAGTAAAATTCAGCGCGGTTTGATACGCCTCGGCGCCAGCCCATGACGGACGTGGCGGGAGGGAGTCGGGGCGTGATGCGGGGCGTGTTTGGCAGGCCCGGCCCTCTCATACCCCGGGGCGTTGTAATCGAAATCGGGCAGGGTCAGTTTGGGCAGCGGATTCCCCATGATTCTCTCAAGTGACCGCACCATGTCGTTATCCTCCGGCGTGACCAGGGTGAATGCGTCGCCGGTGCGTTCCGCCCGCCCGGTGCGCCCGATGCGGTGGATGTAGGCGTCGGCAGTGTCCGGCATGTCAAAGTTGATCACGTGGGAGATGCTTTCCACATCCAGGCCGCGTGCGGCGATGTCCGTGGCAACCATGATCTGGTGTGTGCCGTTCTTGAAACCCTTGAGCGCGGATTCGCGCTGCCCCTGCGTTCGGTCGCCGTGCAGGCTGGTCACATCGAAGCCGGCGCGCGCGATCTGCTGGGCAACGCGGTGGGCACGGTGTTTGGTACGGGTGAAGATCAGCACGGAATTCGTGTCGGTCTGCTTGAGCAGGGCGATCAATAGGGCGCCCTTCAGGTGCTGGGGGACGGGGTAAAGCGCATGGGTCACCGTATGCGCCGGGCGGCTGAGTCCGACCGAGATTCGCTGGGGGTGCTTGAGCGACTGGGATGCCAGTTGTTCCACCTCGGGCGGAAAGGTGGCCGAAAACATCATGGTCTGCCGTTTGGACGGCACCGCCTTGATGATTCGTTTCACATCCGGCAGGAAGCCCATATCAAACATGCGGTCGGCTTCGTCCAATACCAGGATCTCGATGCGGTCGAGCCGAACCTTGTTCTGATTCATAAGGTCCAGCAGGCGTCCGGGGCAGGCCACCAGGATCTCGACACCCTCCCGCAGGGATTTGATCTGCGGCCCCGAGCCTACGCCCCCGAAGATGGTGACGCTGCGCAGCTTGGTGCCGGTCGCCAGCACACGGATGACATCGTGTATCTGCCCGGCCAGTTCGCGCGTGGGGGTGACGATCAGTGCGCGGGGCATTCCCCTCGGACCCTCGAGCAGTTTGTTTAGAATCGGCAGGACGAAAGCAGCGGTTTTGCCCGTGCCGGTTTGGGCGGTGCCGATCAGGTCGTGTCCGGCAAGCGCGGAGGGAATGGCAGCTTCCTGGATCGGGGTCGCCTTATCGTAACCGGCGCGTTTGATCCCCGTCATCAGGCGGGCATCGAGTTTGAACTTATCGAAGTTCACATTATTTCCTTGTCTTCAGAGTCGGGCGGGTGTTGGGAGCGCTTCGAACGCTGGTATTTGGTCACAGCGGGGACTGCTGAATGAATCTGGGTCAATTGAACCAACAAGGGAATTATACCGGAAGTTCCGGCTGAAAACGGATTACCCGGCAAGGCTCAGGCGACAGGTGTCGTTACTATCTATTTCTGCAAAGAATTTTTGCTGCGAGTTTTTTGGAGTTTGTTTTCGGGCAAACGGCGCGCAAGCAGGTCGAGCGAGAGGTCGATCACCTCGCGGGCTTCGTCAGGCGTGGTGGTGCCAATGGTGACCATGTCCTGGTCGCGAATGGTGTTCCAGACGAAAGCCAACCCCACCACCGGCAGAATTTTCCCGGCGGCAAGCGGTTTGATGGTCATGACCGGCTTCTTGGCTTCGCTGATCACGCGCATCACCCAGTCGGCTTCAACCTGCATCAGGAAACCGGCGGAGTTGTAGATCTGGATGTAGGTTTCCACATCGGCTTTCATTTCATCGGCATAGATCACGGTCTCGGGCATGTGCGTCGAGAGGCCGGGGATCATCCCTCGGTCGCGTATCATTTGGGTGTAAAGGTCCAAATCACGGATGACACCGGCACGCCGGTCGAGCAGGGCATCGGTCACGCACTGGTGGGGCATGCAAAAAGTGGCATTGTAGGAGGCACATTGATCGAAGACCTTGGCAGGTCCTGCTTTTTTTCTGGATTTTGGATCGAGGTCGAAGATCGGGGTGTAGATGCGGAGGATCCGCCGGCCGGCATGCTGTTCGGCTTCACGAATCGACTCTTCGAGGTGGGGATGTAACGGACCCATGACGGCGTCGATTCCGCGTTCGAGGAAAACATTCAACACGGAGACAATCCGCTTGCGCGTCTGGAAATCCTTGATGAACTTGTCCTTGGCCAGACTGGTGTGTGAATAGCCCAGAAACCAGTTGGTTCCGACGATCAACCTGGGCAGGCTGACCCCGCCTACCATCGTTCGTGGGAATTCGTTTTTTTCATTCATCGTTTCATCGCAGTATCCGTCGTATCCCTTCCAAACGATCCGAGGGAAGGTCAGCCGGAGGCACCTTCATTGGTTGACACAAATTGTGCTGCAGCCTCAATTTTGCGGGCGATCGTTTCGGACATTCGATGCGCACATCCGCTCCAAATTTCCTGCGGGTAGACGATCTGGTTTGTCCCCGGCAGCATCTCCATCGCCAGGCCGGTGTTCAGGTCGATTCCGAATGGCAGGTAGGCTTTGTAGATGATCTGGCTGCAGTAAAAGGCATCCTCCCTGTCCGGATCGAGGAAGTTGAGGTTGTAGGGCTTACCCACCTGCGCGAGGCAATACTCCGCCACGCGTTCGCGGATGAGGGTTTCATCTTCTTCCCTTAATTCCTGTCCGGCTAATGGGTAAGCCACGCCATAGAACTCATCCAGGATAAGCCCGCGCATTTTGACCATGCTGGCTGAATCCCAGGAGCCATGCGGAACCTTGTATGAGATGACTCCCTTTGTGCCGGCTTCCACGCACCGGCCGTCCGGGCCGATATAAATCGCAACATGGTCCACGTCCCCGGGCACCAGGCGCCCCACCAGGCACCAGAACTCTCCGGGCAGGATGTTCGGTTTGCCGTTCATGGTGCAGATGATATCGCCCGTCTCGAGGGGGATGCCGTTGATGGTGTAGGTGTGGATCATATTAATCGATAACCTTGTATAGAAATTATACGCTTTTTAGCGGCTATCGTTGCACAAGAAAATCCATCTGGTGGGCGATGTAAACCAACTCAGCTTGGTCAATCTGGGCGTGGCGTTCTCTTAGCCAGGCAGTGAAGGTGGGTGCATCCAGTTCAGGGCGCCCGGTGAGTGACTCTTCAAAGAAGTGCAGGATAAAATGCAAAAAGTAGGTCTCATCAACGGGGTAGTGTCCGCCGTGTGGATAGACGACCCAGTCAGAAGAACCGGCAGCCAGGATTTTTGCACCAGCTTCCTTCAAATAGGTGAAGAGGTGCCGGCCGCTTTGGCTGTCCCCTCCGGTGAGGCGCTCGTCCATGGTCTGGTGATACAACTGCTCGATTTTTGCATCCAGCACGGGGTCGATCACAGGCTCGAGGGAGGTGACTCCGTCAAAGTTTAGGGTCAGCCACGCCAAACCACCCGGTTTCAAGAGTGAAAATAGGTCCGGCAAGGATTCAGGCATGGGCAGGAGGTCGAGGAAGGCGTGAGCGATGAGCAGGTCCGCTTTTTCAGGATCGGTTTTTATGAAGTCGAACATGTCTGCACAAATAAATGTGATGTTCAAGTCGTGGGTGTCGTCGAAAAGCCGTAGACGGTTCCTCTCACTTTGATCCCAGCGAAAGTGATTTTCATGTGCCCATCGAGGCAGCCAGGTCTGGGCGAAATCGATATTCTCCAGCATGGAGTCCACCAGCGTGTAATTGGCCCTGGTCAATAACCCCCAGCGCAGCAGGCGGGCAGCCATCGTGCCGATTCCCGCGCCTACTTCGATGACGTCGATGAGTTCAGAAGGCAGGCGCGAACTGAGGGTTTCGAAGACATGCCGGTTGAGGGCGCGATCATCCACGGACTGTTTGGCGAGCAGGTAGCGGGGAAAGGATAGATCCATAAGGCCTCAATTTCAGAAGAATATTATTGAGTATACACTCTCCTGTTCGCTTGTTTTGTTGCGCACAGCCTTTATTTGGGATAAGATTATTTATCAATCCAATCCAGAATTTGAATAATCTCAGGAGTACCATGGGCGAAGTCCAGGAGTTTACCAATCAGGTTATCGACAATGTAGAGAAAGTCATCATCGGAAAACGTCCAGCCATTGAGCAGGTCATGGTCGCGCTGCTGTGCGAAGGGCATGTCCTTCTGGAGGATGTGCCGGGTTCCGGCAAGACCATGCTGGCGCGCTCCATCGCCACCAGCCTGGGGATTGGCTTCAAGCGCATCCAATGCACCCCGGACTTGATGCCCAACGATGTGACCGGAGTGTCCATTTTCAACCAGAAGAACAGCGAGTTCGAGTTCCGCCCAGGTCCGATCTTTATCAATATCCTGCTCACCGATGAAATCAACCGCGCCACCCCGCGCACGCAGTCCGCGCTGTTGGAAGCCATGCAGGAGCAGCAGGTGACCGTGGACGGAGTCACCCGCGAACTTCCGCGCCCGTTCCTGGTGCTGGCGACCCAGAATCCCATTGAGTACGAAGGGACATTTCCGTTGCCGGAAGCGCAGCTGGACCGTTTTTTGATGCGGATTTCCCTGGGATATCCCGATTCGAAGGATGAACGGCAGATCCTGATCAATCTTCAGCGCGAACATCCCATCACCCGTCTCGAAAAAGTGGTCGATGGGAACCGCCTTTTACTGCTGCAGAAGCACGTGTGGGATGTGCATGTGGATGACACGCTGCAGGCGTATATTGTGGCTATTGCCGCCGCCACCCGCAGCCACGCGGACCTTTCTCTGGGAATTTCACCGAGAGGCAGCCTGGCGCTCTTCAAGACCGCCCAAGCCCTGGCTGCGATTCGCGGTCGGGATCATGTCATCCCTGATGACATCAAATACCTGGTATTCGCAACCCTTTCTCACCGCTTGATCCTCAAACCGGAGGCGGAGTTGCGCGGGCGGACTTCCAGGATGGTGCTCGAGGATGTGTTGAAATCCACGTCGCTGGATCTGGGCGGTTTGCGGTCCTGATTGTTGACTGAATGGTTGACACCTATCTCCCCCTGTTGATTCTGCTGTTGGCGGTCGCCGCCTTGATGCGTGACGACTTTTCGTTGACATTGATCTACCTGCTGGTCGGCGCTTTTTTATTGAGCGTGTGGTGGAGCCGGCGTGCCTTGGGGCATGTCCTGCTCAGACGGCAATTTGCCGCGTGGGCCTTCCTGGGTGAGAAAGTCAATATTCGCCTCGCCCTGAGGAATAAGGGCTGGCTGCCCGTGTTATGGATACGGATCCAGGAAAGCCTCCCGGTAGGTTTAAGTTCGGTGCCAGCGTTCGAGCATGTGACGACTCTTGGTCCTCGTGAAGAAACCCAGGTCGAATATGTCCTTGAAGCCCGCAAGCGCGGGTGCTATCCCATCGGACCGCTGTTCGCAACCTCCGGAGATATTTTTGGCTTGGGCGGGACCGCGCGGATGGAGGGCGGGGCGCAAACCCTGACGGTCTATCCGCGAATCATCCCGTTGACCTCCATCGATATTCCCTCTCAATCCCCGCAAGGAACGCTGCGGCACACGCAGCCCATATTCGAAGACCCAACTCGCATTTTAGGCAAGCGTGATTATGCCGCCGGCGATTCACTGCGGCGGGTGGATTGGAAATCCACTGCCACGACCGGCCGCATGCAGGTCAAAATTTTTGAACCTTCCATCGCCCTTGAAACGCTGATCTTGCTGAACCTCAACGCAGACGATTACTATTACCAGTCTCGTATCGACTCGACCGAGCTGGCGATCGTCATTGCAGCTTCTGTGGCGGCCTGGGTGACGGGCAAGCAGCAGACGGTGGGCCTGAAGATGAATGGCAGGGACGCGCTGGCTGTAGATTCGATTCCTCCGTATTTGCCCCCCCGGAAGGGCCGTGCGCAGCTCATGCGCATCCTTGAAGCCCTGGCGCGGGTGGAGATGACCCAGGAGAGTTCTTTTTCAGCAATGATCCGTCAGCAGCGTTATCACCTCCCGTGGGGGACGTCCCTGCTGGTCATCAGCGGAGGAGCGGATGTATCCCTGTTGGATGAACTTCACCAGGCCAGACGCGCCGGGCAGAACGTCCTGCTCATCCTGGCAGGGAAAGCCACCCGTGCCTCTGAAGTGTCGCAGCGCGCCGGGGTTTACGGTATCCCGGTGGTCTCCTTTTACGATGAGCGCAGCATGGACCTCTGGCGCGGATAACCGAATGGATCCGCCATGAATTATAAGGGTCACTCTTTCGATTACCGCCCAAACGAGGTCGTGTTTCGATGGGTCAGCAGCCTGTTGATCGCGGCCATGATGTCCTGTGCCGCGTTGACCATGGGATCCATTATCCAACGGGTGCTGCCCGACTGGAATCCCCCGGTCATGGCTGTGGTGTGTTTTATTATCGCGTTGGACAGCCTTTACACCCGCCACCAATTGAAGAAGCAATCCTTCCTTGATTCAAGCCGGCTTGCGGTGACGGGGACTCAAATCGTGGTGATTTTCCTGCTGGTCAAGGTGGTGATAAGCCTTTCACGAGGAATACAATCCTTCCTGACTGAAATCCCTTTGTGGAGTCAGGATTTCTTACAATCTTTCATTACCTTCGACCTTCTCATCGGTCTGGCGATGGCCGTGGCAGCCTGGTACATCGGCAGCTACTTTGGGGAATTGCTGGATGAGATGGGTATGGAACAAGCCCTCATTGACCAGTCCATTGAAGTACCGGACAAAAGATCGCAACCCCAGGCACATGACCGCTTGGTGAGCCTGATATTTTCCATTCTAATCATCCTGGTCATGATGACTGCACTGGTCAGGGTCGACCTGAAACAGTTATTCAGCTGGAAATTGGATTCCCTTATCTACCCGATGCCCCCTTTGGCAGGAGGGGGAGCCAGCACCCTGTTGTTTTTCATGTTCGGGTTGGCCTTGCTCAGCCAGACGCAGTTCATTTCACTTCATACTAGTTGGGGTCTGGCTCGCACCCCGGTCAGCAGTAACCTGGCGGGGAAGTGGGCTCTCTACAGCGTCATCTTCCTTGTGCTGCTTTCGGTTATCGCCGGTCTGCTGCCGACCAACTACAGTCTGGGTTTTCTCTCTTCACTCGGCAATGTCCTGGATTATCTTCTGTCCGCCCTCCTCTTCATTACACAGGCGATTTTTAGCTTGATCGTGCTGCTGGTCAATCTCCCGTTCCTTCTATTTGGGAAGGAGGCGCCTTTAGAAATGAATGCACCTCCGACTCAAGAAACCCCGCTGCCGCCATTGCCGCAGCCTGAAGCCTCCACCCCTGTTCCCTGGTTAGGCATGGCCAGGTCTGTCCTCTTCTGGGTGGTGTTCCTGAGTGTCGTGGTCTTTGCGTTTAAGTCTATACCTTCGTCAACACGAGGAGGTCCTCGCAGGTTTTAGACGTATCCCCGGTTGGAAGTACTTCACTCGATTCAGACGATGGCTCCTCTCTCTGTTTACAGGCATGGGAAGGGAATTAACCCGTATTATCGAGAGCGGACGGGCACGGATCAGTGCGCTTCGATCGACCATGCGATTTTCTGCACAGGGAGGCTACATCAATCCAAGACGACTCTCCCCGCGGGAAAAAGTCTATTTCTACTACCTTGCCTTGATCCGCAGAGGGGGTGAGCAGGGAATTCCCCGTCAACCGGCACAAACTCCCTTGGAATATGCTCAAACCCTTGAAAACGCACTACCAACCGCAGAAGAGGACATTGACCAGCTTACCGGCGCCTTCATCGAGGCGCGTTACAGCCGGCATTCCGTGGAGCCGGAAGATGCCAATCGTGTCAAGGATATCTGGGAGCGGGTCAGAGGGGTACTGCGGGGGAAAAAGAAAAACCAACCGGGCTGATTTATCCCTGGTGAGCCGGGCAGTTAATTCCCAATTTGATCCTGTAAAAACGACCGGATAGAGGCGGCAGTCTGCTCCCATTTGGGCTGCAGGCGGTAGCGCTGCCATGCATTGAGCGACAAGCGGGTGAGCCATTCCCGGTCCCTGGCGAGACCAGCCAGGTGAGATGCCAATGCCCGATCATCATCGGGATCGATCAGGTAACCCGTCCTGCCCTCTTCGATGATTTCTGGAGCCGCTCCTGCCGTGGTGCCGATGGCCGGCAAGCCAAAGGCCATCCCTTCGAGGTAGACGATGCCAAAACCCTCATAGCTCGACGGCACAACCAGAACATGGGCGGCTTTCAGCATCGTGACCAGGGGATCATTGTTTAGCGCGCCATGAAAGCGGATGGATGTATGATTGATTTCGCCTGCCCTTTTTTTCATTTCCGCTGCGTAATTTGGATCGGTGGTCAAGGAGCCGACGATATCCAGTAGGACGCTTCCCTCCGGCAGTAGGGCGAGAGCGTCCAGCAGGGTATGCAGCCCTTTGCGTGGGATGACATTCCCGATGAATAAGAGACGCAGGGGAGAGTCCTCCGATGAGCGGGCGATGATCAATTCGGATGCCTCGGTGGCCTTCGCAGACAATCCATTCCCGAAGCGGTCGGTGGGGGGGTAGGCTACCAGGTTGGGCTTTCCGCTCCCCACCATGGCTTGGACCACTCCGCGGGTGGTGCCGGAGTTGAAGATGAAACCGTCCACTGAGCGCAGGTAGCGGCGTTCGATAATTCGATAAAGCGCGTTCTGCCAGGCAGGCCGCTGCTCGGAACAGCGCAGATGGTGGACCAGGCTGATGACGGGGTAGGGATGAGGTGAGTCTGTTGGCAGTGAGCAGCGATGGATGATTTAGTTCGTCCTGAATGATCACATCCAGCCCGGCAGGCAGGCGAAAGGAAAGGTTATCCGCCAGATGTGACAGGTAGTTCCGCCATGGAAGGGAAATTACTTCGACCGCATCACCCTGCGCGCGAAGATAATCCACCAACATGCGGTCGTAGAGATAACCTCCGCTGAGGGTATCGAGGGAACCGTAGATGACAAGTCCGATTTTCATGAGAGGTATTGAAAAATCATACCGGGTGACCGATCAGCGTTCAAGTTCGTAGGAAGCCCAGGCGATATCGTTCTCCCACAAGGTGACCTTTATAATCGTCAGGTTAGCAGCGGTTATCGTGTTATTCAGCGAATGACATAAAATTCGTGCGAAGTGTTCTATGGATGGATTTAACCCCGAAAATTCAGGCAGGTCGTTGAGCATTTTCCCGCGATGGTTGACGATCAAAGAATCGAGGTGGTGTTCCACTTCGACAATATCAACCAGATACCCATGCTCGTTCAGCAACTTTCCCGTAAGTTGAAGTTCAAGCAAATAATGATGGGTATGGGGCGAGTTCTCAGCACCCCAATCCCCTCCGATCAGGGCATGCTGGGCATCAAATTCGCGTCGGACAGCAAGTGTGTACATAGTCTCTCCCGGATCAGGATTCACGATCAGGATACAGCGGACGCATCACGAGGCGACCGTTTTCACGCGAGATGGGCATGGCGAAAGTGCACGAGTCCAGGCGGGTGCAATAAGCAATATCGCTGGCGATGGTAGGGAATATCTCCGGCGGCATCCGTCGGATCTCGTTGGCATTCCGCGCTCTCTCAAGATAAGGCTCAGGGTCGTGTGAATTACCCCGCAACCGGGCTTCGAGATATTCGGCGCAGGCCTGGTCTTCGCCCTCGGAATCCCGCCCGGTGATAACGAAGGTGATCCTCTCCGGTTTCAACCGCAGCACTGCCCGGACAGTGGCTTCGGCAACGGGGAAACTGCAGGCAAACAGCACCTCCGCGTTTACGCAGCGTACGGCGCCCTGGGTGCCTGCGCTTGTTCTTTGAATCAGCAGTTTGCCGCTTAGTTCCTGTTGGAGGATTTCCGTGGGTGAGTTTCCGAAATCAAAACCTTCAGGTGGGAGTCCACCCACTTCACCCATCACCAGTGAACCGGGGATGATGGACTTGAGATTAAGCGCCTCATCCACACCGCTGACCAGGGTGATACTCTCCGCACCAACGCTGAAAGCGCAGGCGGCGGTTGAGAAAGCGCGGATGACGTCTATGACCACTACTACTCCAATGGCTGTGTGACAGGTCTCGTTGTTGGTGTACTGAAATTCCATAGGGTTTATCCATGAAGGTGACCAGCGGATTTATTTTACCCTTTAAGTGTGTCTGACTTGAAACTTTTAGCCAGCGTGCTATGATGGAGTTAGGAGGTGGATATGAATCCTGGCCTGAAGAAAATCCTGCTTTGGTCGCCGCGGGTGTTGGGAATCCTGTTTGTGCTGTTCACCAGTCTGTTTTCTTTGGATGTCTTCGATATGGGATTGAGCCTATGGGAGTCGATTCTCGCTTTGTTTATGCACCTGTTGGTGCCTACCCTCCTGCTGGCGATAGTTGTTGTTTTTGCCTGGCGTTGGGAGTGGGTAGGCGCGTTAGGCTTTGGTCTGTGGGGATTGTATTATCCACTCGCATTCAAGGAATTTGACCTCATTGCCTATATCCTGATTTCTGGCATTCCGCTGTTGATCGCTGGGTTGTATTTAGCAGGCTGGATTTTAAGGATGCAAATTCGAAGCTGAAGAGTCCAATAATGAAATAGCGCAGCGGATTTAGAATATCCCCTGAACATTTCTTTGTTCAGGGGATATAGTCTTATTTTAGTGTGTTCTGCAAGCCCTGGATGAATAGATCCTTCTTCTCTCCGGTCAGGCGGGATTGCGGATGGAAGATCCAATATTGGATGGGGGGCATTTTTCCATCTTCAACGGCGTCGACCAGGTCATCGACAAACCCCGGATTCGTGTCCCACTCCGAAAAGTTGAATTGGGAGCGCGCCTGCTCCACATCCCAGTAGATCAGCCAGGAGGCCGGCGCGATGTTGCTGTACCAGGTCCAGTCCGTCTCGTTACTGTGGCATTGAAAGCAATGCTCCTTGGCGATCTGGCGTGTTTGGGGGCTGTCCCATGCCGGCTCAGAAGTCGTCGGCGGATTGGTGTGGTCCCGTCCGTAGGGAACGAATTGGAGCAGTACAAAAACAACCACTGCGGCGATTAGTAGATACAGGATAATTTTCCAGATTTTTTTCATTTGCATTCCCGGCTGTATCAGTTATCTATTCTTACTTTTCTCTGCTGGAGACCGTATCAGGCCGGTATGGAGCCTGCCGGTCCAGGGTGCCGACGAACTGTGCCAGTTTGGTGTGCCCCAGCAATTGCCGGATCGACATGTTCTCGCCGATGTGATACCAGTAATGGTAGATCATGCGCTGCAGAAGATTCCCGAAGGTGCGGGATGTCTTCCGTCCTTCGATATAGGCATACTGCTGGAGTTCCGCTGACATCAGCGTGTCCAGCCAGGGATCGGCAGCCACAGTAATTTTCTTCCAGGCGGACAGCACCTCCTTTAGCGTCGGCGTGCTGGCAGGTGCGCCATAGGCGAATTGTTCGTTGATGTCAGGGAAGGGCATTTTCTCCTGGCCGAGGTAAAGGCAATAGCGCTGCTCCTGCCAGGCGAGGTGACCGATATTCCAGCTGATACAGTTCATCGGCTTGAGACGTTTGCGCGCATCCTCTTCGGGGACCCCCTTGATGGAACGCAGAAATTCTGCGCGGGTGAATCGCAACTGGCTGACGAGCGGATGCGGCTTCATGCTTTTCTCCTGGCTATTTCTTTTTACGGGATTTTTCTTCAGCTTTCTTCAGGTTCTCAGCCACTCTGAACTTGACGATCTTGCGGATCAACGCCAACGGGAGCGGCTTGTCGAGCGGGAATTGCACCGCTCCTTTGGAGGTCTTGTATGCGGCCAACTCTTTTTTGAATTTTTCAATTCCGGTCGGTACCGGATAGAAACCAATGTGATTCTTGAAGGCGGCAAAGTGAACGAGGTTGATGCCCTTAAGGACAAAGGTCGGCAATTGATATTTTATCGCTTCTTCTGCTTCTGGCGCTTCTTCCTTTATGGTGGCTCTCATTTGTTTTAATAAGATTTGAATATCCTTGGGAAAGAGCGCAATATACTCATTGATATTCTTGAAGGGTTTTTTGGGAGTTTCCATAAGTTCTCCTTGAATTTTACCTGTAAGGCAACTTTATTTGACACGACCCATGTGAAAATTAATGCCACGCACCCAGGATCGCACCAAAAACAACAAAGTTTATTAAATGGTTGCCATTTTCGATAGCCCACGCTTTAAGGTATCCGGGGAACAGCTTGTTCACAAGGCTGGTCGGTGCGACGAAACCCAGCCAGAGCAGGAAACCCGCCGTCACGCCTGAGGCGAGGGTCGCGCCACCGGTCATGCTTCCCATGGCATTGACCATCAGGGCCATGAATACCGCCTGCACGAAACTGGAAACCATGATGAGTATCCACGTCATGGGTCTTCCATCCGGCTTATCGCTTTCACTTTTTCCGATGGCCTTCCACCAGACTGGGAAGAAAGTTTTAGGCCCAAACCAGAGTGAGCCGCTGACGACACTGAACACCACACATGCAATGACAGCCAGCCAATTGATAGCACTAAAGTCCATTGTATTCTCCTTTGGCGAACAGGTTTGCGGTAAAAATATTGGACAATTATAGTCCAATATTGGCATGGCTGATCGATCATCGGGGATGTTTTCCAAGGCTTTTCTAATCCTTGAGCCAAGCCTTGAGAGTAATTACAAAAGAATTCTTACTTTAGTGCGACGTTCGACTTTTCGTTTCATTAAGTCCAAGCAGACGGGCGACATCCTTTGCCAAATCTTCCACTGATGCGGACGATCTTGATTTGCAAATCTTGATATTGTTTTCCAGGCATTCCTCTTCGATGGTGTGATTGATCTTATCGTCAAATTCGAGGAACCTGCGCCATGCCCTTTCTGGTTCTGGAAGCTGAAATATCGCTTCTTTCATCTCCTTCCGGTCAACACTTTCCCATACGTTGACTCCCGGTTTGACAGCCAGGCATACAATCTGCCGGACGGGAAGCACCTTTGCGATAATGGCCGGATTCGTGATTCCACCGTCGATCAATAACGGTAAATCCGGTGGAATGTCTGCGAGGTCCTCGGCCAGAAGATCGAGATATTCTGGGAGGGCTGCCTGGTTGAAGCTGTTGAATTCGTCCCAGGACATGTTCAGCAGCCACGCCAGCCCGTTTTCGGAGGTTGACCAGGCCGTGTTTACGGGGTGACGATCCGGCGAGAACCGGTTGTGATACGTTCCATAAATATGGGCATCCATGTCGTACACCGGCAGCGAGTACCGCTCCGAGAGAATGCTGCAGACCGTCGTCTTTCCGGAACCAGCGCCGCCAATTATCCAAAAAAGCCTTTCCCGACTGGAAAGGACTTCTCTGGCTTGCGTGATCAGGTCAGAGTCGATGTGGAAGGGCATGCGGTCACCAGTGCCCGATGGGAAAGGTCATCTTTTCAATCGGGGAATTAGTTGCCTGCAAACGTGGAGGACATCTTCGTATCCTTACCGCCGCGCTTGGCTTCATACATCAGGTGGTCCGCTTTTCGGACCAGTTCATCCACGGAGGGGGGCGGCGCAACGCAGGTGAGCGCCCCGATGCTGCAAGTGAGGGTCAGCTTGGAGCGAATCGCGGACTGGATGCGGGTGGAGACGATTTCCGCTGCACGCGCGTCCGCTTCGGAGATAAGGATGGCGAATTCGTCGCCTCCCAGCCTGGCAACGGTGTCACCGGTTCGAAGGTTTTGCTTGAGCGTCTCCGTCACAACTTTCAATGCGCTGTCACCGGCGGAATGCCCGCGGGTGTCGTTCAATTCCTTGAAATTGTCGATATCGAGATACAGGATGCTGAATGGACGCTGGTATCGCTTGAGGAGCGAGATCTGTATCTCGGCGGCTTCGTAAAACGCCCGGGTGTTCGGCGCTCCCGTGAGTGGATCGATGCGCGCGTTGATGGCTTCCCGCTCGAGAGTCGTGTGCAGGACGTGCAGGAGCACGGTCACGATGAGGAAGGCCATCAGGAGCACGCCGGTATTCCAGGCCGGGACGAAGGGATTTTCGTTTGGGACTGTTTGTGAGAAAGCGTCGGCGACGTACCAGGCCAGCGCGCTCAAGATGGACAGGGACACGCCGGCTTCCCAGCCCAAAAACCAGGCGGCGATTCCCACGGGGATGAGGTAGAAGATCGTAAAGGCCAGGTCCACGCCGGTGGCGTAATCGACGATACCGAGAATCAAAATGACAGCCAGCAAACCAATGAACAGGAGTATCCTGGAGGAATAGAGATAGTTTTTTTAATGTAAGAGAACTCAAGTCTGAGCGATTCATTGTTGTGTCACTTCAAATTTAGCTTTCATGTAATTATACAGAATTTCGCCGTGCGATGTGATTACCTGCAATGTCATCTTCATGCTGCGGTATAAACGCAGTGATAATTGGTCTCTCTGGTGAGCCGGGCAAGAATGGCGTCGCTGGCCGTCACATTGGGTTCCAAGTTCTCCCATAACCCTAGGATATTACTGATTATACAATGGCATTTGTTTCCGCCTCCGTCATTCCGCGGATGGAGTTCAGGATTGCCTCACCTGCTCAAGGATGTGGATACGGATATTCCCAGGCACGCTTTGATAATCGGGGATCGCCCGCTGGTTGGTAAACTCACTTTAAGCTTTCGCTTTGCTGGAGGGGACACGTCCACGCCACATGCGGACAATCATGGGATTCTCGCATTTTTTTCGCCATTGCACCACGGCGATAATGATGACCCCGATGAAGTAGAGAACGAGTAAAGCCACACCAGCGATATTGATGAGCGCCAGCCCAAGGCTGGGCCATTCGGTGCAGCCGAACTCAGCCATCGCACACCCGTCCGGAAGCCCGCATGAGGCACAGGCTTCTTCCATGCATCGCTCGATGCTCCGCTCGATCGACCAGCGGGTGGTGACTACCATCAGGGGGATGGGCAGCACGCCGAGGAAGATTCCCAGCCCGGTTTTGGACCTCGCCATGAAGGAGCCGGCGATGACCAGAGAAACTGTCAGAACAACCAGTGAAAGGATAGCGATATCCATGATGTTGTCAGTTAGTCTCCTTCACTTATTTGTCAGGAAAACCACACAAAAACCAGAAAATCAACTAGGCAGTTCTTTTCTTTGTGTGCCTGAATGACTCCTCGATGATCTTCCGCAGGGTCGGCAAATGAATGTCCTCCAGCTTGTTGATATACAGACATACCACTCCAGTTTTGTGCTTACCGAGTTTCTCCAAAAGGGCTTGCTGATTTTAAACCCCGACAGGACGTACAACGCTAAATTCTGCTTTCGGGGCGAAAAACCGATCAGGCAGGCATCGCCTTCGTGCCCGCTGGCATATTTGTAATGGTAATTCCCAAACCCGATGATGTTTCCCACCCAGTAGACTGGTTCGAGCCCGGTGACCTCGCGCATCATCTCCATGATCACAAGGCTGTCTTTTCGTTTCTGTTCGTTGGGAATCCCGTTTAGAAATCGGACAACATCTTGATTGGTCGGTTTTGTTTTAAGGTCTGCCATTGTTTACTCCTAAAGTGGTGGAATTTGTTTCAAAAAGATACTCAAAAGGTGCCCACGTATGGACCCAGCTCAAACTGCAGAAAATGCCCGGCCGCAGATGGGGTTATGGTATCCCAAAGATGTGATCTGCCATGAAGTTCTCAATTTCGTTGCGAGTATAAGAATAGTCATCAGGTCTGGCTTCCCGGCTGTTACTGATTCCCAGGTTGGCGATGTTTTTCTCGTTGAGTGTGACAGACGCAGATTGTACAGAAGGATCCGCAAAAATGGTCAAAAGGATCTGCATGCGGGCGGCAATAAGCACAATATCGCCGGTGCCGAAATAATCACCCTGCAGGGCCACATGCGCATGCCCGTCGTTGATGGTGATGTCGGAGATGTCCAGGCTGCTGCTGATCCATGCGTTGCGGGCATCATTGATCACGGCGTTCAGTGCTGTGTGCAAATTAGAGGTGGCATCAGCACTATACCGGGTGCCGAGTTGTGTTGGTGACAGAATTAACTCATTTGGCAGTATCACTATACTTCCTTCAGGTGGGACTTTTATCCACTTTATCCCAAAAGGTGTAGTAAACAATTGGTTCTGCCGATTGCTTGGTTTCAGTGTCCGTATTTTCCCAGCCCTGTGAGGCAGTTGTAAAGATGCTCTGTGTCAGGCTGCAAGCAAGGGAGAAAAGGATGAAAATGGTGATGGCTGCTGTTATAGATTTTTTCATCAAGTATTCCATAGTTTAGAAAATTGACGTTCCTTTGCCCAAAGGACATTCAGCGGAGATGAAGTTATAACCTGCGAATCCTGTCCGTGTCCTTTGGGATTCCATTCCGGACGGTGCGCCAGGACCCTTCGTGAAAGACTTCGTATTCGCGAAAGCAGCATGGGATTCCCTGGGCTTTGATTGGATCCAGATTATCCATCAGGTGAAAATGAAGGTGAGGCGCAGTGGTGTTGCCGGAATGGCCGACATTCGCGAGGTGCTGCCCGACGGTAACCTTTTCTCCGGGAGCTACTTTGATCGACCCCGTCTGGGCGTGGGCGAAGAAGGCAAACCCCTCGGGGATCTCCATGATGATATAGTTGCCCGCCAGAGGCCGAAAGTCTTTTATTTGATCGGGGTTAAACGTCAGGCCATTCTTTAGTGCAATGGCAAGGTCACGGACGAGGTGGACGGGATTCTCTCGGGCCAGCCGTCCTGCGCCTGGACTACCGTCCCATCCGCAGGGGAGTGGATGGGCTGTCCCCAGCCAAAGCAGTCCTGCAGCGGCACGCCAAGGATGAAGAAACGCAGCGGAGAGGAGCGATAGAACCGCATCCCCCGTGGACTTCCATCCGTGCGGACAAAGTCGTAGGCATACCGCTGCCCGAGCATGTCCGTCCCGTGACTCGGGACTTTTTTGCCCGGGGTGTTGGGAGCGGTCCATTCACCCCTGAGCGGAAATTCGACGACAACGGGTGTATCCATGAGCGATTAATTCTTTTGATTAACGGACTACTCAGGCTCTCGCATAGCGGCGTCTCACGCCGCATCAAACGCCTTGACACGGAGCCTTCCAATACCCTGCTCTAATCTCAACTTACCTGAAAACTGATTTCCCACGCCTCGCAAACCAGAAAACCTTACCAGATGCCCGGCAGCAGACGATAACTAACCCGGCGCGTATACTCTTCATAACCAGCCAGTTCTGCCCGCAAGGTGCGGTCTTCAAGCGCTGTGCGGAGGATGAGCAGGCAGGCGCTGAAGCAGCTGACGATAAATGCCGGCCATGAAGCCAGCAAAAACGACACGGCCAATTCATACAGTATCGCGCCGAGGTAGGCGGGATGCCGCACGTAACGATAAGGGCCGCCGGTCACGACTGAGTGACCGCGTTCGGTCTGGATGCGCACAATGCGCGAGAAGAAGGCGTTAACGTAGGTCGCCCAGGTAAACAGGGCATCATAGCCGAGGACGCAAACCACCAGCGCAAAGTACTCCACAACCGGTGAAAAATCGCCTGTCCAGTTGTAACGTTGATCCAGCCCGGCGACGATGTAGCGGATCAGGGTGATCAAACCCATCGAGGCGACGATGGATACATCCCAACGTTTTTCCCCCTCGCGCCGCTCCAGGCGTTCGGCCAGCAATTCAGGATTGTAGTGGAGCACGACAACAGCCGTCGCTACGGTCCAGATGGTCATTACGGCGAGCGCTGCCCAGGCCTGCCACCAGTCGATTCGTCCAGCGGACCAGAACAACGCCACGCCCATCCCGACAACACCCAGAATCTCCCGGAGCAAATAGCGGTTGCGGGCAGCGGCTTGCATGCGGTTTCCTTTCTATTCACACACTCGAAATAGAACTATTTATTAAGACTTAGCCTGGTATCGTATCGTGGACATTAGCCACACCAGCAATACGATCAACAAGACGGTGAGAGTGCCGATCGGAAAGACGACACCCCAGGCCGCGGACTGGCCAATGGCAGACTGAACCACCGGTGTAACGAGGACTGGGTATGCCAGTCAGGATGAGGAAAACAATGAAAGCAGGTGCAATGGTATATGCCCACGCCTTCTTTTTGATGAGACAAACTCCAGTGATGATGACCGCCGGCAGGAAAAATCCCAGATCGAGGATATGGACCGGGTTGGTCGGGATCGCCATATCCACAACGCTCTGTGGTTTCGTGTTCGAAAGCAGGGCTGGTACATCCTCGGAGAGCCACAATAAACCGAAAAGGACCGCCGTGACGATCAGAAACCAGGCAGTCACCTGGACTGCCCGCCGGCTGGAGAAAGCCGATGCAACGGCCTGGTAGTTCATGGATACGACCCCGCCGATCAACGAAAACAGGCTCATGCCGAGCACGGCGACCCACAATAGGAAAAGTACCTCGAATGGTACTGAAAACGTGTAGATCACATAGTTGTAGACGGTAAATGTCAACACCCCCAACCAGAGCAGGTACGCGCGGACCGAACCCCGCAACGCCAGAGCCGCAAGGATGAGCCAGAACGGCGCGATCAATAGCTAGATTGGCGATATCCTGCGCCAACGCCTGCGGCAGAAAAACAGGCGTCAGGCTGGAATAGATTTTGTCCACGGACAAGGCGATGACATTTCCGGCGATGGCTAAAATGGCCGCGACGATCGAGAGCCAAAGCCAGGTCGTGGAATAAGGGAGTAAGGGTTTGGTTTCAGCTTTGTTTTCAGTTTCTTGTGTTTTCATAATTGTTATCCTTAGTCTCAATGGGTTGACTCAATTGCCTTTCTTCTCTCTGCTTTCACCGCCAAAAACGCCTTGACGTGTAGCCTACTGCTCCTCTACTCTCCAATCACTATTCTTAGCTCTCTATTTATCCACTAACTGATTTTCCCTGCTTATTTCTGCCCACGCTGCAGATAATTCATAGGCGAAGGTGCTATTATTTTCTTTTCAGGCTCCAGGAATTCTGGTTTTCTCATCAGCCTCTGGTTCTGAATTATTTGCTCTGAGCAAACAGCGCGGCTTGTTCATCTCTAAAGAAATGGAAAAAGATACGCTGCTCATCGCTTGTTGCATAGATTGCTTCACGATAGTGGGCACAAGCTTTTGTCATTTTGGAATAGACCATCATTCTAAGCAACACTTGATAAAGATCACTCCGACCAGAGTTGAGCTGACTACAATAATTAGAACACTCATTGAATCGGAAACAACACCCAAGGCGATCGAGAGCACAATAGGCGAGATGAGAATCAGAAGGACGATGATCAACAATAAATTCGAAACTCGGGTCGCGTGGGTTCTGCAATTTTCGCAATAGGGAACTTGCCACTCCAGTGGATAATAAGTGCTTGTAGTCGATGTACCTGATGTCACACTATCATATTTCGCCTTGCATTCCAGTTTGAAATTTGCGTTCGCTTTTTCACTCCCACAGCAAGGACACCGCATCGGCCACACTGTGGGTGGCATAATAAGTTTTCCTTCCCGCATTTCGTAGGGAACCCCGACTTTTTTCATCTTCTCTGCGCTCCTTTCTCATTTAGAGAAATGAATCAATGATGCAAAGTGAAGGACAATGGTTATTAGGTTTTCCGGAATTGATAAAAGTTTTTGGACAGGGAAAGGTTCTTGGAAGAACTTGCTTTTACGAATAATCAAATTCATTATACAGAAAATGAATGGGTAAAGTTGATACCATTTTTTATCTTCTTACCGCATCACAGCCTCGCCTCACCCCGCCGCCTTGACGTGTAGCCTCCTGCTCCTCTACTCTCTAATCACCAATCTTTATTACACTAATAACTGGTTTTCCCTGCTTCTCTCAGCTCCCGCCGCAGAAGTGGGAACACAAATAATCATTTATAGTCTTTTCTACGCTTAGGATATTTCTTCTTTCGGACTTTAGGCACAGATTTGGGTGTATTTTGTGTTGGTATAATCCCGGCAATTTCCAGGATATTAAGAATAAAGTTCACAGCTATCGCGCCAGTTGTCAAAATAAAGAATACAATGCGAACCAGAGGATACCAATCTATTGGATTTATGGAAAAAGAACCAGAATGATATTAAATAGATTGAAAGACATGCTAATAAAATAAATGGCACCAGCCCAAAGAAAAACATAAGGGCGAGATCGAACTTGTTTCGAGTCCTAAGCCTAAGATAAAAAATATTGCGATAAAACACGCCCTCCATGTGCGCAGCGTCTGCCGGCGTATTGACAGGATCGAGGCCTGAACGGTTATTGCGCGTGCGAAAGCCCGGAAGCCGCGGATTGATCCTCCTCACCTAAATGTTCATCTCTTATTTGTGTGTTTTGTGGCATAAATTGAGCTTTTCAAAAAAGACCCCGCCTCACCCCGCCCAATACACTTTGACGTGGAGCCCACCGCTCCTCTACTCTCTGCGCTCTACTCTTTATCTATCCAATATCTGATTTTCCCTGCTTCTCTCTGCTCACGCCGCTGAAAACGCCTCGCGCAAATGGGGTGAAGGGAAAGTTCAGGTGAAGCTTTAGATCGAGAACTTTTTTGACTCGCGTTTATCGCCTTTCTTTCGGATTACTGTGAATTCTGCAGTACCACTTTTGTATGCTACAAGAAATTCTTCACCTTTGCCAGCATGTTGACCAGCCCATTTGATGATTTCGGATTCAGGTTCGATGTCTTCAGGCAGGTCTGTAAGTGTGCGAACCTCACTTCGTTTTGGATAGCACGCTGTTGGCAGGAAATCATCGAAACCATCGCTGGCAATAACACGACGAGTAATTAAGGCAAATTCTTCAATTTTCATTAGTTTCTCCTACCTCACCCCGCCGAAAACGCCTTGACGTGTAGCCACTGCCCCTCTACTCTCGCTTGCTGGGCGTGGGTCTTCGACCCCGTCCAGTTTATGGCTGACGGGTCTCATTTCTTTCTTGAAATTACATTCTTCCTCGCGGGCTTTACTTTAGGTTTCTTTTCTGCTTTCTTCTTTTTTTCGGAAATCTTCTTTTTCGCAGGCGCTTTCTTCACAATCTTTTCAGCTTTCTTCGCCTTGGGCTTGGCTGCCTTTGTTTTTGTCGCCGCCTTCTTTTTCGCGGGCTCTTTTTTCGCAGCCTTTTCTTCTTTCTTCTTTCCTGCTTTTGCTGCTTTCTTCTTTGCTTCTTCTCTTCGGCTCTTCCTTCACCTCGGCAGCCTTGGGCGCAAAGAGTTCATTCCACTTGTCCTGCATGGACGGCGAGGCCCGCGCCGTTCAACTGGTCGTGGATCTGCGTCCACCCCTCGCCGCTGACGAAGCGCCAGTCCAGGAAGGCGTGGCATTGGTAGGCGTTGAGCTGGACGAAGATGCCCTGCTCGCGCAACTCCGCGCACGGGCGGATGTATTCCAGGTGCGTGACGTAATCTTTGAAAATGGCGTAGCCATCCTGCGGCAGGTTCAACCCTTCGGCGAGCGTCCGCTGGACCATGTTCCCAGAACCCTTGTCCATGAAGCCCACGGACGTCTTGACCCAGCCAGCGGTCTCGGCGAATTTGTTGTGATAGATGACCAGTCCGCGCTCACCATGATGCCGGTTGCTGATGGCGAACACGTCCTCGTTGACAAATCCCTCAGAAGAGAAGAAGTCGTACAGCAGGAAATTATCCACCTCGGCGAAGACGTGGCGCTTGTGCAGCAAAGGGAAGATCTTCCACTCGTGGCCGCGCATCAGGCCCTCATCGGCGTGCTCGTCCCAGCGGGCGCGGCGGAACTCCATCCCGTATTTCTCGCGGAAGCCCTCGAACTGTCCATGCCCGAACATGGGCAGGCCGGGCAGGGACGCCATCAGCGCTGCGACGCCGAAGTACTTGTCGCCGCTGCCGAACTGCTCGACGGCGGTCTTTTCATCGGGATTGTTCATGAAGTTGACGAAGCGCTTGAGCACCTGCGGGTCGAACTCCAGCGTGTTCTTCATCACGGAGCGGTATTTGGCGTTGTCCTCGTCGCGCAGCATGTGCATGAAGGCGGAGTTGTACACGCGGTGCATGCCGAGCGTGCGCACGAAGAATCCCTCCATCAGCCAGAAGGCCTCCGCCAGCAGAAGCGTGTCGGGCACCTCGGCGGCCACCCGGTCCACGACTTCACGCCAGAACTCGAGCGGGATGCGCGCATCGAAATCCGCCCGCGTCATGCCGTGCTCCGAACGGGAGGGGATCGCGCCGCCCGCGCCCGGCTCCGGGAACCACAACCGCTGGATGTGCTTCTTGGCGAGCGTCATCGCCGCGTCGAAGCGGATGACCGGGAAGTTGCGCGCCACGTGCAGAATGGTCTGGATGACGGCCTCGCGCACGGCCGGGTTGAGAAAGTCGAGCTGGGCGGTGTCGTTCCACGGCATGGAGGTGCCGTCGTTGCCGTGGTAGATGTAGCGCACGTCGCCGCTGTGCCGGTCCACGCGCTTGAACACCACCGCCGCGTCGGACTTCGAATAGTAGTGGTCCTCGATCATCACGGCCATGCGCCCGTCATCGGACAAGTCCTCGCTGTTGAAGGCGTAGCCGGGATACGGCGGGTAGGGGAGCGAGAGGAACCAGTCGGGGTGTTCGGCCACCCAGGTCGAGTCGATGCCCATGTGGTTGGGCACCATGTCCGCGGAGAGGCGGATGCCGCGCTGCCAGGCGCGGGATCGCAAATTGCCGAGCGCTTCCCAGCCCCCGAGGTCGTAGGCGATGTCGTAGCTGTGCAGCGAATAGGCCGAGGCCACTGCGTCCGCGTCGCCCATCCTCTGCTTGATGCGCTGGCTGGCGCGGCTGCGCTCCCACAGGCCGATCAGCCACAGCCCGGTGATGCCGCGCTCGCGGAGTTTGTCCAGCTCCTCGTCGGGGATCTGGTCGAGCCGGCGAATGTCGCGCTGGTACCACTTGCTGAGCTGGTCCAGCCAGACGTAGGAATTCTTGGCCATCAGCACCATGCGCGGCATCCAGTCCTTGTCGGGGCTGAAGCGCTCGTACTCCGGTTCGCCGCGGTAATCCAGTACTGGCGCGCCGCCCCCGAATCCGCCCGCCCACTGCCCGCGGATGATCTCCTCCTTGATGTAGTCCATCGCGCGCAGCAGTCGCAGGAGGAAGGCCTCGCCCAGCACCGCCGCCCAGCGGTTCATCAGGAATTCGAGCTGTCCTGCCAGCGAATAAGGTGAGGCGATGGCTGGCGCGCGCAGCACGTGGATGAGGGTCTCGCCGGCGCCGAACATCCCCGAGGCTGGCTGGCCGTTAAAGTAGTCAGAGAGGCCGCTGACAAAGGCCTCGTAGGCGCTGCCTGTTCGCAAAGGCTCGTCGTCGAACAGTTCCTTGTAGGGCTGCACGGCCGGGTTGAGGTTGGTGATGTGCAGCATCAACATTTCCTCGATCGCGATCGCGCGGTTGGGACGTCCGTCTGTCGAGCCTTCGAGGTACTCGTCGATGCTCATCTGATTCTTGTACACCGCCATGGGCGGGAATTCGTCCACGAAGCGCCGCAGCGTTTTCTCGAAGGTCTCCTGCCCCATGTGCTGCCCCATCCACTCGATGGCGCGCGCCATGATGCCCGGGTTCTGCAGCTCGTACTGGCGCACGACGATGTGCAGGATCTCGTCGATCAGCCCCATGGCGTTGATGTCGCTGGCGGGCACTGGCTCTCCGCGCACAGCGCTGATTCGTTCCGCCAGTTGGCGCGCGGCGGAGAAGTCCGCGAGAATCACGCGCCCGTCGGTGGAGAAGAGCGCCTCGTCAAATTGGTATTTTTGCCGTGCCGCGCGCGAGACGTGAAATTCAAAGGGGAGGGGAGTAGGAAGGGTCATGTATTAATAATACACGAATCAGGATAAGTTGTTACATCGATTATTTATTGTGTCGTTGCGAGGAGCGGCATAGCCGCGACGTGGCAATCTCCCGCTCGTCAGCAGATTGCTTCGCCGCTAAGCGGCTCGCAATGACACTTCAATGAGTGGGTATAGGGGATCATGGGAAAGGGCAGCTTGCTGCCTTTTCCCCCGAGAACAAGGGGTAGGGGCAGATAAAATCCCATTGCGAAAAAATTACTTCGGCTTTCTCCATACCCACCCAACCAGGGCATACCCAATCCCCAGCAAAATCAACCCAAACTTGACCGTCGCATAAAACGCTGCCATGCCCGCGTAATTCGCTCCGCTGTTCCCCAGCAGCAGGTTGAACAGGCAGACATTCTCTGCCGCATCGAATAGCGCTGCCACGAACGCGCCCCAGCCTATCCATGCCCCGACGGATGCGAATCGCCCCGGGTGACGTCCCGCAGCCAGCAACACTCCCAGCGCGATGGCTGTGGCGTAAACCGGCATGAAAAGGAAGTCGAATCCCAACCCGAAGGCGGCGTACAGCTGGGCGGTGGCATCCCACGAGGCGATGATCTCCTCCGCTTTTAGTTGGGAGCCGGCCAGCTCAAAAGAGACAATGCCTTGCGGCGCAACTTCCGTCTGCAGCGGTGGGTCCAGCACGAATCGGAAAATCGCCATCACGATCAGCGTCGCAGTGAGGGCAACATAGAAGACAGCCTTTCGTTTGCCATCCGGGATGAAACCAAGAGGGTGAGTGATCATGATTTTTTCCTTTCTCTATGTCATGGTTAATCATAACGCTTCTCGGGAATAGAGGTGTGGGGAAAAGGGCTGCTTTGCAGCCCTTTTCCCCACAAAAGAAATGCCCTCCCCCGATTTCGGGGGAGGGCAGGGTGAGGGCAAATTACCCTATATGCTCTTTCGATACACCCGGTGCGTCTTATACATCTTCGCGCCGAGATTTTCCATGTCACTGCGAATCTCTTTGGCCGTTTCGGCCATGTTGACGCAATCCGCATCCGTGAAGCCGGCCTCCTTCACCGTCTTCTCCATCTCGGAGTAAACCAGCGCGTTGCCGCCGTGCCCCTTGAAGCCGGGCAGGATGCCGATTCCGTTCTGGGCCACCCACTTGGTGGTGAACATCGAGTAAAGCAGGAAAAGAATGCCAGGGAAGAGTTTCCCGCGCGCCTTCTGTAATCCCCACGACACATCCGGGAATGCCAGCAGGTAGCCGACGATGTCATCCCCGTGCATGATGATCTTGATCAGCTTCGGGTCCGCGATGACCAGCATGTTGTCCAGCACCAGCTTGATCTCGCCGGGGCTGAGCGGATAATACTCCCAGTTGTTGATCATGGCATCGTTGTAGGTCTTACCGATGCGGTCCGCCCAAGCGATGAGTTCCTTTTTGTTCTTGAATCGTTTGACCGTGAGCGTGCCGCGCTCCTGAACATGCTCGGCGACGCGGTGAAATCTCTCAGGGATCTTGAAGTCGGCGACATTGATGTGGGCGGAACAGAAATCGACTTCCTTCTCGAAACCCAGGTGCTCAACGAGTTTTGGATAATAAGCGTAGTTGTAATTCGCCATGGTCATCATCTGGCGGTGCTCGAAACCCTCCACCAGGATGCCGTAGCCGTCGATGACGGAGAAGGGCTTGGGACCGATCATGGTATCCAGCCCGCGCGGCCTGGCCCACTCAAAGGCGGCGGTGAAGAGTGCATCCGCGACTTCCTGGTCGTCGAGGCTGTCGAAATAACAAAAGCTGGCTTTCTTGACGTTGTGATGTTTGTTGAAGACTTTGTTCTCGAAGACCGAGATACGTCCGGCTATTTTTCCTTCTTTATAAGCGAGGAAGAAATCGACAGGGGAGTGTAGGTGGAAGGGGTGTTTCTCCCGGTTGAGCGCCATGTACATGTCATCGTAGATTGGCGGGACCCACTGCTTGCAGTCCCGGTAGAGCTGGTATTGGAACTCGATGAACTCCTTGACCTGTTTCTTGTTCCCGGTATCGACCTTTTCGATGGTGACCATGATTGCTCCTGGAATAAATTGGATAATATGAGTATACAACACTTTGCTAGTAGGAAAGAATGCCTGGTTGGTATATCCCCGGATTCTACGTCGCCTAATAAATAAAAAAATTTTTGGATTCAGGTATCCAATTTAAGGAATTAAGCGCCAACCATTATGCCAAATAGATGAAAGAATGCTAATATTATAAGTGAACCATCACCTACCTTTGGTGAAAGTGTTGGCAAAGTATATCTGACGTGGAATTTCGGTAATATGTTTTAGGTGGCTTGCTGGACCTAAATAAAGGAGTCAATGATGAGTGGATTGGTAAAGATCTCTGTCATTGCAGCAATTTGCTTGCTGATCGCCAGTTGCAACTTGCCCGCGCAGAATCCGGAAATCCTACCGCCCCCGCCCGAAGAGCAAGCTGTCCCCACTCTGCCAATTGATCTGAGCGGGGCTCAGGCTACGTTGACGATCGTCCGCACCATGCGAGTTGCGATGGGGGATGTCACCATTACTGCGGCAATCCCGTTGTTCTTTGCCATCGATGAGAAGAACCCCGAAGACCCCGTGATTCTTTGGGGTACGGGAACCGGCACGGCTTCCATGAAGGGTGTCGCATCAGGAACCGGGGGAAGCTACACGGTGGAAGGGGACTGGCCAGTGGATTATGAGGTCAGAGGAAATTTATTTCCCAGTCGGGAGGTCTGTAAGATTACCCTCAGCGTGGATGAAGCCCTCCTACTATCCAAGGAAGTCATCATTAATCTCGGCCCGCTGGGGGATGTTCCCACGTCCGGGGGTGTGGATGAATTCACGACTTTTCCAAATCTAAATTTCACCGAGATATTATCGGAAGTGAAATTAGAGGCAGGATCGGTTGAGAGCACATTCTCCATCGACAATTGGTGTCTGCCAAAATCCACGTTCTGCACCTACGCCTGTCCACCTTAGGTTTCCCGGAAACCTTAAAGAGGACGAAAGGAGGCATTCCCATGAACTGTAAACCTTTCCTGACGATTGTCCTTTTGATGGTGCTTGGAATTTCAACAGTTTCCGCCTGCCAGCCTGCCTCGCCAACCCCAGTCCATCCCACGCCCACCCCTGCGATGATCGATGCGGTGTTTTACAGTGATGAGAGCGAAGGGGAAAGAACCTCCTATGCCTTCATCAAATGTTACGGGAATGGGCGCGCGACAAGCGTGACCATTTCACTTGACCCGCCCAACACCGGTACCGCTCTGGAGGTATACAACGATATCGCTGTGCACTGGCTGGAGTATCCTCCACCCAACCCGGCTTATGGCGGCACCTATACCCTTAGAGCCCCGGAGTTGAGCCTGGTGCTCATCAGCAACATGGACACCCAGTACTGGAGCGGAGTCTACAGCCCGGAGGGAATCACCGTGACCGGCAGCGATGGGGTCGCAAAGGAATATCTGCTGCTGGAGCTGCCCTGACTGTAAGACAAAAATTATGAGTTTTTCGAGGTGCTATGAAATCTTTCCGTAAGGAACTCTGGTTTGCTGTCCCCAACCGGCGCGGGTTTTTGAACATCACGTCCGAAGTGGAAGCCTGCCTGCGTGAGAGCGGCATCAAGGAAGGTCTGCTTCTGGTAAATGCGATGCATATCACGGCTTCGGTCTTCATCAATGATGACGAGTCCGGGCTTCACCACGACTACGAGACCTGGCTGGAGAAGCTTGCCCCGCACGAACCCGTCAGCTCCTACTGGCATAACCGCACCGGCGAGGACAATGCGGACGCGCACATGAAGCGCCAGGTGATGGGGCGGGAAGTGGTGGTCGCGGTTACGGAGGGCAGGCTGGACTTCGGTCCCTGGGAGCAGATATTTTATGGCGAGTTCGATGGCCGGCGGCGTAAGCGGGTGCTGGTTAAGCTAATCGGTGAATAGGTTTTTTCTTTTCTAAAATTTATAAAGGAGTGAAGCCATGAGTGACCAGAATTATCAATCGGAAGAGTTTGAGTTTGATGGAGAAAAGCTGATATCAAAAATCAAAGAGCTGTTGCACGAGGGGAATGTCCAGCGGGTCATCATCAAGAACGAGGATGGGAAAACTCTCATCGATCTTCCCCTCACGGTAGGGGTGGTCGGAGTTCTCCTCGCTCCGCAGCTGGCTGCCATTGGAGCGATTGCTGCCCTGGTCACGCACGGCACCATGGTGATCGAGAGAACAGAACCGCCGGCAGCAAATTAGCTATTTTCCAGCCAACCATAGGAGGAAAAATCATGCAGGAAATATCTCCCAATGTCATATCCATTCATGGGCTCAGTAAAACCTATAAGAATGTGGCTGCGCTAAAACCTCTGAATTTGGAGGTACGCCAAAACTCGATCTTCGGTTTCCTGGGACCCAACGGAGCAGGAAAAACAACGACCATCAAATTACTGCTCGGGCTGACGCGTCCGACATCCGGAAGTGCGACTTTGTTTGGCATGGACAGCGTCACCCGGAGCGCCGACATCCGCGCGCGCATCGGCTACCTCCCGCAGGAGCCGCGTTTCTACGAGCACATGTCCGCGCGCGAGACGCTGCGGTTTGTGGCGAAGTTCTTCTTCAAAGGTCCCAAAAAAACCATCGAGGATCGCATCGCTGAGATGCTTGATCTGGTGGATCTCACTGAAAAAGCGGACCGACCGATCAAGACCTTCTCGGGCGGAGAAAAACAGAGATTGGGGATCGCGCAGGCTCAGATCAATTACCCCGACCTACTGATCCTGGACGAGCCGGCGGCCTCGCTCGACCCGATCGGGCGGCGCGATGTGCTGGAAGTGATGTCCAAGCTTCGGAAATATTCCACCATTTTCTATTCCACCCATATCCTGGATGATGTCCAGAAGGTGAGCGACACGGTCGCCATCCTGAACAAGGGCGTGCTGGTGGCGGAAGGGCCGATCGAGGAACTGCTGGCGGGTAAAGAGGGTATTGTCTACTCGATCCACTTGAAAGGGGATGGCGACGCGGCTTCGAAACTGGTGCAGTCCCAGCCCTGGGTGAAAGGGGTCAAGACGGGATTCCATGGCAGACGAAACCACCCTTCAGGTGAGTGTCAGCGACCCGGACGCGGCGGAGAACCAGCTGCTCAAGCTGCTGGTCAACAGCCCGGTCGTGGTGACCGAGTTCCGGCTCAAACAATATGAGCTGGAGGACATCTTCATGCAGGTGGTCGAAGGAGGTCAGGATGTCCGGAAATAGCGATTTCATCCTGGTCAGTGAAACCGGCTGGCGTCGCGGGTTGAACAACCTGCTGGATAACGAATTCGCCGGCTGGTTCAAAACCAAAATGTGGTGGATCCAGTGCATCATCTGGGTGAGTGTCACCGGCTTTATGCTGGCAGGAGTGATGTTCAGCGCAGACGATTTTGATTTCAAGGAAGGGATGATGCTCTTCTCGATTTTTATCGGGCTGTTCCCGGCCATCGGCGTGGTCATCATCATGCAGGATGCCCTTGTCGGGGAAAAATCGGAAGGAACCATCGCCTGGATTCTGTCCAAGCCGGCTTCGCGTCAGTCGGTGATCCTATCCAAGGTGACCGCAAACAGCCTGGGCGTATTCGTGACGATGGTTCTGGTCCCCGGCTTGTTCGCCTATGGGCTGTTCTGTTATTACACAAAATCGTTGATGGACCCGCTTCCGTTCCTTTCTGCTTTTGGCGTAGTCTTCATCAGCCACCTGTTCTACCTGACCCTGACGCTCATGCTGGGAGCCTTTTTCAGCGCCCGCGGACCGGTCATCGGCACTCGGCCTCGGGACTGCTGTTTCTTCAGCAATACCTGATCGCGGCTGTCCCGTCTGCTGGGTTATTTTCTGCCGTGGAAGTTGTCCGTCCCGCTCAACAACGGGACCGACGCGATCGTTCCTGCCTTGCTGCGAGGGGACCCGGTCACGTCCTTTCTCCCGATCGCTTTATGTTTCTCGAGTGTGTCCTGTTCGTTGCCATCACCCTGTGGCGTTTCAATAAAGAGGAGTTCTAGCGGGTCGAGGTCAGTTATTGTAAAATTGAATACTGCCATCGAAACCAATGACCTGACAAAAAAATTTGGCGACGTCACGGCCGTTGACCATTTATCCTTGCGTGTCGCGAAGGGGGAAATTTATGCCTTCCTGGGCCTCAACGGCGCAGGGAAAACGACCACCATTCGCTCGCTGCTTGGGATGATCAAACCCACCTCGGGTGAAGCGTATGTTCTGGGAACGAAAATTCATCCGGGTGAGAGGAAGCCGTGGAATTCGGTCGGCTATCTGGTCGAGACCGCGGATTCCTACCCCGAGCTTACTGTGCGCGAAAATCTGGAAGCTGATGCGTCGCCTTCGCCCCGGAACCGACCCTAAGGCGGTAGACGATGCGATCGAACGGCTGGGACTCCACGAATATGCCGACAGGCGCGCGGGGACTTTATCCCACGGCAATGATCAGCGCCTGGGGCTTGCGAAAGCGCTGCTGCACCACCCTGAAGCTACTCATCCTGGACGAGCCGGCGAACGGGTTGGACCCGGCGGGGATCGTCGAGATCCGCAACTCTCTGAATGAATTGGTCCGTGAAGAGGGTGTCACTGTGTTTATGTCCAGCCACATTCTAGCCGAAGTGTCGCGCCTGGCGGACCGCATCGGGATCATCCATCAGGGACGGCTGTTGCGGGAACTGGACATTGATAAACTGGAGCAGGAACGCCGGCGCTGTTTACTCGTCCGCGCAAGGAATACACAGGCAGCTTTCGATGTGCTAACCGCATCCGGTTTGCCGGCTTCCATAACCTCTGACAACACTATCGAGGTGAAGGACAAGGATGCCATCGAACACCCCGATGAAATTGCAGAACGGCTGGTCAATGCCGGTCATGCCCCAACCATGCTGACAGTATATGAAGAAGACCTCGAGCAGTACTTCCTCCGGCTTATCGGCATGGAGCAGGGAGGTGGGGCATGAGCAATTTCTTCCAGGCAATTTGGACCGAGTGGCTGAAAGCCCGCCGCTCCCGAATGCTCATTTTTACGGCGCTCGGTTTTGCCATGTTCCCGCTGGGGGGCGGTTTCTTTATGGTCATCCTGAAAGACCCGGAATTTGCGCGCAAGGCGGGGTTGTTAGGCGCCAAAGCCCAGCTCACCATGGGCACTGCGGATTGGCCGACCTACCTGAACTTCCTGGCGCTGGGCACGGCGATAGGAGGAATCGTTCTTTTCACGTTCATTGGCAGCTGGGTGTTTGGCCGTGAATATTCCGATCGGACGGTGAAGGACCTGCTGGCGCTGCCAACTTCACGAACGTCCATTGTGCTCGCCAAGTATGGAGTGATTGGGTTGTGGTCAATGGTTTTGGTGGTGATGGTCTTTCCTCTCGCTTTGGTTGTCGGCGCATTGGTAGGCCTGCCGCCGGTCCCAAATCAAGTCATGGTTCAGGGCGGAATTACGCTGGCTGTGACCGCCGTTCTGACGATTGCAGTGGTCACACCGATCATTTTCTTTGCCAGTTACGGGCACGGCTATCTGGCACCGGTCGGCGTGATGATCCTTGCAGTCGCCCTGGCGCAGGTGATGACCATCATCGGTTATGGAGAGTTTTTTCCCTGGGCGATCGCTGGAGTATACGCTCAAGGAGGGGACCTGGGAGGGGTCAGCCTCGCGATCGTCATCCTGACGTGCATCGCTGGTATTACAGGCACGCTGCTCTGGTGGGAGTACGCCGACCAGACACATTAGGTGCCGCGGGATACAAAAACGCTCATTTTCCCTCGTGGTATAATTCACAGGCTAAATTCAAAAATCCCCACTTATGTGGCAGTTTTTATAGAAGGAGCAAGAAGAATTATGTCTGGACACAGCCATTGGGCAACCATCCGTCGGAAGAAGGGCGCGGCAGATGCCAAGCGAGGGGCGGTTTTTACCCGTCTCGCCCGTGAAATCGTGATCGCAGCGCGCACCGGCGGCGGCGACCCTGATTCCAATTTCCGACTGGCGCTGGCCATTGAAAAAGCCCGCGCGCAGAACATGCCCAAGGATAATATCGAGCGTTCCATCAAACGCGGCACGGGTGATGACAAGGACGCTGCCGTTTTCGAAGAATTCACCCTTGAAGGGTACGGTCCGCACGGGTCGGCGTTCATGGTCGAGTGCGTGACGGACAACCGCAACCGCACGGTGGCTGATGTGCGCCACACCTTCAGCAAGATCGGCGGCAATATGGCCGAAGCCGGCGCGGTCGGCTGGCAGTTCGACCGGAAATCCTATTTTTCCTTCCCCAAAAGCGCATTGTCTTACGAAAAAGCTTTTGAGCTGGCGATCGATGCCGGCGCGGACGACGTCCAGGAGGACGGCGATAATGTCGAGATCATCGGCCCTGTGGAATCCTTCAAGACCATCAGCGATTCCCTGCATACCGCCAAGGTCCATCCCGATGAAGCCGGGCTTCGATTGATCGCCAAGCAGGACCTCGAGTTGAGCGTGCAGGAGACACTCCAGGTGCTCAGGGCGTTCGAGACCATCGAGGATCTGGACGATGTGCAAAACGTCTACCATAACTTGAAGATCTCAGAAGAAGCTCTTGCGGCGCTGGAAGCCGAATAAACCTTCAGGGGCGACCAGCCGGTCGCCCCTGTCTTTTTTAGGAACCGGAAATGACCCTCGTCCTTGGTATTGACCCTGGTACAGCCACCACCGGATTCGGCCTGGTCCGCGAACGGGATGACGGCAGCCTGGAAATGGTGGAGTTCGGCATCATCTCCACGCCCAAGGAAGAAGCCGCCCATCATCGACTCGTCCAGTTGTACGATGAGATGAAAAAAATCATCAAGCGCCACAAACCGGACTCGGTTGGGGTGGAGAAGCTCTTCTTCCAGCGCAACATCAGCACGGCCATCGCGGTCGGGCAGGCGCGGGGTGTGCTGATGCTCGCCATCGCGCAAGCCGGCCTGGATGTGGCAGAGTACACTCCCAACGAGGTCAAGCAGGCGGTGGCCGGTTACGGCTCGGCGGACAAGAGGCAGGTGCAAGAGATGGTGCGCGTCCTCCTTTCCATGCCCTCCATCCCGAAACCCGATGACGCAGCCGATGCGCTTGCCATTGCCATCACTCACATTCACACAAGGCGGTATTCATGATTGCATCCCTGCGTGGAGAAATCACTCAAATTGAAGATACGGCCGTCATTATCGATGTCGGCGGAGTTGGCATGCGCGTGTTCGTCCCTGCGCCGCTGCGCGACAAGCTCAAGACCGGCGAGGTCGTGCTGCTCAACACACACCTGGTCGTGCGCGAAGATGCCCTGACGCTTTATGGATTTGAATCCGCGGCGGACCGGCAGCTGTTCCTGCTGCTGCTCGGCGTGGACGGGGTTGGGCCGAAGGTAGCGCTCTCGGTACTCTCCACCCTCAACGTGGACGCCGTTCAACGGGCGGTTTTCAACGATCAAGACGATGTCCTCAGCCGCGTCCCCGGCGTGGGCAAAAAGACCGCGCAGAAGATCGTGCTCCACCTGAAGGACCGCATGAAACCTCTTGGCGGGTTGGAGAAGATTGCCTGCATGTCCGATGCAGACGCGGAGGTGCTGGCCGCACTGACCGCCCTGGGTTATTCGGTGATCGAAGCGCAGACGGCCATCCAGTCCATCCCCAAGGATGCCCCGGACGATGTGGAGGAACGGCTCCGCATCGCACTCGGATATTTCACAGGATAAACCAATGTTGAAAACCAAGATTGCCTTTATCGGTCCCGGCGCGATGGCGGAGGCGATGATCGCCGGCTTGCTGCGAGAGAAATTGGCCTCTCCGAAGAATCTTCTGGCTAGCGGACCTCGAAAAGAACGCGTCGAGCAGCTTAAACAGAAATATGGCATTCAAGCTTTCACCGACAATAGCCAATCCGCCTCGCAAGCGGACGTGGTCGTGCTTTCCGTCAAGCCCCAGCGGCTTACGGGGGTGATGAAAAATCTGAAGGGAATCAAGCCTGGAGCGCTGGTCCTGTCCATCATCGCCGGCGCGAGCATCAAGAAGCTCAGCCATGGGTTGAAACACTCTGCCATCGTGCGCTCCATGCCCAACACGCCCGCCCAGATCGGAGAGGGGATCACGGTCTGGACGGCCTCCGAGGCGGTGAGCAGCTCGCAGAAGGAAACTGCGCGCGCCATTTTATCTGCGTTCGGCAAGGAAGTTTTCGTGGAAGACGAGCAGTATCTCGACATGGCGACTGCCCTCTCGGGTACGGGTCCAGCTTACGTATTCATGTTCATGGAAGCGATGATCGACGCGGGTGTGCACATGGGCTTTCCGCGCCGCATCGCCGAGCAGCTGGTGGTCCAGACCCTGCGCGGCTCGGTGGATTTTTACGAGAACAACGAGGTGCATGTCGCTGCGCTGCGTAACCAGGTCACCTCGCCGGGAGGCACTTCCGCGGAGGCGCTGTATTACCTCGAGAAGGCGGGATTCCGCACAGCCATCTCACGTGCCATCTGGGCGGCCTATCAGCGTTCGCTGGAGCTGGGCAGGGAACAGCCGGTGCACATCCCCGAAGCGCACCCGGATGAAGGAAATCAATAAGCAGGTCACGGAGAGCGGGGAAGCGCCATCACATTCTGCGTGGTTTAGATGCCTAGCAACGCTTGCTGAGTTTGATCTCAACCATTGGGAGGGGAAATTTTGCTCAAACTTTCCGGCACCATTGAACTTCCAGGCCATAACCAGCCCGGCGGTTTCGACCACGCTGACATTCACCCTGCCAGTCGTACATTGTATGTCGCCCATACCTGCAACGATGCTCTGGATGTAATTGACTGCGCTGCAAAAAAATATAGCCACTCTATCCCGAACTTGACCGGCGTGGCCGGGGCACTGGTTTCAGGCGAGAGAGTTTTCACTTCGAATCGGGGGGAGAATACAGCGGGGATTTTCCCGGTGGGTGATGAAAGCCGGGTGGTCAGGATACCGGTTGGGGTGCGTCCAAACGGATTGGCTTTCGACCCGGGGAGAAACCTGCTCCTGGCGGCAAATGTCGGGAATCCCGACATCCCAAATTCCTTCACGCTTTCGGTCGTGGATGCGGCGCGGGGTGAGATGATTCACTGCCATCCCGGTTCCGGGGCGTACGCGCTGGGCGGTCTTCGACCCGCAGACCGATTCGTTCTATGTGAACATAGCTGACCCGGCTGTGATAGTGGTCGTGAAGGGAGAAGCCCCCGGGAAGATGTCCAACACATTTCCCATCCCTGCCGCCGGGCCGCATGGACTGGATCTGGATGACGCCAATCAGCGCCTGTTTTGCGCCTGCGATGCCGCACGGCTGGTCACGGTGGGACTTCCGGATGGCAAGATCCAATCTGAAAGTGTCTTGAGCGGCACACCCGATGTGATCTTCTTCCACCCCGCCCTCCGGCGCCTTTACGTGGCGGTTGGCGACCCAGGTGTGATCGACGTCTTCGACACCAAAACCATGACACGCATCGAGAGCGTGGAAACCGGCAAAGGTGCACACACCTTTGCATTGGAGAAGGCGCACAATACCATTTATGCATTCCTGCCGCAGGCTCATTCAGCAGCAGTTTTTGTAGACAACTAAATCCTGTTTCACTTATCACAAAAGGAGATTCCCATGCTTTGGATCACCCGTTCGCACGTGCATGTCGACCGCGTGGCCTGCCCCTGGCTGATCACACGCTTTGTTGATAGCGACGCTGAATTCCTGTTTGTCCCCTCCAGCCAGATCGAGAAAGTGGTCGAAGAAACCGGCGCCATTCCCTTTGACGCGCCGGGTGTGGAATTGGGTCACCAGGCGGATGGACGCTGTTCCTTCGAATCCATCATCCTGAAATATGGGCTTAAGGAACCCGGCTTGCTGCGCCTGGCGAAGATCGTCCACGCCGCGGATGTGGAGCAAGGACATCGACAGCGATCCCATCGCGCGCGGGCTGGAAGCCATCGCCAGCGGTTACAGCCTGCGTTTTCCTGAAGACCTCGAGAACCTGGATGCGCAGTTTGAAGTCTACGACGCGCTGTATGCCTGGTGCCGGCTGGACGTGGCGAAGAAATAATGATTGTCATTGCGAGCGAGCGTTCTTGAGCGAGCGAAGCAATCTGCTTTTTAGCAGAAAAAATCTTGTCGTCTGGACTGATCAAATGAATGGCAGATTGCTTCGGCACAAACCGCCTCGCAATGACACCACTTTTTTGATTTTGTAATAATGCATCACCGCCGCGACATCACCCTGCTCTTTTCGACCCGCATCATCCGTCTGTTCTGCTACGGATTCCTGTCCGTCATCCTGGCGTTGTATCTCGTCGAGGTGGGATTACGCGAGACGCAGATCGGCCTGCTCTTCACGCTGACGCTGGCCGGCGACGCGGCCATTTCCCTCCTGCTGACCACCTCCGCGGACCGCTTTGGCCGGCGGCGGACGCTCATCCTCGGCGCGCTGCTGATGCTCGGAGCAGGGGTCGTCTTCCTGATCACGAACAACATCGTCATCCTGATGGCCGCCGCCATCATCGGGGTCATCAGCCCCAGCGGAAACGAGATCGGACCGTTCCTGTCCATCGAGCAGGCCAGCCTCACGCAGCTCATCCCCGACAAGCGCCGCACGCAGGTCTTCGCCTGGTATGCCCTGGCAGGATCGTTCGCCACGGCTGCCGGTGCGCTGGTCGTCGGCTGGCTGACGCAGGGATTGCGCGCAGGAGGAATGCCTGCCGACGATGCCTACCGGGTTGTCCTGGCGGGATACGCGCTCGGCGGCTTGATCTTGACTCTGCTGTTCCTGCTGCTCACGCCTGCGATTGAAGTGACCCCGTCCGCCGAATCGGCCTCAGCCCCACGGACGCTCGGCCTGCACAAGTCGCGCAACGTGGTCTTCAAATTGAGCGCCCTGTTCGCGCTGGACGCCTTCGCCGGGGCGCTGCTCGTGCAAAGCCTGCTGGTGTTCTGGTTCTCGGTCAAATTCCATACCGAGCCGGGGGTGCTGGGGACGATCTTCTTCGGCGCCAACATTCTGGCGGGAATTTCCGCGCTGCTCGCCTCGCGCATCGCCGCCCGCTTTGGTTTGATCAACACGATGGTCTTCACCCACATCCCCAGCAACATCCTGCTGATGCTGGTGCCGCTCATGCCCACACTGCCGCTCGCCATCCTGACTCTGCTGCTGCGCTTCAGCATCTCCCAGATGGACGTGCCCACGCGCCAGTCCTACACCATGGCCGTCGTCGCCCCGGACGAACGCTCCGCTGCTTCTGGCGTGACGACCATCGCCCGTTCGGTGGGAGCGGCGATTTCCCCTTCGCTCTCTGGTATTTTTCTCAGCATCCCGGCCTTGTTCAGCGTGCCGTTCTTTTTGTCGGGGGGATTGAAAATCGTGTATGATATCCTTCTGTACCGCAGCTTCAAGACCATGAAACCGCCGGAGGAAAGTCGATTAATATTGGCGTGCAGTTTCTTCACGGGTGAAATGCGATAATCTCAGTTCTATCTTCTGGCAGTATAATTCTCCGCGTTGCCTCACTGGTTACTAATCACTACTCTCTATTCCTCTAGCCTGAACCCTTGTCCCTCATCACCGTCTCCAACCTCACCAAATCCTTCGGGCACCGCGACATCTTCAGCGGGCTGACCTTCGGCGTCGCCAAAGGCGAGCGGCTGGCCATCGTCGGGGCGAACGGCGTCGGCAAGACCACCCTGCTGCGCATATTAGTTGGCGAAGATGAAGCCTCCTCCGGTTCATTCCACCGCGCGCGGGGCATCCGCATCGGCTACCTGCCCCAGGAAGCGGACTTCGACACGCAGGGCACGCTGTGGGATGAGTGCCTCTCGGTCTTTGCCCCGCTGCTCGAGCAACAGGCGGAGCTACACCGGCTCGAAACGCTGATGTCCGACCCCGCCCATGCCGAGGAAGCCCTCGCCCGTTACGGCGCGCTGCAGCACGATTTCGAGCGCAAGGGCGGCTACACCTACAACACGCGCATCAAGCAGGTGCTGACCGGCCTCGGCTTCGCGGAGGGGGATTACGCCGCGTCGCTGGACCATCTTTCGGGGGGCAGCGCACCCGCGCCTACCTCGCCCGGCTGCTGCTCTCCGACCCCGACCTGTTGCTGCTCGACGAACCGACCAACCACCTCGACATCGCCGCGGTGGAGTGGCTCGAAGGTTACCTCAACCAGTGGGAAGGCGCGGCGGTCATCGTCTCGCACGACCGCTATTTCCTCGACAAGGTTGCCAACGTCATCCTCGAGATGACCCCGGCCGGCTCCGAATCCTATCGCGGCAACTACAGCCATTACCTGCAGCAGCGGCAGGAACGCTGGGAGCGGCGCTACGAAGTGTTTGAGGGCGAGAAGGAAAAGCTGCTCAAGGACATGGAGTACATCAAGAAGAACATCGCCGGGCAGAACACCCTGCAGGCCAAGGGGAAGTTGAAACGGCTGACGCGCGTCGTGCAGGGCATCGAGCAATTCGGCATGGAGGCAGTGGTCAACACCAACTGGTCGCAGCTTGGAGTGGAGACGACCACCTCACCCTTCGGCGTGGAGGAGGCCGAGCGCCGCGTGCGCGCCCTGCGCCTGCCGGACAACCGTCCGCCGCGCCTCAACCTGCACCTGCACTCCGAGCAGCGCAGCGGCGAAATGGTCCTGCGCACCCGCAGGCTGGAGATCGGCTATCCCGGTCATCCGCTTTTTGAAGCGCCGGATATCGAACTGCGCCGGCAGGAGGTGGCTGCCTTGATCGGCCCGAACGGCGCGGGCAAGACCACCTTCCTGAAGACCGTGCTCGGACAGCTCGAACCGCTCAGCGGTGAGACACTGCTGGGCGCCAGTTTGAAAGTCGGCTACTTTGCCCAGGCGCATGAAGGTCTCAACCCTGAAAATAATCTCATCCAGGAGATCCAGACCGTCGCGCCGCAGATGCTGCCGGCCGATGCGCGTCACTATCTCGCGCGTTACCTGTTCACCGGGGACGATGTTTATAAAAGGGTGGAGGTGCTCTCGGGCGGGGAACGCGGGCGGCTGGCGCTTTCCAAGCTGGCGCTCTACGAGACCAACCTGCTCCTGCTCGACGAGCCCACCAACCACCTCGACATCCCCTCGCAGGAAATCCTGCAGGACGTGCTCGACCATTACGCCGGAACCATCCTGCTTGTTTCGCACGACCGCTATCTCATCGACGCGCTGGGGACTCAAGTGTGGGAGATCGAACCGGACGAATCCCGTTTAACCGTTTTCAAGGGGACGTACAGCGAGTTGCGCGCGAAGAAGGACGCGGCGGATCAGGCCTCCCGGGAATCGGTCGCCGTCAAACCATCCGCTGACAAGCCGAAGCGTGCCTCCGCGTCTGCATCCAAGGATGAAAGACGACGGCTGGCCAAACTGCAGGAGCTCGAGAACGCCATCGCCGGGTTGGATGTAAAACTCGCAGAACTCGAGCGCGAATTGGATAACCCCCCCGCGGATCCCCGGCAGGTGGCGAAACTCGGCCGGGAATACAACTCCGTGCAGAAGGAATTGGATGGGAAACTGGCGGAATGGGAGCTGTTGCAGTGAGTAGAGAATAGAGAGTAGAGAGTAGAAATTAGTTCTGAGGGAAAACATCACGTCCCGATACTTGGCGAAAGTGTCGGGATGTTTGTATTACCGGTCGATGCTGATATCGTTCATGGATATTTCATCTTCGATGGGTTCAAGATGAGTGACGATGTTTGTATCCCCCAGCACCTTCATGACATCCTGCTCGAAGTCCTCTGCAAGATGGTGCGCATCGTGGACGGTCCAGTCTCCGGGCACCAGCACATGCACGGCAATAAAGCGGCGGTTGGCAGACTGCCGCGTCCGCAGGGCATGAAATTCAATGCCTTTCTTGCGATAGTCAGCCATCACATGCTCGATGGCCTCCTGCTCATGCTCCGGCAGGACCTTGTCCATCAACCCCTGGATGGACCTTTGAATAAGGTGGTATCCCGTCCAGACGATGTTGGCTGCGACGATCAGGGCGATGATCGGGTCGAGTCGCAGCCAGCCGGTGACCGACACCAGCGCCACGGCAGCGACAACGCCTACCGATGTCCACACATCGGTCATGAGGTGCTGGGCGTCGGCTTCCAGCGTGATGGAGTTGTTCGCTTTGCCCGCGCGCATCAGGATGCGCGACACGACGAAGTTGATGGTCGAGGCAATGATGGAGACGACCAGGCCGATTCCCACCTGCTCGAGCGGCTGGGGATCGAGCAATCGTTGAATGGCCGCATAGGCGATCGCGGCGGCAGCGGCCAGGATCAGCGTCCCCTCCACGCCGCTGGCGAAGTACTCCGCCTTGCTGTGGCCGAACGAGTGGGTGTCGTCCGGCGGGCGGGCAGCAATCGTCAGCATCCACAAGGCCATCAATGCGCCGGCGAGATTGACCAGCGATTCAATGGCATCCGAGAGCAATCCGATAGAACCGGTTAAATAGTACGCCGCGGTTTTCAGGACGATGGTGGCAAGAGCCGCCCCGATGGATAACCAGGCATATTTGGTGAGGGAGGCACGATTGGGGAGGGGAACTTGATGTGAGTTCGATGTGGACATGGGCGGCCTGGGTAATCCCGTTATTATAATCCCAAAAAGTTTTGTTTTTTAATAATAGTGATAGAATTTTATTTAGGATTGGGGATACACTCTCGGAAAGGATAAAAACAATGTCGCCTTTTGAATATGCACCGCGGGGGGATTCGCTGGCAATCCACAGGACCGATCCTCACGCACGCGGATCCCGCCTTTCTGAAATCATCCTGGGCGGGCAGGACGGCCTGGTCAATGTGCTGGGGGTGATTCTGGGGGTGGCTGCTGCCACCCACGACCCGCGCATCGTCCTGGCTGCGGGGATGGCCGCCACGTTTGCAGAATCTGTCTCGATGGGGGCAGTCGCCTATACCTCCACCCGTGCGGAAGATGACTTATATAGAAGTGAGCAGGAACGGGAGTACCGTCACATCCGCCTCGCGCCTGAACTGGAGGAGAAGGAAATCCGTGAGATCTATGCGAGGAAAGGTTTTCAGGGGAAGACGCTCGACAAGATCGTGAACGTCATTACCGCCAACCCGGATGTGTGGGTGGAGGTGATGATGGCCGAGGAGCATCAACTCAACCCGCCAGAAAAACAGGGCAGTGCTGTTAAAACCGCGCTGGTGGTGGGTTTTGCAGCCATCGTGGGGTCGCTTATCCCCATGGTACCCTTTTTCTTCTTACCTGTTGATGTGAGCATGGTTGTATCCATTGTCATTGCTGCGTTGACTTTGTTCGTGGTTGGCGCGTACAAAGCGCGCATCACTGTCGGCAGCCCAGGGCGGAGCGGTCTGGAGATGGCTGTTATTGGAACGGTGAGCGCAATGGTGGGTTATGCGGTCGGATTGCTTTTCAAAGTGCCAGTCGTTCCATAATCGTTTGTAAAGAGCAGGCGGAGCGCCATTTTGTGGCGCTCCGCTTTTTAATCATCGAATTGATGTCGAACAAGATGGTTTTATGAATAGGCGAGCATCACTTGGATTGCTACTTCAGGGGACTCATCCAGCAGGCGATAGGCGTCCTGTGACTGGTCCAAGGAAAACCGGTGGGTGATCCACTTCTGCGGCTGGATGCGTTGAATAGCCTGCCAGGCGACCTCAAAGCGGCGGGACTTGTCCCAGCGGCCGCTCAACTCCGGGCTGATGCTGCTGACCTGGCTGGAGATGAGCTTGATGCGCGAACGGTGGAAGCTGCCTCCCAGGTCGAGTGGGGCGGGTTTTCGTCCATACCACGAACCGATCACGATCCGTCCGCTAAATCCCGTCAAAGCGATGGCATTGTTCAAGGCTTCGGGTGAGCCGGAGAGCTCGATGGAAAAATCTGCGTCCGGGTTCAGCAGGGACCTTGCTGCGGCTTTGAAATCCAGGTCTCCCGGGTCCAGGCAGGTTTTGACACCCAAGCCCATCGATGCCTTGCGGCGAAGTTCAAACCGGTCCGCGGTTAGCAGGCTATCCAGCGGGAATTCCATCAGAAGGGAGGCTGTCAGCAGGCCCACGATGCCCTGCCCAAAGACCATTGCCCGTTCACCGAGAATCGGCTTTGCATCCTGAACGAGGTTAACCGCCGTCTCCATGTTGGGGAGAAAAGCGGCTGCCTCTGCTTGCAGATCAGGCGGAACTGGAAGAAGGGATTCAGGTCGGGCTAGAAAATGCGAGCAATGAGGTTGAAAGGAAAAGACAAGACGGTCCTGCCACTCCTTGTTGACCTGTTTACCAATTGCTTTGATACGCCCGATACAGGCATAGCCATAACAGAGCGGGTAGGCGAAGTCACCGCTCAAAGCGCCGATGTTTAGGTCAACCGGCATTTCGGGAAATTCCCCGCGATACACCAGCATTTCCGTGCCGGGACTGATGGCCGAACAAATGGTTTCCACCAGCACCTGGTCAGGCGCGGGTTCCGCAAGCGTTTCTTCGCGGACCTCAACACTTCGAGGCGAGACAAAATAGAGCGAGTGCCGTTTCATTGACATCCATTTTACACCGGACGAAGCAGGGAGCAGCATTCATCTTGCTTGGTTAATGACTAAAGGTCGACTGAGAATTCACCTAGAAAAATGATATCCCTGCCGGCGGGGAAAACCTTCGTCTCACAGAGTTCCGGTGAATCACTTAGGGGGTGTTCCAGCGCCTTCAAACCGCCGACATAAACAGGCGTGATCGTCAGCATCACCCTGTCCACCAGATTCTGCCGGATAAATGCGCCGATGACCTTCGCGCCCCCCTCCACCATGACAGACTTGATCCCAAGACGAGGTAACTCATTAAGTAGATACGGAAGGGAGAGGCGATCTTCATCGTCCGGTTTTGCCGGCAGGAGAGTTGCGCCTGCTCGGAGGATGTCTCGCGCCTTGATGGAATCCACTTTTAACTCGAGGCAAACTACGATGGGCTTTTTTACATTATGGAAGAGTTTCGCTTGAGGTGAAATAGCCAATTGCGAATCGAGAATGATGGGCGTGGGCGATTTTCCCTCGACCAGGCGGACCGTCAACTGAGGGTTGTCCGCCTGCACCGTTCCGATCCCCACAAGGATGGCATCCTGCGCAGCGCGCAGCTGGTGGGTCAGCCGCATGGACTCGGGTCCGCTCAAGGCCAGCGGTTTTCCCCGCTCGCGAGCGATGCTTCCGTCCAGGCTCTGGGCGTAACTCAGCGTGACGAGAGTGCGGCCTTCAACATACAGCCGTGCGCTGCTTTCCTCCAGCCAGGATGCCAGAATTGGATTCAGGATTCATTTTCCTGATTATAGTCTCCCTGCCCGCAGCAACCCCAAGCCGCCGATAAGCATGTCCCGTCCCGCGCATGAGCAGGCTCATGGTCAGCCCGGCAGACGGAGGAAATCCCATTGCACCCAGCACAAATACCTGGCTGGCTTCCATGGCTCCCAGCCCGCCAGGGAGAGGCAGCATGAATGCGATCTGCAGAAACGTCATGCCGGCCAGTGCCTGCCAGAGGGTCATGTCCACCAGGATGAACTGTGCCATCAACCAGTATTCCGCCCACATGCAGGTCCAGGCCAGGATGGAGGCGAGCAGGGCGAAAATCATCGCCCCTGGATGCCGTCGCATGAAGATGCCGGCCATCCGCTCGGAAATCATCACCAGGCGCAGAGTTTTTTTCCGCCCTGTGCGGTTTTGAATTGCACGAACCAGACTGGAGACCGGGTATTTCCCGAGATAAAGCAAAACGAGGTGAACCGGTGGGATCAGAATGAGCAGGAGAAGCGGAACCAGCCCTCCGAATAACTGGTTCCCGGTCAACGGGAAAAGTCCCTGCCCGATCACCACAACCAGCCCGGCTGCCAGGAAGAGCACGTTGACCAGGAATTCGAGCAGCTTGTCCATGATCACCGTGGCGGTGGAACGCGCCGCCGTCAATTGGTGATTGCGCCTCAAGTAAAGGATTTGCAGCGGTTCACCCCCCACCTGAGGTCCCGGTGTGAAATAGCTCATGCCGAACGCTGCCAGCCGGTAGCCGATCAATTGCACGAAAGGGACTTTTGAATTTTCTGCGCGTACCACCAGCCACCAGCGCAGGGTCATGAACAGGATCGCGATCAAGCTGACCGCCAGAAGGGTGACGATCTGCCAGAGGTGAAGTTGTTTTAAGGATGCCCAAATTTCAGCCAGGGGGGCAGCCACTATCGCCCACGCCAGCAGGCTGAGGATCAAAACAATCCAGAACCCTCTGATCCACCAGGTCCTCAAGCAAGACCTCTTATGGAAATACCCTCGCCCTGGGGTGGGTTTTCGATCAAGGTTCCCATCCTCGCCAGAACCGCTTCATGGATGGCGTGAAAGCTCTGTTGACCCGATCTCTGCCAGCCCAACAGGCTCTCCCACCTGAACAGTAACAATCAATGGATGAAGGTTAAAAATGACCTGGGCCAGCAATTGAAAGGCGGCGCCCAGTTTTTCTCGTTCCTCACGATCCTTTTTTAGCCTGGAGATCGGATTGCTGACCACTTTTTTCCAGAGTACGTTGCTGACCAGCATCGGGAGAATTCGTGTCTCGGGTGCAAACCGCAGGAAGACTCCGGCGGAATCGGTCCATTGGCTGAGCGACTCCAACGCTCCCGGATAGACGCCAGGGTCAGGTTCAATTCTCCCCGCCGGGAAGGTCAGCACAGCACCTCCTCCGCGCAGATGGGCAGCCGCCTTGCGGACAGCGCTCAACCGTTCAGCGGGTTCGTCACTGATAAAGAAGAGCTGCTGACTTACATGGGGCAGGGATTGGAGGAAAGGCCGGTTGAGGGCGATGCTGCGAAGATCGGGTCGGTTGATCGCGGCAAACAGGCACAAAGTATCCGTCATGCCGGGATGATTGGAGAGCGCCAGGATCGGACCCTGCAACGGAATTCGTTCCAGCCCGTACACGCGCACATCCTTCACAAACTTTTCCAGCATGAACCTGGAGGCCGTGGCGAGGTCCTTTTCATCAGTCTGGGTATCGAACGCAAGCATCTGGCGGGCGAATTTCCGTGCTGCCGGCCGTGAGAGCGTGCGCAGTAGATTTGCGAGACGGGGGGAATCCTGCCAACCGATGGAGTTGACCAGGTCATCGAGGTTGATGTCGGTCAGCCGTGAAATCGAATCAGGCATTGGGAGATTATACCCTTTGGCGAATTTGAAAATGCAAGCCCGCCTGGGTGAGAGGCGGGCTTGCGCAGAGGAACAGGAGTTTTTTCAGGCAGCAACAGGGATTTGTTTTTTAGCTTCTTCATACCCGCGCTTAAGGGCTTCATAGTTCATTGGGAAGCAGCTTGTGATGTCGTTCCGGCAGGTGGGCTTTCAACGCCGCCTCAACAGCTTCCAGCGGGATTTCAGGCAGCATTACCAGCAGCGCGCCGACCACCACCATGTTGGTCAGTTTCCGGTTGCCGATCTCCTCGGCAATCTCATTGGCATGGACAAATATCGTGGTGATATCCTCCCGCTTCGCGCCGCGATCGACCATGGAGGCATTGACCACCATCACCCCGCCTTTTTGCATCAAGGGTTCGTACTTATCGTAGGAAGGCAGGTTGAGCGCAATCGCTGCAGGCGGATTTTGGACCAGAGGGGAACCGATCTCCTCGTCTGCGATGACCACGGTGCAGTTGGCGGTGCCGCCGCGCATCTCGGGACCATAGGAAGGGATCCAGGTGACTTCCTTGCCGGAGTCCATGGCGGCGTAGGCCAGGACCTGGCCCGCAAACAGCACACCCTGTCCGCCGAAACCCGCGATGATGATTTCCTTTTGCATGGTGCCTCTCCTAAATTTTGATCTCGGCCACGGATGAACTAATTTTGTAATCCCCCAGCGGAAAGACAGGAAGCATGTGCTCCTCCAACCACTTAAGCGACTCCAACAGGTGTGATGCCCCAGTTGGTCGGGCAGGTGGAGAGCAGTTCGACCATCGAGAATCCCAGCCCGCGGATCTGTGTCTCAAAGGCCATGCGCAGCGCCTTCTTGGCCTGACGGATGTTCTTCGGGTCGTGCAGGCTGCGACGAACAACATAGCCCGCCCCGTCCATGGTGGCGATCGTTTCGCTCATTTTTAGCGGGTACCCTTGCATTTCCACATCGCGTCCGTTGGGGGAGGAGGTCGTCTTCTGACCCGGGAGCGTGGTGGGTGCCATCTGTCCGCCGGTCATGCCGTAAATGGCGTTGTTGATGAAGACCACGGTGATGTTCTCGCCCCGTCCAGCCGCATGCATGATCTCGCCCATGCCGATCGAAGCCAGGTCGCCGTCTCCCTGATACGTGAACACCACCCGGTCGGGGAGAACACGCTTGATTCCGGTGGCCATGGCAGGCGCGCGTCCGTGGGCGGCTTCGACGAAGTCGGTATCAAAATAGTTGTAGGCGAATACCGAGCAGCCGACCGGCGCAACGCCGATGGTCTTCTCGGCCAATCCCATCTCATCCAGCACTTCGGCGATCAAGCGGTGCGCCACGCCGTGAGTACAGCCGGGGCAATAATGGGTCGAAACATCCGTGAATGCTTCGGGGCGTTGGTAGACCAGGTTCTCAGGTTTTGCAAGGGTAGCCATCTCTCACCTCTACTTTTCAGCAGTCATGCGCTCGTACCAGGCAGCGCGCGGGTCAACCGCCACGTTTAATTTCGATGTGGCGATGCGTTTGATCTCATCAAATATTTCATTGGGGAAGGGGACCACGCCGCCCAGACGCCCGTAGAATTCCACCGGGACACGTCCCTTCACTGCAAGCTGGACGTCGTTGAGCATCTGTCCGGTATTCATCTCGACCACCAGGAAGGCGGAGACGCGCGAGGCGAGCTGGTCGATCACGCTCGAAGGGAACGGACTCACCGTAATCGGCCGCAGCAACCCAACCTTGATTCCCTAGCTGACGGGCGGCGCGCACGGCAGAAAGGGCCACGCGCCCTGCCGTGCCAAAACCAATGATCACAAAATCGGCGTCGTCGAGATAATATTCCTTGTAACGGACCTCGTTCTTTTGAATTTCCTGCCAGCGTTTGAACATGCGCAGGTTGGCGATTTCCTCGTCCGGTGGATTGATGTAGATGGATGACAGCACCCGTGCGTTCTCGGCCGATTGCGCCGTTGACCGCCCAATCCCAGTCCTTGCGGACGACCGGGCGCATCTCGGGCATTTCGACCGGCTCCATCATCTGGCCGATGGACCCGTCCGCGATGAGCATGCAGATCGAGCGGTATTTCTCCGCCAGGTCGAAGGAGAGGACCATCAGGTCGATCGCCTCCTGAACGGAAGCCGGAGCGAGCACGATGGGGTAATAGTCCCCATGCCCGCCGCCGTGGACAGCCTGGTTGTAATCCGCCTGCGAGGGGGCGATGTTGCCGAGTCCCGGTCCGCCGCGCATGACGTTGACCAGCACCACGGGGAGTTCCGTCCCTGCGATGTAGGAGATGCCTTCCATCATCAGCGACACGCCGGGGCTGGAGGAAGTGCTCATCACCCGTGCGCCGGTGCAGGCGGCACCGTACACCATGTTGATGGCGGCAACTTCCGATTCTGCCTGGACGAAGGTGCGTCCCAGCTCGGGCATGCGTTTGGATAGGTGTTCCAGGATTTCGGTTTGCGGGGTGATGGGGTAGCCGAAGTAGGCTTCCAACCCGGCGCGGACGGCGGCTTCCGCCATGGCTTGATTGCCTTCATAAAGCTCTTTTGCCATTTTGCTCTCCTAGGCAGGGGCCGCGGACTTGGTGACTTCGCGGTAAACCGTGATGGCTGCGTCCGGGCAAACCACCGCACAGATGGCGCAACCTGTGCAGCCGTCTTTGACTAAATGGGCGGGATGATAACCTTTGGGGGTGAGACGGTCCATATCGAGCGCGATCACATGTTGCGGGCAGGCGCTGATGCACAGCTCACAACCTTTGCAGTAGGTATCCGAGACTTCGATCCAACCTTGTGCAGGCATCCAGTAATCTCCTTTTTGAGAAGTTGGACAAAAATTGGCAGATTGCTCTGCATTCTGATTATGTCGCGTTCGGTAAATTGGTGGTAGTGCTAATCGTCACATCGCAGTCATGTAATATTCAACCATTAAAACCAACCATACCAAAGATGGATATCACCGCTGGCGCACTTGCTGTTAAAATACCGCCTGTTTGAAACAATTCGTTCGAGGAAAATGTTGAGAAATTATACAGGTTTTTATCATTTTTGATATTTTTTCTGGCATTAAATGCAAGAACAGAGTAAACTAAAAGAGAGAAATATTTTAAAGGATTGGTGGAATGAGCGAGTTTTCAGAGCTGCTAGAATTAAGTTTGATGTTGTATGGGGCGCCTGTTTTAGGGCTGGCTGTGATGGCTGGCGCCTTCGGATTTCCGGTACCTTCAAGTCTGCTGGTCATTGCAGCCGGGATTTTTAGCCGTCAAGGGTCCATGGACTGGTACTACGCAGCTGCACTGGGGCTGATCGGTGCCGTGTTGGGTGATACTTTGGGATTCACCCTGGGTCGCTGGGGAGGCAAGTGGGCTTCCAAGCGGTATGGAAATTCACACGTGTGGATCAAGGCCCAATCCACATTCGATCGCGGCAGCGGTGTGGCAGTCTTTTTGACCCGCTTCCTTATTACTACATTTGCAGTACCGGTTAATTTAATGGCGGGCAGCAGCAAACTAAGATTCCGATCCTTCCTGTTCTATGTCATCTCAGGCGAAGCGATGTGGATCATCCTGTATGGTGGGATGGGTTATTTCTTCAGCAGCCAGTGGAGATTAATCAATTCCCTTGCCGGCGATTTTGGCTGGCTGGTTTTGGTTCTGGCCGCCGCGGGCTTCGGATTTTATTTCTGGCGCAAGAAGAATTATGTCATTTGGAATTATCAGTTTCAATTCGCTTGGATTCCCATTCGACGGCTGAAATAATCACAGGGCACAACTCCAGGGAGTAACCAATGCCAATACCTGTCATCGTTGACTCGATTCGCACGCCCATCGGTGCTTTGGGTGGGGCACTTGCCAGGGTGCGGCCTGACGATCTGGCCGCGCTTGTTCTTAAAACAATCCTTGAAAGAAATAAACTGGACCCTGCCCTCGTTGATGAAGTCATCCTTGGATGCGCAAACCAGGCAGGCGAGGATAACCGAAATGTCGCGCGGATGAGCCTTCTCCTGGCGGGATTTCCCACAAGCGTGCCGGGAATCACGGTCAACCGGTTGTGCGCGTCGGGGCTTGCGGCGGTCAACATTGCTGCGCGGGCCATCCGTGCGGGTGAAGGAGATATCTTCATCGCCGGTGGAGTCGAATCGATGTCGCGGGCACCTTACTCCCTGCCCAAGGCCGAGGAGGGTTTCGGTTTTGGAAATTTGACGGCTTATGATACAGCGCTCGGCTGGCGGTATCCCAACCCCAAAATGAAGGACATGTTCGGTACCGATTCGATGGGCGAGACTGCTGAGAATATTGCAGAGCTGCGCCCGCATCTGACGCGCGAGCTGCAGGACCAGTTTTCTGTGCGCTCACATCAGCGCGCCATCGCTGCCATTGACTCCGGGAAATTTGCCGAGGAAATCATCCCTGTCCCCGTGCCTCAGAAGAAAGGCGACCCGTTGATGGTGGCCACCGATGAGCGCCCTCGCCGTGACACGACGATGGAATCGTTGGCAAAGCTTAAGCCGGCGTTCAAGAAAGAAGGCGGCACAGTGACAGCAGGCAACTCATCCGGCTTGAATGATGGGGCGGCTGCCGTTTTGGTGATGAGCGAAGAAAAAGCAGTGTCGATGGGTTACAAGCCCCTCGCCAGGATCGTCTCTGGTGCCTCCGCCGGTGTGGAACCTCGCATCATGGGGGTGGGTCCTGTCCCTGCCGTGAAAAAAGCCCTCAACCGTGCAGATTTGAAAATGAAAGACATCGGCTTGGTGGAGTTGAACGAGGCATTCGCGGTTCAGTCGCTGGCGGTCATGGAGGATTTGGACCTTGACCCTGAGGTCACCAATGTCAATGGCGGGGCGATCGCCCTGGGTCACCCGCTGGGCTGCTCAGGGGCCCGCATCCTGACCACACTTCTTCATGAATTATCCCGGCGAGGAAATATCAAACACGGTCTGGCCACTTTGTGCGTGGGTGTAGGCCAGGGAGAAGCGACCATCGTTGAATGGCTGTAAAACGGACAAATTTATCTGAATTTCAAAGGTTGAAAGCCAGGCTTTCAACCTTTTGATTTAAGAAGATTTGGGAACTTTTTTACACTGGCAGCGTTACAGACAAGGGGCTACAATGGGTTTTAATGAAAAAGGAGATAAAAATGAAGAAACCTTTACCCTTATTTTTATCGCTTGGTTTGATCCTTCTTGCCATCTCGGCTTGTTCCGTTCAGGAGACCACCTCTGCGCCTGTGGATGAACCTTCCCCACCTGTGCTTGAATCCACTGAAACACATGCTCCTCAACCTTCACCGACCGAGGAGTCTTCGGGAGAGTCGCCCTCCTTGCCAGTCGTGGATGCTCCGCAGTTGACATCCATGCGATTTTTTGACGAATCAAACGGGTGGGGCATGACGGGCACGAATGTCCTGCGTACCGAAGACGGCGGCGTGACGTGGTTCGATGTCTCGCCTGCAGGTGTTTCTGATCTCGGTTTCGGAGCAGTCGGGTATTTTTACGACCCCTCACACGGATGGCTGGCAGTTTCAAATCCCATGGACCCGGCGGAATCCGGCGAGTTGTATCGCACCTCCGACGGGGGAGTCAGCTGGGCTGAATCCACGCTGCCGCCAAGCATGGGAGGCCGATTCAGCTTTGTCGATCCCTCCAATGGATTTTTCATGGCGGACCTGGGAGCCGGCGCCGGCTCGAACTGGGTGGGAATATATTCAACCACGGACGGTGGGGCAACCTGGACGCCTGAATATGTCCCTGAACCCGGTATGCCTGAGGGCGAAGGAGCTTTGCCAGGGAGCGGTCAGAAGTCGGGAATGACTTTCGTCGACACAGACCGCGGTTGGGTTACGGGAAACATCCCGATGGACAATTACCTTTATCTGTACAATTCCAACGATGGCGGGAGCACCTGGAATGAGCAGGGTGGACCAATCCCGACTGATTTTGGCACAGTCTTCACTGGCACTTATCCTCCCGTCTTCTTCGGGAATGATGGAGTCATGCCGGTCACATTGGTGAGCAATGTCATCAACCTGGTTATTTATACTTCGAACGATGGCGGCACGACATGGAGTCCGTCCCCCGCTCCTGTTGCCAATGCAGGCCGAGGCGAGCTGGTGGATTTTGTCAGTCCATCCGACGGATTTGCCTGGGCAACAGGGCGATTTGCCGTCACAAACGATGCTGCTCAAAGTTGGGATACGGTTACACCGTCCGTGCCATTTGGCGATAGTTTCATGGCTATGGATTTTGTCAGCACGACCACCGGGTGGGTGCTGACCATGAACACGGATGGCCATTCATCGCTGTACACTTCCTCCGATGGCGGCACGACTTGGACGACGTTAATTCCCTAGGAGATGATTCAAAATGAAACGCCATATTTTGTTGCAATGACGCTGGTATTTTCCCTGGCTGTTGCGGGATGCACCGCTCAGACTCCGACACCCTCTCCAGCCACTGAGACACCGTTGCCCGCACCCACCCCTGTTCCAGTAGCAGATTTAACCCTTGAACAGGTGAAGAATGCAGAATACACCTTCGATTTCGGAGAAAGCATGCCATCCTTCCTGCTGGTGGATGGCACCTACCAGAGCGGGACTGACACTTCGCAACCGGGATACTTCCAGGCGACCATGTCCGATAAGGTTGCCTTCGGTGACTTGAACGGAGATGGCCTGGGTGACGCGGCTGTGTCCATCGGAATCAACATGGGTGGGACGGGTGTCTTTGAATATGTGGTTGCCATGCTCAACCAGGATGGACAGCCTGTCCAGGCGGGTTACTACTTATGTCGACGACCGGGCTCGCATTGATGCCATGGCCATCAGCGAGCTAAGAATTGTTGTGGATGCCATGGTCCATGGACCCAATGACCCGATGTGCTGCCCTACGTTAAAGGTTCAGGCCTCACTTCAACTGCCCCTCGACACTGGACCACTTTTGTGGCTTGCGCATCAGACTTCGGAAATCGTCCCGGGTGCATTCCGCGAGATCACCATCACCTCCCCCGAGCCTGGCATCGGTGTTGACAATACCTGCACCATAACTGGCAATGTGACGATTGCCCCGTTTGAGAATAACCTTGTCTATCATGTTTACGACATGAACCTGAACGAGCTTGCGGTTGGTCCGTTGATGGTGAACGCGCCTGATATGGGTGCTCCGGGGACCTTCGAGTTGAACCTGGATCTCTCCTCGGTGGATTATTCGGGACCACTCTTCGTCACCATCAGCGACCTCAGTCCGGCGGATGGCGCCATCCTGGCATTGGATTCGATTATCCTAATTCTTAAGTAAGCGATTAACTTCCCAAGGGACGGGAAACCAATCCCGTCTCTTTTGGTTTAAAGTACAATTGCCTTATGCCCAAATCGAAGTATTATGTCGTCTGGAAGGGTCGCCGGACAGGGATCTTTACTTCCTGGGATGAGTGCTCAGCCCAGGTGACCGGCTTTCCCGAGGCTGAATATAAATCCTTTGGCAGCCTGGACGCCGCCAAAGCCGCCTTCTCCGGGTCGTCCAGGGATCACTTTGGGAAACCAGCCACGTCGCAGCAATGGTTGTTTGCCTCGATCAAACCGCTCATCCCTTCGGTTTGTGTCGATGCTGCCTGTTCGGGTTCACCGGGTCCGGTCGAATACCGCGGTGTGGAGACGAAATCCGGGAGGCAAATCTTTAGATTAGGTCCCTTTCAAGGAGGGACGAATAACATCGGCGAGTTCCTGGCCATTGTCCATGCCCTGGCTTGGATGATGGAGAGCGGAAAAGATTGGCCGATTTACACAGATTCCAAAACAGCACTCTCTTGGCTCAAATCTGGGAAAGCAAAGACCACCATGCAAAAGAACCGCTCGAACCAAGAATTATTCGATCTGGTGTCTAAAGCGGAATCCTGGTTGGGGCTTCATCCCGACCGCAACCTAGTCTTGAAATGGGATACCGAACTTTGGGGTGAGAACCCTGCGGATTTTGGCAGGAAATGACCACGATGAAATGGCTGGCTCTCATATTCACCTTTTTCATGCTTGGAGTCATTCTGCTGGCAGATCTGGGCTCCCTGCCTTCACCTGTTGCGATGCTCTATCACTTTCCAAATGGTGACCGGTTAGGGCATTTCGTTCTTTATGGAATTCTGACTTTCCTTGTCAACTCTGCATTTCCTCGACAGGTCCGCATCGCCCGGGTGAACGTTTTTTATGGCTCATTGATCATTGCGGCTTTGGCAATTCTCGAAGAGTTCAGTCAGCTCTTCTTCCCATACCGGACTTTCGATTTGATCGATCTATCCTTTACCCTGATGGGTATTATTAGTGCTGATTTGCTTGTCCGTTATTTCCACAAGCTGCAGCCCACCCATTAGCAAGTGATCTGTGGAGGTAGCCCATGAAAACAGCATTATTAATCATTGACATTCAAAACGATTATTTCCCTGGGGGAAAGGGAGAGCTTGTGAATCCGCTGGAGGCTGCCCGGAAAGCCTATCAGCTGCTGCAATGCTTCCGCGAGCACAAGCAGCCCACCGTCCACATCCAGCATGTCTCCACCCGTGAGGGGGCAACGATCTTTCTGCCCGGCTCAGAAGGGACACATATCCACGATGCAGCAGCTCACTTTGAAGGCGAACCGCTTGTGCAGAAACACTTCCCCAATTCATTCAGGGATACCAATCTGCTTGAGCTTCTAAAAAGCTGGGAAATCGAACGCGTCATTGTGTGCGGGATGATGACCCACCTGTGCGTGGACGCAACTGCCCGGGCGGCTGTCGATCATGGCTTTCAATTGGTTGTGGCTTCGGATGCCTGCGCCACAAAAACACTCGTGTTCGGTGAGACGACCATTCCCGCGGATCACGTCCACAAGGCATTTTTAGCGGCTCTGAAATCCTATGGGCAGGTGATGACCGTCGAGGAGATCATCACGCACCTGGCTGTAGAGATGGTGGAGCGTTAATCCAGATGACCACGCTCGATCCTGAACGACAAAAAATAGCTAAGGAATATGCCCGAATCCGCCGGCGATTGTGGTTGGTTGATACTTCCATCACTGCGATCTATGCCCTCGCCTGGTTATTCCTGGGTTGGTCTGTCCTTCTGCGGGATTGGCTGTCTGGATATACAACAAACCCCTGGATACTGGTCCCGGCGTTTGCTGCGGTCTATGGCGGGATCATGTTCTTAATAAATCTTCCTCTGAACTATTACGGTGGATTTGTCCTCCCGCATCGATATGACCAATCCACACAGTCCTTTAGAGATTGGGTGGCGGACCAATTGAAGGGAATGGCGATCGCACTCCCGATAGGCTTGATCCTGCTCGAGGGAGTGTATGCCTTCCTGCGGGCATTTCCCGACACCTGGTGGTTGTGGACAGCCGGTGCGTTGTTGTTGTTCCAGGTGATTCTCGCCAATCTGGCTCCCGTTTTGATTGCACCGATTTTCAACAAATACATCCCCTTGGGCGAAGAGCATGCGGATCTGGCTGAGCGGCTCATGCGCCTCGCTGAACGCGCCAATACCAAAGTGAAGGGTGTCTTCAAATTTGACATGTCCAAACGTACCAAGGCAGCCAATGCCGCCCTGATGGGGATCGGGAACACGCGGCGAATTGTTCTGGGCGACACGTTGATCAATGAATTCACACCAGATGAAATTGAAACGGTCCTCGCCCACGAGTTGGGACATCATGTCCATAAGGATATTCCGTTACTGATCGGTTTTGGAACAGTAGTCACTCTTGTGGGATTGTACCTGGCTTCCCTTGTGATGGATTGGGCTGTGGTTTTCTTCGGCTTTACCAGCGTTGCTGACCCGGCTGCCATGCCCATGCTGGAGCTGATCCTCGGCGCATATGGGCTGATCCTCATGCCGCTGGAGAATGCCATTTCGCGCTGGCGTGAGCGCATGGCTGATGAGTATGCGTTACAAACGACCGGGAATAGGGAGGCTTTCGGTTCTGCGTTTACCCGCCTGGCAAATCAGAACCTGGGCGAGGTCGATCCTGAACGCTGGGTGGTGGTCATGTTTTATTCCCATCCTCCCCTTGGCGAACGCATCGCCATGGCGCAAAGTTGGAAGGGGGAATAAATGATAGACGTGATGATTCAAAAAAATTCCTGCTTATCTCGTCAGGAATTGCTTTTATGGTCTTGCGGGGTCGTAAAACTCGCCGCTGAATATTTTTATCCTGCCATCGCCGTAACTTCCGATCCGGTCCAATCCAAAGAGTTGGGTTTGTTCTCCGCAGGTGGTGCAAATGATGACGCAGGGCTTGAAATTCGGGTCCAGGTAACGTTCAAGCTCCGGGTAAGTGACAATGCTCTCAAGCCGCATACCGTTCTGGGGTGCGCCTAGTAGATACCAGTAGGCATATTCCAGATCATTAGAGTCGAGTTTCAGTCCAATATTCTGGCAGCCCGTTTCCTTGACTTTTTTCATCGCCTCAACGTAAGAATCACCCAGGCTACCCCATACTGCAAACATTGTTTTTTCTGGTGGTTCGACGAGTATGCTTCCGGTTGTGCAACCTGCAAGGCACGGGATGGTATACAGGTCGCTTGAATCCCGCATGGCGATCAACGGGCGGGTGCGGTTGAATAATACCCACGGAAATGCTGAGAGAAGAAGTAGGATGGTTACTGCGATGGCTAAGCGCTTACGATTGATTGATTCTACTGCGATTCCGACAAGAGGAGAAAATGCCATGATGACGGGCATTTGGAATCGTATCCCAAATACACCATAAAATACAATGCTTGAAAGAAAGATGAATATCCCTAGTACCACCAGTAAGTAATGGATTGTATTTTTTCTAAATTTTTTACGAAAAACAATAATTGAACTTGATACAGCAAGAATTACTAAAATATGAATTGGATTCCCTGCAAAATCCTCGTGATTCCATGCCCAAATCAAAGAAAATTGATCAGCATTATGATCGAGTTCGTCAAAAGAATATCTAATATTGCTTGTAATAAATTCATTAAGCCTTTCGTTGGGGGTGGCAAAGTTCTGCATAACCCCTAATGATATAGAACTCAAAACTCTACCTAAAGAAAACCTATTGGCAGTGTGATTAGAAACAAATTCTCGCGAACCTAGCGGAGTGCCAAAGGTTTGGATGTTTCGTGACCAATACCCTGCATTGATGATAATTACTACAGCGCCTATTACGAGGAAATTTTTAATGACTATTTTGATATGGAAGATGCGCACCCGGGTAATTAAATAATAGAGCATCGGTGCGACGGCATAAACATAAAAAGTCCCCTTGGTAGCCAATCCTAAGCCTAGGGCTAACCCAAGGGAAAAGACAAATACCGACGATTCCTTCTGTTCATCCTCTCGGAAAATATAATAGAGAAGACAGATTAGCCAGAAGGCTGTGACAAGATCGTTTTGGGGATTTGTCGATTGTAGGATTGACATGGGAATACTGACTGCAAATGCGATGCTGACCCACTGTCCATATCTTCCGTTTCCCAGAAGCTTTGTAATGGCGGAAATTCCGATTATTGTTCCAATTAATGCCAGCCATTGAATCAAATTTGCTAACTGGTCGTTGGTAACCAGCAACCTTGTGTGAAGGATAGCTAACTCAGCAACGAATGGATTCGATAACTGGTGTTCATATTGGGTGGCATAATGTGACAGGCTTGAAATTTGAGCCCAATGCATAACCCTGCTCATGTGGTAAAGAAGAGAGTCGTTGTTATTTACAGGAGATTTCACCGCCACGAAAAATAGTAGTGCCAGAATAATCGCAAGAATTGTCCCTGCTAAAAAAATAAACCAATCTGGTTTTTTCCACGCGTTTTTCAGGGAGAGGACCCCTGCAACAATCCATCCTTTTCTCCATCCCAGAACTATTGAAAGGATCAGAGCTGCACTCCAGAAGAATGCGACCCAAAATGCATGTCAATGCATGAAATAGGCTGAGTAACTCTGAGAAAAGAACCATGTATCCGCCCAGGAATGTCGCGGATTGAAGAAACGACATGCGCCAATCCGCCAAGGGGGTTCGCTGGTTGACGTGATACCCTGTCAGACCCAAAAAAACTGAAATGAAGGTTGCTGGGATGAGCAGAATGAGCATTTTTTCAGCGCAGGCAGTTAATTTTTAATACAGAAACGAGATGGAACATGTTAGGGTGGCTCAAAAAGACTACTTTTCCCAATCCCGTCGATGCCAAAATATCGCTGCAACAATGATTACTACGAGAATTACGCCCAATAGAAGGATGATACTTGTATCGCCAGGGACTTTTTCCGTTTCGCGGAATGCGGTTGCAGTGAGGTCCTCCGTGGCGGAGGTTACGATGGCTGTTGGAGTCGTCTGCTTCCAGGTAAAAACCGGTGGAGTCAGTGCAGCACTTGCCAATGCAACGGCAAGACCGATGGTGATCAGGAGAATGGGGCGCGCTGGTTTGATCATGGAAGGGTCATCAACTCAATAATGATGTATAGTAAGTATAACATGGTGAAATCTTCCAGGCTTTCTATTAGAAAATTTATATTTAGAGTATAATTGCCCACTTGGGTGGGTTACCTCATCTACGAAAGTGAGGCTGATCATGAAGCGCTACATTACCATTCCCTTCATTGTTATATTTGTCATCATAACCTTTATCTCCAGCAGCGTTCAAGCCAGCACATTCCAGCCTCAGAGTTCATTTCAGGAAGAAACCCCCTCGCCCGGTGATGTGATCCAGGGCGCGATTCTTTACGATCGTTGGTATTCGGCAATTGGTCAACAGGCACCAGAAGAAGACATGCCAATTTGGGGACGTCAAAATACGAACTCGAGATCCGGTCCGGATACATGGCGATGCGTCGAGTGCCATGGATGGGATTACAAGGGATCGCAAGGCGCCTATGCCTCCGGTTCGCATTTTACCGGTTTCCCAAGTATCAGCGCGCTGGTTCCGAATTTATCCGAACAGGAAATAGTTGACCACCTCAAAGGCAGCAAGGATCCTGCGCATGATTTCTCATCCTACATGGATGACACTTCCCTCGGAAAGTTGGCAGGTTTCCTGAAATTTGGTTTGATCGATGATGACCAGTATATTGATGATGTGTCCCTGGCTGTTGTCGGTGGAGATCTTGAGCGCGGCGAATCACTTTATCAGCAAGTATGTGCCAATTGCCACGGTGTGGATGGGATGCTGATCGTGTTCCGTACCGAGGGAGTGAATGAGTTTCTCGGTTCCGTCGCCAGCCGAGACCCCTGGCGTTTTCTCCACCGGACCCGGTACGGTGTAGCCGGCGTGGATATGCCGGTAGGCGCCAAGCTGGGATGGACACCGGAGGACGGCAGGGATGTCCTCGCGTACGCCCAAACACTCCCCATCGGACTGATCACCCCATCCCCGGAACCTGCCTCCGTGTCTGAAACACCTCAAGCTCTTGTAGGCGGTCCTCCAGCCACTTCATTGCTGGGAGGCATATTTACAGGCCTCGGCTCGGTCGCCCTTGTTTGCCTGGGCTCTTTCGTGTTCCTGGGTTTGTTAGTGGGAGTGGGCGCCCTCGTGGTTTCTGCATTTCGAAAGCGTGGTTAGGCAAATGATAACGAGAAGTGTCAGTCATTAAGATTATATTGATGATGGATTAATTTCTTCAGGAGTAAATGATGGGTGAGAAAATCTTCAAATTTATGAAGCACCCGCTGGTATTAATCGGGATTGGATTCTTTGTCATCGTCATTCTTGGCGGGGCAGCCTATGGATTTACCCTGTCTCAAACCCCGCCTCCTCAGCCTATCCAATTTCCCCACAATCTTCACGTCGGACTCGGAGTTCAATGCTTGTACTGTCATCCGGGACCGCTGACGCAGGCATCGGCCGGATTGCCGACCCAGTCGAAGTGTTGGGCCTGCCATGGACAGCTGAAGAAGTACGCGGATGGAACTGTCCCGCTGCCACCCGAGCTGGTCAAGCTGAAGGACTATGTGGATTCCGAGACGGGCATTCCATGGGTGCCGGTGGCCATTGTTCCTGAGCATGTCCACTTTAACCATCGTCCGCACGTCGCTGCTGGTTTGAATTGTGAAAATTGCCATGGGGAAGTCAGCCAAATGATCGTTGCAGAGAATCCACAGATCATGAATATGGGCTGGTGTCTCAATTGCCATCGCGATCGCGCCGGGGATGACCAGCAGAAATTGATCAAATTAACAGACTGTGGAACCTGTCATTATTAACCGGGCACGAAAGGATAAAACATGAGTGACAAGATTACCCGGCGTGATTTTCTGAAACTTGCTGGCGCAGGGACGGCGGTTACCGCCGTGCTGACCGGTTGCGGCCCTCAGTCACGTTATGTGGTTAGGGAACCCTACACGAAGATGCCCGAATATACTTTGAACGGGCAAAGCACTTATTACGCAACAACCTGCCGTGAATGCGCCGCCGGCTGCGGACTCGTGATCCGTACCATGCAAGGGCGCGCTTTAAAGGTTGAGGGAAACAAACTTCACCCAGTTAATTTGGGTAAAACCTGCTCTCGCGGTCAGGCTTCCGTGCAGGGTCTTTACAACCCTGACCGGATGAAGAATCCTGTCAAACAGAATCAGCGAGGCTCAGGAAATTTCACAGATGTGACTTGGGACGATGCTGTTGCGACAGTTGACCGATGCCATAAAGAATAACGTACCCGGTGAAATAGCCTTTCTGATGGGGCTTGCACCGGATCACCTCTTCGACCTGGTAACCCAATTAGCCTCCGCTCTGGGTGCGGAAGCTCCTTTACGGTATGGCGCCTTGTCGATGTTCGAAGCACGGACCACCTTGAGCGAGGCCGCCGGGAGCATGTTTGGTCAAAAATGTCTTCCTTTCTTTGACATGGGAGATGCCGACCTGGTCTTATCCTTTGGCGCAAATTTTACTGAAACATGGCTGTCGCCGGTGGCTTACACACGGGGCTTTTCGCAAATGCGCCAGGGAAAGCCCGGGCGCCGGGGCTATCTGGTCCAATTCGAACCGCGCATGTCCCAGACCGGGATGACTGCGGACGAATGGATTCCGGTTGCTCCGGGCACCGAGGGGATGGTGGCGCTTGCCATCGGTCGTTTGGTGGCAGAGATCTCGGGAATCGCGCTGCCCGCTGCGTTGTCCGCGGTGGATGTGGACGCTGCGGCTGAAGCGTCGGGCGTGGAGCGGGAGGTCCTGGATCGGTTGGCGGGTCTTTACGCCGATGCGGAGAATCCCCTTGCCATTCCCGGCGGAATTCCTCTCGGGCAGTCGAATGGATTGGAATCGGCACAAGCAGTTCTGGCACTCAATGTCATCGCTGGGAATCTGGGTCAGGAAGGCGGCGTATTCATCACGCCATCGACTGGAGTCAATGAAGACAAATACCATGCTCCAGCCACGATAAACGACCTGGCGGACCTGGTGAACAAGATGAATTCCGGTGAGATTAAGGTACTGTTTGTTCACGGTGTAGACCCGGTTTTTGAGTTGCCGGAAGAGTTGGGCTTTTCAAAGGCACTTAAGAATGTGCCCCTAATCATATCTTTTTCACCCATGCTAAATGATACAGCTGCACAGGCTGATTTCATCTTCCCCGACCACACCAGCCTCGAGTCCTACGGCTACCAGCGCATCTGGACAGGTGTGGATCGCGCCACCATATCAGGTGGTCAGCCGGTCGTAGCTCCTTATTACAACACCCGGGCAACGGTCGATGTCCTTTTGGCCGCTGTCAAACAAATGGGTGGGAAAGTATCTGCCGCAATACCTTATCTCGATGAAGTTGAGTTCATTCAGGCCCAACTGCTCGGGCTGGTCTCGACGGAGGGCGGAATTTATGCGGCAGGCGACATAAACACTTTTTGGGCATCCTGGCAGCAGTACGGTGGCTGGTGGAAAGCCGAGCCCGGGTTGCTCGCTCCGCAGATACCCGGATTGAGCCGCGCGATCAAGATCGACGAAGCAGAATTCGAAGGCGATGGGGATTTCCACCTGCTGGCATTTCCATCTCCGATTCTGGGAGACGGGTCCGGCGCGAACAATCCCTGGCTGCAGGAAACGCCCGACCCCTCGACGACAGTGATGTGGAATTCGTGGGTCGAGATTAATCCGAAAACCGCCGAGGAGCTTGGATTGTCGAATGATGATGTTGTTTTGATTACATCCCCGGCCGGGGCGTTGGAAGCATCCGTATATATTTATCCGGCCATCCGCCCGGATACGATCGCAATTCCTTTCGGGCGCGGTCACGCGGCCCTCGGACGTTATGCAGGTACTGGAATCAATCCCGCAAGCCTTTTGGCATTGAAATTTAACGAAACCGGCGACCTGGCTTACGCTGGCACCAAGGTGAGGGTCGAAAGAACCGGGCGTCAGCGTCCCCTGGCCCGATTGGAAAGCCGCGTGGGCGTCTATGGCGATGGCGAAGGTTAAGGAGCGAGTGATGGCTGACAATAAAGTTCTGACTGAAACCAGCGCCAAAGAAGAAGGCTCTCAAGGGATTTGGGGTTTGGTGGTGAACCAGGATGTCTGCACCGGGTGCCAGGCCTGCGTGACAGCCTGCGCCATGGAGAACAACATCCCCTGGGTGGGCGAGGACGATGCCGCTTACGGCCGGCAGATGTCCTGGATCCGCGTCGAGCGATTGTGGGAGGGGGAATATCCCGAGGTGACCTCGACCCCGTTCCAGCCGATCATGTGCCAGCACTGCGGGAAAGCCCCCTGCGAACCGGTTTGCCCGGTCTTTGCCACGGTCCACAGTGAAGCCGAGCAGATCAACCTGCAGGTTTACAACCGCTGTGTCGGGACGCGCTATTGCGGCAACAACTGTCCCTATGTGGTGCGCGTGTTCAACTGGTACGATTACCAGCGTCCGGAACCGTTGAACAACCAGCTCAATCCCGATGTGACCGTCCGCCGGCGAGGCGTAATGGAGAAGTGTTCCTTCTGCATCCAGCGCATTCATCGCGCGGAAGATTTGGCCAGGGCGGAAGGTCGTGACGTATACGATGGTGAAGTGGAACCTGCCTGCGTTCAGGCCTGCCCGGCCAGTGCGCTCATTTTTGGGCGGCTCGATGATCCGGAGAGCAAGGTATCAAAAATGAAAAAGAAAGATTTTGCCCATACCCTGCTCGAATCGCTTGGTACAGACCCTCGTGTGACCTACCTCCCTGGAGGCTCCCATGGCTAATGCTGTTGCTGGGTTGCATCATGACGAGCATGTCGAGCATCTTCGCAAGGAACACTTGATGCTCGACCCCAAACCACGCGGGGAAATGAACGCGATGGTCATGGATGCGATGCACGCCACGTCATGGAAATTCTGGGTGGTGTTTGCCATCCTATCTGTGGTTGTTGCGGTCGCGCTGTTCGGCGCCTGGGGATACATGATCAATACCGGTCTGGGACTCACCGGCAAGAACCGTCCAGGCTACTGGTCCCTGTTCCTGGTCAACACGGTTTTTTGGGTGGGCATCAGCCATGCCGGGACTTTTGTCTCCGCGTTACTGCGGGTGTTTAAGGCGGAGTTTCGCCGTCCGTTCACCCGGGCTGCCGAGTTGATGACCACCTTCGGGTTGGTGCAGGCCGGCATCATGATCTTTTCGCACATGGGCCGCGTCTGGCTGGCGTACTGGATGTTCCCCTTTCCCGGTCAGCGGACGTTATGGCCGAATTTTCATTCGCCGCTGATGTGGGATTTTCTGGCGATAAATACATACCTTTTAGCAAGCACCATGTACCTGTTCCTGCCGCTGATCCCCGATGTCGCCATGGCGCGCGACCGCTCCACCGGCTGGCGGAAGATCTTTTACCGGACGCTGGCTCTCGGCTTCCGCGGCACGGAGGGTGAGTGGGCGCATTTGCGTATTGCCATGAACATCTTCGCCTTTGCCATCCTGCCGGTCATGTTCTCCGTGCATACCATTGTATCGTGGGATTTCGCCGTCGCCATGCGTCCCGGGTGGAACTCGACCATCTTCGGTCCCTACTTTGTCGTTGGCGCCTTGCATTCCGGCATCGCGGCGGTGGCGATGGTGATGGTGGTGATTCGGGCAAACATGAAGAATATGAAGTATTTTATCCGCCCGGAACATTTCGACGCGCTTGGAAAACTCATGCTGGTCGTTTCGATGGCCTGGGCGTATTTCTTTTTCAACGATTTCATGGTGCAATGGTACGGCGGTGACGAGGCGACTCACTGGTTGCTGCATTGGCATGAGGAAGGTCCTGCCGGCTGGATGTGGAGGTTGATGCTGGTGGTCAATATCCTGATCCCATGGGCAACTCTTTGGAATAAGAAGATTCGCCGCACCCCCTGGGCGATTTTCACCATCGGCTTGTTGATCAATCTCGGCATGTGGATCGAACGGTTCATTATCGTTCCAGTGACGCTTGAGATCAATCGCTTTCCGTTCATGTGGGGACAGTTCAAGCCGGGGATCGAAGTGCCCATCTTCATCGGCACACTGGCATTCTTTATCCTGCTTTACATGCTGGCCTCCCGGCTCATTCCGCTTGTGCCGGTCTGGGAAGTGCAGGAAGGGCAGCTGGCTCACTCTGTCCGCAAGTTCGGAAAAGAGACCGTCGTCACGGTCAGCGATCTGGAATAGGACGGAAAGGACGAAGCCATGACTGAAAAATTAACGCTACTGGCGGTCTTCACCGACATCGATCCCGCGGCGCATGGAATTGACAGGCTGCGCGAACTGGGCGTGGAGGATGCCGAGATCAACGTCATTTCCGGGATTCCGGTCACCGAGGCGATGCTGGGGCGTCCGCGCAAATGGAGCAACGTCCCACGACTGGCAGCGGGAGGCGCGATCGCCGGCTTTTTGATTGGACTCTTCTTCGCAGCCGGAACGCCTATTCTCTATCCGGTTTCTGTTGGCGGACAGCCCCTGATCCCCGGACCTCCTACCGTGGTCGCGGTGTTCGAGATGACCATGCTCGGGATGCTGATCGCTACGTTTTTGGGTGTCTTCCTGGATAGTTATTTTCCATCCTACACGCCCAAGGAATATGTCCCCGAGATCAGCGATGGAAAGATCGCGGTGCTGTTCGCCTGTGATGCTGAAGCGGAAACGAAGTTCTCGCAAGCCATGTCCGCCATCGGCGCCGAATCCGTAAAACCAGCGGAGGCTATTCACCTATGATCAAGCGCCTGGTGTTCATCCTGGTTGTGGTTGGTTCATTATTTAGTCTGTTGATGCTCTTCAGTTACGACATCATCAAGGTGGAATGGATCAGTTTTATGGAGATCCAGCCAGGCTACCAACCGATGGAAAATCCCTTGCCGGTAGCGGTTGATTCCATCCCTGTGGAAGGCGCGGCGTATATCCCTGGAGCGGGAGCGCCTGCCAACCCCATCCCGGTGGATGAAACTTCCGTCTCGAACGGCTCGCAACTGTATTCCATCCATTGTGCCCAATGTCATGGCGTGCTGGGAAAAGGGGATGGCGTGATTGGTGCGGCATTGGTCAATCCTCCTGCAGACCTGACCGGTGCGCGGGTGGTGGGTTTGAGCGACGGGGCGATCTTTGTCACGATATCCGCCGGTGTGCCGGGCCGCATGCCAAACCTAAATGAAAATCTAAACGTAAGACAGCGTTGGGACGTGGTTAATTTCATCCGCGCAGTGATCCAGAATCAACCCCAGCCCTAGGGGAGGCAATCGAAATGAAAGACGATGTTCGAAAAATTATTTTAGGTACTCTGGCAGGATTCCTTGTTTTACTGGTCGTTTGGGTGGGATTTCTTTTTGTGATTGGATGCGGAGGATCACTGGAATGTTCCAAGGCTGACCCGACACCGGTCCGTACATCCATCCCGACACTATTTCCAGCCAGCATGCCCACCCCGGAATTGGGTGCTGCACAATCCATTTCTCTGAAATGCCGGGTGGGTGCCACGGTTCTATTTGAAGCCTGGGTCAATGCCGGATTCCCGGAAACTGAATCCTTTGAGTTTACCGACCAAAAAGGGACAGCCTGTACAGCCACCTATGAGGCGGATATCAGTTTATTGCTGAAGGAAGCGAACCTATGGTATGCCGGCGCCCTCGCGTGTGCGTCCTGTCACAACGCAGACCTGGCTAAATCTTCGGCTCAACTGAACTTGAGCGACTATCAGGGAATTCTGGCAGGTTCGAGGCGCCCATCCCCGGAAGCCCAGGGAAATGACATCCTTGGCGGAGGTGACTGGTTGCAATCGAAGTTGTATGAAGTTTTGGTCACTCGGCAAGGACAGGCCCTGGCGATGCCGCTGGGCAGACCACAGGATTTCGATGCTGAATCAGTGACTGTATCTGCTGGTGCGCCAAAAGAACAACCTTAATCTGATACAAAAAATGGTTATGCCGGTCTCGGTTGAGACCGGCTTTTTTTCTGGTAGAGAGGGCGGATTTTGATATCACCCCCTCAATCCCGCCAAGAGCGCGGGACTTTGGGGGACACGCAAACCAATAAAAAAACGCCCCATCGTGCGGGACGTTTTCGAGTGGCGGAGAGGGCGGGATTCGAACCCGCGAACCTTTTTGGGTTACACGCTTTCCAAGCGTGCGCGCTAAGCCAGACTACGCGACCTCTCCAATTTGAGCGGGGGTTATTTTACCATTAAATGGCGGAGGTGAACTTTCAACCGTCTGCCCGCTTATTTCTTCCCGTTCTCAGGCAGTTCCCGCGGTTCAACCATCCCCCACCGGCTGGCACCCAGGTAAAGAATGTCGAGGATGAGATCTTCATACGTGATGCCCTCGGAGCCTGCTTCGAGACACAGGTCGCTGTAATCGGGGGTCAAGCCGGGCAGGGTGTTGATTTCCATCAACACCGGATCGCCTTTGGCATCCAGACGGATATCCGTGCGGGACACATCGATGGCCTTGATGGCCATATGGGCTCGGACTGTAAGGTTCTGCAATTTTTTATAGAGTTCCGGAGGAACATCCGCCGGGCAGACGTAACCCGGAGCGCCGTCCTCGCCGACCGATTTGGTCTTGGAAGCCTGACTGTAGATTCCTGGCGTTACCGAGCGACTGCTGTCAAGTTCGAGGACCGGGAAGACGTGATACCCGTGTTTTTCATCGTACCACTCCGGGTGGCGGGAATACTTCTTGGAATCCCAGCGGCCGATCAACCCGATGGTGAACTCGCGGCCCGAAAGGAAGGTTTCGACCAGAGCCGGCTGTTTGTACAGGCGCAGGATGTACTCCACGCGCTCGCGAAGCTCAGCTTCATCGTTGACGATCGCTTTAGGGTCCACGCCCATGCCGGTGCCTTCGCGAGCGGGCTTGACGAAAAGTGGAAATCGTAGCTCGGGCCGCAGGGATTCGTCGCCGACGATGAATTCCTGGAAGGGCGCCACCGGCAGCCGCCGGTCACGCCAGATGCGTTTGGTCAGCGTTTTATCCAGCGAGATGGCATTGGCCATCACCCGGGACCCGGTATAGGGGATTTTGAACAATTCCAATATGGCGGGGATTTGCGCTTCACGTCCGTCGCCTCCCAAGCCTTCGGCGATGTTAAAACAAATGTCGGGTTTGTGTTTTTTTAATTCAAAGGGAAGGTTGGCATCTGCCTGGATAAAAAGCGTCTTGTGCCCGTCGGTCTCGATTGCTGCCCGGATGTGATCCACCGTCTCGATGTAGTCAAAGTCCGATCCGGCATCGGGGGGGACGCCTTCCGGCAGCGGCTTGTCGTGCTCCTTGATGTTGGCGAGCACTGCCACTTTCCAACGGCCGGCCGGGCGCGGGTGCTGACTGGGAGGCTTATCCTCATTGCGAATCGTTTCGGACATTGGAGTGATCTCCTTAAAATGATTGGCAATTACGAGTGCGAAGTATATAACAATCAGCCAGAAATACAAGAGTTTTGCAGGGGAATCCAGCAATTTTAAGGTTGAGATACATCGTTCAGACACCTGTTTTTTCGACGTGCTTTTCGTGACTACTCCCCACGCATCACTGCGGGGGCAGAGAACTCTAGCCCGAGTCTCAAAATATTATTGGCAGCGTTTTCGTCCCGATCCATGACGAGACCACACACAGGACAGGCATGCACCCGGACGGACAAAGACTTCTCAACCAAAGTTCCACATCCAGAGCACATCCTGGATGTGTTGCGTGGATCAACCGATACGACACGACGACCAGCGTTCTCAGCTTTGTACGTGGTGTACGTGATCAGTTGCTTCCAGGCTGCATCCGAGATGCTCTTTAGCCAAACGATGATTTTGAAGCATGTTCCTGATAGTCAGGTTTTCAAAAGAGATCATGCCGAAACTGTTGACCAGTTCACGACTAACCTTATGGGCAAAGTCTTTGCGCCTGTTGGCAATGCGTTGGTGGACATGCTGAACGGCCTTGCGTCGTTTGGCTCGTTCGGGCGTTCCTTTTTCAGCCCTCGAGAGAAGGCGCTGCACCTGCGCCAGTCCTTGCTCAGCATGACGAAAGAAGCGGGGATTATCAATCTTCATCCCATTGGAGAGCGTGGCAAAACTTTCAAGTCCTACGTCCACCCCGACTGCCAAGCCATTGTAGGGCAGGGGTTGGGGATCCACTTCACAGGCGAAGCAGGCATACCAGTTGCCCACCGCATCCCTCTGAACGGTGAGTGTCTTGACCCTGCCCTGGAGGTGAGGACGATCCTCACTGCCCAATTTTGGAAATGAGCAACTCCTTGCCCGCAGGGAGCAATTCGAAACCAGACTGCTTGAAGGTGAAGCTCGCATACCGACCGTATCCCCGAAAGCGCGGGTAGCCAGGCTTTTCGCCTGCCTTCACTCTACGAAAGAAAGCCTTGAAAGCCAGATCCACTCGCTCCTGAACATTCTGCAAGACCTGAGAATGGACACGCACCAATTCGGGATGATCTCGTTTCCAAATGGTGAGCAGTTTATTCGTGTCGTACAGCGAAAGGGTCTTCTTTTCCTGCTCCCAGGTGTTTTTGCGAGTGGCCAGCGTCTCATTGAATACCCAACGACAAAGTTCCAGCGTCCGATCGAGTTGGGTGCGTTGGCTCCTGGAGGGCTTGAGGCGATACTTGAAGGTTTTTACCGCATAGCTCATGTGTTCTATTTTACAACCATGTCCTACACCTTGCAAGGATGTGCGCCTTGCACCTGCACCCACCGAAGGTGTGGTGTATCCCCACTGCTGCCCGTGCTGGCCTGCGCCAGCAGGACAGTGAAGCAAGGGGCTTTACCCCCGCGAGTTCCGGGGGTTTCGGTGCTGTTTCGGTAACTGGACAATGATTATTTATTCAGGTATCATTAGCACGCTCTGGGGATACCCCGGAACATTTTTGAATTTAAACAGTCTTGGATTCGGCTTAAGACCCCCAAATACTGTTAAAAATATGGTGTGGAGGCGAAATGTCCGACCTGATCAAGCAGATCACCAGCGATTTTCAGAAGCAAATTGAATCGTTCAAACCCGAAGCGACTATCAGCGATGTTGGAACAGTGCTGGAGGCCGGCGACGGAATCGCGCGCGTGGAAGGGCTGGCCAACGTCCGCTCGCAGGAACTGGTCCAATTTGCCAATGGCGTGATGGGCATTGCGTTCAACCTGGAACAGACCAAGGTGGGCGTGATCATCATGGGCGAGTATTCTGAAATCGCGGAAGGAATGTCCGTCCGGTCGACGGGCCGCATTGCTTCTGTGCCGGTGGGAGATGGTTTGATCGGACGTGTGGTCAATGTTTTGGGAGAACCGATTGACGGGAAAGGTCCCATCCAGTTCACCAGCTTCAGACCGATCGAGCGCATCGCACCGGGTGTGGTTTACCGCCAGGACGTGGATTCGCCTGTCCAGACCGGCATCAAAGCCATTGATGCCATGATCCCGATCGGGCGCGGCCAGCGCGAGTTAATCATCGGCGACCGCCAGACCGGCAAGACCGCCATTGCCATCGACACGGTCATCAACCAAAAAGGCAAGGACCTGATCTGCATCTACGTGGCGATCGGCCAGAAGAAAGCTGCCGTCGCCCGCACGGTCGCGCTGCTGGAGCGCAATGGTGCGATGGCACACACCATCGTCGTAGTTGCCTCCGCGGACGAAGCCGCTGCGTTGCAATACATCGCTCCCTACGCCGGCTGCACAATGGGCGAGGAGTTCATGGAGACCGGCCGTGATGCGCTGGTGGTCTACGACGACCTCTCCAAGCATGCGTGGGCATACCGGCAGGTCTCACTGCTGCTGCGCCGCCCGCCCGGACGTGAAGCCTACCCCGGCGACCTTTTCTATCTTCATTCCCGCCTGCTGGAACGCGCCGCGCGCCTTGCAGTGAAGTACGTGATCACCAAACCTGAATTTTCATCTGCCACTGCAACAGAAAAAGATTCGGTGGACGGCGTGGTATTCGATGGACCGCTTTCCAGGCACAATGCTGAGCAGGCCGCCAAAGCCAAGGGTGAAGGATACAAGGTGGTCAAGGTGGCGGGTTCCGGCGGTTCATTGACCGCGCTGCCAATTATCGAGACACTTCTGGGCGACGTCTCCGCTTATGTTCCCACTAACGTAATTTCAATCACCGATGGTCAGATTTATCTTGAGAGCAACCTGTTCAACGCCGGCATCCGTCCCGCGGTGAATGTCGGTATCTCCGTTTCCCGTGTAGGCGGTGCTGCCCAGACCAAGTCGATGCGACAGGTGGCCGGCCGACTCAAGCTGGACATGGCGTCCTACCGTGAACTGGCAGCCTTCGCCCAGTTCGGTTCGGACCTGGACAAGTCCACCCAGGGTCAGCTCAACCGCGGCCGCCGCATGCAGGAAGTCCTGAAGCAGCCGCAATACGAGCCGGTCTCGCTGGAGCACCAGGTGATCGTCATTTTTGCCGGTACCAATGGCTTTGCCGATGATGTAGCGGTCGAGAAGATGCGCCAGTGGGAGAACGACCTGAAGAAATACATGGACGCCTCCCATCCCGGGATTGGCAAAGATATTACCGAGAAAATGGCCATCTCCCCGGAGACCGAGAAGAAGTTGCGCGAAGCGCTGACGGCATTCAAATCTTCATGGCAGTCTTAACCGACACGGCGGAGTAAAACACCCCTATGGCATCCGCACGTGATATGCGGCTCCGCATCCGGAGCGTCAAAAATATCTCGCAAGTCACCCGCGCCCTGCAAGCGGTCAGCGCGAGCAATGTGCGCAAAGCGATCGCTGCGCTCATGGCGACACGCCCCTATGCCACGAAAGCCTGGCAGGTACTCCGGCATGTCGCTGAGCAGCCCGGCCGCCAGACCCTGCATCCACTGCTGACCGAACGATCCGAGGTGAAGAACACGCTGGTGGTGGTGGTCAGCGGCGACCGGGGGCTGGCAGGTGCCTACAACACCAACCTGATCCGGTTCGTGACTCGCAAATTCGCCAAACATCCCACCCCCGTGCGCGTGATCGCGGTGGGACGTAAAGGACGCGACCTGCTTATCCGCCGCAAATACAAGGTCATTGCGGACTTCAGCAACCTGCCGGCAGCGCCCTCCTTCAAGGACGTGTCCGCCATCGGTCGGCTGGCTGTGGATGAGTTTTTGTCCGGGCAGGCGGATGAAATCTACCTGGTTTACACCAGTTTTATCAACATGGTCAGGCAGGAACCAACCGTCAAGCGATTGCTGCCTCTCGAAGTGGGGAGCGATGAAGGCCGCGTTCAGGATTTTGAAACAAAGCACACCCCGGCGGCTTACATTTATGAGCCGGCTGAGAGTGAAATACTCGACGAGATCATTCCGCGCTTCACTGCGCTGCAGGTCTTCCAGTCAATTCTCGAGTCACTGGCTTCTGAGCACGCAGCCCGCATGGTAGCCATGCGCAATGCCACCGATAATGCGAACGAACTTGTCGGTGCGCTGCAAATGCAATACAACAAGGTGCGCCAGCAGGCGATCACCAACGACATGCTCGACATAGCGGGCGGCGCCGAGGCGTTGTCCCAGGCAACCCAATCTGTTGGAGGCGATAATGGCTAAAAGTACGGGCCGTGTAGTTCAAATTCAAGGCGGCGTCGTGGATGTGGCATTCCCGGAAGGGGAGCTCCCTGAAGTTTATGAGGCGCTGGTCATCGACCGGCAGGATCAATCTCCGCTTACTCTGGAAGTTCAGAAACACCTGGGCGATAACTGGGTGCGCACGGTAGCCATGGATACCACGGACGGACTTCAACGAGGCGTGGATGTCCGGTCGACCGGCGCGCCGATCATGGTCCCGGTCGGACCGGCAACCCTGGGACGGATTTTCAATGTGCTTGGGGAACCGGTGGATAACGGCGGTGAGGTCAAGTTCGAGCAGCGCTATCCCATCCACCGCCTGGCGCCCTCCTTTGACCAGCAGTCCACCAGCGTGCAGATCTTCGAGACCGGCATCAAGGTCATCGACCTGATCGCCCCGTTCACCAAGGGCGGCAAGACCGGAATCTTCGGCGGCGCGGGTGTGGGCAAGACCGTGGTCATCACCGAGCTCATCTCCTCCATTGCCCGCGTGCACAAGGGGAACTCCGTGTTCGCCGGCGTGGGCGAACGCACGCGTGAAGGCACCTCGCTCTACCGCGAAATGATCGAGTCCGGTGTTATGAAGGACACCGTGATGGTCTTCGGGCAGATGAACGAACCCCCCGGTGTGCGCCTGCGCGTGGCGCTCTCGGCGCTGGCCATGGCGGAGTACTTCCGCGACCAGGGACGTGATGTGCTGCTGTTCATCGACAACATCTTCCGTTTCACCATGTCCGGCTCCGAAGTGTCGGCGCTGTTGGGGCGCATGCCCTCCGCGGTGGGTTACCAGCCCACTCTCGCGACTGAAATGGGCGAGCTGCAGGAGCGCATCACTTCCACCCGCACCGGTTCCATCACCTCGATGCAGGCTGTCTACGTCCCGGCGGACGACTACTCCGACCCGGCGCCGGTGGCGACGTTCACCCACCTCGATGCGACCATTGCCCTCGAGCGGTCCATCGCCGAGAAAGGCATCTACCCGGCCGTGGACCCATTGACCTCCACCAGCCGCATCCTCGACCCGAACATCGTCGGCGCGGAGCATTACAACACGGCCCGCGAAGTCCAGCGTGTTCTTCAGCGCTACAAGGATTTGCAGGACATCATCGCCATTTTAGGCGTGGACGAACTCAGCGAAGACGACAAGCTGCTGGTCTCGCGCGCGCGCAAAATGGAACGCTTCTTCAGCCAGCCGTTCGTCACGGCCGAGCAGTTCACCGGCATTAAAGGCGTGTATGTCCCGCTCAAGGAAACGGTACGCTCTTTCCGCGAGATCCTCGACGGCAAATGCGACGACCTGCCCGAGCAGGCTTTCCAGCTGGTCGGCACCATCGACGACGCGCGTGAAAAAGCCAATCGCATGTCCGAGGGAAATTAGTAAAAAGCCACAGGTCCTATGCCTATTCATTGTGATATAGTCTCTCAAGACCGGACGGTGTTCGAAGGCGACGTGGATATCGTCGTCCTGCCGGGCATGGACGGGGAAATGGGCGTGCTGCCGCACCACGCGCCCCTTCTCACCACCCTGAAGTTTGGATTGATCAAGGTCCGCCGCCAGGGACAGGAGGAAGTCTTTACGGTGGCTGGCGGCGTGGCGGAGATCCAGCCCACCATCGTCACCGTCCTGGCGGATGCTGCCGAGAACGTCGCCGAGATCGATGTGGCGCGCGCTGAAGCCGCCAGAAAGCATGCCGAGGAAGCCCTGTCGCAGGTCACTCCGGAAGAGGCTGATAAATACATGGCGATCGAAGCTGCCCTGCGGCGTTCCAACCTGCGTCTGGATGCCGCGCGGCGTTATCGCAGTGTGAAGCGATCCACCGGCATGAACGAAGACTGATCAAATGGCCCTTTTTTCAAAAGACATCGGGATCGACCTGGGGACGAATTTCATCCGCATAGCCGATGCCACTCAAATCCTGATAGAAGAACCCACCATCGTCGCGATTGATGTCGCGACGGAAAAAGTGGTCGCGGTCGGCAAGGAAGCCCGCGACATGCTCGGGCGTGTGCCGGAGAGCATCGAAGTGATGCGCCCCCTCCAAAATGGGGTCATTGCCGATTTCGTCGTGACCGAAACCCTGTTGTATGTGCTGCTCGACCGGTTGAGCGGCCCGATGCGCTTTTTCCGCCCCAGGGTGATGATCACCGTCCCTTACGGCGTGACCAGCGTGGAAAGCCGGGCGGTGCACGAGGTGGTACTCCAGGCCGGAAGCCGCGATGCCTATTTGATCCAGCAGCCTTTGGCTGCCGCGCTCGGCGTGGACCTGCCCATCAATTCCCCGTCCGGCAACATGATCATCTGCCTCGGCGCCGGTTCCACTCAGGCGGCTGTCATGGCGATGTACGGCATCGTCTCAGCGGAAACCCTCCGCTCGGGCGGCATGGCCATGGATGAAGCCATTACGACCTATGTGCGCCGCAAGTACGGCGTGATCATCGGCAACATCACCGCCGAGCAGATGAAGATCAAGATCGGGGCGGCCGTCCCTCAGGACACGGAACAGAGCATGGAAGTGCAGGGACAGGATCAGGTGTCGGGCCTGCCGCGCCCGGTGACCTTGACCACCAGTGAGATCGTCGAAGCGCTTCAGGACCCGTTGAAGAACATCCGCGAAACCTGCCGAAAGGTGATCGAGAAGACGCCGCCCGAATTGGTGGCGGATATCATCGACCGGGGTGTGGCGCTTTGCGGCGGCGGCTCCCTGCTGCGAGGCATGGACAAGCTCCTGACCAAATCGCTGGGCATCCCGGCCTATCTGGTGGACAATCCTCAGACCTGCGTCGCCGAAGGCGCGGCGCGCGCACTGGGGATGTACAACGTCCTGAAGAGAAACCTGCCGCCCGTCTAGCCATGACCACCACCCCCAAACGCGTTCAACTTCCCGAGGCGTTCTCGTCCGTGACCGGACTGGGAGCGCCTGTCGATTATTACCCCCTGAGCAAAACCACCCGGCTGGTGGTTCCCATCCTGGCGGCGGTCATGGTCATCGCGTCCGCCATCGCGTGTGGATGGGGAGTGGATGCGGGTTACGGCGGTTACATGCGTTATGGACTCGCATCCGTGTACAACCTGGTGTCGGTACCCGTCCTGGTTACTTTGGGATTGTTCTTCGGTGGAATCGCTGCTGCCGTGTATGCACTGACCAACCGCAGCCGGTGCGTGGTGGCCTATGAAAAAGGGCTGGTCTACCAGGACCGCCGCGGACTGCAACCGGTGCGTTGGGAGGAGATCGGGGAATTCTACCTGTCGATCACGAGACACTTCAGTTATGGCATCCCCACCGGGACCTCCTACCACTATACGGTCAAAAAGCTGGGCGGCGGAAAGCTGGTGTTCGATAATGGGATTGAGAACGTCCAGCATTTGGGCGGACTGATCGGCCGCAACATCCTGCCCATCCAATACAAGCTGGCAGCGGATGTCTACAATTCGGGACAGACCGCTTCGTTCGGTCCGGTGGCGGTCAACCGGGCGGGATTGACCGTCTCGAAGAAAACCTACCCCTGGAATGAGATCGAGCAAGTCTCCGTACATGACGGAGTGTTCAAGGTATCCAAAAAAGGGGGTGGATGGTTCAGCGGCGCGTCCACGCCGGTGGCCTCCATCCCCAACCTCGAGGCGATGCTCTCGATCATTGACCAGGTGGTCGGAGTAAAAGTAGGTTAAACATCTTAATTCTGTCACAGAAAGAATCCTTGGGATAGTTTTATTTATAGGAGAAGGGATGCGAAGCATCCCTTCTCCTATAAATATTAACGCCTCTGCTGAAAAATCTTATGCAGGTGGCTGTGGTAAAAGTCAGGTAATAAAAAGCGGCGCTCAGCTGAGCGCCGCTTTTTGGACTATTCGTTAATCAAGATAATAGGACATTCGTTGCAAACCGATGACGGGGTCGATGTATTGCAGGCGCACATGCGACGGCAATGAGATGCTCACCGGTGCATAATTCAGAATAGCCTTGACGCCCGCCTCAACCAGCTTGTCCGCCACCTGCTGGGCAGCCGTTGCCGGCACCGCCAGCATGGCCATCTTGACTCCTTCGGTGCGGATGGCGCTGACCAAGTCCTTAGCATCACGGATGACGAGATCGCCTACCTTCTCTCCGATCTTGGCCGGGTCTTGATCGAACAGGAGGACGATGTTGAAACCGCGGTTGTTCAATCCCTGGTAACGTGCGATGGCATGGCCGATATCCCCCATGCCGACCACCGCCACGTCCCACTGCCGGTCGACTTGCAGGATGTGTTTCAACTTATCCGCCAGGAAGGGGATGAAGTAACCCGTGCCCTGTTTGCCGAACTCGCCAAATTGGGACAAGTCCTTGCGGATCTGCGCGGCAGAAATTCCCACCTTCTCGCCGAGTTCCTGGGAGGAGGTGGATTGGATTCCGTTATCGAGCATGCGTTGCAATGCCCGCAGGTAAATTGGCAGACGACTGACGATAATATCAGGAATTTCCTTTGTGGCCATAGTCCCTCTCCCAAGGTGAATTTGATTAATAATCTACCACATTTATTTGAATAGTGCAATCAGGCACAAACACTTTTATAATCTTATAAGTGATCGTTTTGAAATAAGATTATTTTATAAGCAGATTTCAATGGACTTCATCGATCATTTGAAGGTCAATGACCGCCATGGGCAGGGGCAGATAATGCCCGGGAGGGAAATCCTGGTTGGGATCCTCGAGTTTCCCGAGATATTCGAGCGAATCATTGAAAGCAAACAGGCTTCCACCCGAAATCTTAATCGTCACGGACGGACCACCATCCAGACGCCAGGTCAGAGTGTCGGACTCAATTTGAGCATGGTACTTTTTCCCCCAGCCGGGTTCGAACCGGCGCCAGGGATCGAGCGCCAGCCCGGAGCTGAGTGCCAGTGGAGATCCGCTGACTTCGATCTGGATGCCTTCTTCAATGAGGCGATAAGTTTTCGTCTGTCCCTCTGCGGATGAAAAGGTCACGCTGCCATTGTCGTTAAGCGTAGGAGTGTAGCTGCGGAAGGGGGAATCCGAATCGAAGAATGCGCCGGAGATCTGGGAAGGGTCCGCGGCATGACCGAACTCCGGCTGCCACTCCGTGCGATCGCTGAGGCCGGTGGTGAACTGCCAGCCGGGCCCGACGATTTGGTGAACATTCCCGTCATCGTGAGAGAAGAGAAATGACAACCGCCCGCCGTCGGTTTCAAAGACCGCGAAATATTTTTCGTTTGCCAGGACACAATCCGGCAGCCGGTCAGCGTTCAAATCCACGGAGCAGGTGGATTGCGATGCAGGCGATTGAGCCCAATCCGCGGCGGTGAGCAGGGTGAGGATATCGCCGAGATACTGCGCGTTCAACTCGGCGAGCTTCGGGTCATCGACGGGAGCCGTCAGCAGGAAGAACATCTCCCAGGCGGAGTCGGTCAGCGGATTGTCCGGAGCGGACTCGAGGCGCGAGAGGATTTCATTTCGGAGGGTGACCGAATCGTATCCTGTGGCCTGCCCCTGCGAGTTGTAACTATTGCGATAAGCAGTGGTACGTGATTTCCTGTGCGGGGCGCGGATCGATGGCTGGCTCCATGGCGGGCATCGCCAAAAGCGCCTCGGCATCCAGCGGCTGAATCCATGGGTGAGCGGCGATGTAGCGCAATCCTTCAGTGCCCGCGTCGGAATCGCCCCAGCTCGAATCGGGCAGGCTGCCGCCGAAGACGACGATTCCTGAATCGAACACGGCGTTGACCAGCGCACGCCGCGCCTCGAGCGTCAGCCCGTCAGGGGTGGTCTGTTCTTCGGTCGCGGAGGGCAGGGCGAGCATCTTTTGTCCCTGCCAATCCAGGACGGGGAGCGGGGAGGCAGCCAGTGGGTCATAGAAGAACTGCATCGCATAGCCATTATTTACGCTGACGGGGCTGAAGATGAATTTTCCGGGGGACAGGTCAAAGGATTCAGCCGCGAGCAGACTGCGGGAGAGAGATTCCTCCTCAGGTGAACCATAAACCACATCGGGCAGGATCAACAATCGGTTACCGACCATGCGCTTAATCTGGTCGAGGCCTCCGGTCAGGTCGAGCGCGGAGAGGGAGGCAGGCGTCTTGAGGTCCAGCAGCACGAGCGGAACACGGTATGCCGCGGCTGCGTCGAGCAGTGGATTCAGTCCGTGCCGCTCACCGTAGGGACCGGTGTGCGCGCCGTCCCAGCGTCGAAGAGTCTGTGCGGGGGTGGCGGCGTCGAAGACATTTGAAAAAGCCATCAGGAGATTGGCGCGCTCCTCGGGATGAGCGTCTGATGAAGCCGCGGCGGATCGGTCCGCGGGGGCGTGTTCCGCGGCGGGGGTGACGAAGACCTGCAGGGAGTAGTCTGCGGGAAGGTCGAAGCGGTTGAAGACCACGGTCAGCGTGTCGAGTGCCGGGTCGCGGACGATGCGGGGATTGAGGTGCGTCGAGAGTGTCGACTCCGCGACGTCGATCACGCCCGGCTCGCCCTCGGCAGGGATGACCAGCAGCAGGTCGTAGGCGACCTCTGTTTCGACGAGGCCTTCAGGGTAGAGCGCAGCCAGGTCGAGCCGGCTCAGGTGTGCCATCTCATTCCCGCCGGGCTGTGTGTCGAGCGCGATGAAGATGTCGGCGGCGGGAGTCTCGGGGACGTCGAGGAAGTCGAGGCGGATGTGGTCTTCCAGCCCCGCGGAGCGCGTGTAAACGGCGATCAGGTCGAGGGCGGGGTCCGGTGCGTCAAGCGGATCGAGCAGGCGCAGGTCGCGGGCGGTCCAGGGGGTTTCGAGGGCGGGGGAGCAGGAGGAGAGGAGGAGCAGAGAGCAGATGAGTAGAGAATAGAGGAATAGAGCCCCCCTTCGTCCCACCATTTTCTTGAAATTCGAAAATTGGAGGGACTGAGGAGTAGACGGGAGAATTCTACTGTCCACTTTCGACCGTGAGGGTGTAAAACACGGACTGCAGGCCGCCCGCGCCGGGAGCTGCGGAGAGCTTAAGGGTGTACGGCGACCCGCCGGGGAGCGCGAGCGCGCCTAGAGTCTTTATCGCAGGTGAGAGTCCCCCAGTTCGGGAGCGGCACGCCAGCCTGCAACAGTTCGACGTTCAGTGAGCCGTTGCCTTCGCAGTCGAGGCTCAGGAAAATGGGCTCGGTCTGGGCGGGCTGCGGCGAATAGGGCGTGAACTGCACCCAGTCGGAGGCGTCGCCTTCGGGGACGGAGACGGCGCTGGAGTAGGAGAAGCGGCGTGACCCCTCAGGGGAGAAGACGATGTTCGCGGCGGGGTTCTGCGCGGAGTCGCCATCGTCGGCTGCCATAACGGGAACCAGGGTCGGGGTCGGCTGGTCCGCCTGCGGGGTACCGGAGGTCGGCACAACGGGAGTCCCGTACTCGTCGAAAATGGGAAGCTGACCGGTGTCGCCATCCACCCGCACATAGGCAGAGCTGACCCAGCCGCGGTCGCCCGGCCCGCCCACCTTGAAGATCTGCAGCCAGGTGCCGCCCTCATTCTTCCCGGTCAGCGTCAAGGATTTTTCGGGGTCGATCATGCCCAGCGAGTTGAAAGCCGTGCCGGGACCCGAGCGCACGTTGACCTTGACCAGCGTCATCCGCCGAGAGCCCGCCAATGGACGTGGGCGAGGGGATGGGGGTGCCCTGCGTGAGCAGGATGTCGCTGCTGACCACCGGCACCTCGGGCGTGGACTTCGTCGAAATGAAGGGTGCGGCCACCCAGCCCAGACCGGACGGGTCCGCCGGGTAGAGGATCAGCCACCAGTCGCCCGTCTCGTCCTTCCCGATGATCTGCACCTTCTCGCCGGCTTTGATCATGCCGAGGGAGGGGGAGTTCTTGTCCGCCGTGGTGCGGACGTTGAGCTGAGTCTGGACCGTCCCCTCGACGGGGATGACGGTGGGCGCGATGGTCGGGGTAAAGGTCGGTGTGTCGGAGGGGCGCACGGTGGCGGTGGGAGGCAGGGTAGGCGTGTTGAACGGCTCCTCGGTGAGGGTGGGAGTCGAGACGTCGGACAGGGAGACGCTGCACGCGCTGAGAAGTAAAGCGGACAGGACGATCAGGGGTAGGGTTCTCATTCGGCCTCTGGGTCGAATTGTACCCGATGCGAAGGGGAAGTGCTTTTGCTTTTGACAGTTCTCTGGATGTCAAGAAGGAGCGGGTGGGGTGAAAATCTTGGTTTGTATACATATTTCCGGCATATATTGTAAAAATCGAGAAAAACTGATATTCAAAAGGAATATATCGGTTTTCCTGTAATAGCTTTGAAAAACAGTGGACATCTCCATTGACAATGTCTACTGATTGGCATAAACTGTAGACATTCACGGGAGGCATGTCTACAGTTTATGATTGGAAAATACGCACAGCAACCGCAGGGTTTCAAAGCCTTTATTCCCGACCCATTCCCAGGAAAAGGGCTTCTTTCCCATTCTGCGCAAACCATTCTAAAAGACGCACAAGCTTCGCGACTGTTGGGTAAATTGGACGGCATCACACAATTATTACCCGATGTTGACTTCTTTATTTTTATGTATGTTCGGAAAGATGCCGTAGCATCCAGCCAGATAGAAGGCACAAAAGCAACCTTGATCGATGCGCTGGAAGCGGATGTAAAAATTGAAGGTGGCAAGCTGACGGATGTGGACGACATTTTGCATTACATCCGTGCTCTCAATTATGGGATGGATCGGTTGAAGACCCTGCCACTCTCTCTGCGCTTTCTTCGGGAAATTCATCGCGAGTTAATGGAGAAAGGGCGTGCCACCCATTTTTCTGATCCGGGTAATTTTCGGAAAAGTCAAAACTGGATTAATGGAAAAGATCCATCAGACGCCGAGTTTGTTCCCCCTCCCGTGAATGAAATGAATCGCGCCTTGGGCGATCTGGAAAAATTTCTCCACACCGAAAATGATATGCCCCCACTCATCAAAGCCGCGCTCACGCATGCTCAATTTGAAACGATCCATCCTTTTTTGGATGGAAACGGTCGCACAGGGCGCATGTTGATCACCTTTTATTTATGGCAGGAAGGATTGCTGAAAAACCCGTTTTATATTTGTCGTCCTATTTCAAGAAATATCAAAAGGTATATTACCAGCGCCTGGCCGATTATCACGAAGGCAATGTGGAAAAGTGGATTAACTTCTTCCTGGATGGCGTCATCGAAACATCAGAAGCGGCAGTTGCGACTGCCCGTGAAATTACTGTTCTGCGGGAGCAGGCGCTTGAACAGATCGGCAAAATGAACAAAACTTCCTATGAGAGCGCGCTAAAAATACTTCCCAAACTCTTTACCCAGCCTATAGTTACCGTCAGCGTCATGCAGGAATGGTCGGGTTTCACCACGCGCACTGGCGCTCAAAAACTCATAGATCGACTCATTGAAGCGGGTATATTGGAAATGAAGGATAAATCAAAAAAATATGGCCGTTCTTATGTCTACAGAACCTACCTTGATATATTTGAAAAAGACTAATAGATGAACGAAGCCGAAGACGGGCAGAATTGCAGTTAAGGTTATTAATCATTTTGGGTAAAAGGTTATGAAAGTGATTTAATAAAGGGATAGTATTGTCTGGTAAATATAATCCCCTTGAAAAATACCTGCGCGGCCTGCCTGAGAGCCAACGGGAAGTTACGCTCCGTTTTGAGGAGATTGAGAGAATCCTGAAAGTTTAAACTTCCTGCTTCCGCTTATGAAGACGAACGATGGTGGTTGCGCGAAAAGGAAGGCAACCACGTCAGCGCACGGGCATGGTCCAATGCAGGGTGGAAGGTCGAGAGTGTGGATGTCAAGGAGAAGCGGGTGAAGCTGGAACGGGCTGGTTAAGGTGTTCAAGGGTGAGCTATGATGGCAAAGGTCAATGCAAAGCGAAAGAGCCTAAAGGAAACAGTAAAGGAAAAGAGCTTCCAGTTCAGTGATGTCCCGATTACTGACGTTTCGCTGACCGAGGCTCTGGTATTGCGTCAACATCACAACTATCCTCGTGCTCCCATTCTTATGACCAATGTCCCACACCTGGTGGCTTTTTACAGCGAAAGTGGTTATACCTTTGGGTATCACGGCAAAGGTCCGCTGGACCTGGCGCTCAATGTCTGCGAATGGTACCTGCTTCAGGCGGGTTATCTGGGGGCACGGACAAGCCACGGGTTGATAATGAAATGTGAACAAGACGACTACTTCGAGATGAGCTTTGCCCTGCACCGTGACTTCCATGCAGCTTTCATCGAAAAAGTGCCTGAGGAGGGGATAACTGTCCCATTTGCGGAACTGAAGGAATGGTTTGACAGGCATTTGTAAAATTCACCCTGCCAGTGTCTTCGACACCCTTTCGGGTACAGGCAGCGCATTGACCTTCGCCTGCCTGTACCGCTTGTCCCGACGTTCTTGGTCGGGGCGTATTTTTCGGGGTGGGAAGTACCGTCTCCAATGGAGGCCGAGGCTGGAAGGGTTGGGATTGTCCATTTTGCCAAGAAACAACACAACTCCGAGAGAGCCGGAATGTTTGAACAACCAGGAGAGAAGAGAACTTCATGAAACATAAACCCTTGCGTATTTTGTTGGCGGTGTCCATCGTGATGATGTCACTGGCCTGTTCCCTGTTCACCCGCTTCACTCGTACGGAAGCGACGCCCACGTTCAACTATGTTTTTACGCCAGTGCTTACTCCGCTGAAGATCGAACCCGATTCCCTGCCGAACGCGCAAACAGGCGTGGAATATGAGGTTGAGATCCGCGTGAGTGATAACGTCACTCCTGTGGCTGGTGTATCCGTTTCAAGCGGAACGCTCCCTGCGGGGCTTGATCTTGTTTTCGTGGATCACGTCGATGGTGCAAAGATCAGCGGTATCCCGGAGGAAACAGGGACATTCACTTTCACAATCGGTGTGAACTGTTTCTCGACCATGGTCGTCGGGCAGACTGCTGAAAAGGAATACGTGATCGTTGTGGAGTGAAAGTCCCCCTCAGCGAACTCACCCCGCTCAATTCGCGGGGCAAGAGGCAGTTGGGCAAGCGATAAGGCTGATGGAATTTACAAGTCCAGACCAATTTCCGGGCAGTCTTCTTCGTTTTTGGTTTGGTGCCTCGCGCCGGCTTGCGCGCGGAACGGATCTTGCGGCAGTATTCGAAATGTAACCAGGGATAGTTATGGCTGGCAAAAAAGCCCCCCTTGATAATTACCTGCGTGACCTGCCTGAAAGCCAAAGGGTAGTTACGCTCCGTTTTGAGGAGATCGAAAGAATACTAGACGTCCGGTGACATGAATCAACGAGCATCTCGACCAGGAAGAATACGACCGGGATAGAACCCGATTATTGGAATCGCAAGGCTACAAGGTCATCCGTTTTTGGAACAAAGATGTGATGAATAATACACCTGCACTCCCTGGCACCGCCCGCGCACCCCGCGCACTTCGCGGGGCAAGTGGCAGGTGTGCAGCGCTGGTGCAAGTGTCGAAGGCGTTATTCTAGCCATCACTCATGCGTTGCCCTGCCGGCTTCGTGCCGGCAAGAAGCCGGCAGGGTGGAAGAAGGATGATGAGATTGCCCCCTTGCGGGGGCATTTTTGCGTGAGCGTCACTCATTCAGGATGAACAGCCAGCTGTCGCTGAACTTGCACTCCATCGTGCCGGACTGGCTGAGGCCCAGAAATCCCAGCAGCCCATCCGTGAGGAATGGTTTGGACTTGATAAAATTCCGCTTGGCGGCGGCAAGCTGCCCGGAGATGATATCCGTCGCATCGCCGTATTGCGAGACCTGGTCCTGGTAATCATCCACCTGGTCTGCGCCGGGGATGGACCCCAGCGAGGGCGGCGACATGGCCATATCCGGCGGGGGTTGGGTCGTGTCCACCTCGCCGACCAGCACCCCGTTGGTGTAGATGTAGATCATCGGTCCTTTCGCCACCACCGCCAGCCGGTTGGTGGCATCGTTCTTCCAGCTGAAGGCACTGTCCTCGGTCTTCGGGAAGAAATCGTGGAAGTTGGCGATCTCGCCGTCCACCAGGGCGGTGAAGGCCGCATGCCCGCTGGCGAAGCGGGTGATGATCACCATGTACTGGCTGGGATCGTTGCGGTCGCCGTTGGAGCGGAACATGAATCCGCAGCCGGACATGCTGTTCTTGGTGTTCCACTGGATGTCGGAGGCCATCACGAAATCCTTGGCGGTGATCTGGGGGTAGTCGTTGACGAAGTCCATCTGCTGGTAACCCTGCAGGGCGATCTCCACCGGCTGGTGCAGCCAGGCCACGTAGCCCTGGCTGGCATCCACGCCGTAGCGCGGCAGTTCCGCCACCACCGGGGCGATGACCGTGGCCGTGGCCAGGCGGGAGGCATCGTTGAGCGAGGCGCGGGCGGTCTGGGTGGTGTAAATGCTCTGGCTCTTGGCGGTGGCCTCGACCACGGCCGTGGCCAGGTCGTCGCCGGCGCTGCCCACCTCATTGGCCCGCGCGGTCAGGGTCTCCTCCACCGCTGCGTTCAGCGGGGTCAGCGTCTGGGACATGGAGTCCAGCGCGGGGGTTCCAAGAGAGCAGGCCAGGCTGAGCAGCAGGATCAGTGCGAGAAGTGCGGGGTCGGATTTCTTTTGCATGGCAGGGTCCCCATCGAAATCGGTGCGGTGGTTATTGGACATCCTTGCGCTTGATGAGCAGCAGGATGATCACGTAGTAGACCAGGATGATCTCAAGCTGGGCGACCCAGGCACGGACCAGCCAGGGGTAGTAGAGCGAATCGTCCCGTTTGTTGACCCAGGCCCACCCATACTGATCCGAAACGCTGTTGATGACTCCCTCCGCTCCCTTGACGGCGGAGACGCGTGCCACGTTATAACGCGCAGCATCCTCCAGGTATTTCTTCATCTGACCCTTGTAGACTTCCGCCATGGCCTGGTACAGGTCCATCTGGTTGCGGTAGTTGTCCTGGATGTCCTTGACGTTATCCTGGTAGGCGCTGAGGGAGTTCAGGTACTGCACCATCTGCACCTGGTCGTACTGGTCGGCGGGCGGATCCGGTGCGGAAGGGATGACCGGCTCGGGAGGCTGTTCGGGCAGGGGCGGCGGCTCGGTCGGCTCCGGCATGGTGATCTCCTGGACGAAATAGGCCCCGGTACCGGGGAAGCTGCAGACGTCCTCGTTGAACATCTGCACGCCCATGCAGCGGCAGTTGAAATACGCCTTGTCGTCCAGGTTCATGCCGTCGCGCTGGTCCTCGTTCAACTGCCAGCAGGCGTCGCCGGCCACATCCTGCCCGGCGCCCACGATCCCCAGCAGGCTCTGGAAGGCCCAGCGGGTGGAGGCGATCTGGCTGATGTTGGGCGGCACCGGCGCCAGCGCGCCGCTCAGCACGATCAGCGGGACGATGAGCATGATCATGATCAACGGCGCCGAGCTGGCGTTGGGCGAGAGGGCGGATGCCAGCAGGCCGAGCATCATGCCGGTCATGACCGCCAGTACGAGCGTGATGTACACTTCGCCGAACTCGAGCACGCCTCCCGGCATGCTGAATGCAAGGTAGTGCAGCGCGGTGTAGGCAAAAGCCTGGTAGAACGCCAGCAGCATCGCCACCCACACCTTGGAGGTGACGTAAGGCACGATCTTAAGATTGACCAGCCGCTCGCGCCTGTAGATGTCCGACTCTTTGACGAACTCGCGCATCTGCGACATGCCTCCCACCAGCAGGGCATAGATGGTCAGCAGGAACAGGGTGATGGCGCCGTTGGCGGCGTTGCCGTTGATATAGCTGAAAGGCGCGCGGCCCATCACGGGGGCAAGGACCAGGTCCAGCGCGCCCACGGCGGGCGCCGCCACCAGCATCAGGATCAGGCTGGAGCGGTCGCGCCTCAGGATGGTGAGGTTGCGTTTGGAGAGGACCATGAACTGCCCGAGGGAGGAGATGCGCGAGCCCTTGCGGGCTTGCTTCTTCCCTGCTGCCGGGGCTTGGGCCACCAGCGCCTGGCTGGATCTGCAGCGGCTCGACGATGTATTTGACGAAGGCCTGGTCGGTCATGTAGCGCTCGGCCCAATCCTTGGCCTTGCCCTGGCTGGGGTCGTCGAGGATGGCGTAGATCTGGTCGAACTCCATCGGGCGGATGCGGCGTTCGTGTTCGCTGCGAAATTTGTCGAAGTAAGCCAGAGCCTCATCCGGGGGACCAAACCAGGCCACGTAGCCTCCGCGCGCCAGGAAGACCACCTTGTCCGCCAGCATGACGTTCTTGGTGGCGTGGGTGATCATGATGATGGTGCGGCCCTGGTCGGCCAGGCGGCGCATGAGGTGCATGAAGGCTGTTTCGGTGCCGGGGTCCAGGCCGGAGGTGGGCTCGTCCAGGAAGAACAGGCCGGGGCGGGTGAGCAGTTCCACGCCGATGGAGACGCGCTTCTGCTGGCCTCCGCTCAAGCCGCTGATCTGCACGTCCTTGCGGTGGGCGAGGTCCAGGTCGTCCAGCACCTCCATGATGCGCTTGTGGCGCTCCTGTTTGCTGGTGTCGCGGGGCATGCGCAGCTGGGCGGCGTAGTCGAGCGCCTGGTACACCGTCAGCTCCATGTGGATGATGTCCTTCTGGGGGACGTAGCCGATGTCGTTGCGGATGGCGTCGAAGTTGCGGTAGACGTCGGTGCCGTTGACGAACACCCGGCCGTCGGTGGCGGGGCGGTAGCCGGCGATGGCGTCCACCAGCGTGGATTTTCCGCCGCCGCTCTGCCCGACCACCACGATGAACTCGCGCGGTTGGAAGACCAGCGAGATATCCTGCAGCAGGTTGAGGTCCTTGCGCACCTGCTTCTTGAGGTGGAAGGCCTCCACGCGCAGGCCTTCGGTTTCATCGTAACGGGTGAACTGGTCCTCGCCCATCACCAGCCGGTACGGGCCGATGCGGATGGTGTCTTTTGGGTTCAGCCAGACGTCGCCCTCGACGCGGTTGTCGTTGACAAAGGTGCCGTTGGAGCTGCGCAGGTCGCTGACGAAATAACGCCGGCCCACGCGCGTGACCTGGGCATGGAAGCGGGAGACGGAGGGCATGTCGAGCACGACATCGTTGCCCGGGTCGCGCCCGAAGGTGAGCCGTTCCTTCTCGCCGAACTGCACCGCGGAAAGCCGAGAGACCGCCTGAGCAGGCGAACGGTAGGTCATGCTGACCATCATGCCGGGGAGTTCGCTGTCGATGCGCAGCACGTCGCCGTGCATCAGGAGCCGTTTGTCGGTGACCGGGCGTCCCTGGCAGCTCAGCACGTTGGTGGCGCCTGGGGCGATGTGCACCTCGTAACCTTCCGCCGTGCGCTGAAGGGTGGCATGATGGCGCGAGACGATCAGGGAGGGGATGACGATGTCGTTGTCATCCGCGCGGCCCAGGTTGATGCGATCCTTGGTCAGGGTGTGAACCTCGGGCGGGGTCCCGGCGATGGTGATCTCCAGCTGAGGCGGGGATGAAGAGGCCTGCGCTTTCGCGGCGGCGGCACCTGCGCCAGCCTCGAACATTGTCCTTTCGGTGTAGCGGGGCTGCGACTTCGGCTGTATGTGCGGAGAGTAGGTGGGTTGTTCGCCGGGCTGTGCGCCGAATTCCTGCTGGCTGAAGAGGATGGAGATCTCAGCTCCGAGTTGGATCAGGTCCCCAGTGGCCAGCGCCTGTGAGCCAACGACCGGGTGCCCGTTGATCTTCGTCCCGTTCTTGCTGCCCAGGTCTTCGATGAAATAAATGCCAAGCTGATGAGAAATGCGCGCATGCTGGCGGGAAATCTCGGGGTTGTTGATGATCAGGCCGGAGGGCTCCATGCGGCCGATGACCAGCCCGCCCGGACCCAGATCGACGACCTGGCCTGCTGTCGGACCGTTGATCACCGTCAGCCTGGAGATGAGATGTTGATCTGCCATATCCCCTCCTGCCACGCTTCCCGCCTGGTTCGCGGGACGAAGTCTTCTCAGTTATTTCACCGACACTAATAGTTTACAGCAGATTGAGAAATTTGTTACCCGGTACTTATGGTGGGCGCAGGATTATTGTTTCTAATTGTTCTCTTGTGCAGTGGGTTTTTTTTGAGAAGTTTGCTCACTTACCCACATCGGTAACGCACTCTCCCCGATGGGCTCGCCGTCAGAACGAGGTGGGGTGAGACTTACCCCGCATCTCTTGTCCACGACGCAAGTGCGGGGTAAGCGAGGGTGTGACAGGAGTAATGGTTTATTACAGACTAAAACTATTTTCGGGCAGTCTTTTTCGTTTTTGGTTTGGCGCCTCGCGCCGGCTTGCGCGCGGAACGGGCTTTGGCGGTCACGGTAGGTTTATTAACTTGGGCTTGCTGCAAGGTTGGAGAAGGCTGTGGCGAAGGCAACTGCTTGGTCGCTGGTAAATCCTCGTTCAAGAATTTCAACACTTCATAAACCAACATCGCAGGCCAGACCAGTCCCTTTAGAAATCCGATCACCCTAAGTCTCGGCGTTTTGGCGCGGCCGATGTAATAGACCCATGCGCCGATCATACCCAACCCATAGACAGAATCCGAGCCTCCGCTGTGGACCATCACTTTTTTGGAATGTGCAGCCATACTTCCTCCTTTTGGGGTTCTCACCCGCTAAGTGTATTATAGCCACAATTCCATATCTCACCCCCCTCAGTCCCTGCTTTCAGCGGGACTTCATCCCCGCATTTTTAGAATTCAAGAAAATGCGGGGATGAAATGGGGGCAAGACACAGAAGTCCACGGGTGCTAAATTGAAGAAATAGGATCGTCCCGAAGGTTTTAAACCTTCGGGACGGTCTCTGCGAATTTCGGGCTATAAATTCAAGAACTTCAAAACCTCGTAGACCAGGAATCCTGGCCAGAAGAAGCCCTGGATAATACCCAGCACGCCATCCCAGAAAGACGTGGCGGTGCTGATGTAATAGAACCACGCGCCGAATAAACCGAAAGCGTACACGGTGTCCGATGCGCTCACGCGGTAGGGACCATCCTTGCTTTTCTTTGTTTCCTGATCTTTAACGGTCTCTGTGATCATGTTCATCTCCTTAGGTTTTATAACTCTACTTACGGTAATTTAATCACAGAGTTTCAAAGAATGGCCGGTTTACGCACGGATATTTACGCAAGACTCTGTATAATTATTACATGAGGTGATCATCCATGAGTGACTTATCCCAAAAATCCTTTCAAACGCGCGCCGTCCATGCGGGCGAGCGCGTGCCTCCAGCCGATTTCAGGCCTGTGTCCACGCCCATCTGGCCCACTGTCGGGTACCTGTACGAAAACATGGACGACCTGGACGCTGTCTTTGCGGGCGACAAGCCCGGTCATATCTATCTGCGCTATTCGAATCCCACCGTCGAAGCCTTCGAAACGGCAGTCGCGAACCTGGAGATGACCGAGGCCGCGCAGGCTTATGGGTCCGGGATGGCAGCCATCCATGCCTCGCTGCTGGCTGCGGGTGTGAAGGCAGGCGCCTCGGTCGTTGCCGCACTGGATGTCTATGGCGCCACCTTTTCCCTTTTACGCTCCTTATTCGACAGCCTGGATGTAAAAGTCCGCATGGTCAACGTCATAGATCATGCCGAAGTGGAAGCGGCATTGAAGGAGACCGGTGCGGTCGTGCTCTTCGTTGAATCGATTTCCAATCCGCTGCTGAAAATCGCGGATATCCCCTCCCTGGCGGAACTTGCCCACCGATATGGCGCGTCGCTGCTGGTGGATAACACCTTTGCCTCCCCCTACCTGTTCAATCCCTTCAGGCATGGCGCGGATTATGTCATTCACAGCGCCACAAAATACCTTTCGGGTCACGGGGATGTGCTGGCAGGCGTGGTCGCAACCTCCGCGGAGAAAAAGAGTAAACTCTTCGACCTGAATAAGCTGGTCGGCGGTGTGCTGGGTCCGTTCGAAGCGTGGCTGGCATTGCGCGGATTGAAAACCCTGCCTCTGCGCATGAAACAGCAATGTCAAAATGCTCAACAAATAGCCGAATGGCTAACGAAACATCCGCGCATACGGAAGGTCAATTACCCAGGCCTTTCAGCCCACCCTCAACACGCGCTTGCGAAAAGCCTGTTTGAAGAGAAGGGGTACGGCGGAGTCCTGTCCTTTGAAATCGACGGCGCTGATAAAGCTCGCGTGTATCGTTTCATGGAATCCCTGACGATTTGCCTGCCTGCCACCACGCTCGGGGATGTTTATTCGCTGGTCCTTCATCCTGCCACATCTTCGCACCGCAGCCTTACCGCGGAAGAACGTGCCCGCGTCGGAATCCCCGACGGGCTGGTGCGCTTATCGGCGGGCATTGAATCGGCCGAGGATATTCTGTCCGATCTGGAATCGGCGCTGTCGAAGGATGGGTAGCACCACTTCAGTGATATAATAAGGGTATCACCTAGTAATTCGACAGGTCCAAACGCCGGTCCATTTTCCCGGGCTGGCGTTTTTCTATCCCCTTCATCAAAACCAAGGAGGTTTTTATGGACTTCCAGACCGGCGACAGGGTCATGCACGCCACCTACGGGTTGGGACACGTGCAGGCTATCGAAAAACATACGGTTAATGAAACCACCGGGATGTATTACATGATCCAGACAGCGGACCTCACCATTTGGGTGCCGACGGATGGGTCCATGAAAAACCGCCTGCGTTATCCCACCAACGCAACCCGCTTTAAGAAGATGCTCGCCCTCCTATCCAGCCCGGCCGAGTCACTTCCGGGCGACCGCCGCCAGCGTTATATCCTTTTATTGGAACTGTTGAATGACGGCGGGATCGAATCGCTCTGCAAGGTGATTCGCGACCTGACCGCCCACCGCCGGGCTAATTCCTGGAACGAATATGACAGTTCCCTGATGAAGCGGGCAAGCAAGGCCTTGATCGGAGAATGGAGCGCCAGCCTGTCCATAACGCCGAGGGAAGCCGAGATGGAGTACCACCGGTTGCTGGACCCCAACCAGAATTGAGGAATAAGATGCAATCCGAAGAGAAAACCATCATTACCAGGGTCGTGGAAAACTTCGCCCGCACGGGTAATACCGAAGACGAAAAGGTCAAGGTCACCAGCCTGCCGCAGGGCAAGACCAGCTATGTCGAGTATATCGGGCAGGACGGACGTTCCATCATGTTGAATGAATTTCGCGTGGATGGCAAATCCGTCTGGGCGGGATACAGTTCCCGCAGCGGGACGGTTTATGTGAGTCTCACCCGCGCTTGAGAAAATAGAACATTGAAGCCTGATTATCCCGAAGGTAAGAGACCTTCGGGATTTTGTTTTGTTAGGGGGTAAAGGAAGGAAAAATAACATGGTGTCCATTTTTACAATGTGATGCATAATTATGTAAACCATCATGACCTAAGGAGCCCGGCATGAAGAACAATAAACTTCCCTTCTGGCGTGTGGCGCTCTACTCCAGCGCATCGGCAGGATTGAATATCCTCGCCATCACCGTTTCCACCTGGCTGTTGTACTTCTATGCTCCGCCGCCCGATTCAGGCCGCCCGGTCTACCTGCCGGCGGTGACCATGGGTGTGCTGCTGCTCATCGCCACCTTTTGGGATGCGGTGATCGACCCGTTCATCGGCAACTGGTCTGATAACACCCGTTCGCGATGGGGGCGCCGGCGACCCTTCCTGATGTTCGCCGCGCCGGTCATCCTGCTGGGGGCGGTCCTCCTGTGGACTCCACCCAGCCTGACCAACTACACGATCAACGCAGTATATTTCATCGTCGTCATCCTGATCTACCACACCAGCTACAGTCTGGTCGGCATTCCCTATGACGCGTCCATGCCCGAGATGGCGCCTGAGACACATGCCCGGCTCGGGCTGAGCTACTGGAAAGGTGTCTTCGGCATCATCGGCGTGTTGATCGGCTCGCTGGTCGCAGCCCCGCTCTTCGAGAGCATTGGCGCGGTGGCGATGGGAGCGGTGGTCGGCGTTGTGGGCGTTGTCACCATCTACATCGCCCTGCTCGGCCTGCGCGAGACGGACCGTCCCGTTGGCGAACCGATGCCAGCGCATGGCGGGACTCGCCGCCACCTTCAAGAACAACCAGTTCCTCATCCTGTTCTTCTCCACAGCATTCGTCCATATCGCCTACCAGATGGTGCTGGCGAACTTCCCCTATTTTGTGACGCTCGTCCTGCGCGGCACCGAAGGCGACGTGGGAATTTACCAGGGCGTGATGATCATTTTTATCGCTCTCACCGGTCCTGTCTGGCTGTGGCTCAACAAGAAGTACAGCCAACGTGCTTTGCTCAATGCCAGCATGCTTATGCTCGCCATCATCTTTGCATTCGGATTTGCCATCGGCATGGACGGGCTGCCCGCCACGACACTGGCTTACATCTTCGTGGCATTTGTCGGGATGGCCCTCGGTGGTTACCTGATCCTCATCTACGCCATGATGGGCAACCTTGTTGATTATGACGAGATACTGACGAAACGCCGCCGCGAAGCGATCTTCTATGGGACCTTTTCGTTTGCCATCGGGCTGGGGACGGCAGTCGGCACCCTGATCCTGCCGTTGCTTCTTGAGAATTTCGGCTACACTCAGGCGAATCCATTTGGCGTGCGGCTGTCCTTCCCCGTGATGGCCGTGTTCGTCTTCATTGGCTGGTTCATTTTCCGCAGCTACCGCATCGGCGACACACCTGAAGAGACCCGCAAGAACTTGAACTTGGAGGCAGGCGGCATGACCCTGTCCGCGCTCTCGGCGGGGGTGGCGCGGAGGGTAATTTCACCCCCCAAGGGAATCTTTCTCATCGGGTACGGCGACCGCTCGAAGGGCAATACCGGCGTTCACGATGACCTGACCGCGACTGCCCTCGTCCTTGAGAGCGGGAGCACGCGTGTTGCGCTGGTGGCGTTGGATATCCTGACCATCAACGAGTTCATCGTGGACCGCATCCGCGCCCGGCTGGCACCGACCGAGGTGATTCTCTGCTGCTCGCACACGCACTCCGGCCCGATCGCTTATGCAGACGAAAAATCCTCACGGAAGAACCGGGAGTACATCCATTCACTGGTGGAGAACATCGTCGCTGCCATAGAGGAGGCACAGGCAACGCTTCAACCAGCCAGGCTCGAGTATTCGCATGGCGAAGCCTCCGTCGGCATCAACCGCCGCGAGATGATGCCCGATGGTCACATGGAGATCGGGCGCAATCCCTCCGGCGCACGGGACAGCTCCGTGCAGGTGGTCAGTGTCTTTGCCCTCACCCCTGACTCCTCTCCCACTGGGAGAGGGGATGGAGTGAGGGTTGCCACCGTCGTCAATTATGCCTGCCACGGCACGGTGCTTGGACCTGCCAACCTGCTGGTCTCCGCGGATTGGATCGGGCAGATGCGCCCTCGGGTGGAATCCGAGCTCGGTGGGCTGTCGCTTTTCCTTCAGGGTGCGGCGGCGAACATCAATCCCGATATGCACTGGGAGGATGGGCGCGGCTTCGAAAAGGCAGCCGAGCAGGGACATGCGGTCGCGGAGGCGGTGCTGGCTGCCGTCCGCACCGGATCTGAGGCGTTGAAGAATGCTCCACTTGAGATCGCCCGGGCTGAAACCTGGCTCCCGACCGAGACTCGCGTTGAAACATCCCGTCCGCCGAAAAATTACGGCAAGCCGCTGCTGTCTCTCGCCAAGATGCCTGGTTTTATGGCCATCTTCGCTGACCTGCTTCTGAACCAGCGCTATCCATGGAAATCGGTCATCGAAGCCCGTGATGGATTCTGGTCCGTTCCGATGAGAATCAATTCTGTTCGGATCGGCGACCTCGCGCTGGTCACCTTTGCTGCGGAGACGTTCACCGAGATCGGCATGAAGGTCAAGGCGGCCTCGCCCGCTGACGCATACCCTGATTGCCAGTGTGAGCGACGGCTGCATCAGTTACCTGCACACCGCCGAGTCGCACCCCGAGGGCGGCTACGAAGTGGACATCGCGCCGCTGGCGTATCGTTATCCCGGCCGGCTGCAGGCACGCTGCGAGTCCATCGCCCTGGAAGCCGCTGACAGTTTGTTGAAAAAACTTTGGAGTTGAGAGGTGCCCCATGCCCGTAGCTATGATAATCTCCCCCCATGCCGATGATGCCGCCGCGTTTTGCGGCGCGACCATCGCCAAATTTGCCGATGACGGCTGGCATATCATCCTTGTGCGCGTGACCGACGACCGCAAGGATTCGGTCGGCCTGACCATCGAGGAGACGATCACCAAAAACACGGAAGAACTGCATCACGCCGCGAAAATCCTGGGCGTGGGCGAGATCGTTGAACTGGGCTTCGAGACCGATATGCTGGCGGATGTCCCGCTGGGAAAAATCCGCGAGCGGATCGTGTACCTGTTCCGCAAACATAAACCGTATGCGGTTTTCTCGTTCGATCCGTTTGGATTGTACGAAAATAACCAGGATCACGTCCGCGTGGCGCAGGCGGTGGATGAAGCCTTCTGGGTATCCTGTTTCGACAAGCATTATCCTGAACATTTCAAGGAGGGGCTTGAGCCGTTTTCCGTTTGTGAACGCTGGTACTTCGCCCGGCAATTGCCCAATGTGACCCACTACGAGGAAGTCTCCAAAACCATCGAGACGGAAGATCGAGGCGGTCTGCGCCCACCGCGAGATGATGCGGAACACCATCAACCAGTACCAACTGCAACTGAAAACCTGGGGCAGACAGGTGAAGTGGCTGGAGGAATCGAAAGACGGCGATATGAAGCCGCTGGTTGGCGATGTTCCTGCAGGAGCAGGTCAAGGCGACTGGCAGAAGCCGCGGGCTGGGACACGGAAGTGAAACTGGCGGAGGCGTTCCGCCTGGAACGCTTTGGCGGGCTGGAGCCGCTGTTTCAGATGATGGCGGAACCGCTCGAGAACGCCGAACCAGCCCCGGAGCGCCCCGACCTGGTGCAAATCCACGAAACGCCGGTTGACGAGAAACAGCAGGCGCACCTCATCCCGCTGGATATCCACGAACGCGTGCGCCTGATGGGACACCACCATTTGTGCGCGGGCGCGTTCGATGAACTCCTCAACCTGCCCGTTTTCCAATTAGGCTACGCTTCGCTGGTGGAACATCTCAAGCCAAATCCCAATTTGATCGTCGAAACCGTGTACGGGTATGGGCTGTTCTGCTACCACTGCGGTTACTTCTCCCACGAGGATGGCCGCTGCACCACCGGCTGGAAAAACAAGATCGCCAAGGATGTGGCCGTGCTCGATCATCTCGGCCTCAAACCCGGCAGCCAGACGCGCCTGGAAGACCTGCAAAAATTGCTGGCAGAGAGAGTCCCCTACGAGAAACTCAAGGAGTTCTGCGGTCCCGGAGGCGAAGGCAAGTGCGAACTGTACGCGCTGGGCGCCTGCCAGAAATCCTACGCGCGTCTGCGCGAAAAGTACGGCATCGAGTTTAGGTGAAATCTTTTTCGACAGGAGGTTGTTCCCCATGACCGCAACGGCTGTAAATCCCTCGCAATCCAAAGGTTCCCGCGCCCGCATTCTTACCGCGTTAGGTTTTGGTTTTTTTATCGACAGCGCGGAGGATGTCGCCCTTCCAATGCTTTGGCCGGCTGTACGCAATACGCTCAACCTTTCCTATGCCCAGCTGGGTTACATCGACGCCATTCGAGTGATTTTTCAGACCTTCAGTGGTCCCTTCTGGGGGATGCTGGCCGACCGCTATAACCGCAAGTGGATCCTGGTCATCGGTACGGGGGTGTGGGGCTTGTGGACCTCCTTGTGCGGATTTGCCACTGACTACTGGCAGCTGCTGATCATACGGGTGATCGCCTGCATTGGGCTGGGCTGCCTTTACCCGGCGTCGTTCAGCATCCTGGCGGATGCCTTCGGGCCGAAGAATCGCGGCCGCGCCATGGGCACCATCAGTGCCATCGGCATGTTCGGCATCGTGATCGGGGCATTGGTCTTTGGAGAGGTGCTCAGTATCCCTGAGGTCGGCTGGCGGTACGGCTTCATCGGCCTCGGATTAATCAGCGTGCTGACCGGTATCATCATCGCTGTCTTCGTGAAAGAACCGGTGCGCGGTGCGGCCGAACCCGAGCTTGAATCCGTCATCTCAGAGAAATCTGTCTTCCAAAATTCCGTTTTCAAGTGGCAGATGTCGGGGAATTGTTCAGGAACAGGACCGTACTGGTGAACTTCCTGCAGGGCATCTTCATGCTGACGGCCATCAACGCACTCGCCACGTTCTACGTCACCTGGCTGGTGGACGACATGGGATTCTCGGAATCGGATGCGCCGCTTTTCTTCGGTGGGGTGGTCATCTCGCTTGCCGTGGGTAACTTTGTCGGCGGCACGGTCGGCGACTGGGCATTCCGGCGCTGGCCGAATTACGGCCGGGCAGCCATGTCGCAGATCTCCATTGCGATTGCCTTGCCGGCAATGTGGTACCTGTTCACCAGCGCCACAACCACGACCGAAATCATCGTCTGCTCGATCATTGTGGGATTCTTTCTGGATTGGACCCGGCGCGGCGCGATGCAGCCCATGGTTCAGAGTGCTGTCCGCCCTGAATTGCGCAGCACCGCCATGGCACTGACGGAGTTCGTCAATGGCGCCTTCGCGTCGGTCATGATCATCATGTTCAGCAATTATGCAGACCAGGTGGGACTGTCCCAGACCCTGCTTATCCTGACCTGTGGATTCTGGTTGATCGCCTTCTTTGTGACGCCGCTTTATTACCTTGTTTACCCCAAAGATGCTTCACGGATGCACGAGCAGATGGCTGAACGACGGATGCTCATCACCTAGGAAGGATGATTGAAAAGGGGAATTGCCATATAACGTTTTTTGCGTTATCCTTGGAGGGGTTCTATTTTCTTTGATTGAAAGGAGAAACAGACATGCATGACAAAGGGAAAGCCGATAAAGGAAACCGGGAACAGAAGAAGAAACCCAAGTTGACTCAAAAGGAGAAAAGAAAACAGAAGCACGAAAAGAATAAACCAACCCCCATTTAAAATTTACCTGTGTGATGCAGGTTGCCGATCCAAAAAAGAGCCGGTCATCTCGAAGATGACCGGCTCTTTGGTTTAGTACCCCTGAAGAGACTCGAACTCTTCCATTCGGCTCCGGAGGCCGACGCTCTATCCACTGAGCTACAGGGGCACGGCAAAAATTTTACCACGATTCATCCGGCATCCTGACGGGGCACTTTGGAGGCGCGAGGTACAAAAGTCAATGCCTGCGGGCTGAGACGAGTCAGCTCGCTTCGAAGCGATTGGATGATCTGCCTATTCCCGGTCTCGTCTCCCAATGTCAGAAGCTGTTCCTTCTTATGAGCCAATTCACCGCAAAGTTGATAGAACGCCACTGTTGCCCCGTAATTTTTCCCAAAGAGAGCATTCACGGCGGCCATGGTCTGGCTCAGTGATGAGATGGCGGTCAGGTACTGAGGCGATGTAAAGGTCCCCAGCTCAACTTCACCCGCCAGGTGTTTTTTTAATAGAATCCCCTCGCGCCTGAGCGCCCAGATGGCAAACCCGGACATGGCGATCCAGCCGGTCCAGTCCAGCAGGCCGCCGAAGACCAGTCCGCCAAAACCAGGCACCACAGACAGCAGGGTGTTGTGAAAGGCATGAGTGAAGACCGCCATGCACCAGCCGAGCAGGGGTGCGAGAAGGATAACCGCCTTGTTCCGGTTAAGCCGGCTGACCGCCAGCCCAATCCCGATAAACGACGTGTAGAAGGGGTGCTGCAGCCCGACCAGGACGATGCGCACGAAGGCCACCACCCAGAAACCCGCCCAGCCATCCTCCTGATAGCCTCTGGAAAAAATATAATAGGAATTTTCCACAGCGGCAAATCCGAGCGCGACTATGGACGCGTAGATGATGCCGTCCAGGATCGAGTCGAACTCACGCCGGAAGATGAAAAAGACGACCAGCACCGCGAGTCCCTTGAGGGTTTCCTCCACAACGGGTGCGATGAGCGAACCGCTGGTCAGTTCCGTGGCGGCTTCGGAGCCGGTGATGAAATAAACTCCCATTCCCAGAATGGTGTTGATGAGAAACGCTCCGCCCGCCGCAACGATCACCCCCCAGAAAAACACGGTGGTCAGCAGGGCTTTCGGCTCCTTCTCATACCGGTCGAGCCAGTAAATGAAAAAGGCGAAAAAGAACATCGGTATAAAGCCGAACAGGATGGAGGCAATAAGAGGCATGAGCGTGTCCCTGAAGGGTTCGGGAGCAATGCCGGAGATTCTACACGTTTTCCTTGAAGATCAACCGGGTTCGTTCGGTGCGAATTCCGTCGAGGGGAAGGCCCAGGGCGTCCAGGACTTCCTCCGGGCGGCCGGTGGCACCCTCACGGGCGGAGAGGCGCATGAACAGGCAGGTTCTTCCTTCCGAATCCGGATCGAGGAGTTTCAATTCTTCAATTAATGGCCGCAGGTCATAGGATTTTCCACGCCGCTCGCGGGGTAATGTATCCGCTTGCAGAACGGTCGCAAGCTTATTTTCCAGTTCACTGCTGTTTTTGTCCCCAGGAAAAACCGCCTCGAATTCAGCAGACAGGATCTGAGTCTGCAGAGGGGGGCTCTTCTCCTCCACAGCTTCCACGCTCAAAATCCTTAGACCGGGAGGAACGGCTTCTTGAAGATCGCTTGGAAGCCGCGAAAGGTCGGTTTCCCCTTCCACCCACAGATCCACCAATTCGCAGCGGGAGGAGAATCCCAGTGGCAGGGCGGCGGCGAGTTGGATCTTTGGCGAGGGATGGAATCCCTGGCTGTACGCCAGCGACAGACCCGCCCGGCGTGTGACGCGCTCCCACATCTTGTGCAGGTCGAGGTGGCCTACATAACGCAGGGCGCCGTTCTTGGCGAAGGTGATGCGGATCCTCATGAAACGCCTCGCAGCCGCGCCCCCAGCACTCCGCCCGGGAAACAAGCCACGATGGCGACGACCATTCCGGGCAGGCCGAAGATCAACGCGTTATAGCTTTCATCGCCACGGGCGACCAGCCGCAGAAACAGGAATATTAAGGCAGCCAATTCGCCAGCCGCCAGCGCGGTGGCAGGTCCGCGTTCTTTGCGGACCAACCCGATAATCAATCCGGTAACGAAGGCTGTCCCTGCCAAAATGACCAGCCCGCCCCACGTGCTGGAGAAATCCAAACCGGTCGCTGTGCCAACCACCGAGGTGAACAATGCCGTGCCGATGAAGATGAGCAGGGCGGCAGGCAGGGAGACCACCAGGTCTGCGGCGGTGGGTTTAAGATTCATGTCAGTCCCCCATCACCGGCAAATCGAGAGCGGATGTCCTGGCAGGTGACCTGACTTCGGGGCATTTCCAGAAATCCCCCGGGTTCTCGCGCCGCACACCGGTAAAGGTTGGCAGGATGCCGCAGGCGAAGCAGTGCTGCCGGCAGTCCACGCGGATCTCGCCCTCCAGCGACATGCGGAAATCCTGGAACAGGTAGGATTTTTTAACCGCCGCCGAGATGTGGTCCCAGGGAAATATCTCGTCGGTGCGGCGCTGGCGGTGGGTGTAAAAGGCTGGGTCGAGTCCGTGTTCGGTGAAAGCCTGCATCCACTTGTCGTAATGATGCTGGTCGTTCCACGCGTCGAACTTGGCGCCTTTCCTCCAGGCAGAGTAAATCACCTCACTGACCTTGCGGTCACCGCGCGAAAGCCAGGCCTCGAGCAAAGTATCCTCCGGCTGGGTCCAGGTCAACTTGATGTTCTTGTCGCGCAGCTCGCGCTTGAGCAAATCCTGCTTGAGACGGATCTGCTCCGGCGTGTCGCAGGAGACCCACTGGAAGGGGGTCTGCGGTTTGGGGACAAAGGTACTCACGCCCACATTCAATTTAACGCGCATCCCCTGAACTTTCCGCCCCTCGGCCAGCACCCGCTTGCACAGGTCGGCGATGGCTTGCACATCCTCGATCGTTTCGCTGGGATGCCCGATCATGAAATACAGCTTGATGGTCTTCCAACCCCGGGCGTAGATTTCGCGCGTGGTGTTGATTAAGTCATCATCTGGGATGAACTTGTTGATGATGCGGCGCATGCGTTCCGTGGCGGCTTCCGGCGCGAGGGTAAATCCGCTTGTGCGGCGGTCCTTGAGCTTATCCATCAGGTCAATGGAAACCGATTCAATGCGCAACGAAGGGAGAGACACGGACAGGTGTTCGCCGGCGAATTTATCTCCGATGGCGGTGACCAGCTCAACAATGTGGGAGAAATCCGAGGAGGAGAGGGACATCAAGGCCAGCTCCTCGAAGCCGGTCGAGCGGATGGCCTCCTCGGCAGCTTTCACCACCTCCTCGACGGCGCGCTCGCGCACCGGGCGCGCGATCATCCCGGCATGGCAGAACCGGCAGCCGCGCGTACAGCCGCGCATGATCTCCACCGGGGCACGGTTGTGAACGGCCTCGATGTTCGGCACGATGAATTTGGTCGGCGGGGGAGGCAGCCTGGCCACCATACGCTTGGTGATCACCGGTTTTGCTTCAGGGAGGGTTGGCGTGAGCGCCTCCACTGTGCCGTCATCCAGGTAGGTCACTTCATAAAATCGGGGGACGTACACGCCGGGGATATTTGCCAATGCGCGCAGGGTATCAACTCGTGATGCGCCGGCTGATTTCCCCTGTTTCACCGCCTCGACAATATCATGGATGACCTCCTCGCCCTCGCCGATGGCGAAGGCATCGATGAAGAGGTGCATCGGCTCGGGGTTCATCGCTGAATGTCCGCCGGCAATCACGATGGGATGCTGCTCGGTCCGCTGGGCGGCTCTTACCGGGATACCGGCCAGGTCGAGGATGTTGAGCGTGTTGGTGTAAAGGGTTTCGTAGGGAAGCGAAAAGCCGATGAGGTCGAAGGCTGCCAGAGGGTGGAAGGATTCCAGCGAGTAGAGGGGAATGCCCTGCTCGCGCATCACCGCTTCCATGTCCGTCCAGGGCGCATAAGCGCGTTCAGCCAGCGCATCTTCCCGCTGGTTGACCTGGTCGTAAAGAATCTTCAACCCGACATTCGAGATGCCAATATCATAAATGTCTGGGAAAACAAGCGCAACACGTACCTGCGACTTGTCCCAGTCCTTGACAGTGATGTTGTATTCGCCGCCCACATAGCGTCCCGGCTTGGATACCTTTAAAAGGATGTGTTCCAGTTTGTCCTGGACCTGTTCGGGATTAAGCATGGGCAAAATTATACTTGATTTGTCCGAAAAGCTTACGGGGGGAGTAAAAAAAGCCGGAGCGGGAACCCGCTCCGGCCTGATCGCTATCGAACTGGGTTAGGCCAGCACTTCGGCGACGATTTTGTGCCCGTTCTCGAGCGCGTAATCCCGGGCGGTTTTCCCGTCCAGGCTTTTCAGATCCTTGTCCGCTCCATACTGCAGCAGGATTTTTACCATCTCGATCTGCCCGTTCATGGCGGCGGAATGGAGCGGGACGAAGTCGCCTTCCTGACGGATGTTTGGATTGGCGTCGCGCTCGAGCAGCAGCATGGCAATTTCATAATGACGTCCCGCCGCTGCAGAGTGGAGCGGAGTGACCTTCAAGTCATTTCGGGAGGGGGTGTTGACCTCGGCCCCCAATTCGAGCAGGAAACGCACGACTTCCACGTGGCCGAAAAAGCAGGCCAGCCCGAGCGGTTGGAAACCATCGGGGACAAATTCGTTGAGCAGCTTGGGTTTCCTCTTGAGGATGGACTTGACCCGCTCCACCTTGCCAACGGCGCACGCTTCGAACAGGTTCAGCTTCGCGCGTTTTTTGACCAGCAATGCAGCAATCTCGGATTTCTGGTGGTAAGCAGCCGTCATCACGGCGGATAGCCCCTGCTCGTCCTGCGCGTTGACCAGCGTCCGGTCTTCGGCGACCAACCTTTCGACGGATGCCAGGTCGCCTTCCTTGATGGCAGCGAATAATTCCTCGCGAGAATCCATTAATTTTGTCTCCATTCACGCAAACAGGGGTTCAAAACTGCGCCCTGATTCTATCAGTTTTTCCCGGTCATCCAGTGGCATGGGCTTGAATTTTTCACAGGCGTCCAACACTTTGGGCAGGACATAGATATCGCCGACCGTGCACAATCCGGTCACATCATAGGAGAGGGCGAAATTGACTGATTTCTGGATCATGTCCAAATCGTTGAAGGGTTCATACCAGCAGGCTGCCCAATGAGGGTCAACCTTCCAAGGGCCCTTGGTGATGGTCTTGATGGCCATCGTGCCGACATTTTTCCTGAGGCATTCCGCGATCAGCGCCTCGGCATTTGAGCGATAGGTTGGATTGGCCATCTGGACGAAATTCAACGGAAACAGGATGGTATCGAAATCGAATTGTTTCAAGGCTTCGAGGTAGATCGCCGGAGCGTCCACCCCGTGGCCCGTGATGCCGATAAATTGAGTCAGTCCTTCCTGACGAGCTTTCACCGCTGCTTCGAGCGCGCCGCCTTTCACCGTGACAGCGTCCAGTTCCTCGAAGGAACAGACCGCATGCAGTTGGTACAGGTCGAAGCGGTCGGTTTGCAGCCGCTTGAGTGAGGATTGCATCTCATTCCAAGCGCTGTCTTTCGTCCGCTCGGTGGTCTTGCACCCGAGGAAGAAGCGATTCCGCTCGCGCGGCATCCACGGTCCAATGCGCTCCTCGGCCTGCCCGTAGGAAGGCGCCACATCGATGTGATTGACTCCGGCGGCGATGATCATCTCCATGACTTGATCGGCGTCCTCCTGGCTGACTCCCCCAAAGCCAGCTGCGCCAAAAATCGCCACGCTGCTCATGTGACCCGTTCTGCCAAATTTTCTTTTTTCCATAGGTTCACCTTTTCTTAGGCAAAAAATCCCACCGCCAGCGTTTTCGGTCCGGCGTGCACCACGATAGCCGGCGGCAGCTCATAGAGGGGGATGGTTGAGATTTTCAGGTTGGAAGACAATGTATCTGCCAGAGATTTGGCATCTGCCTCGGCGTCGACGTGCATGACACACAGATGCGGGTCGGTGCTGATTAAGGCCTGATCGGTCACGACCTCCACCAGTCTAGCCAGGGCGCGTTTCTTGGTCCGTTCCTGGTCGAATGGCGCCACCTGACCGTCCTTGATCTGCAAAATCGGCTTGACCTGCAGAAGTTCGCCAATCAATGCCCTCGCGCCTCCGATGCGCCCTCCCTTTTGAAGGTATTCCAGCGTGTCGATCAGGAAGTAGGTCCGTCCGCGTGGGATCAGCTCCTTGATTTTCGCCTCGATCTCATCGGCGGATTTCCCGGATTGTGCCATCTCATGCGCTATAAGTGAAAGCGTTCCCAGGTTTCCGGCGATGCTGCGCGAGTCGATCACGCGGACATCCGCGCTCTTGAAGTCTTCGCGGGCGATCATCGCGGAATTGTAGGTCCCGCTGACCTTCTCCGAGGGGGTGATGACCACCACGGATTCCCCCTTTTCGGCAGCCTGTTGAAAGAAGGGCTTATAAAGTTCGGGGGAAGGTGCGGCTGTTTTTGGAAGCTGTTTTGATTCCTTCAGGTATTTTAGAAATGTCTGGGTGTCCAGTTCCGAGTTATCCCGGTAGGTTTTTTCTCCGAAAATGACATACTGAGGAATTACTGGGATGCCCAGTTTTCTGGTGAGGTCCCTTGACAGACCGGCTGTGGTATCGGTAATAACGTGGACCATGAATGCCTCCTGATGAAAGAATGAAAAATGGATTATTTCATCTGCAGGATTTTCCTGCCTGCCGCCAGTTCCTGATCATACAGAACATCAAGCGCTTGATTGACCCCTCGCAAGCCGGCCACCACCTTCTCGGACCACAGCAGGTATTCCTGTTTCTGGATTTTTGGCCACCAGCGCGGCGGGGATTGGTTAAGGTCATGGATGTTGCAGATCTTGTCTGCCAGCTTGACCAGCTTGGCTTTTTCCGACTTGTGAGGAGCGGTTTCAATTTGCAGGCGCTTTCGATCCATGTAATCCAGGGATTTATCGTCGGTACACTCGAGCACGATGCCCAGGACGTCCTCGCCAAACAAGCTGCGGATTTCATCCGGAGTGGTTTTGGTGTCCTCGATGATGTCATGCAGGATCGCCGCCAGGATGACCGCCTGGTCGCGAATGCCGCCCACCCGCCAGAGCAGCTCCGCCACTTCGATGGGGTGGTTGATATAAGGGGATTTGTCAGCGTCCTTCCTCCGCTGCGGGCGGTGCCGGTCGGCGGAAAATTCAATGGCGGTCAACAAAATCCCGGTGTTCTCTTCGAAATTCATAGATGGAGGAACCTGATCACTCGAGTTCTTTTTTGTACGTCCGGTGCATCTTGTAAAAATCGATGCCGAAACTCTTCATTTCGCGCTGCATGCGGTCGTTTTCTGTGCCGATCTGTACAGCTTCCGCTGCCTTGAAGCGACCGCCGTCCTTGATCGTCTTGAACATTTCGGTGAAAAGGATGGCCGTACCGCCCGACCCTCGGTATTCCTCGAGCATGCCGGCGCCGTTGATGTTCAGGAAATCGGAACGGCGCAGTTCAAGAAGCATGGTCAGCCAGCCGAAGGGGAAGAAACGCCCCTTCGTTTTTTGCAGCGCCTTCGAGATGTCGGCGTACGCCAGCAGGAAGCCGACGGGCTGGTCGCCTTTCATGACGATCTTGACCAGTTTCGGATCGACGAACCACAGCAGCTGGTTCGCGATGGCGTCCACCTCGCCGTCGGTCAACGGAATCCCGCCCTCCATGCCGATCATGGCTCCGTTGTAGAGATCCTTCAGCTTGGGGATGAATTTCTTGATGTCCTTCCGGCTTTCGAAGCGGGCGATGTGAAGCCCGCGCCGCTGCTGGATGCGCTCGGAAAGCTCCATGATGCGTTCCGGGAATTGAAGGGAGGCGTCGATGTAACCTGAAACAGAATCAGCGATGTGAATGAATCCACAGGCTTCGACAAGGTCAGGATAATATGGCAGGTTGTAGAGCATACCGAAGGATGCGCGGTGTTCGAACCCTTTGACCAGCATGCCGCCGCCGTCCAACTGGGTGAAACCGTGAGGGCCGGTCAGGACCGTCAGGCCCTGTTCACGCGCCCAGCGGCAGCCTGCTTCGAAGAGTCCGCGCGCCGCATCGAGGTTATTCTCGCACTCGAACAGGTAGAAGAATCCCTCTGAGGCGTGGTTGTGCTGGTTGCCCCAATGGTTATCGAGTACAGCCAGCCGCCCGATGGTTTGTCCATCTTTCCTGGCCAGGAAAAATGCCGCCTGCGATTGCTGGTAGTAGGGATGCTTTTTCGTGTCCAGCATCAGCCTGGCATCCGATTCCATCATCGGCACCCACTGCGGGGTATCCTTGTATATCCTGAACGGCAGGTTCAGGAATTCTATTCTGTCCTGTTTGCGGGATGGATCAATTTTCAGGATATCCATATCAGGAAGCAGGCGCATGCTTGGCGCGTTCGATGTTTGCGCGCTCTTCCATCTGCGTCCGCAGGGAGTGAACGTCCTTCTTAATGGTGAACATCGCGCCGAGGTAGAAGATGAAGCACAACAGCCAGGCAATGGTGCAAATGGTCAGGATGGAAGTCTCCAGGTTTAATGCATCCGCGATGATGCCGGCCATGAGGGGCGCCAGGGCGGCGCCGCTGCTTTCCACAAAGTATTCCACTGATTGAGCTGTAGAGCGGACCTCGGGCGGGGTAATGTCGTACACCGTGGCAATGACGTTGGGCGAGGAGAGCGGCATGAACAGGGCAGTCAGCGCCATCAGGATGAAGAACTGGGTTTTATCGTAAACCGGCGTCTTGATCGCCATGTATAGGAAAATTGCTCCCAGCAGCACACCAGCACTTGAGACGATGATACGTCCTCGAACGTTCTTCTTAAATGCCCAGTCACCCAGCGCGCCGCCCAGGAAGTACCCGCCTGCCAGGATGATAATGACCGGCCCCATGGTGAACAGGATGCTGTTGGCATCATACCCGCGTTCCAACTCGAGGTAGGTGAAGAACCAGTAAGTGATGACATTCCATGGGAACACGCCGGCAAAACCCTGCAGGAAGACGAACCACATGGTTTTCTTCTTGAAGACATTTTTTGCCTGGTCCCAGGAGAACTTGTACTGCCCGATCTCCATGCCTTCCAGCTCGGGCTCAGCCTGGCCGCGCGGCATTTCCTTGACTTCAAAATAGATGACCACGGCCAGGACCAGCCCCAGCGACCCGGTGATATAGAAAATGGACCTCCACCCGATGGCCGGAGCAAGCATTAACGCCAGCACCATGCCGATCAGGTAACCGATCGGCTGGGTGAGTTGCAGCACGCCGTAAACCTTGCCGCGCATCTTGGGGCCGAAGTAATCAGCCACCAGGCTGAACAGGCCGGGATACGCAGAATCGTCAATGCCGGTGGATGACCGGGTCACGAGGAAGGCGGGATAGGTTTTGACGATAGCACTCAACCAGGTGGTGGCACCCCAGATCAAGGAAGCCAGCGCCAGCAGTTTGGCACGCGCATATCGATCGTAGAGATAGCCCCACAGCGGGTAAAGCAGGGCGCCGACGATCAGGGCTCCCGTGTTGACCGCGCCCATCTGGGTCATGCTGATCTTGAATTCGGCGATGATGTCAGGGGTGAGCGGACCGATTAATAATTTGTCGCTCTGGTGCAGGAGCATGAAGAAAAAGAAGATGGCAACGACTACCCAGCGATAACGCGAATGTTCCTTGGACATGGTGACCTCGCTTTATGGGGAATTTATGAAAGTGTACAATGGAAAAAGGGATTGGGCAAGTTACAAGTGTCATCTGTAGAAAAAACGCAGGCTGGATTACCCTTTCAAGGGGAATATAGGTGTAAAATCATTCCTTGCAGTCCTGACCAATTGATTACGCCCAGGTATTAAGATCTCCCTCTTATGGCAACCGTAGCGACCCCTGCTGAATTTACCCTCGCACACAAGGAACCCAAAACCACCAACCGAACTGGTCCGGTGCGCTGGATCTGGTCGCACGCCTCCCATTATTGGCATATCCTGCTCATCCTGCTCATCGGTGCGCTGGGAAATGCCGTCCTGGCGCTGGTGGTGCCGGTCATGACGGGCAGGGCGTTCAATGCCATGCTGCAACCCGTCCCGGATACGAGCGTGCTGCTCCCCCTGGCGCTCATCATCGGCGGGACACAGATCCTGCGCGGCGTGCTGCAGTTTGGGCGTAACTTCGGTGCGGAGTTGATGGCTCAAAAAGTGGAGCGCGACATCCGCGAGGAGCTGTATGTCTCCCTGCTGGGGAAGAGCATGACCTTTCACAGCCTGCAGCCGGTGGGCGATACGATGGCGCGCGCCACCAACGATGTCCGGGAGGTGAACCTGCTTTTCAGCCCCGGCCTGAACCTGGTGATCGGATCGGGATTCTTCCTCCTGATGCCGCTTTTCTCCGCGCCCCGCTACCACCCCTCGCTGATCCTGACTCCGCTGTTATTCCTCATCCTGTATTTCGTCCTGCTTGCGCGCTACCTGAAAACCCTGTCGCCGATCACCGATGAGGTGCGCAGCACCTTCGGGGAGATGAACACCCACCTTTCCGAATCCCTGGACGGCGTGGAGACGGTCAAAGGCGCGGCGCAGGAAAATGCCGAGGTGGATAAATTCGTCGTCAACGCCACCCGCGTGCGGAACTGGTTCGTCAAGCAGGGCGATGCCGAAGCCCGCTTCGGGGGCATGCTGCTGCTGGGGCTGGCCTTCGCCACCGGCCTGTCCCATGCTCTCCTGCTCTACAGCCAGGGGATTCTGAGCGTCGGGGACGTGGTGGCTTACTTTGGGATTCTGCGCCTGCTGGAATTCCCCACCTTCACCTCCACCTGGGCGTACACGCAGGTGGCGCTGGGGCGTGTCCAGCGCCCGCCGCATCCTCGAGTTGATGAACCGCGAGACCCGCCTGGACCAGAACGCGGCCGGTTTCAGCCAGCCGATGCGCGGGGAGGTCGAGTTCCGCGGGGTGAACTTCATTTATCCGGATTCGAATGACTCTCAAGCGGACGGCTCTCCTGTGCTCGAGGAAATTTCCTTCAAAGTACAGGCCGGCCAGACGGTGGCCATCGTCGGGCAGACAGGCGCGGGCAAGACCACCCTGGCGAGACTGGTCAACCGCACCTATGACATCACTGCAGGCCAGGTTCTGGTGGACGGTGTGGACGTGCGCGAGTGGAACCTCGCCACCCTGCGCCAGCAGATCTCCATCATCGAGCAGGATATCTTCCTGTTCTCACGCTCGGTCAGCGACAACATCGCTTTTGGCAAGCCAACCGCCATGCCTTTCGAGATCAAAGCCGCTGCAGATGCGGCCCAGGCCGATGACTTCATCAATACTTTCGAAGCGGGCTACGACACGGTCATCGGCGAGCGCGGCGTCACGCTCTCGGGCGGGCAGCGCCAGAGGCTGGCGCTGGCGCGTGCGTTCCTGACCGACCCGCGCATCCTGATCCTCGACGATTCGACCTCCGCCATCGACAGCGCCACCGAAGACCGGATTCAGCGCGCGATCGCCGCCGCCGCGAAGGGACGCACCACCTTCATCATCACCCACCGCCTGTCGCAGATCCGCTGGGCGGACCTGATCATCGTCCTGCGTAAGGGACGCATCGCCGCCATGGGCAGCCACGATGACTTGATGAAGACCTCGGAAGCTTACAGCAGGATTTTCAGGGAGTAGCATGGGATTCTTCGAAGGCCTCGACACCGAGAAATACGACCGCCAGTACAGCGACCGTGAACTGACGCGGCGCATCGTCGGGTATTTCAAGGTGATGCGAACGCGGATGATCCTCATCATCGTGCTGACGGTGGCCCTGTCGGCGGTAATGGCCGCCCTGCCGGTGGTCGTCAGCCGGGTGATCGGATACATCGCGGAGCAGCCGGTGCTGCCCCTGGAGACCATCCTGCTGGTCGGGCTGGGCGTGGCGCTGGTGGGCGTGCTTGAATACGGCTTGAACTGGGTGCGGCGCAGCCTCACCCAGCGCGCCGTGGGCGACGTGGTACTGACCCTGCGCACGCAGGCCTTCCGCGCTGCGGCGGAGCACGACCTGTCCTTCTACGACCAGTTCTCCTCGGGGCGCATCGTCTCGCGCATCACCAGCGACACCAACGATTTCGGGCAGCTGATCGTGATCATTACCGATATCGCGGCGCAGATCTTCCAGGCGGTGCTGCTGGGGGTCATCCTCTGGCGCACCTCGTGGCAGATGACCCTGCTGCTGCTCCTGTTCCTGCCGATCATCTTCGGCATGGCCATCGGCTACCGCAGCCTGGCGCGGCGCGTCACCAAGCGCGGCATGCAGGCCATGGCCAACGTCAACTCGACCATCAAGGAGACCGTCTCCGGCATCGCCATTGCCAAGAACTTCCGGCAGGAGACCAGCATCTTCGGCACTTTCGACGCGGCCAACCAGCAGTCCTACCATGTCAATGTCCAGCGCGGACTGGTGCTCTCGCTGGTCTTCCCCACCCTGAACGTGATGGGCGGATTGTTCATCGCCGTGCTGGTCTACGTGGGCGGGATGGGCGTGTCGCAGGGCATCCTCACCGCCGGGGCGTGGTACCTGTTCATCATGAGCCTGGACAACTTCCTGTTCCCGGTGATGAACCTGTCGGCCTTCTGGGCGCAGATCCAGTCGGGGCTGGCGGCGGCCGAGCGCGTGTTCGCCCTGATCGACGCCGATCCGCACGTCGTGCAGGTGGCTGACCGGGATGTGCCGGTGCTCAAGGGGGAGATTCGCTTCGAGGACCTGGATTTCAGTTACGGGGAGAACGACCCGGTTCTGACTCACTTCAACCTGACCGTCCAGCCCGGGGAAAACCTGGCGCTAGTGGGTCACACCGGCGCCGGCAAGTCGTCCATCGCGAAATTGATCGCCCGCTTCTACGAGTTCCAGGGCGGACGGCTGGCTGTGGACGGCATGGACATCCGCTCGTTCAACCTGCAGAAGTACCGCCGGCAGTTGGGCATCGTCTCGCAGGTGCCGTTCCTGTTCGCCGGCTCCATCGCGGACAACATCCGCTATGCCGCGCCTGAGGTGACCGAAGCGGAAATGACCACGATGGCGCGCCGCATCGGCGACGGGGAGTGGCTGGACATCCTGCCGGACGGTTTGAACACGGAGGTGGGGGAGCGCGGCGGGCGCTTATCGATGGGGCAGCGGCAACTGGTGGCGTTGATGCGCGTGCTGGTGCAGAAGCCGGCCATCTTCATCCTGGATGAAGCCACCGCCAGTGTGGACCCGTTCACCGAGTGGCAGATCCAGCAGGCGCTGAACCTGATCCTGCACCAGTCCACCAGCATCCTGATCGCGCACCGCCTGTCCACCGTCAAAGCCGCGGACCGCATCGTGGTGATGGAGACGGGGCGCATCATCGAAGAGGGCAATCACGACGGGCTGCTCAGCAAGGGCGGGCACTACGCCACGCTGTACAACACCTACTTCAGGCACCAGAGCCTGGCATATGTGGAGCAGATGAAGGAGTTGGTAGAGGGGGATTAGCAATGATATCGTGAATAAGTGTATAATTCCTGCCTATTATGAAAGGAGTAAACAAATGAAAAAATTCCAAGTTTTAACTTCAGTTCTTCTCCTGGCAGCCGTTCTCTTGACCTCCTCCAGTGGTGCAGAGGAGACTCAAGCCTGCCGATGCCACCTGGGACCGAATCCAGAAAAATGGCAAGATCGTCGTCGGCGTTTCCATGGATTATCCTCCGTTTGAATACTTCGATATCGATTACAAGGCGCATTGATTTAATTTTGCCATGATCACCGCGCTTGGTAGCAGATGGACCTGCCCATGGATTGCGTAACTATGCCTTCAACGGTCTCTACAACGCCCTGCTGACTGGCACAGATCGACATTGCTGTTTCCGCCATCACGGTGACGCCGGAACGCGAGCAGGTGATGCTGTTCAGCAATGTCTGATTTAACAGACACCGCTGCAGCGCTCGCGCCCCCAGGCAGCTCTCTCGTGATCATGTCGGTCTCGCAATTGCCCGCCTACCGTGTCGGGGTTCAGCAAAGTTCCGTCTATGACAGCTATATGACCACGACCTATGTCGAACCGGGGATCATGCCCTCCAGCCAGCTGTATCGCTTTATCAACAATGACGATCTCATTGCCAACCTTTCCGCATCAAGATCGTATCGCGCTCATGGACACGGAAACCGCCCAGGTTTACCAGCATAAGAATGGTCTGAAGATGGCCGGCACTGGATTGAACCCCCAGCGGTATGCGATTGCCATGCCTCTCAACAGCCCCACATTGCAGGCGAAGATCAATGATGCACTGACGACCCTCAATAATAACGGCACATTAGGGGCGCTTGCCAAGCAGTACCTTGATTTGGATCCGAATACCGCCATTCCACCCAGCTGCGTGGACGATATGGCTTATGTCGCAGATGTTACCTATGATGACAAGAACATGACGGCGCCTCCTGCGGTAACTCCCGGTCAGGTGTTCGTCAAAACATGGCGGGTCAAGAATACAGGGACCTGCTCCTGGGTTCCGGGTTACCAGCTTGCCTATGCTTATGGTAATACTCCAGCCGCTCAGATGGGTGGACAGCCTGTACCGATTACAACAAACGTTGCTCCCGGTGCGACTGTTGATCTATCCGCCACCCTCACAGCGCCGGCAGCGCCCGGTGTCTATCAGGGTTTCTGGCAGATGAATAACGCCAGCAAGCAGGCTTTCGGCCAGACCATCTGGGTATATGTGAGTGTTGTCGATCCCAGCAAGCCCACTCCTGCCCCGGTCCTCCGCCGAATATCACCAGTTTCAGAGTCTATCCAGCCAGCATCGCTTGGACAATGTGTTCAAGGAAGTTGGTCTGTCGAGGGATATGTGGACAGGATTGTCTTTGAACGGAACGGTCAAGATTCTGGTACCTTACGCTCCCATATCTGGAACTTACTCAGACTGTCCTACCGTCGCTGGTCAGGTTCAATATGGGTTAGGCGCCTACGGTCCTGGCGGACAGGACAACATGAATGTGTACATTACTGTTTCTGAAGCGCCAGTAATTTCCCAACCCATCGCAACGCCGCAACCGTAGAACCCCCAATCAGCAAGGTGTTTAATTTTGCATCAAAAGAGGAGCCTGGACATACCCAGGCTCCTTTTTGTAACCCTTCCCGCATTCGACCATGCCTCCACCCGTCCCTCGCCATCATAGCTCAGGTCCCATCTTCGACTAAAAAGGGAAGATTTGGGAGAATAATCCTTTATGGGAATAACCAAGGACCAAGGAAACTATGTCGATCATCCGTTGTGAAGCCCAAGCTGTTTAAAATCGGCTCATGGACCCTTCTCACGCTGCCCAAGAGCGCAAGCGCGAAGCTTCCATCACGAGGCATGACCATGGTCCGGGGAACCATCAATGGTTTCGACTTTCAAGCCGCACTCGAACCGGACGGCAAGGGCAGCCACTGGTTCAGGCTCGACAAAACCATGCTGAAAACCATTGGAGCGGACGCGGGCGATACTGTAAAGCTGGCGATCGAGCCGGTTAAAGAATGGACAGAACCCGATGTACCGTCAGATTTGAAGGACGCCCTCGCGGCCGTTCCACAGGCACACACCCTGTGGATGGAGATCACGCCCATGGCGCGCTGGGACTGGATCCGCTGGATACGCTCGACCAAACAACCCGAAACGCGCCGGCGGCGGATCGAGGTGGCGCTCTCGAAGCTTACAGCGGGAGACCGAAGACCCTGTTGTTTCAACCGCTCCGTATGTACCGAGACCTATGTATCGAATAATGGGGTGCTCCTGAGCCGGTGCAAACGATGGCAGTAAAAGCAAAATTAATGAAGCCGGCAGGTGGGGCGGGGGAAACACTCCTTTTCACAACTCGTTGCTTGATCCGACCGCCTCATGGCGTACAAGCCGTACCCGGGATTGCGCCAGCCGGGCAGGGTGACACGCAATTCAGCGCACCGCTGAATTGTCGGACATAGCAAGCAGACGGGGACGAATCATCCCCCTGCTTTTCGGTTGTGGGTGTGATCGGCGGCGGCACTGGTGTAAAGACTAATAGCTCCATGCAATCACCCCTGGTTGTCCCGAAATTATCCGCGTTGGGTACGGCGCAGGTCAGGCCATTATTGGGTCCCGCCACGTACAGGAACTTCCCGTCTGCGCTCTGCCCGGTGACCGGCGCGCTCTGTCCTTTACTAAAGCTATCCACCACCGGGTATGCCGATGCACCTGGACCAGATCGACAAAATAAATTCATCCCTGCTGTAAAAGTGCAAACCTGCGGTGGAGGGGTATCCGTGAATACCAACGTGGGTGTTTCGGTGCTGCCGATCTGCGGTGCAACCAAGCCAGTGTATTCAAACGATCCGACGTCGCATTTGGGTCCTGAAGGACGTGTTTCTCCTCGTTGGTCGGTCGGCAGACATTGCCTCACGACGAGGTCGATGGCGACGCTTCCCGCCCCTAGCGCATGGGTCAATGTGTCGCCGCCATTATCTGTCAAAGGTCCTAATTCAATGGCATCGATAGGCACGGTCAGACCACCACAGGTTCCGTCGATGTCAATGTTAGGGAAATACAGGATGAACGGTGTTACCTGTACAACCCTCATCGGCGATGAGTGAGTTGGTAAGATACACGTCACCCGCTGAGCCCAAAGCGCCAGCCTCGTTAAATGCGATCGTGACGTGGTTCAGTATCAGTTCGCCTTCATTGTCGATCCCAGAGCCGCCGTTGCTGCTCACTGTGGAGTTGACCATTTCAAGGGTGGATTGGTTGAAAATCCCGTCGTAACCCATACGGCCATACCATTGTGACTGATGGTGGATGAATCGATAAGGGCATCTCCCATGTTAAAAATTCCTGCTCCACCCGGCAGCCCGAAATAATCATTATTTGAATCGACTGTAACTTGAAAAAGGGTCATAGTCCCGGTATTGAAAATCCCACCACCCTCCCTGGCGGAGTTCCCTGCATATCACGCTATTCCGAACAGACAATTGACCCAAATTTTGAATTGCGCCGCCGCTGTTTTTCTGGGCATCGTTCGGGTCGGCGGGGTCGTAGGCATAGCCTCCACTTAGAGTCATATCGTTGAGTTCAAGATTCCCATTACCTTCGATCACAAAAATCCGAAAGGTTTCCCCTGATGGATTGAGCCGGGTAATGACCGCGCCATGACCATTGATAATTATGTGCGAAGAGATCGCAGGCAGTCCATTCGGACCGTGAAATTTGTTATGGACTGACATTAATTCGTAAACACATCCCGGGTTGAGGTCAATGATGTCAGTCGTAGCCGGGGTGTCGTTCGCGGCATCAATACTCGCGACAAGATTGCCTACAGAGCAAGGCGGTTCCGTAGGCGTGGGATTGGGTAAGTTACACCCTGTCGTCAGCACGACGACCAGCGCAATGAGCAGCATCAATGTTTTTTTCATGGAAATGCTCCTGAATGGATCCTTGATATGCTATTGTGAGTTGTTCCGTTTGAACACAGATGACATTCCAATATCCCGCACCGTGAATATCATCCTGCTTATACTACAACGAACAAGTGCTTATTTCAAGTGGCTTATTTCACAAATATGAAATGGATATCGGAATACTCTAAAGAATTCCGATGTCAACGTCCGCCACCCACGCGGACTGGAACTACCGCCACTCATTGACCTTTTCAACTCCGCCTCACCCAACTGCAGGTGTACTCAATCAATGGGTCGGTTGCCTCGATGGGAGGCGGCTCTTCCCGCCATTCGCCCTTACGGCCGAGCTCCGCCTCGGTCAGCGCAAAATGGCACAAGGCGATGCCCATGTCCACGCGCTGCAGGTCGAAGATCCCCAGCATCTTCTTGAGCATACTTTCACGATATCCCGGTGTCCGCTGCAGGAAGAAGTGAAATGTATCCCCGCCCCGGACGACGCGCCAGGGCTGTTTGTTCGACGCGGACGGCGCCAGACGCACCATCTCCAGCGCGAGCTGGTCTGCGCCTGCCTCTGATTTGCTCATTGGGTGATCGAAATCCTGGTCAAAGAACAATTTTTCCCACGGCAGGCGGCGCTCCCCTTTGGCAAAGCGTCGGATCAAGTTGTGCCGGGTGGCAGCGGTACCGCGAACTCGCCGAGTGGCGGTCACCGCCGGGATGTGTTCATCGTCCTTCAGGGAGATTTTTCTGGCGAACGCGCTGCGGGTGAAACTGCCCCCCAGCCAGCAGGTGCCCAGTCCCAGGCTGGTGAGATACAAGATGATGGTTTCCATCTGGTAGCCGAAGTCTTCCAGCCATTTGCCCTCAGGTTTTGCCGCGCCGATGACGAAAGCCGTCGCGCCTGCGGATGAACCCGTAGGTGCCGAGTCCGCGCAGGGAAGCGCTATCCTGCTCCGAGGCCGCCACCAGCATGAAGCGCGGGCGCGTCCCGAACGGACCGGCGGGCAGCGAGTCGATGAACGACTGGATTTGCTCCCGCTGCGACTCGTCCAGCGGCGCGTCGAGGTACGTCCGGCAGGAGAAGCGCTTGCGGATGATTTCCGTGATGGGTGCGTTGAATTGGTCATGGAAATGGTGTTGTCGTTGGGAGCGACATGTGCGCCTCCCCCCTCCCCCGTCCTTATTTCTTTTCGATGAATTTTACCTCCGGTAAATTCTTGAAATGCTCATCCTGTGTCCATAAGGTGGCTTCGTGCTCTTTTGCGCTGGCAAGGATGATGCTATCAGCCATGGCTAGTTTCAAGTCTCAAGCGAAATCTGCGCGGCGCTGATGGCTGTTTGGCGATCCAGGTCGATCACCTGACCTAAAGGTCATCAGTCCCGCCACTTCCAGTGCGCGTTCCTCGCCAAATTCCCGAAACACACGTTTGAAGACCTCGTAAAGGCAGACCGTGGGGACAAGAAGGTTTTCTATATCATTGATCGCCTGGTCAAAAAAGCCGGCGTTTTTTTGGTCGGTTGATGTATTCGATCCACCCCGAAGAATCGATAAGATTCATCATCGTTCCTCGTCAACTTCTTCGCGAATGTTATCCGTGTTCATGCCTTTAAGATCCCGCGCGCTTCTTTTATAGAAGGGACGATCACCAATCTCATGCTCTTCTGGTAAGGGATGAACATAAGCTTTTGCCCAGGCTTCAAGTTGAACTTGCTTCCTCATGTCGCGAGGAATGACGATTTGATACTTTGGAGGAAATGGTAGTTAACGTGCTCATTTTACATCTCCTTATCGAACAAAATTCGTAAAACAATTATAGCACAATTGTTGAGTGCTTCTCGCCATGGCATGGTCTTCATACGCCAATGACAAAGGCAGTCGCGCCTTGGATGATCTCCGTGATGGGTGCGTTGAAGGTGAGTTTCATCAGACAAGTCAACATAATCAACTTACACAGGGAAATAAATCGGCCAGACCAGCGTATCGAGGATGGCGGTCTGCAGGCTGAAGAAGACGGCCCCCAACACAGCCAGCCTGTACGACCAGCCGCCCGGGCGGGGTGTCAGGGTGAGCAAAGCCGCCAGAAGCGCGAGCGAGGCGAATCCGGTCAAAGCCAGCACTGCGCGGATCACGAACCACAGCGCCTCGGAGGGCTGTTCGAGCATCACCAGCGCGAGCGGCGTCCACAGCGCGGAGGGGATCAGGATGCTGAGATAAATCCAGTTGAAGATGGAAAAGGTGAAGTTCTTGAAAACCCGAGTCCGGTCCGGATCAGTGCGGAAGAGCAGGAAATCGCTGTAGGCGAAAAAACCCGCCGCGCCCAGAAACATGTTCACCGTATAGAGGGGAAGCAGTCCCTCCGGCGTGTTCCCCCATAATTCAGGCAGCGTGGACGGGTACGCCAGCGCCGCATACACATAGCTGGCCAAGACAGCCAGGCCTCCGAAGAGGATGATCCAACCGAGGGTTCTCTGTTTCGGATGCATAGTCTACCCGATCCTCACCGATCTCATGCTGATCGACCCGCCCCACACCTTGTCCGCGAAAAAGCTGACCGGTTCGCCGGCTTCCTTCAGCCCGAGCGTGTAGAGCAGCGGCAGGTAGTGCTCGCCGGAGTTGACCGAGAGCTGCGCTGACTGCCCCTGCTTTTCGTAGTGGATGATCGGCCTCATGGTCGTCCTCCAGAATCCACTGGCGGACCTTGTGGTCATAGTCCACAGCCCAATCGAAGGCGACATCTTCAAAGACCACCGTGCGCAGATTATGGACGAGATTTCCGCTGCCGATTATAAACACATCTTCGTCTCGTAGTTGCTTGAGCTGACCGGCAAGCTGGTAGTGGTACTCGAACGGCTTGGTGCGGTCGAGGCTGAGCTGGACAACGGGCACGTCCGCCAGCGGGAACATGCGCCTGAGCACGGACCACGTCCCGTGGTCGAGTCCCCACTCGAGGTCGGGCTGGACCTCGGTCATTTTGATCGCCTTGCGGATGGTCTGAGCGAGGTCAGGAGAACCTGCTGCGGGGTATTCCACTTCGAACAGCTCGCTCGGGAACCCGTAGAAATCATGGATGGTTTTTGGCTTGTCCATCGCCGTGACCCTGGTGCCGGCGGTCTCCCAGTGGGCAGAGACGCACAGGATGGCTTTGGGCTTGGGCAGCGATTTCCCCGCGGCGCTCCAGGCCCGGGAAAATTCGTTCTCTTCGATGGCGTTCATCGGGTTGCCGTGTCCGACGAACAGGACGGGCATACGTTTTTGGGTCATAAGTTACTCCTAAAGTTTTTTGTTGGTCGAGTTAGGCGTTGCGGGTCTCCCTGGCCCAGCCCGCCAGGGCAGGGCGATATGCCGAAATGCAGGCTACTCGACCACCACAACGCCAGTACCGAGACCTTTTCCATTATTTTGATTACGGATTCTAATGCGAATACTGGAAATACTGCGACTGGATATCCGAGATGTCCGTGCTGGTGGTCTCGCGCAGGATGCGGAACCAGTCGTCCGCGGTGGCGCGCTGGTGTCCCATCTGGATGATGTAACTCTTCAGGAAGGCGAAGAACGCCACGTCTCCAACGCGTTCTCGAATCGCATCCATGAAATATGCGCCGACCAGGTAGACCGCGTTGGTGTACGTCCTGAACGACCCGCCGTTGTAGACGGACGTATCCACATAGCCGCGCGGCTCGTAGGCATTGACGCGCGAGCTCCACCACCAGCCCAGCAGCCCGGGCGTGGTGTTCTCGAGGAAGATATGTTCGGAATACGTCGCCATGGCTTCGTCCAGCCAGGGCTCGAGAGACTGGTCGCTGCCGACCAGGCCAAACCACCACTGATGGGCGATCTCGTGCACTCCGATCACGGTCAAGTTGTTGGCATTTGTGCCGTCATAGGCGGCGTAGAATGCGCTGCTCAGGAACACCATCCCGACGTATTCCATCCCGTCCGGCAGGCCGGTCTCGACGATGCTCAGCGAGGTGTAGGGATAAGGTCCGAATTTTTCCGAAAAGACAGAAACGGCCTGCGCACCTTTGGCTGCCGCCGCCTGACCGCCCCAGTCGTGCCCCGAGAAATAATAGCTGGAGACGGGAATCCCATTCGCGTATTCCGTTGAGACGAGGTAGTAGGGGCTCATCGAAAAGGAAAAAGTCCGCGCATTTGGAAGCCGGTAGCGGGTCCATTCACTATTTGCCTCACCCAGCGAGGAGGCCGCGACGATCGGAGGGTTGTACAGGTCGACGAAGCGCAGGTTCACCTCGAAGTCTGACGCATCGTAGACGAGGTTCTCGCCCCAGGGGTAAACGTCATGCAGGAGCCACCCCGCGTCAGGTTTGTACGGGACAATGAACGGGAACCAGTCCACCAGGTTGGCCTGGACGTCGTTGTATCCATAAACCAGGCCGCTCGATTTGTAGGGGAGTGAAATGTCATACGACATCGCGAGCAGGGTTGAGCCGCCGGGAGGCAGAGGTCGTGGCAACGACACGGTCAGGCGGTGGCTTTGCAGCGTGTAATTGACCGGCATGCCATCTAAAGTGATCTGCCGCAGGTTGAAGCGGCCCTCCCAGAAATTGGGTTCCACGCCCAGCACCAGCTCATACAGCGTATCGGACGAGTGGTTGGTGTAGGCGGTCTGCTGGTCCACGTAAAGGGAGTGGTTGGCGTAATCCATCGTCGTGAAGAGCAGGTAGGTCGTCCGCTCGACAGGCTGGGGTGTGGCGGGAGGCGAAGTGGGCGTGGGGGGCAGGCTGGTCGTGGAGGGGAGCGGCGTCAGCGTGGGCGGCAGGGGCGTGGCGGTGTCCGTCGGGGGCAGGGGTGTGGCGGTGCCCGTCGGCAGCATCGGCTGGAAGGGGGTCGGCGTGGAGGTCGCGCGCGGGTTGGCAGTGACCAGGAAGAGTCCGGTCACCGGCAATGACGCGGACGCCGTCGTCCCCGTGCATCCCGTCAAAAAAAAGATGAACAGCGCGATCAGGGTGGTTCGTAAACGCATCAGCGCGTATCCTGGAAATACGCCGCAATAATATCAGAGACATCCGCGCTTGTGTGTTCGCGCAGGATGGTCAAAAAGTTCTCTTTTGTGGCGATCCCGCCGTCCATCCGCGCCAGGTAGTCTCGCATAAATGCAAAGAAGGATTCATCGCCCATCCTTATGCGCAGGTCGTGCATGAAATATGCGCCGCGCAGGTAGACCGCGTTGACATAGGGACGGAACTTTCCGCCGCCGTAGATGCTTGTGTCCACCCAGCCCTGCGGCTCGTAACCGTCCACTCTGAAAGGCCACCACCAACTCACCAATTCTGGGTAAGCGGACTCGAGGAAGACCAGCTCCGAGTAGGTCGTCAGTGATTCGTCGAGCCACGGCTCCCTGGCCTGATCATTTGCGACGCGCTCAAACCACCACTGGTGACCGGTTTCGTGCGCGGCAAGCAGCGTGGCATAGTTCATGGGCGTGCCATCGTAGCCTTCATAATATTCTTTGCCCAGAAAGTACAGCCCGGAGAATTCCATGCCGTCGTCGAAGTCCGCCTCCACCACAGACAGGGTGGCGTGAGGGGGCGGGCCGAACTTCTCCGAGAAAATCTGAACGGCTTGGGCGGAGGCCTGCAGGATGGCCTGCCCCGCCGCCTGGTGCTCGGGGAAGTAGTAGCTCTTGACGAGCACGCCGCCCGCATCCTGTTCGCTGACCAGGTACTCGTAACTGGCTGAGAGAGCGAACGCGCGTCCACGCTCGAGGGTGTAGTGGTGAAAATTGGAGGCAGGTCCGGTCTGCGGCGAGGGCTGCTCAAATCCGCTCGCGGCAACGATGGGCGGATTGGCCGGATCGTTGAACCGCAGATGGACGGTGTAATCCGCGATCGGGTAAACGAGGTATTCTCCCGACAACCAGGGGTCGTTCAGCAGCCATCCCTTTTCGGGCTGGTAGGGCACGACGAACGGATACCAGTTCGACAGGTTGAGCTGCCGGTCCGAATAGCCGAAGGTGGTGAGATTCAATTCGCCCAGCCAGGGGTCTTTCAGCACCGGGATGTCCAGCGTGTATTGGAACTTCAACGTCGTGGCGGCGTCCGGTTGAAGCACCTGTGGAAGTTGGACTTCCATGTAATGCTCGTCGAGAATGGGTGTGACGGGAGTTCCATCCACGGTGGCGGAGACCAGGTTGAAGGCGCCTTCCCAAAAATTCGATTCGATCGCCAGCACCAGATAGGTCAGCGGAATTCCCGTCCGGTTGGGGTAGACGATGGTCTCAAAGACCTCCGCCCGGTGGTCATCGTAATCGAGCAGCACATCCAGGTTGATCTGGGGAATCTCGGGGATGCCCGAGGTTGCCTCCGTCGGGATGGATGCAGGCGTTTCGGTGGGTATTTCCCCTGGCAGCGAGATGGCGATCGTAGGTGTAGGGAGAAGCGTCGGTGCTGGAGCGAGCGTGGCGGGTGGCGGCTCGGGGTTGGAAGGGGAGCAGGCGGCAAGGAGAAATAACGCGGCTGTGAAGAGGAGGGTGGTTTTCTGCATGGTTGAATTCTACTGCTACTTGCGGGAAAAACCTAATCCTTTAATATTTTTCTGATAGGGTGAATGTGGACGATTCGAATTGATTTCTCCGCAGCACCTTGTAATATAAAAAACTCCCCTGAACGGGGAGTTTTGTTTGACAATTTGGGTTAATCCTTGATGTGCTGGTAAAACTGGATGAAACGTTTGATGATCAATATCCTCTGTGCATCGCGTCCGAACTGGCATTTCATCGGATGCATGGGGTAGATCTGGGCATCGGCAGCCGCCACCCAATCCCCGGAGAGGACATCGAAGATCTCGTGGATTTTTGTATCCGCCCCGCGCGAGAATGTGGCCTGGATGACGATGTGCGGAAGGAAAACACGGACTTTTTCCTTGTTGGAGAGAAGAGGCATCGTGTCCGGGGAAATGGCATCTAGAAAGCGGATGGCTATCAGCTCCTTGCGCGGCAGCCACAATTCCTCCGCTGCAAAGGTCGGCATATTGAAGGCCGGATCGATGGGGGTGGCGCTGACCTGCTTGAGCAGGATGTTGTTGCGATCGGCGTTATTGAGGTAGGGCATCAGGGACCCCACGGGCTCCAAAACGCCAGCCAGAAAAAACTGGGGGGTGAAGACTTCCACTTTGTATTGCTTGGAGGTTAATTGAGGCAAGGCCATATCATCATCTCCCTGTAGCTCATTCAGCTTTGTTTGGATTTTTCCAGCCAGACAGCCAGGTCGGCCAGATGGTCGTCGTAATGTTGATAAGTATTCTGGGCGATAACATCCCATGGTTTCCAGTCGGATGGCATCCCCTTGAAATGGCCGGCATCCTGCAGATCCGCGTCGGTGAGGGTTTGCATCACTTCCATTAATCCCTCGAAGACGATCTTGTAGTCGTCCTGGACATCCTTCAGATCGCGGTCCCTGTTTTCTTCATAGATGGTCCGGTTTCGCAATTCGAGTGAGACGTTCCAAAGGTCAGACCCTGCCAGGGTGCGATTTAAAATGAGATTGAACATTTCCTGTTCGTGCCAGGAGATGTGGGCCAGGATATCCTTGACCGACCAGTCGCCGCTTGCTCCCGGCGCGGTCATGAACAGCGGGGAGAATTTCCCTACAACCTCGTCCAGCTTCGAACGGGATGAGAGGATTCGATCGATGAATTCTATTTTGCCTGGCGCATCTTCCATAGGGAGTCTGCTCCAATAACTCGTTATACCCACTATAAGACAATTTTGCGAACCGCGCAAGCGGACTTATCCGCCGCTTTATTCCCCCTTCCTTTCACCTCAATCTTTTCCAGATGAAGGCGAAAAGGAAAAACGACGTGGCTGTCAGCACGATCGCCGCGCCGGAGACGATGTTCAGGTAGTAGCTCAGGTACAGGCCCATTACGGAGGACAGCGCTCCGATCAGCGCTGAGACCAGCATCATCGGGAATAGGCGGCGCGTCAGCAGGTAGGCCGTTGCTGCTGGGGTGACCAGCATCGCGGACGAGAGTCCCACGCCCACCGTCTGGAGCGATACGACCACGGTCAGCGCTAGCAGCAGGAGCATCACGTACCGCAGCAATTCCGCGGGCAGGCGCAGGGTGGCCGCCAACACCGGGTCGAAGGAGATCACCAGGAACTGCTTGTACAACAATCCAACGGTGAGCAGGATTCCCGCCCCGAGGATCGCCGTCAGCCACAGGTCATTGGCGCTGACCCCCAGAATATTGCCGAAAAGGATGTGGCTCAGATCCACCGCGTAAGTCTGCATGGTGCTGATGAGCGCCACGCCCAATGAGAGCGCTGCTGCAAACAGGATGCCGATGGCCGTATCCTCCTTCAGGTTGCCGCCGCGCGAGATATAACCGATGCCCAGCGCGACCGCGCCGGCGGCTGCGATGGCGCCAATGAGCAGACTGCCGTCCAGGATATAGGCGATGGCGATTCCCGGCAGGATGGCGTGTGCGATGGCATCCCCCAAAAAAGCCATCCCGCGCAGGACGACGTAGGTGCCCATCACCGCACACAGGATTCCCACCATCACCGAGGCGGCCAGTCCGCGCTGCATGAATCCGTAAGTCAATGGTTCGAGCAGCCACTCAATCATGATGTGCCTCGTCGGTGGGTTGCTCGTACGGGTGATCCTCGCCGGGCGGGCAGCATTCGTCCACCAGCATGGCTCCGTTTTCCATGACCAATAACGAGTTGCCAAAGGCCTGGGAGAGATTTTCCTGCCGCATCACTTCGTCCGGCGGACCGAATGCGATCACGCGTTTATTAAGCAGCAGGATGTAATCGAAGCGGCTGGCTGCCAGGTTCAGGTCGTGGGTGGAGATGATGGCCGTCACCGAGCGCTCGCGTAACGTGTCGAGCAGGTTCAACGTGGTTTCCTGCGTGGTGATATCCACCCCGGTGAAAGGCTCATCCATCAACAGGATGTGCGGTTCCTGGGCGACAGCCCGCGCCAGGAAGACACGCTGCTGTTGTCCTCCAGAGAGCTCACCGATGGATTTTTTCCCCAGGTCTGAAATTCCCAATTGAATGAGCGATTCGCGCACCACATCCTGGTCTGCTTTCGAGGGCTTTCTTAACCACCCCAGTTTGCCGTAACGCCCCATCATGACCACGTCCGCGACGGTGACCGGGAATTTCCAATCCACCTCCTCGCGTTGAGGCACGTAGGCGACGCAATCGTGGTGCATGCCAAGGTCCAACCCATGGATGAGGATCCGTCCGGACTTTAGAGGCAATAAGCCGACCAATCCCTTGAACAACGTGGATTTTCCCGCGCCGTTGGGGCCGACCACTGCCACACGTGCGCCGTGGGGAATCTGGAAGGATACATCTCTCAGGACGACCTTGTCGCCGTAGCCGATGCTGATGCTAATGACTTCCAATCGATGCGGGGTGTGCGTCATTTCCTGTCAATCAGTAATGCTGGGATTATAGCGAAGGATATCCTCATTCTTTGATATTTGTGACAATGAGTTCTGTGTTGAACTTCATCATATCGATGTAGGTCGGTGCCGATTCGCCTGCAGCCGTCAGTGATTCAAGGTGCAGTCCGGTGATCACCTCCACGCCGGCCTCCCTGGCAATTTGCTCCGCGAGGGAGGGGTTGTCAGAGGCGTCAAGAAAAATGGCAGTTGCGCTGCTGGCATTAATTTGATCCACCAGCGCCGCCATTTCCTGCGCGGAGGGGGAGGCCTCGCTGCTCAAGCTGGGGATGACCGCTCCGATGAGGGAGAATCCATACCGGTCGGCAAAATACCCCAGGTTCTCGTGATTGGTGACGAGAAAGCGTTTTTCGGAGGGTACGGTTTCCACTTGCGATTTTATCCAGGCGTCGAGATCCTTCAGTTGCGCGATATAGGATTCAGCATTTGCCCTGTAAATGTCCGTCCCGTCTGGGTCGGCTGTGATCAGCCCATCGCGGATATTTTCCACGTAGGTGATGACCAGGTTCGGGTCGAGCCAGAAATGCGGATCGCCGGCTTCGTGCTCAAGGTCATCCGCGGAGGGGCGCGGAGTCAACCCGGAGGAAGCCTCGATCACCAGCCGCTCGCCGCCTGCATTTTCGAGCAACGGCTCGATGAAGTGCTCATACTCCGCCCCATTCAGGATGAGCACGGTGCTCGCGGCAACTTTGGCGGCATCTGCCGGCCTGGGCTGAAAGGTGTGCGGGTCCACACCCAACGGTAGGAGGGTATCAACGACCAGACGATCCCCGGCAACGTTCTGGGCGATGTCAGCCAGAAAGCTGGTGCTGGCCAACACAAGTGGCGTTCCGATTTCAGGTTTGAGGGTGGAAGTCGCTATGGGGCTGCAGCCTGCCAATAGCAGTATTCCCAAAAAAAGCGGGGCGAAAGTCTTTTTCACTTCTTCACCGATCCCTGGCATTTTTTGCACAAACCAAATAACTGCAGCCAGTGTTCCTTGATGGTGTAACCGGATTGCCGTGAGATGGAACCGATCAGGCGATCGAGCTGGTCACCGCTGAAACGCATAGTTGAGCCGCAATTCGTGCACAACAACAAATGTTCATGGCCGTTTCCGCTGGTGATGAATGCCTGGCAGCCGTGCATCTGGTGGACACGCTGGATCAGCCCCAGCTCCTCGAGTTTCTCCAGCGTCCGGTAGACGGTGACCAGTCCCATTCCGGGGCAGGACTTGCGCGCCCGGTCGAAAACTTCCACAGGCGTAAGGGCATGGGTCGTGGCAGCGACAATCTCAACGACGGCTTTACGTGCGTCGGTCAGGCGGTAGCCATTTTCCTTCAAGCGGGTAAGACAGAGTTCGGAATCCATCGCTTATCTGATAATGAAAATCATTTTCAATAAGAGTATAAACGATCGCCTCGAGGGCGTCAAGGTTCTCGAGGCGAGGAGGATTTGATTCGGTAATTTATGGACCGGTGGTAACGGGATATCCCTGCGCCTGCCAGGTTTTCAACCCGCCGGCCATGCTGGTGACCTGTTCGTAGCCTGCCTGTTTAAGGATGTCGCGGCCCTGTTGACTTCGATTGCCTGAGCGGCAGACCACGACAATGGTCTGGTCGGTCGGAACCTCCGCCAGCCGGTTGGGCAGCTGATCGAGTGGGATGAGGGTGGTGCCGGGGGCGTGGTATTCATCCCATTCTTCCTGGGTGCGAACGTCAAGCAGGAAAGCTCCCTCGTTGTACATCTCGTAAGCCTCATCAACGCTGACCTCCGCGGGGAGAGCCTTGACCGATGCCGACTGCTGATTTATGAGCAACACGGATGCGACTGCAATCACAATCAATGCAACTCCGCCGATTACCGCCCACATGAGCCACGCAGGGGATGAGTTTTGTTGTTTTTTCGATGGTTTCTTGGACATTAGGATTACTCCACTATTCGTTTTTGATTAGATGCGGGATATGGCAGAAGGTTGCATCATAGCCTATGGTTCCGATTCGCTCAAGGTGATCGAGCGGGGATCGAAATTGGACGATTTTGCGATCATCGATTTCAAATAGTCCCAGGGTGCTTCATCATAGGATGTGATGCGGATATATTTCTTATACTTGGCATCGCCAACCAATAAACCCAGGGGGTCGGGCAGGAATGCTCCGTGGATGAATGCCAGATGGACATGATCCTCAAAAATAATGATCTGGCAGATGCCGGCGCTGACCGTGCCTCCGCGTTGGTCGTGGAAATAGCTGAAGCCCTTCGAGTGTCGGACTTCCGCCGCATCTGGAGCAACCGACGTGATCAGGTTGCGCAATTCCAATACGATGTCCCTGATCTCGGGAGAGACATGATCAAGATATTGGATAACACCGGACGAGGGGAGCATGGTCTATGAAAAAAACCTTATTCCAGGGCAGCCCAGGTTTCATGCGACTGGATGGAATCAACGGTTTCTTTCACTTCACGCGGACGGATATTTCCTTTCATTTTGGAACTTCCTCAGCATTAAGTAAATTCAAGTATGACAGTACCAGATTGCGGCGGGAAAAATGTCCCCGTGTGATGAATTCGATCAGCATAGTACCGCCAAACACCTCCCGCGCAATGGCATCAACACTCAGGTCTTTTCGATGCAAGTCCAGCACCCTGCCTCCTGTTTCCTCGAGGTAGTTTATTCGCGCGGAAAGATCTTGATGAGGATTATCTCTCACACGTGCGGAGCCGGGGAACATGCAGGTAAGAGGCAGCGCGGCGACCTTTTTCAAAGAGGCGATCATCTGCCAGATATCACAGCCCGAAACGACGCCCCGGTCCCGGCCTCCCACGAACAGGTCACCTGTAAACAGCCAACCTTTGTCAGGCTCGTAAAGACAGAGGTGGTCTGGGCTGTGCCCGGGTGTGTAGATCACCTGAAAACGGAACCTCGCCGTGGATATCATTTGACCGTCATTTACCGCCTCAGCGTGAGAAGGGGCCGGCCATCCCCAGAAGATTTGCCGGTAAAGTTGGAGATGTTGACGTTCACGAGGATTTTCCAGCACGGGCAACGCCAAAGGGTGCGCGAGTATCTTTAATTCCCTATCGGAACGCTGCAGGACCCCATTGGCACCGATATGGTCTTCATGTGTATGCGAGTTGAAAATGCTGGTGATTTTCCCGCCGCGGAGATACTCCTTCAGACTCTGAGCGGTGTGAGCACAGCCTGAATCGATGAGCAAGCCGTCAATGGAGTAAAAAGTAGTCCAGTAATATCCCCAACCTGCCACGGACAGTGCGGCGTCGAAGCGGGTGACGTCATCGAGCGGAGTGACTCGCAGCATGGACTGATTTTATTTAAAGGGTGCCAGAACCAGCCGCCCGTAAGCGACGAAGACGGCGAATGCCAGCAGGACGATACTCACAAAGACATTCGGTTTTTCCCTGAATTTAACATGGAAATAAATAGAAGCAAGCATCATAAGGGCGGCAAGCAAAGCGGCCCCTACTGTGATCAGCGGCTGGAGTCCCAAAAGACCAGGCAGGATCAAACCTGCTGCCGCCCCGATGGAAAGGATGGCGACCAGGATATGCCAGATACGGGCGCCTGTTCCCATTTTATCGATGGCTTGCTGCATGGTCGGTTTGGATTGCGGAATCCCGTGCGAGAACGCAGCGGTGATGAGTTTGATGGCTAAAATCGCCTGGACGACCCATAGCGCGATATTCATGAGCGGCCTTTCACCATTTTTTTTCAACAGTTGACCATTCTCCGCACCGAGACGAAGAAAGCTAACACAGCCATCCGCAAATTTGGAAGGCAGCTATTCTTGAACCAAGCAACCGGGGTGGATGTTTAGCCAACCGGTGCGGGGGGAGGGGCAGGGGCAACCGGCGTCTTATCCTTCCAGATCGCGCCGCCGACCAGCCCGCCGATGGTCCCTACCACGATGTCAAATCCCACACCGAGGAAGTTGAACAACCAACCCATGGCGCCGAACAGGGACGGGTCCATGTCCACCGCATCCGGAGGCATGAACTGGGCATAGGTTTGCATCATGGACGCAAATCCTGCCAGGTTGAAAAGAGCCAGGAAAATGCCAAACGCTCCCGCCCAGACCCCGGCCAAAGCTCCGATTCCTGCTCCTTGCCCAAGGGTGACGCTTCCTGATTGCCGTTTGTAAAACCAGACGGCGAACAGAGGTCCAAGCCAGAAGCCTGCACACAACACACAATTTACAAAATTAATAATAGGAACATTCGAAAGGATAATGGAGATGAGACCGCCAATCAGGCTGGCGATGACAAGGTTCTTCGTGTTCATAGCTGGCTCCTTTTTTTGGTTATTGTGTGTGGAAAATTTCACTAAGAAAACTATACAGCAATTCCGACCAAAAAACAAGCGGAGCCATGCGGCTCCGCTTGTATATCATTATTCAACTTGTGTAAATTGGATTTCAGTGATCTAGGGCCGCGCGAAAACCGTTGTGTAATTGCCTCCGTAAGCGCTGGCATCCGAGTAAATGTAGGCGACGCCAATCAGTTTAGCATCCGGGTTCATCAGGGTCTTGCGGTGGATCTCGCTATTCAACCACCAGGTGAAGGCACCCTGGGCATCCCCGCCAAAAGCAGGGTTGCCAACATAGATATTTTCACGGGCGGAATTGTAATTGGCGAATCCCTGAGCTGCCACACGATCGTACCAGGTGGTTCCATCGGTCCCTGTGTGTGAAATGATAGCGTTGCAGGCCATATCCAAGCTGTGTTTACTCGCCGCAGCATTCAGGCGATCATCCGGGGTCAACGTCCCCAGTCCATTCTGCGCACGGAAATTATTAATCAGGTCCACGATCTGGTATTCGTAGTCGACATTTCGGGTATAACCGCAGTCCGCTGGGCTCGCCTGCGTTGTTGAGGCAGGCACCGAAGTCGGTACTGCAGATACCGGGCTAGAGCCGGTCGTCACTGGTGTAGTGCCTGCGGCGACCGGTGTTGCACCAGAGGGCAGTGGGGAGGCCACGGTGATCTGCACCCACAGTAGACCGTCGCCTTCTGCTCCCACGCCAAAGGTCTTGCCGGCAGTATTTTTAATAAGCCAGTAACCGATGAGACCGCCGGCGCGTTGCGGGGCTTTTAGTTCGACGGAGATATTCCCGTATTCTCCCGGCTTTATCCCCTGCATGGGGTTGGACATGGCTCCATTCAAAGCATCGCCTCCGGCATAGACCAGCTCGTATCCTGTCCATGTGCATGTGCCTTCATTGCGGATACGCCATGTTTTGGTGAACGACTCTCCCATCTTGAGGACCATGCCATCTGGGATGGTAACATCTGCGGAGAAGGCTGCCTTGTCGATGCAGTCCTGAGCCGGCATGGCGGTGGGGGTGGGGGCAGTGGCCGAATCAACCGGTGTCGACGAAGGCGTGGGGGAAGGTGATACTGGATCATACGGTGTTGCGCTCGGGGCGAGCGTTGGTAATTCAACGGAGGATGCGGTCGAAGAAACAGGAGTCTCGGTACCTGTTATTGCTACCGGGGCGGATGTTCCACAGGCAGCAATTAGAATTGAGCAAAGAGATAAAAATATAAAAACTTTCATAATGTTTCCTTAAATATCTAGATTTATGGATAATTTGGATATTATACATCCTGATACTGAAAAATCCAATATACTAAATGACCATTTTTTTCAACGGAATACATTTGTTTTGGAATTAGGGAAATGAAAAACCGCTGATAGGATTTCTTCAGCGGATTCTCTTTGTGCGAGGTGTAGTGACTTCTTTACACGTAACTCAATAGTCAATACGGTTTTCGGATCACCCTTCCGGCTTAATGCCGAAATAGGCATACCCTGAGGCTACTGCCAGACCGAGCCACGTGGTGCCGACGTCGTTCAGGGGTTGGCTGACGTTGGGATACACCATCACACCAATCACCAGTGAAATCAAACCGACCACCAGCCAGATGACAAGGTAGGCGATTGCCAGGCGGGTGACCCAAATGTTGGGCTCCCCGGCTTCATTGGCGGCGAACCGCATGACCGCGGGATTCTTTCCGGGTCTGGTGACAGCCAATCTTGCTATGACCAGCGCCGAGACCAAACCGCCGATGGTCGTGGCAACATAGACGAGTCCGCTCGAGAATTCGATCGCCTTGTCTGGCTTGACCTGACCGGCCTGGTAGACCAGCACGGACATGTAAGTCAACGCAAAGGCGTATAAGAAAGAGCAGCGTCCCTGCGATGGCCCCCCCAAAGATGACTGCAAACTTGTTTTGCATGGTACCTCCTTAGGTGAAATTGTGCCTTGCCTGATAAAACAAGAAAAACGCCCCTCGGGACGTTCTTCATTTCTATCAATATAATGAGTTTTCCAGCCCAAAGGCAAGCCGATAAGATTAAGATAACTTATCCTTGCATTTTTGTTAGGTCGTGCCGTCTATGTCAAGAGATGATTCTCTTTTGTTAATCCGAAGGGAGAGCACAAATGTATATATTGATAGAACAACTAAAGGGATGTGCAGGACACCCATCCACCATCCCAGAGGTTCCATGACAAACCACATGAGCATGTTGATTGCACCGAACAGTATTCCAACGAAACTCGAAACCCTGAGCACGGGCAGGTTTACAGTTGGGTGGAACAGGGACAGCACAGCCAGAATAACCGGAGTCATAAAGCAATAGGTCAATCCAGATGAATTGGTCAACATTCCTGCCAGATTAAAATCAGGGGATAGGGAGGTCGAGTTGACGGGAGCCAGGAAGGGTAATAGCATCACAGGCGCTACCCACCATTGCCATAAAGGAATTTTGCGAGGTGAGAAATCATTCCTTTCAGCAGCGACCTCCCACATCCAGGCGAGTGATACGACCAGGATGAGCATCAAGTTTCCGGTAAGGACGACGAGTCCATGGCTCTCTGTGATAGCTGAGTTCTGGAATAGGGCGATGGCGAGATACAAAATCGCAATGTAAGTATTGAAGAGCCATCTCGCTTTATTACCCGAAATGAAAAGCGCTGCGATCAAAATAACCGGGATCAGCTTGGCAATCGGACCCAGGATCGGAAAAGTATTAATGATTGGGTTCGAAAGCACTTCCCCGACCAGGTCGGACGACTGGCGGGGGTCGTAACTTCTCTCGGCATAACTGGGTAGAAAGAACAGCAGCAGGAACAGGATGTACAACCACCATTTTCGGGTGAGGCGATCCAAAAACCCCTGAATGTTATTCACTCTCGAATGTGTGTCCATTTGATCCTTTTCAAGCAATTCGCCCAAGCCAACTTGATTGGTACCGGTTGGTATTTAAACATAATAACATTTTTGGCTAAATTCAAGCGGAGCTGTCAGGCTCCGTTATTTTTTCCTGTTCCCTCCCTTTGCACGGACCTTGCCCTCCAGACGCTCGATGCGCTTGGTGAGATCCTCCTCCCAGTGCTTGCGCTCATAGATGGGTAGACTTGGTGCCTGCGCCAGCTTGTGCGCGGACTTCGCCCAGCGCAGGGCCATCTTCGGGTCCTTGACGCGGTGCTCGTAGTGTTTGCTCAACTCCACATGGGCATAGATGTGACCCTCGGCGGCGGCCTTTTCCCACAGGCGCAGGGCAGAGTCCATGTCTCCGCGCCGGCGCTGGAGCAAGGACAAGCGCCTCGCCGCCTCCCAGAATCCGTCCTCTGGCAAGCCGATCTCCAGCCCGCGCTCATACAGTCGGGCAGCGTCATCCCACATGCCCATGTCTTCGAACAGCTTGGCGAGAGCGACCACGTCTAGGCCGTACTCGTGATCGTGCGAGTGCGGGTCGGCCAGCAGCCCCGCCATGTGGCTGAAGAGCGCGGTCATGGCGACCACATCCATGTCGTTGTGGTAGAACACACCCTTGAGGGGGAGCGGGTCGCCGGTTCGCAGGAAGTCGAAGTACAGATAGGGGATCTCGTAGCCGGGGACTTCCTCCACCGTGCGCGGGGCAGAGAGTACGTTCTCCTCGAGATACTTCAACGCGCGGGAGGGGAGTTGGTCGCGCCACAGCCGGCGGGCGAGCGGCAGTAGGTCGATGTGGGAGAAATCTGCGAAAGGGACGGGCATCTGGTGCAGGCGATAGCGGGTGGCGAGCAGCGGAGCGTCAAAGGCTTTGCCGTTGAAGGTCACCAATGCGGAGCAAGGTGCGAGAAAGTGTTCAATTGCCGCGAGAAGCGCCGGCTCCTCTGCCGGGTCACGCATAAAAAACTGCGCGAGGTGGAAGTCCTCTCCAGAGCCAGTTTTTTCGAAGCGCCCGATTCCCACCAGGAAAGCATAGGTCCCCGTCCCTCCGGCAAGTCCGCTGGTCTCTGTGTCGAGGAATGCCAGCTTCCCCAGCGGCATGTCGCGCAGGCGGGCGTCACTTGCCCAGTTGGCGAGATTGTGCAGGGGAGCGGGGGCGAACAGCGGTGCGATTCCGTGCCGGTACTCGAGCGGGTAATGCGCCTCGTGGACCAGCGCTCTGCCGAGGGGGGTATCCACCCAATGGCCGTCCAGAGCGGATTCAAGCGAATCCATCCCGGCAGGCTTGGTCGGAGGAGGTTTGATCTCGGACGTACCGACCTTGACGCCCAGCGATTTGAGCTTGTCGGCCAGGGTGGGTTTGGACATGGGGGAATTTTATCGCATGTTGGAATTACAGACTGCATTCCAAAATTTATTTCTTTTAGCTTTGCCGTACCAGCTCTTTCAAGATCGCGACCGTCTCCTGCTTCCCACCCACACCGTTCTCGCCGGCGGGACCCACGCAGGATGGGCAGCCGTCCTCGCAGGGACATTCTGTGACCAGTTCCAGCGAGCGGACAAGCAGCTCCGAGTGCATCTCGAACAATTTCTGGCTGAAGCCGATTCCGGCCGGCACCTGGTCGAACAGGACGACTGCAGGTAGGCCATCTGCAAATCCAGCCTGCGGATCGAAGTGCATGCCCAGGTCGCCTGAGTCGCACATCAGGTAGAGTGGAGCCAATTGCCCCAACACGGTCGCCAGTCCGGCCAATCCGCTGCGCATGCGGACGTTCTGCTCCGCCTTCTTGTGGCACTCCGGGCATAACGTGACGAGGTTGTCAGGACGGTTGGCACGCTCGGGCAGGATGCGGCCACCTTCATCACGGAATTGGCGGAAGGGAATCTTGTGGTGAACATCATGCGTACGTCCGCCGCTCTCGGGAATTCCACAGACCTGGCAGCGGTAGCCGTCCCGGGCGCGGATTCGGTCACGGATTTTTGGCCACTCGGGTCCGTAGTCGTTGGGCGCGTTGGTCCACAAGCCGTCCTTGGCGAGTTTCGAGACCGTCTGCTCTGAAATGGCGATCCAGAACCCGGTGGTTTGCAGCTCCGTTGGCGGCAGGTCCAGCGGTTCCTCGCCAATGTTGTCTCCCGAGAGCCACATCCGTTTGCGGAAACCCTTCACCTGCGTGGTGACCTGCAATTCACCATAGGCTTTTGTTGCGACGGGGGTTTCTTTATCCTCCAGAAGATTTATCAGGCTGACATCCGTCTCGCGCAGTGGCTCGGTGTAGTAATCCAAAGCCACGGGGATCAGCGTGGCGTTGTGGCGCTCGAAATCCAAATCCTGAACAAAATATTGCTGTCCCTCGTGCAAATACACGGCGTGCGGGTGCACCATCCAGGGTGCGGACTCGAGGTCGATCTCACCGATGGTCGTGGATTCCCCTCCCTGGTCTGCGTGAAGGACGATGTTGGCCGGTGACGCCGAGCGCAGCGAAACCCCAGCTGCCGGGTAGGCGTCCGCCATCCAGAAATACTGGTCGTTTGAAAGGTGCGACTCCTGGTTGGATACCAGAAAATCGAGATATTCTTCCACCGGCTGCCCGCCGAAGACCGCGTCTTTTCGAAACGGAAGCTCGAACATGGCACAGCGCAGGTGGTTGAGCAGAATGAGCAGGTGGTCCGGGTTGATCAGCGCCTGCTCCGGCGAGCGCGCAAAGAAATATTCGGGATGATGAGCCAGGAACTGATCGAGGGGACTGGCAGTCGCAACCAATACAGCGAGGGCGGGATCATCTCCTCGCCCCGCGCGACCCGCTTGTTGGATCGTGCTGGCGATGGTCCCCGGATACCCGACCAGAAGCGCCGCGCCTAACCCGCCGATATCGATTCCCAGTTCGAGGGCATTGGTGGCGACGACCATTTTTACCGACCCGTCGCGCAGTCCCTTCTCGATCTCGCGACGTTGACGGGGGAGATAGCCGGAGCGATAGCCTCGGACTCCCTCACTCCTGCGCCCTTCTCCCGAAGGGAGAGGGGATGGGGGTGAGGGAGTATCCTGCAAATACTTGAGCAAGATCTCTACGCTGCGCCGGGAGCGTGCGAAGACCACGCTCTGAAGGTTGTTTTGAAGTAAATCCAGCGCCAGGCGGACGCTTTCCTGCACCGAGCTTTTCCTCAATCCCAATGCTGCGTCCACGATCGGAGGATTGTAGATGAGGAAATGCCGCTCACCACGCCCCGAGCCGTCTTCGTCTACCAGCGTGACAGGTGCTTCGATCAGCCGCTCACCCAATTCCGCAGGGTTGCCGATCGTGGCGGAGGTTAGAATGAATTGCGGCTGGGCTCCGTAATAACCCGCCACCCGTTTGAGCCGGCGGATGACGTTTGCGACGTGCGAGCCAAAGACTCCACGGTAGGAATGCATCTCGTCGATGACCACGAAGCGCAGGTTGCGCAGGAAATCCGCCCAGTTGGTGTGATGCGGCAGGATGCCGGTGTGCAGCATGTCGGGGTTGGTGAAGATGATGCGTGAGTTTTTTCGGATGACTGCCCGTTGGGACGATGGCGTATCGCCGTCGTAAATCGCTGGCTTTAAGGCGGAATTTGACAGACCTTCTTTTTGAGTTGCAAAAAGCAATCCTTCCAGCGCGGAAAGCTGGTCCTGGGTGAGCGCTTTGGTCGGGAAGAGGTAGAGCGCTTTGGCGTCAGGGTGTTCGAGCAGAGACGCCACCACAGGCAGGTTGTAGCCAAGTGTCTTCCCGCTGGCGGTGCCGGTCGCAAGCACGATGTTTTCTCCCAATCGGGCATGCGTCCACGCCTCACCTTGATGGCTGTACAGGGAGGTGATTCCTCGCGAGGCAAGCCCTCCAGCAATCGCGGCGGGGAAGTCAACTGGAAATGCTTGAACCTTCGCGGGACGGGCAGGGGTCGTCCTCCAGGTGGGGAAGTTGGGGGCGGTGTCCGGATCGCTGCGCCAGTGTACAAGCAAGGATTCAAGGAACATGGGGATATTATAACCATCAACACACTCAAGATAAGATAGGGTCGATTAAGAAGATAGTCATATTGACTTCTCATTGCCAAAGTTCTATAATCTGGTTGAAAATAAACCGACTGGCGGTTTATAAAAGATTTAAAAATGGCTAGAAAAGTCAAAGAAGAAGACTACGCTTCCCGCCGAAATGAAATCCTGGATGCCGCCCAGACCCTGGTCTACACCAAGGGTTATGAGCAAATGTCCATTCAGGATATCATCGCTGCCTTGAAAATCTCCAAAGGCGCCTTCTATCATTACTTTGAATCAAAACCCGCCTTATTGGAAGCCCTGATCGATCGGTTTGCGGATGACGCTGAAAAAGCCGTTTCTCCGATTTTGCAGGATCAAAATCTTTCCGCGCTCGAGAAACTGCAGAAATATTTCAGCACGGCCGTGCAATGGAAGGTGGCACAGAAGGATTACCTCCTGGCGATCCTTCGGGTCTGGTACTCCGACGATAATGCCATATTGCGGGAGAAAATGTTCAATCGGCTGCTCAAGCGTTTTGCGCCTTCTTTTATTCCGGTGATCAAGGAAGGCGTTAAGGAAGGAGCCTTGTCCACGGCTTACCCGGAACAGGCGATGGAGATTGTCCTGCAAGCCATAAATGGACTGGGCAACAAGTTTGGTGAAATCATCCTTGGTCATGAGATGGGAACCATCTCATTAGAACCTGAAGAAAGATTTCGGATCCTGAATGACGCGGTCGCCGCGAATGCCGATGCATTGGAACGCATCCTGGGCGCCAGGAAAGGTTCAATACAATTGATGGATTCCGAGTCAATTCGCAGGTGGATTGAATGAACGTGATTAACAAGGTTGGTGCGGGATTTACGCCAGCATTTAGAGTTTTTCGAAAGGAGCAACTATGATGCTATACCTGCGCCTAGCCTGGCGCAACATCTGGCGGCACCGTCGCCGAACAGTCATCGTCGTAATTGCCATCGCCATGTCCTTGTGGATGATGATGTTCTACGACGCATTTGTCGCCGGATTCAATAACGCCATTTATGGGAATGCCATCAAGTTCCTGGGTGGCAATATCCAGATCCACGCTGAGGGCTTCTCAGAGAATTCAAGCAAGACGCCGCTGCTCCCCTTGGCAAATGATCAAGCGGCTGTGGATGCCGCTCTCGAGATTCCCAATGTTGTCGCTGCCTCGCGCCGCATCAATACCGGTGGCCTGGCAACCACCCGCGAGGGAGCATTTCCTGTCAGCATCACCGGGATCGAACCCGAAGCCGAGCTGCCGGTCAGCCTTCCGGCCCAGAACATCACCTCCGGGCGTTATCTCCAGGCCGATGATTTGGACAGCGTCCTGATCGGACAGGGATTGGCCTCCGCGATGGGTGTGGAAGTGGGGGACCACTTCACCCTGGCTGGGCGATCCGCGCACGAACAGATGCGCCAGCGCACCGTGACCGTGGTGGGTATTTACGACCTCGGCATGGGCGAGATCGAAAAGCGCAGCGTTTTCATGTCCATCAAAGAAGCGCAGGACCTTTATGGGATGCCTGACCAATCCACCGAAGTGGTGGTGACGTTGGAAAGACTTGGCGAAGAGGCAGTCGTGATCGCTAAACTGGAAAAGTCCATACCTGGTTATGAGGTTGCCTCCTGGGAGACCAATTTCCCTGAGCTGAAGGCTGCACTTGCCACCAAGGGCAAAGCGATGGATATCTTTGGATTTATCATCATCCTGGTGGCCGGCATCGGGATCATGAATTTGTTGATGATGGCAGTCTACGAGCGCACCCGCGAGATCGGGCTTATGGGCGCGATGGGGCTCAAGCCCCGTCAGATCTCTCTGTTGTTCATTCTGGAAGGAGTGATGATGGGGGTAGTGGGTTTAATTGCTGGCATTGTCACAGGAATCGCCCTGAACGGTCTCATGGGAGTTGTCGGGTTTGACTTCACTGCCTTCTCAACGGTCACGGAATACGCGGCGTTGATCAATGAGCGGGTGTACCCGACACTTGGGTTGGAAAACCTGACCGGCCGTGCGCTGCCCATCTTGATAATCTCAGTGTTGGCTTCCCTCTACCCGGCTCATGAGGCATCCCGCCGGGAACCGGCCGAAGCTCTGCATTATGTATAGGAGGCGGCGATGATACAACTCTTTAAAATGGCATTTCGCGATGTGGGACGCAACAAACGCCGTTCCTTGTTCTCCTCCCTTGCGCTGGGGATGGGCCTGGCATGCCTTCTTTTAATGGCTGCCATTCTGCAGGGTGAAATGCGAGACTCTTTGGATCTTACCATCAGGCTGGAGAGCGGGCATTTTCAGGTGCGGACGAAAACCTACGAGGCTGACCGCACCAGCCTTAAGTGGGAGGACTTGATCGAGAACCCAGGTGAAGTGGCGGCCAAAATCGCGGTTCTGGAGCAAGTCGTTTATGCAACCCCCCGGCTTTATGCAAGCGGTATTGTCACCTCGGGCGATGAGTTCACGGGCGTCAGGGTGGTTGGCATCGACACAGCCTCTGGATCCTATTCTCAATTCAAGGATGGAATGGTCAGCGGCGATTTTCCGGCTGCCGATGACCGCGAAGGTGTTTTAATCGGTCTTCGGCTGGCAGAGAAACTTAAATTGGAAACGGGCGATACGCTCAACCTGATGGTCAATACAGCCAATGGGGATGTGGTGGAACAGCTGTTTACCGTCCGTGGCGTCTATGCCATTCAAACGCCCGCTTATGATGATGGTGTTGTTTTTCTGCCAATCGCCAAAGCCCAGGCGATTACCCAGGCTGAGAATCATGCCAGCGCGATTTATGTCCTATTGAAAGAACGCGACCAGACAGATACCGTAGCCGCTGCCTTGAAAACAGACAAATACACCATTGTCACCTGGAAGGAAGCCAACCAGTTAATGGTGATGCTGGAAGAGTATTCCAATTCCTACCTGGTGGTGCTTTACCTGATCGTCCTTGCCATCACGGTCACGGTCATTGTCAACACCCTGGTCATGGCGGTCTTTGAACGCACCCGGGAGATCGGCATTCTGGCCTCGATGGGCATGAAAAGCGGTCGAATCATGGCCATGTTCTTCGCCGAATCGACCCTGCTTGCCATTGGCGGCATCATCATCGGCTTGATTTTGGGCGGTTTGCTGGTCTACTATTTTGCGACGGTCGGTTTTTATATTGGGGATATGGGATTAACGGGCGCCCTGCTCCGGGATAGGATCTACGCCTACCCGACTCTAAGCGATTCCGTCACCCTGTCCATCACAGCTCTGGTGGTCACCCTGCTGGCCGCGTTGTATCCCGCCTGGCTGGCGGCTCACATGGAACCCGTCGATGCACTGCGCGGCGGAAAATAAGGAGGTTATCATGGAAGTCACTCGTGTCGAAAACGCAACTCGAATTTACAAAATTGGAAAGGTTGAAACTCAAGCCCTGCGCGGAGTCAACCTGTCCATCGAAAACGGAGAGTTCACTGCCCTGGTCGGTCCATCCGGTTCCGGAAAGACCACCCTCCTGCAGATGATCGGATGTCTCGATCAGCCCACCAGCGGCAAAGTATTCATCAACGGGCAGGATGTCACCGGCTTAAATCGCAACCAGCGCGCCGATATGCGCCGCGGGACGATCGGCTTTATCTTCCAGTTCTTTGCGCTCATCCCGACGCTGAACGCTTATGAGAATATCGAGATGCCTCTTCTGCTGGATCATCAAAAACCAGCGGATCGAAAAGCACGCATCGATGAACTTTTGGCTGCGGTGGACCTCTCCGACCGCGCCCGTCACCGCCCCGACCAGTTGAGCGGCGGCGAACAGCAGCGCGTGGCCATCGCCCGTGCCCTGGCAACCAAGCCGACTCTGATCCTGGCGGATGAACCGACGGCAAACCTGGACACCAAGAACGGCGAACAGGTGATGGAGATCATGACCCGCTTGAACAAGGAGACGGGCGTTACCTTTGTGTTCGCCACCCATGACCCTCGCGTGATAAAATACGCCCGCCGTGTGGTCACACTGCGTGATGGATTGATTGCTGAGAATGGCGCTGGAGATGGAAAAATTTAGGAGAATCGTATGAGAGTTTTGATTATTCTTTTCATGGCATTAATTTTATCCGCCTGTAGCGCGGTGGGTTCATCGGAAGCGTTACCAACCGTCGTGCTCGATAGCGAGGGCAATGCGTCCACGCCTGAGGCAAATACTGGAAGTGCTGGCAACGGCTCGGGAGTCACTGCTTCCGGGATCATTGTTCCTGCTAGTAATGCCCGGTTGGCGCTGACCCTTGGCGGGAGCGTCAAGTCGGTGCCGGTGGAGGAAGGTGATCGTGTCGAAGCCGGTCAAACCCTGCTCGAATTGGACGATGCGGCCATTCAGCTTGAGATTGCCGCTGCTGAGCGAACCCTGAGAGAGATGACTTCCCAGGCTGCCATTGCAGCGGCCGAGCAGGCGGTCGCTGCCGGTGAAAAGGCGGCGGAAGATGCCCAGAAGAAAGTCAATACCCTCAACCGAGGGCGGGCGGACGAGAAGGATATTGATTATTATGAATCCCAATTGACACTGGCGGAACAAGCATTGGACCGTGCTAAATCGTCATGGCAAAACGTCACTGAATTATCGACGGCTGATCCGAAACGGGCGGCTGCAGAAACGACCCTTTATAACGCCCAGAGAGCCTACAATGCAGCCTTAGCCAACCTGAATTGGGCGAAGGGCAAACCTTCCGATAACGATTTTGCCACCGCCGAGGCGAATCTGGCGGCAGCCCAGGCCGCCTACCAGGAGGCGCAATGGTATCTGGCGACGCTAAAAGGTGAGCCTGTACCCGAAGATGCCACCGGTAAACAACTCGCGATGCTGCAACAGGCAAAAGATAATTTGACCGCCGCTCAAACCAGACTGGCCAATTCCCGACTGCTGGCTCCATTCTCTGGAACGGTCGTTTCTACGAATGTGGTCCCGGGCGAATACATCCTTCCGGGGCAGGCTCTCGTTGAGATAAGCGACGTTGCCAATTTGCAAGTCGAGACCACGGACTTGAGCGAACGCGATGTGCCTGCTGTGACCATCGGCCAGGCTGTGACCGTGTTCGTGGATGCTTTATCGCAGGAAATCAGCGGCCGCGTGATCAGGATCTCGTCCCAGGCGGAGACTCTCGGCGGCGACGTGGTCTACCGTACAGTCATTGCCCTCGACAACCCGCCTGCGGAACTGCGGGCTGGCATGTCTGTGGATGTTCTTTTTGGGGAGTAGACTAGCAAGGGCGGATGTGCCGTCCAAATTAATTTGGCATAGATAAACGCGAACTGTAACGAAAATCGCCTCGGGTAAGTTCCGAGGCGATTTATTATCCAAGGGGATGGAAACGATTTTTTTATTCAGTCGGGATCAATTTCGACCCAGGAAGTATGTTTGGGCAGGGTAAAGAACGTGTATGCGCCGTTTGGTTTGATTTGTGGTAGTGCAGTTGTTGCGGTTAATGCGGTACCAGGCATTGGAGTCAAATAGCTGCATCTGCCTGTCCGAGATGCTTCGGATGACAGTGAAATGATCGTGAACACCGGACAGGCTCAGGATGACGGCCCGGTGGGTTTTTTCCTCAAGGAAACGTTGGATCTCTTTCCAGAATTCATCCAGATCAGGATTGGGTCGACCGGCAAAGGGAAGCCGCTGGTAGGGGATACGTCCATTGACGACATTTTCAAGGACGATCTTGACGTTCTTCAAATACATCCCCTCGACGAGAATTCCACTCAATTGTCTTTTTCTATTTAGATAGGAGATGATATCGTTGAACAGAACCAGCGAATTGTCGTTGCTGGTATTGTTGACCACACGCTCAGCGTTGACGATGCTGTAAAGGCCGCAAAGGGAATCAAGACCACCTTGTTCAAACGGGAGCATTTCAACCTCTTTACTTGGAAAATACTAGATCGGCACGATACCCTATATATAGAGTTCAATCGCTTGTCCTGCCCATATCTGGGGGCACTGGACGATGTTCAGGGAACGCAAACTAAAAAAGTAGATTTTTACCGCAATCTCTTTCGCGTAGCTGTCTATTTTATAAAAATGGTCTGAATCTCTAACGTGCGGAGAGTTCATAATATATACCTACTTTTCATTCTGCGCAAGACTCAATTTTTCTCCATAGAACATATATTCTAACACAAAAAACTGCCACACCAGGCAGTCATATAAAAAATCTTTTGCTATGATTTCAACGTGATTTTTTTTCTGCAACTTACTTTTTTTGTTTCCTGATCCTTTGCCGGCCGCGCCTCATCATTTTTTCAATCCACCCTACAAAGGATTCCGGAGGCAGATAATCCACCAAAGCCCATGGATCCATCTTTAAAGAGATCAGAACAGAGTTCGCAGCTTTGATGCCTGTCGCACATGATCGTTCGAGAAAAAAGGCGGGGAGAGGATCGCGCACCCAATCACCGGCGCAATACAAACCATCCCAGGGGGTTTCGACTCCCAGATGTGTGCCTCGCGGACCGAGGGAGGGCAGGGTGTGGGTGGCTGGATTGCGCTGCAGATGTTGCGCGATCAGATGGCCGCGTAATTCAGGATAGGCCAGATAAATATCCATGATGCCATTGGTCAAGAGCAACGCATCCGGCTGCTCCAATACTTCGGGCGGTCCGTAAACATGCGCCTCGATCACGCTTCCACCCGTCGCCTTGTTCCACGCTCGGAAAGGGGAATAAATCCGGTCGAGCCAGAAGAAATTATGAAGGATGAAGTCACCCGTGAAGATGCCTGCTTCAGGCCCCGGCTTGGGCTGCCGGTCGAACCAAACGCGGATAATCGCATTAGCCATTCCGCGCGGGAAAGTCAGCGATTGTGCTTCAGAAGGGAAGCTGCCCTTTATTATAGATGCAGCAGCGGGGGAGTCGGTTGCCAGGATCACATGGCTGGAGGTGAACTTGGCCGTCTGTCCGTTTTCCTCCGCCCAAACAATCCAGCCATCTTCATTTTTTTCCAGTCGGGTCACCTTTATCCCCAGCTTGATCTGACCGCCTAGTTCACTAATCCTGGCGGAGAGAGGCAGGCATACCTCAGTGCCTCCATCGTTGGGGAGGTAGGAGAACACCCAGGCATCGCGCCGCAGGATGGTGTAGAAACGCAAAAAAGCCAGGAAACCTGCCAGGGGGATTTCATTGGCATGGGTGGAGAGGCCGTTGCGGGCCAGCCCGGTGAAGAAGCCGCGCAGCGCCGGTGACCACTTCCGTATGGCGGTACCGAGCATCATTCCTTCCATCGGTTGGTTCTCTCCAAAGGGATCGATGCCGACTGCCATGATGAGAACCGACCAGACGTGAAATAACTTCAACCAGTCGCGGATGTCGATGGTCAATAGAAAGCGCGGATTGAGGAAAAGTTGAAGGTAATGCAAAGGCGCAGGGAACCAGCTATGACGGATGGCGCTGCCGACCGGCGCCGATCGGACAACGCCCATTTCACGGAAGAGCCAAAGCTCCTCCTGGGCAGGGACGAAGACCGGGCGCAGATTATGCCGGGCAAGCATGGATTGCAGATTGCGATAAGGTGACCAAATTCCATGTACGCCGTGCTCCAGCGGGAACCGCCATCCGTTGACCTCCATCTCATCTTTGCCTGCCAGCCTCCCGCCGATGAACTGTGGATCAGCCTCGAGAATGAGCGGCTTCAATCCTCGCTCGGCAAGATGCAGCGCAGCCGTGAGTCCCGCCACGCCGCCGCCTATGATTATTGGTTGAATGGAATTTTCACTCATCTATTGACCAGTTAAAAGTGGATTGGTAACGCCAAAATGTAATAATACTTTCAAATTGATGATATAATTTAACCTAATAATATCCAAATAGGAGAAATATAATGTCAAATAAAGTAATCGTTGTGCTTACAACTGCCATTGAAATGGTTGCCAAGTCGTCCATTGACTCCTTGGAATATTTGAAGGATTCACTCTCCAGCGATCACAGTGAACTTCTCTCACCTGATTAGTTGATTTTAACCAGGAGCGTAAGTGGTCAGCTTACCCTTACGGCTGGCTGAATATCGAAGGGTTTCCCAAAACAAAGTCAAAGGACGAGATTGCATCAGCGATGGTTCCGCATAACATTGCTGAAAACAGCTGTGGCAATTTCGAGGCGGTTGCCCATAGGTTCGTTTGGCCAACTCCCAGGCTTCCTCCCAATCAAGGAAGTCCAATAGATTAATAGTCCTGCCTCCCTGACCATTATTCCCTTTTTCGAGCGGCCGGCAGGGATAGGCCAGGTCGCCGTTGGGGTAGATGCGTGGGACGAGCGTGGGATAGCAGTCATATGGCTCAAAACGGGAAAGGGTTTTTAAATAAGCGAGGCTGCCCAGGATGGGCAGTCCTTTCTTTTTTAATGAGATCAGCCTCGAAATAAATGCCTGGTACTCGGAAGAAGTGGTCAGTTCATATCTTGGCCAGTTATTAACCGACTGGGGCGAAAAAGAAATCAGCATTTGGTGTTCCATGCAAAAATTCAAAACAGCCTCTGCATTCGGCAGGTTTTCAGGCGAGATGACGGTATTGACCGCCAAGATAAATCCATTCTTTTTTTGAAGCAAGGAAGTCGATTCAATATTCTTCAGAATGGTTTCGGCAGAGCTTGCCGGCATACCGATCATACCGGACCAGGCCTGCGGGTCGGTTGAATCCAGACTGACGATCAGCCGGTCCAGCAAGGGGAGCAGAGTCTCGTGTGCAGGCAGGAGCAACCCATTGGTGATGAGGGTTACTTCACGGAATCGAAGTTCACGCTTTGCAAAGGAGACCAAATCACCAATATGCGGGTGGGTTAACGGCTCTCCGCCCGTCAGGAAGAGCGCATCCGTGCCGGTGCGGATGACTTGCAGAATATGTTTAGCCTGTTCAATGGCGAGAGGGTTCTCGTTGGCTGAATTACGCCGCGCGCCGAAATCTTCACAATACATGCAATTCAGGTTGCACTGCCCGGTGACGTAGTAAATCGCCACGTTGGGGTGTAAGTGGCGATCCTGTCGGGCAAGCTTGAGCCAGTTTGCGATGTAAGCAGGAAGCATATCCACCGATTATAAGGTGCAAATGGAGTAAGCTGGTTTTCGATATTGAAAAGGGGAGAACAAGCAGTTTACCAGCGGCTGATGAGCTCAGCGATCAGCTTTGACCGGGAGTAAAGACTCTCCGTGAAAATGTATTCTCTTTCGGAGTGATACCCTTCTCCAAAGGTGCCGAGTCCATCAAGGACGGGAATGCCCAGCGGCGCGACGAAGTTCGCATCCGAGCCGCCGCCAGAGCCTCCGGCTTTGAGAGTTATACCGATACCGGCGGCAATCTGCCGCGCTTTCTCGAAGGTCTTTTTCATGGTGGCGTCATCCGGCATGGGATGGACGGTTCAATCCGCCGGTCACCTTGAGACGGGTCCCCGGCGTGATGGGTGTCAACGAATTCATGGCCGCATCGACTCGATCGGCTTCTTCAGGAACAAGGACTCTATAATCCACTAGCGCTTCACATTCTGCCGGCACCACATTGGAGGCTGTGCCTCCTTTTATCGTGCCCACGTTGAGCGTGGTCCCTTTGCTGTAATCTGTCATCGCCTGGATCGCCAAAACTTGGTGTGCCATCTCCTGGATGGCGTTTCGACCTTCTTCGTGAGCGCCTCCGGCGTGGGATGCGCGCCCCGTCACCTTGATATGGTATTCCCCTACGCCTTTTCGCCACACTTTCAATGCGCCGTCCACCAGACCGGATTCGAGCACCAGCACCAGAGCAAACTCGCGCGCCAGGGTTTCTATCAAGACCCGGGAGGAATCCGATCCGATTTCCTCGTCGGAGGTGAAAAGCGCCGTAACCGGGCGTGCCGGCATCCGGTTTTCCTCACGAAGCTGGCGAATAGCCGACAGAGTGACAACGATCCCGCCCTTCATGTCGAGGACGCCGGGACCGAAGGTCTTATCGTCCTTTTGATAAAAGGGCATGGTCGCGATGGTCCCGAGCGGGAAGACTGTGTCCATGTGGTGGAGCAATAGGATTCCGTTCGTCCCTTTTCCCCATCGTGCCAGGAGGTGGTTGCCAACCTCGGCTTGACTGACCACATCCATCTCGGCCTGCCAGCTGACGGCATTCTTCGGCAACGATTTGCCCCACTTTATCCACGGCTGATTTGTCGTGGGATGGCGATTCGGTTTCGACCAGTTTCTTAAGCAGAGCTAAAGATTGAGAGTTATCGGTGTTCACTAATTTTGTCTCTCCGAGTCGGGAGGTTTGACGTCAGCTTGCTTGGGTTTCCTGCGGTTTGTAGAGCGGAAAGCAATGGCACCCAACCCAAGCGGCAGCCAAAAGGTCACAGCCCGGTAAGCCAGCGTAACGACCAATCCCTGTTCAAATGGAACCCGAAGGGAGGTGAGGGCAAGCGGAAGACCGCCCTCCACGATCCCGATTCCTGACGGGGTGGGAGAGACGATGAGGAACAGGTAGCCGATCGCATACCCGGCGACGAGTGTTCCAAGCGTGAACACTACATCAAAACTGAGGAAGCAAAACGCCAGGATGCCCATCTGGATTAGCCGGTTAACGATTAGAAAGAACATGGGCCGGATGAGTCCCTTGTGTTCAGTGCGCAGCACAGCCAGGCCGTCAGCGACCTCGGAGGCAAACAAGTGGGCTTGGTCTTCGTGCAGGTAATCACGCTTTAGGATTGGCCTGAGCAGGTTGTTAGCGCCTCGAAAAATATTACCCAGTACTTGCCCGAATTTTTCCGGGGAACGTATTCCTGTCAGGATAAGCCAGCCGACAAAGGTCACCAGGGTGAGCAGGATTAAGGAAGCGGTGATCTCGCCCGAACTTACGATATTTCTCCGGAGCAGGACGACAAAACCAGCCGCCAGGACCACCAGGAACGAAATGTAATCCAGGAAGACATACAATGCGGTGACTGCCAGTACGCGTCCATGGGGATGACCTCGTTTATCCGCATCATCCACGAAAACAGCCATTCCCCCGATCCCCCCTGTCGGAGCGACGACGTTGATGAAATTTGCGCTGACTGCCACGCCGGCCAGGTGAGGGATTTTTTCATTGATCCCCATAATGCGATACAGCGACCTGAATGCGGCTGCCAGGCCGAAGAACCAGGCAAATTGCAGTCCCAGGGCGAACGGGAAAAAGCGTACATCCGCGTTTTGAAGCGTTTCGATGATGGATTGGATTTCGCTGAATTGAAAGGCGATAAGAGAAGCAGCAAGAACAACGATCACCAAAATGAGAATCTTACGCATAGGATGGATTATAAGGGTAAGTCAGTTATAAAAGAAGACGGTGTCAACCGTCTTCTTTTATCGTGTAATAGCGGAATGATAAGATCAATCCCTACGCCGGCCAATACCACCCGCCAGACCGGAGAAGTAGAACAATTGGAGAATGGCGGTCACCAGCGCCGCCACATAGGTCAGCGAGGCTGCGGTGAGCACAGCATTCACACCACGCTGCTCTTCTTCACCTGCGATGATCCCGCTGTCGGCTAGAAGTCGTTTCGCGCGGGAGGAGGCGTCAAACTCGACAGGCAGCGTTGCAATCGCGAAGACTGCGCCTGCCGCAAATGCAAACACTCCCAGCCAGGCCAATTGTGAGATCTGCAGGAAGATGCCGATCATGATCAGGAACCAGCCGAGATTTGACCCGATATTGACTGCAGGAACGAGCGCCGAGCGCAGCTTGAGAGGAAAATAATCCTCGGCATCCTGCATGGCGTGCCCGAGCTCATGCGCGGCAATGGCAAGGGCAGCCACAGAGCTGCTGTTGCCAACCCCTTCAGACAGACCGAGCACTTTGCTGCGAGGGTCATAATGATCCGTCATTTTCCCTTGGATCCCCCGGATTTCAACACCATACAGGCCGCCGTTATTGATTAATCGCTGGGCTGCCTGAGCGCCTGTTAGGCCGCTTCGGGCAGGCACCCTGCTCCACTTGTTGTAGGCTGCTTTCACATAGAAGGACGCAACCATGGTGACGAGCAATGCCGGCAGCATGTACATCAAATAGTTTGGATCAAATAGGAACATATTATTTCCTCCGTTAATCACTCATACGGAAAATGATCAATCTGGTTGCTTGTTTACTTCGACAGCAATTCAATCGCCTTGTCGAGTTGAGGGTCGCGTTCAGCAGCCGCATCTTCGTCGGTCAATTCGACGGCTACATCAGGGGTCAGCCCGAGTTTGTGGATGGTGCGGCCTTCGGGGGTCAGCCATTTTGCGATGGTCACACGTACCGCGCCTTGATTATCTTCAAGCGGAATCCAGTTCTGCACCGAACCCTTGCCGTAGGAAGTCTCACCGACCAACTGGGCACGACCGGTATCCTGCAGTGCGCCCGCAACGATTTCCGATGCAGAGGCGGAACCCTTGTTTATCAAAACAACCATGGGGATGTCGAGTGCCAAACCGCCCGGGATGGCATCGTAATTGTCCTTTCGACCGTCGCCATACTGCTCGAAAAGAACGACCCCATCGGAGATGAATTGCGAGGTGACTTCAACTGCCGTCTGAAGGTAACCTCCGCCGTTGTAACGCAGGTCAAGGATCAGCCCCTTCGGGTTCTGGTCCATTAGATCGCCAAGCTGGTTTTTTAGGTCCCGGCTGGTCGTGTCTCCAAAGGTATTAAGTTTGACATAAGCGATTTCGTTTTCGAGCATTTTTGATTCCACGCTGGCAATGGTGATTTTGTCACGGGTGATCTCGACGTCGAACGGTTCTTCAGTCCCCTCACGGCGGATGGTCAGGACGACCACAGTTCCAGCCGGACCAAGAACTTTTCGCCGTGCGAGTTCGGGATTAATCCCGGTCATGTCTTCGCCGTTGATCGCGATGATTTCATCTCCAGGTTTTAATCCTGCTTTTTCAGCCGGGGAGCTGGGGATGGGACTGGTGACGGTCAGGTAATCACCGCCAGTATCGACATAAGCACCGATGCCCTCATAGGAACCTTCCAACCCGGCATTGGCATCCGTGAATTCCTGGGGATCCATGTAGCTGGTATGTTCATCTCCCAAAGCTTCAAGCATGCCGCGAATCGCGCCGCGCATCAATGCCATATCGTCCACGGGTTGGTCCACAAACTGCGCATGGATGATGGCCCAGGTTTCCCAGAACGGCTTGAATAGGGTTTCCAAATCCTGCGGTGTCGCGGATTCCGGGTCGCCTTGCACACCGGACGGTGTCACTGTGGAGTCATCCAACAGGGAAGGTGCTCCAATGGAAGAAGCTGTCAGATCGCTAAAGGGGAGATAATGCCCGACGAGGAATCCTCCCGAAAATGCGCCTGCAAGCAGGATGACAGCGAAGATTGCAACCAGGAAATAAACCAGACCTTTTTTCACTTTACCTCCACATATTACCTAAAACGAGAATTTGTTGAAAACAAGAATACCAGAATGGGATTAAAAATACCTGAATGCAGTGCATCCCCCGTGTAAGAAATGTGTTAGAACCTATCCGTTCTTTTCTGCTGGGTTTTCATCGCCTTTCTTTTCTGAACGGAATTTATCGGCTTGCTTGGCCAACTCCGTCAAACCGTCGTCTTCCTTTGACCACGGCTGGCGGGCGGTTTTGCCAAATTCCTTGAACCAGTCGAAGTTCATGCCTCTCGAGCCGCGAACAATACCGTACATTAAAACATTTGAGCCGATGAGAATAGCTCCCAGTATGCAAAGGACCAGGTAAATGTTATCAGGATTTTGCATTATTCTATCCGGCTCTCTAATTCATCGAGTACTTTCGGAAGGTCGCGCCAAATTAACAGCGTGGCATCCATGCCAGCCGGGTGGCCGTCTGTTCCAAAAAGGATGGAACGCATTCCGACCGAGGCGGCTCCAGTTGTGTTTCGCAACATATCGTCGATCAACACACAGCTTCCGGGATTTGTTTCATCCGCTCGAAGCATGGCGCGCTGGAAGGACTCAGGCATGGGTTTGCAATACGGCTCCATGTCGTTGATGTCCACAATTCCATCAAAGAACTGGGTGACCTCGAGAACTTCCATCACCCGCCGGGCGTGTGCCTCATCCGCGTTGGTGAAGATCAGTTTGCGTGCGGGTAATCCCTTCAGAACCGCTTTCAACTCAGGGTCGGGTTTGATGTAATCGCGCAGAGGCAGGTCATGAACAAAGGCCAGGTAGTCCTCGCGGCGTATGGGGTAATTGGCTTCCAATCCGCGCAGTGCGGTTCCATATTCTTCGAAGTATTTTCGCCGCAAGCCGGGGATCTCCTCCCGGGGGATATGCAGGATTTCATCCATGTACAAGCTGATCCGGTCGCGGATGGCTTCCCATAATCCGCTTGATGCAGGATAGAGGGTGTCGTCGAGGTCGAAGAAGAGGGTCGTGAATTTCACGGCGTGATTATACCTTGTGTCTCGGGTTATAATGACTTCATGCCCATCCGCATCCTGCCTGCTGAGGTTGCCTCCCAGATTGCCGCCGGCGAAGTGGTTGAACGCCCTTCTTCGGTGGTTAAGGAATTGGTGGAAAACGCCCTGGATGCCGGTGCGCGCGCCGTCACGGTGACGGTCGAAGAGGCTGGGCGGAAACTGATCGAAGTGGGTGACGATGGCTCAGGCATCCCGGAAGCGGATCTTGCGCTCGCGGTGGAACGCCATGCCACTTCCAAGCTGGTCTCCGCGGCGGACCTGTTCCGCATTTCCACACTCGGATTTCGCGGTGAGGCGCTGGCAGCCATTGGTTCTGTTTCTCGCCTGACACTGACCTCCCGTACGCCGGAGGCAACTGCGGGTGCCCGAATCAAGGTCGAGGGCGGACGTACCGGCAAGCTTGAGAAAGCAGGAGCTCCGGCGGGGACCGTGGTCCGGGTGGAAGATTTGTTTTTCAATGTCCCGGCACGTTTGAAATTCCTGAAACAGGATGCCACCGAAAGAAGAGTGATCGATAACCTGTTGACGCGCTACGCGCTGGCTTATCCGTTGGTGCGCTTCCGACTCGTTGATAAAGGAACCCCCACCCTTCAAACCACCGGCGACGGTGATCGGCGCGCCATCCTCGCGTCGCTCTATGGTGTTGAGACCGCCCGGCAAATGCTCGAAATTGGTTTTAATGACGACGGGCTGACGCTCTCGGGTTTTATCAGCCCCACGTCGCTGACGAGGTCCAACCGCAAAGAAATTACTTTCTTTGTCAATGGACGCTGGGTGCAGGATGTTGCCCTGACCACGGCCTTGATGCAGGCTTATCACACCTTGTTGATGGTGGGGCGTTACCCCATGGCGGCTGTGTTCCTGGAGATCTCGCCGGAAGAAGTGGATGTCAACGTGCATCCCCAGAAGGCAGAAATTCGGTTCAAGAATCCCGACCGGGTCTTCAGTTTTGTACAGCGTGCCATCCGCCGATCCTTGCTGGCGTACACACCAGTGCCACAGATGCCGGCGCAGAACCTGTGGGGGAGCGCCAGGTCGTCAACGCCTGGCTTGGATTGGTCCATTGCCCATTCAACGGCTGGAAATGAAACAACTGAATCCGCTGCTCTTCAATCTTCGCCTATCGAATCGCGTCAAGAGACTTTACCCAACCTGCCTTTATTGCGGCTTATCGGGCAGATCGGGGCATCCTATTTGATCGCCGAAGGACCGGATGGCCTTTATCTCATCGACCAGCACGCGGCGCACGAGCGGGTGCTTTTCGAGAAGTTGATGGCTCAGCACGACCAAAAGAACATCCCCTCCCAGGCGTTGCTCTCACCGGTGGTCGTCACCTTGACTCCGGCTCAGACCAGCCTGTTGAACAATCAACTTCCCATCCTACAGCACTTCGGTTTTCAGGTGGAGCCATTCGGGATGAACGATTTCCAGGTCCGCGCCATACCGGTTTTATTCGGACAAGCAGACCCCGCCTCGGCCTTGCGTGCTCTGGTTGAGGATTTTGAGGAAGATGAGGCACCCCTGCAAAACGAAGTCGAACATCGAATTGCAGGACGGGTCTGCAAGCGGCTGGCGGTCAAAGCTGGTCAGGTGCTTTCAACGGATGAACAACGGGCGCTGCTGATCGATCTGGAAGCGTGCCAGTCTCCTCGCACCTGTCCGCATGGCCGGCCGACCATGATCCATTTGTCCGTTGACATGTTGGAACGGCAGTTTGGGCGTAAAGGACCCCGATAAGATTTCTATGCAGTCTCTCTGGCTTGAAAATAATCGGCTGTCTTTGAAAGAAATCCCGCAACCGGAAAAACCTGGCGAGGCGGTCATTAGAATTCGCAAGGCAGGGATCTGCGGCACCGATCTCGAGATGGTGAAGGGATACTATCCCTATACAGGAGTCCCCGGGCATGAATTTGTCGGCGAGGTGATCAGTTCTCCGGACCCGGAATGGTTGGGTAAACGCGTTGTAGGGGAAATTAATGTAGTCTGCGGGTCCTGCGAGCAATGCCGTTCCGGACGAGCGACTCATTGTGAGAATCGGACTGTGCTGGGGATAATCAACCGGAATGGGGTTTTTGCAGAATACACCGACCCTTCCCCTTGATAATTTGCATTGGGTTCCCGACGAAGTCTCCGATGAGGCAGCTGTGTTTACCGAACCACTCGCAGCGGCACTCGAGATCCAGCAGCAGGTGCAGATTCACCCGACGGACAGGGTTCTTCTCATCGGCGCAGGCCGGCTGGGTCAGCTCATCGCGCAGACTCTGGTCTTAACCGGCTGCGACTTGAAAGTCGTTGCCCGTCACCCTGTGCAGAAGGATTTACTTGCCGGGCGTGGAATTCACTTGATCGAAGCAGAAGATGTGCAACCTTGGAGATATGACCTGGTCGTTGAAGCGACAGGATCTCCGTCCGGTTTCGAATTGGCACGGAAGGCGCTGAGGCCGCGCGGTACGCTGGTCCTTAAATCAACTTATAAAGGCGATATGACGGTCAATTTTTCATCCATCGTCGTCGATGAGATCCAACTCATCGGCTCGCGCTGCGGTCCTTTCGAGCCGGCGCTTCGTCTGCTCGCGAAAAAACAGGTGGACCCCACTCTGCTCATTGCTGCGGAATATTCCCTTCGAGATGGGCTCAAAGCCTTCGAAGTGGCTGAAAAAACAGGGATGCTTAAAGTTCTTTTAAATCCATAAAAAAATCGGGGCAGGTTCAAAAACCTGCCCCGATCATTCACTTCTGCGGTAGATGGATCGTGAAGATAGTCCCCTTGTGGACCTGGCTGTGTACCGTGATCGTGCCTCCATGCCCCTGTACGATCTGTTTGCAAATGGATAGTCCGAGCCCGGTACCGCTGACCTTGCCTTCTGTGTCACGCACCCGATAGAATTTTTGGAACAAATACGGCAAGGCGTCTGCCGGGATGCCCACACCCGTGTCTGCGACAGTGAGGATGGTTTCGTTGCCATCCGCCTGGGCAGAGAGAGTCACGGTTCCTTCCGGTTTATTGTATTTAATTCCATTCGATAACAGGTTTAGAAGGACCTGTTTCATCTTATCCCGGTCCGCTTCGACCTGGAGTTTTTTGGAGGGTTTGACGCGTATCTGGACGTGCATTTCATCGGCTTTCGTCTGGAGAAGAGATGCGCATTCCTCCATTAACTTGCCGATGTCAAAGAGAGTGGTCTTGAATTGGATTCGGCCGGATTCCAACCTTGCCAGGTCCAGGAACGAGGAGGTCATCGTGTTCAACCTTAAAGCCTCGTTATGGACATTGGTCGCTATTTGTTGGCTCTGCTCGGGGGAGATTTCCGGCCGCAGCAGGAGATAAGTAGCCGTGCTGATGGCAGCCAAAGGCGTGCGTAGTTCGTGGACGAACTCTGAGACCAGGTCAGATTGCTGGAACAAGCGCGTATTCTCAATGGCGACTGCCGCCTGTGCGCCGAGCACCGTCAATAAGTTCTCGTCGTTTTCATTGAATTCGCCCACTTTTTTATTGATCACCTCGAGCACGCCAATGACCTTGTCTTTGGTGATGAGCGGCACGCCGATCAGTGACCGGGTTTCATACCCCGTCTCCTTCGAAATGTTGGCAAAGTATCTTTTGTCTTGAAGAACATTGTTGCTGAATGCTGGTTCCCGGTGCTTGACGATCCAGCCTGCGATGCTGTCTTCAAGGGGAACAATCAAGCCTCGGATCGTCGGCTCGTCCATGTTGGTCGCCACCTGGAAGTGAAGCTGGCGTGAAATGGAATCGTAGAGCAGAATCGACGCCGCATCCGCCCCTGCGATGTCCTTGGCGGCGTTGATAATGCGGTGCAGCAGGGGGTCCAGGTCGAGAGTGGAGGCTAGGTCGCGTGCAATCTCGATCAGGCGGCGATAATCTTTTAATAAACGGGCATCAGATGGTTTGTCCATACATTACCTGGTCTCTAATCACTGGGATGACGTCAACAACATTTTCGAAAATATTAATATCCGCTCGAACGGATAAATAGGTCGAGGTCTGATTGATGATGATCAGGTGTGCTCCCCGATCGATCGCCTGCATCGGCAGTCCTGCCACAGGCAGTACTTCGAGAGAAGAACCCGCCACAAGGATAAGATCGCAATTCCGGCAAGCCTTTTGCGCTTCAAGACAGGCCTTCTGTGGGAGTTGTTCGCCGAAGAGTATCACATCCGGTTTCAAGACGGCCTTGCAGGAAGGGCAATGCGGAAGGCTTCCATTTTCAATGAAGGGTGCTAAAAATTCCTGGTGATCCACCTGCTGGTAGCATTGTGTGCAGGAGAGCGTCCGCAAGGTACCATGCATCTCGATCACATTCTCCGCCCCTGCTTTTTGATGAAGCATGTCAATGTTCTGAGTGATGATTGAATTCAAACGACCGGCTTTTTCCAGTTGCGCCAGCGCAATATGCGCCTGGTTGGGTTGCGCATGGTAGATCTGGCTGGCCAGCGGTCTGAACCATTCGTAGAATTTGGCGGGATCTGTGCGAAACGTGGAAAGCGATGCCACTTCCAACGGTTCATCGCGCGACCACAAGCCGGTTCCTTCCGACCGAAAGTCCGGGATGCCGGAGGGCGTGGATATCCCCGCACCTGTCAGCACAACCGCGCGTTCAGATTCCCGGAAAAGATCCGCAGCGTATTCGAGGTCAGCCATGGTCTGGCTGGAAAGGGTGGTCATTTCCTGTGAGCTTTTGGAGCGCGTTCGGCAATCTGATCGGCAAGGGCGTCGAATTGTTTGGTGGTGAGATTGTCCGTTTGAACCAGAACAGCGGCCGTTTTGTTGCGAGTGGCATGCTGAATGACCTCGGGGGCAGGCGTGATCGAAATCGCGACCTGATGCCCGAGCTGTTCCTGAATCTGAGCCACCGACAGGTGTAGATCAGATCGGATGCGGTAATTGGCGACCACCGATATTTTTCGCAAGTCCACGCCCAGGTCCACCAGGTCTTCGATCATGGCGCGCGTGTGGATCAGCGTCGCGGGCATGGGTTCGGTCACAACGAGAACCTCGTGCAGGTTCTTGACGAATTTTTGGACGCTGGCCGGCAATCCGCTCCCCAGGTCGAGCACGATAAATGCACTCATGAATGCCAATCGCCCGATCAGGCTTTCGAATTGAGCGGTATTCGCCATCAACGAGGTGTCTCGTGGTTGGAAGGAAGCCGGCAGGAATTTTAATCCGCTTTGATGGGTGGCAAGCTCCTCGCGGATTCGAGCGCGGGTGATGTCGGTGGGGTTGCTGCACAACAGGTCGACCAGCCCGCCCGAGCTGGAGAGGTTCAAATCGATGCCAATCGTTCCCTGGCCGGGGCGGAATTCGGCGAGGATGACATCGCCATTGGTTTTCTTCAGCAGGGAAACGGCAAGATTGACTGCGATGGTGGAAACGCCCAAGCCGCCACGGGGGGCGAGCACGCCGATGAAATAGGCAGCCGGTTCGGTGGGTGTGGACGGGGGGTTGGTTCCGCGTCCCTTGGTGGAGCGGGATAACAGCGCTTTGACATGCGCCTGGAGTTCGGTGGGATGGGTGGGCTTGGTCAGGTAATCGTCAGCGCCGGCTTCGAAGCCGGTCACTTTGTCGTCAAGTTGAGTTTTGGCAGTGAACATCAGGATGGGGATGTTGGCGGTGTCGGGGTTGGCGCGCAGCCGGCGGGCGACTTCGTAGCCATCCATCTGGGGCATCATCACGTCCAACAGGATCAGGTCAGGGGTTTCGGCGTCGGCGTGGGCCAGTCCCTGCTCCCCGTTGTTGGCGGCAATGATCTGGTAGCCCTGGCGCTGGAGCATCAGTCCGACCAACCGAAGGGTGTCGACGTCGTCATCGATGATGAGGATTTTTTCAGGCATAGCGGCTCCTGGACAAAATCGCGGTATTGTCCTTCTGTACAGTCTAGCATAAAGCGCTTTTGCAGGCAATAGATTTGTCGAACCGGGATGAAAAAATGGGAAGAATGGTCGATATGTTATAATGAAGAAGCAGGACAAACCACGCAGGCTGTGGCGAGTCCGTGTGGGGACGTTCCCACTCCCGGGGATGACAGGCTTCGACGGGAGAGGCTGGTCCCGGAATGCGAGCCGAGAGGTGCCGAACTCGTTAACTCAGCACAAAAAATCAAGTGCCAACCGCACTTCCTACGCCGCCATGCCCCTCGCTGCCTAATCCGCAGTAGAGAGTAAACGGTCCGCCTCTTAGCGAGGCGGCGTCCACCGTTCCCGATCTCCGCCCGGAGAGCGAATGGGCGACAAAAAGGCAGAGTGCCGCGCCGCCACGTCACTAACGGTGCGAAAGAGGGCTTTCGGGCCTGAGTGAATGGCCGCAGGTGAATTTTGCCGGCCGGGTCCCCTGCGGCGACACATCCAACCGTCTACGCTCGTAGATTTCCGGTGATCAATTCTTTCGGACGCGGGTTCGATTCCCGCCATCTCCACTCCTCACAAAAACGCGCTTGTTAACCGCGCGTTTTTGTTTTACGAACGCAGGCCCCCAAAGTCCCGCGCTCTTGGCGGGATTGAGGGGATGTCATTCGATTTCCGCCATCTCCACTCAACCACAGGCTTCAAACCTGTGGTTTTTGTTAAGCGCGTAGCCCTTTGGGGGGATGAGGGAAAAGCGAAATTAAAGTAAAATTAGTTAGTTAAGGGTATTATCTTATTAATATACATGATTGTTATTATAAATAATGGATAGACAGGGCTTGAAATTTAGAAATAGTCGATCCAGGCGAGGATTGCAGACAGCAATCCTGATTGTGGTTCTTGTTTCTTCCTTATCTGTTTCACAAACTGAACAAATTGTATACGCTGATAAGGCGGGGGTTTGTGAAACTCCAGGTAAGGATGGACTTGTCACTACACTAATCAACTTTTAAAGAGGTCTGTTCTGGACAAAGGTTACCATACCGAGTATAGAACAACTAAACCCACTCCAAACCATTTGGGGTGGAGGCATCTTTACCTAAAACTCTACCAACTGCAATCGCTTCTGGTATTGATCAGTTTACTTTTTACTATGGTCATGCTGGTGGAAAGTGTACAGGCGGAAGGTAGTAAGGAACTGAATGCTTCCGGATTAGGCAAGCGAGCGCTGACTGAGTGGCGCACCAATACTACAGCCGGATTCTACCGGCGCACATTCTTCAGGGTGTACGCCCAGGAGGTGAATATATCCTGATGGGTTCCAGCGGTATGGGTGTGGGGGCGGGTGGGATTGTGCTTTACGCCGAGGGGCTGGTTCCTAATTCTCAGATTACCCCGGCTGCTCTTGCCGCCATTCCTCCCACCTTTACCTGCGGCGCAGGAACAGGACTTTTGAATACTCGCGCGAGAGAACTCCAGGGAGCCACCCGGAATGCCGGGGCAGATGGTGGATATATTCCCTGTGTTTATACCGTGCCCGTTGGCGGGACAGGCGCTTATTGGGTGGCCATGTATGGCCCCGACGGCGTAAACGGTGTCAATGACGGCGATGCAGGCACAATTGCTGCTCCAAATGTTACCGCCACCCAAAACAGCGGTGTTTCGATGTGGGATATCACTGTGCGCAGCGGAAGCGCGACGACCGGCGTCAATAAACCTGGTCGCGTTTTTGTGGATTACCTGGCCCAAATCTCAGGGGGAAATGGGACCGCGAACCAGATGTATTCTACCTTCTATATAGCCACAACCGATGGCTATGTCTACCGGGTGGATTTGAACGGGCTTGACCCGTACGGCTATGTTTTCTACGGAAACCGGGTCGGTTATTTGGACCCGGATGGCCAAACGCCGCTTTACCATGACGTTGTCTTTGCCGATAATACGCTGGCAACCCCAGCTCAAGGTGGGACGTTATTATCGCCAGCGACAGCCAAAGATTTTTAACGAATCCTCTCCTGTCCAACGACCTGCCTGCCAGTATTTTATCGACACCGATTGTCCCTTCCATCGGTAATGTTACTTACCAGGGTTCTGCCGGCGGCAATACCGGCTACCAGGCCGTCGGTGGCACATTTACCTACACTGGCAATGTGGGAGGTATCAGCGAAATTATCATCAGCCGCGACGGGGTGGATTTCTCGCCCGATACTCCCACCAACCGCCGCTTACTCAGTCAGTCAATTCTGGGGACGAACTCCATTGACTGGGATGGGACCGATAATACGGGAACAGCCTTTCCGGTTGGAACCGGTTATTCATACAAAATAGTTTTCCATGCGGGCGAATACCACTTCCCGCTGCTGGATGCTCAGAACAGCCTCGAACGGCGGCCCCGTTTTCACCTTGCTCAATCCAATCGGCGGGGTATGTCCGTTTAATGTCAATTGTCATACGGCTTTTTATGATGACCGCATGTATCGGGTTTCCACCGGCGCCATTGTGAATACGGGTTACACCCAGACAGATGTCAACAATGATTTAACCCTGCTAGGGGATGCGAATGCAACGAACCCGCCCACGGTCAATCACAGCGACCAGACCACTGGTTTCGACACATCATCAAACCAACGCGCTTATGGAGCCTTGAGCGGTACCGGTTTTGGAAACTGGAAAGGACTGGATCTGTGGACCTATTATCCGGTGGAAGGGTTGTCAAGCACGCTAAATGTGATTGCCCAGCCTGCCGCTGACCTGCGAATTGTCAAGAGTCACAACGGGACATTCACCATCGGCAATCCCGGCGGCAGTTTTATGATAACCGTGAGCAATGTAGGCACAGCGTCAATCTCAGGCCTGACGACCGTGTCGGATAATCTCCCGACAGGACTGACCCTGAACGCCGCGCCCACTGGCACAGGCTGGACCTGTAATGCAAACACCCCCTTCACTTGCACCCGCAGCGACGCGCTGGCGGCCGGTGCCAGTTACCCGGTTATCACGGTCAATGTAAACGTGAGTTCCGCTGCGTATCCGACGGTTACGAATACCGCCACCTTGACGAATGCAAATGACACCGATGCCAGCAATAATACGTTTGCTGATCCTATCGTGGTCGTTGTTCCTGATCTGTCTGTCGACAAGACGAACGACGTGAGCGGTGCTGCCGTAGTCGGCACCCCGTTCCACTGGTCCATTGAGTTAATGAATGCGAACGGCGCGGCAACCGCCACTTTTACGTCGGGGCAAACCGTGCTGACCGATAGCCTGCCGGGCAGGGCGACTTTACCCCACCGGGACAGTGCCACCCAATACGGCCTCCTTTATTGTGACGAAGACGGGTGGGGCGACGGGCACACTTTCTTGTTCCATCGCTTCCAACATACTGACTTGTTCAGCCAGCGGCGGGAATATCACCTTCCCTGCGCTGGCTTCATTCAATGTGACCATTACCGTCACACCGACCAGCGCGGGCACACTAACCAACCCGACAGGTGCCTCTTCCAATTGTGCGGTCGATCCGAATGGTGTGATTACAGAAAGCAATGAAACCAACAACAACTGTTCGATTCGGTGGTTGTGACGACCCTGCCTGTGCCGAGCATCAGCAAAGCATTCAATCCTTCCACACTGGCAGTGGGCGGAACCAGCACCTTGAACTTCACGATTACCAACCCGAGCACAACTTCATCGCAGACGAATGTCTCGTTCACCGATACTTTCCCGATTACTCCTGGCGCGATGGTGGTGGCCAATCCCACCGGCGCAACCAGCTCATGCGGAGGCACGGTGACCGCAACCGCAGGCGCGGGTCAATGTCGTTCAGCGGCGGTACAATCGCGGCCAGTGGGACTTGTACGGTCACGGTCAATGTGACCGCGCAAATATGGGGCTTTACAACAACACCAGCAGCGCGGTCAGTTCGACGAACGGAACTGGCAATATGGCCAGCGCCTCACTGATCATGGATGCAACTGTCCCTACAATTGCCAAGGCTTTTTCACCTGCGTCCATCTACCCCAATGGGACGAGTATCCTGACCTTTACCGTCAACAACTCGAATGCGGCACCGATGACAAGCGTCGCGTTTAGCGACACCTTCCCGACGAACATGGTGGTAGCCAATCCCACCGGCGCAGCCAGCTCATGCGGAGGACGGTGACCGCAATCGCAGGTGCGGGAACAATGTCGTTCAGCGGCGGCACGATTGCAGAAAATGGGTCTTGTACAGTTACAGTCCGAGTGACTGCGACAGCCGCTGGAACCTATAACAACACGAGTGGTTCGGTTACTTCCTCGTTTGGCACCGGGAATACCGCCAGCGCGAGTCTCACAGTAATTCCTCGGCTCCAGTTTTCATGGATGTCCAAAAGTCATCCAGCGCGAGCGGCACGGTTAATCCCGGCGATACTATCACGTACATGATTAATATCACTAATACCAGCGGGACCACACAAAATAATATTGTAGTCGTTGACCCTCTGCCTGTTGGTACGACCTATGTAACGCAAAGTACCAATGTTATTGCACCTGTTGCGGCTACACCTTCAACTTATCTTGATCAATTTAGTGTAGCAAGTTATACCAATAGTAATGGGACTGCAACCTGGAGTACCTCTTGGACGGAGGGAGGAGAAGAAGCGGTAGACAATCCTGGAAATAGCCCATCTGGTGGCTACATCCAGATTGCTGGTGGTGAGTTGAGTATGGATCCAAATGGGGCTGGATCGTACGGTGGCGGAGCGATTACTGTCGAACGCTCGGCTAACCTTGCGGGTGTTTCCAGCGCTACGTTATCTTTTACTTATGATGAGGATGGTACTCTGAAGCTGCTGACACGGTAAACGTAGATGTGTGGGATGGATCGTCCTGGCAAAATGTGTTATCCCTTGTTAATGACTTTGGAGGCCCTACCGCATTTAGCCAGGATATTAGTGCATGGACCAATGCCAACACTATCATACGGTTTTCTGTTGTGGGATTCAACGACGGTGGTGAAAACTTTGCCGTTGACGATGTGCAAATTCAATTCACTGCACCAGCCGGTACGATCACCAAAGACAATATTCCAGGTGGAGCAAACCCAGACCTGACGAATGGCGTGCCTCCGGCCATCGTAACCGCTGCGGACAATTTTGATATTCCCCCGGGCAGAACAATGGCGATAACTTATCAGGTGACCGTTGATAATCCAGTTCCGCCGGGTCAGACTACTGTTTTCAATACCGTATATATAACTAGTGACGAACAGCTAACTGCACTACAAGATACTGTCATAGATAACTTGCCCCTTCCACCGGTGATTGCCGACTTTGTTTGGAACGACCGCAATCCCGACGGTATCCAGGATCTCAACGGGTTGGACAACATCCCAGGCAACGCTGATGATGAAGTAGGAATCAGCGGGGTGACTGTCGAATTATTAGACGTTTTTGGAAATCCAATCGATAGCGACCCGATTACCTCAGGGGTGCAACCTACAACAACTACCACCGATGCAATCGGCAATTACAGCTTTGTCGTGGTAGCTGGATCTTACATCATCGATTTCACGCCCCCGGTGGGATATGTCCATTCGCCGCAGGATCAGGGCGGCGATGACTCCCTTGATAGCGATGCCAATACGACGACCGGTCAAACTGGGGTTGTGACCGTTGTCGCTGGTGAGATCAATTCCACGGTGGATGCAGGCATGTACCAGCCAAATCCGTCTATTGACATCCAGAAGACGGTGTATGCTGGTCACGACTTAGGCGCATCCTGCCCCGGTACCGACTTGGTTAGCGGCGTTTCCGGAGTGAACGTGACCTACTGCTTCGTGGTAGACAATACGGGCGATACAGCACTGAGTATCATGGCATTGACCGATCTTGATCTCGGCGTGGACCTAACCGGACTAACCTACCTGTCCGGTGATGGGAACAGCAACACCCGCTTGGATACGACCGAATCGTGGTCCTACTACTACGAGGACACACTTACTACCGACTTGACGAACACAGGTACAGTGACAGTTAACCCTATCGATGTGACCGGCGCGGATATTCCCGGTTTGTCTGATGTGAGTGACAGTGACACAGCTCGGAATTGCCAAGCGTGTAGTTGGAACTCCTGTCGAAGTCAGCGCAGGAACCTGGGATGTGACCTATGAAATATATGTCGAAAACTATGGAAATGTATCCTTAACTGCTCTCCAGATCACAGATGATCTGACAGCGACCTTCCCATTGCCTATTGCATTTACGGTCCAGTCGCTCAGTAGCACTGACTTTGCGGAGAATTGGCCGGGATATGATGGTAGTGGCAATATCAACCTGCTGGCAGGTACGGATACACTGGCAGTCGGTGGCAGCGGTACGATCGCCCTCGTTGTACAGGTTGTTCCTGCTTCAGCGAGACCGTTTGACAATACAGCTACCGCTTCTGGTCAGCCTCCAAGCGGAAGCCCTGTAACCGATGTGTCACAAGACGGTGTCGACCCGGATCCGGATAACGATAACGATCCGACTGACAACAATGACCCAACGCCGGTCTCCTTCGGACCTAGTCTATTTGACCCGCCCTTTGGCATCAAGCTGGTGGATGACGACGGTTTTCCAGTTCTTCAATGGACAATGGTTTGGATCAATAACTCGAATATTGTGGCTGTAAATGCAGCAGTCAGCGATGGGATATCGTTGGGCACAGCTTATGTGGCTGGAAGTGTGAGCTGTGTCGGAGCTTCCTCGCAAACGACGACGACCAGTTGCACGTACGAGGCTCCGAGCGGAACTTATCCACGCGGGCGTATCGTTTGGACAGGGACTATCGGCCCGGACTTTGGCGCGACGGATGCGGCATCGGCAAACAATGAGCTGTATATTCGGTTCAATGTGACGGTCAATACCGGAATAACAGTCAGTGGACAACTGATGCGACGATGGATTCGGACCTGAACGGGGACGGCGATGTACTTGATCCGGGCGAACAGATTGTTGCCACTGCTTCAGCGCGAATGGGAAACTCTCCGTCCTATTGCCTGAAACGGGTTTCGCTCCCGGACGAGTGACACGTCTTGAACCGCAACCTGACGATAAACAATATACAGCTCAGGAAGATTTCTGGCTGGAAATCCCGATCTCAAAAGGTGAAGATGGACATCGTCGGCGTACCAAAGGTGGACGGCGAATGGGATGTCTCCTGGCTGTGGCGAGATGCCGGTTATCTGGAAGGATCTGCATTCCCGACCCATTCTGGAAACAGCGTCATCACTGGTCACGTTTACCTTCCCAATGGTCTTCCAGGTCCATTTGTCGAAATTTCCAAATTGAAATATGGAGACCGGATCACTGTCCACGCCTATGGTCAGACCTTCATTTATGAGGTGCGGAAAGTTGAGTACTTGAAACCCACGGATGTATCCAAAGCGTTCGAACACAAGGAAGAGTCCTGGGTGACGCTGCTCACCTGCCGAAGCTACGATGAAAAGTCTGATTCCTACCGGCAGCGGATCGCTGTCAAGGCAGTACTGGTCAAAGTAATCCGATAGTAAGTTTAGAATCAAATGAAATTTAGTTTAACAGCCGCCTTCTCCAAGGCGGCTGTTGCCTTATAAAAAACCTATGGTTTGTTAACGTATTTCTATTATTCATCAGGTAGACTAATGCAATCCAAGCCAAAAATGGGCTTGTTTCTAAAAGTGAAATGATTACTACTTAAGGAGTTGCAAAATGGGAAAAATCATAGGCATTGATCTGGGAACTACGAACAGCGTGGTTGCCGTCATGGAAGGCGGAACGCCGACCGTTATCACCACCGCTGAGGGAGGCCGATTGTGCCCATCCGTGGTCGCGTTCAATAAGAACGGCGAGCGCATGGTTGGCCAGACCGCCAAACGTCAGGCTGTGATCAATTCAGAGAACACCATCTATTCCATTAAGCGTTTTATTGGTCGCCGGTTCGAAGAGGTGTCCAACGAGCGCAAGATGGTACCCTTCCAGGTGATAGAAGGACCCACTGACGATGTACGTGTCAAAGTCCCCATGACCGGTAAGGAATACAGCCCGCAGGAAATTTCTGCGATGGTGCTGGCAAAACTCAAGGCGGATGCTGAATCCTACCTGGGCGAGGCTGTGACCGAGGCGGTTATCACTGTCCCGGCGTATTTCAACGATTCGCAGCGCCAGGCCACCAAGGATGCAGGCCGCATCGCCGGTCTGGAGGTGAAACGCATCATCAACGAACCGACGGCTTCTGCGCTTGCTTACGGACTCGACAAGAAAACAAATGAAACCATCCTGGTCTTTGATCTGGGCGGTGGTACATTCGACGTGTCGGTGCTCGAGGTCGGCGAAGGCGTGATCGAAGTCAAATCCACCAACGGCGATACTCACCTGGGCGGCGATGACTGGGATCAGCGTATCGTTACCTGGGCTGCGGATGAGTTCCGGAAGCAGGAAGGCATTGACCTGCGAAACGACCGCCAGGCTCTTCAAAGATTGCGCGAAGCGGCAGAAAAGGCCAAGGTTGAACTCTCGACCATGATGGAAACAGAACTCAATCTGCCGTATGTTACGGCGGACGCGACTGGTCCGAAACACCTGGTCCTAAAACTCACACGTGCAAAATTCGATCAGATGACCGATGACCTGCTCAAGCGTTGTGTCGCTCCGTTTGAAAACGCACTTAAGGATGCCGGTTTGAAGGCTGGCGATTTGAACGAAGTGGTTTTGGTGGGTGGTTCCACCCGCATGCCGATGGTTCAAGACCTGGTCCGCAAGTTGACTGGGAAAGAAGCCAATAAATCAGTAAATCCCGACGAAGTAGTTGCGGTAGGCGCGGCAATCCAGGGTGGCGTGTTGGGCGGTGAGGTACGCGATATCCTCCTGCTGGACGTGACCCCGCTCTCTCTGGGTGTGGAAACATTGGGAAGCGTCATGACCGTCATGATCGAGCGCAATACGACCATCCCTGTCAAAAAGACGGAGACCTATTCAACGGCCGCTGACAGCCAGACTGCGGTGGATATCCACATCCTGCAGGGTGAACGCCCGTTGGCAAACGACAATATGTCTCTTGGCCGATTCCGCCTGGATGGAATTCCCCCGGCTCCTCGTGGGGTACCGCAGGTCGAAGTAACGTTTGACATCGATGCCAACGGCATCTTGCATGTCACTGCCCGTGACAAGGCGACCGGCAAGGAACAGAAGATCACGGTGACCGCCTCGACCAACCTCAACAAGCAGGATATCGAGCGCATGGTCCAGGAATCACGGGCGCATGAAGCTGAAGACAAGAAACGCCGTGAATTGATCGAGGTCCGCAATACCGCTGACAGCTTTGTTTACCAGACTGAAAAGGCACTGCGTGATTTGGGCGACAAAGTCCCTGCTAACGACCGTACCAACATCGAGAGCAAGATTGCCGACCTGAAATCAGCAGCACAGACCGATGACGTTGAACGAATCAAGAAAGCGACCGAGGAAGTTCAGAACGCGTTCTATGCTTTGAGCCAGATGCTTTATGGACAGGGGCAGCAGCCTCAGCCCGAAGGCGGACCGTCCACGCCTCCACCTCCTCCAGCCGGGGAGGGTGGTAACGGAGATGTTATCGACGGCGAAGTTCGCGATGCATAATAAAAAATTGGGCAGCCAGAAGGCTGCCCAATTTTTTATGGAAGATTCAGTTTATCTCGGGCCCGGCTGCACATGCCGCTCGCCCGGCTGAGCCATTCATTGAGCCGGGGACTTTCCACAGCTCCGCTCACTGCATCCGAATAAATTCCTGACCCCCAGTACAAATAGCGTTGAGTTTCCTCCGCCCATTGGCTTTGCGGCTTGCTGATGACACTGATACCGCCGTTGTAGCCCGCCAGCGCGAGATTGGGATTCCCCTCGGCGGCGATCAGGGACCGTTGAAGGTAGGACATCCCTCGCCGGGCGTTGGTATCCGGGTCGTATGGATTCTCAAGCGCGGAAAAATGAAAAGGCATCACCTGAAACAGCCCCATCGCCCCTGCGGAGGATCGCGCATCAGGATAGCCACAAGATTCGATTTGCATGACCGTTGCCACCAGGTTGGGATCCAGGTTGAAGTCTGCCGCCCAACGGACGATCTGCGGTCCCCAGTATTGGATTTCCGGTGTGAAAATGGGGGAGAGGTTGACTGACTGTACTCCGGATGTGAATAATCCTGTTTCGGCGTTTGCCACCCCTGTGTTCGACTCTGGCGAGAATCGAGAAAGGAATACCAAAAAGCTTATACCCACCACCAATGCCAGCAAGGGCGGAAGTGTAAAACCAGAGAGACAGCCTTGGCCTTCGGCTGTCTCTCTGCGCCGGTTGGCTGATGAATAGGTCAGTCGGGCAGGGGGCATGATGTTACTTTATCCAATACGAATTAGGCCGTGTACCCGCTGTCGTCATAATCCACTGACTTGGCGGAGTAGGTCGTCTCGGGGCGTTTGTAGGCACTTTGCGGGAGTGATGTCCGGGGTTGAGGGCGATAGGTCGAGAGCGATGCGCCTGACCGGATGGGATGAGACCCGGTGGATTGGGATTGCGGTCGAACCGGGGCACTGTTTGTTATCGGGCGTCGAACACGAGTATCGCCACGGAACAGGCGGTCGCCCATGCTCGAAAAGGTGCCAATGATCAGGATTCGAATCACCCATACCATGACCGCAACGAAAATCGGCACGGCAGCCATCATAGTTGAAGATTCGATGATAGCTGTTCCTGCAATCTGGCGGTTCTCCATTGCAACCGAAACGCCCCACCACGTCAGTGTGGCATTCATGCCGGCAGCCAGAAGCCATGCACCGAACAGGTACCAGACTTCGGCGGGTTCCTCGCGTCCTTGCTCGGGAGTGAAGATGCGCGCGATGCCTGCGAAATCGATCCCGCAAAACGCCAGCGCAAGGATGGTCGCCCATTGGATTCCCATGAAGGTCAGATCTCCCAGGATGTCCTGCAAGGCGAATTGGGTGGTGCTGTAATTGAAAATCTCAAATGCCAGGAGCGCACCGAAGATCATGAAACCAAAAACGGCGCCGCGGCGGCTCATGACTTTATTCCAAATTTGGTTCAGGTTAATGTTTTGAAAACTTCGAGTTGCGTTCATTCAAGCCTCCTTTGAATAGAACTCTTGTTCGATAAAAGCATTATAGAACATTTATTCTATTTAAGTCAATACCCAAAACCGGTCAATTATGACCAATTCTTTCCAGGACGCTTACCCCTTATCCTTTGACTTTGCACACGGGTCGGTTAAAATGACATGGAGGAAAGGATTTTTATGACTGAATTTTTTCGCTTCGACGAATTGACCTTCCCTGAGATAGCAGCCCTGCCGAGAGAGACCCCACTCATTCTCCCCGTTGGCTCGGGCTATGAACAAAAAGATCTGTCAGCCGCGTTGGGAAACCCAGACCGGGTTGGCGTTTTTCCCGCACTTCCATTTGGTTGGGCGGGAAGCGGATTGGAAACCCCGAAACCAGTCTTCAGCGCGATGGTGCGCAACCTCGTCGGCAACATGATCGAGGATGGTTTTACCGATGTCCGGGCTGCGGTGGGCGGAGACGGGTGGATCGAATCCGATATTCCTCAGGTCGCAGCGAGGACTCAACTTCAGCCTTCTCAAATTCCCCTTGATTCAGATCGCGAGAAGGTGATTCTCATCCCGGTGGGGCATACCGAGCAGCATGCCTACCATTCTCCGTTGTCGACGGACACCCTCATCATCGAGGCGATTTGCATGGGAGCAGTGGAATCCGCGCCTGATGTTTGCGCGACGCTCCCGGTTTATCCATACGGGGTCAGCACCCATCGCCGCTACCTGGCAGGGACGTTTAATGCAGGCGGTCGGGCTTTCGAGGATTTTTGGGGTGCGGTCCTGGATACACTGGTGGGACGCGGATTCACCCGTTTCTACTTCAACAGCGGACATGGCGGCAACGGCTCATTCCTGGTGACGGTGGTCAAATATGCCGGGGAGAAGTACCCGACCATCTTTGCGGCAACCACCTGGCTTTATCTCAACAGCCCGGAAGGTATCGCCGCACTCGAGGCAAAACGGGAGTCGCCGATCGGCGGTATGGGACATGCCTGCGAGCTGGAAACCTCACTGGTTTTAGCCCTTCGCCCCGAGCTGATCCATATCGACCGTGCTGTGGACGAGATGAACTTTATTTCAACACCTTCCTATTACATGGATTGGATCGAGGGAGGTGCGCTGGTGGCTAACCCGCCCTGGATTGATGATACCAAGACAGGCGCGTATGGAGCCGGCTCGCTCGGCACCGCTGAAAAAGGCCGTTACTGGCTGGATGTTGCGATTCGAGAGAAAGTGGCGCATTGCCATGAGATCCATGAACAGTACCGCCGGCGGCGCGCGGTTAATCCAGCTCCATCGCGTTAACCATTAATGGGAATTAAACCATGGCAACAAAAAGCAGATACGAAAAACTTAAACAGGAAATAAACTTCCACAATTATCGTTACCATGTGCTGGATGCGCCGGTGATCAGCGATGCGGAATACGACAAGCTGGCGGCTGAGTTGAAAGCTATCGAGGCGGAGAATCCAGGCTGGGTCACGCCGGATTCGCCCAGCCAGCGGGCAGGCGTGACGCCCTCCGAAAAATTTGAGAAGGTGCGGCACCCGCGTCCGATCCTCAGCCTGGCGAATGCCTTTGGCGCGGACGACGCGCGCGCCTGGTTCGAGCGCATCCGTAAACTGGATGACCGCGTGGAAAAGGCGAAGTTCACCGTCGAGCCGAAGATTGACGGTTTGAGCGTGGTACTGCATTACAGAAATGGTTTGTTCGTGCAAGGCGCCACCCGCGGTGATGGGGAAGTGGGCGAGGACATCACCCAGAATCTCAGGACAGTCAAAGCCATCCCGTTGAAAATCCCAGTGGAAGAGTCCGGGCCGAAACCGCCTGCCTATCTCGTCGTGCGCGGTGAAGTCTTTATGCACTACGCTGGAATTCGAAGGATGAACCAGCGTCTTGAAGAAGCAGGAGAGAAGACCTATCTCAACCCGCGCAACTCGGCCGCAGGCTCGCTGCGCCAGTTGGATCCATCCATCACCGCCTCGCGCCCGTTGACCCTGCTGTTGTACCAGATTATCCATTCTGGAAGGCGGGCAGGTGCCCGCGTCACAGTGGGAAATCCTCGCCTACCTGAAAGCGTTGGGATTCCCGGTCACGGACGTAGCCCGACGATTCGATGACCTCGAATCCGCCATTGATTACACCGAAACCTGGGACAAACGCCGTGATGAGTTGGGATATGAAGCCGATGGCATGGTCATCAAGCTGGATGACCTGTCACTGGCGGAAGAGCTGGGGTACGTGGGCAAGGATCCGCGCGGGGCGATCGCCTTCAAGTTCCCGGCGAGGGAAGTGACGACTCGATTAAATGGGATCGGTGTCGCTGTCGGGCGGACGGGCGTGCTCACACCGTATGCCATGCTCGAACCGGTAGAGGTGGGCGGGGTGATCGTCGAGCGCGCCACACTGCACAATTTTGATTACATTTCCGAGAAGGACATCCGACCTGGCGACCGGGTGCTGGTCAAGCGCGCGGGGGAAGTCATCCCTTACGTCATCGGTCCGGTCGTGGATGCGCGTAGCGGGAAGGAAAAGCCCTATGTCCCACCGCAGACCTGTCCGGCTTGCGAGCAGCCCGTTGAGCATTTCGAAGGGGAGGTGGCCTGGTATTGCGTCAATGCCGCCTGCCCGGCGCAGTTGGTGCGAAACGTGGAACATTTCGTCTCAAAAGGGGCGATGGACATCAACGGGTTGGGCATCAAGATCGTCGAGAAGCTCATCGAGACCGGCGCGGTGAAGGATGTGGCGGATATTTATTCGCTGAAGCGAGAGGATATCCTCGAAGCGGTCACCAAAAAGGATAGAAAAACAGACAAGGAGCCGCCGGGAAAAATCGCTGAAAATCTGTTGGAGGCCATCAACGCTTCAAAGATGCAACCGCTTGAGCAGGCTGATCACTGCCCTGGGCATGCGTGGGGTGGGAGAAGTATCCGCGCGCGATCTGGCATCCCATTTCATGTCGCTGGATAATCTCGCCAAAGCCTCCGTCGATGATCTTCAAATGGTCGAGGGAATCGGACCGAACATAGCCGAAGCCATTGTGGACTGGTTCAGCCGCACCCGCAATCGCAAGGTATTGGAAAAGCTGAAGCGGGCAGGCGTCTGGCCGGTCAGTGAGCCGTCAACGAGCGGGAAGTGGTCAGTTGTCGGAGGTGCTTGCCGGGATGACATTTGTGATCACAGGGACTCTGCCCACGTTCAGCCGGGACCAGGCGAAGGAATTGATCGAAGCACACGGCGGAAAAGTCACTGACAGTGTCAGCAAGAAAACCAGTTATCTGGTACTCGGCGAATCTCCGGGTTCTAAATTCGACAAGGCGAAGACGTTGGGAGTAAAGATCATCGGGGAAGATGAATTAAGGAAATTGTGTGAGTGATCTTATGTGAAAGGATGCCGTCGAATTTTACGGCGTCTTTTCTTTTCAGGTGCCGTCCAATCCTTCGGTTGACAGTTCCCTCCCCCTATACTAAACTTGTCCAAATGTGTTCACCATTGGAGGCCGAATGGATTTGAAATCAGCCAACGACAGCGTCATGCGCCGCATTCACGCAATGGGCGATCGCGAGAAAATGCTCAAGGATAACGGGCTATACTTTTACAACCAGCCGGTTGAAGAAATAAAGGGCGGAGCCAAGGTAATTGTCCGCGGCCGTGAAATGGGGATGTATGCTTCGTACAGTTACCTGGGGCTGATCGGTCATCCGCGCATCAATGCGGCAGCCAAGGCGGCGGTCGATAAATTTGGGACCGGCACGAACGGTGTCCGCACCCTGGCCGGCACACTGACCCTCCACACGGAACTCGAAGAAACCATCGCGGAGTTCAAGCATGCCGAGGCCGCCATCACCTATTCTTCGGGATATGCCACCAACCTGTCCGTGATTTCCACCCTGATGGGACGCGGCGACTATGTGCTGTCGGATAAGCTCAACCACGCCTCGATCGTGGACGGCTGCCTGATGTCCGGTGCGGAATTCCGCCGCTTCAAGCACAACGACATGGCGGACCTCGAGCACCGGCTGGAACAGGTGCCGGCGGGTGTCTCCAAGATGGTGATCGCCAACTCGGTTTTCAGCATGGACGGGGACGTGATCGACCTGCCCAAAATGGTGGAATTGTGCCGCAAGCACGATGCCTGGCTGATGATCGATGAAGCCCACTCCCTGGGCGTGCTGGGGAAAACCGGCCGTGGCATCGAGGAACACTTCGGTCTTGGCGATGTGATCGACATCAAAATGGGCACGCTCAGCAAGACCATTCCATCCGTGGGCGGGTATGTAGCCGCTCACAAGGAACTCGTGCAATACTTGCGTCACGCCAGCCGGGCCTATATCTTCTCTGCAGCGCTGCCTCCTGCCCAGGCGGGTGCCGCCAATGAAGCCTTCAAAGTCATCCTCGATGAGCCCTGGCGGATAAAAAAGTTGGATGCGAATACAGAACAGTTCATCGGCGGCTTAAAAGGCATGGGGTTTGACACCATGCTGACCACCACAGCCATCGTCCCGGTTTTATGCGGAACAGACGAGAAGGCGTTCCGGCTCACCCGGGCTTGCCAGCTCAACGATGTGTTTGTTCTCCCCGTGGTATCTCCCGCCGTCCCGGAAGGATTGGCGCGCCTGCGGGCAACCGTCACCGCAGCACACGAACCGGAAGAGATCGACCGCGCGATGAAGATCATCGGCGAAGCGGGGAAGGAACTCGGATTGATTTAACCAAATCCCGCATCTCGATCACAACCGCCTTCACACAGGCGGTTTTTTTTGATTTAACAGGATTTGTCTATTTTTTTAATATTATTCTTATAAATTAAGTGTACAATATAGACAAATATTGTACAAATTTAGACGTAGGAGGCGACTATGAAATGGCAGTGGAAACTGGGACGATTTGCAGGCATTGATGTTTATATTCATGCCACTTTCCTTCTTATTGTGGGTTGGTATGGATATTCGTATTGGCTTCAGGGAAGGACAATATGCGGCTGTCATTGAAGGTGTCGCGTTGATCCTCCTGCTCTTTTTGGCGGTGACCCTGCATGAATATGGCCATGCATTGACTGCGCGAAAATATGGAATCAAGACCAGGGATATCACCCTTTCCCCCATTGGCGGCGTGGCGCGTTTGGAGCGAATGCCCGATAAACCCATTCAGGAGTTCTGGGTGGCGCTGGCAGGGCCGGCCGTCAACGTCGTCATTGCCGCCGTCCTGTTTGGCTGGCTTGTCTTTACCAATTCATTTATTCCTGTCAGGGAATTGACGCTGGCGTCGGTCCCATTCATTGAGCGATTGGCGATTATCAATCTCTCGCTGGTGCTCTTCAACCTTCTCCCTGCCTTCCCGATGGACGGCGGACGTGTGTTACGTGCCCTGTTGGCCATGAATATGGATGATGTCAAGGCTACGAACATCGCTGCGACCGTGGGACAGGGAATGGCCGTTCTGTTTGGTATCGCAGGATTATTTGGCAACCCCTTCCTTCTCATCATCGCTTTCTTTGTGTGGTTTGGCGCGTCTCAGGAAGCAAGCTACACCAGGATCAAACATGATTTGAGCGATATTCCAGTGTCACGGGTGATGCGACAGGATTACTTAACCCTGCAACCGGGTGAAGGTCTTGGATTTATGTCGCAACTGATCCTTGCAAGTTCACAAAGGGATTTCCCTGTGCTCGAAAACGGACAATTGGTGGGTCTTGTCACGCGAAATGCCTTGATGTCAGCGCTCAACCGGCATGGCAGGGATGTTACTGTCTCGGAGATCATGCGCAGGGATCTGGTAACCGTTGAAGCCACTGAACGGATGGAGCAGGTGTTGATGCGTTTGCAAGAATCCGGAACGCCAGCACTGCCTGTCCTACATCACGGACAGATCGTTGGATTGATAACAATGGAGAACATTTCTGATTACCTCACCATAAAACGGGCATTGGACAAGGCGGAACGTATTCCAGCGAGTTAAGAAAAGGTCCAAAGACCTGGCGGAAACTCTGATAACCGCCAGGTCTTTTCTTATACGCTGGACTTCCATTTATAATGATTACTTGCGATATAATTTTTCTGAGTGTTATCGCACAATGAAATCACCACTATCCTGCCAATTAGGAAAATCACATGATCTGGCATACTGTTGAAATTAAAGCCGCTCTGCAGGAATTGAATTCTGATTCCCGGCAGGGGTTGACCAATGCCGAAGCCGGTAAACGCCTCGCAGAGTTCGGCCCCAACGAGCTGGTCGAAAAAGGCGGGCGACTCCGCTGAAGATCCTTTGGGAGCAGGTGCGCGCCACCATGGTGCTGATCCTGCTCGCAGCAGCGTTGATCGCCTTTCTGCTGAGCGATTACCAGGACGCCTTTGCCATCCTTGCCATCGTGGTTCTTTTTGTCCTTCTGGGCTTCTTTCAAGATTACCAGGCTGAAAAAGCGATTTCGGCTCTCAAGAAAATGTCCATTCCCATGGTACGGGTCACGCGGGATGGCGGCTTGAAGGAAATTTCAGCTCGGGAGCTGGTGCCAGGCGACATCCTCCAGCTTGAAGCGGGGAACATCGTGCCTGCCGACGTGCGCCTGATCGAGGCCGTCAACCTCAGGGTCCAGGAAGCCGCATTGACCGGTGAATCCGAGCCGGTTGAAAAGAATATTGCCTCTCTGACTGGTATGGATCTTCCTCTGGGTGACCGGAGCAACATGGCGTACATGGGTACGATTGTCACGATTGGCCGGGCCTCGGCGCTGGTGGTGGCAACGGGGATGCAGACCGAGCTTGGTAAGATCGCCGGTCTTCTTCAGGAGTCCGAACCCGAACAGACGCCTTTGCAAAAAAGGCTCGACTCGCTGGGAAAACTCCTGGCGGTGATCGGGGTGGCGGTCGCGCTGCTGGTTTTTGTGCTGGGCATTTGGCGCGGCGATTCGATCCGGTATCTGCTACTCACCTCGGTGTCCATAGCAGTCGCAATTATCCCCGAAGGATTACCGGCGGTGGTGACCATCACCCTCGCTCTCGGGGCGCAACGCATGCTCAAGCGCAATGCCCTCATCCGAAAATTACCGGCGGTTGAGACGCTCGGGTCGGTGACCGTCATCTGTTCGGACAAGACCGGCACACTGACCGAGAACCGTATGACCGTGGTGGCTTTGGATGTTGCCGACCATCAGATTGACCTGACCGAGGACCTGCGCGGCGATTCGGTGCTGATCACGAAACAGCCGTCCGAGAAAGCCATCTCTTCCATTTCTTTGCTGCTGATCGGCGGGGCGTTGTGCAACGACGCGCGCCTTATCGAGGAAAAGAAAGGGAATTTCCATACCTATGGTGACCCGACGGAAGGAGCCCTGGTGGTCGCTGCAGCAAAAATGGGATTCTGGAAATCCTCCCTGGAGGGTACTTTCCCGCGCGTGAGTGAAGTGCCGTTCGACTCGGATCGTAAACGGATGACCACGATTCATGAATTGAAAGAATATGATCCAGCGCTCCTGGCTGGAATGGATGTCAGCCATAAACCGTTTCTGGCATTCACGAAGGGCAGTGTGGATGGGCTTTTGGATGTGGCATCACGGGTCTTTGTGAATGGGGAGGTCCGCGAGTTGGACACCCACTGGCGGGAACGAATTGAATCCGCGAACGCCCGGCTGGCGGGTAAAGGGATGCGCGTGTTGGGTGTGACCCTGCGCCCCTTGGACGTGATACCCGATCCGCACAGTATCGAAACCCAGGGCATCTTCATCGGTTTGTTCGGCATGATCGACCCGCCGAGGCAGGAGGTTCGTGACGCCGTGACACTCACCCGGTCGGCGGGAATCCGCACCGTGATGATCACCGGCGACCACCCGCTCACCGCGGCAGAGATAGGGCGGCAGCTGGGGATCGTGGATCAGGAACATTCCGGGGTGGGACAGGGCATCCTCACTGGCAGCGAACTGCTGCGGCTTTCATTTGATGAGCTGAAAGAAATGGTGGATGACGTCCGGGTCTTTGCGCGTGTCTCTCCCGAGCAAAAATTGAAGATCGTGCAGGCGCTCCAGGAACGGGGGCATATTGTGTCCATGACCGGCGATGGCGTGAACGATGCGCCTGCCCTGCGCCGGGCGGATATCGGTGTGGCAATGGGCATCACCGGCACGGATGTTTCAAAGGAAGCTTCGAGTCTTGTTTTGCTGGACGATAATTTTGCGACCATCGTGGCGGCGGTGTCGGAAGGTCGCACCATCTATGACAACATCCGCAAGTTCGTGAAGTTCTCGGTGGCGGGGAACATCGGCAAAGTGCTGGTGATGCTGCTGGCGCCTTTCATGGGCAAACCATTGCCGCTCCTGCCGCTTCAACTGCTCTGGTTGAACCTTCTGACCGATGGACTGCTCGGTCTGGGGATGGGGGTCGAACCGCCTGAGAAGAACATTATGCAGCGTCCTCCCTATTCCCCGCAGGAAGGAGTGTTCAGCCGCGGTGCAGGCGTGCATGTGGCCTGGGTGGGAGCATTGATTGGCGTTTTGGCTCTGGCGCTTGGCGGCTATTACTATTTTGGCGGCTATCAAAACTGGCAAACAGTGGTATTCACCTTCCTGGCGTTTGCGCAGGTTGGCCAGGCATTGGCTTCCCGATCGAGCACCGAATCGTCCTTCTCAAGGGGAAGTAAAAGAAATCCATTGTTGATCGGAATGATCGCCCTGGTGATCCTGCTGCAACTGGCAGTAGTCTACCTGCCTGCGCTGAACACCTTCTTCAAGACCCAGCCGCTCGGACAGGTTGAAATGGCTATCGTCGTGGTGCTGAGTTCTTTGGTGTTCTTTGCCATTGAAGTGGAAAAGTGGGTGAAACGACGACAAGGATTGAGAAAGTAGCTTTCCTCTTTATAGAATGGGAAATTTACGTATGACCGAAATCACATCCATCACTCTTAAAACTGGACGGGAAAAATCCCTGCTTCGCCGGCATCCCTGGGTGTTTTCAGGAGCTGTATCGCGGGTGGATGGCAATCCACAGCCAGGTCAGACCGTGGAGATCCTCTCGGATAAGCAGCAGTTTCTGGCTCGCGGCGCTTACAGCCCCATATCTCAGATCCGGGCTCGTGTGTGGACTTTTGACCCTCAAGAAGAAGTGGACGCCGATTTTTTTCGAAGACGAATCCAGGCTGCCATCCAGAAACGCGTTCCGCTCGAACTTGAGAAAGTGACCGATGCAGGTCGGCTGATCCATGCTGAATCAGATGGACTGCCGGGGTTGATCGTTGACCGCTACGGGAGCTGCTTGGTTGTTCAGTTGCTCTCTGCAGGCGTTGACTTGTGGCGGGAAATGATCACAGATGCCCTGGTGGAGTTAACAGGCATCAAGGATGTTTATGAGCGTTCGGATGCAGACGTCCGCGATTTGGAAGGGCTGCCGCCTCGAGCGGGATTTCTTCGAGGAAATCCCAATGGAAAGGCAACCATCTCTGAGCACGGACTGCGCTTTTCAGTGGATATTGTTGGCGGTCACAAGACCGGTTTTTACCTTGACCAGCGTCACAACCGCCAGCGTGTGCGAGACCTGGCTGAGGACCGCGATGTTCTGGATTGCTTTTGTTATACCGGTGGATTTACCATTAATGCGCTTGCCGGCGGAGCCAAGTCCGTGCTTTCCGTGGACTCCTCGTCAGGCGCGTTAGTGTTGCTTCGCGAAAACGTCACCTTGAACGCTCTGCCATCTGACCGTCTGCAGACACTCGAAGCAGATGTGTTTCAAGCGCTGCGTAAATTCCGCGATGAAGGACGCAGCTTCGACCTGATCATCCTAGACCCGCCCAAGTTTGCCCCCACCGCTGCCCAGGCGGAGAAGGCTGCGCGAGGCTACAAGGATATCAACCTGCTGGCGTTTAAATTGCTTAGACCGGGGGGAATCCTTGTCACATTCTCCTGCTCCGGTGGTGTGGATGCGGCGTTATTCCAGAAGATCGTCGCAGGGGCAGCCCTGGATGCCGGCGTGAATGCATCCATCCTGGAGACTCTTTCGCAGGACGGCGACCATCCTGTCGCATTGAACTTTCCGGAGGGGGCGTATTTGAAAGGATTGATTTGTCTCAAGGAACAATAAAAAAGCGGCCGTTAGGCCGCTTTGAATTTCTAATCCTCGCCGAGTTTTCCAATGGCTCTCAGCAGCCCGAACACCAGCAACCCGAGTTTGATGCCATCCGTGGGGGTCACGGCCACGGTCGTCTCGTTTTTCTCAGCCCGGCGGGTGAGAAGAAAAGCGCTTACCAATCCAGCAAATGCGCCGATGAGGGCGCCTCCCGCCAGGGTTTTTAGCTTCCAGCTGCGATCTGTGTAGACCTCGATTTCTTCATCTTCATTTCCCATAATTCCTCCTGTTTATTCTTTACGGAAAACCTTTCCTGGAACACTCCACCATGATTTTAGTACCAGGATGGGATCGGTGGATTTTTCGGAGTAATATTTAACCTGAGCGGACACGTTGAATACCGCATCTTGAGCCTGGGCACTGTATGTCGGCAGGATCTTATAAAGATAGTATGTCTCGTAAATAATTACCGAGAGAACCACAAGTAGAATAAACGAAACCACCATGATCGGGATCACCAGAAGGATGGTCGCAATGGCAGCCCATATCGCGGTGTCTCCCCCTTGCATGGCACTATAAATGATGATGATGGCAAGGGAGATCCCCAGGGTGGCGGCGATAAGCACAGGCGCCAGAATCTGCCATCTCCGCTCTTGACGGTGACGCAGATAGGATTCGCGCGGAGGGGGAGGAACAATGGGTTCGTTCATGGTATTTCTATTTTAGCATAAACTGCGATAAACAACTTCTCCAGCAGTGATGAACCGCTGGAGAAGCGAATTCCAAATTGGGATCAGATGGCTATTTTCTGCTCGCGGCGTCCATGACGGCAACCGCCGCAATTTCCACGATGTCGTTCACTTCGTCTCCAGTTTGGAGCACGTGGATGGGTGCGCCGACACCCAAAAGGATGGGTCCAATGGCTTTGGCATTTCCCAATCTCGCCAGCAGCTTATAAGCGATGTTTGCGGATTCAAGTGATGGGAACACCAGCACATTGGCGTCCTTCACCGCGCTGAAAGGGAACCGGTTGTCGATGATGTCCGGCACGACCGCGGTATCCGCCTGCATCTCGCCATCGAACGGAAAGTCAGGGCAGCGGGCTTTGACAATTTCCACGGCTTTGCTGACCTTGGTCGACAATGGGTGAGGGGTGGAGCCAAAGTTTGAGAAGGAAAGGAAGGCGACCCGTGGTTCCACCTCCATCTGCCTGGCGAAATTCGAGGCCAGGCAGGCAATGGCCGCCAGGTCTTCTGGAGTAGGTTCAATATTGACCGTGGCGTCGGTGAAAAAGTAAGTTCGATCCTCTATGATCATGATATATACACCGGCAGCAAGAGGGGTGCCCTGGGCAGTGTGATGGATCTGCAACGCAGGCCGGATGACATCCGGATATTCGTAGGTTAGACCGGATACAAAAGCGTCCGCTTCGCCCATTTTGACCAGCATCGGTCCCAGGACGTTCGGTTCGTGGATCTTCTTGAGCGCATCCCGCTTGTTCAATCCTTTCCTCTGACGAAGGTCGTAATACGCAGCTGCATAGTTATCGATTTCTTTGAATTGTGTAGGATCGATTATTTTCGGTTTAAACTCGATGCCAAGTTGTTCGATTTTTTCATGGATGATCGCCTGACGGCCTATCAGAATCGGCGTGGCGATTCCCTCTTCCTTCACCTGGAAGGCGGCACGGATGATCTTTGATTCCTCACCTTCGCCGAAGACGACACGTTTCATCCCTTTTGTTGCCTTGGCCTTGTTCATGATGAAGTAGCGGATCTGCTCACCCTTGCCCTGGCGGTAAGCGAGCTTTTCCCGGTACTCGTCCATGTCGATCTTCTTGCGGGCGACTCCGGTTTCCATGGCCATTTTTGCCACAGCCGGAGCTTCCCACAACAGAACGCGGGGATCGAGGGGTTTCGGGATGATGTAATCCGAACCCAGTTTCATGCTGTCCACTCCATAGGCGCGCAGCACGGAGTCGGGAACATCTTCCTTTGCCAGTGCAGCAAGAGCCTGGGATGCGGCGAATTTCATCTCCTCGTTGATGGCCTTCGCGCGGACATCCAATGCGCCGCGGAAAATGAAGGGGAAGCCCAATACGTTGTTGACCTGGTTCGGGTAGTCGGAGCGGCCTGTGGCCACGATGGAATCGGGACGGGCTTCCTTGGCCAGTTCATACTTGATCTCAGGGTCAGGGTTGGCCATGGCGAAGATGATCGGTCGCTCGGCCATGGTCTTGACCATCTCGGGCGTCAACACATTGGCAACGGACAAGCCGTAGAACACATCTGCATCTTTGACCGCATCTGCCAGAGTCCGGTGACCCTTGTCCTCCACCGCCAGTTTATCCTTGTACTTGTTCATGCCTTCCTTGCGGCCTTTGTAAACGACCCCCTTGGTATCCACCAGCATGATGTTCTCTCGCTTGACACCCCAACGGATGGCGAGTTCCGCGCACGAAATGGCGGAGGCCCCTGCGCCTGAAATGACGATACGGATATCCTTGTGTTTTTTGCCGGTGATTTCGAGCGAATTGGCCAACGCCGCTGAAGAGATGATGGCGGTCCCATGCTGATCATCATGAAAAACCGGGATGTCCAGCATCTTCTTTAATTCTTCCTCGATGTAAAAGCATTCAGGGGCTTTGATGTCCTCCAGGTTGATCCCGCCAAAGGTGGGGGCAATGGCTTTGACCACCCGAATGATCTCATCGGGATCATGGCTGTCCACTTCGATGTCGAATACATCCACATCTGCAAATTTCTTGAAGAGCACCCCCTTGCCTTCCATGACGGGTTTGCCGGCCAATGCGCCGCGGTCGCCGAGGCCGAGGATGGCGGTTCCATTGGAGACCACTGCCACCAGGTTGCCCTTGGAGGTGTATTCGTAAGCCAGGTCGAGGTCCTTCTCGATTTCCAGGACGGGATGGGCGACACCCGGAGAGTAAGCCAGGCTCAGGTCACGCTGCGTGTCCATGGGTTTGGTCGGCACAATGGCGACTTTGCCCGGTTTACCTTTTAGATGGTGATACTCCAGGGCATCTTCGCGGGTGATGGTCAGTTTTGCCATTATTCCTCCATAAGCATCATTGAAATGTTGAGCAAGTGCATAAATTATTCCATAGAAAACACCATCGGGATAGTTCTGTTTGTCATATCCTTGATGGATGGAATGCTACCGGATCGTCGCCCAAGCCTGAATTGGGCTAAATACCCGTGTCCTTTGGATTGGACTATAATGGTCGTGAATCCCATCATATCATTGGATGAAACATTGGAGAAATTTACATGCCAGTAATTCTAAAAGATAAAGTAGTCCTTATAACAGGCGCCTCCTCCGGCTTCGGCGCTCATGCGGCACAATTTTTTGCCCGGGAGGGTGCCGCGGTTGTTCTGGCTGCCCGGCGGATCAACCGCCTGCAAGATCTGGCTGGGAAAATTCAGGAGCAGGGGGGTGAGGCCATAGCGGTCCCGGTGGATGTCTCTCAACAGGCGGAGATCGAAAGCCTGGTCCAGACCGTCCTGGAGATCTATGAGCGTGTCGACATCCTGTTCAATAATGCTGGATTTGGAAGTCTCGACTTCCTCGAGAATCTGACCGCTCACAGGGATGTCGAAATGCAGGTGGCCATCAACCTGGTCGGAACCATTCAGGTTACGCGAGAAGTCTTACCATTTATGATGCGGCGCAGGCAGGGGCATATCATCAATATGTCCTCGGTCGCGGGTTTCATTGGAGCACCTTCCTATACCGTCTATGCGGCCACTAAATACGGCATGCGCGGGTTTACGGAGGCGCTGCGGCGCGAAGTTGCTCCATTTGGCATCAAGGTTTCCGGAATTTATCCCGGGCCGGCGGCGACGGAGTTTGGTCAGCACACCGGTTCCCCGGGTTTCAAAAGAAACTTCAAAGTCCCTTCCTGGGCGCGGATGACCTCCGAGGAGGTCGCACAGAAAGTCGTGCACGTGGCAAAGCATCCTCGCCGCTCTGTGATCATGCCCTGGTGGTTCCATCCCGTGATCTGGGCGAATTATCTGACGCCGGCATTGGTGGATTGGGTGATTCGGAAGAATTTTACGGAAAAATATCACCATCCCGATTTACCCCCTTCTTCAGAATCGGAAGTCGATACCGAGCCTTCATCTGGGAAAGATAATCCAACCGTACCACCTGCATCTTAATAGGGTGAATTGGATCCACCCGTGTTGTGAACGAAGGAGAGTCCATGACGGCAAGGTTGAATAAACTTTATACGGAAATAAATAATGCTGGGCTTCATGCGATCGCGCTTAATCCGGGACCGTCACTAGCCTACCTTTCCGGACTCCACTTTCATCTCATGGAACGCCCAGTGGTGATGTTCTTTGCACCGGGTCGCAACCCGGCCATCGTTCTCCCGGAATTGGAATTGCAGAAGACGAAACAGCTGCCATATCAGGTGGAAGTGTTCCCTTATGGGGAGAATCCCTCGACGTGGGAGGATGTATTTATAAAGGCGGTCAAAGCCCTTGGCCTGGATGGTAAGCGTATCGGAGTGGAGCCAAGAGCCATGCGCCTGCTGGAGTTTCGATATCTCAAGGCGGGTGCCCCCGAAGCGGATTTCCCGGATGCGACTGCCTCGCTGGCGGCGCTGCGTGTTTGCAAGGATGCTGATGAAATCAGCCGGATGAGGCGTGCCGTCAAAATAGCCCAGGATGCGTTGGAGGCGACCCTCCCGCTTATCAAAATTGGCATGACCGAGAAGGTGGTTGCCAACGAGCTGGTCACCCAGCTCCTTCGCTGCGGGTCTGAGCCTGAAATGCCGTTCAGCCCCATCGTCAGCAGCGGACCGAACAGCGCCAATCCGCACGCTTCACCGACCGATCGGAAACTTCAACCGGGGGACCTTTTGGTGGTGGATTGGGGCGCCGCGTATCAGGGTTACTATCTCTGATCTCACCCGAACATTCGCAGTTGGCGATGTGGACGATGAATACCATAAAATCCATAAGATCGTCCAGCAGGCAAATGACGCGGGGAGGAAATCCGGGGGACCCGGCGTTCCCTGTGCGGAAGTGGACAAAGCCGCCAGGAAGGTCATTGAAGAAGCCGGTTACGGCCCTTATTTCACGCATCGCACCGGTCATGGTATCGGCATGGAAGGACATGAAGATCCGTACATTCGAGGGGACAATTTGCAGCTGCTTGAGCCTGGCATGGCGTATACCGTTGAGCCGGGAATTTATTTGCCGGACAGAAACGGGGTCCGCATCGAAGATAATATGATCATCACGGAATCAGGCGTCGAATCCCTCAGTGACATGCCGCGCGAAATCAGGCGTGGTGGGATAACCTGTTCTTGCTGGAACTTTTTTGGAGATAATTCCCGATGGGCATCATTGCAGACTATCTCGCACTGATGGATTCTCAACGAGAATCCGTATTCGGTGCATTGGATGGAATAACCGAAAATCAGCTCTGGAAGCCTCCCGCTCCCAGGGAATGGTCCATTGGTCAGTTGCTGAACCACAATTATTTATTGGTGGCATCCACGCTGCCGTATGTGAAATCGGTTTGGAAATATTTCCATAAGCGCGGAGAACATCATCGCAATCGACCCTACCAAACGGAGATCAACGATGTCTATCGTGAACCGCGATTTCCCATGTGGGTGGGATTTCTGTGGAGACCTCGATATTCAGAACGTAATCCAGTTACCTTTGATCGGTTAAAAAAGGAAATAAGGAGCCTGCATGCTGACGTCCGGGCTTTTTATGAGGGCAAGGATGAAGATGTGCTCGGAAATGTCTTTGTCTACGATCCGCTTTTCGGCAGGATAAATCTGATCGTGACGTTGCGCATCGGTATCTACCATGACCAGCTCCATTATGACGACATCCTGAAAATGGTCAACAAGGATTGAACATGCTTATTCAACCTTTCAAACTGGAACGTTATTTTGCACAATATGAATTCAGTGCGCGCTACCTGCTCTGCAGCTCGGACTGCGAATCGCTTTCGGTGGGGGACTTGCTCGCTCTGGAACCCGGTGCGGAAGAAGCCATGCGCAGCCACTGGCTCGGTTATACAGAATCGCCCGGTTCGCCTTCCCTCAGGAAGGAAATCTCCCGGATCTATACGTCGATATCGCCTGATCATGTGCTCGTCTTCAGCGGTGCTGAAGAGGCGATCTTTCTATTTGCACTCGCGGAGTTAAAAACCGGCGACCACCTTATCGTTCACTGGCCATGCTACCAATCGCTGTTCGAAGTGGCGAAAGGCTTGGGCGTGGAGGTCTCGTTGTGGGTGGCGCGCGAAGAAAACCACTGGCAACTCGACATGGACGAACTCAAACGGCTGGTCAGGCCGGAGACGCGTGCAGTTATCGTCAACACGCCTCACAACCCGACAGGGTATTTGATGCCGCGGTCCGATTTTGAGGAGTTAAACCGATTCGTCATGGAACGCGGATTGGTACTTTTCTGCGATGAAGTCTATCGTGAATTGGAATACGACCCCGCGGACCGGCTCCCGGCAGCCTGTGACGTGAATCCGGGTGCCGTTTCACTGGGTGTGATGTCCAAGACCTATGGGCTTGCAGGACTGCGAATCGGATGGATTGCCACTCACCGGGTGGACATCCTGAACCGAATTGCCTCCCTAAAAGACTACACAACCATCTGCAATAGCGCACCCAGTGAATTCCTCTCGGAGATCGCGTTACGCCACCGTGAACAGCTTGCCGGCCGCAACCTGCAGATAATCCGTCACAACCTTGGTCTGCTGGATGACTTCTTCGCGCGCCATTCCAACCGATTTGGATGGGTTCGCCCCAAGGCAGGTCCCATTGCCTTCCCGAAGCTGCTTGCAGGCGATATTGAAGTTTTTTGCGATGAGCTTGTCAATGAAAGTGGTGTGCTTTTGCTCCCCGGAACCATGTATGACCATCCTGGTAACCACTTCCGTATCGGTTTTGCGCGAAAAAACATGCCTGAAGCGCTGGCCCATTTGGAGAAATATCTTGCCAGTTGAAAGAATCCGGCGGAAAGGATAATCATGCCATCCTATTGCGAGTACTGCAATTCGCATCCCGAAGATATCTATAACAAGGAGTATCACGACATGCGAATATGGTTTCCCACTCCATGACGATAACCTGCTCTTTGAGCGGTTGATGCTCGAAATCAATCAGGCCGGTTTATCCTGGATCACCATCTTGAAGAAAAAGGATAATTTTTGCAAGGCTTTTAACGGCTTCGACGTGGACACTGTTGCCAATTACACGGCCAGGGATCGGTCTCGCCTGTTGAACGATGCCGGCATCATCCGGAACCGGTTGAAGGTGAATGCAGCCATTGAAAATGCGCGTCGTATCCAGGCGCTACGATCGGATTATGGTTCGTTCCGCGGTTGGTTAGACACTCATCATCCCATGACCTTGGAGGAATGGGCAAAGCTTTTTAAGAAGACTTTCCTGTTTACGGGCGGCGAGATTGTCCGTGAGTTTCTGGTCAGCACGGGCTACCTGCCTGGGGCACACGACGAGGATTGCCCAATTTTCAAGGTTGTCAAAAAGAAAAATCCACCCTGGACCAAATCATGAGCGATGAGAGCACGGTGAAGCCTACCGTGCTTTTTTTATCAGGCTATAATTAGCGTATGTCCAAAATAATGCACACCGCTGAACCTTTTATCTTCCCCGGTAAATCTCCGGTGGGAGTTTTACTCACCCATGGATTCACCGGCACCCCCAAGGAAATGCGCTGGATGGGGGAATACCTGACCCGCGAATATGGTTTCACCTCCCTGGGAATCCGCTTGACCGGTCACGCCACCCGCTCTGAAGATATGATCCGCTCCCGGTATACCGATTGGCAGGCCTCGGTGGAGGACGGTTTTCACATGCTGTCGGGCATGGCGAAAAGCATCTACCTGTGCGGCCTCTCGATGGGCGGCATCCTTTCACTCTTTTCCGCATCCCGGCTGCCGGTCAAAGGGGTTGTCGCCATGTCGACCCCTTATAAGCTGCCCGATGACCCGCGTCTGAAATTCCTCTGGCTTCTGAGCAAGGTCCAACCATACATGCCAAAAGGTAAGGAGCAGGAAGGTGCCGGCTGGTTTGGCGATGCCTGGAAGGACTATCATGTCTCCTACGGAAAGAATCCGGTGCGGTCGATCGCTGAGCTGAATGAGTTGCTGGGTGAAATGCGCGCTGCTTTGCCCGAAATCAAAGTACCGGTGCTGCTGATCCACTCACGCAATGACGATTACGTCCTCAAGGACAGTATGGACCGAATCTACGCTGACCTGGGCACGCCTGACAAACAGAGGATGTGGGTGGAAGGCGCCGGGCATGTCATCACCGAAGAACCCGTTCGCGAACAGGTTTACAAAGCCGCTGCGGAATTCATCCATCGCGTTGAAGGGCTGGCATGACACCTGATTTATTGTTGATCGGTTTGTCCCTTCTCACCTGGGGGCTTGGCGAAGGGGCCTTCTTTATTTTTCAGCCGATCTATCTTCAGGAACTCGGCGCGGACCCGGTTCAGATAGGTCTCATTTTGGGGGCGTCTGGCGTGGCGATGTCAGTCGCTCACATCCCTGCCGGCTACCTTGCAGACCGGATCGGGCGGAAACCGCTGCTGGTGGCTGCCTGGTTGCTGGGACTCTTTTCTGCTTCATTGATGGCATTGGCGACCACGCTGCCAGTATTTATTACAGGTCTTGTTTTTTATGGTTTGACTGCTTTCGTGGTGGCACCGTTGAACAGTTACGTCACCGCGGCACGTGGAAAGTTGACTGTGGGGCGGGCGATCACGCTAACATCGGCCATGTATAATACCGGCGCGGTGGCGGGTCCATTGATCGGTGGTTTTATCGGGGGACAATTCGGTCTGCGTTACATTTATTTTTTCGCAGTGATGACATTTGTGGCCTCCAATATCATCATGTTCTTTGTCCATCCGCAGCCGCTGGAAAAAAACGATCCCGAAAGTCCGCCGGCCAAACTGCTGGGCAACCAACGCTACCTGGGTTTTATGCTCATTGCATTTATCAGCATGTTCGCGATGTACCTGCCCCAGCCGTTGACTCCCAACTTCCTGCAAAACCAACGGGGAATGGATATCGCTCAAATCGGGCAGATTGGTTCCATTAACAGCCTCGGGATCGTGGTGCTCAACCTTACGCTCGGACAACTCAATTCAAGGCTGGGATACATCATTGGCCAGGTGGCAGTCGCCCTCTTTACCCTGTTCATCTGGCGTGGAACCGGTTTTTACTGGTATGCTGTGGGCTATTTCCTGCTGGGCGGCTTCCGTGTGTCCCGTGTGTTGGTCACGGCGATGGTTCGCAACCTGATCCATGGCGCGCAGATGGGTTTGGCTTATGGCGTATCCGAAACCATAAATGTTTTGCCAGTCATCTTGGCCCCGCCAATTGCAGGTTTGATCTACAGCCAGGATCCTGAGATCATCTATCCCATTTCCTTCGTTGCCATCCTGATAAGTATTTTCATCAGTTGGAGATTTGCTCCAAGAACGATTGCCGCTCAGACACCGCCCACATTGAATGAATTCTCCGCACCCGGACTACCCGATTAGACTGCCATGATCGAAATCGTTAATTTCACCCTTGGACCGGTTCAGACCAACGCCTACCTGGTGGCGGATAATGAAATCTTGGAAGCAGCGGTCATCGACCCGGCCTGGGACGGAGATGTCATCCTCGCCGCGGCACAAAAACGTCACTGGCGGATCGGTCACCTGTGGTTCACCCATGCTCACTTCGATCATATTGGCGGGGCAGGCGCCATCGCCGATGCGCTTAATCCGCTTCCGTTGGTCGCCTTGCACCCCGGTGACCATACCCTATGGCGGGCGCAGGGGGGAGCGCCGCTGTTCGGATTCAAGATCGACCCCGGACCGGAACCTGGCATCGATTTCGAGCACGGACAAATCCTTCGTTTGGGAAAGACGATCTTTGAAGTGCGGCACACGCCCGGACATACTCCCGGTCATGTGGTCCTGTACTGTGCAGAGGCGGGGGTTTGTTTCTGCGGCGATCTGATTTTCCAGGACAGCGTCGGGCGCACGGACCTTCCCGGCGGCGATACGCGACAGTTAGTGGAAAGCATTCGAACCCAAATATTCTCCCTGCCGGAAGAAACCCGTCTGTTGTCAGGACATGGTCCTGAGACCACGGTAGGCCATGAAAAGAAATACAATCCCTTCGTGAACTGGCTTTGATCAGTCTCTATAAAACGAAAAGACCGGGAAGAAACCCCGGTCTTTTTAAGTCAGTATAGGTCGCGTTACTTGGCGTAATCCACTGCGCGCGTTTCGCGGATGACAGTCACCCGGATCTGTCCTGGATATTGCATGGTCTCTTCGATTTTCTTGGCGATGTCGCGGGCCAGCCGGGTGGCATCCAGGTCGTCGATCTCTTCGGGCTTGACGATGATGCGCACTTCGCGCCCTGCCTGGATGGCATAGGATTGGGAAACACCTTTGAAGGAAGTGGCCATATCTTCCAGGGTGCGGATGCGCTTGATGTAGGCTTCCAGGTCCTCGCGCCGTGCGCCAGGCCGTGCCCCGGAGATGGCATCTGCAGATTCGGCGATGACCGCTTCAACCGATTCCTGCTCCACTTCATGGTGGTGTGAGGCGATGGCGTTCACCACCTTGGGGTTGACCCCATACCGTTTGCAGAATTCTGCCCCAAGCCCAGCATGTGTCCCTTCCTGGTTGTGGTCCATCGCCTTGCCGATGTCGTGCAGGAATCCGCCCTGTTTGGAAATATCCACATTGGCGCCCAACTCTGCAGCCAGGATGCCAGCCAGGCGGGCGACCTCCACGGCATGCGCCAGCTGGTTCTGGCCGTAGGAGGTGCGGAAGCGCAAGCGCCCCATCGTGCGCAGGACCTCAGGGTGCAGGCCGGCGATGCCGGCATCGAAAGCCGCCTGTTCGCCCGCCTCGGCGATGATCCTGTCGACGGCTTTGGTCTCGTCTTCGATCACCTTCTCGATGTGAGCAGGGTGGATGCGGCCGTCGAGGGTCAGCTTGGTCAGTGCCCGTCGGGCGATCTCACGGCGGACCGAATCGAAGCAGGAGATGGTCACGGACTCGGGGGTGTCGTCCACGATCACATCCACGCCGGCAGCCTGCTCGAAGGCGCGGATGTTGCGGCCGTTGCGTCCCACAATGCGGCCTTTCATCTCATCGTTGGGGAGGGGGACCACCGAGGAGGTCACTTCGGCGACATGCTCCGAAGCCACCCGTTGGATCGCGTCAGCGATCAGCAAGCGGGCGCGTTTCTCACCCTCCTCCTTGGCCTCCAGCTCGATCTGGCGGATGATTCTCGCCATATCACCGCGGGCTTCCTTCTCGACCTCGCCAAGCAGGATCTGCCGGGCTTCTTCCCTGCCCATTTCAGCGATTTGCTGGAGTTTTTCCATTTCCTGGTCATACAATTTGTCAATTTCATTCGCGCGCTTGTCAACGGCGCTTTGACGTTTGTTAAGCGCCTGTTCGCGCTGGTCGATCTTCTCGAAGCGAGCATCCAGTTCGGTCCGGCGTTTGGTCAGCCGGTCTTCCTCCTTGGTCACCTCGGATCTGCGGCTCTTAATTTCATCCTCCGCGGATTTGACAATTTTCAGCGCAGAATCGCGCGCATCCAGGTCTACTTTCTGTGCCTTGGCCTGGGCCGCCTTGATAATATCCTCTGCTTTTGTCCCCAGTGCGGCCTGACGTTTTTCACTCTGGTATCGATTAACGAAATACCCGAGTGCGAATCCCAATCCCAGACACAATAGTGCGACCAATACATACCCTATGATGTTCATGGCTCATCCTCTTTTTCGAAGTTTTCCACCTGGCCTTGCGTTTCTTCCCATACCTTTCGGGTCACCGGGATGATCACGTCAAATCCAAAGCCGCGCCTTCCCAGGTGCCCGCCCATTTTTTCGCGGAACTTGTTCCATTCGAGTCCCTGGAGCTTGCGAGCATGGACTCTTGCTGCTTTGAGCGCCAGGGCTTCTTCATCAATTTCTTCGTCCAGCGCCTCTTGAATGACTGCATCCGAGAGACCTTTTTGCCGAAGTTCATAGCTGAGCGCACGTTTGCCCCGCGGCCGGAAAGTGCTCCGGTTCTCCACCCATTCTCTGGCGAAGTTCGCGTCGCCGATCAATTTTTCGCGCTCGAGCCGGGCAATGGTTTCATCGATGATCCCGGCAGGGATTTCGTGCTTTTCGAGATTCTTCCGAACCTCGTCGATGGAGCGCGGACGATGCCCCAGGAAGCGCAGCGCTTTCTGCAGGGCTGCCTCGCGGGCATCGGCCTCTTGAAGGGTGGAGACCTTCTCATCGCTGAGCGGCTGCCCGATCTTCAGCCAGGCCGCATTCATCCTGCTGAGACCAAAGGCAAACTGGTCGTCAAGATAAATATTGACCCGGTTGGGATTTTTCTTCTGCACTTCGATCGCCGTGATCGTGCGCATGCTGCTCCGCGTTTCGCCTGCCGAACCGCTCAGGCGCATGGGATAAATAAAACACAGCCCGTAGCCTGCTTGAGGCTGCACGACTGTGTTGAAATTATTACGGGATTACTCTTCCTTTGCCCTCGTTCCGGGCATGGGAAGATAGACCTAGTCGGGCGGTGAGTTAGACCGCCAAATCTACATATATCAAGTCACGAAGTCGATTCTCACAAATATATTTTGTCCGTTAAAAAAGTTGTTCGTGCCCGGACTCGATAACCTTGACTTCAGTTTTCACCTGTATAAATGTACGACAGGTACGTACCCAATTTCAAGTTTGATACAGCCGTGTCACCGCAGTTTCAGGCGGTGGTTAAATACTCACACTTATGCCAATTATACATTAAATAAACAAAAGTGGTCATATTTTGTGCAAATTAAGGACAATCGCCCTGGAGGCGGTTGTCCTTAATTTATGAAGCATCGTCAGATTCGTCTGTGTCGTTTTGCGCCGTTTTGCGCCGTGGGTGCGGAGGTTTGGCAATGGGCTTGGTGGCGATGGCGATCTCCAGCACCTGGTCCATGTGGTTGACGGGGATGACCTTCAGGTCATTCTGCACCTTTTTCGGCACATCCACCAGATCCTTGACGTTCTTTTCAGGGATGACGACCACCTTGATTCCTGCACGATAAGCTGCCAGGACCTTTTCTTTAACTCCTCCAATGGGGAGAATCCTTCCGCGTAAGGTGATTTCTCCGGACATGGCGACGTCCTTGTAAACAGGACGACCTGTAAAAGCTGAGATCAAGGCTGTCGTCATGGTGATCCCTGCGCTTGGTCCTTCCTTGGGCACGGCAGTTTCTGGAAGGTGCATGTGAATATCCATGCGCTCGAAGATTTCCGGGTCAATGCCGAGGATGGAGGATCGCGATTTGATATAGGTCAATGCGGCCTGGGCGGATTCCTGCATGATGTCCCCCACCTGGCCGGTGATCTGCATGTTTCCCTTGCCCTCCAGGACGGCGATTTCGATGAACATGATCTCGCCGCCGTTCTCGGTCCAGGCCATGCCCGTCGCCACGCCCACCTCGTCCTGGCGTTCCGCCTGGGTTTCGAAGAACTGTGCCGGGCCGAGGAATTTTTCCACCACATTGGGGGTGATCAAGTTGGGATACTGCTTGCCTTCGGCTTTCCAGCGCGCCACTTTTCGGCATACTTTGCTGATCTCCCGCTCGAAGTTCCTTACGCCTGCTTCAAAGGTATAGGAGCGGATGATCTTCTTCAGGGCATCGGGTCCAAAGCGAAGTCCGTTTTCGTGCAGGCCGGTTTCCTCCACCTGCCGGGGAATCAGGTACTTTTCCGCGATGACCAGTTTCTCCTCTTCGATATACCCCGGGAACTCGATCACTTCCAGCCGGTCAAGCAGGGCGGGGGGTATGGTGTTCAGCGCATTGGCGGTTGTGATGAACATCACCGTCGAAAGGTTGAACGGCAATTCAAGGTAATGATCGCTGAAGGTGTTATTCTGTTCGGGGTCGAGCACTTCCAGCAGCGCGGAAGAAGGATCGCCGCGGAAGTCGTTTCCGAGCTTGTCGATTTCATCCAGCATGAAGACGGGGTTGGAAGTGCCGGCTTTCTTAATGGTCTGGATGATGCGCCCGGGCAGGGCACCGATGTAGGTGCGGCGGTGGCCGCGAATTTCCGCCTCGTCGCGCACACCTCCCAGGGAGATGCGGACGAACTTCCGGCCCAGCGCATCGGCGATGGAGCGCCCGAGGGAGGTCTTGCCTGTTCCGGGAGGGCCGACAAAACACAGGATGGGCTGGCGTTCCTTTTTGGGTTTCAACGACCGGACCGCGATGTATTCCAGGATGCGTTCCTTGGCTTTTTTCAACCCGTAATGGTCGCGGTCGAGAACGCCGGCAGCGTGCCGCACGTCGAGGTTGTCCTCGGTGGCATTCTGCCAGGGCAGGTCGATGATCCAATCCAGGTAGGTGCGGATGATCCCCACCTCGGGAGCCATGGGCGGCATCTGGTTGAGCCGTTCCAACTCTTTCAGCGCGACAGCCTTGGCTTCCTCGGGGAGTTTTGCCTTCTGGATTTTTTCCCGAATCTCGAGAATGTCCCGTGAGAAGATATCCCCTTCGCCAAGCTCGTTCTGGATCTGCTTCATTTGTTCGCGTAGATAAAACTCGCGCTGGCTGCGGTCTACTTCGCTCTGCACTCGCGTATGGATTTCCTCTTCCATCTCGAGCACATCCAGCTCGTCCGCCAGCAGCTTGGTGATGCGCTTCAACCGTTCGCGGGGAGCCGGTAAAAGCAGCAAGGCCATTTTTTCGGTGTAGGGAATACTGACCGTGGTGGCGATCATATCCGCCAGCCAACCCGGCTCGGAGATGTTCAGCGCGAACAGGTGAGCTTCCTCGGGGATGGACCGGTCCAGCTGGATGATGCGGTCGAACTGGTCGAGCACGGTTCGCATCAGGGCCTGGGTCTGCTTGTCACCGTGGGCGGGTTCAAAAATCACCTTGGCGCGCACCTTGATGACCGGTTCCATGCGCAGGAATTCGACGATCTGCACCCGCCGCCGGCCTTGCACCAGGGCGGAACTGCTCCCGTCCGGCATGCTCAACAGGCGGCCGACAGCCATTTCCACGCCGACGGGAAGAAAATCCTCGGAGGTCGGATGCTCCAGCTCGGTATCCTTCTGGGTCAAGCCGATGACCGTCTGATTGCCGGTCTGCGCTTCGTGAATGGCGCGCATGGTCCCTTCGCGGGAGACAAAGACAGGCGACACCATGTGAGGGAAGACCACCATGTCGCGCAAGGGCATGACCAGCGCCACGATGCAGCCATCCTCATCCGGTTCCATGGTGGGGATGCGGTACAACTCCTCCGTTCGCTGGCTCAGCGCAACGTTGAAATTTTCTTCCTCATCGTTCCAATCGTTATGATTCATCTGGATTCCTGTGCTTTTTCCTGTCCTCCCAGGCGGTCATGACCTCTGCGGTCACGAACATGCTCCCGGCTGACAGGACAATGCTACCATCTTTTGCGGATAAATCCAGTGCATGAGAAAATGCAGATTCGACAGGTGTGACAATTTCTGATTTCAGCCCGACCTGGTCCGCCAGCTTCTGGATCGATTCCGGTTCGAGTGCCCTTGGGTGATCCGCCTTCGTTAAGATCACCATCTTGATCCTGTGTTTGATTGCGCCGAACATGTCCAAAATCAACTTGTCTTCTGACGCCCCAAATATCAAATAGACGGGTCTGCCAGGAAGATAGTCATCCAGCGCCGCGGCGAGTTTTTCGAAAGAATCCTGGTTATGGGCAGAATCAAAAATGACAGGCGGTTCACGCCGCGCTAATTCGAAGCGTGCCCGCCAACGCACGGAGGCAAATCCCTGACGGATAGCGTCATCCGATAATTGGAACCTGCTGGCTTTCAGTGCCCCGTACGCGATGGCGGCATTCTCAAGCTGGTAGGCGCCAAGGAGAGGCAGGCTGACTTCGAGGGGTCGTTGGTCGCCTTTTTGAATTCTCATGACCTGGCCGTCAAGCGAATGGCGGATAGGCGCATAAAGGATGTCCCTGCCGACCAGAGTCAAAGGCGCGCCGCGCTCAACACAAATGTGGGTGATCACATCGAGTGCTTCTTCCTTTTGGGGTGAGGTCACCACCGGTCGGCCAGGTTTGATGATTCCCGCCTTTTCCGCGGCGATTTTTGCCAGGGTATCTCCCAGGACCAGCATGTGATCATAGGACAACGAGGTGATGACCGCCACTTCCGGTGTGACCACGTTGGTGGCGTCTAGCCGGCCGCCCAACCCGACTTCGATCACTGCGGCATCCACCTTTCGCCGGGCAAACGCCAGGAAGCCTATGGCGGTGGTGATCTCGAATGTGGTGATAAAGGGGAGATTCGCCACGGCTGGTTTTACCAATTCGACCAGCTCCGCCAGCTCAGCGTGGGAGATGGGCTCGCCATCCACTTGAATCCGCTCGGTGTAATCCTGCAGATGGGGGAGGTATACAGGCCGGTCCGATAGCCTGCCGCTTTCAGTGCGGAAGCGCATAACGCGGAGGTTGAACCCTTGCCCTTTGTACCGGCAACATGAATGACCGGGTAGGCATCCTGAGGGTCCCCGAGCTCAGCCAGCAGAGCGACCATGCGGTCGAGGTTGAAATCTGCCTTGGCAAGCTCGGAGGCATGTTTCAGGCTATAATCGACGAAACTATAGAGATAATCGAGCGCCTGGTTGTAAGCGATTTCGGTATCCATTGGTCACCATTGTAATCTGCGGTTATAGCCGGTGCAAGAGGTTCGCGCTGCCGCCCAAAGGTTGCCCATGATCGGTGTGTTGACTATCCATTTGCATTTGTCGGGCTGCAAATCCCTCAAGGAGAAACGGAGCCTGATCAAGCCGCTCGTTTCACGGTTGCATCGTGAGTTCAACGTCTCGGCAGCCGAAATGGATCTGCAGGATGCCTGGCAGCAGGCTATGCTCGCCTGCGGGATGGTGGGTAACGACGCTGCTCACCTTGAGCGATCCCTGCAGACCGTTGCCCGTTGGGTGGAGAAGAACTGGCCGGACGGAGATGTGATCGACCAGAAGATTGAAATTGTAGGATAGCGCATAGCCACAAGTAATTAGGAGACAAATATGGATTTAGGGCTGAAAGACAAAAATGCATTGATCACCGGTGCTTCGCGTGGATTGGGATATGCCATCGCGAGAACCTTGATTGCCGAAGGTGGTCACGTTGCCATCAACAGCCGCACTAGCGAGAAGATCCATGCCTCAGCAGAATCGCTGGCGAAGGAATCTCAAGCCAAAGTTATTGGATTGGCGGGTGACGTCACCCAACCCAAGGTTCCTGAAGTTCTTGTCGGGGCTGCAGTGGAAAAACTTGGCGGGTTGGATATCCTGGTGTGCAACGCAGGCGGCCCGCCTCCGGGCGCCTTTGAATCTTTTGATGAAGCCACCTGGCAAAAAGCCATCGATCTTTCTTTCATGAGCCATGTCCGTCTGATCAAGGCTGCCCTGCCTCACCTGCGGAAATCGAAGGCTGCCAGCGTCTTGACGGTCACCTCCTACTCTGTCAAACAGCCCATCCCCAATCTCGTTCTGTCCAATTCCATCCGTGCAGCGACTGTGGGATTGACCAAGTCGCTGGCGTTGGAACTTGGCCGGGAGGGCATCCGCTTCAATTCAATTCTCCCCGCCTGGACCGAGACCGAGCGCGTCGGCGAGTTGATGTCCGCGCGAGCTAAAACCAACGGGACAACCGTGGATGAAGAAATCGCCAAACAATCAAAGGAAAGCCCACTTGGACGGATGGCCTCCCCGCAGGAATTCGCCAATGCCGCTGTTTTTCTCATCTCTCCCGCTGCCTCCTACATCACTGGTGTGATGCTGACCGTGGACGGCGGAATGTATAAAGGAACCCTATAATGAAAAAATGCCTGAATTGCGATCGAACTGAAAATGAAATGCCCTTATTGACACTGGCTTATCGTGAAGAGCCGATTTATTTGTGCCCGCAATGCCTGCCGGTGTTGATCCATAAACCCCAAAACCTGGCTGGAAAACTGGAAGGCGCGGAAAATTTTCCTCCTGTTAATCACGAGCACTAAACCCGTTCCGTGAAAAAACTAACGTTTGTCAGCCGGACATCCCTGCTTCTGGCTGGATTCTTCCTCATCGATAAGATCCTGGCCTTTGGGCGTTCGCTGATCATCGCGCGGCGCTTCAGCCTGTCTGCGGAGTTGGATGCGTTCAATGTCGCCAACAACCTGCCTGACCTGCTGTTTGCTTTGATCTCCGGCGGTGCGTTTGCCATGGCATTCATCCCGGTGCTGACGGAACACATCACCCAAAAGGGACGCGAGGACGCCTGGGCATTGTTCTCGCGCATTGCCAACCTGGCGTTTATTGCGACATTGTCTCTGGCAATCGTAATCGCCTTTTTTGCGGACCAGATCGTCCGCTCGGAAATCGGCATCGCGCCGGGGTTCGGTCCTGCGCAGCAGGAGCTGGTCGCTCAGCTGATGCGCCTCAACCTGGTGGCTACGATCATCTTCTCGGTCAGCGGGCTGGTGATGGCGGGACTTCAAGCCAATCAGCACTTCCTGCTGCCGGCCATGGCGCCGATCATGTACAACCTGGGTCAGATTTTCGGTGTTTTTGTGCTGGTGCCCATTTTTGGAGTTTACGGACTGGTGTATGGCGTGATCATCGGGGCGTTGTTCCATCTGGGGATACAGGTCCCCGGCCTGATCAAATATAAATTCCACTGGACGCCGGATTTAACCATCAAGGACGAAGGTGTGCGCGAAGTATTGCGCGTGGTGGGTCCCCGCCTGCTGACCATGTTCTTCATCCAACTGACGTTCATCGCGAGGGATAATTTCGCCTCCCGCCTTGAGCAGGTGGGAGCGGTCTCGGCACTGACCTACGGCTGGATGATCATGCAGGTCCCTGAGACTCTCATCGGCACGGCCATTGCGACAGCGCTGCTGCCGACCCTTTCGCAGTTGTTCACCCGAAAAGAAGCGTTGATTTTCAGGGATACGGTCGAGCGCGCAGTGAGGGTGGTGGTTGCGTTGACCCTACCGGTGGCTGCCCTGCTCATTGTCGGATTGCCGCCATTGATCTCGATCGCTTTCGGTTTCGACCAGGGGGATACCGAAATGCTGACCCGCACCGCCCAAGTGTACATGCTCGTGTTGACCGGTTATGCCCTGCAGGAGATCCTGGCCCGGACTTTCTATTCCCGCCTCGAAGCGATAGTACCTCTGCGCGGCGTGATCATTCGCTTCGTTGTTTACCTGACCATCGGTGCGGTTGTCGTGGCGTTCTTCCCGCAATGGGGGGCAGCCGGTATCGCCCTGGCCGAGTTGTCCCTGACGGTTGAAGCAGTGTTCATGTTGATCTGGTTGAATCGCAGGGTGCAACCGGCAGTCACCACCCGAGGGGCAGTCGTTCGCGGAGGTCTGGCCGCGCTAATTGGAGGGGCAGCTGCTTATGCAGTATTGATGTGGCTTCCCGTCCCGGGATTCATCGCCGCTTTCATTGCAATGGCGAGTCGGAGGGCTCATTTCCATCCCCTTCATCCTTCCTTATCTTCGGTTAATGCTCCGTTTGTAGAGTGCGGTATAATTTTCGCCTATGACTGATACACAACCCACTAATGTTACAAAATCAACCAACCGGACCACCCTTTGGATCGTGTTGGGTGCGATAGCCCTTGTCATCGCCGGCTTATTGTTTGGGGTGCTCGCCGGGATGAATGCCCGCAAAGCTGCTGAACTCGAACAGATTAAACAATCCCTGGGTGAGCAGTTTGAGCTGGGCATTCAGGAAATGAATAATGGCCAGTATGACCTCGCACGCCAACGATTTGAATATGTCCTCAAATACGATCCATCCTACCCCGGTGCGGAGGAAAAGTTAACCGAGGTGCTGGTGCTGCTTTCGGTCACGGCCACTCCTTCTGATACGCCCACTCCGGTCATCACACCCACTCCCGACCTGCGCGGGGTCGAACAGCTTTTCAACGACGCCCAACGGATGATTGCCGAATCGAATTGGGACGGCGCCCAATTGGCACTCGACAAGCTGCGCAAGGACAACCCGGAATATGAGACCATCAAAGTGGATGGGATGTATTACATCCTGTTGCGAAATCGGGGCGTCGACAAAATCAACGTTCTGCATAATCTCGAAGGCGGCATTTACGACCTGACCCTGGCGGAACGCTTTGGTCCGCTCGATAATATGTCCGCCGGTCTGCGGAATTTTGCAAAAATTTACCTGATCGGATCATCTCTCTGGGGGGTGGATTGGGGGCAGGCGGCTTATTTTTTCCAGCAGGTGGCCGCGGCAACCCCAGGGATGACCGACAGCTCGGGTTATACAGCCGGGGGACGTTATTTCATCGCCCTGGTGGAATACGGCAAGGTCCTGCTGAACCAGGATAAACCCTGTGATGCCGTTATTCAATTTGACCTGGCAGCTTCCATGTCGACCACCGATGAGCTTAACGGACTTAGACGGGATGCGAACGATCGCTGCCTCGCCAGCCAGCCGCCCACACCGACATTTACGGAAACACCTACGGCAACGCTCGAAGGACCAACCACGGAACCAACTCCAACTGAGACTCCGACACCCTAGCGTGCAGGTCATCTATGCAAGACATGCCTCACTGGGCACTGACTCTCGTTTACTTTCTACATCTCTCCGCGACAGTGGCCTGGCTGGGCAGCCTTGTGGGTTTGACATTGCTGGTCATCCCTGCTGCGACAAAGGTTCTGGAGGTCAAGGACCAGATTTCCCTGCTCGACAATCTCCAAGCCCGGCTCGATTCATTAAGTTGGTTCTGTTTATTTTTACTGATTGCTACGGGGATGTTTCAACTCAGTGCAAACCCCAACTACAATGGACTGCTGGCCATGCAGAACAACTGGGAGAAGGCGATCCTGATCAAGCATGGACTGGTAATTTCTTTGGCGGTGGCAGGCGCGATCATGTCCTGGGGGGTAATGCCGGCCATCCGCAGAGCGAAAATCAAATCCCAGCGTACCGGCAACGAACAGGATCTGGCTCCACTCAGAAAAAAAGAAAAATTTCTTTTGCGTCTGAACCTGGTCCTTGCCGCACTCGTGCTTCTGGCAACCGCCGCAGCCAGCGCTTCATAAAAAATCCCCTCAGGGGATTTTTTATTGTCGGATCGGATCCACCGGTTCCGGCGCCGTAAGTCGAGCAGACGCTGAGAAGGCTGGACAAGGCTTTTGCCGCCTTCTTCCGCCGGGTCAAGGCGGGTGAGACGCCGGGCTTTCCGCGCTTCAAGGGCCGCGAGCGGTTCCACAGCCTGGAGTTCACCTACGGTGATGGCTGCAGGCTGCTTTCGGATAATCAGGGGCGCCGGGGTTTCTACGTCCAGAATGTGGGCGAACTGAGGGTGTGTTTTCACCGTCCGCTGCCGGAGGGGGTTGTGATCAAGCATGCGGTGATCAAGCGGACGACCGACCGCTGGCAGGTCTGCCTGATGCTGGAGCTTCCGATCTCTGCGCCTCAACTCGGTGTCCACCCGGTCCGGGGAGTTGGGCTGGACATGGGTCTGCACGCGCTGGTGGCATTGTCTACCGGGGAACGGGTCGAGAACCCGCGCTGGCTCCGCTCCAGCCTGGCTCAATTGCGCATTCTTCAGCGCCATGCCTCCCGCCAGGTGAAGGGCAGCCGCCAGCGCAAGGTTACCCTTCCATCCATGTAGTAGTGAATGACGGTCCGCCCGGGATAATGTTCAGCCAACGAGGCATCGATCCGCTTTCCTCGTGTGTGAGCGAAGATGAACGGCGTGGTCAACCAGGGATCCTCCAATTCTGTCAATGCGCCGTATTCACGCCATTCCTGCTTCGGGTGGACAATGACCAGGGCAGGGGCGAGGTCCCGCGCCTTCTCTGTCTGGAATGGAGCCAGCAGTTCACGCCGCACTCCGAATATGCCGACCAGATTTCCAAACCGTTCCGGCAAATAGAACAGAAGGTTATAACCGGTGAGAACAATGACCAGCAGGATGGTTCCCCATTTCAAGAAGCGTCCCTGCGAGGCCAACCAAAAAATACCCGCGGCACTGATCAGCGTGATGCTGTAAAGACCTTCGAAATAGTAACGAGGCCCATAGACCCAGGCTCCCACCCAATAAAGCGAGTAGGCAGCCGCCAGGCTCCAGTACACGCTCCCCGTGAGCCATGCTGCACGATTTTTCCGAGCAGCCCAAACCCCAAAAGGGAGGAAAAGCCAGGATATCGTTCCCCACCCGAACAGGTCGCGCCATCCCGAGTTTTGACTGACCTTGAAGTTGTCCCAGGCCAACCTCAGCGAGTGACCGTCCTCGGCGGTGCCGATGCCGGGACCAAAACCGATGCGGTCGTACTCCCACCAAAGGGTATAGGGATTTAGCAGCGCATTTCCAGTGACCCCGTACTGCCATACAAAAAAGAGCAGCGCCAAGCTCAGCGAAATGCCTCCAACGCTGATCACTCGCAGCCGGTCTGATCGGGTACCCCGCACGAGGAGGATCATGCCATGGACGAAGAAAGGCAAAGCCACGCCCAGGGCGGTCAGCGGACGCGTCAATGCCAGCAAGCCAAGCGAAAATCCTGCAACTGTCACCGGAATCCATCCTGGGATGGAAGCTGCATTTTTTCGATCCGTAGTGAGCGGGAAGGAATCCAGCCAGGATAACGCAAATACCGCGCTCAAAACATACGACCACGGATGTGATAAAAGCGTCCCGGAATTGACCAAAAAAAAGGGGGATGTCAGGGTTAGGAACGCCGCCAATAGTCCAATGACATCGTTGAAGACTTTTTTCCCAAGAAGGTAAGTCAACCAGACACCCAGCCCGGACAGTAACGGATTCACCCATGCCCGGGCATTGAATCTGACCCCCAGCGCGAGCACAACCGGCCAGGCAGGAGGGTACTTGCCGAAGCGCTGCCCATTGTAGTCCACCACAAAGGGGATAAGAATACTTTTTTCGTGTTCCGGCGAAGGGATGGTCAACTGCCCCTTGGCAGCGACCTGGGCTTGCCAAATGTAAGCCCACTCATCTTCAAGGTGGGGGAGGCGTTCAAATACTCTGTCCGCCACCAGATACGCTGAGAGGACAGCAGCCAGGCTCAGGGTGAGGGCGATCCAGTCCGTCCGTCGCATTTCAAGGTTGAACGCCGAGATTGATCAGGGCATCGATGCCCGGGGTAAAACTTGAGTTAAGGTAGACCGTCATCCTGAAATCAGCAATGGCGGCAGCTGTATCTCCCAATGCCTGTTCCGCCATCCCGCGCCAGTAGATGCTCTCCTCGAGGCTCTTATCGCTGACCGTATCGAGGGTCACATTGGCAAGGTTGATCACATCCTGATAGCGGCCGGTGTAATAATAGGCCTTGTAGGGTCCGGTCTGGTACCACATCATGCGATACGGGCGCTGCTTGTCGTCTTCGCCCAAGCCGGCATAGATTTCAAACGCTTTATCGTAAGCCTCGGCGGCCTCAGCGTACTGGGTGAGATTGACGTGGCTGGTGCCCTTGTTGAACCAGGCAAAGAAGGCATCGATTCCATTCAGGGATTGGACTTCCTCGTTGGCGATGTCCAGCGCGTGCTGGTTTGCCCAGGTACGGATCCCCCAATCCCCAAGCAGTTCGTACAATTCCGCGTCCCTTTCCGGCGGATATATGAGCATGAACAGATTATCGAATGACCGCCAGCCTTCGTTGAAATCAGCATAGCTGATCTCGCGGTCCTCCCCGCTGACTTTCTCAGGCGGGTAGGAATCCTGGTAAATAAAAACGTCCTTCTCGTCGTCGTAACCCGTGACGAACGAATAATGACCCAGCCAGGCGACCTTTCCGGTGTAATCGCGTTCGTAATAGCCCTTCTCGATCAGTACGGGAAAACCGGCAGCAAGCAGCCGTTTGAGGAGGTCCATATTGCCGCCGTAGCGGACGAGGACATTGTAGGGGGTTTCGTCGATCACGAAATTTGCCATCTCATACGGCATGACGTTCTTATCGGTTTTGCCTCGGTCGATGAAAGGTTTGTCGGGTTCATTCGCACCGGGCTTGATCACTCTGGCGATGTCGTCGCGGCTGCCTTTCCAGCCCCAGAATTTCAATGCCATGGCGAGGTTGGCGGGTCCGCAGTAATTCCAGCGGTTGAACTGGTCCACGTACACCACGCCATCCAGTAAAACGGCGCCCGGAAGCGGTGTGGGCGTAATAGTAGGGGGCACTTCAGGCGTGGGGCTGAGTGTCGGTCCAGACTTGGTGCTGGTCGACAATGCAGTCGGCAGGGAGGTGGCGGAGGGAGCCGCCGTGGCCGGTGTTTTTTGCGCCGGAACAAAGACCGCTTCTTCCGGCGGGTTCAACTTGTACTTGATCTGGGTGATGAGGCTGTCCAGGCGCCAGGCAACTCGGTTGTGAATCGGCGGAAGGAAATAGAGTCCCACCGTCAGGAGCAGGCAAAGAATTATAAAAACAGGGATAAACATTTTTCGTTTTTGCATGGCAATGATTATAACTTACCAGAATCCCCTAGATTAAATTACGCTGATTTTCCAAGCCTGGGTTACCGAGAACAGTGAAAAAGAAGGATAAAATAGGCGTCATGCGATGGATCTATATCTCCCCCCATTATGATGATGGCGTACTTTCCTGCGGCGGATTGATCTACGAACAGACCCGCCACAACATCCCTGTTGAGATCTGGACGATCTGTGCGGGATTCCCTCCAAAGGGCCGCCCGCTATCAGAATTGGCTCAGCGAATCCACCTGGACTGGCGGACGAAATCCGGCCGTGGAACGATCATCTTACGGCGCAGGGAGGACAGGGAAGCCGGCGCAGCGGTGGGTGCAGCGGTCCGGCATTTTACAGTCCCTGATTGCATCTACCGTTGGTCCACAGACGGCACTCCGCTCTACCCGGAAGATGTTTTCGATTCGCCCCATGCAGAAGATGCCCATATTCCCGACGGGATCGCAGCGATGCTTCAGAAAGAGCTGCGTAAAACGGATGTGATTGTTTCTCCGCTCTCGGTCGGGCACCATGTGGATCACGTGCTGACCAGGCTGGGGGTCGAAAGAACCGGACGGTCGCTCCTATACTACGCCGACACACCTTATATTTTAAATCATCCCGAAGAGTTGGAATCCACATCCCGAGGAATGTCCAGCACGCTTTTTCCGGTTTCCAAGCCCGGTTTAAAGGCATGGCTGCATGGGATTTCCGCCTATGGCTCTCAAATCGAGATGCTTTTCGATACCGACACGAAAATGCGCGAGGTGATGCGCGAGTACTGGGACCGCGAAAAAGGCATTCGGCTGTGGCAGAAATAGCCATTTGCCCACCGACCGGCTCGCTTGAAAATTCTCCAGAATCGTGATATAGTTCGCACGCCAAATCAGCAAGTCAATCCGGTTGCATCTCGAAAGAGATGCAACATATCTTATAGACGGGATCCACTTATGCCAGCGAATTACTTGACCAAAGAGGGCTTCCAGAAACTTCAGGATGAATTGGACTACCTGCATACCACCAAGCGCAAGGAAGTTGCCAACCGCCTGCATGAGGCCATGGAAGGCGGCGAGCTGATCGAGAACGCCGAATACGAAGCCGCCAAGAACGAACAGGCGTTTGTGGAAGGGCGCATTCAGGAATTGGAAATCATCCTGGCCTCCGCTAAGATCATCGATGAATCCACGGCGCACCAGAACCCGAATATCGTCTCGGTGGGCGACACGGTGACCATCCAGGAATCCGGCGGCAGCCCCGAGGTATACACCATCGTGGGTGCTGCAGAAGCCGACCCTCGCGCGGGCAAGATCTCCAACGAATCCCCGATCGGCAAGGCGCTGCTCAATCACCGCCCCGGTGAAGTGGTGATCGTGGAAGCGCCCGGTGGTTCGTTCAAAGTCAAAATTCTCAAGACCACCTGAAAGACGGGGGCAGTCACTCCAAGCCCCGCGCGCGCTCTGCGAAAGCAGGGCGCTTAAGCGCGGGACTTTTTTTAATCCTGAAAGGTGACCTGATGGCTGAATTATCATCGCTCGAGAAAATCCGCCTTGAAAAAATTGAAGAACTGAGAGCCGAAGGGATCGAGCCCTACCCGACTCGCGCCCTCCGCACTCATACTTCCGCTGAAGCGATTGCTGCCTTTGAGCAGGCGGAGAAGGCTGCAGGCGAGGGCAAGACAACCGATGAGCTTAAGGCCACGCTGACGGGACGCATCCGCGCGACACGCGCCATGGGCAAGCTTACTTTTGCGCATATCGAAGATGGTTCGGGCATGATCCAACTCTTTTTTAGGATCAACGAACTGACCCAGGAGCGGGTGGATTTTTTCAACAAGATGTTCGACATTGGTGATTTCATCCAGGCCAGCGGTTTGATGATGCGCACAAAGACAAAAGAAGTGACCTTGCAAGTCCAGGATTTCAAACTCCTTGCCAAGTCGGTTTCCCAATTACCAGCCTCCAAGGATGAGAAAATGGAGGACGGTTCGCTCCTGAGCCACGCGTCGCTCAAAGACCCTGAGCTGCGCGCACGCCAGCGCTACGCTGACCTGGCGGTCAACCCCGACGTGCGCGAGACCTTCCGCAAGCGCGCCCGGCTGGTCTCATCCCTGCGCCGGTTTCTCGATGAGCACGGGTTCCTCGAAGTCGAGACTCCCATCCTCCAGCCCATTTACGGCGGCGCAGCGGCGCGTCCGTTCACAACCCACCACAACCAGTTGAAGCAGGACCTGTTCCTGCGCATTTCCTTTGAGCTTTACCTCAAACGCCTGTTGGTCGGCAACCTCGAGCGGGTGTATGAGATCGGCCGCGATTTCCGAAACGAAGGCGTCTCCTTCAAGCACAATCCGGAATTCACCCAGCTGGAGTTCTATTGGGCATATGCCGATTACCTGCAGGTGATGGAACTGACCGAGCAAATGGTCTCGACAGCCTGCAAGGACGTCACCGGTTCATTCAAGGTCGTCTACCAGGGGCATGAGCTGGATTTCACGCCTCCCTGGAAGCGCCTCGAAATGCGGCAGGGATTGCTGGACGTGACCGGCGTGGACATCTACGAGCACCGCGACGCGGACTCCCTCGCGGCTGCCTTGCGGAAAAAGGGCTTCAATACCCCTGTCAATGCCACCCGGGGCAAGCTGATCGATTTCATGCTGTCGGAGTATCTCGAACCGACGCTGATCCAGCCGATTTTCCTTTACGATTACCCGCGCGACATCTCCCCGCTGGCGAAGTCCAAGCCCGGCGACCCGTTGACTGTGGAGCGGTTTGAAGGCTATGTGGCCGGCTTCGAGTTGTGCAATGCCTTTACCGAGTTGAACGATCCGCTCGACCAGGAACAGCGTTTCCTCGAAATGGGGCGGGATTACGCCGCAGGAGATGAAGAAAAGCATCCCATGGACGAGGATTACCTGCGTGCCATGCGCTACGGCATGCCTCCCTGCGGCGGATTCGGCATGGGCGTGGACCGGCTGACCATGCTACTGACCGACAAGCATTCCATCCGCGAAGTGCTGCTCTTCCCGCACCTGCGCAGTGGGGATGAATAAATCCCAGAAACTGATTCGCTAAAAATTTGTTATGGCTGATTACACGCTTGCATTCCAAACAGGGTTCATTTATGGGATGGTATTCAGCCTGCTTATCAGTTCCCTGCTCCTGGTAATGATCAAAATCAACCCGGAAGGGCTGCTCGATGGTTTGCCGACGGAAATCAAAGCCCGGTATGGACCGGTCAGCGAGAAAACACAGCGCATTCGCAAGCCTTTCAGTATTTTATTTCTCCTGATCTTGATTGGCGTGCCATTGCTTGCGATCAGGCGCTACGACCTGATGACTGGTGGTGCCCCTACCTTTGTTGATATTTTTATTATCAGCTTCACAATATTCATGGTTTTTAATGTTGTGGATCTGATTATTCTCGATTGGCTGGTTATCTGCACCATAACGCCGAAATTCATCGTCCTTCCCGGCACGGAAGGAATGGCGGGTTACAAGGATTACGGCTTTCACTTCCGTGGTTTTCTAATTGGTTGTGTCATCTGTCTCGTTTCGGGGCTTGTCTTTGCAGGCATCGCAACTCTTCTCTATTTCATTCCTGGAATGTTATGAAAAAGGTTTACTTATTGATCCTGGGCGATGTCCTTGCCCTGGCGGTCATCACCCTGATCGGATTCGGCACTCACGATACGTTGATCCAATTCCCGGTGGGACGGATCATGGCAACCTTCCTTCCTCTGCTGGCCGGCTGGTTCCTGATCGCTCCCTGGCTGGGATTATTCAAGCCGGAGATGACCTCCAATCCCAAACAGCTCTGGCGTCCGGCTGTAGCGATGCTTCTAGCTGCGCCACTCGCAGGATTGCTGCGCGCGTTGATGCTTAACAGCGTGGTTATCCCCCTTTTCGTATTGATCCTGGGAGGCTCGGCGGCTCTAGGTATGTTGGTCTGGCGCGGCTTGTGGTGGTTGATAATCCGGAACCGATAATTGAAAAATACGCTCCTGCGAGCGAATTTTTATTTATTCCCCTTGTCGAAAAATCAAATACCAATAAAGCGCGATTTCCTGGGTGGACGGGTCAATCCCGCGATATAAATCTCGGTCAAATCCACCCAATTCGAAACCGCAGCTCTGATAGAGTTTGCGTGCAGCAACATTGTTATTCTGGGTCTCCAGCATCACCCCGGGGAGTTGTTTGTCCCTTGCCCATTGAATCGCTTTTTCGATGAGCATTCGCCCAATGCCGTGCCTTCGGAATTCAGAATCCACGACGATATCTTCGATATACGCGTAAATGTTCCAGTTCTTTCGAAGCCTGATCTCGCCGGCGATGATGTCCTCAAGGTATGCAAGAAATACCGTTCTTTCCGGATGATCAATGTAGTCGCGGTAATCAAATCGATCAGCCGTATATTTCTTCTGGTAGGGTGTCGTGGGCTCAATGGAGAACTGGATGCCGCGGTGGTCTGCCGAAATTGCGAGTAGTGAATTTACTGTGAAGGTACTGTCGCATTTCCCGGCATCCTTGAGATTATGCTGGTTTATCTCTTGAAGAGAGATTTCCCTATCTGGCTTTTTCACACAGTGGCTCTATATTACTTTAGATTTTGTGTGATCGATTGACTGGTTTCGCTTATCTTTTTGAGTAAATTGGAGAGAGTCTGCATAAATTTTGAACGACGGTCCATAGTCATTTGCAGGCGCAGGGAGTCCATTTCGCTCATCTCGCTCAAGTTGTCGAGCCTGTCGCGGAGGTCATCCCGGATGGATTCGAGCATTGAGACATCCGTGATGTGGCCATTATGCAGGTCTGTTTCGATGAGTTTAATGCCACTTTCTGAGCAAGGGTCTTCAACGGGGATAAGCACATGATGGTAGACGCGCTCACTTCCCATCCCATTCTTCCCAAATACAAGCCGCATCTGACCGGTGCTGCTCGCAATATCGCATTTGACCATTCTATGAAGCTCGCGCAGCTTCTGCTTGGCGGTATTTTTTGCCTGAATCTCTTTCATGATCTCCTTCAGATCTTCAGCAGCACTCTTCGCGGCTTCCATCATTACAATAAGTGCCATCGCTTCGATGTCATTTCCATCCACTGAACCCAGGATGGGGTATACCTTTTCTTTATTTTCCATTGATCTTAAAGCTTCACATATTACTTCGTCGGCATTCTTATATTTTCCGCTCTTTACTTTCTGCTCAACCAATTGCCTAAATTTAGGGGTGAGGGTGATGTTCATGAATTGTCTCCTTTTCGATACCAATAAGTCAGAAATGAATTACAGGTTCATTAAAGCACAAAAACAACCGCGTAGGAAAAGAAAATGACAGCATCCGGCAGGAAGTGAATGAACCAGGGCCAGGTTAATCCCCTCGTCTCGAGCATGCTCTTTCCCAAAAGGAATGCAAGAAATCCCGTCATGAGAAATCCCACCACGCCGGGAGGCGAACCATACAGGTAATGTGCCAATCCGAACAGGGTAATCATGATGAGCATCGCCTGGCTCCTGCCGACAACCTCGGGCAGGGTGGAGAGCAGGGAAGCGCGGAAATATATCTCTTCATTAAAGGCGTTGATCGCGGCAAAAAGCAGGGCAGCAGGGAGGAGGGGCAGCGCGCGAACGAGAGTCTCGGTGGAGGGGAGCATGACCAGCAGGGTGGGGATGGCGACCAACAGGCCGGCGACGACGGCAAAGATCCAGCCGAAGGTGCGCCATGACTCGCCTTCACGAATCCCCAGCCAGCGAACCGGCCTGATCGGTGCATCCAACTGGCCTCGAGTCAGGAAGAAATCCTGCCAGCGCTTTTTCATCACCCAAAGAACGGCGATGACCGCGGCAGCGATCATGAAATCAAGGATGAATATCCCCAGAAACCCAACAAAGAATGAGACGTCTTCTCCGCCAAAGCGAGCTTGCCACCAAGAGGTTTGACCAATCCATTGTGTGATGACGTAGGTTAGGAAGAAGACCAGCAGAACGAACGCATACTGCCAAAGAGGTCGAATCCTTTTCCAGGCAAGGACGATTCCCAGGAACAGGACCGAACCAGCCAGTTTGGTTTGGTCGATCCAGGGCGGGACCTGACCGGTGAGATACTGGAAAAAGATATCCGGCAGGGAAGAGATGATAAACATCCCGATCCAGGCGAGAATTAGTAGCACGATGTCTTTCGATTTCACGGGAGTTGAATGGCCGGTGTCCGATTGAGGTTTGGTTTCGATCATCGTTCCTCCACCTGACCATGAAAAGAAGAAGAAATGGTTTCTAATCGAACCATTGATGGAAAAGTTATCGGTCAGACTGTTGGAAAAAACCGTTCGATCAGGTGCGGTAAAGGTATTCCACCATCGCGGATACGGGGGCATGGGTATGTGATCCGGGGAGAAATACACAATCGTCCCGGCCGCAATAGTAGAGTTGATTCCAGCGCTCGATGGCGGTGTTCCACCGGTTGTTGTTCTCTTCCGTCTGCAGTTGTCGTTGGCGGATTTTCTCCTGATAAGCGGACTTCATCTCACGGTTGCTCCGTCTTTCTTTTGGAACAGTGAACGCAAACAGAAACACGCTCAGGCCAAGGGCGGAAAGTGAGAGAAGGAAAAGACCCAGCACGGTAGCAGCTGCCGCGACGAGGTTTTCGATGTTCTCCAGACCGCTCAGGTAGGCCGCAAAGACGACCAGAGTGAGCAACAGGAACCCGACTCCAGCCAGTCCGAAGAAGATGGCACCTGTCAGGGATTTGTGAGAAGGTTTCGGCTGCTCAAGCACCGATTTTTCAGGCTCTGGCTTGGCAGGAGGAGCAAGGAATCTTGCCAATTCTGAAGTTTGTGAGGTTTGAACCGGTACCGGCACCTGCTGGCTCACCGGTGTGCTCCCAAATCCCGTGTTCACGGTGGTCGTGACGGTCTGGTAGGCAATCCCCTGCGCATTGTGGGTCTGGCTGCGAAGGATGGCAGTGACTTTTTCAGCCTTGTCGTTGCGATTGCAGATGGGGCACCTGGCATAGGATTCCAGGGTGACCTCGCCGGCTTCCCGGCGAATCATATGCTCGATCCCGCAGTGTTCGCATTTCAAACTTGTTACGTTGCTCCCAATCGAAAGCTTTCCCCCGCAGCTGGGACATTGCATGGTGATGAAATCACTCATCTGGAACCCTCCTTGGTGAGCCTATCCAAATGTGATTTAACAATAATTATACGGCGGTTGTACATCCTGAACTGCACCCAATAGACAAGACAGAAAAAGAAAGCCCCCGAGTGGCTAAGAGGACAGGCACCTGCGTTCAAAAGGTGTCTGTCTTGTTTTCAATTGTATCCTTTCGTAGTTGTAAAAGCTAACATACTCATTGATGATTTGTTGAGCTTCATCAAAGGTAGGGTTTTTGAAATGGCGCAAATACTCTTCTTTGAGATGTCCGAAGAAATTTTCCATGGGGCGTTATCCCAGCAATTCGCACGCCGTGACATGGAAGGAGTGATGTTATACTCATCTACAAGGACATCATGATACGCCTGCGAAGTGTATTGGTGCCCCTGGTCACTGTGGAGGATCAGTCCATCAGTGACCTTTTCTTTTTGCTTGGCCTGTCGCAGTGTCTGGGTCACGAGAGCGATCGAGTTGTTGCGGTCAAAGGCAGAGGCGACGATAAACCCATCGTAGAGATCTTTGATGGTGGAGAGATAAGCCCACCCTTCCTGGGTCATGATGTAAGTGATATCCGTGACCCACTTTTGGTTCGGGCGGCTGGCCATGAAATCGCGGTTGAGCACATTGGCATAACGGTGGTAGGTGCCGATCTCTTCCAGTTTCCGGTACATTTTGCGTTTTCGAGCCCTGGAGCGGATGTTCAGCTTGTTCATCAGCCGTAGAACCGTCTTGTGATTGATCACCAGCGCACGCCTTTGCTTCAACCACAGGGTGACCCGACGATAGCCATAAATCTTGTGGGAAGTTTCATAGGCTTCCTGTACCAAAGCCATCCGTTCACGATCCGGAGGGGGTATTTTGTATACGTCATTTTACCCTCAGTGATAAAATACCTTTATGGACGAGCCTGCCCTCATCAAAGACGCGCAGCACGGCGACCTGGACGCTTTCAACCGGTTGGTGTTGGCCTACCAGGATAACGTCTACAACACGGCTTTACGCATCCTGGGGGACGAAGACCAGGCCGCAGACGCCGCACAAGAAGCGTTCATCTCCGCTTTTCGCAGTATCACCAGCTTCAGGGGAGGTTCGTTCCGCGCGTGGTTGCTGCGCACGGTGACCAACGCCTGTTACGACGAGCTGCGCCGGAAGAAGCGCCGACCCACCGTTCCGCTCGAGCCGATGACCGACGATGACGAGGAAGTCGAAACTCCACGCTGGCTGGCGGACCCCTCCCTGACACCCGAACAGAAATCCGAAGCGGACGAGCTCGAGCATGCCATCCAGCATTGTCTCGAGAACCTCCCGTCCGACTTCCGCACCGTGGTCGTGCTGGCCGACCTGCAGGGGCTGGACTATGCCGAGATATCGACCGCAGCGAAAGTCCCGCTGGGCACCATCAAGAGCCGGCTGGCGCGTGCCCGCCTGCGCCTGCGGGAATGCCTGCAGTCGTTCAAGGAACTTTTACCCGCTGCATTCCGTCTGGAAGAAGAGAGCCGACCCTTATGAGCCAGCCTTCCTTCCGCGACGTGGAACAGTTGAATGCCTACCTGGATGGTGAATTGGACCCCACCCAGCGTCAGCGTCTCGAATCGCGCCTGGGCACCGATCCCGAGTTGAAGTCCATCCTGGATGAATTGCGCGAAGCCCGGATGGTTCTCCGCCGGCTGCCTCAGCGGCGCGCGCCGCGCAACTTTACCCTGACCCCCAAAATGGCCGGGGTAAAACCGCCCCTGCCGCGTGCTTATCCAGTCTTCCGATTTGCATCCGCCTTTGCCGCCATCCTGCTGTTCCTTTCTTATGCGTCTAATTACCTGCCTCGTTTTTCGATGCCGATGGGCGCCGCAGCTCCCTCCATGGAAATGCAGGCTGCGGCGCCTGCCGAAGATTCCACCCGTCCCCAGTCGGGAGGCGGATGCGAAAATTGCACCGCCGAAGCCACACAGATCGTTGAAGCGCCGTTGGCTCCATCCGAAAAACTGCCTCCAGAATCCGCAGCGACTCCGGTTCCCGAAGAAGAGCGGCAGGGTTTGCAGCAGGACCAATTCAAAGCGGCAGAAAATACCGTTGGGACGGAACAACCATCTACATTCCCCGGTCTATCCAATTTCCAGGCAGTGTTGCTGATGGTGGTTGCCATCGCGGGCGTGACGGCATTGATTATCCGGCTGAGAACGGAACGTTCCTTCTCACGAAAGAACAAGACTGGTTGAAATTCCTGCCATTCATCCCCTGACAGTAACCCGAAGATGAATTCATCCGACCTACATTTTTGTCCCCGCTGCGGTTCGCCCGTCAGGCTTGAATTTGCCTTTCACCGCGAAAGGCCGGTCTGCCCCTCCTGCGGGTGGATGTATTTTGCCGACCCGAAGGTCGCGGCAGGAATTCTGGTGGAACAGGATGGGAAAGTCCTGCTCGTCAGGCGGGTCAACGAACCCTTCAAGGGACTGTGGACCCTCCCGGCGGGATTTGTGGATGCGGACGAGGACCCTGCACGGGCAGCCGAGCGCGAGTGTCTCGAGGAGACTGGCCTTTCGGTCAAGGTGACGGGCATCCTCGATATCCGCTGGGGGCGCGAGCATCCGCGCGGGGCGGACTTTGTCATCTTTTATCAAGGGCAGGTGACGGGCGGCACGCTGCAGCCGGGAGATGACGCAGCAGAAGCAGTCTGGTTCGAAAGGTCCAACCTCCCGCAACTGGCATTCAAATCCACAGACTATATTCTGCATCTTCATTAAATCCATTTTTCACAAGATATCAATTAAATAGGTGGAAGCACTATTGTATTATTCATTCATTGGAATATAATTGTGCTTCATTCGCCAAAGGAGAAGAATATGTCAAAACGCCCATGGTCCGTCTTTGTACTTTTTGCTGTGTTCGTGCTTGTTGTAGGCGCGGCATGCAGTGCCGGCGGGGATACGCCCCCGATTGCTGAACCGACTGAAGAATCTGTTGCGCTTCCTACCTCCGAACCTGAGCCAACCGCTGAACTCCCCAAGCCGGCACTTCCCACGCAAGGTGCTGCACCGGCTGGACCGGCTCCGTTTGAAATCGATTCAAACGTCTATGAACATTCATCCGGTATCTTTTCACTCAATCCCCCCGTTGGCTGGTCAATGGAAGAAACGGAATCAGACCTGTTGATGGTCTCACCGGATAATACCGGAAGTATTTACTTGTCCAGCACCAACACCGGCGTCGAATTGGACCTGGATTCGCTGGACCGATTTATCCAGGCTCGCGAGGCGAGTTTCTTCAGCGGGCGCGATGGATATGCCCAGCAGGATTACCAGATCTACGAAGATGCCACGGCGGTGACCAAGAAGACCTTCCTGTTCGACAATATCCCCCAGTATGTGTTCACCATTTACCTGGCGCGTGGACCGGCGGTCTTCGCGTTCGATTTCTGGGCCGATGAGGATCTCGCGGAAGCTTACAACCAGCCATACCTGGATGTCGCCAACACCATTAATTATGACGGCAATAAGGCGGCTGAACTTCCAATCTATAACTATATTTATACCCACACTGATCCGAATGGATTGTTCCAGTTTGAAGTGCCCTCCGCATGGACTTACTCGTATGATGAGGCGGAGAATGTTTATGTAGATACCTTTGCATCTCCAGATCTGCATTCAAAAATTGAGAATGTCACTTATGATGATGGGACAACCTGGTCCAAATCTCAAGCCGGAGCGTTTGCATTGGCGCTGCTCAATGAGTACTACACGGATGGCAGTAATGATATAAAAATCACTGACGATAAAGTACAGGCCGATGGCAGCGAACGATTGACCTGGGAATCTCGCAACGGCGGTTTCTCCGGGATTTCCTTCTTTGAAACACGTGGAACTACATTCCTTATGTTGAGTTGGCTGGTCGATGGCGGCTACGAAGAAGCCTATGGTCCGGTATTCGATGGGACCCTCGCCAGTTATGCGATACCATAGGTTTGTTTGCCAATAGGAAATAGGCCTGGCGAAAGCCAGGCTTTTGCTTTCTTTCACAAATAACCCTTCCCTTGTTAATGGGGGGGCATGATGGCATAATTGGGCAACTTAATCCAGAATTGGAGACGTCTATGACAGAAGAGAAAAAATCCTCCAACCGGTTGGAACTGGTGATCGCTTTCCTGATCGCCATTGTTTCGCTGACCACAGCAGTGGCTGCCTGGCGTACGAATGCTGTCGGGTCGAAAGCCGGAGACGCCGCTCGCCTGGGGCTGATCGATGCGGTCAAGAAGCAGGCTACGACCAATGAAGACTGGCGCCGGCTGTATGAACAAGCCGGATACGCCCAGTCTTATGCGGTTGCATTGTCAGGAGTGGAGGCGTTGGAAGCCAGCGGCGATCCTGTCGCGGCGGTACAAGCCGTCAATCTGAGAGATTTTCTCCTGATGGGCATCATCCAATTGGCAGCCCCGCTTGCCACTGATCCAAAATACCAGCTTGACGATGGTACTTATGACCTGGAAAAATATTTTTCCGATATTCAGGCTGAAGCACCCGATTTGCTTGCGCTCGACCCGCAAGCTTCCTTTAGTCTTTCAGAGCAATATAGCTCCGAGCAACGCTGGCTGATGTTGGGAACGGTGCTCCTGGCACTCAGTCTGTTCTGGCTGGCGCTCTCCCAGGTGGGAGGCTCTCGCCTGCGCCTCGGAACGCTGGGGATCGGTGTCATCATTTACCTGATCGGTTTGGCGTGGTTCTTTTTTGTGGAGATACTCTTCTTATTCCTGAGAGGAGGCGCGCTATGAGCGAGACTATGTTACAACCATCCGTGAATACCCCTGAGCCTGCAGTGCCTGCCAAACCGGCTGAGAACCCGGAACGATGGAAAACGATGATCATCGCCCTGACCATGATCAACACGATCCTGGTGGCGATCATAGCCGGCTTGCAAACGGATGCAAACATCCGCGCAAATAATGCCAACCGCGATTCGCAGTATTATGCGGTGCTGACCTCCGGCGAACTGCAACGCATTGGGCTTCAGAACAATTATGACATGACCACCTACGCGCGCATCCTGGACAACACCTCGCGATCTCTGGTCATGGGGTACACTGCCCTCCAATTGACGGAGGGCGGTGATGAACAAGGTGCAACCTTCTCTAATGTGCAGGCATTGGTCGCACAAGCGCAGGCGGATACTGCTTCAAAATTCTCCATCTTTTATCAAGAACTCGCGCTATGCGCCAAAAAGCCCTGATGCGCAGCCCAATCTCCAGAGATACATCGATGATTCAAATGCCAAAGCTCTTGAGCTGCTCGCCAAGCAGAACGCGGCTTCGGACGACTACAAGATTTGGAGCGGGAAATCGGATTCGTACGTCGCCGTGTTGACCGTCATGGCAATCGCCTTCTTCCTGTTTGGGATTGCCCAGTCGGTTAATCCGCGCCTGAGACTGCTCTTCGCCGGCTTCGGCATTGTGGTGATCGTGCTGGGGGTTGGGTGGGGTCTGGCCATCCTCGTTAGTTAGCAATGAGACCGCCTCCGTTCGATGGAGGCGGTTTTATGTCCCTGTGCTACAATACGAAAGAAAGGAGATTTCATGGCCACCATCTCCGATTTACGCCCTTCGCCCATCGCGGGCACCTGGTACGACGGCAACCCGCAGCGCCTCGCCCAATCCGTGGACGAATTTCTCGCCCATGCTCAACTCCCCAGGCTGGAGGGGGAAGTGATTGGTGTGATCGCGCCTCATGCCGGGCATCGTTACTCGGGTCCGGTTGCCGGTTATGCCTTTGCCGCCGTGCGCGGACTGACCCCCAGCCTGGTCGCCGTCATCTCGCCGATGCACCAGCCTTATCCGCAGCCGCTCATCACCACCGCTCATACGGCGTATACGACTCCGCTCGGGAATGTCCCGATCGACCGGCAGGCTGTCGATGACCTGTCCGCACGGGTCAAATCCCGGCTGGGGTTTGGCTTATCACCCGTTGCCTACGACCAGGAACATTCGCTCGAAATCGAGCTGCCGTTCATCCAACGCGCGCTGGGAAGCGGATTTCAAACTGCTGCCGGTCATGGTCCGTCAGGTGGACCCGCGCACCTCGCGCGAGCTTGGCACTGCCCTGGCTGAAACACTCGCCGGGAAGAACGCGCTGCTGGTGGCCTCCACCGACCTGTCCCATTTCTATACCCAGGATGAAGCCAACCAGTTGGATGCCGAGATGCTCAAGCAGATAGAATCCTTTTCACCGGACAAGCTCTTTGAAACCGAAGCGCGCGGCAAAGGGTATGCCTGCGGGCTGGGTGCGACTGCAGCGGTCCTGTGGGCGGCGCGCGCCCTGGGTGCGGACAAGGTACAGGTGTTGAACCATGCCACCTCGGGTGATGTGACCGGCGACTTCTCATCCGTGGTAGGGTATGGCGCGGCGGTGCTGCTCAAGACGAAATAGGGGCGGGGTTATAATCAACGCATGCCCACCTATGCCCGGATAGCAGTCAACATCCCCACCCTTACCGGGGTATTCGATTATCATTTGCCGTCCGAGTTGAACGGGCGGTTGGGGATCGGCGCTTTGGTCACCGTCCCATTCGGGAAGCAAACGGTCCAGGGTGTGGTGGTTGAATTGATTGCCGAGCCGTCCGTCCCGGAGACAAAGCCGGTGCTCGAGGTGCTCGATGCGCAGCCGGTGCTTACCTCCGCCCAGATCGAATTTGCCAAACAGTTATCAGAATCCACACTCAACCCGCTGGCAGCGGTGGTCGGCATGATGCTCCCGGCCGGCCTCAGCCAGCAGGCGGATGTGCTGTACAGCCTCAACCCTTCCCCGTTCGTTGTGGGTGACAAATCCTATAGCTCGACACAAAAGCGCCTGCTCGAGCTGCTCGGCAATCGAGGACCCCTGCGCGGGCGGCAGATCGACCGGCATTTTGCCCAGGTGGACTGGCGAAAATCCACGCAGCCGCTGGTCAAAATCGGAGTGGTGAATACCCAATCGGTGCTGCCTCCGCCGCGAGTGCGCCCCAAACATATCCGCACTGCCCAACTCGCGGTGCCGCCCCAAGCGGCTGAAGAGGCCATGTCTTCGCTGGGACGTCCGGGGGAGAGCCTAAAACGCCGGCAGGCTGCGCTGCGCTTTTTGATTGAACGAACCGCAGGCGGTCAATGTGTCCTGGGTGTATGCGGAAAGCAACTGTACGCTGGTGGATCTGCAGGAACTTGCCGAACGCGAGTTGATCCTCCTGCAGGAGACGGAGATCTTCCGCGATCCGCTCCAGCACATCGATATCGCCAGTCTGCAGAATCCCATCCCGCTGGACCTGACCCCTGACCAGCAAAAAGTGTGGGATGAAGTATTGACGGCCTGTCAGGCACAATCGGATGGACAAGGTTTACCCCCATTCCTGCTGCACGGCGTGACAGGTTCCGGCAAGACGGAAATCTATCTGCGGGCAGCAGCCGAGGCGATCAGGCGAGGACGGCAGGCGCTCATTCTCGTCCCGGAGATCTCTTTGACTCCGCAAATGGTGCGTCGATTCCTGGCGCGCTTCCCCGGGCAGGTGGGGCTCGTCCACAGCAAACTCTCCGATGGTGAACGTTACGATACGTGGCGGCGGGCGCGAAATGGGCAGCTCAAAGTCATCATCGGTGCCAGGTCTGCGCTGTTTGCGCCGCTGCCCAACCCCGGGTTGATCGTGCTCGATGAATGTCACGACCCATCGTATTACCAGTCCGAACCGCCGTTTTACCATGCGGTCGCTGCAGCGCAAATGGTTGCGCGCATCTGCGGGGCGGTGTGCATTCTGGGGAGCGCAACTCCACCCGTTGCCTTACGTTACCAGGCGGAGGGGCGAGGGCTTTGTCTGTTGGAACTTCCCCGCCGCCTGACTCCGCTGGCAGACGGCGGTGTGACCGAGGGCACGCCTATGCCTACCGTCCGCATCGTGGACATGAGGGAGGAGTTGAAGACTGGTCATCGCGGCATCTTCAGTAACGCACTGATCGAAGCACTCGCCGGTGTGCTGGAACGCCGCGAACAGGCGATCCTTTATCTGAACAGAAGGGGTACGGCGACGTATGTCTTTTGCCGGTCGTGCGGCACAACGGTCAAATGCCCGGAGTGCGAGACGCTGCTGATTTATCACACCCAGCTATCGGGCGTGGAGCTGCTGTGCCATCGCTGTGGATATTCCCGCAAGATGCCGAAAAAGTGCGCTGTGTGCGGGAGCGACCAGATCCGCCAGTATGGGTTGGGCAGCGAAAAGGTGGAGCAGGAGGTCAAATCGCTTTTCCCCAAAGCCGAGGTCATGCGCTGGGACTGGGAGACCACACGCGAGAAGGATGCCCACGAACTCATCCTGACGCACTTTGCCGCTCACCGGGCTGACGTCCTCGTGGGCACGCAGATGCTGGCGAAAGGATTGGACCTGCCGCTGGTCACCCTGGTCGGAATTGTGCTGGCGGATGCCGGCCTGAACCTGCCAGACCCGTTTGCCGTTGAACGCGGATTCCAGCTCCTGACCCAGGTGGCGGGTCGCGCCGGCCGCTCGGAGCGCGGGGGCCAGGTCATCTTGCAGACCTTCATGCCGGAAAATGAGGTGATCCAGGCTGCTTCCCGGCACGATTATGCCGGCTTTTATCAGCAGGAAATCGCGAACAGGAAACGATTGGGCTACCCGCCTTTCAACCGGCTGGTCAGGCTGGAATTCCAGCACAAGAACTCTGAGAAAGCCGAAAAGTCCGCCAGGGAGATGGCTTCACTGCTGACCAAGCGGATTGAAAAAGATAAACGTGTCGAGACAGACCTGATTGGTCCTGTTCCCTGTTTTTTCGCCAAGCAGGGCGGGTCCTATCGATGGCAGGTCATCCTGCGCGGACCCGAGCCGGTATCCCTGCTGCGAGGCCGCCTGCCGGAAGGCTGGCGGATTGAAGTCGACCCGGTAAGTTTGTTATAATTTTCGTATTCCTGGCATGGAGTGAATATGCAATTTATGTCTTATCTCACGCCCAGTACGACCGCCAATCTGCTCAACGCCGATGATGTGGAGGCGAACCGCCGCGGAGAGATCACGCCTGCACAAAACAGTCGCCTGAACACTATGACCCTCGGCCGGCAGGGATGCAGCACCCTGATCGCACCTTTTTTCGTCCTGGGGATCATTACATTTATTTTATTCACATCCCTGCTGGGCAGCAGTGGAATCGGATGGTTTTCCCTTATTCCGGTGGCCATCATGGTTGTCGTTTTGATTGGTTTTTCAAAGGGAATCTATAATTGGTGGAGGAATATGACCCGGTTGAAGGCTGACCGCGCGAATGGACTGGTCCGCTCGGGGGTGGGCGCGTTGGCATATTCTCCGAAAATTGGTTTTTCTGCCAAAGTAAACGAAGAAGATTTGATCCTTTCTGCCACCCATGATTTTGAGCGGTCTCCTGCCCGGTGTGCGCTACAATTTTTATTACCTGCCTGAAAGTCGATTCGTCCTTTCTGCAGAACAACTGGGGGAGATCAGCTCAGGACAGGTCCGGCAGGCGCTGACCGAGATTCTCGCCCAGGCCAATGGATTTACACTGGACGATTTGAAAGCCAATCAAAACGGGGAAGTCACGGACACCCAACGCTGGGCGGGATTGAAAAAGCTGATCCCCGGCGTCATTCTCATGGGGTTTGCATTCGTTTTTGGACTCCTCTTCATCTACCCGTTTTTGATGAACTCTGATTTGAGCAGCAATCTGGTTCCCTTGCTTTTTGTTGGCGGCTTTCTTGCAATTTTCGTGGCTATAGGATTTACCATGGTACTGAACGCCATCCTGGACATCAGCACCAGCGAGCCCGAAGTGGTGGAGGGGGAAGGGCGTAAGATCACCCGGCGGAAATCGAGCGGGAGATCCTCGCGCACGGTTTATTATTACGTAATTGGCGACCATGAATTCGAAGTTCCACAAAAGGCTTTCCCTGCGCTGGTGGAAGGAATCAACTACCGCGCCTACTTCATGCCCCGCTCCAAGCGGTTGGTGACTCTCGAACCGATCTCGGTCCCCGGAATGGACAGGTAACGATGCAGCCCGATGCCCCCCGCCGCCTGATCCTCTCATGGGAGGATGTGGACCGCCTTGTTGAGCGGTTGCTGCCTCAGTTCCGAAGGGAATTTACGGCGATGGTGATCATCACCCGGGGTGGCATTGTCCCCGGCGGGATGCTGGCTGAGGCGATGGGCATCACCCACATCCTGACCGCAGCCGTCGATTTCCCGGCAGAGATGGAGAACCAGGGACAAAAATTAATGATGTGGCCGCAGTTCATCCAGTTTCCCGCGGAAGATAAATTGACCGGCCGCGCGGTACTAATCGTGGACGATGTCTGGGGTTCGGGGCGTACCATCACGGCGGTCAAGAATCGTGTCTCGTCTGCGGGCGGGTTTCCTGAAACCTGCGTGCTGCATTTCAACCCGTACCGCAGCCTGTTCGGCTCCACCCGTCCGGATTACTATGCCGACGTGACCGATGCCCGTGTTATCTACCCGTGGGAGATCGATCGCGGAACGGATAAGATCATTTTAGGCTCAGGAGAGCCGTCGTAACGGGAATTTAATATGCAAGTCATCACCATTGGGCAAAAAGAAAAACTCCACACGCTTCGCGTGAATCAATATTTCCACGGCTTGAGCGAAGCCTCGCTCAAGCATCTGGCTGCTCACATGACCTTGCGCAAATACGAACGCGGGGAGGCCTTATTCTGGGAAGGTGATCCCTGTTCCGGCTTGCACATTGTTGAAAAAGGCAGTATCAAGCTCTTCCGTGTCTCTCCGCAGGGCAGGCAATATATCGTCCGCGTGATGCAGGAGGGGGATACCTGCAACGAGGTCCCCGCCTTCGACGGTGGGACGAACCCAGTAAACGTCGAGGCCTTGGAAGAGACCACTGCCTGGGTGGTGGAAGCAAACGCCGTTCGGGATTTAATGCGCAAGGACCCATACTTCATGGAGTTGATCGTCGATAACCTGACGAAGATGATGCGGCATCTCGTCCACCTGGTCAGTGAATTGGCGTTCTACCAGGTCACACACCGGCTGGCGCGATTAATTAGTGAACTTCCCGATAATGAACTGAGCGGGGAAAGCAATGTCCGGGTCACGCAGGACCAGCTTGCTTCGCGGCTCGGGACCGTGCGCGAGGTGGTGGCGCGTTCATTGAAAGAGTTGGAACGCAGTGGGGCGATTCGTATCGAGAATCGGCGCATCCACATTCAGGACGCTGATGTGCTCCAGCAATGGACTCAACCTTGGAATTAACCCTGGGAATTTATTCCAATACTTCAAATTCTGTGACGTACAACCCCATCTCATCATCCATTGCCAATTCGATATAATCGATGGCGATCGAAGCAGGGAAACCGTAGACAGGGTCATAATCGACCTTTATCTCGTCGGCACCCGATTCCTGTGCGGACAAAATCACCTCGAAGAGTTCTTCCATCGTATCGTATTGTGTGAAACTTTCAAGAAACGGGTCAGTGACCTGTTCTCCACCAGATAAAATGGATACCGGTTTGCCGTTTCTCACTTCGATGGTAAGCGGCATTAAATCCGTCCATGGGCAGAAACAACCGATGTTCAAATTGAATTGATAATTCAAAACACTTTGAGTTTCCCATTTGTCCAGATTGCGTTCAACGTCACCGCTCGGAGAAGGGAATGCCGAACACCCTGCCAGAAGGAGTGACAACAGTAAGAACATAATTCGTTTCATTTTTTGCCTCCAGTAAAATAAATAGTACCCCTCTTCAGACGTCCGAAGAGGGGTATTTGTTTCATCGAATTTTAGGGGAAAGGTGTCGGCGGCGGGTCGATGGTGTAGTAGAAACCGGTTTGAAGAAGCATTGGGTCGCCGGCAGCTTCGGTCGCTTTCATCTGTGCCTGGCGAGCCAGGTTGGTGGAATCCGCCAGCATCTTGAGGATGTATTCGGGGTTGTGGAAGCCCATGCTGTTTTCAGCGGAGACAAAGTCCCACATGTACTGCGCCTCCCGGTGCATCTGCCGGGCTTCATCCAGTTTCGCTGTATCGACATTCGTCTTGGCAGCTGCTAATTTAATGGCATTGAGCGAATCGATCAGGGCGTCCTCGGCAGCTAATTTGGTGTTGTAAACCTGCGTCTGGATGTCAGCGACACGCGAGACGACGTATTCCGTGTCCGTGTGGCATTGTCCGCAGGCCAGTTCGGGATTGAGCAGCGGGCTGTGGACGTCGTGCGAGGAGTACTTCGCCGCCCCGTCGCGGACGTAGGGCATATGACAGTCGGCGCAGGAGACGCCGGCATTGTAGTGCGTGCTGCCAGCAGTGAACATTTCATACTCCGGATGCTGGGCTTTCAACATTGGAATGCCGGTCTCGGGATATTCCCAATCCTTGAAGCCCAGGTCGTTGTAGTATTTGATGATCTGGTCGATGCGCGTGCCGTCCTCCCAGGGGAAGGTCAGGAATTTCTTATCGCCGGCAAAGTAGTACTCGACGTGGCAATTGGCGCAAACCACGGTGCGCATTTCCTGGCGGGTGAAGGTGGTCCAATCCTTGCTCTGGGCTACGAAGGCATTTTCGAGTGCGGGGTTGGTGACGATCAAGCGCATGGTTCCCGCTTCATGGCAGTTTGCGCAGCCGATTGCATACTCAATGCTCGGTTTCATCTCACTGAAGAGCATGGCATCGTAGGCTTCCATACCCATTTGATCCCACAGAGCCGGGTTGTTCGACGATTTGCAGGAATAGCAGGTGGCAGGCGATTTTTCGTTGATGCGCTTAATTTCGTTGACGTCCGTCACGGCGTTCATGTGACCCCGGTCGTCATTATATTCCTTGCTGAAGGGGTATCCGGCGAAAAGGACCACCTGGCGAGGATCACGTTCAAGGTGAGAAAATTTACTCGAGCCGCCAAAGGTGGTGTCGGTATTGTTGGTTTCCGTCTTCTGAAGGGTTTCCCATTGGAGGGGGAAGTTCTGACCCCAAAGGGAGGAATCAGGTTCCATGGGTTTGATTTCCACCACGGGGGGCACGACTGCCCTCTGCTGAGGGGGCTGATTGTACAGGTAAATCAGCACTCCGACTAGAACAGCAGCCAGGAGCACGATGATTCCAACTAAAATCCAGGTTCCATATTTTTTCATAGCTTAAATTCTCCTTCGCTATTTAAGGTAGATCTCTGAGTCTTGAAAGGGGATTAGAGATATTCCACGTTCGCCGTGCATCATGTCCCGATGACACGCCCAGCATTCGCGATCAAAGGGCATCGCGCCGGCCAGGATGTCATTCACCGTCTCCTCGTGGCAGCGGATGCAGTTGTCCTGCACGATTTGTTCCGTCAACGGCTCTGCGCGGATGGCATCCGGGTAGCTGCCCGTGGTGAAAGAGTAGACATCCTTCATGCCGGAATAACCCTTGTATAGGTAATACACAGCGATGTTCTGGTGCGGAAGGTGGCAGTCGTTGCAATCCGCATACTTCTCATGTGCAGCGTGGTACCAGTTTTCATAGGCCGCATCCATGACGTGGCAGTTGGCGCACGTGGAGGGTTCGTGCCCCATGTAGGCAGGTGCATCCGTCACCCAGACAAAAATTCCCAGGACGACCAACAAAGCGGAAATTCCAATCACGATGGGTAGTTTGGCCATGCACTAATCCTTATCAAATTGAAAAATAATCTCTATGTAATCATAACCCAGACAGCCTTTTCAGTTTGTGATTTTAGTTACAAAAGGGCTGAGATGATTATTTCCTTTGACCAGGTGGTCAACTGGAAATTTCTATGGATTTAATGGGAAAAGCCAGACGGAAGCGTCCAACCCTCCAGCCGCGAGAAATTCACCATCAGGACTGAATGCCAGGGCGGAGACGGCGCGAGATAGATGATGGGTCTGGGTGATTCTCAGGTCATCCAAGTCCCAGATGGCGATCGATCCGTCGGAAGCGCCTGCAGCCAACAATTTCGACTCAGGATTGAATGCCACTCGCCAGGTATAGGTCTCGAGATCAAAATCTGGGGGATGTAAAACCGTCGCAACAGGATTGTCAGAATGGGTCAGGTCCCAAACTGTAACCGTATCTTGATTCTGGGCAGCCGCCAGCCATCGACCGTCCGGGCTGAAGGCGATATCGAAGATTGGCAATTCGCTTTCTAAAAGTGCGATCAATTTTCGGTCGGATGTTTTTCGAAGGCGGATATTGGACATATCCACCAGCGCGATCGACCTCCCATCCGGTGAGAAAGCCGCCTCAGGGGAGCTGAAGGATTCTCCAATAAAGGTTCCGAGTTCTTGGATCTCGCAATTCCCATTTGATAGGGAAGAAATATCCCACAAACGCGAAAGGATTTCCGTTCCGCTGGAGATAAGCATCTCACCATCTGGGGTGATGGAGAGACTATTTACCCCTCTTTCGTGAGCGATGAATTGACAGATTATCTCCCCGGAAGCGATATCTCGAAACTGGATGGATCCGTCTTTCACAGCGAGGGTGATCAGGGGTAAGCCGGGGTGAAAGTCCATCCGATTGGTCCATGCCTCCATAAAAATATCCAGTTTTTCATCCGGTGTCTGGGCATCGTAAATGTGGATGCGGCTCCCGGCAGAGACGACCAAAACACTACCATCTGGAGAGTAAGCGAGGTCATGGACAATTTCCCAGGAATTGAATTTAAATAATGGGCTGGAAGGATCTAAACCCTTGGCTTGATGAATGGGAGAATCTGTTTTCTGGGGAGTCGAAGTCGTATAAAGACTGGGGATTAAAAATGGAGTGTATGATGGAGTGGTTGCACTTGTTGGCGATACTGAGGTGCATCCGATGATCAATGATGAAAGAAGTAAAAATCCTAATAGACAGATAGTCGTTTGATTAATCAGTGCGGATTTTTCCCGTGATATCACGAATCGCTTTCTGTCATTAATGGAGGTTGGGTTTTTAATTCGGTTAAAACACCTGAAGCGTCGAGCCACGCGCTGTTTTTTCAACCACGATCCGGTTGGGGAAGGCTTCCTTCAATTCTTCCAGATGAGTGATGACTAATATTTTGGCGAAGTCTTTCTGGACGCTGTTGATGGCTTCGATCAACCGTTGACGTCCCTGTGCATCCTGTGAACCAAATCCCTCGTCGATGACCAGAGTCTGTAATCGCGCGCCGGTCCGACGGGCGAGTATCTCTGAAAGTGCGAGCCGAACGGCAAAATTGACCCGGAAAACTTCACCTCCCGAAAACATCTCATAATCCCGCAGCCCGGCGCCATCGCTGATCTGAATATCGAGGGTCTCCTTGAGGTCATCCCGTTTGTTATCCTTGTACCCACGCTGTGTAATGAATCGCACCGACATCGCACCATTGGACAAGCGGTCCAGAATCTCATTGGCTTTGGTTTCAATTTCAGGTAAGGCTTGCTCGATCAGCAGGGCAGGGACGCCATCCTTGCCAAAAGCCCGCTCGAGCATCTTGAAATTTCCGATTTGAGAAGCAAGCTCCTCGCGTTCGACATCCAGGCGTTTCTTTCGGGTGCGCAAATCATCGAGCACAGTTACCTTTTGTCTTGCCGCGCCGACATCCTGGTTCAGCCGGTTTTCCTGTTCCTGTAAGGCGAAGAGTTCCCGCTCAGCCTGGTCGAGATTGGGAACAGGAGATTGGTCGATGGCGGCTTGTGTCTGTTCGTAATCCTTCCTTAGATGAACGACTTCAGCATCGAGGCGGGAGACCTGGTCGCGGAGATTGTTGATTTCGCGCTCCAAAGGCGTGAATGCTGCCTGGGCTTTCTCCAGCGAGCGGAATTCCTCCTCCGCATCCCTGGAATCAGCCTCTGCCCGACGGGCAGCCTCATGTGCTGCGGCGTCATACCCCAGTTTTTTGAATTCCTTGTCGAGTGAGGACAGGGTCTTCCTAACCTCTGGTAGGAAATTTTCCTTTTCCAATAACTTGCTAATTTCCTTTAATCTTTTCGCTCCGATGGATTTCCACTCGGATGATGATTTTTCATATGATCCCAGGCGTTCCATCAGACGGGATTGGGAAGCCGAAAGAGTCAGGCGTTCATTGTCCAACCCGGCGAGTTTGCCGAATTCAATTTCCATTTGCTGGATTTCGCGCAACAACCGCTCAGTCTCGGCCTTGTTTGAACGCCAGCGGTCGCCCATCTCCTTGCCTTCCTGCTTGAGCTGCTCGATGGTGGATTTACGGTGTTTGGCTGTGAGTGGTTGTCCGCACAGCGGGCACGCCCCTGCTTCGATGCCCGAAATCTGGTCGATGCGCGCCTTGTGTTCATCCATTTGGATCTTCAAGGTGTCGCTTTCCGCTTTCAAGGCGGCGGAGCGTTCACGATGGGAATCAAGCTGTGATTTGAGCTTTTCACGTTGTTCAATTTTTTCTTCGCATATTACGAGTTTTCTTTGAGAGTGGCAATTTCCTTTTCGACAGACTCGCTCTCGGAATTTTGATGGTTGATCGCTTCAGACTGCTCCAGCAAAAGCGACTGTTCTTGCAGGAGCCTGGCTTTTTCCGCATTAATCTCATCCAGGTAAGGTTGCCGTTTCTTTTCAAACTCGTGAAATGCGGAAGCGGTTTTCTCCCACTTTTCCAACACCTCCCGAGCAGCAAGCCGTGCCTTGTAGTTTACCTTTACCTGCTCCGATCTCGATAACAGCTCGGAAGTGGCGTTCTTTTCAGTTTCCCTCTCATCGAGTTGTTTTTGCGAAGCGATTAGATTCGCTTCGTTTCGCTGAAGCTGGGACCGCAGCGTGTCAGCCAACTTCTGACGTTCAGTCAAAGAAACCGCCGCCTGCTTAATTGTTTCCAAAGCTGATTCCTGGCTCTTTCGGCCGCTTTTAAGAACTTCCAACCGCGCCTCAATCTCAACCAGATGCTGTTTACGCTGTCCTTCTTCGTTAAGTTCGTCATTGATCTCGCCGATTTGTCCGTTCACACTGTCCAGGTCGCGCTCGACGAGTTTTCTCCGTTCAGCGGTCCGGTTCTTGTATTCTTCCCAGGCATCCAAACCGAGGATGCTGGCTAAGATCCGCTTTCGGTCGCTGGCTTTCTGCTGTGTAAATTGATCCGCCTTTCCTTGCAGAAAAAATGACGCGTTGACGAAGGTGTCATAGTCCAGATGCAGCGTTTGTTCGATGCGCGCCTGTGTATCGCGGGTCGTCCGTTCCGAGAGCGGTTTCCAGTGCCGATTCACTCCGCTGCTGTTTGCTTCGTCCAGTATTTGAAACTCCAGGATGGTGGTTTTCCCTCGGGGTAAGGTTCGTTGAATCCGGTAGGTGGCACCTTCGTATTGGAAGGTCAGTACGACCTCGGCCGCAGTTGAGAATGCATTGATAATGGCATCGTCACGCTTGCGGGCAAGGCCGAACAATGCCCATGTGATGGCATCCAGCAGGGATGACTTCCCGGCGCCGTTCTCGCCGGATATGCAGGCGAGGTCGAACAGGGTGAAATCCAGATCCACCGGATCGGAATAGGAAAGGAAACCGGATAGTTTTAGATGGAGGGGAATCATGGGTTTATTTTATCTCAATTGCCAGCCCAGCTTGAAGACCAATGATTTATAATTGCCTGCGTGAACCTGCCTTCCGAACCGCGCGCCCGACTGCGCGTCATCCTGATCATCATCATCCTGGCGACCATCCCGTGTTACTGTGTGGGGCTGGTGGCCATTATGGTTGCTCCGGAAGGTGGCGGCTCGGAATTTACACCGACCTCTACTTTATCGCCCACGCCAACTTTCAACCTTTCATTGACTCCCGTGCTAAACACACTCACCCCGAGCATGACACCGACATTCACCCTTACACCGACCCAGACCGGTACGCCGACCATCACTCCGACCAATTTCATTCCTCCCACCTGGACGCCATCCGATCACGCCTACGCCAACGTCAACCAATACGGCAACATCCATCCCTCCTACATCCACTTTCACTCCACTTCCACTCCTACGGAAACGCCTGTACCGCCAACCCTAACGCCGACTGAAACCGCGACACAACCCTGAGTTTTTATAATAACTGAATGGAAAAGATACCTCAATGACTGATATCCTGCCATTTCTGAACTCCATGCTTTCAGCCCCGGGACTTTCTGCCTATGAGAGTCCAGTCATGCAATTGATTCGTGAAAAATGGACACCCCTGGTCGATGAAGTGAGCCTTTCGAAATTGGGTTCCCTGCATGGATTGAAACGAGGTTCAGGCAAATCGCCGCGACCTTCCATTATGATCGCCACCCATATGGACGCCATCGGCATGATGGTCACCTCGGTCAAGGAAGGTTTCCTGCATGTCACGAGCGTCGGCGGTGTGGATGCGCGAGTCCTGCCAGGGACGCCGGTGATTGTCCATGCGACGGGCTCACATAAGGAGGAGGATCTGCCGGGGATCGTTGTCCAGCCTCCAGCGAAGCTGCTCCCGCCCTCGGTGGGCGATGGACCCGTTCCGCTGGACCAGCTGCTGGTGGATGTGGGACTGCTTGCCTCCCAGGTCGCTCGCCGGGTCCAGGTCGGGGATATCGTCTCCTATGCCACCGAACCGGTTGAACTCTCGGGTGACGTCATCTCGGGGCACACGCTTGATAATCGCTCCTCGGTGGCGGCGCTGACCGTTGCCCTTGAAGAGCTGCAGTCCAAGTCCCACGCCTGGGATGTGTGGGCAGTTGCGACCACGCAAGAGGAGGTCACGCTTGGCGGGGCATTTACCTCGGCTTATGATCTGCGGCCGGACCTGGCTGTGGCAGTGGACGTCACCCATGCCAAGGGACCGGGCGCCAACGATTGGTTGACCAAGCCGCTGGGAAAGGGACCCTGCCTGGGGTACGGACCGAATATCCATCCGTATCTCCACAAGAAATTCAACGAACTGGCGGACAAGCTTGAAATTCCTCATGAGAATGAAGTCATGCCTCGCATGTCGGGCACAGATGCCTACGCTACGCAGGTCTCGAGAGAAGGCATTCCCTCCATGCTGGTGAGCATCCCGCTTCGATATATGCACACACCGGTGGAAGTGGTTTCCATTAAGGACGTTCAACGTGCCGGGCGGCTGCTGGCGGAATTTATTGCCGGCCTGACCCCTGATTTCATAAGCACCATCACCTGGGATGATTAACATGGCTGAAAATTCCCCAAAAATTGGACAATCCCAACTCAGGCTCCTTGAAAAGCTCTGCAACGCTTCCGCGGTCTCAGGCGACGAGGGCGAAGTACGCCAGATCGTTTTGAAAGAGGTCACTCCTTTCGCCGATGACGTCAAGGTGGATGCGCTGGGCAATGTCCTGGCAACGAAAAAAGGCTCCGGTCGGAATCGCCTTCGTGTGATGGTGGATTGCCACATGGACGAAGTGGGTTTCATGATCGTCGCGGATGACGGTGATGGAATCTACCGCTTCGACACAGTCGGAGGACTGGACGTCCGCCAACTGGTGGGCAAGCAGGTGTTGGTGGGAAAAATCAAGGTGCCCGGCGTGATCGGCGCGCGCGCCATCCATTTAACGACCGAAGAGGAACGCAGGAAGAAGATTCCGCTGGACCAGCTGCGCATCGATGTGGGTCCGGGCGGGGCAAAAATCAAAATAGGTGATCGCGCGACTTTCGCGACCCGGTTCAAGCGGGTGGGACCTTCCATCCTCTCCAAGGCGATCGACAACCGCATCGGCGTGGTGACTCTGATCGAATTGCTCAAGTCCGCGCCCAAGAATGTCGATTTGTGCCTGTCCTTTTCCGTTCAGGAAGAGATTGGACTTCGAGGGGCAAAGGTCGCAGCCCATCATTTCAACCCCGACCTTGTGATTGCCGTGGACGCCACTCCTGCCAATGACCTGCCCTCCTTTGACGGCAGCGAGAATGTCAGTTACAACACCAGGCTGGGATTTGGCCCTGCGATTTACACCACGGATGCCGGGACTCTCTCCGACCCGCGCCTGATCCGCTACCTGGCGAAGACGGCCGAGGCAAAAGGGATTCCGTTCCAGTACAGGCAGCCGGGGGGCGGCGGGACGGATGCCGGCGCCATCCACAAGCAACTGGCGGGGATTCCCGCCGTGTCCGTTTCGGTGCCGCACCGCTACACCCATTCTGCCTGCAGTATCTCAAGACTCGATGATTGGAAAAACACACTGGCCTTGCTTCATGCTGCTCTTAAAGGTATGACACCTGCACTTCTATCGGAACATCGACCTTAATTCTATAGTTATGAAAATGAAGGGATTGATCGCGCTGGTTGGCTCCGGGGAATATCTCCCAGTCATGGAGGATATCGATCGTCATCTGCTCTCCCATTGCGGTGCGAACGGGCGCAAACCAAAAGTAATTTGCCTGCCCACGGCTGCCGGCGAAGAAGGTGAGGCTTCGGTGTCCCGTTGGATGCGTATGGGAGAAGAGCATTTCGCTCGCTTGGACGCAGAAGTCCGATCACTGCACGTGACGAAGCGCGCTGAAGCGGATGATCCTGCTCACGGCGAAGCTGTAGCTGAAGCCGATCTGGTTTATTGCTCAGGCGGAAATCCGCATTATCTGTATCAGACCCTGCAGGGGTCAAAGCTCTGGCAGTCTGCGGAGAAAGCCTTTGAACGAGGCGCGGTGTATGCGGGTTGTTCGGCTGGTGCAATGATCATGGGTGAGCACATACCGGATTTCCGCACCCTTGGCATCCGGCAGAAGGGGGCGTTCGGCGTGCTGCCCGGCGCAACGATCTTTCCGCACTTTGACCGGATGATGCGCTTGAGAGGGATGCTGGTGCCGCTGTTTCAATCCCGGTTGAGCGATCAGGGTTACGCCTTGGGCGTTGACGAAGAAACCGCGTTGGTCGGTTCTCCGGGGACCTCCTGGCAGGTGATGGGGCGCGGTCAGGTCTATGTCATCTCGAAGATCGATGTGAAATCATATGCTGCAGGTCAGGCAATAGCCCTGCCATCTTGATCCAACTAATTCCTGAAAAAAGGATATGCTATGAAACAATTGATTCAGAAATTAACCGAAACCTTCAGCCCGTCCGGCTACGAATCCGCCATCCGCGAGGTCATCCGCTCCGAAGTGAAACCATTCGCTGATGAAATCCTCGTGGACCAGCTGGGGAATTTAATCGTGCGCAAAGGGAAGGCGGCGAAGAACGGGCGAAGGATAATGATCGCCGCCCACATGGATGAGATCGGACTGGTCGCCTCGCACATCGACTTACGTGGATTTGTGCGCGTAACCAATATTGGCGGGGTACGCCCATTCCATTTGATGGGCGGACGCGTCCGCTTTGCCAATGGCACGCCTGGCATCATCTATGCCGAACCTCTCGATAAACCATCCGATGCCCCGGCGCTTGACAAATGCTTTATCGATGTAGGTGCCACAAATGATAAGAATCACCCCGTCAAGGTGGGTGATGTGGCGGCCTTTGAACGCCCCTTCATGGCGATGGGGGACCGCCTTGTGGCAAAGTCCTTGGACGACCGCATCGGTTGTGCTGTGGCAATCGAATCTCTGAAGAAATTGAAAGCTACGCCGCATGAAGTCTATTTCGTTTTCACTGTGCAGGAGGAGGTTGGCCTGCGCGGAGCGGGTCCGTCTGCCTATGGAATTGCGCCAGACCTGGGCTTTTCCATCGACGTTACGGGCTGGGGGGACACTCCCGGCATGAAGAACGTGGAGTTGGCGTTGGGAAAGGGTCCTGCCATCAAGATCAAGGACGGCGGTATGCTCGCCGACCCGCGCATCGTCCGTTGGATGATCGACACAGCTGAGAAGAATCACATTCCCTACCAGCGCGAGATCCTGCTGGGTGGCACCACCGACGCGACCGCCATGCAGGTCAGCCGGGCGGGTGTCCCTGTAGGCTGCATCTCAATTCCCTGCCGCTATGTCCATGCCCCATCCGAGATGGTGGATTTGAACGACGTGCAGAACGCGGTAAAGTTGATTGTGAAATTACTCTCCAACCCCGTTTCCCTTTGATAATTGATTCAACAGGTAATATAATAGACCACTCGTGCCGCCCAGCCGGACGGCATTTTTTTTATTCAGCAATCAGGAGTTTATTTATGGGAAAAGTTAGATCTTGTGTATTTATTGTGGTGGCTATAATGCTGGTTATTTCAGCTTGCTCGCCAACAGCGGAAACACCTGCTAATGACGCAGATTTACCTTCAGCTGATATTGTCCAACTCGATTCATCTTCCACACCAGCTGATGCGACTGCGATGACAGAACCATCAGCAATTCCCACCGAGAGACCCACCGAAGTTCCGCCGACGCCGACCTCCACCCCAGCTCCAGCAACCCCCAGCGGAACACTTACCTTGGCAGGTCAGTATGGTTATGGGACAGGCTATCCTTTCTCGGGGCGGGTAATTCAGCTTACTGCAGATGAACAGAGCCTTATTGTCACGACTTCTGCTGGAATTTTTACCTTTTCCGCACAGGACTTGAGCCCTCAGGTGGCCATCCATGAACCTTTCGGTATGTATCCTTACTATAGAAATATCCGTATCTCACGGGATGGCACACAGGCTGTCGCTACTTCTTATTCCACAGAGGGTGACTTGATCCTGAAAGTCTGGGAGCTGGCTAATGGGGATTTGATCAATGAATTCACCATCCTCCGGATGAAACTGGAGAATTCGGATATGTTTTTGAAATCGCCATTTCCCCGGACAACCAGCAAACCGTCTTGCTCGATGGTGAGGGGATGATTTTGGTGGTAAACCTTGCCGATGGAACAGTTGTCACACAAATCGAAGATTACGTCAATAACACAAGTACTCCCATGTGGCTGGAATTCGATTCGAATGGTAAAAACGTGTATTATATTTTTACGGACGTCACATCTTTGGGAATCCAGTCTGTGGGATTAAACAGTACTTCCTGGCAGGAGGATTCCATCCATTTTGACAAAAAAGAAAATTTTCCATGGGTCGTTGGCGTGTTTTCTCCTCAGTTGAGCAGTTCAGGTTATGAATTTGGATATTTCACCAAGCTTAATAGCGAAACGATTGCGGCCGTGGACTACACAACTTTTGGCCCGCGGTTTAAGATTGACAGAACGGATCGTGTCTATGCCTTGGCATTTTCACCGGACGGGGCGAAAGTGGCGATGGCCGGAACCAACCCCGCACAACTGGAGGTCTGGAAGGTGGATACGATCAAAGCGCCTGAAGAAATTTTCAATGCCCCAAAAAAGCTTTGGAGTGTCGCGGTCACTTCGGATGGTAAATCTTCATTTGGAGTAGATGTCGATGGCACACTCTATAAATGGCAGAGCGGGCAATCGGAACCCGTTGCATCAAGAAAGGGCTTTTGGCCGCTCGGGACCGGGATTGAATTCGCGGATGATGGGCAGACTTTACGACTTTTTACAGGTGTTTTCGCGACAGAGAAAATTGCGACGTCAGAAGATTATGATGTGTTTGAGTTCGAATCTAAGAACGGAGATTTGAAGGGCAGAATCCCAAATCCTTATTTCCTTGAAGAGATGAAGAAGGACGTATACCCACAGTCCATTGCACTCTCTCCCGATAAAACGCTGATGGCGGTTATCTATGACTTTTGGATTGATGATGACATCCGTTTGTTTGACTATACAACGGGGAAACTCATCAAGAAGATCAAAACCAAGATTGATTTTGATAATATCGATTTCACGCCGGATGGTAAATCCCTCGTCGGGTATGGGCGTTTGAATAATCCTATTCAGGTCATCGATCTAAATTCAGGGAAGGTATTGAATAAATTTCCAGTAGATACAGAGTTTGAGAACGATGTGGATGAAATGCGACTGTCGGGTGATAAAGCCACTATGGTGTTAGCAAGCGGGGACGGATACCTGAAAGCCTATAAAACGGACACTTTCGAGTTGATCCAGGCTATGGATGAATCCGCGTCAGCCTGGTCGTTTGCGGTATCTAATGATGGGAACCGGGTCGCCTACCTGACATGGGATGGAAAAATCGGGTTATGGGATATCCCCAGCAATACGCTGCTCCCTGAATATGAGCTGAGTGGATATCCCGATTTAACGATGACTTATACATTCCCTTCCCTTGCTTTTTCACCAGACAATAAGCAATTGGCTCTGTCCACACCGGATGGGATTATCCGCGTGTTCGATATTGCTCCCTAGAAAATACAACTAAGAGCGGGGCATTCCTTGACCGGATGCCCCGCTCTTTTTATGTAATTGAATCCGCATGACCTAATGCGTGTTCAGCGCCCAGATCAGCCACAGTCCGATCATGGCCATGCCAGTCAGAAAGCGGATGATGAACGACCATCCCAGTCCCACAATCCAGGCGCGGGAAGTCGCGAATCCTTTCCTCCAATCGCGCTGGCGGTAGTACTCTGCCAGGAATAAGGCTATCGGGGCGACCAGCAAACCGCCAATAGGCGTCCAGATGATGGCGCCGATCACGCCTGCGATGAGCGCGACAATGACCGACCAGATCGAGGCTCCGCTGTCGTAGGCTTTCTTGCTGGTGATGACGTTATCGATGACGTTCCCAAAGATCATCAAGATGGTGATCAATATAAAAATCAACCATGCCACCCATCCCAACGCCTTGAATCCGACTATGATTCCATAGACCAAAGAGGCCGCCCAGATAATCGTCAGCCCGGGGTAGATGGGGATCAACAGCCCGAACAGGCTGATGATCATCACGGTCGCCGTCGCAGCCTGGAGGAAAATTAGCGGCCAATTCATGGGCATATTATAAAGCCTTGCGAAGAATTATCATGCTCGCAAGGCTTCTTCACAATCAAGGCCGGATGACGTCCACGCCGCCCATCCAGGGGCGGAGAACTTCGGGAACGCTAATCGACCCGTCCGCTTGCTGGTTGTTCTCCATGACGGCGATCAGGGTGCGGGGGAGACCGAGCCCCGACCCGTTGAGCGTGTGGACAAACCGCGGCTTGCCTCCATCGGCAGGCCGGTATTTGATGTTTGCGCGGCGTGCCTGAAAATCCCGGACGTTCGAAATCGAAGAGACTTCCAACCATTCGTTGCAGCCGGCCGCCCACACTTCGAGGTCATAGGTCAGGGCGGCGCCAAAACCGATATCGCCCGTGCAAAGCCTTTTAACCCGGTAGGGGAGACCCAGGGCGGCACAGGTCTGCTCGCCATCCTCGAGCATCTTGAGATGCATGCCTTCCGAATCCTCAGGTTTGCAGTAGATATACATTTCCACCTTGTCAAACTGGTGCCCCCGCTTGATTCCGCGCACGTCGCGTCCCGCACTCATTTTCTCGCGCCTGAAACAAGGCGTGTAGGCGGTGTAAAGTTTGGGAAGGCTGGCCTCGTCAATGATTTCGTCCATGTGCAAACCGGTGAGAGGTACCTCCGCCGTTGGGACGAAATAATAATCCTCCTCATGGTCCTTGTAGAGATTATCTGCGAACTTGGGCAGCTGCCCGGCGCCGAAGACGGTCGCGGTCTTGACCATGAAAGGCAGATACTGTTCCCGGTATCCCTGCCTGATGTGGATATCGAGCATCCAGGCGATGAGCGCTCGCTGAAGCCGGGCGCCAGCTCCGTTGAGGACGTAGAACCGCGAACCCGTCAGCTTGGTCCCTCGTTCGAAATCAATGATTCCCAGCTCCGGACCAAGGTCCCAATGAGGCTTGGGGGTGAAGTCGTATTCTGGGATCTGCCCGACAGTTTTTAAGACGACGTTCTCAGAGTCGTCTTTTCCGACAGGAGTGCGGGGGTCGGGTATGTTCGGGAGCGTGGCCGTCAGAGCTGAAAGGTCTTCTTCGACGTGGGCGATCTCCTTGTCGAGCGAAGAAATTTCGGTCACCCACCTCGCGCATGGCGTCGATCTTTTCCTGGCGTGCCTTGGGGTCCTTCATCTGGCTGATCTCTTTGGAAACGGAATTGCGCTCCGCTTTCAGGATTTCCACCTCGGCCAGAAGTGCTCGTCGCTTTGAGTCCAACGCCAGAATTGAATCCACAGGTGAGGGATCCATTTGGCGATCCTTCAACGCCTTGCGGACGACATCGGGTGTTTCTCGGATGATGGCGATGTCTAACATGGTCGTGCCTCCTCGTTGAATAACTAACCGCCCCTCCTGTGCAGGACGAGGGGCGGCTCGTGGTACCACCTGCTTTCATCCCTGGCGCTGGCCGGGAATCTCGGATTACGCTGTAACGGGCATCCCCGTCCCTCTTACGATTGCGCAGTTTTTGCGAATCCCTGCGAGGGCGACGCTCCCTTCCGGGAGGCTGGAGTGGATTTTTACTGCATCCCCTGCCGCCTCGCACCTGCCGGCGGTTCTCTGTAAGGGAATTTGGTAATTTGTCTCCAGGCGCGTCAGTTATAATGGTGTAATTATAGCTGGACAGGTTCGAATGTCAAGCGCTTATCTGTAAGGGAATTGTAATCTTATGCCACCATTGCACTATTTTTGTTTTATTCACTCATTGCTATACTTGTGGTTATGAGACGCGTAAAAGGGGTCAGTAAAAACGCTATCATTTTGGTCGCCGGTATCCTTGCCGGATTGTTTGTGTTTTATTACATCCTGTCATCCCCGCTCACTGCGGATGCGGCTGCAGATCTGAGTCCCGTGTCGTTGTTCATCCCTGAAAAACCACCCTCAAGCGAGCAAGTCGTCGATTTATCCCTCGGTTCTCAACCGGAAGTAAATGAAGAGATTGGAGCGATCAATGAAAATCTTTCGCCTGTAAGCACATCAAATGTGTTGACGGGCGGGCAGCTTCAGCGCCTCCAGAATGCTTCACGGGTTTATGTTGCCCCAACGCAAGCCGACAGCATTCAAATGGCAAGAAGCCTGAATATCGTTAAGGAGGGGGGTGATCCTACCAATATTTGCGGCCCCTTATCGATCGCCATCCTCCGGGATGCAGGGATCGTCGATCCATATATCAAGATTTCGCGATTTCTGGCTTCTCAATCCAAGTGAAAATCGCAGATTGCTTGACCAGACTTTTCCACCCGAACAATTTGACCATTTCCAGTCTTCCACGCCTCTTAATGAGATGGATTGGAATTCCTTCCCCTTGTTACCGGGTGACTTCCTCTATCTCTATGCAGGCTCGCAAGGAACTTTCGAACATATGCTGGTGGTCACCCGTGTAGACGGCAACGGACGTGCTTACGCGGTGACAAATCACGCCACCTCGGATGGATTTGTCATAGACGAGGTCATGCTTTATGATCCTGCCAAACCGGGGTTGGGCAAGTTTTCCGAGTGGACGAACCGACAAAACAACAACAATGGGAGAACGGGTTTTGGAGGATTTGAGCTCTGGCGCTTAATTCATCCAATTCGAGAACGAAACCCCCTTGAACAATCCTTCGCCCGTGAATTCGACAGCGTGATGGACAATCATGGCGGCGATTGGTACGTTGCGGTCAAGAATTTAAATGGGGGATTGTTATATCAACGGCAGGCTGCAATTCCCGTGGATGTTGGTTCGATGATCAAGCTTCCGGTAGCCATGCTGTTTTTTAAAGCCCTTGAGCATGAAGGGATTTCCCCCAATGACTATGGTGCTTATTTGGCGGAAGAAGGACCAAATCTCACTTACGAACAGCTGCTGCGCGCTTTGTTCATGAAATCAGACTTGTATGCAGCGAAAGTGCTGCTGTCTGAAATTCGGTTCACAGGTCTGAACGTGGAGGATGAATTAACCCTTTGGGGTGTGAAGAATGCCAATCTTGATCTACGAAAACTATCCGCCCAGGATATGGTGACCCTATACGAAGGACTTTATTCCGGCAGATGGGTGGACCCCACTGCCAGGGAATATATCCTTGAGCTGATGGAGGAGAGTGCTTCAAATAAAGACACTCGCCTGGGAATCCTCCGGAAATCCAATCCATCCAGCTTGCATTTTTATAACCACCGGGGTTCGACATTAGATACGATCGTCGCCATGGGAGATAGCGCAATCGTCTCGGTTCCCGTCGTGGATGGAGAAGATACCTATATTGTAGTGATGTATGGATTCTTCGACGACTATGCACCGACAACCGACCAAGGTTTGGTTCTCGCCATCGAGGAAATGGCCCAGGTTTTCTGGTCATTTGCGCGAAAATAACCTGTTCAGGCGTTATGGTTGAAGTGGATTGTCGTTGCCCATGAATTCTTCTGCGGTGGCATGACCGTCCTGGGATATCCCCTCCCTGCGAAGGACCTTCCAAACCGACATCCATAGAATCCGAATATCCAGCCAGAAACTCCAATGGTCCACGTACCACACATCCAGGCGGAATTTGTCCTGCCAGGAGATGGCATTACGCCCATTGACCTGAGCCCAACCTGTGACGCCGGGTAGGACATCGTGGCGGCGCATCTGTTCATTTGAATATCGTTCGAGGTATTGCATTAAGAGAGGGCGCGGTCCCACCCAGCTCATTTCGCCGTTGAGGATATTGATGATTTCCGGTAATTCATCCAGGCTGGAGGAACGTAGAAATCGCCCAAAGCCTGTCAACCGCTCGGAATCCGGCAGTAACTTTCCTTCCAGGTCGCGTTTGTCCGTCATCGTTCGAAACTTGTAAATGAGAAAGGGTTTTCCCTTGTAACCGGGTCTTTGCTGCTTGTAGAGAATGGGGCGTCCGTTCTTAATCCATACCAGAATGGCAATGATCATGAGAAAGGGGGACAACAGAATCAACCCGGCAAATGAGATTGCCAGGTCAAACAACCTTTTTATTGCGTGTACTCCTGGAGGAAATATCATCGGGAAAATTCTACCAGATTGAGTATAATTTAAGTGGGAGAGCATCGATGAACGAAAGAATCCTAATTATTGAAGATGACCAGGCGATACTCAAGTTGATTCAGCGCGGGCTTGCCTATGAGGGCTACACCGTGGACACAGCCAGCGACGGCCGCTCCGGTTTGAATCTGGCCCGGGATCATACGCCCGATCTGGTGATCCTGGACTGGATGCTGCCAGGGATGGACGGCCTTGAAGTTTGCCACCGGCTTCGCATGGCGGGCAAGATGCCGGTCCTGATGCTGACCGCCAAGGATTCCATTCAGGACCGGGTGCAGGGACTGGATGCCGGCGCTGATGATTACATGGTCAAGCCGTTCAACCTGGACGAGCTGCTGGCGCGCGTCAGAGCATTGTTGCGCCGCACCCAACCTGAAAGGGTTCAGGTTTTGAAATTCGCTGATCTTACCCTTGATACTGGGTCAAGAGAAGCCACCCGTGGCAGCCGGTTGATTGCCCTTACCGCTAAAGAATATGAACTCCTAGAATTGTTCCTGAGGCACCCTCGACAGGTCCTCACCCGTGAAGTGATTTTCGACCGGGTCTGGGGATATGATTTTGGCGGCGAGAGCAATGTTTTGGAAGTCTATATCCGCTACCTGCGCCAAAAGCTTGAAGCGAGCGAAGAGCCACGATTGATTCATACGGTACGAGGTGTGGGGTACGTCCTGCGGGAAATGCCTTGATCACACGGGGCAGGTCACAGACCTGCCCCAAAACTTAATCCCTCATGTCCCTTAGAACAAGACTGACGTTTCTGTACACCACGCTCACGGGCGGCATCCTGATCATCTTCGGGGTGCTGGTCTATGTTTTGTTGGACATGCTGCTCGTCAACCAGGCGGACAACCTTCTCAAGCAGACGGTGGTGGAGGTCCTTGACCAGTCTCAGGTGAACCAGGTGGGGGACCTGGGGATATTGGAACTGCCATCCCTGGAGTTGACCACCGGTGTTTACATCCAGATTTGGAACAGGGAAGACCGCCTCACAGCCGCCTCTCCCGGATTGAGCATGATGAAGGAATCCCTCGACCCTTCAGGTAAAAAATCCCCCCGCTCTTTTTACAACGATGTCCTGATCAATGGCGTCCACTTGAGGGTCTTGAGCGTTCCCTTCAGCACCCGTGAGGGATACACCCTGGGAGTGGTCCAGGCGGCTACTCCCTTGACGTTGGTCGATTCCATTCGCAGGCTTCTCTTTTACATTCTGGGTGTTCTAACAGTTTTATCGATGATTGCAGCGGCCATTGCATCCTGGATCAGCATTGGCAGGGCCCTTGCACCTTTGAAGACTGCCACGGAGACTGCGGACCAAATTATTCATGCCGATGATCTTTCAATGCGGATACCTTATGGAGGCCCCGCGGATGAGATCGGCATGTTGATCGGCGCCTTCAACAGCACACTCGAGCGGCTCGAAAATTTGTTCACTGCCCAGCAGCGGTTTCTCGCAGATGTCAGCCACGAGCTGCGCACCCCGCTGACCGTCATCAAGGGTAATGTGGATTTGATTCGCAAATTCGGGTCGGATGACGAATCGCTCGATTCCATAAAAGATGAAATCGATCGATTGAACAGGCTGGTGGGCGACCTTCTTCTACTTGCCAGAGCGGAATCAGGAAAGCTTCCGCTTAACCTTGCTCCTGTGGAGATGGATACATTACTCCTGGAAGTATTTAACGAGATGAGGATTTTGGCCGGCAGCAAGGTGACTGTAGAACTCCTTGAAATCGATCAGGCGCAGGTGTCTGGTGACCGCGACAGGCTCAAACAGGTGTTGATTAACCTGGTATCCAACGCAATCCACTATACCCCGTCGGGCGGTGAAGTGAACCTTTCATTGTCGAAGATAAGTGAATTCGTGCAGATTGTCGTCAGGGACACAGGTCCGGGAATCCCCGCCAAGGATTTGCCGCACATTTTCGATCGTTTCTACCGGGGCGAAAAATCCCGTACGCGTTCTAAAGCCACCGGTTTCGGTCTGGGCTTGTCCATCGCTTATTGGATTGTGGATATGCATCAGGGGAGTATCGACGTGGAATCCGAAATAGGAGTCGGGACTACATTTACGATTAAATTACCATTGACTAGAGATCTCGAAAGTGCGAAAAAGTCTGTGGCGTTGAGTTAACTATCAGCGTCTGTGATTAGTTCGTCGGATAAGATTTCCCCGGCAAGCTTCTGCAGCATCTCAATATCGTTATCCGAAGTGTGGGACGCCCGCCAGTATTGCTCTAGCAGATCGAGCGGGGTCAGGCTGGCAATACTCCCATCCGCTCCCAGGCGGATGCGCGATTGAATTTGGGGACGCTTGACCAGGTGAAATTCAAAAGCCTCCTCAGTATGCACCCTCAGGGCGGTGTCGTCGATCAACTTCTCAAAATCACGCGGGTAATCCACGGTCAACCGTACGATAGCGCCTTTCATCTTATCAGGTGAAGGCAGTGCGCTCTTGAGGTTGTCGGTGATGTTTTCTGTGACTTCAAGTTTCACATAACGATCAATGAATGGACGCACATTCGTCAATATCCGCCAGTCGACTTTAGTGTCCTCGCCTTTTACAAGAGTGGCGATCACGAAGAATTTATCATCCTTCGCTTCCCCAAAATCGACCCGTTCTATCGAGCCCGGATAAATCACAGGAGGCTGGCTGCCTTCATTGAGATTCTGGGGTTTATGGATGTGTCCCAAGGCCACATAGGCGAAGCGAGGGTCCTTGACAAGCGAGCCTGGCAGTACCAGGTCAGCACCGAGCATCACCGTCCGCTCGGCTCCGTAGCTGGCTCCCTGCACCGACGCATGAGCCGTCAGGATGAGGGGAATTGAGTCATCGGCAGTTTTGATCAGTTCTTCGACGATCTCGGACAGCTTTTGTTCCAGTTCGGAAAATATTTTCTCGGGTTCTACGGCACTCGTTTCCAGGGAGGCCATGAGTCCCGATCGAGAGACCCAGGGCTGCCCGATCACCTGGATGGGAATCCCCAGCTGCTCCGGTCCGAGAAGTTGGGGTTTGGCAATGACGTGTACATGTGGGACTTGAAGGGTGTCGAATTCCTGAATGGCGTGTGCCCGGCCGACGGCAGGGGAGAGGTCGTGATTTCCCACCAGCAGAATGGTGGGGATGCCGGCTTGGGACAAACGCATGATCCGACGGCCCCATTCCCGCTGAAAGGTGGGAGCGGGATTGCGGTCTTTATAGGCGTCCCCGGCAAAAATCACCAGGTCAACCTTTTCAAAAATAGCCGTTTCGATGATGACATCCAGCGAGCGGAGAAAGTCCAGCACGCGCAGAGGCAGACCACTCTCCGGGTCGTGGCGCCCGTAATTGGCCATGTCGATGTGGGCATCTGCAAAGTGAAGTATTTTCACGCCAGCTCCTGGGTAGATTGTATCCGAAGTCGCTGTTTCAAGCATCTACAGAGTTGTGGGAGCCTGGACGGGTACTCCGGTCAAATCGTAGGCCATTGCTCCCGTGATTTTGACAGGTATGATTTCTCCAATGGGGGCTTGGCCTTCGACGAGAACCATCCCATCGATTTCAGGCGCATCGCGGTAGGATCTTCCCACAGAAATACCATCTCCGAAACCTTCGATCAGAACATCAAGATTCTTTCCAACGAAGGACTGGTTGATCTGCATTGAGATAGTCTGCTGGCGTTCCATCAGGCGTTTATAGCGCTCCTCTTTCACTTCAGCAGTCACCGGGTCACCGAGTGGTTCGCTCGTTGTACCCGGCTCGAATGAAAACTTGAATGCGCCGACCCGGTCAAAGCGGATCTCATCGATGAAATCCAGCAGAGTTTGGAATTCTTCCTCGGTCTCGCCAGGATACCCCACTATGAAGGTTGTGCGTATGGCAAGGTTCTCGATTTTGGAGCGCATTTTTGCCAGAGTCTCATGGACCCAATTAATATTGGATGGGCGGCGCATGCGATAAAGCGCTATGGGATGCGCATGTTGGAGCGGAATGTCAAGATAAGGCAAAATGGCTTTGCGGGTAGCCATAATGTCAATCAGGCGGTCATTGACATAACCGGGATACGCATACATGATGCGAATCCAATCGATATCTGGGACCTCGTCAGTAAGTCTTTCAAGCAGGACAGCAAGCCCATCCTTCACACCGAGATCATGTCCATAATCAGTTGTGTCTTGGGCGATGAGGATCAGCTCCCGTACCCCTTCATCTTGAAGTTTCTTTGACTCTTCCAGAATGGACTCCACTGGCCGGCTGACCACAGTACCTTTGATCAGCGGAATAGCGCAGAATGCACAAGGCCGGCGGCATCCATCGGCGATCTTGAGATAAGCGCTGGTTCCGGCGACACTGGCACGAACAACGCCTGCCTCTTCGCTGCCAACGGTGGCTGCATCGGGAAGGTGGTAGAGCGGTTCGGGGTGAGGGGATTTCCGCAGCTCGCGGACGACCTGAACGATATCCATCCAGCGGCGTGTACCCAGGATCCCGTCAATGCCCGGCACCTGCTTGGCGACTTCTAAACCGTAGCGTTGCGTGAGGCATCCAGCGGCGATCAGCAATTGGTCACTACGCTTGTTTTCGGAGAGCTCTCGCAGGGTATTAATGGATTCTTCTTTGGCAGGTCCTATGAATCCGCAGGTGTTCACGATCAAAACACTGGCTTGGGTGGGTTTTTCGACGATCTTATAACCATCATTCAAGAGAAGCTGCGCCATCGAATCCAAATCCACAGTGTTTTTGGAACAACCCAACGAGACAAGATGAAAGGTCTTTCGATTCATAAATAAATTTCCATGGTCGACAGTTTTTCCATATGTTTTCGTGAATGTTGTTTGATCATCCGGATGGCTAAGGTCCATCCGTCGTCGCGGGAGTGATACTTGGCGTATAGGTGGGCGTCACCCTCGGTGTGCGTGTCGGGGTGGGAGTGCTGGTGGGAGTGGGTAATAATGTTCCCTGAGAGGTGTATATGATTTCAGTGATCACACCGGAATCCCCCATCACTCCAAGATCCTCGCCGTTATAAATAATCTGCACCATGGATCCATCCGCTGCCAAAACCTCAATTCTCTCATCACCGTTAAAAGTATAAGCACTCCCGGCAATGGCACGTCCTTGGAATTCAATTTTTCCATCCACTTGTACACGCATCCATGTATTCCCTGTGATAGCCGTCACGACTTGGACCGGTGATGACTTGGCTTGGGTTGGAATCTCAATGATCGTCGGGGTTTCATTCACACTGGCAGAGGTACTAATGACGTCAAGAGACGGCGAGGGAAGGGCTGTCGATTCCTCGGTGGCCAGCGTGGGCGCCAGCAAGGCTTCTGAGATGGATTGCTCGGAATCGGTTTCATCATTCGCAAATTCATTTTGAGAAATTATCCGGTTTGCACCCCAAATTGCAAAGGCGAGCATGGCAAGAATCATGCTGCTGCCAAACACGAGGTCCGTCGAGAGAATTCGTCTCAACCACGGAGGAAGGATCGCATCCTCCCCAATTTCGCGCCCGGTCCGGGGCTGGCGAGGATGCCTCTCCAGGCGTTTTGCCTGAAGACCCTCTGCAAACCTCAACAGGAGTGATTCTGAATCCAGGTCTAGAAAACGGGCGTAGCTTGATAAAATCCCGCGAGCCTGCACGGGGGAAGGAAGATGGTCGATCGCTCCAGATTCCAGGAATGCGAGGTAATGCTTCCGGATGTGGGTATGCTGCTCGATCTCAATTAACGTCAGGCTCAGCAGTTCGCGCCGCCCTCGAAGTTGCTGGCCGATTTCGATAAAGATGCTGTTCGAAAGTGGGAGTGGCAGGCTGATATCCTGCGATGGGTTATCAAGGTCGTCTTCGTCGATTCTTTCGTCGGGCAGCTCAAGGAAATCGACCTCTGTCGATTGCGGCTCAACTTCCTCAGCAGCTGTAATTTTGATTTCGTTTTCAATTGTTTCGGGAAAATCAAAATCTTCAAGCGTGGTGTCAAGCGGGCCGGCTGTATCCTCAGCCGATCCTTCCATGGGTTCAGTTTCTCCCTTCAATAAGATGAGGAGATTTCCCGAGTCAAGGCCAAGGTAATCGGCGTAGATTCTCAAAAATCCTCGGGCTTGAACTGGAGAGGGCAAAGAATCGAACTCATCCGCTTCGAGCGCTTCAATGTATTTCGCTCGAATGGCAGTCGCCTCGGAGGCTGCTTTGATGGTCAGCTTTCGATCGAGGCGGGTTTGTTTGAGGATTTCGCCTAAGGTTGGTGGCATCTGATAATAAAATTCACCGGCTTACCCCAAAGAGGAGCTAAACCGGTGATGTGAATGATGGTGGTCCCCGGCTGGGGTGCCCTCCGAAGGGTTACGCTTCAGCGACAGCTTTGGCAGCCTTTTCTTCCACGTCGGGCTTCGCGGGTGCAGCAGCCACTTCAGGTTGAGTACCAGGCTCAGCCTCACCCTCGCGAAAGACCTGAATTTTGATTTCAGGAATCAAATCCATGGTCAGCCGGATGTGAGCTTTGTGTTCACCCAAGGTCCGCAACGGCTGCATATCGACCTGCTGCTTTTTGATTTCAATGCCGCTCTTAGTCTTGATGGCATTGACCAGATCCTGAGTGGTGATGGAGCCGTAAAGTTTCCCGGTTTCACCGGCCTTGGCGGCAAATGAGATGGAAAGGGATGCCAATTTTTCTGCGACGGCTCCCATCTCTGTGTTGAGTAGGGTGCGTTTTTCAGCAGCCTGCTGGCGGATCTTCTCGACCTGCTTGAGAGCGCCTGGTGTTGCTAATACTGCAAAACCCTGGGGGATCAGAAAGTTGCGTCCGAAGCCGTCTGCAACCCGCTTGACGTCGCCTGCGCGGCCAAGCTTGTAAACATCCTTGATCAATAATACTTTCATCTTGCTTCAAGCCCTTTCATGGCGTGGATTTTGGAGCGAAGGGTACAACGCTCCAGCGGGACATTGTACCAGAAGCGCAGGTGAGCGTCAACGTGAAAAACAAATGTAAGACAATTCAAATATAGAAGTGTAGAAAATAGTACCTTTGTAATGGTAACCAAATGTTAAAAAAAGCCAACAGTGGAGTATAATTATTTTTAGAAAAATCACCCTCTTCATAGAGGAAATTTTTTTTCATAACCATCCAATAATTTTGCCCATCCTGTATTTGAAATTCTGGTGTAAAATCCTGCTTCTATGAAAAACGCCACGATCCTTTGCATCGAAGGTAATCATGCTGACAAACCTACCTTCTCTTCTGCTTTGCAGAAAAAGGGGTTCATTGTCGAGTTGGCCTCCAGTGGAAACGATGCGCTGAAACGAATCTCCAAGGTGAACCCGGACCTGGTTGTGGTCAATGCCGCTTCTCTGCGATCTTCAGGAGGGCGGATCTGCCAATCTTTTCGAAATGAGAAGAAATCACTTCCGCAGGTCTTGATTGTGGACAAGGGCAAGCCCCCTGAAAAAACAGCCGCCGATTTGGTCCTTAATCTCCCTTTCACGCCCCAGAAATTGATCAACCGCGTCCGGTTATTGCTTCCCACCGACGGAAAGAATATCCTGCATGTCGGCCCGATCCGGTTGGACCTGGAACATCGCCGCGTTAAGTGCCTTGGGAAAAATGAGAGGCTTACTCCGCGATTGTCCAATCTATTGAAGATGCTTATGGAACATCGGGGCGAGGTTGTTGAAAGGGAATCACTATTCAAAAGGGTATGGGAAACGAATTACACCGGGGATACCCGAACGCTCGATGTTCACATCTCCTGGCTGCGCAAAGCCATAGAGATTGACCCTGACCACCCGAAGTTTTTACGAACCATCCGAGGGGTCGGGTATCGCCTAGACGTCTAGTTCGATCTGGTATTGACTACCGGAAGCCATCACTAACCGGATGCAAACTTTGCGTCCGGTTGTTATTTTTAATTCATGAGCGATTTCACCGGAACGCACTGGACGAACAGCTTGAGCTTTACTATGGAAATTTTCCCTGTCCCAGTCTGGGTCAACCTCCCAATAATCGACGCTGTCCATTTTTCCATTAACTTTTATTTTTCCGTTGTCGTTTGAAAATCCAAATGAAACAGGCTTGCCATAAGAAATTCCAGCCTGGTTAATCGTGAAGACTGAGAATGAATTGCTAGATTGACGAACTAACCTGGCTTTTGTAGTTTGAATGGCTCTCAAAGATTCATCGGTGGCAATGAACCGCCTTCCATTTTGAGCCGCCACCACAGCGGTGGTCCCTGAGCCGCAAAAAAAATCTGCCACCAGGTCGCCGGGATTCGATGAGGCAAGGATGATGCGTTTCATTAAGGCTTCTGGTTTTTGGGTGGGATACCCGGTACGTTCGTTGTGCAGGCGGGCGACGACTGGAAAATACCACCAATCCTCGGGTACTTTTCCGCGTTTCAAATTAGGGACTTTTCCAAAACCGGCTTTAGGTGACGAGGCAAAGGTTTTGACGGTGGTTTCATCATAAGGCACGCGCACCGCATCTGCGTTGAACGTGTACTTGTTTCCTTTTGTGTAGACCAAAATCGTATCGTGTTTTCGATTGAACGCCTTTTTTATGGGAGAGGGTCCGTGGTAGAGCCAGGCGATCGCATTGAGCAGGTGGTCAGCACCAAAGATTTCATCCAGTAACAGCCGCGCATAAGCATCCGCGTGCCAATCAAGGTGAAGGTAGAGTGTTCCCGTGGATGAGAGCAGCCTGTGCATCAGGCTCAAGCGTGAATAAAGAAAGTCGAGGTAATCATCCAGTGAAGGCCAATGGTCATGGTACCCCTCTGCCATCAACCATTCGCGGGGTTTTCGTGAATCTTCACCGTGACCGATTTGTGCAGGATATTGTCTGTTGGTAAAAAAAGGAGGGTCAGCGTAGATCAGGTCGATTTGCCCTTCGTATTTCGGAAGCAGGGCAGCCATAATGGACAAATTATCGCCCAGGTAGAGGTGACTTTTCGGGGAAGATTTTTGAGAAGCGGATCCCGCCGGGTGGACAATTGAGTCTAGTGCAAGTGGGGCAGGTTGAGGGATGGAAGCTTTTTTACCGTTCCAGGTCAGTATGGGCATAAGAAAATCTAGGCGAAGAAAATGGTATCTTTCACGGCTATGTGATGTTGATGGTTGTTCCATAACCTTTACGGTCCACATCTTCAGCCTCATGGACCGGGCGCGCCCAACGATACACCCATTTGGCTTGCTCAGGACGCATGTTGATGCAACCGTAACTCATGGGGACACCGTAGTTGTCATGCCACCAGGCGCCGTGGATCGCGTGTCCCTGTTGGGTAAAAAACGAACACCAGGGAACGCCGGGTAAAACATAATCGTTCACGTCTGCGGCAAGATTTCCCTCGCCCATATGCTTGGAGGGCATTTTTATCGTCACGTTGAAATTTCCAGCCGGCGTGATGGTTGGAATTCCATTATCTCCAGGGTCGGCGTTGGGGATGCCTGACGATATTTCTGCTTCAAAAATGGGAACGTCGTATTCGTAGGCTGTCAAGCGCTGCCGGGATCGGGAAATTTCGATGCGCTTGTTTACGAAAGGGACGTCGGGGGAAATCGGTGCAATTTCCTCGGCGGGGATGGGGCGGACCTGGGACGCTGGGACATTATAGGTCACCCCGAGGAGCTCATCGAGCAGGATATACCAGATCTTGCCGTCGGGTCCGTCAGTAATATCGGTTATCCAGTGAACACTATCATAGTAAAGTCGATAAACAGGTATCCAACCTCTGCGTTGGTTAAACCGGATGGATTGTGCATAGGGGACAGTCACCTGTCCCAGTTGGCGACCTTCCGCGGGGAGGCTGGTGAGTGGTTTCTGATAAGAGAATTTCACCTTTTGAAGATGAGCCCGGTGCATGTAGCCGCCCCACACGCGGTACCAGATGGGGTTATATCCAGGTGTTCCGGAGTCGACCTCCTCGTAGATATTCACAAGGTCATCGCGGTACCATTGGGCGACAATTCGGCTGGTGTCATCCGGCCGGCTGTGGACGCTGACTGAATTAATGCACACTCGGGCCAGGCTGGCGTCATCGTAGTCGCCAAATTGCGGCGAGTTGCGATTGAAAGCCAGAGAACCCAGTGCCAGTCCACTTAATTGTAGGAAATCGCGACGAGATAAGTGTTCCATATCTTAAGGATTTTAACAGAGAATTGTGATTATGATAATCGGACTTATTTTGTATTTAAAAACCAGCGGCGAATCAAATTCGCCGCTGGTTGAAATTTTCGAATTTTCAAGTCGATTATTTGGTTTCAGCAGGTGAAGGGATCATCCCTTTCAATAGTTCTTCGAGAGCCATCGAATGGGTGCAGACACCATGGTTTTGAAAGTAATCGCAGTCACAATTCCAGATATTTTTCTCAAATTTAACCCGATGCGAATTATTCTCCCCGGCGACGTCAACCGTAAACGCTTCGAAGTGGAAGCGGTTTCTTTCCTGGGCATATCTCTTGGCTTTTTCGATTTTTCCGATCATTCCGGAGTCCATTTATTCATTTCTCCTTTCTGATTTTGAGTAATAAAAAAGGCACGCAAAAATAGCGTGCCTTTCAGTTCCACATCAGGATGTCGGCTTCTGCTCGCATACGATAAAAACCCATTTCCTGAGTTGAGTATAGTGCAAACACAAACAAGAGTCAACAAGTTTTTACAATTCCGTAGGGAAATCACCCATATTGCGGATGAATGTCATAAATTCTTAATCGGCTGGGATGGCTGCAGCTTGAGGTTCGGTGCCGTCATAAGTGCGGAGTTGAGGCCATTTACGCGAAATCACCCATACCGAAAGGATGGTAAGAACCCCGCCGCTGACGATCGCGAATGGCACACCGAAGAATTGAGCGACGAACCCTGCCTCCAGTTGACCAAGTTGAGGCCCTCCCTGGAAAAATATCTGGTTGATGCTGGTCATTCGCCCGCGGATATGGTCTGGCGTTTGAAGTTGGCGGATTGTATTGCGGATGATTGTGCTCACAGTATCTGCTGCACCGAGCAACATGAGCATGAGCATGGCCATCAGGAACGTATTGGATAAACCGAAGAAAATGGTTGCAGCGCCGAAGGCTACCACTGAGATCAGGAGTAAGGGTCCTTGTTTCCTCAAGATATGAATTTGAGACATGACCAATCCGGCAGCCACAGCCCCGATGGATTCAGCCGAAACAAGCCACCCGTAGCCCACCTCGCCGACATTCAGAATATCCCTGGCAACGATGGGCATCATGGTGTTGGCCGATGCGAAAAAGGTGGCAAAGAAATCCAAAATCATCGTGGAGAAAATGATCGGCCTTGAAATGATGAAACGCAGACCATCCATGGCGGCTGACAGGCTGACCCCGGAGGCTTTGCTGGCATCTTGAACCACCGGTCCAATAAGCAGGAGTGCAATGAGTACGGCCAAAAAGGAAATCGAATTGAACAAATAGGTATATCCTTGACCCATTGTGGCGATGATAATTCCACCCAGGGCCGGTCCCACGATGGCCGCTGTATTCATGGCGATGGAGGTCATGCTGAATGCGCTTGGAAGGTCTTCCCGTGCAACGATGTTGGGGATCAAAGCCTGGCGCGCTGGAATGTCAAAAGCGATAGCAGAGGCTTGAATTGCCGTCAGCAAATAGATATTCCAGATGGTAATTGTCCCGGCAAACGTGAGGTAGGCAAGGATTGCGGCTACGACAGCCATGATGGATTGCGAGATGAAGATGATCCATCGACGATTGAATGTATCTGCAACCGTTCCTCCAATCAGTGAAAAAACCATCAGAGGAAGGAACCGCGCCAGCCCAACTCCACCCAATGCAAGGGGATTGGGAGTCCCGGTCAGTTCACGAATCTGCCAAAGCAAGGCGGCAACCTGCATTTGTGATCCAATGATCGAGATGAACAGCCCAACCCAGAGCAGGCGGTAACGTGGATTTCTTAATGCAGGTGGGATGCGAGCCATTCGTTAGATTTTCATTCCGGCTTCAGGGGATGTTAAGTGACGGTTGTAAGAAGAACAAGGGACGAGTGCCACGAAAAGGTCGAGAATGTTAGGCGCGTGTTTGAGAGAATTTAGCGGATTACGTCCCCCAATCACGCATAAACAAGAAATCGTAGGGCACAGTGCGCGAGCTGATCTTGGCAATGGGCGGCATGACTCGTTTGAAATGATTTCTTTGAATATGTTTGATCACTGAACGGACAAATTCATCCTTGTATCCTTCAGCGATACATTCTTCAGGGCTGTACCTTTGGTCCACGAGTAGATAAAGTAATTTGTCCACTTCTTCATAAGTGAACCCAAGCTCGCCCTCATCAGTTTGTCCAGCCCACAGGTCAGCGGAGGGAGCCTTGTTGATGATAGGTTGGGGAACCCCATAGGCGCGGGATAACTGTCGGACTTGTGTCTTGTAGAGGTCGCCGATCGGGTTGATCGCGCATGCTGAATCGCCGAAGAGGGTCGTATAACCCAGCAGAATTTCCGTTTTATTTCCCGTGCCGATGACCAGTCCCTTGAATGATTCTGACTGGTCGTAAGCGGCAATCATCCGGCAGCGTGCCATGATATTCCCCTTGCGGACATGGGACATCCCAGGGTCCTGCCCGATGAGTGCATCTGCCATTTCAGAAATCGAGATGGTTTTGTGTTGAATCCCCAGAGCTTCAATGACAAGCTTAGCGTGTTCGAGAGAATCGGCGGAGGACGTTTTATAAGGCAGCCGAAGCGCAAGTACATTATCGGGTCCAAGCGCTTCTGCAGCGATGTAAGCGACCAAGGCCGAATCCAACCCGCCCGAGAGATTGACCACAGCACGGCTCATGCCGATACGCGTGATTTCAGTGTGGACGAACCGAGTTCAAAATCGTTTGGACGAGATCCGTGTTTATGGAGAGGTCAATTTCTTTCATTATTTATGATCCTTTCCAATTCTCGAAGCACCAGTTCGGGCTGTTCATCTCTTAGAAGAGGCAGTCGTGACCTGGTCCGCCGGAGCTGTGCCAGGTCCAGGCTGGCGTAGGTTACGGTTTCAATGTCATTGGGAGCTTTTAACGATCAATTTTCCATCCGGATCAAAAACCGTTGACCCGCCCCAAAAATTCAAGCCGTCTTCGAATCCCACGCGGTTGGTGTGAGCGACAAAGCAGGTGAAAAGACCGGCGTACGTCTGGTTGATGGTCTCCACCCATTTGGCTGAACCAAGTTGCTCATCTGTCACCCCGCGGCCTGGAGAAGCCGAGGTCATTAACAGGATATCGGCTCCATCCTGCCAGAGCAGGTAAGGGGAGGAGGCGTGCCAGAAATCCTCGCATATCAGGATTCCCGCGCGTCCCCATCGGGTGTCGAACGCACGGAAGCGGTCCCCAGACGCCAGGAACCTTTTTTCATCGAATATCCCGTAGCTGGGAAGATAAACCTTGTTATGGATATGGGTGATCTCTCCTTTGGACAGATAAGCTGCGGATATGAAAAAGCGGTGCCTCGTATCTTCGTTGACAAAGCCCACCACGATGTCGATTTCCCGGCTCTCGCGGGCAAGCTGACGGAATACCGGATCATCCAATCGAGGGGAAATCGCCACAGATGGCACCAAGTCCTGCAGTGTATAGCCTGTCAGGGAAAGTTCGGGGAAGATAATCAGGTCAGCCCCATTCTGACGGGCATCATGGATGAATGCCAGATGTTTTTCCAGGTTAGCAGCCACGTTCCCGAGCTGGGTGTTTATTTGTGCAAGGGCGAGTGTAAGGGTCATTTTCGAATTAATCCCAAGGGTTTAATCAGGTACATCTTACCATAATGGCAAAACTTCCAAGTGGATCCAGAAAATTTTCAATCTGGTCATTAAATGGGTCTGCAAAACTTGCCTTTCCTTGCTTCACGGCGTAAAATAGTACTAAAGTACGCCTTACAAGCACTTACAATCTTGTATCTTTAGCCCAAGCGGGGACCGTAATCATTATAATTAGGCTAAATCAATCCAATTTTTGCAGGACTACCAGGCCGAAGGGAATCGCGTGAGCATTCGCTTAAAGGTCATTTTACCTTATCTGATATTAACGCTCATTGTTGCGGTTACCGGTGTTTACGTCGTAACCAGATTGGTAGCCAACTCTTTGAGCGAGCGCCTGACCAACCAGCTTCTTGAAGCTGGTCGTGTGGTTTCTGATGGCATTGCCCGGCAGGAAATCAAGCATCTGGAAGTAGCACGAATCGTGGCTTACACGCGAGGGGTGGCTGAGGCGTTGGATGCGAGCGACCGTGCTCAGGTCGAGACCCTGGCAAAGCCCATCGCCGCCGGACTGGATGCTGAAAACCTCATCATAATGAATGCCGATGGGGAAGAACTTCTTAACCTGATCAAGAATCCTGATCAAACCATTGAGGAGTTCAACGACCAGACAGGCGCCGTCAATCTTCCCAGTGTTCAAGCCATCCTGGCTAGCCAGAATCCCGAAGGGTTGCCGCAGCGCGGTCTGGGATTGAATTCCATTGATAATCGTTATTATTATTATTCAGCCATTCCGGTCGGACTCAATAATCAAATGGCCGGCGTGATTGTCGTGGGTACTTCACTGGACTCCATCCTTCCGCTGTTCAAAAGCACCTCTCTCGCTGATATCATCCTTTATGCGAATAATGGCGAAGCGATGGCCTCCACGCTGGGACCTGGTCTGACAGATCCTGAATTCCTTAAGTCGCTGAATCTCTCCAGTGAAGATTACCAGGCATTGATAAACTCTAGTGAGATCATCAGCGGTGAAAATGCCACAGTGGGGGGGCGTTCCTACAGCATTGCTCGCAGTGCCTTACGGGTCAGCAATGATACCCTGGGAGCTTTTGCTGTTGCCCTGCCTCTAAATTTCGTTCTTCAATCTGGATCGGTCAGTAGAAATACTTACGTGCTCCTGTATACCGCCGCCATGATCGGGGTGGTATTGATCGGGTACCTGATTTCCCGCCTGATCATTAATCCCCTCTATTCCCTGGTGAAAACCTCCCAGGCCATCGCAGGCGGGGATCTGACCCAGCGTACGAATATCACCAGCGGAGATGAGATCGGAACCCTGGCAAATACGTTTGATGAGATGACGGGGCATCTCCAGCAGCGAACACAGGAACTCGAGCGTACTTATCACATTCTCGAGCAGATGGACCGGACGAAAACCAGTTTCATCGAGGTTTCAGCGCACGAACTGAGAACCCCCTTGACGCTGATCAAGGGCTATACCCAAATGATCCAGATGCAGGCAAACGGCAATGCTGAATTGCATAACCTGTCGAACGGCATTTTGGACGGCACGGAGCGGTTAGGTGAAATTGTCAACAGCATGCTGGATGTTTCCAAAATCGACAACAAGACCCTCCAGCTTGTTACCGAAAAGGTTCAGCTCAGTTTTGTAATAATGAAAGTTCAAAAGACCTTCAAGGCAGCGCTTGAAGAACGACGAATTACATTGGAAACCAAGGGATTTCAGGATTTGCCGACGATCAATGCCGATCCGGACCTGCTCTTCAAATTATTCTATCACCTGACCATGAATGCGATCAAATACACCCCCGACGGTGGTTGGATCACGATTGCAGGATCCGTGACCGACGGCTACCAGGGCGGGCAGGAAATTGAAATAGTGGTCAACGATACCGGTGTGGGTATCGACAAGGAACATCAGGAACTCGTCTTCGAAAAATTTTATCAAACGGGTGAAGTGAATTTCCACTCGTCAGGAAAGACGAAGTTTAAAGGGGGTGGACCAGGGTTAGGTCTTGCGATCGCACGCGGGATTGTCCAGGCTCACAAGGGAAGAATTTGGGTTGAAAGTCCCGGCCATGATGAGCAGCGATGCCCGGGCTCCAGATTCCATGTTCGTTTGCCGGTGAATGGTGAATTCGATTGACCACGAACGGGAAATCTTCTGAACGGGAACGACGGGATTGGTGGATATTTCTGCTGATCCTCTTAATCGGCATCGTCCTGATGCTGTGTGCCGGTCAATCTGCAATTGCCATGCTCCCGCGATGGAGTGTTGAAGCGGATGTCAACTCAAATTTAGATCCTGATGATACCTATGTAAAACAGCGCCTGGTGGTGGTTGAACCCATTAACCTGGAAATCCTTACCCCTCCCGCCTGGAGGGATTTGATTTTAACCCTCCAACCCATAAACACAGGGACGGCATCGGTCATCCCCATCGGTATTTTTGGTACTAAAACCAGTACCCCCACGAAGTCGGTTACTCCGACAGGTTCTGTAACTGCATTGACTCCTTCACCTACCGTCACCACCGTAGGTACATCAACCCGAACCTCAACCTTCACTACCACGGTCACTCGAACGAGAACATCCACCCCCAGCCGAACTTCGACGGCGACGTTGACTCGGACCAGTTCGAGCACCAGCACGGCGGTATCGACCAATACCAGAACGAATACACCTGGTTCCTTGCCAACCGCTACAAGAACTCCCACGTCACCGCCTGCATCCACGTCCACTTTCACATTTACACCTGTAAACACATCTACCAACACACCAACTTTCACACCGTCGCTTACTCCTACACCAACACCCATTCCCACGGTGGCGGGCTTGTCGATGTGTGGTTCTGTGGCTTCCTCTGCCCTTTCCGGAACAATTATGGATTCCGGAGGGTCAAGTTTAAATTACGGAAATCTGGAGAATTGCGGATTCACAATCGCATCTGGTGCCCCCTCGGCATCCATTTCCATAAGCTTTAGCGCTTTTAATGTGGAGCAATCCTATGATTACCTCAGAATTTACGATGGGACGGATGCATCCGGCACTTTGATCGGATCGTTTACGGGAAGCTCGATACCCAGTGGGAGTTACACTGCCTCCTCCGGGAATATGTACTTGTTGTTTACCAGCGATAATAACATTACCGCTCCTGGTTTCATCGCCAACTGGAATACAACCATTAACCCGGTGGATAACGCCCTTTGTACTTCAAATACATACTCCGACCAGATTGTGGGTAACGTCCTGGACTCGGGAGGCGCATCCTCCAATTACCGAAACAGTGAAGCCTGTACTTTTTTGATCCAGCCCGGGGGAGGAGGCAGTTTTATCACGCTTACTTTCTCGGAATTCGAAACTGAATCAAGCAGAGATATCCTTAGAATTTATGACGGGACAGGGACAAGCGGCACTCTGCTGGGCACATTCTCTGGGAATACGCCTCCATCGCCTGTCACGGCAACTTCCGGCAGCATGTTCCTGCGCTGGACGAGTAATTCGAGCATTACCTTCCCGGGTTTCAATGGTTCATGGAGTTCCATCGCCTATACTCCCACACCGACCAATACGCCCACTAATACTCCAACCTTCACGAGCACTTACACGCCTACCCAGACAGCGACGCATACCTCAACGTTCACTCAAACTTATACTCCATCCAACACGTGGACGCCTTCAAATACGCCAACAAATACAAATACAGCCACTGTGACTAATACGCCTACAGATACGCCTACGCCGACATTCACCTATACCCCATCACAGACTTTCACAATAACGAATACCCCCACTCAAACGGATACCCCGACTGAAACGCCAACGTTCACACTGACCCATACTCCATCGGACACCCCTACGCCGACGGATACGCCCACGCAGACGCCCACTCACACGCCGACCGACACTCGTACTCCAACGGAAACTTATACACCCAGCATCACTCCGAGCTTATCCTATACGCCTTCAAATACTCCGACAGTGACGGATACGCCAACATCAACTAACACATTCACACCTACAAATACGCCCACGGCAACGGATACTTTCACGCCAACCTTCACGCCCACCGAAACTTATACACCTACGAACACGCCGACTCAGACGGATACAGCCACGCCGACATTTACTTTCACCCCGTCGGACACGCCAACGGTGACGAATACCTTTACTCCGAGCAACACGCCCACCGAGACAAACACTCCTACTCACACGTCAACGTTTACTTCGACCTATACACCAACCCCCAGTAACACGCCGACGATTACACTAACTCCGACAGAGACTGGTAACAGAATGTGCGGTTCCGTTTCTTCTTCCGAATTGACCGGGGTCATTCGGGATTCCGGTGGATCCGCTGGGAATTACAGCAACAACGAAAATTGTTCTTTCCTGATCTCGTCGGGTGTTCCTTCTTCATCCATCGAGTTGACGTTTGCCTCGTTCAGCGTTGAAGAAAACTGGGATAAATTGAGTGTGTATGACGGCGTTGATGCATCCGGTACTTTGCTCGGGACTTTCACCGGGACCTCCCTGCCCAGCAGTGTCATCGCCTCTTCAGGCAACATGTTCCTGCACTTTACAAGCGACACGGATATTACTGATGAAGGTTTTATTGCCTCCTGGACCATCAACGTTCCCCCGCCCAGTGATACGATGTGCACTTCTACTAGTTCATCTGACCAGGCTTCGGGGAGTATTGCAAATTCAGGCGGTGCAAGTTCGAATTACCGGAACAATGAAGCGTGCACATTCTTAATTCAACCAGGCGGAGGCGGCAGCACGATCACCCTGTCCTTCTCCAGTTTTAACACGGAAAATAACTGGGACATCCTTAGAGTGTACGACGGTGCCGATGCCTCCGGGCTGTTGCTCGGTGAATTCTGGGGAGTCACCCTGCCCTCCGACCTTGTGGCTGCTTCCGGCAGCATGTTCCTGCGCTGGACAAGCAATTCAAGTAATACCTTCCCGGGCTACGTTGCATCGTGGAGTTCCATCGCCTATACGCCGACACCCTCCAATACCCCCACCTCAACTCCGACGGATACGCCGACGCCGACACCTACAAATACGCCGACTAATACACCTACCTTCACGCCAACTTTTACCGAGACTCCGACAGAAACCTTAACCCCGACGGAAACTCATACGCCGACAGAAACTCCGCTGCCGCCGACGCCGACGGATACGCCCACGCCGACAGAAACTCCGCTGCCGCCGACGCCGACGGATACCCCCACCGTAACTTGAACTCCTCCTCCTCCGCCCCCGACCAGTGTTAATACCGGATTGCCAGATGGCACATTCTACAATCCGTCCAATGGAACCATAGAGTTTTATGATCTGGGAATCCCACTTTATGCATTAAGTACCCCGGATGGGAACCCGGACTTGGTATATTTTGAACGAAATGCTGACTTGTACACGATTCAGATGGATAGCGTGATTATCGAAATTGGTGACTTCTTCTTGAATGTCTGGTATATGATTTTTAACTGGGGTAATGGAATCGCAGACACTAATAGTAATTTAAATATCACAGCCGTCGGCGGTGTTGAGAGTGATAATCAGATTATTACAAAAACAGCAGTACCCCTTTATGGAACGCCCGATTTAAACACAGGTATCACCATAGATATTGACGGGTATGCCCCAGCGGGCACTCCCTATCAGTGGTTGCGTATCATCGTGCCCACAGGTGGCGCTGGAGACGGAGCGGATATCGATAGTATCCTGGTGCTGCCCACCAAGACTCCGACCCTGGTCCCGACACCGACCGAAACCCCTATCCCGCCAACGCTCACTCCGGTTCCGACTATGACGCCCACCCCGGTTCCGCCGACGGATACACCTGAACCTCCAACATCGACCCCTGAACCTCCAACGCCTACTCCCGGATAATCTCAAGGTCACCGATCCTAATACCGGCTAAAATGCCGGTTTTTTTCATGAGTTAATTCAATCATTTACCTGAGGTGAGAGTATAAATTATGCAGAATTGTCTGAAATAAATTCCATTGTAAATAATGGATATATAATTCAGCATAGAGAAGAAAGATGCATCCAAAAGAGCTGATTATCGAAATATATCGAAAACGATTTGGGGAAGAGCCGCAACATATTTCCCTTGCTCCCGGCCGGGTGAATATCCTCGGCGAGCACGTGGATTACAACGACGGCTTTGTCCTGCCGGCTGCCATTGACCGGGCGACTTACATCGCTTTTTCTCCGGCAGGAACAAGCGCAGATAAATCCACACTGGTGGCTGCGGATTTTAATCAAACCACTCAATTTACAGAGAAAAGCATCCAGAATAAAACCGACCCTGATGACAAACAATTGCCTGATTGGGCGCTATATCCTGCGGGAGTAGCCTGGTCGTTGGCTGAATCAGGCTTGGAGATTCGGACAATGAATGCGGTTTTTTCTTCGGATGTGCCGCGCGGAGCAGGTTTGAGCTCGTCCGCCTCGGTCGAAATGGCCTTCGCAATAGCTTGGTCTTCTCTCGGGGGATGGACACTGCCTCCGATGCAGCTTGCCCAACTTGGGCAGAAGGCAGAAAACCGGTATGTAGGAGTCAACTGCGGGATCATGGACCAGTTTGCGTCGGCGTGCGGAGTGGCTGACAGGCTGCTTCTGCTCGATTGCCGTTCACTCGATTGGCGGACTCTGCCTATCCCGGAGAATATTTCCATTGTCATCGCTGATACGTCCGTTCGACGTAAACTGACATCCAGCGGGTATAACGAACGCCGGCAGGCTTGCGAAGATGCCGTCAGGATTATTTCAGGCGAATTACCGAGCGTAAAATCGCTGCGTGACGTCAGTCTGGAGGATTTCAATAAACTCAGCCATAAATTGCCAGAGGTGGTTGAGAAGCGAGCCCGGCATGTAGTCGAAGAAATCGACCGCACTTCGTGCGCCATTCCCATGCTGGAGAATGGGCACATCCGTGAATTTGGTCAAATGATGAACGAATGCCACGCAAGCCTGCGCGACTTGTATGAAGTGTCGGTTCCTGAATTGAATGCGATGGTTGAGATTGCCCAAGGTCTTCCGGGATGTTATGGCGAACGGTTGACAGGGGCAGGTTTTGGTGGCTGTACGGTCAATCTGGTGGAAAAATCTGCTGCCAGGGAGTTTTCAAGCGCGCTGGCAAGGAATTATCAAGATGCTACAGGATTGAGCCCACAAATCTATATCTGCCGCGCGTCTGATGGGGCAAGATCGATCCAGATTTAAATTATAATCACTGAAAGAAAAAACCGCCTGGTCGACCACAGGCGGTTTTACGTGCATGCCCTTTATTCAACTCAACTTATGCCCTTGCAGTCTATGGAAATGGGGACAGGACTTGCCCTCGCAGTCTATGGAAATAGGGAGAGGGCTTGCCTTTGCAGTTTATGGAAATGAGGAGAGGGCGTGCTCTTAGTTTATGGGAATGGGGAGAGGGCTTACCGTCGCAGTTTATGGAAATGAGGAGAGGACTTGCCCTCGCAGTTTATGGAAATGAGGAGAGGACTTGCCTCGCAGTTATGGAAATGAGGAGATGGCTTGCCCTTGCAGTCTATGGAAATGGGGAGAGGGCTTGCCCTTGCAGTCTATGGAAATGGGGAGAGGGCTTGCCCTTGCAGTCTATGGAAATGGGGAGAGGGCTTGCCCTTGCAGTCTATGGAAATGGGGAGAGGGCTTGCCCTTGTCGCAGTCTATGGAAATGGGGAGAGGGCTTGCCCTCGCAGCGAGCGAAGCGAGCGGAGAGGGTGGGATTCGAACCCACGGTAGCCGAAACGGCTACAACGGTTTTCGAGACCGTCCCATTCAACCACTCTGGCACCTCTCCAAGTCGTGCGGGGCAAAATTATAACTCAAATTTCCACACTTGCGTGTGCATCCGGGTAATGCACCGAAGCACCTCCTGCGTCGTTCAGTTTTTCCATCAAGGGCATGGCGCCCCGGTCTTCTCCATGCACAAGATAAATCCCTTTGGCCTGGTTCTTGACTCTCAGAGCATACTCTACCAGCAGATCCTGCCCGGCATGAGCAGACAGCCCGCCGATGGTGGCTACCTGTGCCCGGCGGTGATACGTCTCGCCAAAAATCTTGACATACTCTTCCCGGTCCGCCAGACGGCGGCCCAGAGTTTGAGGCGACTGCCATGAGACAATGCAAATGGTATTTTTGGGGTCGCCGATATTGTTCTTGAGGTGGTGCAGGATGCGGCCTGATTCTGCCATGCCGGAGGCTGCGATGATGATCATGGGTTCATCGCGGAAGTTGAGCGCCTTGGAATCCTCCGCGGACCGAGTGTAGGTGAGTGAATGGAACTGCAATGCCGGGTGCTGCTCCACGCGTTGAAACTCCAATGTCTCCCGGTCGTAACAGTCTGGGAATTGCTGAAAGACCTCGGTGGCATTGATCGCAAGGGGACTGTCGACGAAAACAGGGACGTGTGGAACCTCGTCTGTTTTATACATCTGGTTCAGAATGAAAACAATCTCCTGCGTCCGCCCAACAGCAAAGGCTGGGATGATCAGTTTACCGCCGCGGTTAACTGTGTTCTTTACCACACCTTTGAATTCACTGTATGCCACTTCAGGGTCGCGATGGACCTTGTCGCCGTAAGTGGATTCCATCACCAGGATGTCTGCCCGATCGGGAAGGATCGGGTCGCGGATGATGGGTAATTGTCGTCTCCCGATGTCCCCTGAGAACCAGAGGCGGGTCTTTCTCCCCTTTTCCTGAATCTCCAAAATGACAGCGGCCGATCCGAGAATGTGTCCCGCGTCCACCAAGCGTGCGGTGATGCCATTGACCGGTTCAAAATCCGTGTTGTAGGGGACGCCCTTGAGATGTTCTTTGACTCTGGCTGCATCCTCCTGGGTGTAGAGCGGCTCGATCGGAGGCTGCCCCTTGCGGGAACGATGTTTATTGACAAAAACCGCATCCAATTCCTGGATGTGACCGGAATCGAGAAGCATCACATCCGCCAAAAAGGTTGTGGCAGGGGTGGCGTAGATTTTCCCTTCAAATCCGTTTTTTACAAGGTGAGGCAGATTACCACTGTGATCGATGTGCGCATGCGACAGGATGACCGCATCAATTTTCCGCGCGTCAAACGGCATGTTACGGTTGCGCTCATAGGTGTCCTTGCGAGGACCCTGGAACAACCCGCATTCAAGCAGCAGCCGAGACCCATTGACTTCTATAAGGTGCATCGAACCTGTGACCGTCCGGGCTGCGCCATGAAAAGTGATTCGCATGGATTCTCCTTTGGATTAAGTTTTTGCAGGAGTGGGTTTGGACTTTGCTTTGGATTCGAGGGCTTTGAGAATGGATTCTCCGAAGTGTCGATAACGCCAGGGAGATTCAGACATGAGGTTGTTTAGTTTTTCCATGTCGCGCGGACCTTGCTCGGCTATGGTGTAAAGCATCGGTTTTGGGAGAATGATATCCAATTCGACCTGCATGCCTGCCGCTTCCTTTTTCCGCCACTCCTTCAACTTCTCCAGACGGGCAAGAGTTGTGTCGTTGAGCCTCTTGCTTCGGGTACGGGCGACAGGTGGAGCATTGCGACCGGTACGGATGGCTTTGAGAAGCTTTGAGCCGAATCTCTCTATCTGCAATTTGGTTAATCCCGCTTCTTCCAATCCTTTTGCTGAATCGGGCATGATGTGAGCCATCGACAGGAGCAAATCGTCGCTGATGACTTTGAATACAGGCCGGTCAAGTTGTTCAGCGATTTCTTCCCGGCTAGTGCACAGCTCGCTCAAGATGGATAATTGGCGCGGGGATAGATCCTGGTGCCCGCCAATTCGTTCCCAGCTGGCGCGGGGTGTTTTTCCGTTCCCATTGGCAGGCTGGCAGGCGCGTTTGAAATCCTCCTGGGCCAACTCAAACAAATTTTTCTCGCGCAATTCCTTTTCCAGGATATCGCGCAGGTCGATCAAATAATGCGTGTCAAGCCGGGCGTAATCCACCTGCTCCGAAGTCAGAGGGCGTTTCCCCCAATTGGATTTTTGAAATTGCTTGTTGACCTCGACATTAAAATATTCAGCCAGGAGATCTCCCAGCCCGATGACTTTGTGGCCGAGAATCCTCGCGGCGATCACCGTGTCGAACAAAGAGTTAAATCGGAAGCCATAATCCCGGTGCAGGCAAATAACATCGTATTCAGCGGCATGAAAAATTTTTTCAATTTTTGGGTTTGCGAAAAATGGAGAAAGAGCTTGCAGGTCGGTCAGCTCGATGGAATCGATCAGAAAATCATGTTGAGGCGTTGAAATCTGGATCAGGCAGACCTGTTCGCGGTAGGCATGCAGCGAATTGGATTCCGTGTCCACTGCGGCGCGAGGCTGGGTGCGCAGCTCGTCGGCCAGATGTTTCAGCTCGCTTGGTTGGCTGACCCAGACAGGAGGCGGCAGGGAGGTGGGTTTCACAAGGCGATTATACCCTGCGGGGATATGGCTTCAGCGGGTCTGATTTTTTCCATGACCAGGGCATTGGCGCCATCGCTGTAATACTTGTCCCACTCCGAAATGCGCAGATACCCGATCTTTTCATACAGCCCGATCGCGTAGCTGTTGCTGGCGCGCACGCTTAAACGGATTCGGCGGAGCGGCATCCGTTTTTCACAATCCTCGATGAGCGCGTGTCCGATCCCCTGCCCGCGGTATTCGGGAAGGACTCCCACGGTGGCGATCCAGCCGATACCTTCCTCCAGTTTGGGATCCCCGGCTATGAATCCGGCCATTTTTCCGTCCACCACCGCTTTGATCCTGATCACGCCGGGGAAGGACAGGACGGCCATTAAATCCAGAAGCGGCCAGGCATCCTGAGGAAAGCAGACAGCCTCAAGCTTTCTCAATGAATTCAGATCCAGGAGTGACGCTTCCACGAGTTTGTACATCGGTCATTGATTTCCAATAAGGTCTAATTATACGCTCGTTAATTTACCAGAAGCTGTTAAAAGCGACAAGCCATACCTGGCAGCCTGATAGAAAAAGTGACCCTGAGACCCGCGCGAACGATCGGATCTCAGGGTGCAGAAGTAAACTATTTTCGGAAGAGGATTAACCCGGACGACCGGTTATTTCTCCTCGCGGCTTTTGATGAAGCTTTCGATCAGGCTGGTAAATTCCATCGGGAAGATGTATTTGGTCGACGCGCCCATGCCGATGGATTTTAAGGTCTCAAAGTACTGCAACGTCATGGTCTTCTGATCGACGTTTTGGGCGGATGCAAAAATTTTATCAAGCGCCGCAGAGAACCCTTCCGCCCTGAGCAGCTGGGCCTGCCGTTCACCTTCCGCCTTTAAGAATGGCGGATTGCTTCTCGCCTTCGGCGCGCAGGATGTTGGACTGTTTCTCACCGTCAGCGACGTTGATGGCGGCCTCGCGCGTACCGGTGGATTCGGTCACCACGGCGCGGCGGATGCGCTCAGCGGACATCTGCTTGTTCATGGCGTCCTGGACATCGCGCGGCGGGATGATCTCGCGGATCTCAACATTGGTGACCTTGACGCCCCAGCGCTCGGTCACCTCGTCCAAGCGGGTGCGCAGCATGTTGTTGATGTGTTCGCGTTCGGACAGCACGTCGTCGAGGGGAATACCGCCAATGACCGCACGCAGGGTGGTGGTGGCGATACCGGCTGCCGCGGATTCAAAGTTGCCCACCTGGAGCACGCTTTGGGCTGGGTCGAGAATTTTGAAGTACCACAAGAAATCGATGCTGATGGGGGCGTTGTCTCTTGTGATCGCCGTCTGGTGAGGTACTTCGCGGATCTGCTCGCGCAGGTCCACTTTGATGGCTTTATCGATGATCGGAATCAGGATGACGATACCCGGTCCCTTGGGTTTTTGGTTGACCCGTCCCAAGCGGAAGACCACCAACCGTTGGTATTCAGGAACGATGCGGATGATGTTGGTGGCGGCGAGGATGATCACCACCAGGCCGATAAGAACCAAACAAAATATCAGGGTTGCGACTTCCATGTTGTATCTCCTTATGGTTTAAGTAAATCAAGACTTGTCGTTTGAATCGGGTTCGACTTCGAGAATGAATCCATCGCGTTTGGTCACACGGACGCGCTGCCCGCTGGGGATGGGTTGCTGGCTGCGGGCGCTCCATAATTCGCTGCCGATCAGGATGGAACCTTCCTGGTGGATCGCTGTACGGGCTTCCCCGAATTCGCCCACCAAACCCTCAAGGTCATGAAATTTCTTGGCATTCTGAGCCTGGATGCTCTTCTTGGCCGCAAACCAGACAAATGTGGATGCCAGCGCAGACACCCCGATCACCAGCAGAGGATCGACCAGAGGTTTGAGCCCCGTGCCTGTGAACAGGAAAAGAGAACCGCCGATGATCATAATGATCGAGGCGATCAGGTAGGGAAGGCTGTTTTTACTCCGTATGGCAATCACAAAGGGCACCACGCTGAGCAGCAGGACGATCAGCGCCCACAGGTTCATGCCGATGTTGTAAACTACGTAGGCACTTAACCCGATGAGCAGCAGAGCGGTGATTTCAATCAATCCTGTGCCAGGTGCAACAATCGCAGCAAGAATGGCGAGCAGAGCAAAGACGCAGATAATATAGGCTATGTTTGGATTTATGAGAATGTCCATTCGTGAGCTCCTATTGAAGACATTACTATTATACAACCGGTTTATAACTTCCAATATAGTCTACGTAGGTCAAGCATGGGAGTTTCACAGGTCAGCCGGCATCCGGTTGGTTGTATAATTGGCGCGGTTAAGTCCTATCTTTTCAGCAGTCTGGAGTTCTATGAAATTCAATAAAATTTGTGTCCTGGGACTGGGTTATATCGGCCTTCCAACAGCCAGCACGTTTGCTGCAAATGGGATGAAAGTCGTTGGTGTGGACATTGATTTGCGCATAGTCGATACTTTGCGACATGGTGAGATTCATATTCACGAACCCGGCTTGAGGACCCTGGTCGAAGCAGCTGTAAAATCTGGAAACCTGCGTGTCGAATCCTCGCCCGAAGCTGCGGATGCTTTTATCATCGCTGTTCCCACACCTTTTTACTTGGATAAGACCGGCGACTATAACGGAGAATCCTACAAGCTGGCGGATATGCGCGCCGTCACCTCCGCGGCTGAGGCGATTGTCCCTCACCTGCGGAAAGGGAATCTGGTGGTGCTCGAATCGACCTCGCCTCCCAGAACCACCGTCGATTTGATCGCACCCATCCTGGAGAAATCCGGGTTAAAAGCCGGCGCGGACTTTTTCCTCGCGTATTCGCCGGAGAGGGTTCTGCCGGGGCAAATCCTTCGCGAGTTGATCGACAATGCCCGCGTGATTGGCGGCGTCACACCAGAATCCGCCCAGGCTGGGTTTGACCTGTATTCCATCTTTGTGCGTGGTGAGATCGTGAAAACCGATGCCACTACCGCGGAGATGGTCAAGCTGATGGAGAACACCTATCGGGATGTGAACATCGCCATCGCCAACGAGTTTTCCCGGTTGGCCGATTATTTTGGCGTGGATGTCTGGGAGGCGATCAGCCTTGCCAATCGTCACCCTCGAGTGAAGATCCTCAGCCCGGGACCCGGCGTGGGCGGACACTGCATCAGCGTGGATCCGTGGTTTTTTGTTGAAACGGCTCCCGACTTGACTCCTCTCATTTATGCATCACGGCAGGTCAATGACTCGCAGCCCCATTATGTCCTGGACCTGATTCAACGCGCCATGGGGTCCTTGAAGGGAAGGAAAATTGCGGCGCTAGGTCTGGCTTACAAGCCGGATGTGGATGACCTGCGAGAGAGTCCTGCCGTCGAAGTAGTCCACCTGCTGCAAGATGCAGGCGCGACCGTAAAAGCATTCGAACCGTATAAACCCGCTGCCGGGTTGCATGGGATACAGTCTGTCTCTACCCTGGAAGAGGCTCTTTCGGACGCGGAAGCGGTTGTTCTACTTGTCAGCCACAGCAATTTCCGTGAATTAACCCCTGAGAAAATTAAATCCCTGTCGTCGGCACGTATTTTGGTAGATACAGTTAATGTCTGGGTTGATAGGGATTGGGCCGATGCAGGTTTTAAGTATTATCGCCTCGGTGTCAGTGATAAGCGATTAACTGCATCACGGTAAGGATAAAATGGCCTTGCGTATCTTATCCGTTTTCGGCACGAGACCTGAAGCTGTCAAGATGGCGCCTGTCGTGCAGCAGCTCAAGCGCACGGCGGGAATCGAGTCTTATGTCTGTGTGACCGCCCAGCACCGGCAGATGCTCGATCAGGTGATTGACCTTTTCGGCATCACTCCTGATATCGACCTCGATCTGATGCGTGAGGATCAATCCCTGTCAGAGTTGAGTGCAGCGATATTCACCCGTCTCGATCCTGTCCTGGCGGATCTCAAACCTGATTGGGTGCTGGTGCAAGGGGACACGACCACCGTTGCCATTGCTTCGCTTTTAGCCTATTACCGCCGTATCCAAGTGGGCCACGTGGAGGCGGGCCTGCGCACACACGATAAGTGGCAGCCTTTCCCGGAAGAAATCAACCGGCGCGTGGCCGGTGTGACGGCCGACCTGCATTTTGCCCCGACCGAATGGGCGCGTCAAAATCTACTCCGCGAGGGAATCGCGGAGAGGCGGATATCCCTGACCGGCAACCCGGTGATCGATGCCCTGCAGGTCGTTGCTGCGCAACCGATACCAGAATCGGTTGATTTATTACTTGAAAAGCTGAGAATCAAAGAGAATGGAAACCGGCTTATCCTTGTCACGGCGCATCGACGCGAAAATTTCGGCAAACCGCTGGAATCCATCTGTGAAGCAATAAATCGTCTCGCAAAGCGGGGTGACGTGGAGATTGTTTATCCCGTGCATCTTAACCCGAACGTGCAGGAGCCGGTCCATCGCCTGCTGGGAAACACCCCTCATGTGACCTTGCTGCCTCCCTTGGATTATCTCCCGTTGGTGCACGTGATGAAAAAGGCAACAATCGTGCTAACTGACTCCGGTGGGATTCAAGAGGAAGCACCTGCTTTCGGAATCCCTGTTCTGGTGCTGCGCGAAGTCACCGAACGCCCGGAGGGGGTGGAGGCCGGGACATTGAAGCTGGTTGGCACGGATACCGAGCGGATTACGTCGCAGTCCACATTGCTCCTGGACGATCCGGCCGAGTTTGCCAGAATGGCCAAGGCGGTCAATCCATTTGGGGACGGCCATGCGGCTGAACGGATTGTGCAGGCACTGCTGGATTTTACTGAATAAGAACGGCTGCGCCGTTTGGGGGGAAGTTCGACATCATAAAAAGAGTTTTAAATCCAATACCGGTCCATCTTTGCAAATTAATTTGTATCCCCGTTTTATAGACACAGCGCAGACTCCGCAATCGCCGCGTCCGCCGCAGGGCATGGGCGTGGTGACAAGGACTTGCGCCTCGCCAAAAGGATTGATGGATTGGAACAGTTCCGGCAGGGAGCGTGTCATCTCGCGCGGCATATCCAGGGCCAAATAATCCGCCCAATGGGCGACATCCTTCAGCGCTCCGAGGGGCATGATCTCCACCTCGTTAGGCAACTCTTGCGGGGATTTTTCGCATAGCAGAGTGACTGCTGCGCCTTGGGCGATTGCCGGCTCGATCAAGGCCGACAACCTGTGTGTGGTTTCGCCGAACGCTGCCAGAGCGACCGATCGCGTTGAGGGTGGCAGGCTGAAACCATTTCCAAGTGGACCGCGTAGAGTAAGTGATGTGCCGGGATGCCAGGTATCTGGAATTGGGGATGCTGCGAGAAATCCTCCACCCGCTGTCCCTGCCAGGAAAACGGGGACAGGCAGCAGAGGAGCGGGGTCCGAAATCGCCTCAGCAAGGAGATATTGCCCGGGAGTGGGAATCAGCCCATTCGGGCAGAGGATTCGAGCAGCGGCAAGTCTGTTGAAATAGATTTCCTGGATCACCCCTTGACCGATTTTCATGCGGGCATCGTATCATGCTTTTCGGAAGGTTACAAGCGGGTATAATTCTTTTATAAACTAGGAGGCACTATGAATATCGCTGATATCTTTAAGTTTTTTGCATTTGCTCTTTGGATCGCCGTTGCGAGTTTTCTTCATTGTTATCGTGTTCCGCGCCAGCCGCAATCAGGGCGTCAAGGGATTGAGCACCTCATTCCTGGTTTTGCTGGTCGTGGCAGTGGTGGTGACCATTGTCAGCATGGGACTGATCTTCATCCAGCCGGAGGAACGCGGCATTGTGATCTCCGCCCTGTCACCGGATGGTATTCGCCAGGAAGCGCTGCAGCCAGGCCTGCGGTTTGTGATCCCGTTTGCCGAGCAGGTCAAGACCTACCCGATATCCCGTCAAACATATACGATGTCAGTCGCGCCCCAGGAGGGACAGATCTATGGCGACGACTCGATCCGTGCCAGGACGAAAGATGGACAGGAAGTGTTTGTTGATGCCTCGGTGATCTATTCGATCGACCCCACCAAGGTGGTAGATTTGCATATCGACTGGCAGGATCGTTATCAGGACGAAGTCGTCCGCCCGCTGTCGCGCGGTATCATCCGTGATATCGCCTCACGCTACGGTGTGGAGGAAATCGTCAGCTCGAAACGGGTTGAGATGGAAGCGCTGATCACGGCCGAGTTGGAGAAGAAACTGGGAGAAAACGAATTGTTGCTTACTGATTTCATCTTGCGCGACCTGCACTTCAGCGAGCAATATGCTGCTGCGGTGGAGCAGAAACAGATCGCCGAACAGCAGGCGCAGCAAGCGGCGTTTGTCGTACAAACGAAGAAACAGGAAGCCGAACAGGCACGCCAGACCGCCCAAGGCCAGGCAGATTCCGCAGTGATCGCATCCAAAGGCGCAGCAGAAGCAAGGCTAATCCAGGCTGAGGCTGAAAAGACAGCACTGCTGTTGATCGCCGAGGCTCTCAGAGGCAAGCCTGAATTGTTGACTTATCAATACATTACAAAGCTGTCTCCCAATATTCAGGCCATGTTACTGCCGAATAACGCGCCATTTCTGTTCCCTCTCCCTGAAATGCAGCCGACCCCGGCAACACCTTAACGATATTCTGATTCTTCAGCAAACTGTTGCCAGTGGTTGAGAAATATCCTCCACTGGCTATCAGTTCTTTTAGGAGTGATTTGAATGAGTGAAGTTTCGTCCAGCGGACGTCAGATCCGTCTGACCACACTCTCCAATTGCGCAGGCTGAGCGTCCAAGCTCAACGCGGAGACGCTGGCGCAGGTCATGCGCCCACTCGAGGGGTTATTCCCTCCGGCAGAATTCCCTGATCTGCTGGTGGGACTTGGCGCGCCTGATGATGCCGCGGTATGGAAACTGGATGATGAGCGCGCACTTGTGGTGACGACTGATTTTTTTACTCCCGTGGTGGACACTCCCTACGAATATGGCGCCATCGCTGCGGCAAATTCCCTCTCGGATGTGTACGCGATGGGGGGCACTCCGTTCATGGCGTTGAACATCGCCGCTCTGCCTCCTGATCTCCCGGTGGAGGTCAGCAGCGAAATCCTGCGCGGTGGCGCGGAGAAATGCCGCGAAGCCGGCGTGGTCATTGCCGGCGGGCACACGGTGCAGGACAAGGAACCGAAATATGGGCTTGTCGCTGTCGGCTTTGTTCATCCAAAGAAGATGCTCTCGAAAAGTGGGGCAAAACCCGGCGACCGGCTGGTGCTGACCAAGCCTCTTGGTTTTGGTGTGACGACGACTGCATTAAAGCAGGACAAAGCTGCCCCTGACGATGTGAAAGAAGTCATCGAATGGATGTCCCGCCTGAACAAGGACGCAGCCAGGCTCGCGGTCGAGTTTGACTTGCACGGCGGTACCGATGTAACGGGATTCAGCCTGCTCGGACATGGGATGGAGATGGCGGATGCATCCGGTGTGAAACTGATTTTCCATTTTGATCAGGTTCCTTTCGTTTCCTGTGCACGGAAATATGCCGAAATGTGGACCTTCCCGGGTGGGACATCGGATAATCGGACGCATTTTGGTCCACGAGTGACATTTGCCGATGGAATAAGCGAAATGGAGCAAATGCTGCTCTTCGATGCACAAACCAGTGGGGGATTGTTACTGGCCGTTCCGCAAGTGAAGATTGATAGTTTTCTCGCACGTGCACAAGAAATCCACCAACCTGCCTGGGTCATCGGGGAAGTAATCTCAGGCGCAGGGGTATCCGTCGAAAAGTAAAGGAGACGCTCGATGTTTCCAGGTTCAGGATTGGGCTTATCCGAGTTGTTTATCGTCTGCATGGCAGGGTTGTTCAGTGTAGGATTGCCGGTGGCCGTCCTGGTCTTATTGGTGTTGATTTACAGGAAGCTGGAGTCCATCGAGAGCCATCTAAGAAACAAATGAGATTTTGGGACGAGTTATCACCACCCTGGCAGGCCTGCATGGACCTGGCCTGGGAAGCCTATTGCGATGACTGCTTTCCCATCGGTGCAGTTGTTGTATCAGCGGATGGCAGGATCCTTTCCCGAGGGCGAAACAGGATCTATGAAAATCAAAAAGCTGGCCGTCACACACGCGGAGCCGAGTTGGCTCATGCAGAAGTGGAAGCCCTCCGAAATCTTGACTTCGACACCATCGATCCCCATTCCTGTGCACTTTTTACGACCACCGAACCCTGTCCCATGTGTATGGGTACTTTTTATATGTCCGGCATCCGCACACTTCACTATGGATCAAGGGAACCTTATAGTGGCAGCGTAAACCTGCTCGGGACGACCTGGTACCTCAGCCGGAAACCGATCAAAGTCTTTCCGCCTGAGAACCGGTTGTTGGAATTGATCATCATGGCGATGTTCGTGGAACAGGACCTGCAAAATCACAAAGGGGAACTTCCGCCCAACACAGAAATTCTCTACCAGCGGTGGATGGATGTGGTGCCGGAATGCGTCCCTTTCGGCAGGCGCTTGTATGACAATGCGGTGCTTTCGAAGGCGAGATCACACTCGTACGGCACTCCAAATATGTTAGACTTGGTTGTGGAGAAATCACAGACATGAACGCGGGTTGGGAAATCCTTATCATTTTTCTGCTCATTCTTTTAAATGGCATTTTTGCATTATCTGAAATTTCAGTGGTTTCTTCCAAGAAACCCAGGCTGCAGCAGCGTGCCAATGAAGGGGATATTAAGGCGCGGCATGCACTTGACCTGGCGTCAAACCCAAACCCGTTCCTTTCCACGGTCCAGGTGGGGATCACGCTCATCGGGGTTTTGGCAGGCGCCGTAGGTGGCGCCACGCTCGGAGACCAGCTCACGCCGGTCATTGCTCAAATTCCTTTTCTTGAGCCTTATGCACAATCCCTGGCGTTATTTATTGTCGTACTGCTGATTACCTATTTCTCGATTGTCCTGGGGGAGCTTGTCCCCAAACGAATCGGTCTTCAGAATCCGGAACGGCTGGCTGCCGCGCTATCCGGTCCCATGCTCTTCGTTTCGCGCATGTTCAGACCCCTGGTCTGGTTCCTGACCAAATCCAGCGATGGCGTGATGCGTCTGCTCGGACAAAAACCTTCGATTGAACAACCAGTGACGGAAGAGGAAATTCTCGTCCAGATTGATCAGGGTACGCAGGCGGGCGTCATCGAAGAGACGGAACAGGATATGGTGGAAGGCGTCTTCCGCATGCATGAGCAGCGGGTCTTCTCATTGATGACCCCGCGTTCTGAAATATTCTGGCTGGATGTCCATGATTCACCTGACGAGATTAAAAAGACCATTGAGGAGAGCATGTTTTCACGCTTCCCGGTCTGCGTCGACAGCCTCGACAAGGTGCTGGGGATCATCAAGGCGCGTGATCTTCTGCTTGAATCCCTGCACGGCGAGCCGCTGGCATTGAAGCACAATCTTCAACCGGTGAAATATATCCCTGAGACGGCGTTCGCCTCCCGCGCGCTGGAAATCTTTAAATCCGGTACAGCCGAAATGCTGCTGATTGTGGATGAATTTGGATCTGTGCAGGGTCTTCTGACCATCAATGACATCCTCGAGGAAATTGTCGGCGACCTGGAGCTGACCGAGCCTCAAGCCACCCAGCGCCAGGATGGTTCGTGGCTGCTCGACGGCATGCTATCGATCGAGGATTTCAAGGAGATATTCAATATCCGCCGCATCCCCGACGAGGATGAATATGAGACCCTGGGTGGTTTTGTGATGACCTCACTCGGCCGCGTGCCCAAGACGGCGGATCGATTTGAATGGACGGTGTATCGCTTCGAAGTGATGGATATGGACGGCAACCGGGTTGACAAAGTGCTTGTGTCGACCATCCCTCCAAAAGCTCCACCTGAAGGATAATTCCTCGGAAACACGCTTCCCAAAACAGGTATCCCGCATATGAAATTTTCCGCCCCTGGAATTTAATTCCCGCCGATCACCAGTCATGGGTCGCGGCGGGATGGTTTCCACATCCCAGCCCCTGGCTACCGCCGCCGGTTTGGAGATCCTGGCGAAAGGCGGAAATGCCGCCGATGCAGCCGTGGCAGCCGCTGCCGCATTAAACGTCTCTGAACCCACCTCCACCGGGCTGGGAGGGGACATGTTCGCCCTTTTCTACCGCGCGTCAATCGGCGAGGTGACCGCCCTCAACGGTTCCGGGCGGGCGCCTTCCAGCTTGACCCTTGATCGGTTGAAAAAAGAAGGCATGGACGCGTTGCCTCCTTTCCATCCTTACACGGTCACAGTCCCAGGTGCCTGCGCAGGGTGGTGCGACCTGATCGAACGTCATGGCACACTTCCCCTGGCGGATATACTTGCCCCCGCCATTCGCCTCGCTGAAGAGGGTGCTCCCGTTGCCCCGAGCACCTCCTACTTTTGGCAGCGTTCCGCGGACCGACTCAATGAATCACTCAATGGCCGTGAGATGACCATCGAAGGTCGTGGACCAAATCCGGGTGAGATCTTCCGGAACCCGGGGCTGGCTAAAACTCTGCGTAAGATTGCCGAGGGAGGCAAGAAGGCTTATTACGAAGGTGAGATTGCTGGGTCGATTGTGGCTGCTCTTCAACAAGCTGGTGGCTGCATGACCCTGGAGGATCTCTCTTCGCATCAATCCACTTGGGAAGAGCCAGCCAGCGTCACGTATCAAGGCTATCGTGTTTATGAGTGCCCGCCCAACGGACAGGGAATCACAGCACTGATGACATTGAATATCCTCGAAGAATTCGACTTGACCAGCCTGGATCCGATTTCTCCTGAGCGATTGCACCTGGAAATCGAAGCCTTGCGGCTTGCCTTTGCGGATTCCCGTTGGTATGTCGCGGACCCTGCCCTCGTGCATGTTCCGACAGCTGAGTTGCTCTCCAAGAGATATGCTTCCGGCCGACGAAAGTTGATCAACCTGAAACGTGCCACCATCGATCAGGTGCGAGGCACTCCCGTCGCCTCCTCGGATACGGTTTATTTCAGCGTCGTGGATGCAGAGGGGAATGCCTGCTCGTTCATCAACAGCAATTACATGGGGTTTGGGACAGGCATCGTTCCGAAAGGGTGGGGTTTCACGCTTCAAAACCGTGGACATAATTTCAGCCTGGACCCCGCGCACCCGAACGCGTTGGCGCCGGGCAAGCGTCCCTACCACACCATCATTCCGGCTCTCGCCACGCGCGAATCGGATGGGTCTTTATTCGCCAGTTTTGGCGTGATGGGAGGCTTCATGCAGCCTCAGGGACATGTGCAGGTCTTCCTTGCATTGATGGACGGACTGGATCCTCAAACTGCGTTGGACATGCCGCGTTTCTGCATCGACCCGCAGGATATAGGCGGGAAGGTCGCTCTCGAAAAGGGGATAGCGTTGGAGACAATGGCGCGTCTGGCCGAAATGGGTCATCCCGTTTACCCGGTGACCGGGTATGCGCGCGCCCAGTTCGGGCGGGGACAGATCATACTGCGTGACCCATCAACGGGTGTGCTGACAGCCGGTTCCGATCCCCGAGCGGATGGCTGCGCCATGACATTGATTTAGTAACGTCGCTGCTTATATGTAGACCCCAATGTCCAAGTAGAATCCGGATATTGGGGTCTTTTTTTTTGCCCTTAGAATGTCATATAATAATGACGAGTTTGACAATCATAATGTGCCATATGTGACAGTTGACACATGAAATCTGAGAGCAAGACTATTACAGTATATTGAGGCATTTTAAAATTCTCTAATTGGATGTCCCAGTGGACGCGTTGCTGGGGTAATCCAGACAAGGAGTACACATATCATGGATCCATTATCTCTTTCAAGATGGCAGTTCGGTCTGACGACCGTCTACCATTTCCTTTTTGTCCCCTTGACCTTGGGATTGGGCTGGTTCGTGGCCTACATGCAGACCCGCTACTACCAGACCCGTGATGAAGAATATCGCAAGATGACCAAGTTTTGGGGCAAGCTCTTCCTGATCAATTTTGCCATCGGTGTGGTGACAGGGATTGTGCAGGAATTCCAGTTTGGCATGAACTGGAGCGAGTACAGCCGGTTCGTGGGGGATATCTTCGGAGCGCCTCTGGCAATTGAAGCGCTGATGGCTTTCTTCCTCGAATCCACGTTTCTGGGTATCTGGATATTCGGCGAGAACAAAGTGCCCGAAAAAGTCCACCTGGCGTCCATCTGGATTGTGGCGATTGGATCGAATTTAAGCGCGTTGTGGATCCTGCTGGCCAACGGCTGGATGCAGCACCCTGTCGGATACATCCTCGACCCGGTCACCGGGCGTCCGATTTTGAACGATTTTCTGGCGCTGGTCAGCAACCCGAAGGGTTGGATGTTCTTCTGGCACAGCATTTCTTCGGGTCTGGTCACGGCGTCGTTCATCATTTTTGGGGTGAGTGCCTACCATATCCTTCGCAAGCAGAATGTGGGATTGTTCTTGAAATCCTTCAAGATGGCGGCGGTGGTGGGGTTGATCACGAGCGCGTCGCTCTTCCTGGCAGGACACTCGATGGGGCAGTACATGTATGAGACCCAGCCGATGAAATTTGCCTCGGTGGAGGCCCACTGGGAGACCTCCGCTCCGGCGGATTTCTCGATCATCACAATAGGTGACTCGACCGGCAAGCAGGAGGTTTGGTCATGGCGTGTTCCCCTGGTGCTCTCCTTCCTGGCCTGCAATGATTTCTCGTGTGAAGTGCTGGGCACGAATGAAATCCAGAGGATTTATGAAGCTGCTTATGGTCCGGGGGATTATGTGCCGTTGATGGTGGTGACTTATTGGGCTTTCCGCGTCATGATGACGATTGGATTCTTCATGATCTTGGTGACAGCCTTCTTCCTGTATGCTTCCCTGAAAGGCAAAGTGGAAAATGCGAAGTGGCTGAGGTGGGCGGTGTGGGGGATTGCCCTGCCTTATCTGGCGAACATGAGCGGATGGATTTTGACAGAGATGGGCCGGCAGCCGTGGATCGTTCAAGGGCTGCTCAAGGTGCAGGATGCCGTTTCACCCTACCTGACCACCCTCGATCTGCTCATCAGCCTGATCGGCTATACCCTGGTCTATGGTACGCTGGCCGTTGCGATGGTCTACCTGATGAAAAAATATGCCGTTGCCGGTCCGGATGCCGCCATGCACGAATTGGTGGATGTTGCGCCCGCTCTGGTGGGGTCGGACGATTAGCAACAAGGAGATTACGAGATGACACACGAAATGCTACAAACTCTTTGGTTCATTTTGGTCGCTGTTTTGTGGATCGGCTTCTACTTCCTGGAAGGATTTGACTTCGGTGTGGGCATGCTGCTGACCTTCCTTGGAAAAAAGGATGAGGAGCGCCGGGCCATCATCAACACCATCGGTCCAACCTGGGATGGCAACGAAGTCTGGTTGCTGACCGCCGGCGGAGCGACATTTGCGGCCTTCCCGATGTGGTATGCCACCATGTTCAGCGGTTTTTACCTGGCGCTCTTCCTGCTTCTGGTGGGTCTGATCATCCGCGGTATTTCTTTTGAGTATCGTTCCAAGGATTCCAACCCCAAATGGCGGCATACCTTCGATTGGATGATCACGATCGGGTCCTTTATGAGCGCGCTGCTGCTTGGTGTCGCCTTTGCCAATCTGGCCAAAGGTGTGCCGATCGGACCGGACATGAACATCGTCAGCCCGAATGGAATTGCCACGGTGATCGGCTTGCTCAACCCCTATGGCCTCCTGGGTGGGCTTGCGACGGTGACTGTGTTCCTTGTTTACGGAGCCAATTTCCTTTCCCTCAAACTGGAAGGTGAATTGCGGGAACGCGCCCGAACTTTCGCCTGGAGACTGTGGATTGTGGCCGTGGTGGCAGTCCTGCTGTTCACTGTCGCCGCCTACTTCTACACGGATGTGCTCACCAAACTGGGCGTCAACCCCGGCATAACACCCATTCTTGCTATGGTGGCTTTGCTGGCGACAGGCTTCTTCATCCGCGCCAAACAGGAAGGCTGGGCATTCATCACGACCGCGCTGCAAATTGTCCTGACCATGGTCACATTCTTCCTGCTCATGTTCCCGCGTGTCATGATCTCGAGCCTCAACCCGGCCTGGTCATTGACCATCTATAATTCCTCCTCGTCGCCGTACACCCTCTCGATCATGAGTATTGTTGCCTTGATCTTTGTCCCGATTGTCCTGGTCTATCAGGGTTGGACCTACTGGATGTTCCGCAAGCGAGTCTCAACAGACAAGAAGTCTCTGGTTTACTAAGCCCTCGGTCTCACCGATGGACAGGGGCGGACGGAAGTCCGCTCCTGTTTTTTGACTATAATCAACCTATGCACCGCCGCTTAATCTCCCTGGCAAAATCAATACCTGTGCCGTTAATCGTCTCGATTTCTGCAAGTTTTTTGGCGGGGATTTTGACCATTGGCCAGGCATGGACTCTCAGCCGGGTCGTAAACGATGTTTTCCTGAACCAATTGACGTTGGAAAATGTCTGGCCTGCGATGCAATTGCTGCTCTTCCTGTTGACCGGGCGCGCGCTACTTTCCTGGATCAGCGACATCTCCGCCAGTACCGTGGCGATCCGTGTGAAGACGGATCTGCGTGATCGATTGTTTGCGCGATTGTTCAAGCTCGGTCCCGCTTATGTGCGTGGTGAACGGACGGGGGAACTGTCTGCCACGGTGGTCGAAGGCGTTGAAGCGCTCGACGCTTATTACAGCCAGTACCTGCCGCAATTGGTCATCTCAGCATTGGTTCCTCTTAGTATTCTGCTTTTTGTATTCCCGATCGACCTGCTTTCGGGGGTTGTGTTGCTGTTGACCGCGCCGCTAATCCCGTTCTTCATGATTCTGATCGGCAAGGCTGCAGAGGCGCTGACTAAACGTCAGTATGAAACGCTCAGTCGTCTCTCGGCTCATTTTCTCGACAGCCTTCAGGGACTGACCACCCTGAAATACTTTGGCGCCAGCAAGGCGCATGCCAAAACGATCGCCCGGGTCAGCGAAAATTTCAGGGATACCACCCTGGGAGTCCTGCGGGTTACCTTTTTATCTGCATTCGTGCTTGAATTGATCGCCACCATCAGCACCGCCATCATCGCATTGGAAATCGGCTTGCGCGTGCTTTATGGTCAAATGCCATTCCAGCCTGCGTTATTTATCCTGATCCTTGCGCCGGAGTTTTATTTGCCATTTCGCATGTTGGGGCTTCGCTTTCATGCCGGGATGGCAGGAACCAGCGCGGCCAAGCGCATCTACGCCATCCTGGATGCGCCTCTCCCGCCCGAATCCGATTTTGCCCCGACTATGACTGGCGCAGTGCCATCCTCGATCAATTTTGAAAACGTCACATATACCTATCCGGGTGAGAATCTGCCAGCCTTGACGGGTGTCAGCCTTCATATTCCCAAGGGACAACGGGTGGCTTTAGTCGGTGCCAGTGGAGCAGGAAAGAGTACATTGGCAAGTTTGTTGTTGCGCTTTGCCGAACCGAATCAGGGTTGTATCAGCGTGGATGGGATTGACCTGGATAGTATCCCGGCAGAAACCTGGCGGGAGCACATCTCCTGGGTGCCGCAAAAGCCTCATCTGTTCCACGATACGATCGCCGCTAATATCCGGATTGCCAATCCCCTCGCCTCGCAAGAGGAAGTGCAGGCAGCCGCGGACGCGGCAAACCTGCATCGATTCATTGAGTCTCTGCCTGATCGATATGAGACGATCGTCGGAGAGGCCGGCGCGCGCCTGAGCGGTGGACAGGCACAGCGGCTGGCGCTGGCGCGTGCTTTCCTGAAGAATGCACCTTTCCTGATTCTCGATGAGCCGACCTCCAGCCTTGACCCTGAACAGGAAGAGTTGCTCGAAGTTGCAGTGAAGCGATTAATGGCGGGCCGGACTGTGTTGACCATCGCGCACCGCCTCAACACGGTGTTCAATGCGGACCAGATCGTGGTGCTCGAAGCTGGACGGGTCATTGAAAACGGCACGCATGCGGAACTGCTGAAGCTCGCAGGCGTGTATTCGCGTATGGTGTCCCGGCATGGAGGGGGCGTTGAGACGGACGCTCAATCCAGGAGTGAGACTGTGCCTGCGTTCACTCCTTCAGCCCACCGCCCAGAAAAAACCGAAATGGCGTCGAGAATTCCAGTTCCCGAAACCAACCGTCCGATATTACTCCGCCTGTTAGGATTCCTGCAAGGATCCTGGTTGCGGGTATTCGGATCGGTGCTGCTCGGTTCGCTCACCATCTCGGCAAGCGTGGGGTTGATGGCGACCTCAGCCTACCTGATCTCAGCGGCTGCTTTGCAACCATCCATTGCGGCATTGCAGGTGGCGATCGTAGGGGTGAGATTCTTCGGGATATCGCGCGGTGTGTTTCGATATCTTGAGCGGCTGGCCTCTCATCAGGTTACTTTTCAACTTCTCTCGCGTTTGCGTGTCTGGTTCTACAGCGCGCTTGAACCGCTTGCGCCGGCACGCTTGATGCAATACCGCGCGGGGGACCTGCTCTCGCGGGTGGTGGCGGATGTCGATGCACTGGAAAACTTCTACGTCCGGGTTGTTGCGCCTCCATTGGTGGCAATGGTTATTGCCATTTCGACTTCGCTTCTTCTGGGATCCTTCCACCCTTCACTTGGATGGGCGCTGATGGGCGTCCTGCTCCTCCTGGGGCTGGGCGTGCCACTCCTGGTTCAATTTGCGGGACGAAAACCCGGGCGTGAGATGGTCGCTTGCCGCGCTGACCTGCACACCCAATTGGTCGATGGCGTGCAAGGGATGCCCGATTTGATCGTTTTTGGCCGTCAGGGCGACAGGCGCAAGACGATCACTGAAACCGGTGTGGACTATGCGCGCGCGCAGCGGACCATGTCCGTTTTGACGGGTTTCAACAGCGGGCTGAGCGTCCTTCTGACCAACCTGGGAATGTGGATCATCGTATTCCTTGCCATCCCTTTGATTTCGGACCAACAAATCGATGGTGTCTACCTTGCCTCGCTGGCGCTGATCACGCTTGCGGCATTCGAAGCTGTGACACCGCTCCCGCAGGCGGCCCAAATGCTGGGGGTCAGCAACGCAGCGGCTCGCCGTCTCTTTGAAGTGGTGGATACTGCCCCGATGGTAAAAGAACCACCTGTATCGCTTCCTGCTCCAGCGAAAGGGTTGGTGCAATTCAATAAGGTGACCTTCCGTTATCTTCCACAGGATGCGGATGCATTGTCCGATATCAGTTTCTCACTCGGAGAAGGTAGGCGCGTGGCTGTGGTCGGACCCAGCGGGGCGGGGAAATCCACGCTGGTCAATCTATTGATGCGATTTTGGGAGTCGCCTGATAGAATTTTCGTTGACGGCCATCCCATTAATGCCTACAAGGCTGATGATATCCGCAAGTTGATGGCAGTTGTGTCGCAGAGCGCGTATTTTTTCAACGCCACCATAAAACAGAACCTGCTGCTGGCCAATCCGCGCGTGAAGATGGATGAAATTGAGACAGCCTGTCGTCGGGCGCAAATCCATGCCTTCATTACGGGGTTGCCTCAAGGGTATGAGACATGGATTGGCGAACAAGGCATACGCCTGAGTGGAGGGGAGCGTCAGCGGCTGGCTATTGCCCGCGCCTTGCTCAAGGAGGCTCCAATCCTCATCCTCGATGAACCTACCGCCAACCTCGATCCGCTGAATGAGAAGGCCGTGCTTGAGACGTTGTGGGAAGTGATGGAGCGACGCACCACCCTTTTGATCACCCACCGGCTGGTCGGGCTTGATCGTTTTGATGAGGTCCTGGTGCTAGATCGGGGGACCGTGATTGAACAAGGGACCCACTCCTCGCTCTTGGAACAAGGCGGTTTGTACAGGAGAATGTGGGATATTCAAAACCGAATTTTCCTTGCCGATGTATGAATTTATGCTATAATTTTGTTAATTCCCCGTTGTTTGACAGCTCATTATCAAAGCCAGCGCTGTGATTTAGCCTGGGAACTGACCGCGAACGCTATTTAGTGAACCCAACCCATAGCTCCTCAAAATAAAATTAGGCAACCGCCCAGGGGGCGTGTTTTGTCTTTCCAATCCATCCATCGAATCGAGACGACATGCTAAACATTCTTGAATTAGAAAATAAACCTCTGGCTGAATTGCGTACCATGGCAGCCGGTGATTTCAATATTCCCAATACCAACCGTATGAAGAAGGAGGTGCTTTGCGTGCGCCTCCGCCAGGCGGAAGCGGCATTGGAAGGATTGGAAATTCGGGGCGGTATCCTCGAAACCATGAACGAAGGGATTGGTTTCCTTCGGTCGGAACATTACCAGATCGGCGAAGACGATGTGTATGTCTCCCAGGCGCAAATAAGGCGGTATGACCTGCGTGACGGGGATTTCGTCATCGGGCATGTCCGTCCGCCGCGCGATTCAGAGCGCCACTACGGCTTGCTTAAAAGTCGAGACGGTCAACGGAACGGAAGCCGAACAGGCCCGCCGCCGGCCGAAATTCGAGAACCTGACCCCGATTTTCCCTGAAAAGCGATTCGACCTTGAGACGCGCGGCGATATCCTTTCCACGCGGGTCATCAATCTGGTAACCCCCATTGGTCGAGGTCAGCGCGGTCTGATCGTCTCTCCGCCCAAAGCTGGAAAGACCACCATCCTCAAGCAGATCGCCAACGCGATTTCAACGCAATATCCGGATGTTCATCTGATGGTGGCCCTGATCGGCGAACGCCCCGAGGAAGTCACCGACATGGACCGCTCGGTGGATGCCGAAGTGATTGCCTCCACGTTTGATGAACCGGTTACCTCCCATGTCCGTACGGCGGAAATTGCCCTCGAGCGTGCCAAACGTCTGGTTGAGATTGGCCGCCACGTGGTCATCCTGATGGACTCGATCACCCGCCTTGCGCGCGCCTACAACCTGACAGTTAATCCGTCCGGCCGCACCCTCTCAGGCGGTATGGACCCCTCTGCTTTGTACCCGCCCAAGCATTTCTTTGGCGCGGCACGAAATATTGAAGAAGGTGGCTCGTTAACCATCATCGCCACTTGTCTCGTGGACACTGGTTCCCGCCTGGACGATGTTGTCTATGAAGAATTCAAGGGTACCGGCAACATGGAGCTCCTGCTCTCCCGCAAATTACAAGAACGGCGCATCTTCCCGTCTGTGGATATCGAACGCTCTTCCACCCGTCGGGAGGATCTGCTGCTTGGACCTGATATCCTTCAGAAGGTGTGGCTGATGCGGCGCATGTACGGTCAGATGACCTCCAACCCGCCTCAAGGGGCAGGCATGGACCAGACCGTCGCCACCGAAGCCATCCTGCAGCGTATGATAAAATCCAAGAATAATCAGGAATTTCTGGAGAATCTAACAGAAGACTTATGAGCAGGTTTTCACCCGACTCCCGCTGGTTCACGATCGCCAGTTGGTCGCTTACAGGTTTGATCGTCATTCTGGCGATGGGCTTTGCCTTTTGGAAGTTGAATGGCCGGGCAAAAGCCGCTCCTGTGACTACCTCGATCGCCAATACCCCGACTCCGCCATCCGTGATTTCCGGGGCGGAAGTGCTCCCGGCGCTGAATACAGCCCAGCAGAGTATTGATTCCATTCGCAGAAAACTCATTCTAAACACCAATATCCCGGAAGATCGGCCTCGCTATGAGACGGTCCAACATACGGTTGCGCGAGGGGATTCCATATTTGCGATTGCACAGGAATTCAACATCAAACCCGAAACAGTCTTGTGGGCAAACTATGAGACGTTGAACGACAGCCCGGACAGTATCCGGGTAGGCCAGGTGCTGAATGTTCCACCGGTGGATGGCGTTTATTACCAGTGGAAGGAAGGCGATACACTTGAGGGTGTGGCATTTGAATTTGAAGTGAGTGTTGACGATATCCTCAACTGGCCTGGAAACAACCTCGACCTGACCAACCCTGTCTTGGAAATCGGCCAATATGTGCTGGTACCCGGCGGTGAAAGGGAATTCCAGCAATGGATCATTCCGACCATCGCGCGCGGCAGCTCAGGGACATCCAGCGTCGGCAGCAAATCCTGCGGTGGCGGCGCGGTCGGTGGTGGCGGTTTCGTTTGGCCGGCAGGAAATAATTTCCTATCGGGGAACGATTATTGGTCCGGCCACCTTGGCATCGATATTGCAGGAGCGGAAGGGTCGCCGGTATACGCCTCAGATAGTGGCGTCGTGACGCTTGCCTCGGGCGGATGGAATGGCGGTTACGGCAATGTGATCATGATCGACCATGGAAATGGGTATGCCACAGTATACGCCCACTTAAATTCGATCAATGTCGGGGTATGCCAGAGTGTCGGTGCCGGTCAGACTATCGGTTCGATTGGAAATACGGGGAATTCCTTCGGCGCGCACCTGCATTTTGAAGTTCGTGAAGGCGGCGGCTTTGTCAACCCGTGGTATGTTCTCCCCTGATCGTTGGTAATTTACGCACCTGATGGGAACCACTCATCAGGTGAAATTTTCATGGACGAAAAACAATTACGCAAATCACTCGCTGACCTCTCCCTGGGTGGATTCCGATTTTATAAACAAACCGGTTCAACCAATGATGTCGCTCTGGCATGGGCAACGGAAGGTGCAGCAGACCTCAGCCTGGTGGTCGCTGACGAACAGACCTCCGGCCGTGGACGGTCGGGGCGCCGTTGGCTGACCCCTCCGGGTACGGCGTTAGCTCTGAGTTTGATCCTCCACCCCAATCCATCAGAAAATTTCCACTTCTCCCATTTTTCCGGCCTGGGATCCCTTGCGCTGACTCAAATTTTTTCAGAGCGAGGGCTTCCAGCTCAGGTCAAATGGCCGAACGATGTGTTGATTGGCGGACGAAAAGCTGCTGGAATCCTGGCTGAGGCAGTGTGGATGGGCGATCAAGTTGAAAGTGTGGTGATCGGGATTGGAGTGAATGTTCTCCCCGAATCAGTCCCTCCTTCGTCCGAAGTTCACTTTCCGGCAACAAGCATTCATTCTGAAGGTCTGAAAATTGACCGTATTGAACTCCTGCATGATTTACTATCCAGGGTGATTTCGTTGCGTCCGCAGCTGGGTAAAGAGAGATTTATTCAGGCGTGGGAAAAATCGCTTGCGTTCATGAATAAAACGGTGCAAATCTGGTCAGAACCTGCAGCGGGGCAAACCGGATCGACTTCCCATACAGGTACCTTGCTTGGGCTGGAGGCTGACGGCGCTCTGAGGCTTGAAACCGCCTCCGGAATCCAAATAATCCAGTTCGGTGAGATCCGCCTAAGACCGGTGTAAATGGGTATGATATACTTTGCTTAAGACAACGACGAGGTGAGGTATGTGGAATCAATTCCGTGAAAAAGATGAAGCGGCCCCTTTTTTTGAAGGCGAAGAACCCGACGTGGTGGAAGCTCCTCCTCCGAAGAAGGCGAAGATGCCCAGCATCAACCTGGGAAAGTATTTTGAGGAGCCTATCCTGGGCATGACAGCGCCGCAACGCTTCCTGCTATCCACAATGATATTAATCGCAGTCTGTTTATTGGGCACGATGTTCCTGGTGATCACAGGAACCTTTACCATATTCTAAAACAACCGGCGCCGAAAGGCGCCGGTTTTGATTTAAAGATAAGGGGTGCGAGGTGTTTAGATAAGCGATGGCTGGTCTTTATCAACCGCTTCATCGCCGTTGTCGGACGCTCCAGCCTTTTTGAGGTCCGCAGAGGCGATTCTGGCGACTGCCGCAACGGAATCTCCTGCCTGCAGCCTCATCACCCGGACACCCTTGGTGGCGCGGCCTGCCTCACGGATATCTTTCACCTTCAATCGCAGGACAATCCCATTGACTGAGATCAACGTCAGGTCATCCGATGGCTGGACGATGCGGGCCGATGCGATTTTTCCAGTTACACCGATGGCTTTTTGATCCATGGTGGAGATTCCTCCCGTCCCGCGTCCTTTGACCGGATACTTCTCAAGTGGCGTCTGCTTCCCGAAACCTCCCTTGGTTACCGTCAGGAGCGCGCCGCCTTCCTCGACCACTTCCATGCCTGCCACACGATCTTCGTTGCCCAGGCGGATTCCCTTTACGCCACCCGCGGTGCGCCCCATGGAGCGGATGACTTTTTCCGGGATGCGTAATGCCTTCCCCAACTCCGTCACCAGCATGACATCATTTTTGCCTGTCGTCAGACGTGCCCATCCGAGTTCATCACCTTCATCGAGTGACATGGCGATCATGCCAGATGGCCGGACAGCTGAAAACTCCTCCAGGTCCACTCTCTTGACCCTTCCCTTGAGTGTTGCCAGGAAACAATAATCGTGTTTGCCGAAATCCGGGACTGCGATGGCCGCTGTGATGCGCTCGCCATTGTCCAGGTTGAGGACGTTGTAGATTGAAACACCTTTGCCTGTCCGGTCGGCATCGGGGATCTGGTAGATCTTCTCACTGTAGACCTTGCCTTTATCCGAGAAGAAGAGCACGGTCTGGAGTGTGCGGCCGGGCAGCATGAACAGGACCTCATCTTCCTCCTTGGTTGCATGCCCGGTGACCCCCTTGCCGCCAATACCCTGTGACTTGTAGGCCACGGCGTTTACCCGTTTGATGTATCCGCGTTGGGTGAGGGTAATGAGGGTGTCCTCGTCATGAACGAGGTCTTCGTCATGGAACTCCTCTTTGGCCTCCACGGCGATACGCGTCCGGCGTTCGTCCCCGTATTTTTCAGCGATTTCCTTCATATCGCTCTGGACGAGGGCGAGAATCTTTTTCGGGTTCGCGAGCAGGTCTTCCAGGAAGGCAATCTGCTCTTTCAACTGGCGTGCTTCCTCTTCAATTTTCCAGCGTTCGAGGGCAGCCAGCCGCCTGAGCTGCATGTCGAGAATGGCCTGTGCCTGGATTTCGGTCAGCTTGAAACGTTTGATCAAGCCTTCCTTGGCGGCGTCGACGTCCGCTGCTTCCCGGATGGTGCGGATGACCTCGTCGATGTTGGCGATGGCAATGAGCAACCCGTCCAAAATGTGAGCCCGGGCGCGGGCTTTCTCCAGCTCGAACTGCGAGCGCCGGGTGATGACCACCTGCCGGTGATCGATGAAAATCTGCAGGGCACGCTTTAGCGAAAGAGTGCGAGGTTCGCCGTCCACCAGCGCCAGCATCTGAACGCCGAAGGTGTCCTGCAAGGCCGTGTACTTATAAAGCTGATTCAGCACTTTTTTGGGCTGGGCGTTTCTCTTAAGTTCGATGACGATGCTCATCCCTCGCTGGTCTGATTCATCACGAAGGTCGGAGATCATGTCGATCTTTTCGTTGCGAACGAGCTCAGCGATGCGTTCGATCAGTGTGGATTTATTGACCTGATAAGGGATTTCCGTGATGATAATCTGGTGACGCCCGCCCTTGGTCTCTTCAATATGCGCCACGCCGCGCATCACCAGCCGTCCACGACCGGTTCCATAAGCCTGGACGATTCCCTCCTTGCCGATGATCATGCCCCCGGTGGGGAAGTCCGGTCCCGGGACAAATTCCATCAGTTTCTCAACCGGGATATCGTCGAGATTTTCATAATTCTCAATCAGATAATCGATGGCTGCTGCGATTTCCCGCAGATTATGAGGCGGGATGTTGGTGGCCATGCCGACTGCGATTCCGGCGGAGCCATTCAGCAGGAGATTGGGGAGGCGCGCCGGGAGGACTTTGGGTTCCTCGAGAGAATCGTCGAAGTTGGGACCAAAATCGATGGTGTTTTTTTCAATGTCCGCCAGCATTTCTTCAGCCTGACGGTGAAGCCGGGCTTCGGTGTAACGCATCGCGGCTGGGGCGTCGCCGTCCACTGAACCGAAGTTGCCCTGACCATCCACCAGCAGGTAGCGCAGGGAAAAATCCTGGGCCATGCGCGCCATGGATTCATAAACTGCCGCGTCGCCGTGGGGGTGATACTTACCGAGCACTTCGCCGACAATACGGGCGGATTTCTTATAAGACCCGCTGGCGCGGATGCCCATATCGTGCATGGCAAATAAAATGCGCCGATGGACAGGCTTGAGCCCGTCACGCGCATCGGGCAGGGCGCGGGCAACGATCACGCTCATCGCGTAATCGATGTATGCATCGCGCATCTGTTGGTCGATATCAACTTGTTCTACTGTTCCGATATCCATGTTTCATTCCTGTTTTTGATGATCTTGGCACAAGATGCGGAGAGCGCAGCCTGCGCGCCCTCCGCAAATAATACAGAGACCTAATTATACCAAACGCCTTGCCAAAAATGGGTCGGGTGGCTATAATAATGCGGCTATCGGGGCGTGGCTCAGACCGGTAGAGCGCACGGTTCGGGTCCGTGAGGTCGGAGGTTCAAATCCTCTCGCCCCGACAGATAGCGTACAGGTCGCCGCCTACCCGAGGCGGCGATGGTTTTTAAGTGGTCGGTGAGTTTCCCCATTGAAGGGACTATGCAAATCCTCTCGCCCCGACAGATAGCGTACGGTCGCCGCCTACCCGAGGCGGCGATGGTATTTAACAATTGGTCGGCGGGCATATAAGGATAGCCGCCCAAAAAGGGGTGAAAAACACCTTCTATTTCATTTATTTGCTAATACGATGCCAGCTTATCCTTCATAATGAATTTTCTTCTGAAATCCTGCCCTGGACTCGATTTCAGCCAGCCTGGCGGAGGCATGCTTGCAGGCATCGATCATCAGTTGTTTTGCCTCGTTTTCCGGAAGGTGACACAGTTCCTTAACGGAGCCATATCCCCTTTCCTTCAGGAAATCGTCGATGAACTTCATTTCCAACGGAGCCTGGGGTGAATCATTGCCAGATCTATTGTTTTGAGCGTTCATGGAACACCTCCATTCTTACTTAAGTGGTGTTCAATTGGATCTCCTTCTGAACATTTCCAATGGCGAGGTCTTCAGGTTTCATGATGTTCTTGTGAGTGCAATCCGGAAGGGAAAAAGGGGGAGATATTCTCCATCTGGACCCGTTCCTTGCCGAGTGAGATCCTACTTTTATTATACGCACGCCAGGGTCATTTGATCAGGTTAAATTTCTTCCTGAGCAACCTGCTGCCGATTTTGGAATTCCTCCTTCCCATAAAGAAAATGAGATTTTAGACAAAGAGAACCTATGATAAGATTCTCTACGCAGCGATGGACGGACGTCAAAGAATCAAAAAGTGTTGTAATCGGAGGGGAAAGAGATCTAAATGCCTTCATTTTCATTGCTTACGCTAAATTCCTTTGGCCTTCCATTCTTTCTCGGATGGCGGCGTATGAGCATCCTGGCTCGCGAGCTGAATCAACGGGAAGACACCGTACTGTGTCTTCAGGAAATCCAGCAGGATGTCTATATCCCCATTTTAAAAAAACAGTTGACCCGATTCCCGAACCAATGTTATAAGGAATATCTTTTTGCTCCCATGGGTGGCTTGGTCACTGCGTCACGAGCGCCCTTTACCCATGTTGACTTCCTGCCTTTTCCGAACCGTGGAAAATGGCACAGCATCGGTTTCGCAGATTGGGCATTAAGAAAAGGTGTATTGCTTTCTAGTCTGGATATTGATGGTCTGAAAGTCATTGTGCTCAATACTCACATTCATGCCAATTACACAGGTAAATGGACGAAGGAAGGTATGCTGGCGAAAATTCAGAGTGACCAGGTAAAATTCCTCGCTGAACAAGCAAGAGCCCAACCCGAGGATGCCCTCGTGATTATCTGTGGTGATTTTAATTTCCCCCGGGATACATTCCTGTATGAAGAATTATCAAATATCAGTGGTTTTATTGATCCTCTAAAGGACGATCCCCGGCCTACTTATCGTCCGGTATCTTTCCTCGCCTCAAAATGGGCGGTATCCTTGGATTTTATTTTTTACCGTAAACCTGATAGAATTGATATCGATATTGACGCAGACATCCTGCCCATTGAGAATTCCAAGGCTCGAAATAACCGTTCCAGGTTTTTATCGGATCACTGTGCATTGAGCCTCACTGCTAATTGGAGGAAATAGATGAAATTAACCCGTGGTCGCATCGTGCAAATTGTTTCCATGTTCTTGGTCCAATTTGCGACTTTATGGCTTCTGCCGTTTATCCTCTCAGGATTTTCGTATGATTCCTGGCAGTCGCTTTTTGTCTTGACCATTGTTCTGTCCATAGCCCAATCCTTATTCTGGTGGATATTTATCTACCTGTTTTCATGGCTGCCAGTATGGTTATTTCCAATTCTGACCTTCCTTGTAAACGGGGCAGTGTTTTACCGGTCCGGTAACCTCGTCTCGGGGATTGAAATTGCAGACCGGGCAACCGGACTTTGGATCGCCATCTGGCTCACAGTCGTCAACGCCATCATGGCAGGCCTTCTTTCTGTCGATGAAGATTCCCGCTTTGATCGAAACGTGGTCGGGAAGATGGTCAAACGGCGAGGGGATATTACCCAAACCGATGTCCCCGGCTTCCTCTTCCTGGAGATCGACGGTCTGGGCGAGAAAGTGATCAAACGCGCCATTGCGGAAGGGCATATGCCCACCCTGAAGCGCTGGATTGATTCGGGAAAACACAAGCTGATTGGTTGGGAGACCGACTTCACCTCTCAGACTGGCGCGATGCAGACCGGCATATTACTGGGCAACAATAACGATGTCCCTGCCTACCGATGGTGGGATAAAACCCAGGGCAAGACGATCATGTCCGGGAATCCCAAGGATGCGAAGGCCATTGAGGCTCGGAATTCCACCAGAAAAGGCCTGTGTTCTGATGGTGGTTCGTCGCGTGGAAATATGTTCTCGGGTGACGCCTCCGAGAGCATGCTTACTTTCAGCACCATCCTGGATAAACGTGACCGGGGACCAGGCTTTTATTTTTACCTATTCAGCCCTTATGTGATCTTCCATATTTTGACGAAATTTGTTATAGAACTTTTTAAAGAATGGTGGCAGGCTTTCCTCCAGCGCAGACGCAAGGACAAACACATCACTTCAGCCCGTAATTTTGCTTATGCGTTCTTGCGGGCTTTCCTGGGACCGGTCCTTCACGACCTGATTACTTTTACCGTAATCAGCGATGCCCTGCGTGGTTTGCCTGCTTCGTATGCTCTTTTTTCTGCGTACGACGATCTGGGTCATTTCGCCGGCACTGAAGCCCCGGAAGCGTATGAAGCCCTGAGCGAAACAGACCATTATTTTTCACGGATTGAACGGGCATTGGCAGACGCTCCCCGTCCTTACCATATCGTGGTCCTCTCCGATCATGGGCAGAGCATTGGCCCAACCTTCAAGAAGGCATACGGTTCCACACTTGAGGAATTGGTCAAGGGGCATATCAGCGGGGAGGCAAAACTTCTCACTACTCAAGAAACCAACGAAGCTTGGGATAATATCAATGCGATCCTGACTGAATTGTCCAACTCCTCGACGCGGACATCGAAACTCATGAAGCGAATGATGGCACGCAAGGAACGGGATGGGATCGTGGCGATTGGTCCTGAACGAGACCCGAAGGAGGACTTGGATAAAAGCGCAAAGGATGCCAATATCGTGGTATATGGCTCGGGCAGCTCAGGGCTTGTCTATTTTACCGACTCAAAGGAGCGCTTAACCCTTGAGCAAATAGGCGAGGCTCATCCGGGCATCGTCCTTGGATTGTCTCAACACCCCGGCATTGGCTTCGTGCTGGTGAAGTCCGCAGAACACGGTTCCATGGCGATCGGTAAAAAAGGTGTGAATTATATCGATAAAGGTACAATTGAAGGCGAAGATCCATTGGCCGATTACGGTCCCAATGCTGCCATGCACCTGCGCAGGGAAAGCAGCTTCTCGAACTGCCCGGACATCATTGTGAATTCGGTCTATGACCTCCAGACTGATGAGATAGCAGGATTTGAAAACCAGGTGGGTCACCATGGCGGATTGGGAGGAGCTCAGAACCATGCCTTTATCATGTACCCGGCCGAACTGCCTTATGACGGCAAACCGGTGGTAGGCGCCGAAAACGTGTATAAACTCCTGAGGGGATGGCGGGAAAAGGCCCAAGCTATTTAAGAATTAACAGGTTAACGAGAACAAGCAGCCATTGATTTCTTAATGGGCTGCTTGTTCTTTTGTTACGGGTTTCAGATGGCAGTCTCCAGGGATTCGGCGGGAAGACGCCGTTCAATAAAAGTAAATATCACAAGCGAAACAATCACAATCATGCCAAATACAAAATACATGACCCGCGCATCGAACGCGTCGATCAACATTCCGCCGAAAAAATTACCAGCCGCTGCGCCGAAGCCCATTAACATGCTTCCGAACAGTCCCTGCGCTGTGGCGCTTATGCCAGAGGGAGCATGATCATTGGCGTAGTTGACACCAGCAACCCAAACAGTGGCAAAAGTCAGGCCATTCATGAGTTGGACGATTGTTATTCCGATAGGTTGATTTACTGCTGCCAACAACAGGAGTTGAAGTCCGGTCATGGCGACCCCGAATACCAACAATCCATTCACCTTCAACCGGGAGATCAGGCGATTTGAAAAAAAGAGAATTGGAATTTCGGAGATTGTCGCCACTACCATCGTAATACCCATCAAGGTCTTGGTTGAACCGAGTTCGCCCATATAGAAAAGCAGGTAAGTATTTACAACTGCCAAGCCCACACCTGCCACAAAAACCATCGCCAGGAACAGCACCCAACGAGGTTTGCTTAACAGGGCCTGAATTCCATGACGCACAGAGACGCTTACATCGACCTTGGTAAACTTTAATTTTAGTCCAACCAGCATCGTGGCGAACATCAGAATGGAGAACAGGTAAAATGAGGCATGCAATCCTTTCTGTTCGATGACCAATCCTGCCATGATTGATGCAACCGCCCAACCAAACGAGCCTCCCAACCGTACCCGTCCGTACATTTCCCTTTCTCCCTCCAACATGGTCATGGTTGCACTATCCGCCAGGGAGTTGACCGGGCCGATGGCAAACGCGAACATCACAATCAGCGGCAGTAATTGCCAGAATGATGTGACCATTGAGACTGCCAGGATGAAAAAAATACAAAAAAGGAGAGATAATGAAAGCACGAGTTGATGGCGATGAGTCGAGTCAGCAATCCCGGTCAATAATGGTGCACTGATCAGGGTGATGAGCGGAGGCAATGCGGTAAGGAAACCGATTTGCCGGCCGGCGAGACCCAATTCCCCATAATACAGCACCAGATAGGGGAGCATCGTCGCAATGGCGCCGAAATAGAAAAAGTAGAATGAGAACGGCCAGAATTTTTTCATTTCTTGTTTATCCCATGATACTATAATTGCCTAAATCCAATTGGAGTGTAGCTTCTCATGACCCATGACCCAGTGGTCCTTATCCTTGTGGATGGAATGCGCCCGGACGCGATATTGCAGGCTGAAACACCCACTATTAAGGGATTGTTGAAGAAGGGAACTTATACTTTCGGCGCCCAGACCGTGGTTCCCTCTGTGACTCTCCCCTGCATTACTTCGATCTTTCTAGGGGTCCCTCCAGAAGTCCACGGCACAATCGGCAATTATTGGAATTCATCCGACTGGCAGACTCCCGGATTAGTCGATCTGGTCAAGCAGGCTGGTGGCAAGACAGCTGCATTTTACAACTGGGAACAACTTCGCGACATATCCCGCCCGGGCTCGCTCGACATTTCGGTTTGCATTAACAGCGCCGAATCACAAGATTTACCATTGGGTGAGAGCGATCATCAGGTTGTGGATATCGCCTCCTCATTTATTTCATCTTCCAGTTTTGACTTTATCTTTGTTTATCTTGGCTGCCTGGACACAGCCGGCCACCGGCATGGTTGGATGTCGCCTGAGTATTTGCAGACACTGGGAAATGCTGATCTATGTATCGACAGATTGCTGAAGTCAGTTCCCGATTCGGCGAGCGTGGTTATCGCCAGCGACCACGGGGGACACGACCATGATCACGGCACGGAGAATCCACAGGACATGACTGTCCCGTTGATCATTTCCGGAAACAAAATTAGATCGGAGCAATGGACCATGCCGGTGTCTGTCCTCGATATCGCGCCAACGGTGGCAGCCTTGTTGGGGCTTAGCGCACCAAAGGAATGGGTTGGAAAATCCTTGTTTAAGTTGTTCGATTAAGACTGGGAACCGCTTGGGCATAGAAGGATTTTCTCTGCATTCAAGCGATACACTTTCTGCAATACGTCCTCGGGGAGATGCAGCCCGTAAATATACCAACGACCTTGCATCGGAATATCTCCAGCGTTGTAATTAAAATATTCATCGTCTGTTTCAAGGAACCGGTAGGAGAGACGGTAAGCCTCCGGGCTTGGGCCACCGTCCAGCCCGAAGAGAATCCGGTCTGAATACCTTAGGAAAAACTTTCTTGCTGAGTAAGGTTGGCGCCCCAACTCTCCAATTCGGGCGCTGATGTCCACATGGAAATTCGGGCAACGGTCCAATAGCGCTCCCACCCATTCAAGGTTTTCCGCATAACAGCCCACATGCGCGCCGATGAATGTTGTTTGAGGATGTCTGGAAATCACGCGGGCAAGTCCTTCCAGGATGGTCATAAAGGCTGGGAAGGGGGGAGAGGGGAACGCCCAGTTGGGATTGGCGCCGATCTCCTCCCAACGCTCATTTGTCTCGTCGACGGGATCAAAAAAAGCCACGGGGTCCGCCACATGAATCATGACCGGCAGGCCAAGCTGCCCCGCGGATTCCCAAATGGGGTTCAGGCGGGGGTCATCCACCGCAACGAGATTGCCCGTTCCGTCCTTCACATGCAAACCGAGTGGCTTCCAGATCTTCAGTCCACTGGCTCCCCAGGCTTTTTGAACTTCCAGCCGTCTGGCAGCGTATTCGGGAAACTTATCTCCCAATTCAGTCCACTTTCCCCATTCGACTCCGCCGAAAACTTCAAATCGGGTGGATGGCATGAGCTTGTCGAGATGGGCTTGAAGGATGTCCTCCCCCAACCTCCGTCCAGGTCAACATAGTGAATGACGCCTGCTTCATCGAGAAGGTCGCAGATTTCCCCGACGGTCAAAAGATTAACTGCATTCCACCCGAACTCAGCCAGATGATTGTGGGCGTCGATGACCGGAAATTTTGGCGCGCGAATTTCCGTCACCCTGGTGACCAGCCTGGAGCGAGGTCTGTAATTTTCCAACAACATGGGTAATTCCCTGGCAATATCTGTGTGAGCGCCGGAACGAAGACGACCTCAGACTACTCGCCTCTGGCGAGTGCCGTGATCTCATTCGGCTTGTCGATGATCGCCACCAATTTTCCATCTCTCATCTGTAAAATCCGGTCCACGAACTGGCACATCCGCAGGTCGTGCGTTACCATGATCCCCGCCCTTTGATTCTCGTGGATCAGGGCTGCAAAGGTTTTGACCACCTGGAAAGCCCGTTCTGTATCGAGGCTGGCGGTGGGTTCGTCTGCAAGGACCAGGGTCGGGTTGTGGATGAGAGCCCGGGCAATGGCGACCCGTTGCTGCTGACCGCCCGACATCTGGGAAGGTAAATTCTTCAGACGCTGCTCCAACCCGAGCCTGGCCAATAATTCCTCCGAGCGGATCCGTCCCGTATGATCCAGCCGGTTGTTCAACCTGAGCATGAACTCGACGTTTTCTTTGGCATTCAAGAAGGGAATAAGGTTATTGGATTGGAATGTGAACCCGATTTTCTCCCTGCGCAGCGCCACCCTCTCCTTGTCGCTCATTTGAGAAAGATCCATGCCGTCAATCAGCACCTGGCCACCGGTGGGGGTTAGGAGCGCAGCCAGGATCGAGAGCATGGTCGTTTTGCCGGAACCGCTGGGGCCAACCAGCGCGACGAATTCACCGGAGTGCACTTCAAACGAGACATCGTCCACGGCGTTGACCGGGCCGGAGTCGCTAGAGAAGGTCTTGATCACATTTTTGACTTCGAGGGCGGTTGTGGTCATGTCATTCCATCCTTATGCCAGCCGTAGTGCTTTGAGAGGTTCGATTCGTACGGCATAAATGACCGAGACCATACCGCCAGCCGGACCGATTAACAGAAGCGCCAGGAGAGCCAGCGCGGATGCCTGCCCATTGAAGACCAGGGGAATGTTGGGTGGGAAAAACAACGAGAAGATGAATGTCAATGCGCCGCCGATAAAGACGCCCATGGCAGTGACGATAAGAATTTGAATCACCGCGGCCCAGCCGACGACCCCATTGGACGCTCCGATGGCTTTCAATACCCCGATCTGAGGTACCTTCTGCAGGATTTGGATTTGGAAGAACCCGCCGATCACCAGGATGCCAATCAGAAGTGTAAATCCGCCCTGTGTCTGCACGGTTCCTTGCTGCGCAGAATAACCGGGAATATTGTTGATCGTGGTGGGGATGTCCGCCACCTCAATATTCGAAACCGTTTCTGCCAGGTCGGCCTTGACCGATTCCAGCTGCGCAGGATCTTCGAGTTTCACTGCCACGATGTTGATGTTGGGATTGACGTTGGAAAACTCGGCTGCCGATTTGGGGCGAATACGCTCCCAGGTCTGGGGGGATACAAAGATGGACGGTTGGAAAAAGTAGGATTGGCCGTCGGTGGTGCCGACCACCTTCAGGTCGTAAAACTCATCCTCGGTTCCCTGGGTGGACCGAACGGTGATCTCATCGCCGATGTTGATATTGCTCCGGGACAAGACATTGCTGTCCACGATGGCTTCCCTGGCCAGACCGCCGCTGAAAGCCTGTCCCTCTGTAATTGTGGGAAATCCGGGGCGGCCTTGTTCGACCCCCAGCAGGGAGACTTTTAAAACGTCCTCTGGAAGAACAATGGCAGTTGTGGACGTGGAGATCGCGCCTGCATCTGCCACACCTGCAGCCCTTCTAACGGCTCTGGCCGTTGTCTGGTCGAGGCGGCTTGCTGTGATATTAAAGTCTGAGTTTTCGCGGAAGATGACCAGCTCGCCATTGATATTGGCGATGTACTCCCTGTTCCCGTTGCCGAGACCTTCGCCTAATGCTGCGATGAACAGGACCAGTAAGGTGATCAATGCGATGACAAGGCTGAAAAGGAGGAAACGACCACGGTTTCTCCATATCTCCTTGCCTGCCAGAAAAAATGATAGTGATAGTGTTCTCATTAAATTTTTCCCCGCCCATCGTCTGATTATGCTTCAGGTGTAATCGGCGATCCAAGTGGTTTTTTCCAATCAGCACCCATGATTCCCTTGACAAGCAGGTCCAGCGGGGGGTGATCGGCGATATTTTCATAGTAGTAGGGTAAGCGGACGAGTCCATCCGGTCCGATGACGAAGGTCCCGGACATCAACATGGAATCCTGTCCTGGAGGAGGCAGCTCTGTGTTCCAACCACGGGTCTTCTTCAGCCTGCGGTTGGACCTCCAAACCTGGGCAGAAAGGAAGGTCTGACGAAGGGTTCCGCGTTCCAACCCGAAGGCAGCATATACTTTTCGCTCAGGATCTGAAAGGCACAGGATGCCGGGAGCGCGCTCAGCGCAAAACTCTTTCGTCTGGTCCAGGGTTCCCTGCGTGACAACAGCCAGGGAGAGGCCTGCGCCTTCCAATTCGGGATAGCCTGTCACTAATTCATCCAACATTTCCTTGCATTGGGGGCAGCCGAAATGGCGCGAAAAGGCCAGAATCAGGACCTTGTTTTGCCACAACGATGACAACTTCATCCTTGTGCCATCGACAGCGGTCACCTCTACGTCTGGTGCAGCGTCATTGAATTTGAGTTTTTGTTTTGGCATGGCTCAATTCTAACACCCCGTATCCATTACTGGGAATTATTCTAGCCCTCAAAAAAAATATGAGAGAAAATGACAGTCATTACGGCATTTTTTTTTGGGAGAGTTTTACTATTCGTAAAGTTTCTTATCCCTTTTCGCCAATGGGTAAGATTCGAGCGTAATTCTGTATTATCGCTCCATTGATCGATTCCACCGATGAGCCCTTTGGCTGCGATTCGCTTGACTTCAAGGTCGGTCAACTGCTGAACAATCAATTGAGCCACTTTATCAGCATGGATAATTTTGAAGGGTCGTCCGTGAAAATTGGATACCTGCTCCGTCACTCGATTCGGTGATGTTGAGCGTGTTATGTTTCTTGGCGAGGATTTCATACGCGTTGCAAAGTGCTTTTTCACGCTCTCCCCAGGTTTCAGCGGTTTGAGCGCTCCATAAGCTAGGGGACAATTCTTTGGCACAAGCGAGGTTCTGGAATCCGCTCCCAAACCATTTGGGGTAGGGGGCATACTGTTTCTCCATCAGAAAGCATAGGGACATGATGTCCCTCACCAGCCGTGAACCGATCAATGCAGAGCCTAGTTCATCTCCGACAAAGCCGGCGCGAGGCATGAGGTGTTCCTCCTGTCCGATGCGGTCCCATAGTGGAAGCCATCAGGTACAACCAGACATCCTGGGGGTACCATACCAGAGTTTCGCGAAAACGAGTCAATTCCCCGACATTATCAAAGTAAACCGCACCTGCGGTCATCGTTCCCAAAACCTGGGATGGCGATGTCAACCAATCTACCGGACTCAGCGGTTCGGAATTATCCCAAGCCATGTTCTCTAAAGCAAAATCGCGCAAAGTGAGCGGGGTCACCCTGTGTTCAACGGGACCCTCGCTTTTTGGCTCCATCCAGCGAGTACCCGGCTCATCGGGCGACGGAACAGAATCCACTGGAAAGCCAAGGAATTCATGCGGCAGTTCACGGCTGAGCATCTCGCGAATGGGGGAGGCCAACTCGTTGTCTTTTTCTTGCAGGAATAGATAAACTCGCGGATACCAGTTGTGGTCCATGGACATGGGGGTGTCAAAGCCCAGCACTTCGCTGCCGTAGCCGATGAGGGCCGCCGCATGTTCAAGGTTGGGAAAATGATGGTCCAGGGCAGGCCTTACGCACTCGAAGTAGAACCTGCGGTTTAATTCGAGTGCGGGCATGAATTCAGGCATTTGTTAATTCTTTAGTAGTCCCTTTTGGGCGGCCACAGCGATGGCGGCTGCACGGGAATCCACTCCCAGCTTGTCGTAAATACTCGCCAGATAGGCTTTGACCGTCCGCTCGGAAATCCCAAGATGGACGGCGATCTCCTTGCTGCGCTCGCCTCGCGCCACACCTTCCAACACCTGGCTTTCCCGTTCAGTCAGGATCGAAGGAGTCTCCAACGCTGCTTTTCCAGGTGGATGAGACCCAGCAGACGAAAGCACCCTGGTCATGATCTCAGGTTTCAGGAGTGTTTCGCCTCTTGCCGCCGCGCGAATGGTGTCGAATAGGGAAGCACGGTCGGTATCTTTGAGTAAATAACCACGAGCCCCAGCCTGTAATCCGCGCAGCATCAACTCATCTTCGTTGAAGGTGGTCAGGATGACAACGGCGACGTCCGGTTGTGCGACTCGCAGCCGTTCGATGGCAGTCAATCCATCCATGCCGGGCATGCGCAGATCCATCAACACCACATCGGGGTGTAGTTCAGCGCTAAGGCTGAGGGCCTCTGCGCCGTCAGCTGCTTCGGCGACCAGTTCGAAATCCTTCTCGGTCTCGAGGATGAGGCGCAGTCCCTGGCGAATGATCAAATGGTCGTCTGCAATCAGTATTCGGACAGGAGCCATGGGAGTGCTATTCTTCTTCATCGTTCAAAGGAATCGTCAATATGAGAGTTGTTCCACTTTGCGATGAACTGTTGATTTCCATTTGCCCGCCAACCAAGCGTATCCGCTCGCGTATTCCCAAAATCCCATAATGCCCGGCTGGAATGTTTTCAGGGTCGAATCCCTTCCCATCATCCTTGAGAACGAGTCTCAAACTACCGTTCTCACTCAACGCAGAAATTTCCACCTTTTGGGCTTCCGCATGCCGGGCGATATTGTTCAGTGCTTCTGCAACGGAGCGAACCACTGCTTCCTGGATCTCTTCAAGATATCGACCGGGAATCTCAAGTCGTGTTTCGCAAGGGAGGCCGGAATATTCTGAAAATTGGGTGATCTCCCTCCGGATCGCTCCCTCCAGGCTTTTGGGTTCGGGTTGCCGCAGGTTGTCAATTGCCCGTCTGGATGATTCCAGCGTGGCGCGGGCCTGCTGCATGGATTGCTGGATTATCTCGCGGGCCTTATCCGAACGATCCGTGGCAAGGTTGGCATCGGTCGCCTCGAGTTGCAATATCAAACCGGCCAAACCCTGTGACAAGGTATCGTGAAGTTCCCGCGCCATCCGCTGGCGTTCGTTGGCGATGGTCAGGTCTTCAACCCTGTCCGCGTACTCGGACAGCTGGCGATTGGCTTTTTCGAGCTCTAGAAGCAATGCCTGGGCTTGTTCCCGGGCTTCAGTCTGTCGCATGTACATGGTGACATAGATCACGATGAAAATAACAACCCCGATGGTCACCAGCCAATATCCACCAATCGAATTAATTCCTGTAAGATTGGCAAAACAGATCATGGAAAGAATCAGGTAATACGTCAAGGCGAGCAAGCCCCAACGCTTAATTCCCAATAAACCAACGCTTTCGCCGATCAAGCCCATAAACAGGGCAAAAACCAACCCCAAGGTTCCTGAAATAACCGAGATCACAAAAGCAAGCAGACCCTGGAGGATGATATATCCGGTTACCCAGGCAGGTGATCTCTCAGCGATTCTGTACAAATACCAGTGCAGGATGACGTGAATGCCCACCAGCAGGGTGAAAACGATGAATGTGACCGGTTGACGCAGCTCAGGGACGTTGACCAGTGTAACGATATACATTGTCCCCACAACCAGGGTTAGAAAACCCATGAAAAAGAAGGGGTCGCGGTCCACCTTGGATAAATGAGAGGAGGGTTTCGTATTTCATGATTAACTATATTTTATATCGGAATTGAAATCCTGCCATTGTACGGACGGACAGTGTACGATGGACAATGGTGAAGATGACCGAACGCTCAATTGCCAGGTCTCGCTTGTAGACCTATACTAATGTCAGAATAATAAATTTGATTTTCAAAATAAAAGGAGATAAGCTATGGAAACCAAAACCAAATCAGTGGGCGAAATCATCGACCTGGTGTTCAAGGGGCTGGCGATCGCCATGAGTGTCGCGGCAGTTGTCCTGAACATTTTGGGAGTCGCCTCCTTGCAGACCCTGACCCTGTTCCTGGGAGTTGGCTTGTTCTGCCTGGCAGTGACGTCGCTGGACAAATAACCAGCATCCAATCCCACCTGGAAATTGGCAGGAATGGTTACATTTTATGGAGGCATGATGAACGCAATCGAAATTTCCAATCTCAAAAAATCATTTAGTGAAATTAAAGCAGTCGCTGGTGCATCCTTTACCGTCCGTGAAGGTGAAATTTTCAGCCTTCTCGGTCCAAACGGAGCTGGAAAAACAACCACAATTTCCATGCTGTCCACCCTGCTTCGACCGGATGAAGGCGATGCCCGCATCCTGGGACACTCGATCCGGAATGAGCCGATGAAGGTGAAGGAATCACTGGGGGTGGTCCCCCAGGATATCGCCCTTTATGAAGACCTTTCCGCCAGGGAAAATCTTGTCTTCTGGGGAAAAATGTATGGTCTGCGGGGAACCGCCTTGAAGAAAAGGGTGGATGAGATCCTGGAGACCATCGGTTTAACGGACAGGCAAAAAGGAAGGGTTGGCTAAGTTTTCCGGCGGCATGAAGCGGCGGGTGAATATCGGCGTCGCGCTGCTTCACAAACCGAAGGTCATCTACATGGACGAACCGACCGTGGGCATCGACCCGCAGTCCCGCCGAAGCATTCTGGACAGCGTGGTGGCGCTCAAGGATCAGGGCATGACGGTTCTCTATACCACCCACAACATGGAAGAGGCGCAGGAGCTCTCGGACCATATCGCCATCATGGATCATGGAAAGATCATCGCCGAAGGGACCCATGATGAACTGGTCAAGCTGGTCGGCCAATCGGACCGCATCGACCTGACCACGAATGCCGAATCTGTCCGTGTGATGGATCTGTGGAAGCAGGTCATCTGGCGTGCAGAATATCACCTCAGAGAATGGCACCATCACACTTCTTGTGGATGATTCCAATCGTGTACTTCCCAATCTCTTTGAGATGGCCGCAGCGAACAGCATCCGCATCACTTCCGTGGAGATCGAGATTCCGAACCTGGAGTCGGTTTTCCTGCACCTGACCGGCCGGGCATTGAGAGATTGACATGGCTTGGACAGATTCCATGCCAGGGAGAATTGAATTATGAAAATTATCGATATCGCCCTAAAAGACTTGACCCGTTCCATGCGCAGCACATTTGCCATTCTGTTCATGTTTGGAGTGCCTCTGCTTGTGACCGGGATGTTCTATCTGATGTTTGGGAATATCGCCGGCGGTGACGAAGGTTTCGATCTGCCGGTCACGCGGGTGATGGTTGCCAATCTGGATGAAGGCAGCCCGGATCTGCAATTGGGATCCTCGATGATGGGAATGGGTACAGAATCAGCGGTTGAAAGTCTCGGAGACATCCTTGTCCAGTCATTACAAAATAAAGCCCTGGCTGAATTTGTGACGGCAGACCTGGCTGTTGATTCCGCGTCTGCCCGGTTGGCTGTGGATCAAGGGAATGCCGATGTGGCCGTCATCATCCCTGCAGATTTCTCCTCCAGGTTTACGGCCATCGATCCTGTTCAGGAGCAGTCTGAGCTTGAGCTTTACGCCAACCCGGAAAAATCCCTCGAGTTGGGCATCCTTCAGTCAATTCTGCAGCAATTCACGGATACCATGTCGGGGGCGAAAATTGCTGCTTCGGTCGCTGCGAATCACCTCGCCGCGCCGGATTATGCGCTGATCGGGAGCGTGGTGCAGAACTATGTCGCCTCTGCCAGTCAACATTCCGCGAACCCGCAGAACTTAATCACCGTGGAATCCACAGCCAGAGTCGAGATCCCCCAACCGGATGCTGACCATCGTTGGGCCCATCATGGCGGGGATGATGATCTTCTATGCGTTCTACACTGGAATGACCACAGCCGAGACGATTCTGCGGGAGGACGAGGAAGGCACTCTGCCCCGTTTGTTCACCACACCCACCTCGCGAACTGCGATATTAGCCGGAAAATTCCTGGCGGTCGGGTTGACTGTCCTCGTCCAGGTGGTGGTTTTGATTATCGCTGCAAGGCTGATTTTCCAAATCCAATGGGGACATCCCCTCCACGTGGCATTAATTTCACTGGGGGTCGTTCTTTCAGCCAGCGCATTTGGAGTATTCGCCAACTCCCTGATTAAATCCACCAAACAAGGCGGTTTTATTTACGGGGGTGTGCTGACGGTCACCGGGATGCTTGGTATGATGAAAATTTTCACACTCAGCGCCCCCAATGGATCGCCGATGCTGGAAACCGTTTCTCTTCTTGTCCCTCAGGGTTGGGCCATACGTGGGTTATTGTTAAGCTCTGCGGCAGCGCCCACCACGGACATTCTGATTGCCTTTGCCATCCTGATGGTCTGGACCATTGTTTTCTTCAGCATCGGCGCGTGGCGATTCCATCGCCGGTTTGCATGAGTTTCCCCGGAAAAACTGCTCACCGGTGACCTTGCGACAGAGTTCTTTTTGGAAAAGGAAGCAACCATGAAATCCATAATCGATATCACGATCAAGGATCTTACGCAGCTCGTTCGGAACAGGATGACCTTTTTATTCCTGCTGATCATGCCCATTGCCTTCACCTTGTTATTCGGATATGCCTTTGGAGGTTTTGGCAATGACACCTCCGACCCGAGATTTCCGGTAGGTTATCTGGACCTCGATCAAAGCGGCAGCAGTTCCCAGTTGAAAGTAATATTTTCCCACTCACCGGTCATCTATTTGGATGAAACCCGGGAACGGTCCGAATCCGAGCTTGAGTCGCTGGTCTCAAAGAATGATTTTGCTGGAGCAGTGATTGTCCCCAAAGGATATGGAAAGGCGTTATTGTCTGGGTCTCCCATGCCGTTGATCGTAATCAGCGATTTGAGCAATTCCGCTTCCATGACGATTGAAAATGAGATTACCCGGGTGGCTGCCCAGCTGTCGAATGCGGTACTCACCGCTCAAATCGTATCTGCTACTGCTGGTGTGGAGTTATCCGCCCCATTGGTGGATGAAGTCCTCAAGGCATGGCAAACTCCTCCCATTGCGATGCAGGTAAAGTTTCGCCAGATAATGGAAAAGCAGGATTCTGCGGTCATGAGTCTCGCCCACACCGCTCCCGGCATGATGCTCCAGTTTGCCATCGCCAGCCTTCTGACTTCGGCCCAGATTCTGGTCAACGAACGCAAAACCCGATCCCTTCAACGCCTGATGACCACCCGCGTTGCCCGCTGGCAGATACTGGCAGGCCATTTCCTGGCGATATTTACAATGCTACTGATGCAATTTACTCTGCTGATCGCCTTCGGCCAATTGGTTCTGGGCTTGGATTACATGCGGCTTCCTCTTGCCACTATTTTGATGACCCTGGCTTCGACGGCCTGTCTGGCAGCCTTGGGATTGTTGATCGGAACACTGGCGAAAACCGATGAGCAGGCCATCATCTTTTCCCTCATCCCGATGTTTGTCTTTGCCGGTCTCGGTGGAGCCTGGGTGCCTCTTGAATTCACCGGCGAGGTATTCAGCACCATCGGGCACCTCACGCCGGTTGCGTGGGCCATGGATGGTTTCAAAAACATCATCGCACGTGGGCTTGGCTTTGAGTCGGTCGCCGTTCCCGTGCTGGCACTCTTCGGCTATGGCGTCTTATTTTTCACGGTGGCCACCTGGTTATTTGCCCGAAGCGAAGAAAGATAGAACTTATCAAGAGGTGAGATTAATTTCAAAGCACATAAAAAAACCTCAGTCTAGTCCCTTCCCGCTTCGGGAAGGGACTCTTTAAGTGTCTGTAACATAGGTGGTGGGTTTTGATTTTGGTGGGATAAAGCTCTCTCCAAAAGGCAGATTTACGGGCTGAGGTGGAACACCAGTGGAATAATTCTTGCTTGCGATGTGTCAAATCATGGCTCAAGTGGGAATTCTAAACTCACCAACCGTGTATGTGACAAACTCCTCTTAATTGAGTATTGCTAATGGGATAAAAATTTACTATACTTGGAGTAATATTGTCCACATTCCAACTAGAGGAGAAATCGGATGATTACTGCCGGTGAATTAATTCGCAAAAAAGGAAGCGATATCTGGGTGATCCAGCGCGACGAAACGGTGTATGCCGCCATGAAGATGATGGCAGAAAAAGATGCCGGCGCATTATTGGTGATGAGCGACGATAAAATTGCCGGCATCATTTCCGAGAGAGACTGCGTCCGCAAAATGGATATCGCCGGCCGATCCGCCCGCGAAACACGGGTGGTTGCCATCATGACAGAAAAAGTGATGTATGTTGAAGCCTCCCAACCCCTCGAGGAGGTGATGGCGCTCATGATCGAAAAGAACATCCGGCACATGCCGGTCATGGATGCTTCAAAGCTTTTGGGCGTCCTTTCCATTCGCGATGTTCTAAAGGAAGTCATCGCACAGCAAAAATTCCTGATCTCCCAGTTGGAGCATTACATTCGCGGATAAGCAGTATTAAGTTAAAAAAAATTGTGCTGTTCAATTCGAACAGCACAATTTTTTATGTTGATTTCTTTACTCACTGAATGTAAAGTGCAATATCGTATTGTTCCCCGAGTCGCTCACCCAAATTCCATTCGGGTCAAGAGCCAGCCCAAGCGGCAGCCCAAATCCATCGCTAAGCGACGAGCATTGTCCCCAAACCCGGCTGATATGTCCATCCGGCAAGAATTCCAATACCCGGCAGGATTCCGGGTCACTGACAAAAATATTTCGATTGGCATCCACTGCGATGAATGGTTTATTTTCCACCGATTGGCTGAACCAGCCATTGACGGGAATTTGAAGGATCGACTCGTACACCGTGCCGGATGCGTCCGGTGCAAAAACCTGGATGCGCATATTCCATGTGTCGGTCACGTAAACAAGACCATCGGGATCGACCGCCACCCCCACGGGTTCGCTGAATTCTCCGGGGTTGATGCCGGGTACGCCGAATTGTGTTATGTTTTCGCCATTTTCGTTGAAAACCACAATACGATTATTGCCCGTGTCGGCGACATAGACCCGTCCCTGGCTGTCAACAGCGATGCCCCGAGGCCCATAGAAGCTGAACGGGGAATCCGCGAGACCGGAGACTCCCCATGCCGCAATGAATTCGCCCTCGGAGGTGAATTTCTGTACCCGGTGATTCCAGGTGTCTGAAACGTAAACGTTGCCGTCGGGTCCGACAGCCACTCCCCAGGGTTCGTTAAACATCCCTTCCGGGGCGCTTCCCTGGCTGGCATCCGCAAATCCTCCCCAGGACTGCAAAACCGATCCATCCGTGGCAAGGTGCTGGATGCGATGATTGCGGGAATCTGCAACATAAAGGCTGCCGTCATTTCCCCGCGCGATCATTCGTGGCGCCTGGAATTGTCCGGTTTCGGATCCCGGGCTGCCGATCACGCCGTCCGGTTGCAACTGGACAATGGATGATTCATACGGGTCTTCCATCTCCACTTCGGGCAGGGATGGGACGCTGCCGTAGTTCCAAACCTGGGCGGCTGCATCCTTCCGGATGTAGGCGGTCATCTTTTCACCTGGACTCCAATTGGTCAGGGTGAAAGCGTCGCTGTTCCTGATCCGGGCATATTCTGTAAAATCGCGGTTATACCAGATCTCCCAAACCGCATGTCGGATTTCCGGATTGGTGAAGAACGGCTGGAGGTGCTCCCAGGTGCGGCGGAAATATTCGGAGTAAGACATCGGAGGCGCATCCTGCCCGCTCTCGGCGACGTATTCTCCGTTGATGTTGTCCCATTTTAAATTCCAGTAATCCATGTTCGGCCACCACAACCGCATGAGGGGGACAGAGTAATAATTCTCGCGGAGGATGGGTTTGACCTTGGCTTCATTTTCCGGGCTGACGACCACCACCAATGCCCGCTTGATATCCGGGGTCGGATTCTTGTCGAAATCGATCCGGTTCGGGTAGCGGCGCATGTACCACCAGTATGGATAGCGCACGTTGTTGTCGTAAGCGACGACGATATTGTTGCCGACGGCGGTTCGTTCAGAAAGGTCTTCGATTTGATTTAAGAAAGTCTTCGGATCGCCGGCAGCGTGCGCGTAAACGAGATACTCTGTGGCGTAATCGTAGTTGATAAAGGCAGCCCTGTAGGAAGCGCGCGCGGTGAGTAGTAGCAGGGCACCAAACAAGGTCAAGATTACGATCCGGGCGTAATGGGTCGCTCTCCATTCACGCCAATTCGGCCAGGGGACGGACTCCACGAGCCAGCCCACCGTCCAACCGGCCGCCAGGCACATGGGCAAGGCAATGTGGATGGTCAGCCAGGGCATTTTTTCGCCGGCATAGGAGAACGCTGCCAGTGTGCCGATGGACCAGAAAACCAGCAAAGTAAGCGTTGGGACCGCCTGTTTTTCACCTTCGAAGGATTCTGCCCGGGAAAACGGCTGCCCGGGTTCAGCGATCCATAATCGTTTGGCAAAACCGATCACGACCGCGATCAATGTCCCTATCGCAGGCAGGAACTCGTAAATGGGAATTTGGATCAGCGCATAAAAATAGGCTGGCTGGCTTCCACGCTGGACACCCTGTTGCTCCATCCAATATCCCAGCGCTCCCATGAATCCTCCCGCCAGGCCAACGCCATTATTAAAAAATGAGCTGTAGAGAAGCAGGAAGGGGATGTAGAAGATCGCAGCGTGAATGAACCATTTCTCGCGTTTCCACCACCAGCCGATGACTATCGACAGGATGGCAAAGACCGCAATGATGATCGCATCCCGGATAATGGCTTGGCTATCGTAATCGAGCGGCTTCCCGCCGATGAGTATGACCGGGAGTGCTGCGCCGAGGGGCAGGATCAACGTCCCGAGCAGGATAAGCAAGTCGAACGATCTTTCCGCCCGTAACGCTTGTAAGCCGAATCCTTTGATCAATCCCACGATCGATAAGGTCAAGCTGGCAATGCCAAGAGCTCCAAGGATGCCCATCGTCACCAGCATGGGCTGGGCGAGCGGTTTCTGCGTGATGTAAATCCCTGCCACTGCGCCAAAGGTCAGGACAGCCGCCATCAACCCGATCATGAATTTGCGGAACTGGGATTCGTCAACCCAGCGGGTCCGTGTCACGCGATAAATCAAGTAGGCCGCCAGAAAGAATAATTCGAGTGCAGCGAAAATGTAGGAGGTGGCTTTATCGGTGAAGTGGAGCGCATTCACCGCTGTGAAAAAATACAGCATCGAGAAATCACCTTCCTCCAAATAGCGAAGGATGGTGTAGATGGTCAGTAATCCCCAGACGACAATGAATATTTCATTTCGGGCATAGCGTCCGTAGAAAAGCATGTAGGGAGATGCCAGCATGAAAATCCCGGCAGCGATCGCCCCAGCCCGACCAAGATACCTCTTGAAGAAGATTAACGTAAATGCAATGGAGAAAATGCCAAACAGGGCATGTGGCAGGCGGGATGTGAAATCGTTGTCTCCGAAGAGGAAATAGGACAACGCCATCATGTGGAACTGGAACGGCCCGTGGGTGACCGGATCATACAGGTAGGTCCGCCCTTGAAAATAGTCGTATGCCGGGACGACGTGGTTGATCTCGTCGTGGCTCATGGTGCGCGCTCCAAGGTCGGCGAGGCGCGAGACGATGGCCAAGACGATGAGAATGATGATCAGGATGGTCTCTGTGTTCCAGAATTGCCGGGAAGTGGTTTTACTCTCAGTCATGAATGAATTGTTCCTTGAACATGGATTAAACCATTAAGCAGCCCTATGGACAACCCCCAGGGATGTTCAGTTTCGTCCTGGTTTTCAATATTTTTGATAGACCAGGAATTGGAATGACGTTTTTGGCAAGGCGTGAATTTCGCCGTATGATCTTCATCTTATGCATAATCGCTGCGTGCTTTTTCAAGCCGGGCAATGGAGTCTCTCATACCTCCCGGACGGTTACGTGCCAGCCATACACTCTTGTACTCATCGATGATGGCTTTCATGTCGACGTAAAGCGCTGCCGGTTTGATGTCCTCGCGTCCGGCAGCAAGCCAGGCGCGCATAACTGCATGCCGCAGCATTCGTTCGGCCAGGCGAATTTCCTGGCGAATGAGTTCAGAATCGGGCCGGGACGAACGGGCTTTTTCAAGTGGAAGTACAGCCTCGTCAATGGCTTTCCAGGTTTTATCGAGGATATCCACATTTAGGTCATTCATTACTTTTCGGATTTCATCCAAGGGCCACTGGAGTGCCCAGAAAAGCCAGGACGAATTCGGCGGGACGATACCCGTGGACAGGTAAACATTTCCCAGATCATAGGCGACCTGTCCCAGAGTGCCAGTCGGGTCATCGAAGGCATGCAGGCTGACAGCGCGCTTGACGTCCAGTTTACGGTTTGTTTTCAATGACCAGGAGTAAGCGGCCCCCATCGCAAACCCCAAATAACTGACCGGCAGAGTCTGCCAGTGACCGTTGTCGCCCCAATCCGTAATAAGATACCCTGCCGCGCCGTGCTTATATCCATTTTCTGCTGCGTTGATCAGGTTCGCGAGGGCATTTTCTGTCCGTCCGGTAATCGAGTTCCAGGAAGAGGTCCCCGGGCAGACGTAAAACTTAAGTCCGGCTTTCGAGAATTGCGCGCCATGTTCATCGAAGGGATGCGACCCTTCGTATCCCCATTCGAGGACGGTGATATCCCCCGGAAGCTCCGGAATGAGGTCTGGATGCTCGATAACAATATCGCCCCAGATCTGAGTTTTCCTACCTCTGGCAGTCACTTCGTTATATATTTTCTTGACGAAATCCAGATAAACACGGCCACGACCGATTTTTTCCACAAGCTCCTTGTTCTTGCCCTGACCGACATCGAGAGGTTCATCACAACCTACGTTGATGGTGTCGCTTGTGAAATACGGCAAGTATTCGTCCAGCAGGCTCCTGACCAGCTTGATACTGCCCGGGTGGGTGGGGTTCAAACTCCAGGGCATGTCGAAATGGGTGCCCCACGCGTCCCAACCCGTGGTGGTTTCAGCGAGTGGCGCATAGCGTTTGTGCTCGAGCCAGTGATGCATATGACCAAAGGTGTTCTGGTTGGGAACAAGCTCAATGTATCGTTCCCGGCAAAAGGCATCCAGTTCAAGTATCTCCTGACCGGTGAAAGGCGAGGCTTTTTCCCATACCTCTGGATGCTGATGGTAGGCGAAGGTGTGCTCGATGTAGAGTTGGAATTGATTGATCTTCCAGCCTGCCAGCCGGTCCACCAGATCGAGGACCGTCTCCAGCGTGGGGACCTTGTCCCGTGAAATATCAAGCATTACCCCGCGCACCGAATAATCCGGCCAATCAGATATGGAGAGGCACGGCAGGGCATGATCAGACGGGTCAAGCTGCTGGATGATCTGGCAGAGTGTGGTTGCGCCGTGAAAAACACCAGTGTCTGTTTTGGCGGTGAGGGTGATCTTATCTGGAGAGATATCCAGAGTGTAACCTTGATCGTTTTTTTGTGAAGCATCACCTGGACACAGCGACAATGCCACTTTATCTTGCGGAACAGCACGGCTGGCGACAATCTCCCAGTTTATCCCCAGATTCCTTCTGAGTGCAGATTGGATCCGTTTTGCAGTGAAGAATAAGGGTTGAGGGGTGGCGCTGTCGATCAAAATCACTTGCCCTTCGGAAAGTGTTAACTTGCCGGAGCGGGGTTTTAATTGTCGGGGAGCTGGGAGAAGCATGAGTTTTTTAGGCATATAGTCCTCCACCGGGAATTATAGGATAAATTAATAATACCGGCGGTTGCCAGCCGTAATTTGTAAGGAATTGCACTTGCCAATTTACCGAAAACGCTATAATCAATTCCATGCGTACGCTTTCTTTGAAGAAACTTCTGAGTTATCGAACAAGGACTTTTCATCTTCCTCCAGCAGGCAGGATTTCTTCGCCCCGGCAAGCGGAAAAGTACGTCAACGAAAGAGGATTTATATATTTTTGGCCAATTAAAAATATTGACCTGCCCAGTCTGTGGGTCGCCGTGGCCGGGAACCGGCCTGTGGCGGATGCGCACGACGACCCGGGGCATGTCACCTGGAGATGGAAGGATCAATCGCTCGGGAAAAAGGTTTGGTATTACGCCAAAGTGCTGCGTCGAAAAGCCACGCTGATCTCATTGGATACTGCGCCATATTTTTATGCGCTCTCGGAAAACTTTGGCTCGCCCGAGGAAGACCATCTCGTAGCCTACGGAGAGGGAGGTTAACCCTCGCCGCTAAACTGGTCTATGAAGCGCTACTCGAAGGGGCGATGAATACGATCGATCTTCGCCGCGCCGCCCGAATGACAAGTAAAACAAGTGACAGTGAATTCGCCCGGGCGCTCGATGCCTTGCAGGCGGATTTTAAAATTCTGCCTGTCGGAGTGGCGGAGGCAGGCGCCTGGCGGTACGCATTCATCTATGACATCGTGCCGAGACATATGCCAGAGTTGGTTGAGAATGCCCGGTCCATTGGTGAGGTGGAAGCCCGCTCAAAGCTTGTGCACCTTTATCTGCGTTCTGTCGGCGCTGTGATGCCGCGCGATATCGCCCGTCTTTTTGGTTGGACACACGACCTGACTCATCGGACGATTCACTCCCTGGAAAATCAAAAGAAGATCGTCCAAGCAGTCCATCCTCAAAAAGCCGGGGAGTGGCTGGCTTTGCCCGAATTAATCGAAAAGGAGTAGATATGGATATCGCCATCATGATTGAAGGGCAAAATGGCCTGACCTGGCCTCATTGGCAGAACCTGGCTAGTGCTGTGGAAGAACTCGGTTTTTCCGGTCTGTTCCGGTCCGACCATTTCACGAATGCGAGTCCACCTGATAAAGATTCCCTGGAATTGTGGGTCTCACTCACCTGGCTGGCCAGTCATACCAAGCGAATCGAGTTTGGTCCGTTGGTTTCCCCAATTTCCTTCAGGCACCCGGCCATGACTGCCCGCATGGCCTCAGCCGTGGATGACTTGTCAGGGGGCAGGCTTACCTTAGGGTTGGGAGCAGGCTGGCAGGAACGGGAACATGGTTTATTCGGTTATGACCTTCTCGAGCCGGCAGCCCGTTTTGACCGCTTCGAAGAGGGATTGGAGGTCATCACCCGTCTGCTCAATAGCGACACCCCGGTCACTTTTGCAGGGAGGTATTTCCAGCTTCGCGATGCCACCCTCCTTCCTCGTCCCGCCCGCCCCGGCGGTCCACGGATTGCTGTTGGCGGAAACGGGCTGAAGCGCACCCTGCCTTACGTTGTCCGTTATGCAGGTGAGTGGAATGCGGTCTACCTGCCTGCTGGGGAGTTGAAATCCTTGAATAAACAACTGGACCTGTTGCTCGATTCAGCAAACCGTCCTCGGGAATCCGTCCGCCGGTCTGTGATGCTGGGATGCCTATTTGGAAAGACACCTGAAAAGCTAAAGCAGAAAATATCCTCAAGTAACAGAACACAGGAAGCCTGGCGAAACGTAGGCGCTATGGTCGGAACCGGGGATCAAATCCGGGAGCAGCTGCATGAAGTGGAACAGACGGGCATTCAGCGCGTCATGCTTCAATGGCTGGACTTGGAGGACCTTGAAGGGCTGGCTGATCTTGCAAAGGATATTCTGTGATACCAAATATCCATTTTTGACGTATTATAGTTATTAGGCAAATGAAAGGAGATGGAAATGGGAAAAGGAAATCGAGCTGCCTTGGTCTCTGGAATTTTATTGATTTCTGCAGGCATTTTAGCCTTTCTGTTGAGGTTTAATCCTCAACTTCAAGACTGGTTCAAAGAAGTCTGGGCTTGGCCGCTTATTTTTGTCGTTCTGGGTGGATTACTTTTTCTGCTCGGTTTAGTTCTGTGGGAACCGGGGATGTGCGTTCCTGCTGTTATTCTAGCCGGCCTGGGCGGTATCTTTTACTACCAGACGCAAACCGGTGATTGGACCTCCTGGACTTACATGTGGGCGTTGATCCCCGGCTTTGTCGGCATCGGGATCATCCTGTCTGCCCTCCTGGAGCGCAAGTGGCACTCGATGAAGGCGGGATTCGACCTGGTCTTTATCAGCGGAATCCTTTATTTGGTGCTTGCCTCCATTTTTGGAGGGGTGACACTGCTTGGCCCATACGGACCGGCAGTGCTATTAATCCTGCTTGGTGTCTATATCCTGATCTCGCGGCGTTTTCTCATCGCGAAAAAAGCATATTCCTGATTAAAGGATAAAGGAGGCGGAATGTCACGAACAGCGTTGTTCTGGGGAATTGTTTTTATTTTGCTGGGAGTTGTTCTGGGGCTCCAGGCTGCCGGCTTGATCTCAGGTTCGGTGTGGGGTTATATCTGGGCGCTCTTGCTTATTTTCCTGGGAATCTGGGTGATTTCCAGCAGATATTACAAGCCTAAATTCGACGAAAGTCATCAACTGAAGGTATCACGTAAAGATGCCCAAAAGGCGGAAATCACCTTCGACTTTGGTGCGGCTTCCTTGGTGGTGACCGGAGGCGCCTCACCGGATGCTGCCCTGGAGGGCTTATCCGGTACCACCCTCGATTTGCGGACTGAGTATTTGGATGACAAGGTGATAGTCCAGGTCAATGCTGGACCCTCGTTCATTCCATTTCTGGGACCGGAAGGCTGGTCGTGGCGATTTCGATTGAGCAACGACCTCCCGATGACTCTTGAAATTTGAGTCAGGTGCAAGCTCCATTGATTTGGATTTGACGGATATCAAAGTCAGCCAACTGATATTGGAAACGGGTGCAAGCAGCTCGAAGATCGTCTTACCTGCACACGCTGGTAAAACGCTCTTTAAAGTGGAAGGCGGGGCCGCATCATTCGATATTCGAGTCCCCGAGGGTGTCGCAGCAAGCGTTCGGGTCTTGCAAGGAGCCTCCTCCGTTCGCGTGGATGAAAAACGTTTTCCAGTCACTTCTACGGGATATTACCAGTCGCCTGATTACGACACAGCCCAAAATTCTGTCGAGATGCTGCTCGAAACCGGCGCAGGGTCGTTCAATATTCACTAGACATTTTTATCAAGGAGATTATTCATGAAACGCTTTGATTTCAGGTTAGCCATCGGAGGAGTGTTGATCTTGATGGGGGGACTGTTACTCCTGCAACAGATGGGCATTATCAACGGAGATATCAGCGTGATCTGGGCCTCCCTTTCGATCGCTGCAGGGATCATTTTCATTGCAGTCTTTGCGCTAAATCGCCAGCATTGGTGGGCGCTCATCCCTGGATTAACCTTGTTAGGCGTGGGCATCATCCCATTCCTTCCGGATGAATATACCTACCTCGCCGGCTCGATCATGCTCGGCGCGGTAGGGCTGAGCTTCTTCATGATATACATTTTTCATCACGAGCATTGGTGGGCGATCATACCTGGGGGAGTCCTGATGACGCTGGCATTCAGTGCGTATCTGGTCTTTCAAATCGGGAATACACTGGCCGGCATTAAGGTGGATGAAATTGTCCTGGGCAGCGCATTCTTCCTGGGATTGTCCCTGACATTTCTTCTCGTAGCGATATTACCCAACCCAACCGGAAGGATGAAGTGGGCACTGATTCCTTCTGCCGCATTGCTGCTCACTGCACTGACCGCTGCCAGCTTCCGGCTTCAACAGATCATGATCTATGTGTGGCCTGTGGTTCTGGTCTGTGCGGGGATATACTTAATTTATCTTTACTTCCGCAGCAAGAAGTAGACGAAAGAACCTCCACCTAGTGGAAAAAGGTGGAGGTTCTTTTATTTTAAGCCTGATTGAGCAAACTGCTAAACCGCCTCTACGTGAGCGATTTCAGGAAAGAATTGTCTCACCGTTCCTTCCACCCATCCATGCAACGTTGCGGGCGAAAGAGGACACCCCAGGCAGGCCCCGCCCAGGTGTACTTTCAAAGTATCCTTCTCCAAAGCTACGAATTCCACCGATCCACCATGATAGGTCTCGATATAGGCGCTCAATTGATCCACCAGGGCTTTTAACTGCATTTCCTGGGTAAAGCCATTCGCGGACGTATCGTTCATATTACCGCCTCCGTCTATTTGTTCCGGAATTTCCATTCCCTTACGCAGCATGGATGCGACCTGAGTCTGGGCATCCTTCCACCGGGGTGAAGCCGCGGCAGCCAGACGATCCAATACCATTTTACCAGTTTGTGGATGGTCGGCAACCAGCTGACGGAGATCGTCCCCGTTGATGACCAGCAGGGCAGCGTCACAGTCACATACCGCAGTAGCGGTGTAACTTTTATTCCCAAGCACGGTTGACCAACCCAGAACATCACCATCTCTGATACGGGTGATCGTGATCTGTGGGGAGTCATAGGGTTTGTAATTGATCTTGATTTCACCACTGACCACGAGGTAGAGCCTGTCTGCCAAATCTCCTTGAGAAAAAGAGTCACACCTTCAGGGAACTCGGCATAAGAAAAGTAAGGAGCAAGGACGGCAAGGTCTGCCGGGCTCATGTCGTTGAACAGACGAGATTTGGTGAGGTCGGTGGACATTATAAGGATATTAATCAACAGCCATGCCGTGTTCCAGTGGCAAAAATCATAAATGCAGCGATTTTTATCCCTTTATGGATATGACATTGTCTTGACAACTTGCCAGTCAGGTTGCCTGGGAAGACTCTCGTCGCCAACGTGACCTTGGGATGCATCTCGGGTATACTTTGCTTGTATCTTTTTATTCAGGATTTCATCTAATGAATGAGCAATTACAACAGGCTTTTTCCATTGAAGCCCTCCGTTCAGGAGACCGGGATGAATTTGCCCGTTTGGTGGATGTTTATTCGGGACCCATTTACAGGCTGGGGTTGAGGATGCTCGGCAGGGAACAGGATGCTGAAGATGTCCTGCAGAACACATTCGTAAAAATCCTTCAGCATATTAAAGGGTTCGAGGAGCGTTCCAGTCTGTCCACATGGATTTACCGCATCGCGTCGAACGAGGCCTTGATGATGCTTCGGAAAATGCGCCCGGAGGTCAATCTCGATGAACAAGGTGACAACGACGACGAGGATTTCATGCCGATCCAGTTTGTCGACTGGGGAGCACTACCTGGGGAAATCTTGGAATCAAAAGAGGCCAAGAATTATCTCGAGAAGGCGATTAAAGATCTACCCGAGCCGATGCGTGTAGTATTCATTCTGCGCGATATCGAAGGGCTGTCCATCAAGGAAACCTCCGAAGCCTTGAATTTGACGGAAACGAATGTAAAAACACGCCTTCTGCGAGCCCGGCTGAACCTTCGTGAAAAATTATCAGGATATTTTACCGGGCAAACTTCTGGGAGTTGAGAATGACAGACCACAACCATAAAACACTTTCCTGCGACCAACTGCTGGGGATGCTCAATGACTACCTGGATGGTCAGACACGTGAAGAGATTTGTCAGGAGATCGAGGCGCATGTTGCCGGATGTGATAACTGCAGGGTGGTCGTGGATACCACAAGAAAGACCATTTCCCTGGTGCATGCGTGCAATGACACGCCCATAAATTTACCATCGGATGTTCGGGAAAGACTTTTTCAGAAACTTGATCTGGGTGATCATTTACACCCTGGACAATAGAAATTTTCCTTCATTGTTGGATGAATGAACAGTCAAAAATCTCAGATTAAAACCACCGAGCTAATAAAAGTAAATTCCACGGCCTTAACTAATTTCGAGCATGTTTATGTCCGACGGGGTTCTCCCTGTCCGATCTGCGGCAAAGGCAGAATGGATTTCAATGGATTGCTTGATCTGGAATGCGGCCAATGCAGATATTCGCTGGTCGAAGGCGCTGGATGCAGCTGATAGGATAAATCCCGGTTCCGTGTGAACCGCAAACGAAAAACGAGGAGATTACATGGCCGACGCACTACTAAATGAGCACACCACAGGGCAAATCCGGGAAGCATTTTCCACTCTTTAAGGAACCAGTTGCAATACTCTTTTTCGGTTCGAGGGAAAATTGCGATTACTGTGACGACACCCGGCAGTTGCTCGAAGAAGTCACCGCCTTGGACGATCGATTGACTCTCAAGATCCATGATATTGACGCGGATTCTGAGGTCGCAAAACACTATCGCGTCGATAAAACTCCAGGGATAGTCATTGCAGCGATGGATGGAGATCAAATCTCCGATTTCGGAATCCAGTATTCTGGAATTCCGTCCGGGCATGAATTCAGTACCTTGATACAAGCCATACTGCTTGTTTCGGGTAGGGATTCCGGCCTGACCCCGCAGACCAGGGAATTTCTGAAAAACCTCCAAAGCCCGCTTCACTTGCAGGTCTTTGTCACCCCCACCTGACCCTATTGCCCGCGGGCCGTGTTGCTCGCGCACAGTATGGCCATGGAGAATCCTGCCATGATTCGTGCAGAGGGGGTGGAGGCGATGGAATTTCCGGAATTGTCCGATCGATATGGAGTGAGTGGCGTTCCCCAGACGACGATCAATGATGGGGCCGGCACCGTGGTGGGAGCTGTCCCGGAACAGAACCTGCTGGCGGAAATCATGCGCGCCAGCAAGAAATAAAGAATATGCCCCCGGCCTGTTAGACTCAAGACCGGGGTGATTTTTAGAAGTGATAAATGCCTCGAAAAAAGAAACCTCAGCACCCGGCCACCAAACCCGTAAAAGCCTTACTTGGAGCAGGATTTATCCTGTTGAGCCTGGTATTGCTTTTTTCCATCGGCTCTCGAGCTGGAATAAAAACAACCAACTCTCCTGCCGCTCGCGAGAATTATGTTGTTCCCGCTCCGGTCAATTATCCTGCGCCGGTTCTGGAACTTGAGAACTTAAATGGTGAAGTAGAATCGCTGGAAGATTTCAAGGGTCAAGTGGTTTTGGTGAACAACTGGGCGACCTGGTGCCCTCCGTGCAAAGCTGAAATGCCCACTCTGGCAGCTTACTTCAAAGCCCATGTCGATGAGGGATTTATGGTCATCGCCATCGAAGCAGGCGACCCGCGGGATCAGGTCGCGAAATTTACGAATGATTTCGCCCTGCCGTTCAAGATTTGGCTCGACCCGAGTTCTGAGGCGCTGAACGCATTCAGGAACGGAAGCCTGCCAAGTTCATATGTGGTGGATCGCAACGGAGTGATTCGCTACGCCTGGACTGGTGAAATCAATCGGGAAATGCTTGAAAAGTTCGTTACCCCTTTGTTGAGCGAGTGATAAGAAGAAAGGCAGGAGAAGATTATGGATGCTAAGGTGATTTGGTCAAAAGGAATGTCATTTTCGGGGACTGCCGGTACAGGTTTCAACGTCCCTCTCGGCACCGACCCTTCAGTGGGCGGAGAAAACGACGGCTTTCGTCCGCTCGAGTTGATGGCGGTCAGCCTGGCGGGTTGCACGGCCATGGATGTCATCTCGATTCTGCGAAAAAAACAGCAGCAAGTCGCAGAGTTTGAAGTCCGTGTTCATGCCGATCAGCGCAGCGATCACCCTCACGTGTTTACAGGAGCAGTGATTACCTACCTTGTTTCAGGAACGAATTTGGATGAAGCTGCGCTGTTAAGAGCAATCGAACTCTCCGCCACACGATACTGCCCTGCACAGGCAATGCTGTCGAGCGTGTTCCCAATCAAAATGGAATATGAGATCTTTGAGGGAAAAGGTGAGTCAAAGAAAGAGACTGCCAAAGGTGAGTGGTCACCTAAATAAGTGGATTGATGATAACTGCGGGAAAAGCCTCGCAGTTATTTATTTCCCGCGGTCACTTGGCTGGCTTGATTCGCGCATGTGCAAGCGGTGATGGTGGACGAGAATCGGGTCAGCGTCCCCAGATATTCTTCTGCGCCGTTGCGCGTGATCCAACCCTCGAGATTGAATGGAATCGGACTGTCGGCGAGCATCCATTCTCCATTGAATTTTCGAGCCAGGTGAACGTGCGTACCGGTCGTTCGGCCACCTTCACAAGAGGGGTGCCCGACAGGGTCGCCCGCCTTCAGGCGTGAGTAAAGGGGAGCACGTCCATTCGCAGCGACATGCAGGTAAAAAACCACCCAGCCTGTCCGTTCATCACCATCTCCGTCAAGATCGAGCACGGCAGTTCCATCGCCGATGCGTGAAATGATACCGTCTGCTACAGCGGTGGAATATTCGGTGGTGGGGACACAGCCTCCCGTCTCCGCACCGGGGGCAAAATCAATTGCGGAAAAAGGCTCACCCTCACCCCAACCGGTATGGGGACCGCCGGTGTATGCCCAGGTTTTTCCTGCTGGGAAGGGGAGTAGAAATTCGGGTTGTTTCAGGCTGCCCGGGATATGGGCTTGTTGATCAAGCCATGGGTCGCCAAAAAGTGAATTCCAGGTGTTGGCATACCCCGGAGACTCGGTTGCGAAAAGGTAATTCTGGGGCTGAAGAAATTGTGAAAAATAATATCTCAGCCCGACCGTGCCGGCATTTTGCCAGGGGTCAGGTCTTTCAAGCCGTCCATCCAGGAGTTCAATTTCGAGCAGAGTACCGTTGCGCCAGCCATAATATCCATTATTCAATACATTTGCGGCATGGACGAGTTGAAGGTACACGCCCCTGTGCCCGAAATCGCGATAGCCAAGGAAATAGTTTGTGGCCGGTTTCACGGGGTTGCTCAAAGCCCCCGACTGGTATTCCAGCAGTGTCAGCAGCACCCGCGGGCTGATGCTGAAATTGGTCGCCACGTAATCAACAATGTCTGCGCCTGTCCGATGCTCACCCGCGGCATACTCCGTGTAGTTATTCAACCAGCCAGGATGTTGCGAAACGAACTCGGTCGTATTGAATTCTATTGAAGCAGGTCCGTTGACGTAGTATCCATCCGGTATGATCTGGTAGGGACTGCCCCAAAGAGGCTGGTAGTAGATCGGGATCTTCATGGGGAAGCCAGCCGGCATGGTGGTTGCGTCCGCCGGGATGATGGGATTGGCTGAGAAGATTTCATCCTCAGAGGTGTTGAAGTGGGCGGCCAGAGCAGGGAGGGTGTCTCCGGGTTGGGCGAGATAATCCACCAGTTCTCCTGGTTGGTAAACTGGGCGGGTGGGCTGGAGTTGGATCGGGGGAAATGTGGCGGTTGGGGCAATTGCCGGTGCTGCTGTTTGGGAGGATTGGCTTAACGGCATACATCCTGCAAGCAGGGAGAGAGTTGCTATCAGGCTAAGAAATTTATGGAAAAAAGAAGGTTCTGATTTTCGCGTAGTCATCAAAAAGGTTGGATTAAAGGGAATTTTTGTTCAAAAAAATCAAGGTTGCAGGTCGCGCATGATATTTGTTTCATACGAACCATATTGCGAGGCAGTGACGACTTCACCATCGCGAACGAGCGTGCCTTTGTAGGGAACCGCTCCTGCATGGACGACCCAGCCATCCATCTCGAAAGGTAGGGCGCCGTCTGCGAGAACCCATTCACCATTGTAGCGCCGTGCCATGTGGACATGAGTCCCCGTGGCAACTCCGCCCTCACAGGACGGATGACCGATATACCCGCCCTGGTCAAGAAATTTCCCGGCTCTTACCCGCCCGGAGCTGGCGATATGGAGAAAGAGCAACACCCACCCGGTTTGTTCCTTGCCATCCCCATCCAGATCCAGGACGACCACCCCGTTCCCAGAGCGTGTTACCAAACCGGAGGCGGGAGCTACGATCCATTGATCTGACGGGATACACCCCAACTCCATCGCAGAAGGTGCGAAGTCAATAGCTGCCAAGGCGCCTTCCAGTTCCCACGCGGCGTGCGGTCCGCCAGTATAGGACCAGATCACCCCGGGGATGAACGGAAGGGTCAATGGCGGTTGAGAAATTCCAGGAGGGAAGAGCGGCGCCACCTGGTTATCTCGCAGCCACGGATCGCCAAACATCTCCGTATAGAGGGCGGGGACGCCGATGTTGGGGTCGATGGCTTTCGCCCAATCATCATAATTGAAATGACGGGAGAAGTAATACTGTAGGGCTGCGCTGCCGGCGTTGAGGCCGGGCGCCATGCGCATTGTTTTTCCGTCAGGAAATGTCAGCTGGGTCAGATCGCCCGATCGCCAGTTGTAATATCCCACGGCCAGTTCCTTGATCGCCCGAATCATTTGAGCGAATAATCCCCGCGATTGGAAATCGATGTACCCAAGGGGGTAATCCTCCTGGGCGAGGTTTTCCGGCTCTCCATATACCCAACGGCTTTGGTATTCCAGGATGGCCAGCAGCAGGCGTGGATTGATCGAGTTTTCATCCGCCAGCCTTTGGACGATATCCGCACCGGATGTGTGGCTGGTGGTGCGCATGTATTCCGTATAATCATCCAGGTGACCGCCCGCGCTGGATGTGAATTGCCTGATATTAAAATCCAATGCTGAGGCTGAATAAACAAATTCGCTGTCGGGCAAAATTAATGTGGACGGCGTTGTTTCCGGCAACCGGTCGGGAATTAACATGAGAGTCCCGGGATTGAGCAATCCTGAGACGGGCAAAGGGTCTGTGGATGAAATTTCTGAAGGGTCAACGCCGAATCGGGTGGCGACTGTGGACAAGGAATCCCCACTTTGAGAATAGTAGAGCACGGGCGGTTTGGGTGCGCCGGTCAAGGTCGGCAGTGGGGAGGGACTGGGTTCCTGTGTCGGTGTTGGAGGGTTAAAGGTTGGCGTGCTAGTGGCCGGGAGTGGCGTGGGGATTAGTGTCGCTGCTTCAAAAGGTGTGGGCGTGAAATAAAGGGAAAAATCCAAAGTAGGTGTTGCATAGTCGCCCCATAATCCATTTGAACATCCGGATGAAATAAAGGCGACAATGCAAAGCAATGGAAGGACTTTTTTGTAATTCATAGTATTGTCGAAGAAATTATACCTTTAAGGCAGATAGGGGATATTGATTACACATCATGGTTTAAGAATTTATGTTTAGCGTGATATCTGGTTGACTGCGTCGAAACCATCCCATGCCAGTATTTGTTGCATCCCCCGGGTCAAATAACCATCATATTCAATCCCGGTGCCGGAAGAGATATACCCATCTAAATTAAAAAGGCATTGGTCCATCCGCCGCTATCCACATGCCGTTGTAACGGCGAGCGAGGTGAAGATGGGTGGCAAAAGAAAAACCGCCTTCGCAGGAGGGGTGCCCAACCTTGTCTCCTGACTTCAAAAACGAACCAACCGGAACACGATCCAGGCTATCGATATGCAGGTAAAGTATGGTCCAGCCTGTTTCTTCGTAGCCGTCCCCATCAAGGTCCTGGATGACAACTCCATTTTCAGAGCGGACAACAGGTCCATCTGCGATGGCGGTTGCCCAATAACCGGATTGAACGCAACCCGCTCCTTCTCCTGGCGGTGCAAAATCCAAGGCAGCCCAGGCGGAGCCCGTATCCCACCCGCCATGCGGGCCACCTGTGAAGTTCCATGTCTCGCCATACCCAAAAGGAAGACTAAGCACCGGCTGGGTAAGTCCAGGAGGAAGGATCGGCTCAAATGTGTAATCAAAGGGATACCCAAAGAGCAGGTAATAGGTGGCAAAAAGACCGTTGAGATTAACATCGTTTTGCCAGGCGGCATAATCATCCACCTGGGCAAAGAAGTGTTGAACACCGGCGGTCCCGGCATTGATGGTCGCATCCGGTGTGAGGATGGTGCCGTCCGCCAGAGTCCATTGGGGAATGGCGTTGACCTGCCAGCCATAAAATCCATAGTTGAGCATATTCGCCCCCCAGGTGAGTTGTTTGTAAAGACCCGCGTGCCAGCCATCGTCGAAACCGAGGGGGTAGGTCAGAGTTCCCGGGTTGGGTTTTGAATTACTCACCCAGCCGGCTTGGTAATCCAAAATCGCCAAAAGCAGCCTGGGATTTACAGAATACTCTTTGGCGATACGTTCCACGATTTGAGCGCCGGTCATCATCTCTCCATCCACCTCTTCAGCATAGGAGGAAAGGTAACCCCCTTTGCTCTGGATGAACTGCCCGGTATCGAAAATCATGTTGAATGGCCCGAAGATCAATTCCGAATCGGGAATTATTTTGAATGCTGGGCCAACGCTTGTGACTGAATTGGATGGCAGAGCGAGCACCTGCCCGACTTCAAGGTAATTGGGATTCACAAGAGAATTTGCCTGTACGATGGCTTCCGCGCGAAGACCGAATTTCCGGGCGATGATGCCAATCGTATCCCCCGGCTCGACAATGTAACTCTCCGGGACCGTGAGGGGGGTGGGAATTCCATGCGGCGAATCAGGTGTAGGCATCAGGATCGGCGAATTAGGATCGCGAGTGGGGGGGAGTTGAAACGGGGTTGGGGTAGCTGCCTCAGGGGTGGTTGGGTCCGAGGATGGAGAGGCAGGTGTCACGGATGGTTCCAAATACGCAGGAGGAGTCCAATAGCGTTCGTCCACCTCGCGGGTGCAGGCGGTCAATCCAGCCAAGATAGGGATGATGAAGAGAATTAGTTTTATTTGTCCCCGATGATGCATGCGCCGATTATACCCAACTTGGAAGCCCTAAAAGAAAAACAAGCCTGGTCATTTTCATCCAGGCTTGTTTTACGAATTGAAACTATATCCTTACGGTTATCCACCCCACGGCATCCCCGAATAAGCTTCGAAGGCTTTATCATGCATGGATTTAAAAAGCCGCTCGTGACCAGCTTCCCAGCGGGCGAGCATTTCCAGGACGATTTTCGCATCGCCTTCTGCCTTGACCGCCGACTGGGAATAGAATTCCGCAAAATCCCGCTCGATCAGGTAGGCCATGCGCAGCACCGGCAGGTCGGCCACCATGGCTTCACTGACTGTCTGGTTGATGTTCTCGCTGTCCGCGCGGTCTGCAAAGAACCCTGCCTCGGGGATTTCCGGTGCGCTTGCAGGAAGGCCTTCATCGATTTTCTTGATCTGTGCCTGGATAAAATCGATATGCTTCTGTTCTTCAGCCGCAATCGCTTTAAAAGCCCCTGCGGCTGCCGCGTTTTGCAGGCGCGAGGCATTGGTCTCAAAAAAGGCTTTGCCTTCATATTCGCGCTGGAGTGCGTATTCGAAGATGCGGAGGATATCCATGCTTGTTCTCCCTATGGTTGGGTTTCGATTGATTGAGTGTTGACTGGTTGTGTGTCTTTGGAATCAGCTTTGGGGAGCGTAAATGTGAACCTCGTGCCCTGACCTTCTTCCGATTCGACCCGGATAGTCCCGCCTGCGCCATCCACTATCCGTTTGACAATCACCAGCCCCAGGCCGGTGCCGCGCAGGCCGAGCGCCTTGGCATTCCTGGCACGGAAAAATTCGCTGAACAGGCGTCCCTGCTCTTCTGCCGGGATGCCGATGCCAGTGTCGTGCACCTGCCCGACCACCTGGTCATTTTCCATCCGCAAGCTGGCCGTCACTGTGCCGCCGGGCAGGGTGTACTTGATGGCGTTGCCGAGCAGGTTTTCCCAGAACTCCTGAATAACTTCGGCGAGCCGTTTACCGCCGGGAGCTGCTCCTGGATTTCGACGATGATGTGCAGGTTTTTCTGCCCGGCCTGGCTGGTGAGTTCGTCCACCACCTCCCGCAAGATTTCATCCAGCCGGACCGGAACCAGTTCGGGAGCCGGTCCAATGGCTTGCAACCGGCCCAGCTCCATCAAGTCGCCGATGAGTTTCTTTTCTTCATCCAGCCGAACGATGCACTTTTGCAAGGCGTCCTTTTGCTGCTCCGGGGTGAGATATTCTTCCTGCATCAATTGTAAATAGGACTGGATGGCTGCGAGCGGGGCCTGGAGCTCGTGGGTCATCAGCCGGAAAAAAAGTTTCTTGGTTTTGTCCAGTTCTTCCAGGCGGGTTTTTTCATCGGACAGTCGGCGGGCTTCGGCTTCGGCTGCCTGCAATCGTTTCAATTCGAGCGAGAGCCGCTGGTGCTCGATACCCTGGTTGACCGCCAGGGTCAGTTCATCCACTGAGAAGGGCTTGGTCAGGAAGTGGTACGCGCCTTGTTTAATGGCGCGAATGGCCAGTTCCACGGTGGCATAGCCGGTGATGATGATGCAGATAATATCCGGGTCGATCTGGTGAATGGCGGGGATCAGGTCGATGCCGCTGATATCCGGCATCATCACATCCAGCAGCACCAGCCCGAAACCTCCACCCTGGATTTTCTGCAGACCCGCCTGCCCTGAGGCGGCTGAGTCCACGATAAAACCATGGGGGCGCAGGGCCCGTTTGATCCCCTCGCAGATATTGGTCTCGTCATCGATGACCAGGACGTTCAGATTTGTATTCATTTTCTATCCAATCAGGATTTTGCCTGATTCACTCCCATTGGTGGAGGAGGGTGTGGTATCTGCCACCGATAACTTTATGGGCAGGTTGATGATGAAGGTCGTGCCCTTGCCAACCTGGCTTCGGACGCTGATCTGCCCCCGGTGCATTTTAATGATCCCGTAGGCGATGGCCAGCCCCAAACCGGTGCCCTTGCCGATCGGCTTGGTGGTGAAAAAGGGTGTAAATAGTTTGCCCAGGTCTTCGTGCGGGATGCCATTGCCGGTATCGCGGACTTCGACCGTGACTGTTTCCCCCGGCCCCTTATGCGTGTGGACGGTCAGGGTGCCGCCTTGCGGCATGGCCTCGACGGCGTTAACGATCAGGTTGAGAAAAACTTGCCGGAGTTGAGCCGGATCGCAGTCAATAGTGGGCAGGTTAGGGTCGAATTCTGTTTCGAATTGGATGACAACGGTCTTGATGCGCCGGGGCGCCTGGTCAATCAGTTCCTGGAGCAACTCATTGATGTTGGTCGGCTGCAACACAACCTGGTGCTGGCGTGAGAAGTTGAGGAGATCCGCCACGATTCTTTTACAGCGTTTCGTTTCGCTTACGATCTTGCTCAGATCGGCGTGGCTCGGGTCAGCCTCGGCACACTCATTAAGCATCGATTCGGAATAGAGCAGGATGGCGCCGAGGGGGTTGTTAATTTCGTGAGCCACCCCGGCGGCCAGCTGCCCGAGCGAGGCCAGCTTTTCCGAATGGACGAGGTGATCCTGGGTGGCATTCAGCGTATCGAGCATGGTGTTGAACTCGGTGGCCAGCTCTCCCACCTCGCCACCGTACGAGACAGGCATGCGCACGGTCGTCTCGCCCTTCGCCACCCGTTTGCTGACCTGGGCAAGTTCGCGCAGATCCCGCAGCGGATGGGTGATAACGCGCGCGACAGGCGTGGCCAGCAGGAAGGTGAACAGCACCATGACGAATGCCACGAGCGTGATGCGCTGTCCCACATCGTCCAGCAATCGGAAGAAGGAACCCTGGCGGAGACCCACATACAGGCTGCCAACGATCCGATCGGCGTGGTCGCGCAGCGGCTCGTATCGGGTGATGTAGTTTTCATTCACCACAAAGGCCGTGCCCACGTATTCCCGTCCGTCTTTGAGCACCACATCGCCCACCTCGGAGGCAAGGCGCGTTCCCACCGCGCGATTGCCTTCGGTTGTCATGACGTTGGTCGAAACGCGCATATCACCCAGGAAAATCGTGACGGTATCAATCTGGGCGATGTTTTTGATCTCATCGACGAGGGTGAAATCGTTATTGAAAAGGTGGAGGGAAAGAGCCAGGCCGAGTAGTTGCCCGTTTGGATCGGCCACCGGGGTCACACCGACCAGGGCCAACCCGGCAGTACCTTCACGGGGATCGAACAGAGTGGCAGCCGCTTTGGGCGTTTCCACCAGGTTGATATTGGCCAGTTCTGCCAGCCCGATCTGGGCCAACAGTTCCATCGGAATAATTTCAGTTGCCGCGAGGCTGCGAGAGCCCTGGCTGGCTTCCTGAATGATGGGCAGCGAGCCCCAGTTCCCGGTTGAAGCCTTTGTGGATTGAGTGCCGTCGGGCGATAGGAATCGGGCCGATAAAATATTTCCCTGGGGATCAAGCAAGGCAACGAAATGGTTGCCGCCCAGTGCCGGAGTGCGGAGCAGGGCTGCGATGCGCGCCTCCATCGTTTGGCGCGCTGCCTGGCTCCCGTCACTGGCCGCCGCCAGGTTGGACACAATTGCCGGGTCGCTGGCCAGGTTATAGGCAATACTGGCGACTTCATCGCGGTTGGTGTTGTAAATGTCCTGGGCCAGGTGGGCATCGCGAGCCACGCGCTCGTTCATCGCCTCGGTCAGGTATTCATTGATGGTGCGCGAAATAACCCACGCGCCCACGCCGATGGTGAAAGCCGCGACAAGTGTGAACGATACCACCAGCGCCAGGTGAAAAGGCGCGGAATATAATTCCCTGAAGAATCGCCTGATAGCGTTCATTTCTTCTTTGCCAGCAGCTTGTCCACCTGCTTGAGCAGGCTGGCCGGGGCGACCGGCTTGGTCAGAAAAGCCTGGATATGGATATAATCATCGGTGGGGAAAAGCTCAGCATAGTCGGTATTGGCGATGGAGGTGACCATCACGATGGGAGTATCGCGCATTTCGAGGTCATCGTGCATGGTCTGACTCATCGAAACCCCATCCAGTACGCTGTCCATGATGACATCCAGCACGATCAGGTCGGGTTTTTCTTCTTTGGCGCGTTTGAAGCCCTTATCGCCACTGGTGGCGTTGATGACGTTGTGTCCCGCTTTCTCCAACACGATCCGGGTGGAATTGGTGAAATCCGGGTCATCGTCGACAATCAAGATTTTTGCCATGTGTAAGCTCCTGCCATGCAATGCTTGTGAGTGAGGTGATATTCGAATTCTTCCCTGAAAAGGGTGATGGCTGAACGCGCCGGGTTGACCAGTGCGCTGCCCATCGGACAGAAAGTGCGCCCATCGATGCCCGCCGCCAGTTCGATGGCCCGCTCAATATCGTCTGCCAGGCCTTGGCCGTGCTCGATTCGATCGAGGATTTCATACAATCGTGTTGCGCCGAGGCGGCAGGGAGTGCAACGGCCGCAGGATTCATGGGCGAAGAATTTGGTCAGGCGACGGGCGGCTTCCACCATGCAGGTGGTCTCATCCATCACGATGATCGCGCCGGTCCCCAATTCACTGCCAGCCTGTTTCAGCGTTTCGAAACCCATCAGCACGTCCAGCGAGGCGGCGGTCAGCATTGGCGTGGAAGCCCCGCCAGGGATGACTGCCTTGAGCTGCCGTCCATCCCGGATTCCGCCGGCGTGTTCGTAGATGATTTCACGTAGCGATGTGCCGAGCGGCAATTCATAATTACCCGGACGGTTGACGCACCCGCTGACCGAGAAAATCTTTGGTCCCTTGCTCTCTTCCGTGCCGAGGCTGGCGAACCACTCGGGCCCGCGCAAAATAATATGGGGAATGCAGCAGAGTGTTTCGATGTTGTGGACAAGCGTGGGCAGACCAAACAATCCGACCTGTGCCGGGTAGGGCGGTTTGAGACGAGGGTTCCCCGCTTTTCCCTCCAGCGATTCGAGCATGGCAGTCTCTTCACCGCATATGTAAGCGCCTGCGCCGCGATGGACGGACATATCCAGGCTGAAACTGGTGCCGAGGATGGTTTGGCCCAAAAAGCCGTATTCATAGGCATCCGCGATGGCTTTGATCCAGCGTTTGACGCCTAGGAAAAACTCACCGCGGATGTAGACGTACGCCCGACTCGCGCCGATGGCATAGGCAGCGATGATCACGCCCTCGATGACCTGATGCGGATCCCGCTCTACGATTTCGCGGTCTTTGAAAGTGCCAGGTTCACCCTCGTCGGTGTTGACGGCCACGATTTTTGGGAGATCGCCGCCCTTGGGCATGAAACTCCACTTCGTCCCGGCCGGAAAACCCGCCCCGCCCCGGCCTCTTAGCCCGGAGCGTTTGACCATCTCGATCAACTCTTGCGGGGATTTGGTCAGAGCTAACTTCACCGCTTCATAGCCGCCATTTGCCAGGTAGGTGGCAATTTTTTCAGAGGCAGGAAGGTTAATATTGCGGGTCAGAACGGGTTCAAACACACTTGCTCCAATGCTCCGGTTGATTCTGTTCACGAACCTTACCGAAGCTCACATTATTTTACACCGTTACACTTGGCTCAATCTCTCCAACAGCTCGTCGATCGACTCCAAGGTCATATTCTCATACAATTCGTCATTGATGCGCACGGCCGGGGCGGTGCCGCAGGCGGCCAGGCATTGCACGACTTCCAGCGTAAAGTTGCCATCCGGAGATGATTCGCCCGGCTTGATTTTCAATCGCCGGGCAATGTGCTCGATGATCGGCTCCGCGCCACCGGCCAGGTAGCAGGACAGCCCCTCGCAGACCTGCACAAGGTACTTGCCACACGGCTTGAGCTTGAACATGGAGTAAAAGCTGGCCGTTGTGTAAACCTGCCCGGGGGAAAGTTCAAGCCGGTTGGCGACGCGCTGGATGGCATCGGGACTGAGCCAGCCATATTGTTCCTGAGCCAGGTACAGCGCCGCCAGGAGCCTTGCCCGGGTGCGTGGATCGTGCACGTGATTTGTAACCGACGTTGAATCTATTGCCATAAACTTGCTTCTATCTCCCGTCGCCCGATATTGGGAGAGGGCACGGGGGCGAGGATTCTATACAGCTTCAACCTTTACCGCGCAGACTTTATACTCCGGGATTTTCGAGACCGGGTCGAGCACGGCGATGGTCAATTCGTTGGCCGACGCCTCCGGGAAGTGGAAATTGGCGTACACCATCCCCGGCGGAACGCGGTCGGTGACCCAGGCTTCGGATTCGATGGAACCACGCCGTGAAGTCACTCTAACCCGCTTGTTGCCGTTTAACCCAATCTTCAGCGCATCGTCGGGATTGACTTCAATCAGCGCCTGGTTGTAGATTTCCAGCAGGCCTTTGGCGCGGCGGGACATTTCACCGCCATGCCAGTGGTAAAGCACCCGCCCGGTTGAAAGAATCATCGGGTAGTCGTTGTCGGGACGCTCGGAAGGCGGGACGTGGTCAACCGGCATGAACTTGCCTTTACCGCGCGCAAAGCCTTTGGTGTGCAGAACCGGTGTGCCGGGATGGTCGGCGGTGGGGCAGGGCCATTGCAGCGTTTCGCCATTTTCAAGCCGTTCGTGCGTGATACCGCCGTACGAGGGGGTCAGTGCGTTGATTTCTCTTAGGATGTCGGCGGGCGAGGCATAATTCCACGCTGCCCACTGACCATCGGCCACTATCCGCGGACCGCCATCCAGCATTCGTTTCGCAATCTCGGCGATGATTTCCCAATCCTGGCGGGCTTCGCCCAGGGGTTCAAGCGCCTGGCGCACCATCTGCACGCGCCGTTCGGTGTTGGTAAATGTGCCGGTTTTCTCGGCGAAGCTCACACCGGGCAGCAGCACATCTGCATAGGGGGCGGTTTCAGTGGGGAAAATCTCCTGAAGGACGATAAAATCGGCCTTTTCCAGGCAGTGGCGGATGTGGTTCGTGTCAGGGTCGGACATGATCGGGTCCTCGGCCAGGATGTAAAGCGCGTGGATTTTCCCTTCCGGGATGCCGGGGATTATCTCGGTGACGGTTAATCCGACGGTGGCCGAAAGTCCCCGAAGCGCAGCGGAGTGGGAAAGGCCTTTGACCATGCTTTTTTCGTCCGTCGTTTTCTGTCCACCGTCCAATCCCCAGGCCGTCTCAAATTTTTTGCGCACTTCTTCGTTCGTTACTGGCTGGTAAGCTGGGTAAACGTTCGGCAGGCCGCCCATGTCGCAGGCGCCCTGGACGTTGTTTTGTCCGCGCAGAGGATTGACGCCGCCCCCGGGTTTGCCCATGTTGCCCAGCAGCATTTGCAGGTTGGCCAGATCCATCACGTTGCGCACACCTACGATATGCTGGGTGATGCCCATCGCCCAGAACACGGCCATTGGTTTGACCTTGCCCATGATTTCGGCAGCCTGGTAGAGCTGCTCCACCGGCACGCCGGTAATTTCGCTGGCCTTCTCGGGCGGGTATTGCATGACCGTTTCGCGGAATTCCTCGAAACCCTCGCAGCGTTCGGCGATGAAGTCCTTGTCCTCCCAGCCATTTTGCAGGATGATGTGCATTAATCCGTTGAGCAGGGCGATGTCGGTGCCGGCGCGTTGGCGCAGGTGCAGACCGCCGTATTGCGGGGTGGCGAGCTTGGTGATTTCGATGCGGCGCGGATCGGCCACAATCAGCCGTGCCCCGCGCTGCTTGACCGCCTGGCGGAGGCGCATGCCGATGACGGGATGCTGCTCGGTGGTGTTCGAGCCGATGATGAAAATTGCCTGGGATTGTTCGGTCACGTCGTCTATCGAGTTCGACATCGCGCCTGAGCCGAAGGAAGTGGCCAGACCGGCCACAGTGCTGGAGTGTCAGAGACGGGCGCAGTGGTCGATGTTGTTCGTCCCTATGACCTGCCGCGCCAGTTTGTTCATCAGGAAATTTTCTTCGTTGGTGCATTTTGCCGACGTCAGGAGGCCAATGCGGTCAGGCCCGAAGGAATCGCGTGTCTCGCGAAGTTTCCGCGCCGTAATCTCCAGCGCGGTTTCCCAATCGGTTTCGACCCAATCCCAGCCTGTCTCTCCTCTTTCCTCTTTCTTCATTCCTTCGAGTAGATACTTTCTCACTTTTGGCTTGGTCAATCTGTCTGGGTGGTTCACGTAATCGTAGCCGTAGCGTCCCTTCACGCAGGTCCAGCCGTGATTGGCCGGGCCTTCCCAAACCGAGTTGACCTTTATAACCTGGTTGTCTTTTACTTCCAGTTCGAGCTGGCAGCCCACGCCGCAGTAAGAGCAGACGGTCTTGACCTTTTTCACCTGCCAGGGACGCCCCTTGCCGATCGACATCTTCGGCATGAGCGCGCCGACCGGGCAGACTTCCACGCAGCTGCCGCAAAATTCGCACGGGCTGTCCTGCATGGTGCTGTCGGCTCCGAAACCGATGTGGGCATTGAAGCCGCGCAGCACCAATCCAACCGCCTCCACGCCGTTGGCGTAATTGCAGGCGCGGACGCACAATCGGCACAAAACACACTTATTTCGGTCAACCTGGATGAACGGGTTGGAGGTATCCACTGGGTAGCGGTGCTGGATGCCCTTGAAGCGTTCACCAGTGGCGTTGTATTCGTAAGCCAGGTCCTGCAGGACGCAGTTCCCGGTCACCTGGCAAGTCATGCAATCGAGCGGATGGTCTGAAAGGAGCAGTTCAAGTGAGAATTTGCGAGCTTCCATCACTTTGGGCGAATGGGTCTGAACGACCAGTCCATCGGTGACTGGGAAGGTACAAGCCGGTTGCAGCGAACGCTGCTTTTCGATTTCCACCAGGCAGATGCGGCAGGCGCCTTCCGGCGGCAGGGCGGGGTGGTTGCACAGCACCGGGATATGGATTCCGGCCTGTTGGGCGGCCTGTAAAACAGTTTGTCCGGCTGCAGCCTGGATTTTCTTTCCATCGATGGTTAGTGTGAGGGGTGGCAAAGTGCTGGGCATGGTCTACCGGCTCCTTTCAGATTCGGATTCCGAAACTGCCACGATTTCACCGGCAGGTTTAATCTCGATCGCGTCCAGGTTGCAGACCTGGTAACACACACCGCAGCGGATGCATGTGATCTGGTCGATTTCGTGCGGCTCTTTTTTGCTGCCGGTGATGGAGTTTTGCGGACAGGGCTTGACGCACAGGCCGCACCCGGCACAGTTCAGAGTGTTGATTTCGTAGCGGTACATGCCCTGGCAGACGCCCGCCGGGCAGAATTTGTCCACGATGTGTGACTCGTATTCCGCCCGGAAAAAACGCAGCGCGGCCATGATGGGGCCGGGAGTTAATTGTCCCAGCGCGCACAACGAGGCCTCGCGCATATTCCGAGAGATGTATTCGATTTCGTCCAGGTCGGCCAGCGTTCCCTGCCCAAGCGAAATGCGCGTCAGGATTTCAAGCAGCCGTTGTCCGCCCATCCGGCAGGGGATGCACTTGCCGCATGATTCCGCCGAGGCAAAGGTCAGGAAATATTTGGCAAACTCGACCATGCAGGTATCCTGGTCGACCACGATCATGCCGCCCGACCCCATTGTCGCCCCGGCCGCGACGAGTGAGTCGAAATCGACCGGCGTATCCAGCGCGGATTCAGGCAGGCAGCCGCCGAGCGGGCCGCCGGTCTGCACCGCCTTGAATCGTTTTTTCTTCGGGATTCCGCCGCCCACCTCGTAGATGATCTCGCGCAGGGTGATGCCCATTGGCACTTCGATCAGGCCGGTATGTTTTATTTGCCCGGTCAACGCAAAAATGGCCGTCCCCGGCGATTTGGGTGTGCCGATGCCTGAGAACCAGTCCGCGCCTTTCAGGATGATTTGCGGGGTGAGTGCGTAACTTTTGACGTTGTTGACGTTGGAGGGTTTGTTCCACAGGCCTGAAACCGCCGGGAAGGGCGGGCGTGGGCGCGGTTCGCCGCGGCGTCCCTCAATGGAGGCCATTAACGCCGTCTCCTCACCGCATACGAAAGCTCCCGCGCCTTCGTACACTTCCAAATCGAAAGAGAAATCTGTTCCGAGAATGTCTTCACCGAGCAGGCCGTATACACGCGCCTGGGCCAGCGCCGTTTGCAGCCGTTCGATGGCGAGTGGATATTCCGCCCGGCAGTAGATATAGCCCTGCCTCGCGCCGATGGCGTAACCCGCGATAATCATTCCTTCAACCAGGCTGTGCGGGTCGCCCTCCAGGATGGAACGGTCCATGAACGCGCCGGGGTCGCCCTCGTCTGCGTTACAAATTACATACTTGGGAGTCTTGATAGAGCGACGACAAAATTCCCACTTGATGCCGGTCTGGAAACCCGCCCCGCCGCGTCCGCGCAGCCCGGAGCTTTTGATTTCGTCAATGACTTCCTCGGGCTCCATTTTGGTCAAGGCCTTAGCCAAGGCCCGATACCCGTCCTGGATGATATAACTCTCGATGCTTTCCGGGTCTATCGTCCCGCAGTTGCGCAGCGCCACCCGGATTTGTTTCTTGTAAAACGGCAGTTCGAAATATTCCGGCAGGTTGGCCGCATCAATTATTTTTACGCCGCCCTCAGCAAGCAGCTGTCCGAGCGCTAATTTATCGATAATCCTTCCGCCCAGTAGGTGTTCCTCGATGATCTTTGGAACCGCATCCGGCTTGACGTTGGCGTAGGTCACACGCGGCTGGCCGGGCAATTGGATATCGACCAGCGGCTCCTTAAAGCACATCCCGATACAGCCAACCGGCACAACCTCGGCTTGCACTTGCCGCTGTTCCAGTTCCCGGCGAATAACCCCTTCGATTTCCCCTGCTCCGGCAGCCATCCCGCAGGTTCCCATGCCGATAAAAATCGTGGGGGTGGTTCGCTGGTGTTCAAACAGGGTGGCTTGCGCTTCGTCGTGGACGCGAGTCCAATCTTCGATACTCGCTAATTTGGGCATGAGTTCGCTCCGTTTTCCTTATTGAGCCCGACGCTGAAAAGACATGATCAATCCGCTAATCTCCGCGAATGGAATGCATCAAAATTGTTAAAAGATCAGCAAAAATTCGCGCAGATCAACAGATGCAACAAATCTGCGCGATCAATCCTATTCGAGTTTTTGTAGCTGTTCGACGAACTTCTTTGGTTCAATCTTTCCATACACCTGCTCGTTGACCACCGCAATCGGCGCCAACCCGCACGAGCCCAGGCAATAGACAATTTCCATGCTGTATTTGTAATCCGTTGAGGTCCCGCCCGCCGGGACTTTCAGCGCGTCCTCCACCGCCTCGATGCTTTGCGGCGCGCCGCGCACATGGCAGGCTGTTCCATCGCAAATTCGGATGAGATTGCGCCCTTGACGCGTCAGCCGGAACTGGGCGTAGAAGGTCGCCACGCCCATCAACTGGCTGAGCGGGATGCCGGTTTTCTCCGTAATCGCCAGCATGACCGGCTTAGGCAGATAGCCGTACAGGTTTTGTGCCTTCTGCAAAATTGGGATGACGGGATTTTTTTTGCCCTTAAACTCGTTCAGGAGGGTGTCGAGTGCTTCCAAGTCAATCGGGTCATCAGCCATGGTACGAGTCTCCAAAATCTTGTCGGGACAAAATATACTTTATTATCGCCTATCGGGCCTCTCCACGTTAGTTGCATTCTTCATGCTTTATAAGTACATTTGTCCTAATAATTTAACAAAAAAAGCCGTTTTACTACAAATTGGCTTGTCAAGAATTAGTGACCAACACGTTGTAAATTTTAATACCATATGAGTTGACGTTAACTTACCTCCCCGATCAAGGTGATTCCTTATCGTTCCGCGATTATCACTCGACTGTAGATCCTTGCTTCTCTTTGTGGGCTGTGAAAAACCGATCTGGGTCAGCCTTGAATGCATCCAGGCAGATTTCAGTGCAGAAATATATTATCCTATTTTGATACGTCGCGCGGGGATACCATGAAATCTCTGCCGTCATGGCTCGACCGCACACAGTTTTCGGTGAAATCGAACAAGGCTGAGCGTCAATGGAGCATTTCTCCTGGATCGGATGATCATTCAAGTTCTGCAATGTATACCTCGTATGCCCCTATCTTTATATCACTTAGCTTATCTTCTTTCTCGCTCCGCCAGGCACTTGAAAAAAGCGGATGAGCCGCCTTTAAAGGCAGCTTGGGAAAGTTCAATTTTAGCGGATTCCCAGAGAAATTTAAAACAACAAGAACCGTTTGTTCTCCCGTATCACGTAAGAAGGCGTAGTATTCGCTTGCCCTTTCATGAAGGGCTTGATACCTGCCGGAAACGAGAGCCGGCGTAGTTTTCCGAAGATGGATTAGGTTTTTGTAATAATTAATCAGCGAGAGGGGTTCATTCTCTTGCTCCTGTACATTTACTCCGTCGGAAGTGTTGGTATTGACGGGCAACCATGGCGTGGATGTTGGTGGACAGAATCCGCCATTGGGTGAGTTTGTCCATTGCATCGGAGTGCGATTTTTATCACGGGTCATGGCAGCCGTCCGCCTCATGGCTTCAGCCGGATCCACCCCGAGGTCCGTCACGATTGCTTCGTAATACCAGGTCCCCATCGTATCGCGGACCTGCGAGATGTCTGTCAGCATCAAATCGGTCATGCCGATTTCCTCTCCGTAATAAAGGAAAGGAGTTCCACGCAACGTTAGCATCAGTGCAAGTGACAGGCGTGCAATTTCAGCATTATGCAACCCATCCCCAAAGTGAGAAATTAAACGGGAACAGTCATGGTTGCCAAGGGTATTGCAGGGCCAGGTCCGCGTAGAAATATTCTTTAATGCAACGATCCGCTCACGTTGGTTTTTGCGGATATGAGAAGGTGTGAGTTTGTCTGTTCGCATGAGAGGGAAATTAAAAACGAGATGCAACTCGTCCTCTCCATTGCCATGATAGCGGACATCGTCGTCCTCTCCCACCAACATCCGGTCGCCGTCGTATTCGTCCAGAACAGCACGAAGTTCCTTCATTAACTCATGGACACCGGGTTGCCCCCACTGGTGCTTGAACATCTCTTCCCATTTCTTCCAGCTTCTATCCTTTTCGAGAGGCGTCTGGGCCAATTCAGATTCATGCCGTAATTCTGCCAGGGTCATTGGAACAGTATGGCTGGTCAAATTGGGGTCTTCAAATATCGTACCGATGGCATCCAGCCTGAATCCGTCCACCCCGAGATCGAGCCAAAAACGCACAGCCTCCCACATGGCTTTCTTGACATATGAATTCTTCCAATTAAGATCGGGCTGTTGCCTCATGAAGTAATGGTAATAATATTGACCTCGTTCCGGTGCATAAGTCCAGGCATCCCCATCGAAACAGGATTGCCAATTGTTGGGAGGGGAATCAGCCCACACATACCAATCTGCTTTGGGATTCGTCCGACTGGATTTGGATTCCAGAAACCAGGGATGCTCATCGGAAGTGTGATTAAGCACGAGATCCAAGACGACCTTTACCCCCCTTGAATGCGCTTCATGCAAAAAGGTTGTAAAGTCATCCAGCGTTCCATATTCAGGAGCGACGTTGCAGTAGTCTGAGATGTCGTAACCACAGTCCCAATTTGGAGAGGGGAAGTGAGGCGAGAGCCAGATTCCATCAATTCCCAGCTCCACAAGATAATCAAGTTTGGAAGTGATGCCAGGGAAATCACCAATGCCGTCCCCGTTCCCATCGGCAAAGGAGCGAGGGTAAATCTGATAGAAAATTGCCTTCTGCCACCACTTTAATTCCATTATTACTCCTCTGGTTCATCCGGTTAGTTTGCCAATAATTTTAATACAGGGTCTGGAGAAGACACTCTCGGAGTGAGGTGCATCAATCAACTCGGTGGATAAATCCTGTCCGGGAAAATGAAGTTGTTCGTGCAACTCCTTTCCCCAGTGCGGGCAATCCGTCACGTCATAGACAACGCCCATGTACGCGATCCATTTCCGCGAGGAACGCTCTCCCGAGTTACGGCGAAGTTCCGCCAGAGTGACCATCCGATCCGGGATTTCCATAGAAGAACATCTCCAGTTGGAGACAATTCTAGCATGGGACCTGCCTGGTGAAGTACGCTATAATTGCCTCTGGCTCAAATCCGGAAAATTCTTTCATCCCAGAAGTGAATCATGACCACTCCCCTTGTTGAATGCATCCCCAACTTTTCTGAAGCACGCCGTCCAGAAGTCGTGGACCAGATTGCTCTTGCTGTAACTTCAGTGCCTGATACGAGACTGCTCGACCGGTCATCGGACCTGGACCACAATCGCACCGTATTAACGTTTGCCGGACCACCTCAAGCCGCGGAGGAATCTGCCTTTCGCGCCATCAAGCGTGCCTCCGAGCTGATTGACCTTGATCAGCATCAGGGCGAGCATCCCAGGATCGGTGCGACCGATGTGGTGCCCTTTGTTCCCCTTTCGGGAGTCACCATGGAAGAGTGTGTAGCCATGGCTCGCCGGCTGGGTGAACGGGTCGGAAGGGAATTGAACATCCCGGTGTATTTGTATGAGGCAGCGGCATCGATGCCTGAAAGGACGAACCTGGAGAACATCCGCCGGGGGCAGTACGAGGGGCTGAAGGTCGAGATTGAGACCAACCCGGACCGGCATCCCGATTTTGGGCCGGCCAAACTCAGCCCGGCGGGAGCGACCGTTATCGGGGCGCGAAACCCCCTGATCGCCTTTAATGCCTATCTGACCACCGACGATGTGGCTATCGCCAAGAAAATTGCCAAAGCGATTCGCCAATCTACAGGCGGGATGCGATACTGCAAGGCTCTGGGTTTGCTTGTAGAGGGCAAGGCTCAAATCTCCATGAACCTGACCCATTATCGGGAAACACCGGTTTATCGCGTTGTGGAATTGATACGGCGTGAGACTCAACGATATGGGGTCGCTATCCATCATACGGAATTGGTGGGTTTGATTCCACAAGAAGCGCTGATCGACTCAGCGGTCTGGTACATGCAATTGGACGGATTCTCGCCGGAACAGGTACTCGAAAGCCGCTTGTTTGCATCCGCCCATGATGGTTCTGAAACTTCTTCCGGGCAGGATGGTCTGGATCGATGTGATTTTGTGGAAAATTTAGCTTCACCTACTCCGGCTCCGGGAGGAGGTTCGGCGGCAGCCTTTGCAGGCGCGATGGGAGCTGCTTTGGTGTGCATGGTGGCCGGTTTGACCATCGGAAAGAAAAAATACTCCGATGTTGAAGATGAAATGAAGGATGTTCTTAAACATGCTGAAAGCCTGCGCGTGGAACTCATGCAGACCGTTGATGACGATGCTGCGGCATTCGAGGCGGTTATGGGAGCGATGAGACTTCCCAAGGAAACAAAAGCTGAACCATCTTCCCGAACGGCTGCCCTTGAGATGGCTACGCTGAACGCAGCTCATGTCCCGCTGCATGTGGCGAAGAATTCCCTTAAGGTGATGGCGCTCGCTGTCCGCTGCGTAGAAGCAGGCAACTTGAATGCCATCAGCGATGCAGCTTCCGGATGTGCCATGGCCCGGGCGGCATTGACTTCGGCCGGGTTTAATGTGCGGATTAATGTCAACAGTCTGCCTGACAAATCCACCGGCAAGCATTTGTTGGATGAGCTTGCTTCTGTTGAATCCCAGGCAGCCATAATTCAAGAGAAGTTGACCAGGGTCATGAAATCCCGCGGGGGACTTGGCGCCTGATGCGGCGTGCGCTTCAAATTATTCTATCTGTCGTGTTTCTTGCTGGGTGCATGGGAGTACCTTCAACTCCCATTATGCCTCATGCCACCGAGACGGTATCCGCGGCTCTGACAAAAATCAACCTTCCAGAAGAAGCAACCTCACTCCCTGCAATCAATCCAACGGACACATCCACGGTTACGACTGATCAGGAAACTACCAACCCGACGGTGGTTGGGTGCGATCCGGCGACCAGTGATTTTTGCATCGTAGTTGGACACTTCATATTCAACCGGCCGTTTGCTCTGTCCGGGAATACTAAAGTGGAATCGACATATCGGTATGGATCAACTCAATATAATTTGCGCGAACCGCATCATGGGGTGGAGTTTGCCAATCCTTTTGGGACACCGGTGCTGGCTGCAGCCGATGGAGAGGTGGTTTTTGCTGGTAGCGACGCCCAGGCCGGCTTATCGCCCTGGCCGGACTTTTACGGGAATGCCGTGGTGATCAAGCATGCCTTTGGCGAGCAGGACCTTTTTACTCTTTACGGCCACCTTTCCAAAATCGATGTAGCGACTGGCGATGTGATTAATGCAGGCACTAAGGTTGGCGAGGTGGGAGCATCAGGAGCAGCAGTCGGAAGTCATCTTCATTTCGAAGTTCGCATCGATGAAAACAAATATGGTTCGACCGGTAATCCTGAACTGTGGCTGATTCCCGAAGGAGAAACTGGAGTACTGGCGTTACGCGTCACCGGCAAGAATGATACTCTTATCCCGGTCACACTGAACATTCAAACCATTTATCCTGACGGCACTCTCAAATCTATTGCCCAACCTGAAGCTTATGACTTCGTGGAGAAAACTCCTGTCACTTCGGATATCGTTTATGGAGAAAATTTTGCCCTCGGCGACCTGCCTGAAGGAAATTACCGGTTGTCGTTTGTTTTGTGGGGTAAACTACACGAGCGTTTGATATATATTGAATCCGGCAAGTTGACGATTGTTGAAATCTCTATCAAGTAGACATCCAAGGAGCTGATGACGGGATAAAAAACAGGACACAGACTTCGTAAAATGCCTGTCGAACACGAATGATCGAACCTTTTGAAGATCAACAGGTCAGGGGGGTTGTCATCTCTTATGGTGTTTCATCTTATGGATACGGCATTCGCGTTGCCATCGAGTTTAACCATTCGCCGACATCTTGGCCACAACCGTGGTCCCCAAGCACCTTGAATCTAAATCCATGGTGGGCTTTGAAGGAGAGGTCTGCATCATCCCACCCAATTCCTTGACAACAGGTCTTTGTTTATGATATAAACCTGCAACTCTGACAACCGAATAGTGCAATCGCTCTTATCCAGAGAGGCGGAGGGACCGGCCCTGTGAAGCCTCGACAACCTGACGAAAGTCAAGGTGCCAATTCCGGCAGTTATTTCTGGAAGATGAGAGGCTTGTTTTTTTATTTATCCAAAGCCCCTTATCTCCAGTAGGGGCTTTGCTTATTCATTAACTTTTAGACCAGGAGATGAGACCCATGACCTCCAGTGAACGTAAGTTTGGCTTTACCACCCGGCAGCTGCATGCCGGACAGGTGCCGGACCCCGCAACCGGATCGCGCGCGGTACCTATTTATCAGACCACCAGTTATCAATTTCGAAACACGGAGCATGCCTCCAATTTATTTGCCTTGAAGGAACTGGGGAATATTTATACCCGCATCATGAATCCCACCACGGATGTGTTGGAGAAGCGTCTCGCCGACCTCGAAGGTGGGGTGGGTGCATTGGCAGCCAGTTCCGGTCACGCCGCGCAAACCATGGTCGTGTTGGCCTTGTGCAACGCAGGTGACCATATCGTCAGCAGCAGCCGGCTTTACGGTGGGACCTACAACCAGTTCAACTATACATTCCCACGCCTCGGGATCGAGGTCACCTTCGTAGATCCGGTGGATCCTAATAACTTCCAAAACGCCATTCGCCCGAATACCAAGGTTCTTTACGGCGAAACACTGGGAAATCCCGACCTCTCAGTCTTCCCCTTCGACGAGGTCTCGGCCATCGCCAAGGAGCACAAACTCCCATTGGTGATTGATAATACCTTCGCCACTCCCTATCTTTGCCGGCCGTTTGAATATGGCGCCAACATCATTACTCACAGCACAACCAAGTTCCTGGGCGGCCACGGCACGACCATTGGCGGTGCAATTATCGACGGTGGTAATTTCGACTGGCGCAGCGGCAGGTTCGACAGCTTTACCAAACCAGACCCTTCCTACCACGGCCTGGTTTACGCTGACTTGCTCGAAGCCGGCCTGCCACCATTTATCATCAAGGCCCGCGTCCAGGTGCTGCGTGACATCGGCGCCTGTCAGGCGCCATTCAATAGTTGGCAGACCCTTCAGGGTATCGAAACCCTCAGCCTGCGGATGGAGCGACATGTTCAGAATGCTCGGTCAGCAGCAGAATTTCTCGAAAATCACCCCAAAGTCAGTTGGGTGAAATACCCTGGCTTGAAAAGCCATCCGGATTACAAACTGGCTAAGAAGTACCTGCCGAAAGGTCCCGGTGCGATCCTGGGATTCGGTGTCAAAGGGGGTCTTGATGCAGGAAGGCATCTCATTGAAAACCTGAAATTGTTCAGCCACCTCGCCAATGTCGGGGACGCCAAATCTCTGGCCATCCACCCGGCCAGCACCACCCACTCGCAGCTCTCGGAAGGTGAACAAATCGAGGCGGGTGTTACGCCCGACTTCATCCGCCTGAGCATTGGTACCGAAGACATCGATGACATTCTATGGGACCTGGATCAGGCACTGAATGTTTAGTCATAAGTGAGGCGAGCATGCCGGTAAAAATTCCCAATACACTGCCAGCCCGTGCCATTCTCGAAAATGAGAATATTTTTATCATGGGCGAGGAACGCGCCCAACATCAGGATATCCGGCCATTGAAGGTTGCCATCCTGAATTTAATGCCGACCAAGATTCAGACCGAAATTCAACTTTTGCGACTGCTGGGAAACACGCCGTTGCAGGTGGATGTAACGCTGCTGCATACGGCTTCTCACGATTCGAAGAATACCCCGCCGGATCACCTGTTGAATCATTACAGTTCATTTGCCCAGGTTCGGCGCAGGAAGTTCGATGGGCTGGTCATCACGGGCGCACCCGTGGAGCAGTTGCCGTTTGAAGAAGTGGATTATTGGGAGGAACTTAAGGACATCATGGAATGGGCAAAAGAAAATGTCTTTTCCACCTTTCATATCTGCTGGGGCGCTCAAGCAGGTTTATATCATCACTATGGAATCCCCAAATATCCCTTGCGCGAAAAGAAATTTGGCGTTTTTTATCATCGCGTTCTTCATTCCCAAAACAAGTTGGTTCGCGGATTTGATGATGAATTCCTGGCGCCTCATTCCCGCCACACCGAAATTCGCCGGAGCGATATTGATAAAAATCCCCGGTTGACCATCCTTGCAGAATCGGATGAAGCGGGTGTATACATCGTTGTGTCCAATGACGGCAGGCATATTTTTATAACGGGTCATTCAGAATACGACCCCCTGACCCTAAAAACAGAATACGACCGGGATGTGGAAAAAAAGTTGGCGATTAATATCCCTGCCAATTATTATCCCGGAGATGACCCGGCGCTTCAGCCGAGAGTCCATTGGCGAGGACATGCCAACCTGTTGTTCTCGAACTGGCTGAATTATTATGTCTATCAGGTAACACCATACCACTTAAAGGAAATCCCCACGCATGGTACCTTTGCCGATTTCTAATCAATTTACCGAACGTGTGTCCCACCTAAAGCCCGAAGGGGCGTATGCCGTCCTGGCTCGAGCGCAGGCGCTGGAGGCGCAGGGGCGAAAAATCATTCATCTCGAAATTGGCCAACCCGATTTCCCGACCCCTCCGCATGTTTCAGAAGCGGGTATCAATGCCATCCGTTCGGGCAAAACCAAGTACACCCCCCCGGCGGGGATCTCTCAATTCCGGGAAGTGATTGCTGACTATGCGGGCAGGCAGCGAGGCATAAATATCGGTGCGGGTCAGGTCGTCGTAGGGACAGGATCGAAACCGGGCTTGTTCTTCCCGACCCTTGCGCTGGTGTCTCCTGGCGATGAGGTGATCTACCCTGACCCCGGGTTTCCGACCTACGAGGCAATGATTCGCGTTGCCGGCGGGATACCCGTTCCCATCCCTCTGAGGGAGGAGAATCAGTTTTCTTTTGACCTCGATGTTTTCGATTCGAAGATAAATAGCCGGACCAGATTGGTCATCCTTAATTCACCTGGAAATCCAACAGGAGGGGTGATTCCTCTGGGCGATCTTCAGCATATTGCCAGTCAGGTCATCAAGTACAATGCCTGGGTCATCTCCGACGAAATCTACACAAGGTTGGTTTACGATGGGATGACTGCGCATAGCATTGCAAAGATCGAGGGCATGCAGCCCCGTACGGTGATCGTCGATGGATTCTCAAAAACCTACTCGATGACCGGCTGGCGTCTGGGTTATATGATCGCTCCCGTGGAACTCGCAGATCGCTTGGAGCTGCTGATCACGCATGCGACGGGTTGTACAGCGACGTTCACTCAATACGCCGGTATTGAAGCATTGACCGGTCCCCAGGAGTTTGTGGAGAAAATGGTGGTGGAATACCAAAACCGAAGAAATCGTATGCTGGAGCTGGTGAATGCCATCCCCGGCATCCATGCCCAAAAGCCACAAGGTGCATTCTATTTATTCCCCAATATCAAAGCGACGGGTCTTTCATCTAAGGAAATCGCCACCCGCCTGATCGATGAAGCGGGAGTGGCAATCCTATCAGGAACGGATTTCGGCGAAGGTGGAGAAGGCTACATACGATTGGTGTATGCCAATTCTATGGAGAAAATTGAAGAAGGAATGGAAAAGCTGGCAAGGTGGTTCAAATCGATTTAGCAAAAAGCCGGTGACCATGGTCACCGGCTTTTTGGATTTTATGGTTGGGCTTGATTTTCACCTTCAAATTTTTTAACATCCGCCATACCCTTTTGAACATTGACAAAGGGTAGAATCACCAGCCCCATGATGAAGAAAAATATCAATGACAGGATGGCAGGACGGAGGCTGCCGGTGAGCTGATTTACCAAACCAAAAATCAGCGGTCCGATCCAGGACGTACCGCGTTCCGATACTTCATAGAACGAATAGAACTCTGCTTCTTTTCCTTTGGGGATGAGTTGCGAAAAGAGGCTTCGACTGATGGCTTGTGAGCCGCCCATCACCAACGCGATGAAGAAACCCAGGACCCAGAATTCGGCAACACGCGATTCTCCTTTGAGCCCGACGTAAGCATAAATTACAACCCCAGCCCATATCACCAGGCTGATGAGGATGGATACTTTGGCTCCGACCTTGCCTGCGAGTCGCCCCCAAAGCAAGGCACCAAAAAAGGCTGCGAATTGAATGAATAATATGATCATGCTCAGGGTGCCGGTTTCGATTTCAAGTCCACCCCGGATGATCGGCGCTGCGGCAAAAGTTGCGGACACGGCAATAACAGTCTGAATACCATCGTTATAAAGAAAATAGGAAAGGAGAAAGCGAAGCGTTTCAGGAAAGTTCTTCATATCCTTCAAGGTGCGCCACAATTGTTTGAAGCCCACTCTGACATACGACTTGCCTTCAGGCAGCTTGCGCGGGGCATGGCGCTGGCGTAATCGTGCCCAGGTAATCAGAGAAAATCCGATCCACCAAACTCCTGCGGAGGCCAGACACAGCCTGATTGCCAATCCCGTCTCAATTCCAAGTGATTCGTGCATCAAGTAAAAAATCAGGTTAATCAATAACAACAATCCACCGCCGAGATACCCCATCGCCCAGCCATAAGAGGACACTCGGTCGCGCTGATCCTCTGAAGCGATATCCGGCAGATAGGAGTTGTAGAACACAAGCGCAGCACCGAAAGCCAGGTTGGCGGTGATGAACAACAAGCCACCCAGCCACCAGACATTCGCGGTGACCAGGAAAAGCAGGATCGTCGCTATGGCACCGATGGTCGCAAAAACCTGCATCATCCGTTTGCGTAAGTGTGAAAAGTCTGCGATTGCGCCGAGAATGGGCAGGAACAGGACCTGAAAGCCAACGGAAATTGAAACACAATAGGGGAGGAAGGAATCTGGTGCAATCGGAATACCTGCCAGACGAGCGAATCCATCGCTGGAATTTTTTGCAGCCAGTGCCGCCAGAGAGGCCAGGTAGGGACCAAGGAAAACGGTGCCCACCGTTGTGCTGAAGGCTGAGTTCGCCCAGTCATACATCGCCCAACCAAAAATCTCCCGGCGATCGTTGACCGATGGTTGCGGAACTGAGGTCTGCTGTCATTTGTCCTCCAGAAAGAGCTGCGTGGATTTCCATATAGAATAGCATAAAAACAGAGATACGGCATTATCAAATCAACATGGATTTTCTCTGCGTTTCAAGCTCTCTTTCCGGGCATGTTATACGAAATATTTGAATATTGCTGCTTGACCTTCGTGTATAAATGGGTATATAATATTGTTTCGCCATCGCGCAGTGTTCGCGCGAAGGTTGTTATTTTTTTGTCTGCTGACAATGCCAGGAGAGACAAATGACGTCTGCGTTGCCCCGAAAAAATTACGCGCGAATTTCAGTAACCCTCGATCTACCCAATCTAATAGAAGTACAACTTGATTCCTTTGAACGACTTAAGCGTGAAGGCCTCGCTGATCTGTTCAACGAGATCTCTCCCATTGAGTCGTACAACAAGGGGATGAAACTATACTTCCCGAGCCGCGGCCCGGAATCCCAGCAGTGGGGACTCAAATATTGGTTTGGTGAACCCAAGCACACCATTGAAGAATGTGTCGAAAGGGACCTCACCTATTCCAGCCCGTTGTATGTTTCCGTCCTCCTGGCTGGACCCGATGTCCCCGACCCCATCAAGCAGGACATCTTCCTCGGTGATTTCCCTGAGATGACCGACAAGGGTACCTTCATTATCAATGGTACCGAGCGTGTGGTGGTTTCGCAATTGATCCGTTCCCCCGGTGTTTACTTTGAAGCTCCCACCGATCGCGCGACCGGACGCCAACTCGCAATGGCCAAGCTTATCCCTGATCGCGGGGCGTGGATGGAGTTTGAAACCCGCAAGAGCGATTACATCATCTTAAAGTTCAACCGCAAACGCACTGTACCGATCACGGTTTTCCTTCGGGCTCTGGCAGCCGTTGACGATGGGACAAAGAATTCCCGCCTGGTGCATGGATCCGATGAAGAATTGATTTCCATCTTCCAGGATATCGACAACAACCCCGAAAGAATGTTCATCGCCTCCACCCTGCGACAGGAACCGGAATGGGACCTGGGTGGCCACAAGAAATTATCTGAAGCGGCATTGATCGAGTTCTTTAAGAAGATGCGCCCTGGCGATCCTGCAACGTTGGAGAATGCCCGGCAGTTCCTTCAGGAACAACTCTTCGATCAACGTCATTATGACCTCGAACGCGTGGGCCGCTACAAGCTGAATCAGAAACTCGATTTGAAAATCCCCATTCCGCACCGCACCGTCTCCAAGGATGACATTATCCGGTTGGTCAGACGGATGATCCTGATCAACAACGGAGTCGAACCGCCTGACGATATCGATCATCTCGGCAACCGGCGAGTCAAGACAGTGGGTGAGTTGATTCAGAACAAACTGCGCATCGGTCTCCGCCGTATGGAACGTGTCATCAAGGAACGCATGTCCATCCGTGATCAGGAGCAGCTCTCGCCTGTCACACTGGTGAATATCCGTCCGGTGGTTGCGGCATTGCGCGAATTTTTCGGCTCCAGCCAGCTTTCACAATTTATGGATCAGACCAATCCTTTGGCTGAGCTCCGACACAAGCGCACTTTGTCCGCGCTGGGCCCTGGCGGTCTACGCAGGGAGCGCGCCGGCTTTGACGTCCGGGACGTCCATCACTCGCATTATGGCCGCATCTGCCCGATCGAGACCCCTGAAGGTCCGAACATCGGTTTGATTGGCCGACTGGCTTGTTTTGCGCGTGTGAACGAATATGGCTTCATTGAAACTCCCTACCGCCGGGTGGTGAAATCCATGGCCAGCAAAGACGAGGAATTGGTCGGGCGGGAACTCCGTGAGGATGTAAAAAACAAAGACGGCGAACTCATCCTGAAAAAAGGGAATCGCATTGAGGCAAAGCACGCCAAGAAAATGGCCAAGCTGGGAAGAGAGATATTGGTTACGCCATATGTCTCTGAAACCATGGAGTACCTTTCGGCAGACGCTGAAGATAAGTTTGTGATCGCCCAGGCCAATGCGCCATTGACCGAAGAGGCCGAATTTAAGAATGAGCGTATTTCGTGCCGCTACCATTCCGGCTTCCAATTCTATTTGCCCGATCAATTGGATTATATGGATGTCGCACCGCATCAGGTTGTGGGAATCAGCGCTGCGCTGATTCCCTTCCTCGAGCATGATGACGCCAACCGCGCGTTGATGGGCTCGAACATGCAGGCGCAGGCCGTGCCGCTTATCCGCCCCGAAATTCCACTGGTGTCGACGGGCATGGAATACCATGCTGCGCTTGATTCCGGCCAGGTGGTGATCGCCGAGGAAAAAGGCGAAGTCGTCTCCGTAACCGGCAAGGATATTGTCATCCGTGAGAAGGATGGGACCAACCACCAATACCAGTTGAGGAAATACCAGCGGTCCAACCAATCCACCTGCATCGACCAGAGACCCGCGGTGACCAAGGGACAAATCGTTAAAAAGGGTGATATCATCGCGGACTCCTCATCCACCGAGAGCGGCGAGCTGGCACTGGGTCAAAATGTGGTCATCGCTTTCCTTTCATGGGAAGGCGGAAATTTCGAAGATGCAATTTTGATCTCAGAGCGGCTGGTTCAGGATGACCGCTTTACATCCGTTCATATTGAGAAATATGAAGTGGAAGCGCGGGATACAAAACTTGGCCCTGAAGAAATTACACGCGATATTCCCAATGTCGGTGAAGATGCCATTAAGGATCTCGACGAGAACGGGATTATCCGTATCGGCGCTGAAGTAAGTCCAAATGATATCCTGGTCGGGAAAATCACCCCCAAAGGTGAAAAGGAATTAACACCTGAAGAACGCCTTCTGCGTGCGATATTCGGTGAGAAATCACGTGACGTAAAAGATACCTCCCTGCGCATGCCGCATGGTGAACGTGGAAAAGTCGTCGATGTGAAGGTCTTCACGCGCGATGACAATTCGGATCTATCGCCCGGTGTGGACATGATGGTCCGTGTTTCAGTCGCCCAGCGCCGCAAGATCACCGCCGGGGACAAGATGGCAGGCCGTCATGGGAATAAGGGCGTCGTCTCCAAGGTTGTGCCGGTGGAGGATATGCCCTTCCTCGAAGATGGTACGCCTGTGGACATCATCCTCAATCCGCTGGGTGTGCCCGGTCGTATGAACATCGGCCAGGTGTTGGAAGTCCATCTTGGGTGGGCGGCCAGGCGATTGGGATACCGCGCCATTACACCCGTCTTCGACGGTGCCAAGGAATCCGAGATCGAGGCAGAACTTGCCCGAGCCTGGATCGTGGACCATGCTTGGATCGAGGCTGGAAAACTAGCCTGGGAATGGATCAAAGAACAGGATTATGATCCAAACAACATCGAAGATGATGAAGAAGTCCGCAGACTTTACCTGGAAGGGTGGCTTGGCGATCAGGGCTATGATGTTTACCGCATGGCTAGCGATGTGGATTATGCCCGCCGCGCCACTGCCGAAGAATGGCTGCGGGAGAATGATTATGAACCGGATGACATCCTGGCTTATGAGATCGGCGAAACCGGCGATCGCGCGGAGCGCGATCGGAATGCCATCCAGGCCTGTTTAAAGTTGTGGCTGAAATCGATGGGAGTCGAGAAAGTTGCGAACTCCAAGCTTGATGAGAAATCACATGAGGTGATGCTCGAGACCGGCGCCCCGATGCCCACATTGGGGAAGCAAATCCTGCGGGATGGAAAATCTGGATCGGCGTATGACCAGCCGGTCACTGTCGGAGTTATGACCATTCTCAAGCTCCACCACCTTGTCGAGGATAAAGTTCACGCCCGGTCCACAGGTCCATACTCTCTCGTCACCCAACAACCCCTTGGTGGTAAAGCCCAGTTTGGCGGTCAGCGCTTCGGTGAAATGGAAGTGTGGGCGCTTGAGGCTTATGGTGCTGCCTACACTCTTCAGGAAATGCTCACAGTTAAATCCGACGATGTTCAAGGCCGCGTCAACACATACGAGGCTATCGTTAAAGGCGAGCCTATTGAAGAACCAAGCATCCCCGCTTCATTCAGGGTTCTGGTGAAGGAGCTGCAGAGTCTTGGTCTGGCGGTGGAAGCCGTTGGTGAAGGCGGAGACGTGGTTCGCTTCGGAAAAGATGAAGAGAAAATTCATCCACCCAGGCTCGAGACAGGTCTGCTTGGTTTGGGTGAGAAGATTGATCGAGATCGTCGATGAAAGGGATGCATCTTCCTTGACGCTCCACTAGCATTGTGCTAGAATTGCCCTTCGCTGTCCATATTTGGTTGCTTGACCCTATATGCGCACGACAAATGAGGCCATCGCTGAATCCATGATGGCCTCGTTTCTTGACGGAAAAAGTAAATTGGTTTCATAAGTTTTTCGGAGGCGAAAAGTGCCAACAATTAATCAATTGATACGTAAAGGTCGTCAATCCAAAAAGGTTAAGAGCAAGGCACCAGCTTTGCAGTACACCTATAACTCGTACAAGCAGCGCCGTGTTCGGCAGGCGTTGGGTGCTCCTCAGAAGCGCGGCGTGTGTACCGTGGTCCGCACGATGACCCCCAAGAAGCCGAACTCCGCCCTGCGCAAGATCGCCCGTGTGCGCTTGACCAATCTAATCGAAGTGACGGCTTACATTCCAGGTGAAGGTCACCAGCTTCAGGAACACTCTGTAGTTCTTGTTCGCGGCGGCCGCGTCAAGGACCTGCCCGGTGTGCGTTACCATATCGTGCGCGGATCCCTGGATACCACTGGCGTTGCCAAGCGCCGCCAGGGTCGTTCGAAGTACGGCGCCAAGCGCCCCAAGTAGGCTATTTCCATACCCGTGGTTTGATTTTGTAAATGGAGTAACAGAATGCGCAGAGGTTCACCCGAAGTTCGCCCCATGTCCCCAGATCTGAAATACAACAGTATTTCAGTTCAGACCTTGATTCATCACATGATGCAGCGCGGTAAGAAAAGCACAGCCACCCGTCTCATGTATGAAACCCTTGATATCATCCAGGAAAAGACTGGAAAGCCTGCCCTCGAAATATACGATCTGGCTTTGAAAAATGTCGGTCCGCTCATGGAAGTCCGCCCGCGGCGCGTGGGTGGGGCGACCTATCAGGTCCCCATGGAAGTCCCTGCAGACCGGCGCTTAACTCTGTCCCTGCGATGGATTATGGAAGCTGCCCGTGCACGCGCGGGCAAATCGTTCCCTGAGAAGCTGGCCGGCGAGTTGATGGATGCCGCCACCAACCAGGGTTCGGCCATCCGCAAGCGCGAAGAAGCCCACAAGATGGCGGAAGCCAACCGCGCTTTCTCGCACTACCGGGTTTAATCGGATCGTGTGAAAAAAGGTAACTGTTAATGCCTCGTAATTTCCCCTCGAAAAATACCGGAATATCGGTATTATCGCCCATATTGACGCCGGAAAGACTACCACCACCGAGCGTATTCTTTTCTATACTGGTAAAACGCATCGGATCGGCTCAGTGGACGACGGGACCACGGTTACCGACTGGATGGTGCAGGAGCGCGAACGCGGAATTACGATTGTGTCCGCTGCTGTTTCTGCTGAATGGAACGGCTATCAGATCAATGTTATTGATACGCCGGGTCATATCGACTTTACCGCCGAGGTCCAGCGCTCCTTGCGTGTGCTGGATGGAGGTGTTGTTGTATTTGATGCGGTCCAAGGTGTCGAACCTCAGTCTGAGACGGTTTGGCGTCAGGCGGATCGTTATGGTGTCCCCCGGATTTGTTTTGTGAACAAGATGGACCGGGTAGGCGCTTCTTTTGAGCGCACGATTGAGTCCATCAAGCAGCGCTTGGGTGCGAATCCCATTCCCCTGCAGATCCCGATTGGAAGTGAAGCCAACTTCAAAGGGATGATTGACCTTCTTGCCATGCAGGCGATCTACTTTGAGGATGAACTGGGGCGTGAACCGCGATATGCCGAGATCCCTGCGGATCTCCTCACCCAGGCTGAAGAGATGCGTCACGCGATGATTGAGAAGGTTGCTGAAACCGATGACGCATTGACCCTCAAGTATCTTGAAGGCGAAAAAATTTCCAATGACGAACTTAAATCAGCCCTTCGGCAAGCGGTCTTATTGAGCAAGGCAACCCCTGTCTTTTGCGGCAGTTCTTTAAAGAATAAAGGGGTTCAGCCCCTGCTGGATGCGGTGGTGGATTACCTTCCTTCACCTTCTGATATTCCTCCGGTCAAGGCAACGGAAATAGATCACCCTGATAAAGTCATCGAACTTCCCGCCGAGGACGGTGCGCCATTGAGCGCCCTCGTTTTCAAAATTGTGACGGATCCTTATGTTGGCCGTCTGGCGTATTTCCGGGTCTATTCCGGAACTATCACCCAGGGAAACATGGTCAATAACTCGACCAAGGGCAAGCGCGAACGTATCGGACGATTGATCCGTATGTATGCTGACCGGCGTGAGGACATCACCGAAGTCCTCGCTGGGGATATTGCCGCGGCTTTGGGTTTCAAGGACACGTTCACCGGCGATACATTGTGCAATAACAAGAATATCGCACTTGAGAATATCACCTTCCCTGAACCTGTCATCTCGGTGGCTATCGAACCCAAGACCTCCGCAGACCAGGAAAAAATGGGCGAAGCCTTGCGGAAACTGTCTGAAGAAGACCCGACATTCCGAGTCCGCTCGGATGAAAACACTTCACAGACGATCATTTCGGGCATGGGCGAGCTCCACCTGGATGTTCTTGTTGACCGGATGATGCGCGAATTCAAAGTCCAGGCGAATGTCGGCCGCCCGCGGGTGGCCTATCGCGAATCCATTACGCGCAAGGTGGATAAAGTCAATTACAAGTATGCCAAACAAACTGGCGGTCATGGGCAGTATGGCCATGTGGTCATCTCCTTGGAGCCTGGTGAGCGGGGAAGCGGTGTTGTTTTTGAAAACGATATTGTCGGCGGTACGATTCCACGCGAGTACATCCCCGCGATCGAAAAAGGTATCAAGGAAGCCTCCGAAAGCGGCGTGCTTGCTGGCTACCCGGTGGTGGACCTCAAGGTCAACCTTTTTGATGGCTCATTTCACGAAGTTGACTCCAATGAAATGGCGTTTAAAATGGCTGCCACATTTGCCTTCAAGGAAGGTGTTCAACGCGGGGCACCCGTCCTGCTTGAGCCCATCATGAAAGTTGAAGTTGTGGCACCTGAAGAGTATCTGGGTGATGTCATGGGGCAGATCAACAGCCGCCGTGGAATGATCCAGGGCATGGAAATGCGCCCTGGGAATGCCCAGGCAGTCAATGCCATGGTCCCGCTGGCTGAAATGTTCGGTTACGCCACCGAGTTGCGTTCTGCCACTCAAGGCCGCGGTGTCTTTTCGATGGAATTCAATCATTACGCCCCTGTGAACGAAGCGGTTGCACAGGAAATTTTGAAAAAATAAAACCATTCACTCGTTCATTATTGAGAAGGAGATTATTCTATGGCGAAGCAGAAATTTGACCGAAGCAAGCCGCATTTGAATGTAGGGACGATGGGTCACATCGACCACGGGAAGACGACCTTGACCGCGGCGATCACGAAATACAGCCAGTTCCTGGGCAAGGCGGATTACCGGGCGTATGACTCGATCGACAACGCGCCGGAGGAAAAGGCGCGCGGCATCACGATCAACATTGCGCACGTGGAATACGAGACGGAGAAGCGTCACTATGCCCACGTGGATATGCCGGGACACCGCGACTACATCAAGAACATGATCACGGGCGCGGCGCAGGTGGACGGCGCGATCCTGGTGGTGGCGGCGCCGGACGGGCCGATGCCTCAGACGCGGGAGCACGTGCTGTTGGCGCGGCAGGTGGAAGTGCCGTCGATCGTGGTGTTCCTGAACAAAGTGGACATGATGGACGATCCGGAACTGCTGGAGCTGGTGGAGCTGGAGCTGCGCGAGCTTTTGACGGGCTACGGATTCCCTGGCGACACCACCCCGATCGTGCGCGGAAGCGCGTTGAAGGCGCTGGAGAGCACCAGCACGGACCCGAACGCACCGGAATACGCGTGCATCAAGGAGCTGCTGCAGGTGGTGGACGAGTACATCCCCGAGCCGAAGCGTGAGATGGAAAAGCCGTTCATGATGCCGGTGGAGGATGTGTTCTCGATCAAAGGCCGCGGGACGGTGGTGACGGGACGTGTGGACCGCGGTCATGTCAAGGTAGGCGAGCCGGTGGAGCTGGTGGGCTTGCGCGAGACACGCGCCTCGGTGGTGACGGGCGTGGAGATGTTCCACAAGCTGCTGGATGAGGGCATGGCAGGTGACAACCTTGGGTTGCTGCTGCGCGGCATCGAGCGGACGGACGTGGAGCGCGGGCAGGTGATCGCGAAGCCCGGGAGCATCACGCCGCACAAGAAATTCCTGGCGCAGGTGTACGTGCTGAAGAAGGAAGAGGGGGGACGTCACAAGGCGTTCTTCACGGGCTATCGGCCGCAGTTCTACATCCGGACGATGGATGTGACGGGGAACATTGCGCTGCCGGAGGGTGTGGAGATGGTGATGCCCGGGGACGATGTGAACCTGACGGTGGAGTTGATCGTGCCGGTGGCGCTGGAGCAGGGTTCGAAGTTTGCCATTCGCGAAGGCGGCCTGACCGTTGGCGCGGGTGTCATCACCAAGATCATTGAGTAGGATATAAAATGACCAAACAGAAAATTCGCATCCGCCTCAAAGCGTACGACCACCGCGTCCTTGATCAATCCGCCAAACGGATTGTGGAGACAGCGGAGCGCAGCGGTGCCCAAGTGGTGGGTCCCGTACCCTTGCCAACCAAGATAGAACGGTTTACAATACGTCGCTCTGCATTTATCGATAAGGACTCTCACGAGCATTTCGAGGTCCGCACGCACAATCGGTTGATCGACGTGCTCGACCCCAATTCGAAGACCATTGATATGCTCATGCGGTTGAACTTACCGGCGGGTGTGGATATCGAGATTAAAATCTAAACTATTTCGTCTGTTCACCTAACTGGTCTGACGAGTACAATCGGTCAGGCCAGTCAGTCTGGATGGGACAGTGCAAGAACGGTTCTGTGCGTGGACTCCACGATACAGCGAGTCGCAGCAGGCCGATTGACTTCACTGCCAGGAGATGATGCAACCTAAGCCCAGGTTGACAGTCTCAAATAAACTTTTTGAAGGAGAAAACCGAGATGTTGAAAGGGCTGATAGGAAAGAAGATCGGTATGACCCAGATCTTCGATGAGAATGGCTCCGCGCATGCGGTCACCATCATCGAAGCTGGGCCTTGTTATGTCACACAGGTGCGCCAACCGGAACGCGATGGTTATTCGGCGGTGCAGCTCGGTTTCAGCGAGGTCAATCCCAAACGCCTTACCGGCGGTGAGCTGGGACACCTCAAGACCAATGAGTTGCCTCCCCTGCGTTTTTTGCGCGAGTTTCGCACCAAAACCCCCGAAGTCAAAGTTGGCGACACGGTCAAGGTGGATGTGTTTGCCGCCGGAGAACATGTGGATGTGATCGGCACCAGCAAAGGCAAGGGATTTGCCGGTGCGGTCAAACGCTACCACTTCAAAGGTGGTCAAGCGACCCATGGTCAGTCGGATCGTCAGCGGGCTCCAGGCTCACACGGCGCGGGTACTACTCCGGGTCGTGTCTACAAGGGTTCACGCGGACCCGGTCATATGGGCACCGACCGCGTCACCGCCCAGAACCTGAAGGTTATCCTGGTGGATGCCGACCGCAACCTGATCGCCGTCAACGGGGCTGTTCCTGGTCCCAAAGGCAGCATGGTCATGATCAAAGAGGCGCGGAAGCAGTAGCTGCTTCGCGATGAATGGGAGCACGATTACTATGAAAGTTGATATTTTCAACATGAAAGGCGAGAAGGTCGGCAAAAAGGAATTACCCGCCGCGCTCTTCGAAGCCCCAATCAACAAGGACCTGATGCATCAGGCCTTTATTCGCCAGATGGCGAATGCCCGCCTCGGCACACATCAGACCAAGGTTCGCGGAGAAGTTTCCGGCGGCGGTAAGAAACCGTGGAAACAAAAAGGCACCGGCCGCGCTCGCCAGGGTTCCACCCGGGCTGCGCAGTGGGTGGGTGGTGGCCGAATCCACACCCCGCACCCCCGCAAGTATACACAGCGCATGCCGCTCAAGATGCGCCGTGCCGCGCTCCGGTCGGCCTTGACCGTCAAGGCAACCGATGCAGGCATCATTCTTGTGGACGAATTGATCCTGGCTGAGCCCAAGACCAAGCTGATGGCTGAATCCCTGTCCAAGTTGGTGGGAACTTCCACCGCCCTGGTCCTTATTCCTGAAAAGTCGGTTGAGTACGATAAGGTTACGCGTGCCACCAATAACATCGAGGACGCTAAGGTGCTCATGGCTGGTTACATCAATGTCCGCGACTTGCTCAGCTTCGATAAAGTGGTCATGCCCGTGAAGACATTGGAAGTTCTGGAGACCCAATTGGGTTAGGAGGACAGCGATGACTACTATTTATGAAGTACTCCGCCGCCCGTTGGTCACTGAAAAAACGAGCTACCAGACAGGCAAACACAATCAATATACGTTCGAAGTCGCTGAGGATGCCACCAAGACCATGGTCAAGGATGCTGTTGAACAGCTTCTGGATAAGAAGGTCCTCAGTGTTAATATCATCAACACCGCTGCCAAGCGCGGGCGCCGGGCGAAGAGTCGTCGATTGATGATTCGCCGCCCCGGTTATAAAAAAGCCGTGATTACGCTGGCTGCCGGCGAGACCCTTGAAATGTTCGAAGGGGTGAAGTAATGGCGATTAAAAAGTATAAACCGACAACTCCTGGTCAGCGCGGGATGACAGGTTATACCTTCGATGAAATTACGAAGGATACTCCCGAACGCTCGCTGATCCTTCCGCTCCGCCGGCAAGGCGGGCGTAATTCCTATGGACGTGTGACCGTCCGCCATCAGGGCGGCGGGGCGCGGAGAAACATCCGTATTGTGGATTTCAAGCGCAACAAGGTGAATATCCCCGCGAAGGTTGCTGCGATCGAATACGATCCCAACCGCACGGCACGCCTAGCCCTTTTGCACTATGCAGATGGTGAGAAGCGTTACATCCTTGCACCCATTGGACTGAAGGTGGGCGACACCGTGATCACCAGCGCGCAGGCTGAAATCCGCACCGGAAATTGCATGCCCATCTCCAACATCCCTGTAGGGTCACAGGTGCACAACATTGAGGTGAAGGAAGGCAAAGGCGGACAGCTAGTACGCTCCGCCGGAACCGCCGCCCAGTTGATCGCCAAGGAAGGCGAATTTGCTCAGATCCGCATGCCCTCCGGGGAGGTTCGCCTGATCCCCCAGAAGTGCTATGCGACCATCGGGCAGGTCGGCAACCTCGATCACAGCAACATCAAGCTGGGTAAGGCAGGCCGCAAGCGCCACATGGGCATCCGCCCGACCGTCCGCGGTTCAGCCATGTCCCCACGAGACCACCCGCATGGTGGCGGCGAAGGCCGTCAGCCGATCGGCAAGCCGGGTCCCCGCTCTCCATGGGGCAAGCCCACGCTGGGTTACAAGACTCGCCGCAACAAGACCACGGATAAGTTCATCGTGCGCCGCCGCAGCAAGACCAACCGTTAGGCGCCGAACAGGTAAGCGAGGTACGATACTATGTCAAGATCATTGAAGAAGGGTCCTTTCATTGACCCGAAACTGCTCAAGAAAATCGAAGCCATGAACCAGCGCGGTGAAAAGAAAGTTATCCGCACGTGGAGTCGCGCGAGCGTGATTTTCCCCCAGATGGTGGGACATACGGTTGCCGTTCACGATGGACGCCGTCATGTGCCGATCTACGTCACCGAGAACATGGTGGGGCACCGGCTGGGCGAGTTCGCTCCGACCCGCACATTCCGCGGTCATGTGACGGCTGAGAAGGCCACGACCACCACCAAGGCTGCAGGAGAATAGAGCCATGGCCGACTATCGTGCTCATTTGAGCCATCTCTCTGTCCCTGCCCAAAAGGTGCGCCTGGTCATTGACCAAATTCGCGGCAAAGGAGCCAACGAGGCGCTCGATATTTTACGCTACACCCCCAAACGGGCGGCTGTGCCGGTGCACAAGCTCTTGACTTCCGCCATCGCGAATGCAGAAGAGAACTTTGGCGTCAGCCGCGATGATCTGGTTGTGGCAACGGTTTTTGCAAATGAAGCTCCCACCCGCAAGTGGCGCCGCTTCGGTGCCCGTGGTCGTTTCAAGCCGTTATTACGGCGTTCGTCCCACGTCACCATTGTTTTGCGCGAGCGCGCCGCTTAGTAGGAATCGAAGGAGATATTATGGGTCGTAAAGTACATCCTGTAGGTTTTCGTCTTAATGTCACCCGCGGCTGGTCAGGCCGATGGTTTGCCGAGGGTGCGCAATATCGCGAACAGCTCGGTCAGGATTTCAAGATCCGCAAGCTGATCCTGGGCAAATCATCCACCAAGGCGGGCGTTTCCCGCATCGATGTAGAACGCTTTCCCGGCAAGGTGAAGGTCAGCGTCTACACCGCCAAGCCCGGCTTGTTGATCGGCCGCAAAGGCGAAGGCATTAAGAAAATCCGTGAGAGCCTGCAGGAATTGGTCGGCAAAAAGGTCGACCTTGACATCAAGGAAATTTCTGCACCCGATACGGATGCCTTTCTGGTCGCTCACAATATCGCCGACCAGCTTGAGCGCCGAATTGCGTATAGGCGTGCCATGAAGCGTGCCATCCAACAAGCCATGCGCCAGGGTGCAGGCGGCATCAAGATCGAAGTCGCCGGCCGCCTGGCAGGCGCTGAAATGGCGCGCACCGTCTGGCTGCGTGAAGGCCGTGTCCCTTTGCAAACTTTGCGTGCAGACATTGAGTTCTCGCGCGCGGAAGCCCTGACCACCTACGGACGCATCGGCGTCAAGGTGTGGGTGTATAAGGGTGAGATGAAGCAGGAAATCGAAGAAAAAGCCGAGGCTACCGAAGGCGTTTACGTCAGCGAATAGCTGCGCCTGAGAAGCCTGCAAAGTGAGGAAATTGCTATGTTAATGCCAAAACGTGTAAAGTGGCGAAAGCAGATGCGCGGCCGCATGCGAGGCAAAGCTCTGCGTGGAGCGCAAGTCAGCTTCGGTGAATACGGCCTTCAGGCCCTGGAACCTGGTTGGGTGACCGCCCGCCAGATCGAGGCAGCCCGCCGCGCCATTGTTCGTGAAATGAAGCGCCGCGGCAAGGTGTGGATCAAAATCTTTCCTGCCAAGCCTTATACCCACAAACCACCTGAAACCCGCATGGGTTCCGGCAAAGGCAATGTGGAATACTACGTGGCTGTGGTCAAGCCGGGTCGGATTATGTTCGAAGTCGGCGGCATGGATGAAACGGAAGCGCTGAAGGCCTTGAAGATGGCGCAATACAAGTTCTCCATCAGAACAAAGATCGTCAATCGCCGTGATCTGGTGGCAGGAGAGTAAAGCATGAAGTCGAAGGAATTATTTGACCTGACCGCCGATGAAATTACTCGCAAGTTGGCGGACGCCCGTGAAGAGTTGATGAAGCTGCGCTTCCAGCAGGTCACGGGACAGTTAACCGATACCAGCCGTCTGCGGATTATCCGCCGCGATATCGCACGGATGGAGACCATCTTGAACCAGAAACCGGTCAAGAAGGAAGGTGCAGCATGAATACTCGTCGTCGAATGACTGGCGTCGTGACCAGCAATAAAATGACAAAGACCGTCGTTGTGGAGATTTCCAGAACCTACCGGCACCCTCTTTACCGCAAGGTCATCCACACCAGCAAGCGCTTCAAGGCTCATGATGAGCTGGGCTGCCAGGTTGGCGATCAAGTCCAGATCGTGGAAAGTCGCCCGCTTTCACGCGAAAAGCGCTGGGTTGTCGAAATCAATCCTGAAGAAGGAAACCAAGACCGTGACGGTGGAGGCTTAGCCATGATCCAGCAGGAATCTCGACTCAAGGTTGCGGATAATACCGGGGCCCGTGAGCTGCTGGTCATCCATGTGATCGGCGGATCGACCCGCAGGTACGGCCGCATCGGGGACGTGGTGGTTGCCACCGTCAAGTCAGCGGCTCCGCAGGGTTCGGTAAAGAAAAGCGAAGTGGTCAAGGCGGTCATCGTCCGCTGCGCGAAAGAATGGCGCCGCGAGGACGGTTCCACGGTCCGCTTCGACGATAATGCCGCGGTCATTCTGGATGCCGATGGCCAAAACCCGAAGGGCAGTCGTATTTTTGGTCCTGTTGCGCGTGAATTGCGCGAAAAGGGCTTCATGAAAATTGTTTCGCTGGCTCCGGAAGTCCTTTAGCCAGCACAGGAGCGAAAATAATGAAAGTCAAAATTCGCAAAGGCGATACCGTAGAAGTGATCACCGGACGCCAGGATGACAAGGGGAAGCGCGGGGAAGTCATTAATGTCTTCCCTGAGGAGCGCCTCATCGCAGTCCAGGGTGTCAATATTCGTACCAAGCACCAGAAACAAGTGCAGACCAAAGGCGGTCGGAAAATGGATCCTGGGCGCATCAAGTACGAAGGTCCGGTCAGCATCTCCAATGTGATGCTGGTATGTCCCAAGTGCAGCAAGCCCGTCCGCGTAGGCATCACTCGCGATGAAGCTGGCGTGCATCGAGTCTGCAAAAACTGCCAGGCGACGATCGACTAGGCCTGCTTTCGGAGAGCGTGAATATGAGAAAAATGAAAGTCAAGTATCAAAATGAAGTGGCTCCTGCGTTGATGAAGGCTTTTGGCCTGAAAAACGTCATGGAGATCCCGCGCATCGAAAAAGTGATCGTAAATATCGGCCTGGGAGAAGCGAGAGAATCCCAAGGTGTTGGAGGCAGCGTCCACTGACCTGATGACCATCACTGGCCAGAAACCGATCCAAACCAAGGCGCGCAAGAGCATTGCGAACTTCAAGCTTCGCGAAGGCCAGATCATCGGCACCAAGGTGACCCTGCGCGGCGAGCGCATGTGGGATTTCGTTGACCGTCTGCTGAATGTTGCCCTGCCACGCGTGCGCGATTTCCGAGGGGTCTCGCCCAAACTGGATGGCCGCGGCAATTACACGCTTGGACTCCGGGACCAATTGGTCTTTCCGGAGGTCGAGTATGACAAAATCGACAAACTTCGAGGGCTCGAGATCACGATCGTGACCACCGCCCAGTCGGATGAACTGGCCAGAGTCCTTTTACAATTGCTCGGAATGCCATTCAGGAAGGAAGCATAATTTATGGCGAAGAAATGCATGTCTTATCGTGAAACCCGGCGAAAATATGCAGGACGGGTGCGCAATCGCTGCACCAAGTGCGGCCGCCCTCGTGGGTACATCCGCCGTTTCGGTCTGTGCCGTATCTGCTTCCGTGAAATGGCGTTGGAAGGCAAAATCCCCGGCGTCATGAAGTCGTCCTGGTAGCCGGATAGAGGTGATAGCATGAGTGTAACTGATCCTATTGCAGATATGCTGACCCGCATCCGTAACGGTGCGATGGCTGGTCAGGCGTTGGTAGCCATGCCCCACTCCAAGGTCAAAGCGGAAATCGCCAAGATCCTGAAGGAAGAGGGTTACCTGGAAAATGTGGAAGCCGCGGAGGGCGAGAAGCCGGGGCAGATGGTATTGCGCGTCAAGATCAAGTACATCGGTGAACGCCGAACGCGCAAACCGGTCTTGACCAATCTCGTCCGCATCAGCCGCCCGGGGCGCCGCGTTTACACCAAGAAACAGGACATCCCCTGGGTTCTTTCCGGTGTCGGTGTGGCCATCCTCTCGACCCCCAAAGGCGTAATGACGGGGCAACGTGCCCGCCAGCTGGGTGTCGGTGGCGAAATTATTTGTAAAGTTTGGTAGCAGGAGGTATCGCCGTGTCTCGTATTGGTCGCTTGCCAGTGGCTGTTCCAGCCGGCGTGCAGGTGGATGTGAAAGGGTCGAATGTCCGCGTGAAAGGTCCCAAAGGGGAACTTCAGCGCACCTTCTCACCTTTGATTGGCATTTCTCTGGAAGACGGGCAGATCAACATCACCCGTAAATCCAATGCCCCCGCCCAGCGCGCGCTGCATGGTACAACCCGCGCAGTTATTAATAATATGATTTTTGGAGTCCACAAGGGTTTTGAGAACATTCTCGAAATAGATGGCGTGGGTTACCGCGGTGAAATGGATGGAAAAACTCTCGTCCTTCATGTGGGCTACTCGCACCCGGTGAGGATTGACCCCCCGGCCGGCATTTCCTTCGATGTGGACCTGAAGACCCGCCAGGTGAAGGTGATGGGTCATGACAAGGAACAGGTCGGCCAGACCGCTTCGGACATCCGCAAGGTCCGCCCGCCGGAACCTTACAAGGGGAAAGGCCTGCACTACAAGGGCGAACGGATTCGCCGCAAGGCTGGTAAATCCGGGAAAGCAAAGGCGTAAACCATGACTCCCAATTCTCGTTCAGTAGCTCGCGAACGGCGTCATGTCCGTGTTCGCAAGACCGTTTTTGGCGCAACCGGCAGACCTCGCTTGAGTGTTTTCCGCAGCACCAGTGAGATCTATGCCCAGGTGATTGACGACATGGACGGCCGGACACTTGTGTCGGCCTCGACCATCGATACAGAACTGCGCAAGAAGGTCAAAGGCAAAAAGAAAATCGAACAAGCCCGCATGGTTGGCAAGGCTGTCGCTGAGCGCGCCAAGAACAAGGGCATTGAAACAGTCGTTTTCGACCGTGGCGGATTCCGCTACACTGGCCGGGTCAAGGCTCTGGCTGACGGCGCACGCGAAGGCGGTTTGCAATTCTAGCTCCCAGTGGAGAAAACTATGTCGGACTTCGGAAAAACTGAATTAACCTCACAGGAACAACCCTTTGACGAGCGTGTCATTGAGATCGCGCGTGTGGCCAAAGTGGTCAAGGGCGGTCGCCGCTTCCAGTTCCGCGTGACTGTTGTGATCGGTGACAATAACGGAAAAGTAGGCATGGGTATTGGCAAAGCCAATGCGGTGCCGGATGCGATGCGTAAGGCGTCCGAACGCGCCCGCAAGGACCTGCGCAAGGTGTTCTTGGCTGGAACAACCATCCCTCATGAAGTCATCGGCAAGGTGGCTGGATCGAGGGTGTTGCTCAAGCCAGCCTCCGCCGGTACGGGTGTTATCGCGGCAGGGGGTGTGCGTGCCGTGCTCGAAGCAGCGGGTGTGCGCGATATCCTGACCAAATCCCTTGGCTCCTCGAATGTGTTGAACGGCGTGATGGCGACGTTCGATGCGCTGGATCAACTTAAATCCCCGGCGGAGGAAGCAGCCCGGCGTGGAAAGGCAGTGGAGGAGCTGGTTCCATTCTGGGAACGGAGGAAGCATGCCTAAGAAATCAGAAAAGAAAACGGTGCGCGTCACTCTGGTCAGGAGTCCGATTGGCTATACCGAGGTTCAGAAACGGACCGTCAAGGCCCTTGGCTTGCGACGCATGCATCAAACAGTGGAAATTAATGATTCTCCTGCCGTACGCGGGATGATCACCAAGATCATTCACCTGTTAAAGGTTGAAGAGTAGGAACGAACGATGAAACTTCACGATCTTAATCCCAACCCCGGTTCAAAGAAGAACCGCAAGCGCGTCGGCCGTGGTATCTCCGCCGGACAGGGCAAAACCGCCGGTCACGGTACCAAAGGTGAAGGCTCGCGCTCAGGACAGGGAGGGCACATTTACCGCCAGGGTGGCAACCTGCCGTTCTACCGGCGGCTGCCCTTCATCCGAGGTGAAGGCTTCTCGCCCCTGAACACGGTCGAATACAATGAGGTTAATCTCGACCAGCTCACAGCCGCTTTCAAAGAAAAGGCTGAAGTAACCCCTGAAGCCCTTGCCGGCGCACGCCTATTACGCGATCCGCGCAACCCGGTGGTCATCCTCGGACGCGGTGAGATCACCATGCCTCTCAAAGTCCGGGTACATCGAGTCAGCGATGGAGCGAAACGGAAGATTGAAGCTGCCGGCGGTTCGGTCGAACCTCTGGAATAATCCTACTTCTAAAGTGAGATATCCATGAAGAAAAGTTGGCCAGCATGGCGTTACCTCTGGAAGTCAGAAGATATCCGGCGCAAGCTGTTGATCACTCTTGGAATTCTTGTGATCTACCGGTTTGCGGCGAATGTCCCTGTGCCGGGAATTAACTACGGCGTACTGGAGCAGCTCCAGGCTCAATTGGCTCAATCCGGCGGGACCTTCTTCCAGTTCCTTGACCTGCTATCCGGCGGAACGGTCTCCAGGTTTTCAATCCTGGCGATGGGTGTGTATCCCTACATCACTGCCCAGATTATCCTGCAATTGATGGTTCCGATCATTCCTTCCTTGCAGCGCATGCAACAGGAGAATCCCACCGAGGCCAGAAAATGGATGGAGAAATGGACCCTGATCCTGACCATTCCGATGGCAACGTTGTCCGCGCTTGGCCAGATCAGCATTTTCAATTCACTGGCGGCCCAATTTGGGCAGGTGATTTCCTTTGGCTTTACTCCGGATTTGATTCTTTCCTCCATGGCCATCCTTGCTGCCATGGTCGCAGGGACGATGTTCGCGATTTGGCTGGGAGAACTTATCTCGGAGTTTGGTATCCGCAACCAGGGCTTGTCCCTCATCATCTTTGCCGGCATCGTCTCGCAGATCCCCAATAATTTCCGGGGTTTGTTAAGCGACCGCCAGTATTGGTGGTTGTTGGTGGGGTTCATGCTTTTAGTCATCCTCGCGACCATCTTTGCCATCGTTTACGTCCAGCAAGGCCGCCGCTACGTGCCCGTCATGTATCCCGGTCGCCGGGTCGGAAATCGAATGTCCATGCCGGTCAAGGGTTCGTTCCCCCTTATGGTGAACATGGCAGGCATGATCCCGTTGATCTTTGCGGGTGCCCTGCTTCAGTTCCCATCCATCTTGGCCAGTTATTTCATGAGTGCTGAAAACGAGACGGTTGCGAATGCCGCCACAAGCATCGTCCAATGGTTCAATGGCGGTTCCTGGAGTTATTGGCTGGTTTATTTCCTGATGGTGGTTGGTTTCACCTTCTTCTACACGGCCGTGCTTTTTGAACAACAGAACTACGGAGAAAACTTGAAGAGGATGGGTGCACAGATCCCGGGTGTCAACCGCGGTGCTCCAACCCAACGCTACTTGAGCAAGGTGCAGAATCGCATCACGTTTGTGGGTGCCTTGTTCCTGGGGCTCGTTGCCATCCTGCCATTCCTCATCAGCCTCCTGCTTCAGACCATTACCGGCGGCGCTGCGGGGACAGCGGGGTTGTTCCTGACCTCGTCCGCAGGTTTGTTGATCGTGGTGGGTGTCGTCCGTGATACATTCTCCAACATCGATGCAGAATTGAAACTGCATGGGTACACCGACTCGATTATCGTGAAATAGGGAGACTTGGATGCCCAAGTACATCGTCCTTCTCGGACCACCAGGCGCTGGTAAAGGTACTCAAGCCAAGTTGCTTATCGAGAAGACAGGGCTGGTTCACATCTCCTCCGGCGATATTTTTCGCGAGAACATTAAAAATCAAACCGAGCTTGGAAAACACGCCCAGACATTTATAAACAAGGGTGAACTCGTTCCAGATGACGTGACCATTGCCATGATCAAGGAGCGGTTCTCCCGCCCCGATTGTGCCGACGGTGCCATCCTGGATGGTTTCCCGCGGACGAAAGCCCAGGCGGAAGCCCTCGATAAAATGCTGGAAAGCTTCAGCGGGCAGGTGGACCTGGTCCCTTTCATCACGGCCGCCGAGGAAGTTTTGGTGGACCGGTTGAGTGGACGGTGGTCCTGCCGTGCGCAGGGGCATGTTTACCATGAAAAATTCAACCCGCCCAAGTCGCCTGGTGTCTGCGATTTGGATGGCTCGGAATTGTATCAACGGGATGACGACAAGGCTGAAACGGTCAAGCGCCGCATCCTGGTTTATATGAAAGATACTTCGCCTCTGATCGCGTTTTACACGCGCCAGGGGAAGCTAACCAAAGTTGATGGCGCGCAGCCCATTGAGCAGGTGACGCAGCTGCTGGTGGATGCGCTGAAGAGTAAGAACATCATATGAGTTGGGCTCGCCAGGTACATTTGAAACAACCGGCGGAAATCGCGCTCATGCGCGAAGCCGGCCGGATCAACCACAAAGCGCTGGCAGCCACTCGCGAACTTTTACAACCCGGTGTGACAACAGCGGACCTCAACGCGGCTGCTGAGGAAGTGCTGAAGAAACACGGTGCTGTATCGCCTTTCAAAGGCTACGGGCGTCCGCCGTTTCCTACGTCCATCACCGTCAGCATCAATGAACAGTTGGTGCACGGTATCCCCGGAAAGCGTAAGCTGAAAGAGGGGGACCTGGTGTCGGTGGATTGCGGGACGTTCGTAGACGGGTACGTTGCGGACTCGGCTTATTCTGCCGGTGTCGGTGAGATTTCTTCCATCGGGAAGAAACTGCTCGAAGTGACGGAAGGTGCCCTGGCGGCAGGTATTGCACAGATGCGTCCTGGCAAGCGAACGGGAGATGTTTCCTTCGCGATACAGCAATTTGTGGAAAGTCGTGGGTTATTTGTAACACGCGTATACACCGGCCACGGCGTGGGGCGCCAGATGCATGAAGGCCCCGAATTGCCGAATTACGGTGTGGCAGGTCACGGGATGGAATTACGCCCCGGGCTTGTCATCGCGATTGAACCGATGGTCCTGGCTGGAACGCCGGAGACACGAGTTCTGTCCGATCAATGGACGGTGGTTTCTGCTGATGGCTCACTGACCGCGCATTTTGAACATTCCATCGCGGTCACCGAAGGAGATCCTCTCATCCTGACTGTCCCGTGAGACCGAGGGAAGAACCTGGTTCTGGACGGAATGCGCAAGCACGTGTATAATTCAAACTTTGGCTGTACTGACAGGAATTGTTTTAAGGAGAAATATCAATGAAAGTATCACCATCCATCCGAAAGCGTTGCGCAAAATGCAAGATCGTCAAGCGCGCAGGCAGATTGTACGTGATCTGCGAAAATCCTAAGCACAAACAGCGACAAGGGTAAAAACCATGGCAAGAATTGAAGGTGTTGATCTTCCTCGTAATAAACGGGTCGAAATTGGCCTGACCTACCTGTTCGGAGTCGGTTTGACCCGGTCACAGGAGATTTTGGCTGCCACAAAGGTGAATCCCGACACGCGCATCAAAGACCTCACCGAGAGCGAAGTTGCCGCGCTGCGTGATTACATCAACAAGAACTTCACGGTGGAAGGCGATTTACGCCGTGAGGAACAGCTCAATATCAAGCGCCTGATCGAAATCGGCTGCTACCGCGGCATGCGTCATCGCCGCAACCTGCCGGTTAATGGTCAGCGCACCCGAACAAACTCCCGAACCCGCAAGGGTCCGAAGAAGACAGTTGCCGGTCGCGGCCGCCGCCGTGGTGGCAAGAAGTAATTCAAGTTCAAGATTAACTGCGAGGACAAATGGCTCAAAATGTTCGTTCCACACGTCGTGCAGGCGGCGGCGCTCGAAAAGTCAAACGCACTCTATCCTCGGGGCAGGTTCATATCTTTGCCTCGTTCAATAATACGATTGTGACGGTCACCGATTCACAGGGAAACACTCTGACCTGGGGATCGGCTGGCTCCGCCGGATTCAAGGGCTCCCGCAAGAGCACTCCCTTCGCTGCCCGTCTGGCTGCCGAGCAGGCCATTAAGGCTGCCCAGGCCATGGGCATTCAGGAAGTCGAACTCTACGTTAAGGGTCCCGGACCCGGACGCGAGTCTGCGATTCGTGCGGTCCAATCGATGGGCATCAAAGTGCGTTTGATCTCGGACCTGACCCCGGTTCCACATAACGGGTGCCGGCCTCCGAAGAAGCGTCGTGTGTAAGATTAAGTTGAGAGGGTATAACCAATGGCGAAATATCTAGGTCCGGTATGTAAACTTTGCCGGCGTGAAGGTGAAAAATTATTCTTGAAGGGCGAGCGCTGCTTTACGCCGCACTGTTCTTTTGAAAAGCGCAGCTTCGCCCCCGGTCAGCATGGCCGCACCGGTTCCCGTTCCAACAGGGGAGGCACCGGCCGCGAGTCCGATTACGCCCGCCAGTTGCGCGCCAAGCAAAAGGCGCGACGGGTTTACGGTGTTTTCGAGCGCCAGTTCCGCCGGTATGTTGAAACTGCCTCCGGCCGCCGCGGTTTGACCGGTTTGAACCTGCTCCAGATTCTTGAATCCAGGCTTGATAACGTGATCTTCCGCATGGGCTTCGCTTCCAGCCGCGCCGAGGCGCGCCTGCTGGTGACCCACGGACACTTTACCGTTAATGGACGCCGCACGGATGTACCGTCGATGCTGCTCGATTCCGGTGATGTCTTGGCCGTTCGCGAAGGATCACGGGGCAGCACCTACTTCAAGGTTCTAGGGGATTTGGCTGAAAAACGAACCACGCCCATGTGGTTGAACCGGGACTTGAAGGGTTTGGCCGGCTCCGTCCAGCGATTACCAGAGCGGGCTGAGATCGATGGCAACCTCAACGAGCAGTTGATCGTTGAGTATTACTCACGCCGATAGGTAATCAAAATCAGCCTGGCTGTGCAATTCCCAAGCCGGGCAGAACCGTTTCACTTGAAAAGGGAGAGGTGAACCGTGACGGGTTTATCAAACATGGTCATGCCCAAGATCGAGCGGGAAGCTGAAGCTCGAAATTACGGAAAATTTGTCATCAGCCCGCTGGAACGCGGTTACGGACACACGCTTGGGAACGCCTTGAGGCGTGTCCTGCTGTCCTCGCTGGACGGCGCGTCGGTGACATCCATCAGAATTGCAGATGTACTGCATGAGTTTAGCGACATTCCCGGCGTTCGCGAGGATGTCATCCAGGTGACTTTACAAATCAAACAACTTCGCCTGAAGTTGGACGGGGTGGATACCACCCGGATGCACCTGGAAGTCCGGGGAGAAGGTGTGGTCACCGCGGCGGATATCATCACGCCTGCCGAGGTCGAAGTGATCAACCCGGATTTGTATCTGTTTACGGTGGACAACCACAAGACCAAGCTTGATCTTGAAATGACGGTCGAGCGCGGTCGAGGCTATTCTCCCGCCAATGAGCGCGGGGGACGTTTGCCCATCGGCGAGCTGCCGGTGGACGCGATCTTCAGCCCGGTCAAGCGTGTGAATTGGGAAGTGACCTCTGCCCGTGTAGGTCAGAGCACTGCTTACGACAAGCTAACCCTGGAGATCTGGACCGATGGCACGGTATCCCCTGAGAAATCGCTCAGCACGGCGGCGAAGCTGATCATTGAGCATCTTCGCTTCATTGCCGGTGTCAGTGAAGAGACCCTGGCCATTTCCATCGAGAAGGAAGTGTCGGGCAGCCGGTTGACCAGTGAAGTGGCTGAAACGCCCGTTGAAGCGCTTGACCTGTCGGTTCGCGTCTTCAACTCTTTGAAGCGCACCGGCATCACCACTGTGGGAGATGTCCTTGAATTGCTTGACAAGGGCGACCAGGCTGTAATGTCGATTCGCAACTTCGGCGAAAAATCGCTTGACGAATTACGCCAGAAAATGCGTGAAAAAGGCTACTTGAAAGACGAAAAGACGACTGTGGAGTAAATAAGAAATGCGACATCAGGTGGCAGGTTACAGATTAGGTAGAACTTCCAGTGCGCGCATTGCCTTGCGCCGCACGATGATCAAACAGCTTTTTGAACACGAACGGATCACCACCACGCTTGCCAAGGCAAAGGCGATCCGTGGCGAGGCGGAACGGCTGGTCACGATCGCACGCCGATCCGGTGAAGCCAGTGATGCCGGCAAGGTTCATGCCCGGCGTCTGGTCGCTTCCCGTCTTGGGAGCAACCAACCGGTTGCCAAGCTGTTCGACGACATCGCTCCTCGTTTTGCCAAGCGTCCAGGCGGGTATACCCGAATCGTCAAGTTGGGACCGCGGCAGGGCGACGGCGCTCAAATGGTCGTACTGGAATTCGTGGAAGAGTAAATTCTTGGACGGCGGATTCCCGCCTTCCCTGGCGGTGACCGCCAGAAAAAGATGGAACGTTACAAAATTATCTTTGCTTACGACGGCACTCAATTCGTTGGGAGTCAGCGGCAGGCGCGATCCCGAACCGTTCAGGGCATCCTTGAAGGTGCACTTCGCAAATTGGGATGGGACGGAAAATCGATCCTGCTTGCGGGGCGTACCGATACCGGCGTTCATGCTTCAGGTCAGGTGGCGGCAGTGGACCTGAATTGGAGGCACACTGATGAAGACCTGTGCAATGCGCTGAACTCGAACCTTCCAATTGACATCGCTGTGGGTTCGGTCAATAAGGTGGAGGCGCATTTTCACCCGCGGTTTGATGCGAAATCGCGCCATTACCGATACAGGGTGTACGTGCAATCCACACGCGATCCTCTTGTTGACCGATATGCTTGGCGGATTTGGCCAGCACCGGATGTCGATTTACTTGCGGAAGCTGCATTATGCCTGATCGGGACGCACGATTTCTCCGCTTTCGGTTCTTCACCGAGTAAGAACGGGAACACGGTGAGGACTGTCGACATGTCGAATTGGAAAACCGAGGGCGAGCAATTGGTCTTCGATGTCATCGCCGATGCCTTTTTATATAGAATGGTCAGGCGGATGGTTTTTGGACAAGTCGCGGTGGGTCTAGGGAAGATAAGATGTGAGGATTTCAAGAAAGCCGTTGAGACCCAGGTCAAGTTTCCTGCGGGATTGGCTTCTCCGGCTGGATTGACACTCGTCGAAGTAAGGTATTAAGTATTTTCGGAAATTGTGATCAAGTTTGGAATTGGAGACACGAACGATGCAAAAATCGTATTATCCTAAAGCTGCAGACATTAAACGCGACTGGGTCGTGGTTGATGCGAATGGTCAAACGCTTGGTCGTGTGGCGACTCAAATCGCAGCGCTGCTGATCGGTAAACACAAGCCTACCTTCACCCCGGGCGTTCCGATGGGAGATAGTGTGGTGGTCATCAATGCGGCCAACATCACCGTCACCGGCAACAAGTTATCCGTGAAGCATTATTACCACCATTCGAATTATCCTGGCGGGTTGAAATCGATTTCGCTGAGAGATCAGCTGGCACAACATCCCGATCGGGTCATCCGCGCCGCCGTCTGGGGCATGTTGCCTCACAACAAGATGGGGCGGGAAATTCTTAAACGGTTAAAGATCTACTCTGGCACCGAGCATCCGCACGGTGCACAGGTTGCCGAGCAAGTAAAGGAGTAAAGGTAAATTATGGCTCAGTATTTTGAAGGTGTTGGACGCCGAAAAGAAGCAACGGCCCGCGTCCGCGTTGCAAACGGTTCAGGGAAATTTCTCGTCAACGAGAAGGAAGTGAATCAGTATTTCACCAGGCTCGGGGATTTGAACGAGATTTTGTTACCGTTAACCGCTACCGGCCAGGAACGCACCGGTTATGATATCACCGTCAAGGTGAACGGGGGCGGCGTCACTGGTCAGACGGATGCCGTAAAACTGGGATTGACCCGCGCCTTGGTGAAAATGAACGGGGAATGGAATTCCACCATGCGCAAAGCTGGCCTGTTGACTCGCGATGCGCGAATCAAAGAACGCAAGAAACCCGGTCTGAAGCGCGCCCGCAAGGCTCCCACCTACACAAAGCGCTAATTCCTTTTACGACCGATTACCTGAAGCGCAGAACGTATCGTGGTGGACATCCATCCGAATAACGTTTTGCGCTTTATGATTTAATCCCGGAGGCCTGCATGGTCCACCTCTCAAACCTAAATAAGGCATTGACCATGTTCAATCTTGAGGATATTTCAATTTTGAACATCGTGGCAGCGTCGGAATTCTCAAACCTGCATGTCCCTCCATTCCCGCCGGATGTAGCTTGTGTCATTTTGGGATTTGATGAACTTGAGGTAAACAATGAAATAACGAATGTACTATCAGCGGTGTATCCCATTGATCATGAGATCAAGGCAGCCTTGTTTACCGACCAGGAAGAACCCGTCGTTGAGATCTTAAGATTGGAAAACTTATCGCAATTCATTCAAGGAAAGAATATTTATGCTGTCTTGATTCCTCGATTACCCCGGGGTTCATCTTTCGAACATTTTCATGAGATCGTCGCTCATCTCCGTGCCCCGGATGGCTGCCCGTGGGATCGAGAACAGACCCACCTGACCTTGCGAAAACACCTGATCGAGGAATCCTATGAAACACTGGATGCCCTGGATTCGGGCGATGCGGAAAAAATGTGTGAGGAATTTGGCGACCTTCTTCTCCAAATTGTGCTAAATGCTCAGATCGCATCCGAATCAAAAGAGTTCACAATGACAAAGGTGATTTCCGGGATTCATGACAAAATTGTCCGTCGGCATCCCCACGTCTTCAGCGACGTGGAAGTCACAGGCGTTGGGGATGTGCTTCAGAACTGGGAAAAAATCAAAGCCGAGGAGCGGGAGTCGGTTGGGAAGACTGAAACGGGTCTGCTGGACGGGCTGCCTGCTGCATTACCAGGGTTGGTTCAGGCTCAGGAAATGCAGAATCGCGCAGCCCGTGTGGGATTTGACTGGCCTGAGATAGAAGGCGTTCTGGAGAAAATCAAGGAGGAAATTGGCGAAATACGAGGTGCTGCCAACGAAGGTGAATTTGCCTCTGAAATCGGCGATTTGTTTTTTGCGTTGGTAAACCTTGCCCGGTGGAAAGGGGTCGACGCTGAATTTGCATTAAGGGAAACAAACAGAAAATTCAAGAAGCGTTTTGCTCATATTGAAAATGGTGCCAGGATGATGGAAAGACGACTGTCCGATCTTTCCCTTGAAGAAATGGAAATCCTGTGGCAATCTGCGAAAAAAAAGGATTGAATTAATCAGGATGGTTGTGGAAATTGTTCTTGAGAGGTATCTATGAAAAGAACTTTCAGTCCGTTTTCTGATAAACAACCACACAATTTCGCCCCGCTGCCTTTGCTTGATATAAAGCCTCATCGGCGCGATTAAGTACCTGTTCACCGTCATCGCCGTGGTCAGGATAACAAGCAACCCCGATCGACATGGTCGCGTTCGTCGCTGTACCCTTCCCGCTGATCTGTATAGACTCAAAATTGATTCGGAACTGTTCTGCCCGTCGGGCGGCATCCTGCAGGGACGAGCCGGGTAGAACGATCAGGAATTCTTCTCCGCCGTAACGGCAGGCTACATCGGATTTGCGGGTGTATGATAACAGCATTTGACCGAGTGATTCCAAAACAAAATCACCCGTCCTATGCCCGAATTGGTCATTGACGGATTTAAAATGGTCAATGTCCATCATGATCAAACATACTTTTGAATTTGTGCGGTGTGCTCGATGGATCTCAAGGGTCAACGTCTCTTCCATGAACCGGCGGTTGTACAGATTGGTCAACGGATCTCGGATGGCCTGTTCCCTCAGCCTGTCCCGCAGTATGGCGATTTCCTCGAGTTGGCTGACCAGCAATTGGTTTGCCTTGATCAATTCCTCTTCTGTGGTTTTTAGCAGGGAAATATCTGTAATGACATAAATCACATTTTCGAGACTGGAATCAGCCCTCCTGATTGCTTTGGCGGAGACCGATCCCCAGAAAAGGTTCCCATTCTTGTGCGTAAACCTTTTTTCGATTTGAAAGCTCTCAACCTCTCCATCAATCAGGGTACGGTAAGCCTCAGTGATGGAGTCCTTATCCTCAGAGTAACCGATGTCCCGGATGGTTTTCCTTGACAATTCATGAGCAGAATACCCGAACATAGTTGCCCAACGGTCGTTGACGAAGATTAGCTTGCCGTCTTCCTGGGAAACCCCGATCCCTGCTCTGACGTTGGCGAAGATTGCCTGAAGACGGGCCTGACTGTCAGCCAAATCCGCTTCGGTCTTTTTCCTCTCGGACAACTCTTCCTGCATCTCTTCATAAAGTTGTGCATTTTTTATGGCAATCCCCACATTCGAGGCGATGGCACTAAACAGATTCAAGTCGGATGCTGAAAACGCATTTTCTTTTTCGTAATCCTGTGTGCTGATAACGCCGATCACTTCGTCACCGACGATCATTGGGACGCCAAGCCATGATTTGGGATATCCGAGCTCTTGTGCAGCAACCAAGACTGCACCCAGTTCCTTCCCGCGTTGTTCCACGCCGGAGTTGATCACCAGAGCTTTGCGAGTCCTGATCACTTCGCTTGAAAAACCCGGTCCATAAGGGACACCTGTTATCGAGACCCGTTCTCCCAAATTGATCATATAGGGGATATTGATGAATTCATTGGCCTTGTCATATAACGCAATGAATGAAGAATGGACGTGAAAGGTTTCTTCTATCTTCTGACCCACCACCGTGAGTAAGGGTTCCAATTCAAGGTTTGCAGCTGCTTGGCTGATGGCATAGAGGGTGGACAGCTCATTTAATCTCTCCTGAGATTCGAGTGTTGCCTTGCGTACTTGAGTGATGTCCCAATAAATTCCCTGGACGCCGATAATCTCCCCATTTAGATCCATCATGGGCATTTTTATCACATGGATGGGTATCACCCTTCCATTGGCGAGTATCTGCTCCTCTTCAGATTCAAGATGGGCGCCTGATTTTAGAACCTCTTCGTCGGTTTTTTGATATTGGGAAGCCAATTCCGGGGAATGCAACTCAGCGTCTGTCCTTCCCAGAATGTCATCCGCCGGGATACCTTCGTTTTCAGCGTATAGCTGGTTGACGAAGATGTGTCGACCTTCTTTGTTCTTTCGAAAAATCGCAACTGGTAAAGTCTCAATTAATGTATGGTAAAGGCGTTCTGATTGTTTTAATGCTTCCTCTGTGACCTTGCGGTTGGTGATATTTCGCAATATGATAATCCGCCCAGCAGGAGTTCCATCTTGTGCATTTAGAGGATCAATCTCCAAATCAAAATAGCCGTCAACAAATCTGGAGGTAAGCCTTATTTCATCCCTGGATTGAAAAACTGATTGATATTTTGTGGCTAAATTTTGAAAATCGACAAGAATTTCTCCAACGGGCTTGCCAATGACCTTACCCGGTTGATCGAGACCGAAAATTCTGGCCGCAGCAGGGTTGATATCCACGAGCAGGTCGTTTAGATCAAGCACGAACATTCCATCTCTCATGCTTTCAATGACCATACCTCGGGCTATCGGAATTACATTGAGAAAATCAAGCCGAAAGAGAGCCCAGAAGTAAATGATTACTGTAAGGCTGAAGGCGAAAGGGGTCGGGTCATAACCGGAAGTAAGGTCGAGTATGTAAAAAAGGTTAACAACCCAGGGGATTAATGCACCGATAATAATCGCCAAAGATTGTTTTCTGTAGACTTGAGGGAAACTGATGATTCCCCAAACAAGAGCGATCGTGCCAATAATTAGTAGGACATAACTGTAGGCAGTAAAGATAAAAAAGGCGGGGCCGTGCGTGAGTTCCAGTTGAACGCCTGGAATTTCCGCTGAAAATTCGATTTTCGTATAGTGAAAATTGTGATATGGATTGGTGATTACCAGTAAATAGGTTATGAAAGGAATAATCCATATTATGTATCGATACCAATCCGATGTCCATTTATCTCTATGGGTGTAGGTCAAAGAAAACATCAACCATAGAGGGGCAAGTGACACGATGGCGATATATTCAATGTTGATCCAATTTAATTTTACAGAAGGAGAAACCGATAGTATTTCGAAGGCATACGTCAGGCACCAAAGACCCACCGAAGCCAATAAGAGAGAAAACCATCTTGCACCCTGGACCAGCTTTCGCTGCCAGACCACAGGTGCAAGAACCAGGCTTGTCAGACCACTTATAATCAGCGCTAAGGCATAAGGATTGATTACCATAGTTCAGAAGATTGAAAATCACCAAACCTTTTGTAACGATTTTTTAGAATTGAAGCTTTCCAGGTTCTCTTATGGTAAAGAAATATTCTTATGTTGTTTCATTATATTAGGAAAATAGCAATCGCAGTATCTCTTTTTTAGAACTTCTTTTATGGAATATAAAAATTGATAGAGAGCCTGATAGCTGCAAGGCTCTCTATCAATTAATTTTTTACATCCTGTTCTTTTTATTTGTCAAAGGACTTTGTCCAGTTAGAGAAGCAGCTTCTTGCAATTACGGAGTTATCGTTGCAATAGGCTGACTAATCTCAACTTCAGGCGTTGGGGTCGGCAGAGCAGCAACAGAGATGTAGACACTCGCGAATTGATTCCCGCCGGGACCATAGGCACCCAGGACATATTCCATCTGACCTGAGACTGATGGACAATCGGTGTAAGATCCAGAGACGGGTGCATAAGGAAGGAGATCTTCCCCATTACGTTCAAACACGACTCTATCCACCGATCCTTGAACGACCCAATTGGCAGTTACACATTGTCCAAACTGGATCTGTCCTGGTGTGACCGTAAAGGTGGTGATCACTGGTGCCGGTACCGGGGCAGCGGTGGGTTTGGCGGGATCCGCGACTGTTATGCCCACCCAAATAGTCTGGCCGAAAGCCTGCCCACTGGCATTTTTCATCTGCCAGAATCCCTGATAGGTCCCGTTTGCAGCAGGGGCGGTCAGGGTTACCGAAAGGTCAACGGTCATATTGGGTGACACGGTCGAATTGACCGGTATCGGCAAACCTCCCATTTGCGCAGCAGGGGTATTTCCATAAGCATAGGCTAACTGATACCCCGGAACCCAGGAGCATGTCCCGGTATTCTTGACCCTCCAGGTCTTGACGAAAACCTGGCCTGGAGTCAGGACAGGCGGGGAGGTCATGTTGTTGTCCGGGTAGGTGACATCTGTGACGAACGCCATATCGTCGACGCAGCTGGGAGGAAGCACGGTGTTGGGATCGACATTGAGATATTGCTTGACGAGGGTTCCCAAGGTGCCATTGTTGTTCAAAGTTTTCAACGCTTCGTTGATAGTGGCTTGAAGTGTCGGACTATTGAGAGGCATGGCAATGGCATAGCGTTGAGGGTTAACACCGGTACCTGCCAATTTTAAATTGTTCTTCTGTAGATACACTTGTGCGGATGGTGTATCCATGAGGACGAGGTCAATCTGGTTCGCAACCAGGTTGGCAATCGCGTCATCAGGTTTGAGAAATCTGAATAATTGGGAGGCAGGCATCAGACCGGGTTCGACGAAGTTCTTTGTCATGTAGCTGTCAAAAACGGTGCCTTGTTGAACACCCACACGATAGGCTGGCAATTGGTTTGGCTGGGTGATGACGAGCGAGCTGCCAGGGGGGGCAAGTACGGAAGCGCTATCGGTCAGATAAACATCACTGAAAAGAACGACCTGCTCACGTTCCTGTGTTACCGTGATCGCTGAAACGGCGATATCAATCTGGCCTGTCTGTAAGGCATTGTACAATCCGTTGAAACTGTAGTTGCGCACGTCCATGGGCAGGTTTATTTCCTTGCCGATTTCAGTTATTAACGCGATGTCGAAACCGTCCGCCAGGAAATTTGTATCAATATATTCAAATGGTGGATAATCCATGGATACGCCAACCACGATTTTCCCATTGTTTTGAATTCTTTCCCATGTGGCATCCGTGGTCACCCCCGGGGTCGGCTCAGCACCACGACAGGAACTCAAAAGCATAGCGGTCATTAAGATTAGAACAAACACGAAGTAATTCTTTTTCATGGCAATCTCCTTATCGGGTAATTATACAACCTTCTCTTACCATCACTTTGGATTGTCATTCGGATAGTAATAAATTCTAATAAAATTCGGTCATAGGTGATTATGATCAGTAGAACCTTTTCGAATACCAATTGACGAGCGGAAAATTTCGATCAACAGTCTAAGACGCAGATTTCTCCATGAATGGATGACCAAGGCGACATGTTTTCGTTGGATAGGATTTTGGCTGAATGTCGATATAACGTATGAATCTGTGATTAGATCAATCTCCCTGATCGTGGAACTGGTCCCCGATGCCTGTCGAGTGCGGCTGGAATTCACCCTTGATTTGAGTCTGTCAGCGTATTCATAGGGCGTCTCGCCTGTTCCTTGGCCTGTCAAACGGCTTCCTAGTTTTTCCATGCGCTTGAACATTTGTGTGAGACTGACTGGAACTGGCTGAAGCAACAACATCGCGGATTCGAGCCAAAGTGCGAAAAAGGAGATTATCCCAAGAAAGAGGATCCCGATGCCGAGATTCGCAAAAAAGTCACGCACTTTATTGGTCAATCCTGTCCCGGTGGAATCACCATTTTGTTCGAGGGGAAGGGAGTCGGTCAGTCGAAGCAAGGATTCATTCTGACGATCAATGGCGGGCAAGCCGGCAGTGGGTTCAAATTCCACCCAGCCAATATCTGTAAAAAATATCTCTACCCAGGAATGGGCATTGGCTTCTGTCACAATGTATTGAGCGTTGGAGGAGTCATACGTGCCACTGGCATAGCCGCTGACGAATCGGGCTGGCAACCCCGCCGCTCGCGCCAGAACAACCATGGCGGTCGCATAATAATCGCAATAACCCTTTTTAAGGTCAAAGAGAAAGAAATCAGCAACATCTCTCCCCACGGGGGGAGCAGGAACATCAAGGGTGTAGGGATAGCTGGTCCGCAGGTAGGTCTCGATGGCCTGAGCCCGGTCGTAGGGAGTTAATGCGTTGGCTGTAAGTTCCCTCGCCAGGGTCAGCACTCTCTCGGGGACTGAATCTGGAAGTGTCAAAAACTTAGTGATCGAGGGGGGATAAGGGTTGGTGGGTGAGCGAAGTACATCTTGAGAAAGAACGCCTTCCAGCGAAGTGACGGTATAAGATTCGGCAGGACCGATCGCACCGAAAAGATCCATCCCGATGAACGGATCAGACTTGATCAGGTTGGGCGGGCGGCTTCGCCAGGCGGCTTCGTAGTCCTGGTTCACCGATACCAGTTGACCCGTCCAGTGCAATTGTCCCCCCAGATCTTTATAAAGCGCGACCTCTTGAGTGATAAGGTGAAAACCTTCAGGGCTGATTTCGAAAAGTGGTTCATCCGATTTGTAGGTGTGGACTTCCACGGGGCTGCTTAGCCAGCCATACCCTGTGTAAAGGTCGTAGGTCAGGCTGCGCCAATAGTGCCGGGGTGCGGGAGGCAGATCCGAAATGGGAGGTTGGGGAGGAAGCTCTCCTGTGCGGATAGACATAACAACTTGGCGGTTTAGTTCTGGACCGGACCCGACCAGGTGACTGCGGGGAAGTCCTCGAGGGGCTAAATACGGCGCGAAATTTGATGGAGGTTCAGGAGCAGGTTGAAGCCCGAAAGATTCCGCAAGTTCATCCTGGCTCTTTCCAAAATCTCGAAGGGTCTCTGCCATGGCTCGCACAGAAAAAGAGGGTGTGATCCAGGCCAGCGCTGCCAACGCAAATGTGAGCACTGCAACAGCCACTCCGGTGTCTATTGGGATGCTCTCGGAGAAGTCAACGCCGGTCCGCTGCCAGCGGATGCGGTTGGAATCATAACGGGTAAAGCCCATGAATATCAATACACCGGTCAACAGGAGCCAGAGAGCATTAAACCCTTCCCCGGTGTAATCTGCGACAATCGCGAGTACAGCTATTAACGGGGCGAAAGCCGCCAGGGGATTTCGAGTCCGTCCCACCATCCACCCCGTCCAAGCCGCTAATAGGAACACTGCGAGACCCCAAGCGAATGCCCGTGCTACAGGGTCATTTTGGATTGCCCCCATCTGAATTCCAGTTAGCCAAATCCAGACACGGGTGAACAGGGCGATCACTCTTTCAAACAAGTCCGTGAGTGTAAGTCCCAATGACAGTAAATCGGGGAATGGGGTGCGGTATATTGCCCATGTTATGATTTGAGTTCGTAAAACAATTAGAGAAGTAATAAATTGAGGCAGGAGCTCGCCCAGGCGTGCGATAAAAATAACCATACCCATAAAACCTGAAATTACGAGGAGTACACCGGCCTGCCAATTTCTTATTCGAGTAAAAGAGATGGCATGGGCTGCCATGGCTCCTGATAAACCAGAAATCACAAACAACCAGGTTAGTCCACCTCTGACGGCGGCACTTACCCCAATAATAAAAAGCAATAATAACACCAGAAGGAAAGTAGTATGCCAAAAGGACCGCGCAAGCAAGAGCCGGTTGAATTTCGAATTCATCCTGCCAGCCTCCTCCAGGCTGAATCCCCAGGCAGTTTAACAGGCACCGCACGCCCGGTGGCAGTAACCCGCCACTCCCATTGACCGAGATGTCCTGGTCTGGCTTCCGGCTTATCGAGCATGCCTTTTTCAATGATATACCTCGAGACTCCCATCTCTCCCAAAGCCGATGATAATCCACCTGCATCACCAACTCCTCCGAAAGTGGAAGGGTTAAGGAGGATGACTGTCGGCACAATCCCCCGCCACGACAATTTCACCAAGCCTTGAAGCCAGCCTGAATTTAATGTTTGGCGTTATGAGCAGGAGACTTGATCGCTTGCTGAGAATAGGGCGAATCCGCTCCAGCAATTCAGCCAGGGGAGTGGAGCCCGGCGATACGGTTGCCAATGCGCGCAGAATTTCCCATCGCTGATTTCCCCCGGGTTGCGGCGGAATCCAAACCAGGTCATTCCCGCTGGCGACCAGTCCGACGGCCTGTCTGGCACGCAAACCTTTATCCGCCAGGGATGCAGCCAGGATAATGGCATGTTCCTCGGTCGAGTTTTCATTTTCCCCTGCCTGCACCTCGTTTTGAAGATCAACCAGAATCCACCAGTCCCCGGCAGGTGCGCCGTCAAAGTGTCGGACGAATAGTTTTTCTTTCCTCGCGGTAGTTTTCCAGTGGACGGTTCGCAGGCTGTCGCCAGGAGAGTACTCTCGAACGCCGGCTGCCCCGACCGTGTGTTCCGGCGCGTTTGGCCGCGGTCTCGCTTCGCCGAGATACCCCCCTGGCGTGATTTCGATTTGCGGAAGTGGAATAACCGGGGGCATGACGATCAAGTTCGTACGCGCCAGATCTTCCAGGGTCACTTCGTAGATCCCAAGTGGATCTCCGGTAAAAACCCTTGTATTCCCAAGCCAATATAGCCCTCTCCGTTTGCATATCCCGGTTGTAACCCATTGGCTGGTGCTGCCTCCATCCACACCGGTCGCCAAGGAGGCTGAATATCCGGGCATTGTGGATTGGTCCGAGATCTCCACCCAGGTCGCCGGCAACGAGCTCGAGTTGACAAGGGTGAACCGCTCCTCCAACTGATCTCCCACCTGCGCCCACCCAAACCGCATCTCGCGGGAAATCTTTATACTCGTGGACAACGAACGCGCCCATAGGTAAGCCAGCAACCAGGCTCCTCCAAAGCCGACCAGCAGGGAGGTCCAAATTCGCGAGGGATCAATAATCTGCATAAAAAAAAGTAGAATGAGGATTATTGGGAGCAATCGGGCTTTTAGCTTGCATCGGGCATTCATGTTGTGATTATATGCCAGATGGAATAGGTAAGATTGAGGTGAGGGGAAAATAGGTTAAGCAACTCGCCCTGCTTCAAGGCAGGGCGAGTTGTGATGAATAACCTTGGTCTATTTTGGTTTCTTAAGATGGTCTTCCATGCTGAGTATTGCTGTGTCATCCGACGGCTTGACTTCTTTTTTCGAGGAATTTGATGCCCCGGCATTCTTGACGGATTCTGCCCCTTTACCGGACTCCGTGCGCACGATGAATTTGCATTCTCCCGCAATGGATGTCCAATTTTCAAATGGCTTATTGGGGCAGGTAAGTTGATCGGGCATAAAATATTCCTTATCTTGAAATTCATTATAGCCTGTAAAATGAGAAATGTATTAATAAATTGACAACAACAGTCAACTTATTTACACTATGCAGATGGATACCATCTTGGTTTCATGTTGTTGGCATTAATTATTTTTTTGGTTATGGTTGGCAAGCCACAGAGCAGTTGATGCAAAAGGAAATCTGTTTTTGGATGGATTTACACAGGTGATAATTTGCCAGACGGTATGAACAGAGTCACCCCCAATAACTTTTGCGACCTAAATTTTATCCGGGAGGGGGACGGGCAGCCTGTCATTCTGGTGCATGGTATTGCGGCGTCTTTGCAGGATTGGTCCGATCTTGCATTCGAATTAAGAAAATGCAGGAATGGAAACCATTGCCCTTGATCTGCCGGGGCATGGCGATTCCTGCAAACCTGAAGGATTGGACTATTATCATCTCGAAAATGTATTCGATACATTGGTGGAATGGATTCGCAGCCTTGAGTTGGCTGTGTCTCCCATCCTTGTCGGTCATTCCATGGGAGGCTACCTGATACTTGGAATATGCGTTGCGTTATCCGGATCAAATCTTGGGGATGATTCTGATTAATCCATTTTTCTCTCCGGATCAGATTCCTGCTCTGGTGAGATTGGGTTATCGCGAAAACATGATCGCTGCGGCTGCCCGACGACGTGTCCCAGGATGGTTCTATGACTGGATGGTCGAGGCGACCAGTTTTCTCAACCCCGGTAGATATTTGCTTAAACACGACCTTCCGCAGAAAATCCGCAAGCAAATGGCGGAGAATTATCGACAGGCGGCACCGGGAATTTTCAAGCTCCCGTTTACAGCTCGTAACCTCGAGCCCTATTTGCCCAACATCAATACTCCAACTCTGGTGATTTACGGATCAAGAGATAGTACGCTCGATCCTCGTTCTTTTGAGCGCTTAATAAATCGCCTGCCTCACGGGCAGGGGATAAGCCTGAAAGCAGGACATGTCCCGCACCAATCCAACGCAGAAGAAACGCATCGATACATTTTGGATTTTGTTTGCAGGACTTTTAGACAGCAACTCAAGCATGATTTGTGAGTTTCCTGAATCGGCTCAGAAAACTTTAAGGTTAATCACCCTTTAGTCCTCTTGATAAGCAAATCTAGGTATGTTAGAATGCCCTTAGTTTGCACAAGATATAGGGGATTCTTATTGCAAAACCGCCATATATGGCGGCAACATCTGTTCTATCTATGATCAGGGCCATATGCGGTGTCCTTACTGTCAGCATGACGACTCAAAAGTGCTCGATACAACCCACGACAGCCATGGCGGTATTCGCAGGCGGCGTGAGTGTCTGAAGTGCGGACAGCGCTTCAGTTCGTACGAACGCCCCATCCTCTCCACTCCATTAATCGTTAAACAGGATGGAACCCGCGAGGAATTTGACCGTGAAAAAATGGCGCGTGGGATCCGCATCGCCTGTGCCAAGCGTCCCGTATCTGCTGCGGATATTGAACGATTGATCGGACAGATAGAATCGCAACTGCAGAAAATGGGCAAGGCTGAAGTCTCCTCAAGGGTGGTGGGGGACCTGGCGATTGCTGGATTAAAAGAGCTTGATCAGATTGCGTATATACGTTACGCCATAGTTTACCTGCGATTGCACGATCTTCGCTCAATTCGCGGCGAAATTGATCGACTGCTCGAAAGCTAATTAATTGCGGCCACTTCACAGCAGGACAATAACGGAATTAATTGTCCCGCTTGAGAACAGGTCGCAATGTCGTTTTATCAGGCTTAGTGATAGGTACCCCAGTCTTTAGAGGAGAAGCGAGATGGTGATAAAAACCGCCCAGAACAAGCATGGCCTTCTGCCAACCCCTCCCATGCCCAAGGGATTGCCCAAGGTCGAATTAACCGAGAATGCACGGCAGGTGCTCATTCGCCGATATGTTCGCAGAGGCGATGACGGCAATCCGGCTGAGACCGTCGAGGAGATGTTCTGGCGCGTTGCTTACCACATTGCGAAAGTTGAAGAGCAGTGGGGAACGGATGTGATCACGTTGGCGGGTGAGTTCTATACGCTTCTCACCAGCCGAAAATTTTTCCCGAATTCCCCGACCTTTACCGGTGCGGGGACCCCCCTGGGGCAGCTGGCGGCTTGTTTTGTGCTACCCATTTCCGATGATATGGGCCGCGACCAGGCGGGTATCTTTCAGACCCTCAGAGATGCTGCGTTAATTCAGCAGACCGGCGGCGGGAACGGATTTTCCTTCTCACGCCTTCGACCTCAGGGCTCGCTGGTAAAATCATCCGCCGGACAGGCCACCGGTCCGATCGGTTTCCTTAAAGTCTATGACCATGCCTTTGGCGAAATTGCCCAGGGCGGAACCAGACGCGGTGCCAATATGGGGGTCATGCGCGTGGACCATCCGGATGTTGAAGAGTTTGTTACCTGTAAAACCAGTGAAAACGCCATCACGAACTTCAACATCTCCGTGGGAATCACGGATGCCTTTATGGAAGCGGTCAAGAACGATGCGGAATGGGACTTGCGGTTTCCAGACATCACCTCACCGGATTATCGCCGCTTCAAAGGAACACTTGAACAGGCTGAGAAGGATGGCATTCCTGTTCGGACCTACAAAACAATCAGGGCGAGGGAATTATTCGATAAGATTGTTGATCAGGCCCACCATAATGGTGAACCGGGAATGCTTTTCTTGGATGCCGCCAATCGAGATAATCCTGTTCCCCACCTTTACCCCCTGGAAGCGACCAACCCCTGCGGAGAGCAATGGCTTGGTCCTTACGAAAACTGCTGTCTGGGGTCGATCAATCTTGCGGAACATTGCGGACCCGATGGACTGGTCGATTGGGATGATCTCGAGCACAGCGTTGCATTATCGACCCGATTCCTGGATGACGTGGTGGAGGCGAATGCCTACGTCCCGGCGGTACCGCAATTGAAGGAAGCCGCTCACCGGGCCCGACGAATCGGATTGGGAATCATGGGCTTGTCTGACTTGATGTACCACAAGGGTGTGCGTTACGGCTCCATCGAGGGACAGGAGTTCGGGGCACTGGTGATGGAATTCGTCCGGTATCATGCCATGTTAACCAGCATCGATATGGCCGAAGCTCGCGGACCTTTCCCTGCCATTCAGGGATCCATTTATGACCCGGACCAGATGACCTGGGAGGCACCTCATTCCATTATCGAATACACCACAGATTGGGATCGCCCCGAGGTGGACTGGAAAAAAGTCGAACTGGGGATTCGCACCCATGGAATCCGAAATGCTGCCCAGACTACGGTTGCTCCGACGGGGACCATCGCGACCGTTGCAGGATGTGAAGGCTATGGTTGTGAGCCCGTCTTTGCCTTGGCCTATATCCGCCATGTCAACGATAATGGCAAGGATCTTCAGCTGACCTACGCCAGTCCACGCTTCGAGCAGGCTTTGCGCAAGACCGGGTTGGGCGAGGAAAAGTTGCAGGAGATAATTGAACGGGTGATGGCAGAAGGTTCCTGCCAGGGAATTCCTGATGTGCCGGAGCATATCCGGCAAACCTTTGTGGTTTCAGCCGATATCACCGCCGAAGACCATGTTCGGACACAGGCAGCCCTTCAAGCGTTTGTCGATAATTCACTCTCGAAGACGGTAAATTTCCCTGAAAATGCCACGCCGGAGGATGTTGCCAGAGCGTATATGCTGGCTTGGGAGCTTGGATGCAAGGGGATTACAGTATACGTCACTGGTTCACGCGACAAGGTCGTTTTGGAAACAAAGGCTACGCTGGAAAAGAAACAACCAGGTGACACCACTTGGACAGGTGAACCAAAAACCGAGGAAACCATGGATGGGGGGAAGAGATGGATGCACAAACAGTCATTTGGGCAGAATCGAAGAAACCGAGACCGCGGTCTTTGCACGGAGAGACCTATAATATTGAAACGCCGCTTGGCAAGGCGTTCATTACGATCAATGAGAATGGCGGAGAACAGCCTTTTGAAGTGTTCATCAACACGGCAAAGGCTGGCTCTGAAACCGCAGCAGTCTCCGAGGCCATTGGGCGATTAATCTCCTATATTTTACGGCTTTCATCGCCCATCACCCCACGCGACAGGCTGCTGGAAATTGTCCGTCAATTGACCGGTATTGGCGGTGGACGATCGCTTGGTTTTGGCCCGAACAGGGTCAGGTCACTCCCGGATGGTGTCGGGCAGGTGCTTGCCGAGTACCTTAATGGGAAGGATTGGCATCGTGTGGAAGAAGAATCCATGACCGAGGATGGAAATGGTAATGGAGGAAACGGTCACAGTACGGCTTATGATCCGGAACCGGTTCCTTCCTTGGTTCAACACAGAATTGGTGACCTTTGTCCGGAGTGTGGGGAGGCAGCCGTGGTCAATGAAGAAGGCTGCCGTAAATGTTACGCCTGCGGTTATAGTGAGTGTTGAGGCTTGCCGATTTAGGGCGGGAGCGATCCCGCCCTTTTTGTTTTAACCGACCAACCGGGAAAATTATCCATTATACTAGTGGGGAATTTAATCAAGGATAAACCACAAATGAAAAAGATTGAGAAGAGTATTCATAATTTAGGTGTCTTGACCAGCGGGGGCGATTCGCAGGGGATGAATGCGGCTGTTCGGGCAGTGATCCGAACTGCCATCAATTCCGGATTAGAGGTCTTTGCCATCTACGAGGGTTACCAGGGAATGGTGGAGGGCGAAAAAAATATCCGCAAGATGGGCTGGGACGATGTGGGCGGGATCCTCCAGCAGGGTGGCACGATCATCGGCTCAGCGCGCTCGGATGAATTCCGAACCCGTGAAGGCCGCCGAAAGGCTGCCTTGAACCTGGTCAATAACAGCATTGATGCACTGGTGGTTATTGGCGGGGATGGAAGCCTGACGGGTGCCAATGTTTTCCGACAGGAATGGGATGAATTGTTGTCGGAGCTGGTGAAAGAAGGATTCCTGTCCAAGGAGAAAGCCAAGGCGCACCCGCATCTTGCCATCGCAGGCCTGGTCGGGTCCATTGACAATGACATGTTCGGCACGGATATGACCATTGGGGCTGACACGGCTTTGCATCGCATCGTGGAGGCGGTGGACGCCATCACCAGCACCGCTGCCAGCCACCAACGCAGCTTCGTCGTCGAAGTCATGGGCAGGCATTGCGGCTATCTCGCGCTCATGGCCGGGTTGGCCACTGGTGCCAATTGGGTTTTGATCCCTGAGAATCCCCCTAGTGAAGGCTGGGAGGATGCCCTTTGCAACAGGATTAAAGCTGGTCGCAAAGGGGGCAGACGGCATAATATTGTCCTGATAGCGGAGGGGGCGACAGACCGCAATGGGAACCTGATTACCAGTGACTATGTCAAACAAGTATTGACCGAGCGCCTGGGGGAGGACACACGCACAACCATTCTCGGGCATGTTCAGCGCGGAGGGGCTCCCAGCGCCTTTGACAGGAATATGAGCACGATGTTGGGCTATTCGGCCGTCCAGGAATTGAAAAATTCACCCGCGGACAGCGAACCCAAATTAATCGGCTTGCGTGGCAACAGCGTGGTCAGCTCCCCGCTGATGGAGAATGTCCAGAAAACCCACCAGGTGATTGACTTATTGAAACAGCAAAACTATCAGGAAGCCATGTCCCTGCGTGGACGTGGATTTGTGGAGTCGTACAACAATCTAAATACACTCCTGCGGGCTCATCCACAACCACCCGAAAAAGGCCAGAAACCACTCAGGCTGGCAGTGATGCATGCGGGTGCGCCGGCTCCGGGGATGAATACCGCCGCCCGTGTGGCCATCCGCCTGGGGCTTGACCAGGGTCATGTGATGCTGGGGATCCACAATGGGGTGAAAGGGTTACTGGATGATGAAATCCAGGAAATGAATTGGATGAGCGTTCACGGTTGGGTCAACCGCGGCGGTGCTGAATTGGGCACAAGCCGGGATTTTCCCGTTCAGGATGAATTCAAACGTGTCTCAGACCAATTTTCCCGGTATGACATCGATGGGCTGCTGATCATCGGAGGCTGGTCAGGGTATCGGCTTGCCTATGATTTACATTCCATGCAGAGGGAATTTCCTTCCCTACGTCGTCCGATTGTGTGCGTGCCTGCAACGATTAATCACGACCTCCCGGGAACGGAGGTGACCATCGGCGCGGATACCGCTCTCAACAGTATCGTCTACGATGTGGACAAGGTGAAGGACTCCGCCGTTGCCTCTCGAAGGTGTTATGTCATCGAGGTGATGGGTCACGACTGTGGTTATCTGGCATTAATGGGGGGCATGGCAACCGGTGCGGAACGGGTATATCTGCCTGAAGAGGGAATCACGCTCGACGATTTGCGGTCAGATGTCGTTCGCCTGGTGGATGGATTTGAGCATGGAAAAAGGCTGGGTTTGATCGTCCGCAGTGAATATGCAGATCCGTATTACACGACCGATTTTCTGGTGCGGCTTTTCGAGAAGGAAAGCCAGGACCTGTTTGATGTGCGGCGATGCGTTCTGGGGCATACCCAGCAGGGAGGCAGACCTTCCCCCTTTGACCGCATCCAAGCCACCCGTTTGACTGCGCGCGCCCTCTCCTATCTCATCGAGCAGTCCTACAGCGACCTTGCCCCGGCCGTTTGCATTGGCCGCCAGGCCGGTCAAATTCAATTCACCAGTCTGGCTTATTTCCCTGATCTGGGTGATCCTCACGCCCAGCGGCCTCGAGAACAAAAATGGCTCGAACTTCGCCAGGTGGCGAAGGCGGTGGCGGACTACGCTCCGGTTCGTGTCGAATAACCTGCATCTCGTTCAACAGGAATGCCTATGACAAAACGTATCATTGTTGTGGCTGGAAACATCGGGGTGGGGAAGACATCCTTAACCGAGCGTATCGGCGCACGGCTTGGATGGCGCACCGATTTCGAATCGGTTGCTGACAATCCCTACCTGCCGGATTTTTATAAGAGCATGCGTGACTGGTCGTTTCATCTGCAGGTCTACTTTCTTGGGCATCGCGCGCAACAGTACCTGGATTCGGCGAATGATTCACGCTCGGCCATCCTGGATCGATCCATCTTTGAGGATTTCCACATTTTCACACGTGCTCTGAATTCGATGGGCAATATCTCGGAACGGGATTACCTGACTTACAGGCGTATCTACGACCTGGTGGTTGGGACGCTCCCGTCTCCAAACCTGCTCATCTATTTGCAGGCACCTGTGCCAGTATTAATGGACCGCATTCATCAACGCGCCAGGAATATCGAGACAGGAATCACGGACTCCTACCTTTATACCCTAGAGTCTTACTATGATGAATGGCTGCGAGCTTTCGACTTATGTCCTGTGCTAACCATTCACACCGATAATCTGGATTATGTCCACCAGCCCAAAGCGCTTAAGTTGGTGATCGAGCGAATTGAGGATAAACTTGCGGGCAAGGAAGTGATGGAATTGTAATCTTTATTGGTAGCAATCCGAATGGAGGATAAATGAACTTTACTGAAGTAATGACAACCCTGGAAAATGCCGGTACTGCTCAAAATCGAAAAGTATATACACGTCATGGCGCCCGACCACCCATGTTTGGAGTGTCTTTTGCAGTATTACGGGACTTGGCTAAGAAAAACAAGAATCATCACAAACTGGCCGTTGAATTGTGGGATACAGGCAACTACGACGCTTGTTTGCTGGCCTGCCAGGTGGCAGACCCGTCCAAACTGGACGATGGACTTGCGGAAGCCTGGGTTAAGCAGGTATACAACTACGTCCTTTCAGGTGAGTTTTCACAATTGGTCGCCAAATCACCTCTCGCCCAAAAGAAAGCCGAAAAGTGGGTCAAATCACCCGAGGAATATATCAGCCGCACAGGATGGCTGATCCTCTCCTGGCTCGCCGATCACTCTTCCTTGCCGGATGATTTTTTCGAACCTTATCTCATAAAAATCGAGAATGATATACATAAGAACCCAAATCGAACCCGGGATGCCATGAATACCGCCTTGATCAATATCGGCCTTCGGCCGGCACTGACCAAACAGTGCTTATCCATTTCAAAACGGATTGGGAAAGTGGACGTTGATCACGGCGAAACTGGCTGCAAAACACCGGAGGCTGGCGAATATATTAAACGCACTCTGGATTATCGGGCGAAAAAGAAGAGTAAGAGCAAGAAGTAAATCGATTAGAATAGTCTCCATGAAAATCCATCAGCCCGTCATCACAACCAGCGGCGTGCGTGCCACATGGGTGGAGGTCAACCTGCCGCGGCTCAGCCGGAACCTTCAGGCGATCCGTGCGCATGTCGCTCCCGCGAAGGTGATGATTGTCGTCAAAGCCAATGCCTACGGCCACGGATTGGCCGAGGTGGCCCACCATCTTGCGCCACAGGCGGATTACATCGGCGTGGCCGTGCTGGAGGAGGGCATTTTCCTGCGCGAGCTGGGTGTGACCGCGCCTATCCTGGTGCTGGGCGGCATTTGGGGAGATCAGGTGCCTCAGTATCTGGAGCACGATCTGGCGCTGACGGCCTCCTCAGTGGAACGGTTGGAGCAGATCGAGTCTGTGGCAGGGAAGATGGGCATTCGCGCCAAGGTCCATCTGAAGATCGATACCGGCATGGAGCGGATCGGCGTCCATTATTACAGCGCCCAGACGCTTCAGGGGGCTGCACTGAAATGCAGGAACGTGGAGGTCGAGGGCATCTTCTCCCACTTTGCCAATGCTGATGCTCCTGACCTGACGCATGCCCGCCTGCAGCTTGAGCGATTCAGCGAGGTCACCCGCTTCTACGAGCGGAACAGCCTGCCGATGCCGCTCCGTCATATGGCGAATTCCGCGGCCATTCTCCAATTTCCCGAGAGCCATCTTGACATGGTCCGGCCGGGGATCATGCTCTATGGCGTGTATCCTGACTCTGCTCTAAAGCGCACGGTCATGGTAAGGCCAGCGCTGTCCTGGAAGTCGCGGGTGGTGTATTTCAAGGTCGTGCGTGCCGGCGACCCGGTCAGTTATGGCTCCACCTGGCAGTCCGATCACCCGGTGCGGATCGTCACTATCCCGGTCGGCTACGGGGACGGCTATTTCCGCAACCTTTCGAACAAGTCCTGCGTCATCATTCGGGGCAGGAAATATCCCGAGGTCGGGCGTGTTTGCATGGACCAGATCATGGTCAACATCGAGACCGACTCGGCCTTCAACGGAGATGAGGTCACGTTGATCGGTGAATCTGAAGGGGAGAAGATCACAGCCCAGGACCTTGCCGATTGGGCTGGGACGATCCCCTACGAGATCCTGACTAATATCAATACGCGTGTCCCAAGAGTTTATGTCACATAGAAATCCAATTGGATTTAGTAAAAATAGGAGACAGTGTGCAGAAATTTCGTGATTACTTGTGGTTGTTTTTAATTTCCGGCTTTATTGTTGCCCTGGACCAATATACAAAATGGCTGGTTCGTTCGAACTTGTCGTTTGCAGAGTCATGGCTTCCTGAACAATTACAATCGTTGTTACCCTATATGCGCATCGTGTATTGGCATAACACAGGCGCAGCGTTTGGAATGTTTCAAAATGGAAACGTGATCTTTATAATATTGGGTTTTATTGTCAGTGGTGTGATCATTTATTATTACCCGCAAGTCTCCAGGGAGGATTGGTGGCTTAAGCTGGCTTTGGGATTGCAGTTGGGAGGCGCGCTGGGAAATTTGATTGACCGCCTGCAATTTGGTCATGTAATCGATTTTATCTCCGTTGGATCCTTTCCTGTATGGAATGTGGCAGATTCAGCTATCACAGTCGGGACTTGCATCCTTTTATTGGGCGTTTATCTCAAAGAGCGTAAATTGAACTCGCAGGCGAAAACCCTCCAAGACCCTGAAAATTCATCCCCTATGAACACGCCTCAAGAGGCTCCAAAAAGTGAGTGATCGGGTGGAGAATTTCCAGTTTGAAGGAAAGCAACCAGAGCGGCTGGACCGCTTCATGGTGACCTGCCTGCCGGAGTTTTCCCGCTCCCGGCTGCAAGGATTGATATCCGATGGATTTGTATTGGTGAACGAGAATCCGGCCAAAAAAGCGGGACAAATTCTTGAGGGTGGCGAGATGGTCACGATACGCATACCCCCTCCGGTTCCCAGCAGGTTGACGGGCGAGGACATCCCGCTCGACATCCTGTTCGAAAACGACGATTTGATGGTGGTAAATAAACCTGCGGGCATGGTGGTTCACCCTGCAGCCGGCCACGATTCCGGGACTTTGGTCCATGCAGTTTTGGGGTACGAGCCGGAGATGGAAGGCGTGGGTGGGGAGGAGCGTCCAGGCATAGTTCATCGCCTCGACAAGGACACATCCGGTTTGATCTTGATCGCAAAAAATGACAAGTCGCATCGCTGGCTGCAGGATCAATTTCGATTGCGGAAGGTTGAGAAGAGTTACCTGGCACTCGTGGATGGACATCCTCCCACACCTATTGGCAGAGTGGAAGCTTTCATCGGGCGCGATCCAAGCCATCGAAAAAAAATGGCTATTGTCAATGAGTCGCGAGGCCGCGAAGCGGTCAGTGAATATAAAACATTGGAGACATTTACGGACCATACTTTGCTTGAGGTTCATCCATTGACAGGCCGAACCCATCAAATTCGGCTGCATTGCGCTTTCTTGGGTTGTCCGATCGTTGGAGATTCCATTTACGGTCACCGGCATTCATCCATAGATATTGGCAGACAATTTCTGCATGCATTTAGATTAAAGATAATTCTATTTGGGGAGCAAAACAGCAGGAGCTTTGAGGCGCCTCTCCCGGAAGATCTGACCATGGCACTTGACCAAGTCAGAAATGGTTCCGTAAAGGGAATCCAGGAATAGGAATTGAATATAAAGCAAGTCGGTGGAGGAAACCGTCAGGTGTAAGTTATTACTGCTGCTGGAATCGTCGCCTGGATTGTTTGAGTGACGATCACACGAGAGCAGAAATGTTTTCAATCATTAAGACCATCGTCAGCGATAAAAAGAAATAGTTTAAAAAGAAAAACCCGGGTAGGTTTTCGCCTCTCCCGGATTTTCATCTTTTAAGTGGAATGGTTGCCTCCCAATATTTTTCGTCAGGCTCTACCTCATTGCGTCCGCGTTCTTTTGCAATATACAACCTTTGATCAGCAATATCGATCAATTTGTAAATGTCATCGGTTTCAAGGGGAAAAATGGCAATTCCCTGGCTCACGGTCGGTGCCGGTACCTTTCCTTTCTCCTGGTGTTCTAATTTCATATCGGACATGGTGGATTGAATTCTTCGAGCAACCATCAAAGCTTGCTGTCCACTTGCCCCAGGGAGCGCCACGGCGAATTCTTCTCCTCCCCATCGCCCTATGAAATCCGTATTCTTTATATGGGATCGTATAGTACTCACCAGAGTTTGAAGAACGGTATCGCCAAACAGATGGCCATAGGTATCATTGTATTGCTTGAAATAATCCACATCCATCATGATAATGCTCATGGGGGACTGGGTCGTTCGTCTTAAATCACCTTGTTTTCCGAGCATCTTTAAGGAAAAACCCATGGTTGTACACCCCGGTCAGACTGTCCAATTGCGACTGAAACTCGACTTCGGTGTGGTGGTGTGCGTTGTCAAGGGCAAAAACAGCCTGTTGGGCGAGATTTTCAAGAAGCTGCATATCCATCCTGTCGAACGCGTTCGGCTGGTAGGATGCAACGGCGATTATGCCTTTGAAGTGCGCAGTATGGATAGGCACCCCCATCCAGGATAAGCTGACCTTATCTTTTCCGATGATTTTTAATCGAACATCCTCCAAATCCGGTTCTTGTCGCAGATCGGGAAGAAACAATGGTTGATCATTCCGAATGACCCAGCCGCTGAGTGACCCCGATAGGGGAATCCGCTCCGGAGGATAATAATCACCGTCATCGTAGAACAGGTCCAGTTGAAGGAAATCCTTGTCCACAACCAACCCAATAATATACGTGTCTGCATCGAGCGCATCCTGGACGGATGCACTCAATAAACGAATCACCTGGTCTGTCTCAAGAGATGAAGCAATTTTTCTTGCGAAATCGTTGATTTCACCCATTCTGAGAATTCGTTTAAATAACACATCGGAAGATCTAAATATTGTCTCGGAAACAGCCAGCATGACGATCGGCAAACCTATCGCCTGCACGATCGTCGGCCAGTCATTATCCTCACCTTGAATTGAGAGAAGGGTCATAGTTGTAATGATGGCAATCATCAGGAGAGTGGCTTCGCGTCCAATTAATACAGCGATTGAGATCACAGATAATAAACATAAGAAGATGAAAATGCTGAAGATTTGCCCGGGTATAAATATCGCAATCAAACCTAATCCCAACCCCGCGGCACCCGCAATGACCCATTTTAATCTCTCCAGTAGTTGCGATTTCGGAAGGACCAAGTAATAGAGAGTTAACGATGCGATGATCCCAAGGCAGCCAAGGACAAATAAGAATATTCCAGAGACATCGCCTGTGAAGAAAAATTGGATACTATAGATTGCAAGTACGACCAGGAAAAGGACGACACTCACCAACAACGGTAACACCAGGCGTTGTTGATCTTGCGCGGTCATTCCCTTGGATGGCGGGTCGTATTTTTTCATTTTGCGAGATACTGGTCTATTTCACCCTCAGATGCCAGGTATGCCAGGGCGTCAACGATCCTTGGGTCAAATTCTACCCCAGCCTGTGCGCGGATATGATTAACAGCTTCGTTAACTGTAACCCTTTGCCGGTAGGGCCGGGTGCTTGTAAGGGCATCAAAAACGTCAGCGACCGCAAAAACACGTGCTTGCAAGGGTATCTCGTCCCCCTTTAAGCCTGATGGATAGCCACTTCCATCCCACCTCTCCTGGTGATACCGGATGACAGGAATTGCATCCTGAAGAAATGGAATTCCCTCGATCATTCTGGCCCCTAAATCCGGGTGCTGACGCATCGCCTGCCATTCAACCTCATCGAGTGGTCCGGGTTTGAGAAGGATATTGTCGCTGATTCCGATCTTGCCAATGTCATGAAGAAGAGCTCCCCGTTCAAGGGATTTTAATTGGTCGGTGGGAAGCCCGAGCTGTTTTCCCAGGTGAAAGGTGAGTTTACTCACCCGGACACAATGGCCTTCGGTTTCCTTGTCACGTGCATCGACAGCTGATGAAAGAGCAATGAGCGTCTGATCGTATGTCGTTTCCAACTCACTATAGGCGGAAAGAATTTGCTCACGCTGCTGCTGAGTCTCGACGAGCAGAATTCCTCTTTCAAGCGCCAATGCCGCTTGGTTTGCCAGAGTATGCAGATCATCGGAATATCTTTGATTGAGCCAAATCGCTTCAGGAACGGTCAGCCACAGAACGCCATACTGGCGGCGAGGAGTGGCAAGAGGCAGACAAGCGGTTGCCAGTTGATCCTTAATTTCGGATACAACATGGTTGTTGATTAATGCTTGTTTGATTAGGCTGGTTGGATGCTTTTGCCCTGAATGCAATCCATCGACATCGATTTGAACCTGGGCTTCGATTTCCTTCTGAGGATTGAAAAGGACGATGCCGGCGATCTTGGCGTACCCGAATCTATAGGCTGCTTCTGCCACGGCTGCAGCGGCATCATTAAGTTTTTCGGTTTTTAATACCGTGTTGCTGAGATCGTACAACCTCGTGGTGGTGTTGAATGCAGAGCTCAACTGTTGATAAAGCCATGTCATTTCGATGGAAGCGGCCGCCTGGTTGCTGATCAACGCGGCAAGCGATTCGTCTTCCTCCGAAAAGTACACCCCCCCTTGTTTGCCAAAAGCCATGATGGCGCCAATACGTTGACCTCGCATTTTTATTGGAAACCCAAGAAATCCTCGCAGGTTGATATTGTCCAGGTTGGAGTTTGGATCTAATTTTCTAATATCGAGCATCCGATGGACTCGGGCGGAATTTATTATTGTTTGAACGATGATGTTCGTTTCCAGATTGACACCCAGATAGTTCAACATCTTGGGAGCATATCCTGCTGCTGCGGTACGATTAAAAACTCGTAATTGGTCCATCATGGCGACAAAAACGAATCGTGCAGCCAGGGCTTGTTGAACCATCGATGCGATTTCCTGAATGACGACATCGGTTTCCAGCGTAGTGGTTAAGTTAATGCCGGCGCGTATCAATTCTCTCAAACGGTCGTCGTAATTGCTTCTATTCCAGGATGACAATAGTAAAGACCCAACCGATTCGAGAGTTTCTATGTCGAGGAGGCTGAATGCATTGGGTAGTTCAGAATCAACCACGAGCATTCCCTTAATCGAACCCTGATAATGTAATGGAATGACAGCTTCGGAGAGGAATTTCTGCCCTCCTAATTCAAAGTAATCCGAATCAAGTCGTGTATCTGGAGAATATTGCGCCTTTCTCAATCGGGCAGCACGACCAATCAGCCCCTTGCTCATGGGTTGCCGATATTCCGGCGGCACTTTCCCTGACGATTTTCCAGCCGATGCCAATGATACGAATTCATGTCTGGGATAATCGTAGGTGAACACGGTGACCAGGTCCAGGTTGAAAGCCTTTTGTATGGTGTTCACGGTCAATTGGGCAACGACAGGTGGGTCCAGAATTGGTTTTAATTGTTGTTCAAGATCATTTAGCAATGTGAGCTGAGTTAATCGATGCCTGTCTTTATTGAGTTCCTGGGCAAGGTTGGAAATCTCTTCATTTTGAGATTTGATTTCTAAGGCAAAATCCTGCCGGATTTCGGTTAACGGCTTGACCGCCTTTTTTATCGAATTTTCCCAGGAAGTGGATCGATTATTCGAAGCTGTTGTGGGTTCTGGAGGCTGTTCATTAGGGAAGGACGAATTGAGTATTAAATTAATGGCAATATTTACTGATCCAATCAGGATGAAGGAAAAAGCCAGAAGTAGGTTAAACGCGAGCGCCGTAATATTAATGATTTGTATTTTGATGGCGATCCAATTCGAAAATAAATCCTCTGTGCCATTCAGAAGGGTGGAAAACAAGACCAGTATCAAGATGATTAAGATCGAGATTCCGTAGAAGAGCCTATGACCAAGTTTGTCTTCAGGCGGGAGACGGAATAACTCCCAAGGGATGGTTCCAATGGTTAACAGCGAAAGGGTAAGGCAAGCCGGCAGGATTAACAATCCCAAATCGGTTACGTTAATCGCAAGGAAGATTGTATACACCAACCAGGGAATGGCAATTACCTTGGGAAAAATGCCGTTGATGAATTTGTGATTTTTAAGAAAAATAATCCCAATGACGATCGTTCCCAATAACAAAATCCCCAAAATCAAGGAAATATTCTCGAAAATTCCGTTGTTGGGTGGAGAAATTAGGTTTTCCGGATAGAAAATAAATCCGATGCCAAGAATTGCATTGACAAGGAGAATGAGAATTGAAAGGTGATCTTGAATTCCAAGGTTTGTGATTTTCGGTATTTCAAATTCCGAGAAGACTAACCCTGCTGCCAATATGAACGTTAAAATGGTGTTGCTGACAGATCCTTGTTGATACGAAAGATATCCAAGCAGGACGAGGATCGTTGCTGAGGCAATGAATATTCCTAACCGAAATAGTCTTTTTAGATCAAATACAAAAGATGAAAATAGGATTAGGAATAAAAAGCAGATCATCCATCCACCGAACGCAATCCAATTGGCGGGGATGGACAAAAACAGGCGTGTATTTATGTTTGGCCCAAGTAGCAGACTTTGGGATAGGAGGGAAAAAAATAATGCAACAACAAAAACGGTTGAATGCCGTGATTGTCTTGTCCTGGACATTTTAATAAGGATAGCATAGGTACTAGGTTTTATCAATCCTAACTCGGCCTTGGGGCAGGGAAGTATTCTGCCGTGCCTGTCTTGTGAAATTCTTCACAAGACAAATTCGATATTTGCTTATCTGATATAATTAGCCATAGACTTCGTTGACCATTAAAATACCTTTAGGCATTTATCAAATTTTTATCGGCGAGATTACTATGCAGACTTACTTCTCTTTGGCGCAGTTCGATGAAATTGCGGGGGCGATAAGAAACAAAACCAATGAAAAACCAAAAATTGCCATGATTCTCGGTTCTGGACTGGGAAGCCTGGCGGATTCGCTTGAAAACCCTGTTTTTATTCCATTTAATGATCTTCCACATTGGCCAGTGTCGACGGTCCCTGGGCATGTTGGGCGTCTCGTTATTGGAAAACTTGAGGGGCTGAGTGTCCTGGTGATGCAAGGTCGTATCCATTTTTATGAAGGGTACACCATGCAGCAGGTCACCTTGCCTGTTCGTGTCATGCAGCGCCTTGGAATTGAAACTCTTGTGGTCACCAATGCGGCGGGTGCGGTGAACCCGGACTTCTTGCCCGGCGACCTGATGCTCATTACCGACCATATTAATTTTGTAGGGTTGGCTGGATTTAATCCTCTTTTTGGACCAAATATCGACGAGTTGGGTCCGCGTTTCCCGGATATGAGTCAGGCGTATGATCGTGAATATAACCAATTGGCTCGGATGGCTGCAAAAGAATCGTCCGTTGAATTACGAGAGGGTATCTATATTGGATTGAGCGGTCCCTCCTTTGAAGGTCCTGCTGACCTGAGGTTTCTGCGCCTGATTGGGGCGGATGCTGTGGGAATGTCCACGGTTTCAGAAGTCACTGTAGCCAGACACGGCAATACGCGTGTCCTTGGGATATCCGGAATTAGCAATAAGGCAAATCTGGATGGCAGTTCCATAACCACACATGAGGAAGTCCTTGAAGCCGGAAGAATTATCGCCCCCAAAATGGAGAGGTTGATTCGATCTTTTTTACGAAGACTTTAGAATAATGGGGTGGGATGGAGGCGCTATTTCGATTTCTTGCAGGATACGAACTCCTGATATATGTCTTGCTTGGCATTGGATTTGCAATTTCCTTCCGCTGGCTTTGGCGGGCTTATCGAGAGACACAAGTCGCAATTTATGGTTTGGAAAAACAAATCGCATTTCGGCATTTGTCCACAGCTGTTGCATCGATTGCTCTTTTCTTTTTTTTATTATTAGGTGAATTGTATATAACTTCCTTTCTAATTCCTGACCTGCCTGCCTCTACTTTCTTACCTACTCCGACGGTAAATATATTGTCCACACAACCATCCACTCCTCCCGGTTTTATCAACCCCCCAATTTCCTCAACCAATGTGGGGACAGGACCTATAACTCAATCCGTCGCAGGCTGCACTCCCGACGAGATCATGATCACCTCTCCATTGCCTGGTCAGGAATTGAAAGGCGTTGTGGATCTCTTCGGAGTTGTTGACGTGAATGATCTGGGATTTTATAAAATTGAATATTCTTCAGCGGGATTGGATAATTGGGCAACATTTTTTGCTGGTCGGGAATATTCACCCGACCAGCCCATCGGTGTATGGGATACTTCCCAATTGCCTTCAGGTGATTACCAGGTGAGATTGGTTGTGACTGACAATCAGGGGCGGGATTATCCTCCATGTATAATCACATTTCGTGTAACAGGGGGTCCGTAGAAGAACCATGCCAGAAATCGAAATTCGTCCAGCAGTAGCGACCGATATAAAAACACTAATTTCCCTTGACCATGCCAGTGAAAGTGATTATGTGTGGCAGGTGGATATCCACCGTTCAGCAGGCGAGATAGATGTATTGTTGAGAGAGGTCCGCCTACCAAGAACAGTGTCGGTTCATTACCCGCGGCAAACACAGACACTTGTTGACGATTGGAACAAATCTCCAACGCTTGTTGCGATTCTCTCAAATCAATTGGTAGGTTATTTGCGGATGACCGATCAGCTGGTACCAGGCTCGGTTTGGATTACCGATCTAGTCGTGGCCAAGTCTATACGGAGGAAGGGAATAGCAACAGCCTTGATCATCGCGGCACACCAATGGGCACTGCAGCGAGGCAGTCGGCGTGCCGTGATGGAAATGCCATCCAAGAACAACGCGGCTATTAAGTTGGCGCAAAAACTTGGTTATGAATTCTGCGGATATAACGACCAGTATTATGTCACACGTGATGTCGCTTTATTTTTCGGTCGATTGATCTAAGCAATTTTGTATTTCGATTAGGTGTAAAGTATTTTTGTTTTTGGAAGGAAAAAATGTTTATTGGTTGGGGCGTTACATTTCTGGCGGGGTTAATCACATTAAACCAAATTCTCACTGCCGGTATTGCTATAACGGCATTCTCTTTGCTTCTGTATGCATTATCCTTTAATTTACGGGACCGGGTCGCCAGATCGTTTGCAGTCATTCTGGTGTGCGTGGTTATTATCTTTTCCACCGAAGCGATAGCAAGCACAGTACAAACAACATATATTGCCGACCTGATGCGGTTGCAATGGGTAGGGTTGGTATTCCTTCCAGCAGCTTATCTTCATCTCTCGGATGCCCTCCTGGTCACAGCAGGACGTCCATCCAGGGGGCGCCGTAGAGTTGCCATCCGTTTGATGTATTTTGTTTCAGTCTTCTTCCTGGTTTTACTTTTAACCGGGAAACTGCTTGGGCCGCTCGTCCTTAATGGTCAGCCAGCCCCGCACTTGCAAAGAACCATTTGGACGGAATTTTTCACGTTATTCTACATGGGGGCCATGGTTTGGGCCGGTTACAATTTCATCCGCGCTTACCAGAGAATGTTAACCCGCTCCGGTAGACGACGGATGATTTATCTCATGGCCGGTGCCACGGCTCCCGCTTTGGGGTCTTACCCCTATTTATTGTTTGGCTCATCCATTGCGGCGTATTCCCCTATCTTCTTTTGGATGGTTGCGGTTGCGATAAATATCGCTGTTGGTGCTTTGATCGTGGTCATGGCATATGCGGTGGCTTTTTTCGGAGTTTCATGGCCTGACCGCGTCATTAAAAGTCGCCTTTTCAAATGGATTATGCGCGGACCTGTGGCAGCGTCCATTACCCTGGCAGTCATGACGATCCTTCGCCGAATCGGCGTGGAGATATATGGGATTGAATACAATGCGGCGGTCCCGGTCGCGGTAGTGATTACCATTTTGCTCGTTGAGCATGGGATTACCCTGGCCGCACCATATTGGGAAAAATGGTTGTTTTTAGGGGGAGACCGGGCACAAGTTCAGCTTCTACAGAATGTTGAAGAACGTCTGCTTACCCAAGGGGATTTGCGCCAATTTCTGGAAGTTGTTTTGGCAGCTGTTCGCGATCATATGCAAGCGCCTTCTGCATTTGTTGCAGCCTTGGATGACGCTTCTTTGTCTCTGCTGGTTACAGCGGGTCGCCCGTTGCAGGATTCAGAAAACCTGACCGGGGCTCTCGACGAACTTGAAAGAGCGAATGGATCCGCTCGCGAATTAATTTGGGATGGTTATTGGGTATTGCCTTTGCGGCAAAAACCGGGCGAAGAAGATCTCGATCAAACCCCGCCCTTGCTTGGAATTCTTGGCGTTGCCCGGATTTCGGATCAAGTAATCGAACCCGAGCAGCGGCAGGCGTTGTGGCTGCTTGCAAACCGGGCAACCCTGGCTCTTCAGGATAGAAAATTGCAGCAAAGGATATTTCGTTCATTGGAAGACCTTGAACCTCAGGTCGATTTAATTCAGAGGATGAGGGCCGCTGGCCGCTATGACAGCAAGATGAGTCTGTTGACCGATGATTTCGAGCCGGATTCGGATGTTGCAACATGGGTGAAGGATGCCTTGAACCATTATTGGGGAGGACCAAAACTTACTCAATCCCCGTTGTTAAATCTGAAAATCGTGCAGGATGCTGCCTCGGAAGAATATGAAGGGAATGCGGCGAATGCTTTGCGCGCCGTGTTGAAACGAGCAGTGGATCAAGTCAAACCCGAAGGCGAGCGACATTTCACTACTGAATGGATCCTCTACAATATTCTTGAAATGAAATTCATTGAGGGAAGAAAAGTCAGGGACGTGGCAAGCCGGCTGGCCATGTCAGAAGCGGATTTATACCGCAAACAGCGGGTGGCCGTGGAAGCGGTGGCACGGGCAATGATTGATATGGAATCTCAAGCACAGGGTGGAAACTTACCAGGAGGGGGAGATTGATGGTGGTTAAAAAACAGGTTATGACGCGTGAGGATAATCACTCCAATGACGATGGCTGGTGGGCGTCCGTGTTGGCGGATGAGGAACGGCATTTAGTTCCGATAAAACCAACCTCGCAGGTGGTGTCGAAAAACGATTCCATGGACAACCGTGAAGGTGCTGCCGAAAAAACCGTCCAGCCGGACTGGATACAGACAAAGATAATTTATGATCAGGATAAGATCGTCCAGCTGTCGGTGACAGGCTGCAACCGTGGCGGCTTGTTGGTGGAAGGCCAGGGATTGCAGGGATTTGTCCCCTTCTCTCATTTGGTCGATATGAATACCCATCCCGATGGGGATGGCCGGGCAGAATTTCTCGCCACCTACATCGGCCGGATTCTGGATTTGAAGGTCATTGAATGTGTTCCCGAAGAAGGACGGGTCGTCTTCTCGGAGCGAGCAGCAAAGTCAGAGTCGGGCTGCAGGACACGGCTGTTTAGTGAATTGTCTGTGGGTCAGAAGATAACTGGCGACGTTACAAACATTACAGAATTCGGTGTTTTCATTGATCTGGGAGGTGTGGAAGGGTTAATCCATATTTCAGAACTCTCCTGGGGCCGCGTGGTACACCCGGCTGATATCGTTTCGTTAGGCGAGAATCTGGAAGTGATGGTGATCGACGTGTCGCCGGAACGCTGCAGAGTAGCGCTCAGCCTCAAGCGGCTTCAACCGAATCCCTGGGAAACGGTCCGGGACCGTTATTTGATCAATGATATTGTTCCTGCCACCGTCACTACGATTGTCTCTTTCGGTGCTTTTGCCCGTCTCGAGGAAGGGCTTGAAGGTTTGATCCATGTTTCAGAGATTCCGCTCGAAAATGGACAGACGATCAAAGAAATCCTCGTTTCTGGGGCAAAGGTGAACGTGAGAATTCTGCAAATAATTCAACACATCAACGCTTGGGATTGAGTTTGAAGCTGGAAGAAAAATAATGCCTCGACAAGGAAATCATCGTTATGAAGTAGAAGAACCGCCCGATAAGGATTGGTTCGGCAGGATGTCGCATATTAAGAATTCCTTCGGACGATTTTCGTGGGACATCGGTGGGATTATCCTTATCGCGTTGTCCTTGATGCTTTTACTGGCTCTCACAGGTCTGACCCGGGGCACACTGTTGTCGTTTTTCTCCGGTCAATTGCAGATATGGTTCGGATGGGGTAGTTTTCTCTTTGTCATTGCCACAGCTCTGGGTGGTTTCTTGTTGCTGCGCAGGACCAAGGAACCACTTTCCCTAAAGTGGGGAAGGGTCATTGCGATCGAGGTTTCGGCCTTTCTCCTCCTGGCTTTATTTTCAGTGATTGGTGAACCAGTCGGCAATCTTGCAGGGAACCCTCTCAATTCTCTTGAACGAGCGGAAGCCGGCATGGATGGAGGCTTGATTGGATGGGGATTGGCCAATCTGTTTGGCAGATTTGTCAGCCCATTACTGTCAGCCTTTCTCATAACAATTGGGTTATCCCTGGCAGCCATATTCGCATTTGGGCTGTTACCCAAAATTGAATCCTGGCTTTACCGGATGGCTGGTGAGGAGGTTCCGGAACGGACGCAGTCGAATGAGTTTGCGCATGTTTCAGCCGTTGAATCTGAGGCAATATCGGACACCGATTCCCCCAAACCTACGGTGGTAAAAACTGCAGCGAAGAAAGCACCTGCGCTCGAAAAGAAATTCAGGAAGTCCTTTAAAGTCTCTGAAGCTCATGATGAAAAGCCTGCTGTGCCGCTGCCAAGAGGAGAACGTCTTCCTCCTCTTAATTTGCTTCTTGGGGATCAATCCGTTCGTCCTGACGAAAAAACAATCAACCAGACGGCAGGAATGATCGAAAAAACTCTCTCTGAATTCGGCATCCCTGCCCAGGTGATCGGTTTCAGGGTTGGACCATCAGTGACCCAGTTTGCTGTTCAACCGGGATTTATCAAGAAACCCGGTTCGAACGAAGACGATCCTCAATTGATGAAGGTCAGAGTCGCTCAAATTGCAGCCCTGCAACGCGACCTGGCGTTAACCCTGGCTGCGGAACGATTGAGAATAGAAGCGCCCGTACCCGGAAAACCTTACGTCGGCATCGAAGTGCCTAACAGCCGGACATCTGTGGTACGATTGCGACCGATATTGGAAGGCGAAGCCTTTAACAAAGTTGGAAAACCTCTTGCCATAGCATTAGGTCGCGATGTTTCCGGACAACCGGTCATTGCGGATTTATCACGGATGCCTCACTTGCTTATCGCTGGAGCGACAGGCTCCGGGAAGTCCGTGTGCATCACCTCCATTGCAGCCTGCCTGGCGATGAATAATGCGCCGGAAGATCTGCGGCTGGTAATGATTGATTCCAAAATGGTGGAATTGATCCGCTACAATGGTCTGCCTCACCTTTTGGGCAAGGTCGAAACGGACATCAACCGCATCATGGGTGTTTTACGGTGGGTCGTGGTGGAAATGGAACACCGCTATCGCCTGCTGGAGGGAGCGCGCGCGCGTGACATCGATGTTTACAACCGGCGGGCGGCATCCCGAAAGGAAAGCTCGAGAGCACTGCCTCGCATTGTGGTGATGATAGATGAACTGGCAGACCTCATGATGAATGCGCCTGATCAAACAGAGCATAACCTGGTGCGGTTGGCGCAAATGGCCAGGGCAACCGGCATTCACCTGGTGGTGGCCACCCAGCGGCCGAGCACCGATGTCGTCACGGGTCTGATCAAGGCAAATTTCCCCGCAAGGATATCGTTTGCCGTGTCTTCCGGGGTGGACAGCCGGGTCATCCTCGATTCACCTGGCGCGGAAACGCTGCTCGGACGAGGCGACATGCTTTTCCAGAATCCGGAGGTTGGAAATCCTTTACGCGCGCAAGGTGTGTACGTGACGGATCAGGAAATTGAGCGTATCATTGCCTTCTGGCAGAAAATGGCTGTTGTCGAAAAGGAAGTGCCTCCATGGGAGGCAATCCTTTCAGAACCGGAAGAAGGGGAAGATTCACTCATAGAACAGGCGATTGAGGTCGTCAAGCAAAGCCAGCACGCAAGCGCCTCATTGCTTCAAAGACGGCTCCGGGTGGGTTACCCAAGAGCAGCCCGTTTGCTCGATCAACTCGAAGAGCTGGGCGTGGTGGGTCCGTCACAGGGCGGCGGCCGCGAACGTGAGGTTTTGATCGATGCGGGCGATGAGAAAGCGGATCTCGATGAAGACGATGAATAAAAGGAAACGAGGCTGACATGGAACAACCGAAGAAGAGGACCTTCACTGAAAACATGCGTAGGTGGTTCAAGGGAATTCTTGATCCGATTGCCAACCTGCTGATTCGAATTGGTCTCACTCCCACGGCCATTACCTTGATCGGCGTTGCCGGTAATGTGGTTGCCGCTGTAATGATCGCAAATGGGCAGCTCCTTTGGGGTGGTGTCCTGGCGCTCGTGATGGGGCCCTTCGATGCCCTGGATGGAACGATGGCCAGGCTTAGAGGGGAGGCCAGCAATTGGGGGGCTTTCGTCGATGCGGTCAGTGATCGTTATTCTGAATTAATTATCATGGCTGGGTTGTTGTATTACTACACCGATCTCGGGAATACACTGGGTGTAATGCTGGTATACGCAGCCGCAGCCGGGTCAGTGCTGGTCTCCTACACAAAAGCCCGCGCCGACTCGCTGAAATTTGATGCCAATACCGGCATACTGACCCGAATGGAAAGGTACATGATTCTGGCGCCCGGCTTGATTTTAGGGTATTACTATCCCATGGTTTTACTTGCGGCGGTAGGATTAATCGCGCTGCTCGCCAATATCACCGCCTTTCAACGCATTTGGAGAGTCCGCAAACAAGGCCATGAACTTCTCCGGCAAATGAAGCAGGCTAAAAATTAAAGGTAGGAGAGAACAATGCCCCCCGATGGAATTACCCTTAATATTTTTGGGAATGAATTTGTCATTCATTTCTACGGCATCATCATCATGCTTGGCGCAGTTGCCGGTGGCTTTCTGGCTGCCCATGAAGCCAAGCGGCGTGGTTTTAACCCTGATATTGTCTGGGACCTATTAATTTGGTTGATCATCGGCGGAGTGATTGGCGCAAGGTTATGGCACATCTTCACGCCTCCGCCATCATCCATTGATGCCGGTTACACAACACTCTATTATTTGACCCACCCCCTGGATGCGATCAATGTACGGTTGGGGGGACTCTGGAATCCCAGGCGCCGTTCTGGGCGGAGTGCTCGCTTTATACATATTCACGAGATACAAGAAGCTAAATTTCGGAGTATGGGCAGATATCGCCGCGCCGGCGCTCGCGCTGGGCCAGGCGATTGGCCGCTGGGGAAATTTCTTCAACCAGGAATTATATGGGGCACCAACCGATCTGCCGTGGGCAATCTTCATTGACCCCTCCCACCGATTGAAGGGATTTGCCGCTTACGAGCGGTTTCACCCTTTGTTTCTCTATGAATCCCTTTACAGCCTTGGAAATGTGATACTCCTGCTCTGGATAAGCCGTCGTTTCGAGGATCGATTGAAACCCGGTGATGTTTTTCTCGTTTACTTAATTGTTTATCCTCTGGGTCGTTTTCTCCTTGATTTCCTGAGATTGGACGCGTCCATGGTCGCGGGTATAAATTTCAATCAGACCATGATGGCGATCGTTGCCATTACCGCGGCAGCCGTCCTGTTCTGGCGACACAGGCGTGTTGGCGGTTAATTTCAAAATTGTCAGGGCGAGTTAGTGTTAAGGAATTTCGGCAGATTTTCGTCTAAAATCGCAATATGAGTTAGGTTGCCCCTCCCCCGCTGTTTATTTCTTGAATTAAAGTATCGCGCCGGGGAGGGTGATATTTTTAAAGAAAAATTGGAAAAACGAAGCGATGATTAGCTGCGATGATTTAAGTAAACAGTTCGGAGATTTCTGGGCCGTCAATGGCGTTTCATTGGATGTTCAGCCCGGTGAAGTGTTGGTGCTGCTCGGTCAAAACGGAGCCGGAAAAACCACAACCGTTCGCATGTTGACTGCGGTCCTTACTCCAACCAGAGGCCGGGCACAAGTGGCGGGATATGATGTGGCTCGTGAGCCGGAAAAAGTCCGCTCCTCCGTGGGGGTCTTGACCGAACAGCATGGACTTTATGCCAGGATGACCGCCGAAGAATACCTGGATTTCTTTGCTCAAGTCTATGGCATCTCATCTGATTTAAAAAAAGCCAGGATTGCCCAATTACTTGACTATTTCGGATTAAGTTCAGCAGCAAAAAGACGAACAGGAGAATATTCCAAAGGGATGCGTCAAAAATTAGCCCTGGCGAGGGCGCTCATTCATGAGCCCCCCGTATTGCTTTTGGATGAACCAACATCTGCCATGGACCCCGAATCAGCCCGGTTGGTGCGGGACCATATCGCCGATTTGCGATCCTCACAGCGCACGATCATCATCTGCACGCATAATCTTACCGAAGCCGAGTACCTGGCTGATAAGATTGCCGTTATCTACCATGGTCGGACAATCATCCAGGGTACAGTGGAAGAAATCAAGCAGCGTTTGATGGGACCCACCGAATATGAGATCAGGCTGGGGGCAGATTGGTCAATGGATAAACTGGATATCCCCCAGGGAATCGCTGATCCTCAGCAGGGGCGCACACGGCTTCACGTTCCAGGTCGACCAACCCGTGATAAAAAATCCACAACTTGTGGAAACCATAACCCGAGAGCACATCCCCATAATTTCCTTGCAGGAGATCCCGAGGAGTCTTGAACAGGTTTATCTCGAAGCCATGTCCCGTGTGGAAAAGGGGATACCGCTATGAAATACCATTTCAATCAGATTTGGCTGGTGGCCTCTCGAGAGCTTCGGGACCAGATGAGGGATTGGCGCATCATTTTCCCAATGATCGCTCTCACGGTATTTTTTCCGTTCCTGATGATTGTTACAGCCCGCTTCGCGGTGGATTTTGTGAACAAATATGGAGCGGGATTGGTCGGCGAGCGAATGGTACCATTCCTGCTGATGGTGGTTGGATTTTTCCCGGTGACCGTTGCACTCGTGGTTGCGTTGGAAGCCTTCGTGGGTGAAAAGGAACGAGGAACGATCGAACCGCTTTTGAGCAGTCCACTGGCAGACTGGCACTTGTACCTGGGAAAACTCTCCGCTGGAACCGTCTTCCCGATCATCGCTGCCTATCTGGGAATCAGCGTTTATCTGTTCGGCCTTAACAGAAGCAACATCCCTTTGCCGGATGCCTCCATGCTTGCCCAGACACTGGTATTAACCACCGCTCAAGGGATATTGATGGTCAGCGGGGCGATATTAATTTCCGCGCAATCGACCTCGGTACGCGGAGCCAATCTCCTTGCCTCATTCGTAATCATTCCTATTGCGCTGTTGATTCAAGGAGAAAGCATTTTGATGTTCTGGGGAACGAACGAGGTGTTGTGGCTGGCGGTGATTGGCGTCTCCATTATTTCGGTATTGCTCATCCGGTTGGGATTGGCCCACTTCCGCCGGGAAAGTCTGTTGGGGCGCGAAATTGACATGTTAAATCTTAGACATATGGGCGCTGTATTTAAGAACCGGTTCGTGGGGGGTGCGCAAAACCTGTGGGGTTGGTACAGGGGCAGTTTCAGTACTTTGTATACTCTGCGTTGGTCCATCCTTGTGGTGATTGTTTTGGGCATCATAGCCGCATGGGGAACCTATTATTTTGCAGTGGCCAAACTGCCTGAGCTACTGCAATCTTTCAGTGGCGTGAAATCGGAGGAGATTATTGACCTGGTGGCAGATAGACTAAACCTGGAAACGTCACAAATAAGTTTTCGCTATATTTTGTTCAATAACCTGCGTGCACTTCTCGTCATGTTGATCTTTGGAGCTTTAACTTTGGGTGTTGGGGGAGTTCTGGCGTATATGCTGAATATTGCCCTTGTGGGAGGGGTGTTGGGATTTGCGGGTGAAATTGGTTTTTCTCCAGGGATGATGTTTCTTGTCGGTATTCTTCCCCACGGAATATTCGAGATCACGGCCATCGTCCTTGCTTCTGCGGCGATTCTTCAAATGGGGGTTTTGCTGGTGACGCCTGACCCGGAGCGGACGATTGGTCAAGTTCTTGTGGAGTCAATTGCCGATTGGTTTAAGGTCATGGCTGCTTTTGGAATCCCTCTGTTGATCCTGGCGGCAGTCATCGAATCCAATGTCACCCCGCACTTGATCATTTCATTCTTGAAATAAATGGATGTGGTATCGGGAAATTCAGGTTACCGAATATATAGCCGCGGTACAGTTACCAGCCTGTAATCCACGGTTCCCATTCGTGATTATCTGAGATGTGCCTGCCATAGATGTAAACAGCGCTGGCAGGAGGTTCCTTGGGCAGGTGTAATAATTTCATGTGAGCATCATCCAATTTGCGGGCACCTTTGTGATGGTTGCAGGATGCACACGCGGTGACCACATTGGTCCAGACGTGCAATCCCCCCAGATGTCGAGGGAGAACGTGGTCAATCGTCAGGTCGGGCACATGCCTGCCGCAATATTGGCAGGTGAAATTATCGCGGCGGAAAACCTCCCTCCGGGTAAGTTTAACTCGAGGTCTGGAACGTTGAACCATGTGCTCCAGTCGGATGACTGATGGACGTGGGAAATTCTGCGAAACGGTGCGGATATATCCGCGGCCGTTTGCGACCAGCGCAGCTTTACCAGAAAGGATCAGGCCGATTGCCCGCCTTGTATTACAAACATTTATGGGCTCAAAATTGGCGTTTAAAACAAGAACTTGCACCTGCATCACGCCTCCATAATTGGCGAAATTATAGCATAATCAGGCATACGGTCAAAAACTGGAAGGATTCGACGGCCCAAATTATATGAGAGTCCTGATCGCAGGGGGGACTGGCTTAATTGGAAAACGGCTCATCCGTAAATTACTCTCGGGCGGGCATACTGTTGTTCTGTTAAGCCGTTCCGCAGATAGACTGCCCAAAGTTCAGGGAATCACTGCTGTCAAGTGGGACGGCAAATCGACAAATGGATGGGCTGAACGGATAGAAGAGGTCGATGCCGTCGTCAACCTGGCAGGGGAGACGATTGGTAGATTCCCATGGACGGAAAAAAGAAAAAATAAATTTCGCGACAGTCGACTTGCTGCTGGACAGGCGTTGTCAAAAGCTGTTGAGGAATCCAAGACTAGACCGACGGTTTTTGTTCAGGCTTCTGCAGTGGGTTTTTATGGACCACGGAGCGAGGAAGAAGTGGATGAGTCCGCTGGTCCAGGGAATGATTTTTCATCTGGTCTTTGCATTGACTGGGAGGATTCTTCGAAACGGATAGAGGACTTAGGTGTCCGAAGAGTGATTCTCCGCACCGGGATTGTTTTGGATAAAAAAGGCGGAATTCTTCAACAGATGGCTATGCCGGTAAAACTATTCGTCGGTGGACGAATGGGGACCGGCAGGCAGGGAATTCCCTGGATCCACATCGACGATGAGGTAAATGCCATTATTTTCTTGATGATGAATGATTCAGCGCGAGGCGTATTTAACCTCTCTGCCCCGAGGCCAGTATCAAATGCTGAATTCGTGAAGCGCATAGCCACCGTTCTCCGGCGTCCTTACTGGTTTCATATCCCTGAATTTGCGATTAAACTTTTACTGGGAGAAATGAGCACATTATTATTGAATGGGCAATTTTTGGTCCCTGGGAAATTAATCAATCTTGGGTTTGATTTCAAATTTGTGACCATTGAGCAAGCTTTGGACGATTTATTAAAACATCACTAGGAATCCCGGGTCATTTTTCTCAATAGGACGATTATGCTATGACGAGAAATACTAAAATGACGTACAATAAATTATATAGAATCGGGTATTTTTCAGGTGAATTATGCAAACGGATGAATTAAAACGGCTTGCCGGTATTTATATGCAAGCCATTGAGCGATTGGGAGCTCCCTGCACTCAAAGACGAGCCAGGAAGCTTGCCAAGAACGTTCAAATGGCAATGTCTGCCCATGGCCGTAATTATCATAACCTTGATCATGTTTTCAGTTTTGTTGATCCAAACGATCCGATCTGCACGCTGGCTGCCATGTATCACGATGTTGTCTATTATCAGGTTGACCAGGGATTCACGCCTGAAATCCTGTCCATCATTATTCCCTACATTTATGAGCTGGAGGGTGAATTTTATATCTCCAAGAACATCCCAGAGAAAGACCATTTGATTTGGATGACCCTTGATGTGTTTAACCTGAAAGCGGGTCAGAAATTGTCCTCGATGGATGCTCTCAATGAATTCCTAAGTGCGATAGTCCTGGTCAGAGAATTAGGGGATATCGTTGATGCCAAGTATTTACTGCAGATGATCGTTTGTATTGAAGCTACAATTCCGTTCCGCAGCAGGGACAAATCCGGATGGACCCCTATCGAGGTCATGGCGAAACGACTTCGAAAGATCACAAAAAAATACTGCAGCGCACCGCTCAAACCCCACGATATCGAGAAAACCATAAAAACAGCGGTCGTTTTTTCGAATAAAGATATTGGAAATTTTTCGGAATCCGAACCGGCCCGATTTCTCGATAATACCTGGAAGCTGCTTCCCGAAACCAATGCGGCCTTGCGGGATAGGGATGCGTATAGCATCCGTGCCTACCGGATCGCATTGCAGAAAATGTGGGGATTCATGATGTTTGTGAAACCAGAATTGGTGTTCAATCAATATCATGGGGTACCTTCAGATGATGAGTTCCAGGAGATGTTGGCTAGAGCGGCAGGAAATATCTTGATCGCTCGCGAATATCTCAGGGTTAGGCTGGTGGCGATTGCGATTCTGGAAGCCCTTGCTCAGGTTTCGGGCGGGGATACACCCTTGTCGATTTTCATGGGTGATCTTTCTGACCAGGCTGGAGACTCGTCTCGCATTGAGGATTTTCTTCCTGAACTCCCGACACCGCCCTGGGTCGATCAAGCTCCGGTGATCCGGGACCTTCTCGAGGTCGGACGCGCCAGTGAATCCAATTTCGACACACGGAATTCCCGCCTGTCCCTCTTTGTGTTTAAATCGTTGACACCTGAAGCGATGGAAAAAAGCCTTGAACTCTCGCAGGATTATTTTAAGGGGAATATTAAACCAGAAGAGTATCTCGATAAAATGGATAAACCGACCGTTTCGGCGATTGCGCGTGCCAGCGCGTCCATGGTCCTCTTGAGAAGGGACAGGTTGATCAAATTCGGCGCTTCAAACTAGTACCAAATCCGAAGAACTCTATTCACAACGCAAAATTGAGATTTATACAACGATAATCCGGGTTTCTCCATCTGTCAATTTCCCGGAGAGTTTTTGATGTTGTATAATGGATTCATGGATGAGCTCAATCGTCAGACCTACACCCCTGAACTCCAACCGCGACGATCAGAGCTGGTCGCCTGGGGGCTGGCAGGTGCATCATTAGTCGGGTTACTATTGCTGAATTTGGGAGGCATGATCTATTTTTGGGCGATGGTTTTTGTAATATTTATGTTTTTTGCTGCGATGAGCATTTCACTCGGGAATTGGATGGATCGGCAAACCAGGTTAGTGATTGACGAGGATGGTGTTTCCTTTACTAATGGTCTTCGACATGTCCGCCTGGATTGGCCCTTCATAAAAAATGTCACCACCCACCCTGCAAGATGGGGAGAAAGAGTCCAGGTGTTGGGCGATAAAGGGCATTTTGATTTCAATACGCTTGGGGTGGTCTCCTACCAGCACCAAGTGCAGGGACATGTTGGATTTCAGCAGGGGGACAAGATCAAAGCGGAAATTATCGGAAAATGCGGACTGTCCATGGTTGCAAAGAAAGGGGACTCATATTATTATTCCCGTCCGTAATTGAGACTGTGGAGGTTCATTGCGCCTGCCACAGCAGGCGTATTGTTTTTAATTGAAAAAGAGTTTCCGAAAAGGCGGCGCTGTTATGAACATCAATGATCAAGTTGAACTATTAATGCAGGGGACCGAGTATGGCGATGAGCATTTAAAGCAGGCCATGGCTTCAGAGCTGCGGCAAAGGCTCGGTGATGCAGAAAAAGACGGGCGAAAGCTCAGGATTTATTGCGGGTACGACCCAAGGACAAGCGATTTGCACATTGGGCATACCGTCACCATGCGTAAACTCCGTCAATTTCAGGATTTGGGTCATGAGGTGACTTTCCTTATCGGCACCTACACTTCGCTCATCGGGGATCCATCCGACAAGGACAAATTGCGTCCACTATTATCTCCAGAACAGGTTACTACGAATGCAAACACATACGCCGAGCAGGCTTTCCGTGTGCTGGATCGGGAAAAGACAATTATCCGATACAATGCAGAATGGCTTTCAAAATTAACCTTTGCGGATCTGATAAAGCTGGCATCAAACTTCACAATTCAGCAGTTTTTAACCAGGGAAAATTTCCGGAAACGATGGGATCAAGGGGATGCCATTCATGTGCATGAGACATTTTATGCAATCATGCAAGGATACGATGCTTACGCGTTGAAAGCGGATGTCCAGGTGGGCGGAACCGATCAATTATTCAATATTGTCACAGCGGCTCGAAAGGTTATGTCTTTCATGGGAGAGCAACCCAATATCGGGATTATTATGGGAATTCTTCCAGGAACTGACGGGGTCGTTAAGATGAGCAAATCACTTGGGAACCATATTCCATTAAATTCACTCCCCTGCAGATATGTATGGAAAAGTCATGTCCATTCCGGATATGTCCATGGTTCAATTTGCCAAGCTAGTTACCCGTTGGGGACCTGGCGAAGTCGCAGAATTTGAGGAATCCATTAAGTCTGGGGGGGTGCATCCTCGTGATTTGAAAATGAAATTGGCTCTCGAGATTACCGCAACCTACTACAGCGAGAAAGAAGCAAATTCAGCGCAGGTTGCATTTGTTGAACTTTTCCAGCAAAAAAACACCCCTTCTGACATGCCTGAATATTCCCTTCAGCCGGGACAAAGCATCGTGGAGGTTTTGGTATCGACCGGATTGGTATCAAGCAAGAGTGATGGAAAGCGGTTGGTTGAACAAAAGGGGGTCAAGCTAGACGGCGAGACTCTTCTCGAGTTTGATTCCCCTGTTCCTCATCCGGGGGTTTTACAGGTGGGTAAAAGGAAATTTGTAAGACTAAAATGAAAGAACATGAAAACCGGGATGAAATTTTCATCCCAGTTTTAGTTCGTCCATCTCGCCAGCTTCGACCAATTCCATAAAAATTTCAGTAAGCTTGGGGTCAAATTGGATCCCGGATTGCTCTTTAATGTATTCTATTACTTTATCTCTAGCCCAGGCGCTCCGGTAAGGTCTGTCAGAAAGTAACGCATCCCAAACATCGATCAATGCAAAAATCCTGGCTGCGATAGGGATTTCTTCACCCTTCAGACCCCGTGGATACCCATTCCCATTCCACCGTTCGTGATGGCAAAATGGAATATCAAGTGCTTTTTGAAGATAATTAATTGGATTGAGCAGGGCATAGGCAAATTCAACGTGCTTTCGCATAATCACCCATTCCTGTTCGGAAAGAGTGCCTGGCTTTCGTAAGATTTCATCCGGAATGCCCATTTTTCCGATATCGTGGAGGAGTGCGCCGCGCCTGATTTGGATCAGATCGTCTCCGTCGAAACCTAGTCTGCGAGCAAGTTTCAAGGTCATTTCCGAGACGCGCTGCGTGTGGCCTTCAGTTTCCTGATCACGAATTTCAAGCGCTTTACCCCAGCCCTCCAAAGTGGTGTCGTAGGCTAATTCAAGTTCAACGTTTGATCGTTGCAGGTTGGTGAATAATTGCGAATTGTCGATCGCGATGGCAGTTTGTCCACCCAGTGACCTTAAAAACTCCAGCCAGTCCGGAGCAGGGGAGAAGACTTGCCGCTTGAAAACTTCAAGAATGCCTTTGATCTGTCCCTTGGCATTGAGCGGAACATTAAAATAGCTCAGGAATTCTTCCTGACGAAAACTTTCCGGCACGATGTCCGATTCGCGGATATCCGGTAATGCGGTCATCCGGTTCTCCAGGGCAGAATTACCTGCCAGCGACTGAGATAGTCCTTGGTGCAAGTCCTGCTTGCGAATGGAACGGAATCCCCTTGCGACTGATAAATCCAGGGTTTGCGTATATGGATTGTAAAGAAGGATTCTCGCCGCATCCACCTTTAGTTGATTGACCACATGGTCAATAATCACGTCCAGCGTGGTTCTCAAATCAAAGCTGGAGCTTATCGCACTATCAACATCGCGCAAAGCCGTTAGCCGATCCACTTGTTGTTCGCTGTGTGAATACAATCGAGCACGGTGGATGGCATTACCAGCCATTTCCGCGATTATTCCAATTAAATTGAATTCGTTACTTGAAAATTGTCGAGGATGACGAACAGCGACGATAAATACCCCGATCATTTCGGTTGAAGTGCGGATCGGAATCCCAACGCCACTCCATCCCTTTGGGTAGGAGCCCCGGTTATTCTTTGAAATGGTTTCTTCTTTCGAAAAATCAAGGACAAAATATGGTTTCCCCGATTTGAAAATGGTCCCAGCCAGGTCTTCATTCATCTCGACTTGAGTGTTTCGAATACCAGTGAACCAACCCATGGAAGCTGTCTGCCTTATTCGATCGTTGGTTTTGTCGCAAAGCCATATCGAGCCCGATGTAGTCGCCAGTGCTTCCAGCGTCTCATTCAATAGATCCGGCAGCATGTGCTCTTCTGTGATTGAAGTGCGCAACGTCGATGAAATTCGATTGACCACCTCAAGCTCACGTACCCTGCGGCGGGTTTCTTCATACAAGCTCGCATTACTAATTGCAGCAGCTGCTTGATAAGCGAATGTTTGAGCCAGCACCGCATGACTGGTTGTATAGGCGTGCGGTTTGAGGCTGTCTAAAGTGAGATATCCAATCACTTCATCCCGAGAGATGAGAGGCACCCCCATCCATCCGTGGATTTTTTCAAGCTCGGGCTCCCAAATTTCAAATCGGCCGTCTTTTTGTACATCCTCAATAATTACAATTTGCCGTTTTTCGAAAACCTCCCTTAATAAGCGACTGGGCTCTGAAAAGGTCTTCTGTAATAGCTTTGAATACTTAGTAAACCCCTGGGCGGCAACGATGTGCAAGGCGGGTGATTCGTTTTCCGAGAGAAAAACGCAGGCGCTGTCATAAGGGACCACTTTCTTAACTGAACTCAGGATGGTATCGAGCACCAATTCAAGATTCAGTGAAGTGGAAATGACAGAGGCTGCCTGCCTCAACGTCTCAGATTCCTGAAGTCTTCGATGTTCATTTTCGAGCAGATGGATTTTCTCCATGGCGATGGACAGCTGGCCGGCAATGGTGGACAGGAGGTGAAGGTCATCCTCTGAAAAGGGTGCTGATTGCTGGCTTCGTACATTCAAAACACCAATTGTTCGCTCACCGACTTGAAGCGGGACAGCCATTTCCGATTTGATTTCAGACGTGAAGGTAATATCCGCTTGAAGTTTGTTCTTGTCAGGAACCATATGGGGTGTGTTACTGGTAAAAACATGCCCAACCAGACCTTGACCAATTAGAATGGATTCGGAAACTAGAATCTTGTTCTTGCTGTGATATGAACGATGAGGCCTTAAACTACTTGTGGCTTCGTCGTATAAATAAACACCACAATTTTCTGGATAAAGGATGTTGCCAAGTATTTGGGTAGCAATACCAATCAGGTCGTCAACCTTATTGGACTGCATCCCTGCCGCAGAAACTGATTGAAGTACAGTTAATTCATTTAATTGTCGCTGAAGAGCATATTCCGAATCCAGGCGTTGAATCGCTGCCCCTAATATATTCGCCGATGTCTTGAGGGCATCGATTTCAGCAGGATGCCAGATTCTTTCCTCTGCACAATCATCAAACCCAATAAACCCCCACCATTCTTTGTTCACAAAAATTGGCATGCAGGCAATGGATAGATCCCTTGTGAATTAAATACTTTTTGCTCACCCGGATTTATTTGGTTTACAACGCCAAATATCGGTTGACCTTCAAGCATTAGTGGAATCCAGCGCTCAAAACCAGCTTCTTCAAAGCTAAAACCAGTCATATCAGGATTGTTTATTTGCGGGTCAATTCCTGGCGCAGCCCATTCATGAATTTGGTCTGAAAGGGGTCGGCCTTCGGAAGGCCTATTTCGAAAAATATATGCCCTGCTTACACCCGCTGCCTGACCCAGTTGGCCGAGAATCGTCTGGATGTTTTCCTGCCAGGCGAGGACCAAAAATTTTTCAGCAGCAAGGCTGATGGCTTCCATGATGGCATCGCGCCGTCTTAATGCTTCTGCCGCCTGTTTTTGTTCGGTTATGTTGATAAGTAATCCCTGCCAGTGATGGGGCTTGCCTTCACTGTCAACAATTATGATGGCTTCGTCTCGAACCCACACGATCCTGCCATCGGATGCCACCATTCGGTATTCCATCCTGAATGGTTCGAAGGTTCGATTGGTCCGTAAATGTTCGGCTCTGACTTTGTCAAGGTCGTCCGGAAAAACGATGGACAACCAAAAATCTCTGTTATTGGTCCAAGCCGAAACCGGGTACCCGCATATTTCCTCAATTCGATTGCCCATAAAAACTGTACTGCTCATATCGTCAATAGAATCAATGTATGTCGCGGCAGGGCTTTGTTCCACCAAAACCCTGTATCGAGTTTCGGCTTCCTTGAGTGCCGCCTGCTCCCGGATTAATCCAGTTCGATGAAATGCGTTTTCTATGACAGCAGGCAGTTTATAGAGGTATCCGGGATTTTTGACAATATAATCTGATGCACCTAGCTTGATTGCTTGCGACACAACATCTTCGCTGCCATGGCGGGTGATTAGGATAACAGGAGTATCCACCTTCCGTTCTTCAATGAGGACCTTCAATGCCTCCATGGCATTGAAGCCAGGCAGCAGGTAATCAAAAACCAGAACATCATAACAGTCTCGCAGGTTGTCCCGATTTATTACTGTGTATAACTCTGCAACATCTGAGACAAATTCAAGCTGGATGTGAGCGGCATGACCTCCCATATGCTCACGGGTCGACTCGATGTCGTCTGGGTTGCTCTCTGCATACAAGACTCGCAAAGCTCGCGAGCGAAGAGCGGCTTCAGCATGATGTCGTTCCAGTGCGCTGTTCAGAGTTGCCGGCAGTCGGGAAAGGTAATCCTCCCGTTTGGGGATATAATCGTCCGCTCCAGCTTTCAATGCGGCTGTCGCTTTGTCCTCGTCACTCTGCCCGGTAACAACGACAACTGCCTGGGTCATATTTCTGGATCGGATATAGCTCAATAAACTAAATCCATTTCCGTCTGGTAAATTTAAGTCTGAAAGGACAAGATCATACTTGGCTGCAAATTCCTCCAATAATTTATACGCTTCTGCGAGCGTGTGCGCCACATCGACGTTAATGGGAGGCACGGCTTTGCTTAGCGCATGCTGGGTCAGTAGCGCGTCGTTGGGGTTGTCTTCTAGATAAAGAATATTCACCACTACTCCGAAATTGACATTTACCTACGATTGCCTTGGCAGGATATTCAATCGGCACCAATAATTTTCGATATAAACAGCAATGTCGAGAAATTTGTCGAAATCGATTTCCTTGACGATGTATGAGTTTGCCCCATAATCATAGGCGGTGTACACGTCCCTCTCTTCCGAGGAAGAAGTTAGAACAACCACGGGAATATGCTGGTAAATGGAGTGCAGTTTAAATGTTCTTAGCACCTGTAGCCCTCCAATTTTTGGAAGTTTTAGATCCAAAAGGATTACTTTTGGGACAGGTAAGCCATCCTCCCACTTTTTTATATAGCCAATGGCTTCTTCGCCATCACTGGCTACTTCAATGGTGACGGGTAGCTTGTTCATGGCAAAGGCTCGCTTCGTTAAATCGACATCCATCGGATTATCTTCGACAAGAAGTAATTTATTCTGGGTACTTTGGTTGGAATTCATAATATGAATCCTTATCAATGAAAAATATTCCAGAATTTAATATTGGCTAATTCACAGAATTAACAACATTATAGCATTCTCAATTAGGGATAGCATAATTTCCATTACTGATTTAATGGGATACACGGATCATTCTTGACAACAATCCATTGAAAGGCTATTATCTCATCGAGAGGTTCTTCGATCAGGGATGTAAATGCCAACCATTAAACACACAGATCCGGTCCCGTTTATTAAAGGTAAAAGGTTCGCATCGTGAGATTGGACGGCAGATTGGCGAGGCTTGTTCAAGGCAAATTCAACATTGCGTTGAAAATGCACATGCTATGATCGCCGCTACTTACGATTATATTGGTTTGGATTGGCACGGTGCCACCATCCAGAGCCGAAAATATATCCCTTTTGCACAGGAACGATACCCGCAGTATGTTGATGAAATGATGGGCATGGCGGAGGGGGCGGGAATTTCCTTTGAGGACATGAGCGTTTTGGTGTCCATGGAGGCTGTGACCTCCGACGCTCTTCACCTTGGAAAATGTACCAGTATGGCTGTAAACAGTGACCGAACGAACGACGGTCATGTTCTTCTTGCACACAATGAGGATTGGACCCCGGAAGAAGAACTCGATGTGTTCATTGTCCATGCTGAACCTGTAAACGAACCTCCATTTCTTGCCATGACCTATGGGGGTTATCCCGTAGCAGTCGGACTCAATGCTCATGGTATCGCTCAGGGATGTGATTCGGTTTATCCCAACGACACGCGTATTGGCGTTCCTCGCCTGATTGTTGCCAGGGGAGTATTGGCTGCCAAATCCCCTTCAGATGCGATCAGCAGAGCGCTTATTCCACAACGGGCAGCCGGCTACAATCACTTTATTGTTCACGAAAGCGGTGAAATATACTCAGTGGAAGCGTCTGCCCGGCGCTTTGCCCTTTTATATGGAGACGATGGCTGGCTGGCTCACACTAATTATTATGTCGACCCGAGAATGGCTGCCATCGAGGACGAACCTGATGAACTTGTTGCCAAGCGAATTCGCTATTACCGTGCAGTTCGGCTGCTGGCTGAAACCCACCAGCACTCCATAAAAAGCCTGCAAGCCATTCAACGGGACCATATCAATTTCCCCCATGCCATCTGCAATCATGATGAGAGCGTGGAACACCCAGCGGATCGGGAAAAGACGATTTGTGCATTGATCATCGATTTGACCGCACGCGCAATGCATATCGCCTGGGGAAATCCTTGTGAAAATGTGTATCACACATATTACCTGGATGCATAGTCTGGATCTTATCCAGTCTTCTTGATTTCAAATTGGAGCTTATCCTCTTGGAATTATTTCAGATACGCGGATGATCAAATATGCAGATATTGGTTTTCTCACTGGGACTTGGGCTTGTCTTAGGGACAGTGTTCTCAGCTTTATCCACCTTTGTATTGCCTCGAGCAGCCCGGAGTCAATTAAATCGGTTGGTATTTGGCTTGCTTCGGCGATTATTTGAAATTCCATTGCATTTCATCAACGACTATCGCAGACGTGACGCAATCATGGCATACTACGCCCCGATTGGTCTTATGCTACTCCTTCCCACCTGGTATGTTTTAGTATCCATCGGGTATGCTGCCATGTATTGGGCGATCAGTGATATGAATTGGGCTGAAGCCTTTAAATTAAGCGGATCTTCGTTGCTTACTCTGGGCTTGTTCGAAGCAGATGGTTTATTAACAAATTTGTTGGTGTTTTCAGAAGCAACTTTGGGATTGATTCTTGTGGCCCTGTTGATTTCCTACCTCCCCACAATGTATTCAGCTTTTTCCCGCCGTGAGCAGGCGGTCAACATGCTTGAAGTGCGTGCTGGAAACCCTCCTTCAGCAACGGAGATGATCATTCGTTACCATCGGATCCACGGATTGGATGGTTTGCGAGATTACTGGGGAACGTGGGAATTTTGGTTTTCCGATCTTGAGGAGACTCATACGGTTCTTCCGGCTTTGGTTTTTTTTCGATCCCCACGCCCTGAAAATTCGTGGGTCGTCGCAGCGGGAGCAGTCCTCGATTCTGCTTCATTTACTTTGGCAGCGGTTGATATTCCCAAAACAGCTGAGGCGGCTTTATGCATTAGGGCAGGATTTTTGGCTTTTCGACGTATTTGTCATTATTTTAATCTCCCATATCCGGTCGATCCGAAATATCCCCATGAAAAAATCAGTGTCTCCCGTGAGGAATTCGATGAGGCCATCGATCAATTGACCTCAGAAGGTGTTCCCATTGTCAGGGATCGGGATCAGGCCTGGTCCGATTTCGCCGGCTGGCGAGTGAACTATGACAGTACTTTATTGGCATTGTGTGCATTAACTATGGCACCTCCAGGTAACTGGTCAAGCGATCGGATAACAAAAACAAAACTCCCTCCGATTATCCTGCCTATAGAATAGCCAAAATCCACCAATCCGCTAGGCATAACTGTGATAAAAAGCCAGTTGAAGGCAAAAAGAAAATTAAAAAAAAGACTTGATTTTATTATCAAGTCTTTTATCCGCCTGGAGGCGTCGAGGGGATTCGAACCCCTGATGAGGGTTTTGCAGACCCTTGCCTTACCACTTGGCCACGACGCCTAAATGAAATGCTGATTGAGATTGCCGATTGTTAACACAATCCTCAATTTTCAATCAGCTTTCCAATTGGGGTGGAGGCAATTTGAGCGGGCGATGGGATTCGAACCCACGACCTTCTCCTTGGCAAGGAGACGTTCTACCACTGAACTACGCCCGCATTCCGGCTATCCATCAGCCGAGAGTGCCGAGAGTCAAAATCGAACTGACGACACCGCGATTTTCAGTCGCGTGCTCTACCAACTGAGCTATCTCGGCGGGTAGATACCTTTGATTGTTAAGCGTGCGTGATTTTACTCGCACACTGGGGGTTTGTCAAGAAGCCCCCCGGTTATCTGATTTCCTCCCATCACCTGAGAAGAAACCTGATAGTTTACAAATAAATTACATTCATATCATCACCATATTACCGCCGCTGGATAGAATTCATGGTGTCGGCAAAAACTTTCAGACAAAAATGGAGGAAATATGAGTAGAAAATTCTTGCTTGCTGCTTTGGTTGTTTTGATAATTGTTTCGGTTATGCCAGCGATGAGCGTCTTAGCTGCCCCGGTCGGAGAGGATCCCAACCCCGACCGAGGTAAGGATGCCGATGCGCGTTTGGAAAAAGCTTTTCAACGGGTGCAAGATTGGTATGAAAAGCAGGGAGAATTCCTGGGTAAAACCGATGAGTACATCGCCAAAGCTGAGACGTTTATCAGCAAGGCCGAGCAGAGAGGTCTGGATACTTCTTCCCTCCGATCTCTGCTGGAGAGCTTTAAGAGCAGTCTCCCTGTGGTCCAGGCAGCGCACGATCGTGCCGGGGTAATCATTTCGGCACATAATGGTTTTGATGCCAATGGGAAGGTCATTGACAGAGAGGCCGCTGCTCAGACCGTAAAAGATGCAGGTTCAGCTCTTCAGGAAGGCAGACAGGCTCATTTGGGAAAAGGCAAAGCCTTGGCCGCGGCGATCAAGGCGTTTTGGAAGGACAATAAACCTCCGCGGCCATCCACATCGAATGACACCCCTTTACCTGCGCCCATTGAATAACCTAATTGGCATGACATAAAGAAAAGGGAGACGCGACTTCGGCCGTGTCTCCCTTTTTGACACAGAACCATCACATTTAACTCCCTTTATGCTTTAAAATTATTGAAATCTTGCAAATCGAGGTGAAAATGAAAAAAATTGTGGTCTCTGATAAAGCTCCAAAAGCGATTGGTCCCTACTCCGTTGCAGTTCAAACGGGGCAAATGGTATATACCGCCGGGCAAATAGGGCTTGATCCTGCGACAGGTGAAATTGTTCCGGGAGGGATAGAAGCCGAGACCCGACAGGTTCTGACCAATTTGAAGAATGTGCTCGAAGCCTCTGGCTCCAGCCTGGGTGATGTCGTAAAGACGACGGTATTCCTCAGGGACATGGCCGATTTCGTAAAAATGAATGCAATTTACGGAGAATTTTTCAACCAACAACCTCCAGCCCGATCGACCATTGCCGTCGCCGGTTTACCCAAAGGCGGGGCAGTCGAAATAGAAGCAGTGGCCACCCTCCGGGAACATGCCTGATCTTGTCCTTTTAGTCGATGACGAACCTTCCATCGTCCAACTCTCAAGAATGTATCTTGAGCGTGAAGGGTTTGCCGTCGATTCAGCCGGAGATGGCGAAACGGCCATGCAGGCGACTGCCAGGCTCAAGCCTGCACTGATGGTTCTTGACGTGATGCTGCCAAAGGTGGACGGATTCGAAGTCTGCCGCCGGCTTCGGGCGGAGAATAATCCCATCCTGATCATTATGCTGACGGCGCGCGATGAAGATGTCGACAAAATTATCGGTCTCGAGCTGGGTGCCGATGATTACCTGGCAAAACCCTTCAACCCTCGTGAACTGGTGGCGAGAGTAAAAGCTCTGCTGAGAAGAAAGGAACGCAAGCCGAATTCTGAAGCCATGCTTATTCAAGTGGGGGATTTAGCGATTGATCCGGCTGCAAGAGAAGTCCGAGTAGTGGAATCGCCGGTCGCTTTGCGAACTCAGGAATTTGATCTGCTGGTTGTTTTAGCTGAAAATCGGGGCAGGGTGTTAAGCCGGGAGAAATTATTGGAGCTTGCATGGGGGTTTGATTATTATGGACAAACCCGGACGGTGGATGTACACATTGGTCACTTAAGGCGAAAGCTGTCCGCAAGTTCACTTCGCATCGAGACTGTCCCAGGTGTCGGATATAAACTGGCAAATCAGAAATAAAACCAATAATCCACAAATGCTTACATCACTCCGTTCACGTCTATGGTTAAGTTATGCTCTTGTTATTTCCATCGCCTTAGGCGTGGTTTCCATCGTGCTGATTTTATACATCATTCGAAATCCATTGGTTTTTCGCCAGGAAGCAGCACGACTGCTGGTGGTTCAAAGCATTATCCTTCGAGAGCAGGGAAAATGGATTAATTCACAACCTGAGAACATCCAGACATATTTTGACCAACAGGATGAAACTTTAGGAGCCAGAATCCTGCTTTTTGACGATTCGCGTCAGTTGCTGGCTGATTCTGGTTCGCAGCAGTTCGTTGAGATTCGGAACCGAAGACTGTTCAGAGAAAGACGGATCAGTGTAATTCGCGACAGCGATGGAGTTTCATGGTTGTATATGCTTCGCCAACTTGAAAATAGTTATTGGCTGATGGTGGCTGTCCAACGTCCTAACATCGCACTGATGACCTTATTGAGTGATGATCTACTTCTGCCCATCATTGGCGCTGGTATCGCCGCCCTCCTGCTTTCACTACTCCTGGCTTACTGGCTGTCCAAATGGGTAGGGGATCCATTGCAGCGAGTGGTGAATGCATCACGGGAAATGCCAAATGGCAGTGCAAGTGGTTTGAAACCTGAAGGACCGCGCGAAGTCCAGGACCTTATTCGCGGTTTTAATGCCATGTCCACCCGTATCAAGACCGCGCAACAATCCCAGCGTCAATTCGTTGCCAATGTATCCCATGAATTGAAAACGCCCATCACCATCATTCAAGGTTTTGCCCAGGCAATGCTCGATGGAACGGTGGAAACTCCGGAATTGGAAAAGAAGGCAGCTCAAGTGATCTTCGATGAATCCGGGCGGATGCATCGGCTGGTAGTGGATCTACTCGAAATAGCGAGAATGGATGCAGGTACGTTCGACCTTAAGCACGAATCCGTCGATATGAATTTGTTACTTAATCATTTACTCGAACGCTTAACCCCTCAAGCGATTGTTCGACAGATTAAATATTTAAGTTTTCATCTCCCAAGCTTCCATTGATCTATGGCGACAGTGACAGGCTCTCGCAAGTATTTACAAACCTGCTTGATAATGCATTGAAATTTACTCCAGGGGGTGGAACCATCACAATTAGGGCTGAAAACAATTCCGATCAGATGCGCGTAGACATTACAGATTCGGGGGTGGGGATTTCACCAGACCAATTACCATTTATCTTTGACAGATTTTTTCAAGCAGATCCCTCGCGGAAGGGAGGAGAAGATCATAGCGCAGGATTGGGGTTGGCCATCGTCCGGGAAATTGTTCAGATGCATCATGGTACAATTACCGCCCAAAGTTCACCAGGGCAGGGTAGTACATTCACGGTGCGCCTTCCGCTCGCTTTGCCGGACGCTTCCACAATTAACCAACGTAGAAGGCATTAGCGGAAAATCACCTGGGAATCGTCAGGCAGTCGCTGGGTAATGCTTTCAGTTTCCATTATTGTCCCATGCTACAATGAGAAAATGCGCATCCGATTGCTTTTGGATGCCATTTACGCACAGACTTTTCCCCGAAACCTGATGGAAGTGGTCATCGCGGACGGAATGTCCACGGATGGAACAAGGGAAATCGTCTCTGAATGGAGCAGGTTGCATCAGGATCTGAGGTTAAACCTGTTGGTTAATGAAAAGAAAATCATCCCGGCAGCACTTAATCAGGCCATTGAAAATACCTCGAATGAGGTAATAATCCGCCTCGATGCGCACTCCCATCCATATCCTGATTACGTAACCCGAACGGTGTCTGCGCTCGAAGCTGATGTGGCGGATAATGTCGGAGGTCTTTGGGAAATTAAGCCAGGTTCTGATACATGGATAGCCCGATCGATCTCTCTGGCCGCCTCACATCCTTTAGGTGTGGGAGATGCCCTGTATCGGCACGGAAAAAAAGCTGCCTACGTCGAGACTGTCCCGTTCGGAGGATTTCGACGCGAACTCTGGGAAAAATTGGGGGGATTCGACGAAACACTATTAACCAATGAGGACTACGAATTTAATTCCCGAATTCTTAAATCCGGTGGAAAAATTTGGTTCGATCCGGAAATTCGATCAATTTACTACTCCCGGCCAACATTGGGTGGACTGGCAAGGCAGTACTGGCGTTATGGATACTGGAAGTACAGGATGGTAAAGCGATATCCCGATACAATCCGGTGGAGGCAAGCGCTCCCCCCGGTATTTGTTGCCTCTTTATGTTTGGGTCTGATGCTAGTTTGGATTCCATTATTTCGAAGATTATTAACCATTGAATTCCTGCTATACTCATTCATACTATTAGCCATTAGTATGGAATTGGCAATTGTAAAGAGAGAAATAGCGCTTGTTATTGGTGTTCCAGTATCCATTGCGTCCATGCATATTTCGTGGGGCAGTGGATTTTTATGGAGTATGGCTAAAGGGTTGATTCAAAAGTAATGGCATCCGACTCAACAACTCGACCAACCCGTATACATCTTCGGCCTTCGGAACAACGCGCCATCCTTTTCACTGGCGACGTGGTTGTTACGATTATTTCCTTTCTCCTTGCTTTGTATTATTGGGCCTACCTTGACGCTCAATTGGAATTTGCTTTTCGATCCGTCCTTGAAAGGTTGCCGGGTTGGTTTTACTTGCTTCCTTTTGGGTGGCTTATCCTTTTGGTGGACTTGTACGATGTCCATCGGGCTGCCAATCTGCGTGAAACGATCAGAGGGATAGCGGTTGCAGCAATTGCAGGTCTTATCGTATATGCGGTAATTTACCTGCTTTCCGCTCCGGGGTCCTTGCCTCGGCAGATCCTAGGCGCATTCCTGATTTTGGCTGCCGCTTTGACTTTCATCTGGCGATTGGTTTACATCCGTTTATATACTGATCCGGCGTTTATGCGAAAGGTGCTGATCATTGGAGCAGGCGCAGCGGGTACGACACTGGCTTCGGCAATCCGCAAGCTGTGGCCTCCCCCCTTTTTCCTGGTTGGATTCATTGATGATGACACATCAAAAATTGGATCTTCCGTCGAAGGATTCCCCATCCTATCCGATAGTGGGAAGTTATTGGAATTAATCGATGAACAAGGCGTATCCGATCTTATCGTCGCCATAAACGGTGAAATCCAGGGAGAAACTTTCCAGAAAATCCTCGATGCCCAGGAAAAAGGCATTGAAATCATGCGCATGCAGACAATTTACGAAGAACTTCTTGGCCGCGTACCAATTCAACATTTGGAATCGGATTGGATTATTCGTTCTTTTGTGGACGAAACGCGGATGCACGGGCTCTATGAAGTCGGCAAGCGCATTCTTGATATACTGGGGGCCTTGGTAGGGATATTAATTCTGGCTATGTTTTTCCCTATCGTCGCTATTGTCACCTTATTGGATACAGGTTTTCCAATTATTTACAAACAAGTCAGGTTGGGCAAAGGCGCCAAGCCTTACACAATTATAAAATTTCGCACGATGCAAAAAGATGCGGAAAGCGACGGCCAGGCGAGGCCTGCGGCAAAAAATGACCCTCGCATCACCCGCGCGGGAAATATCCTGCGAAAATCCCGGATCGATGAATTGCCCCAGTTCTTAAATGTCTTGCGTGGAGAAATGAGCATCATCGGGCCTCGTTCTGAACGTCCAGGATTAGTGGACCAATATCAAAGGCAGATTCCCTTTTATCGGGCGCGCTTGCTGGTGAAACCGGGAATTTCCGGGTGGGCACAGATCAATTTCGGGTACGCTTCCACGGTCGAAGACACGATCATCAAGCTTGAATACGATTTATATTACATCAAGCATCGCAGCCTTCTCACAGACATCTCCATAATTCTTCGCACCATTGGTACCGCATTAGGATTTCGAGGTCGGTAAGAATGAAGTCAGCTCTTGTCACTGGTGGTGCAGGTTTTATCGGATCACACCTTGTCAGACATTTGTTGAAAAACAATTGGAAAGTTCGCGTACTGGATAATTTCACTTCCGGTAAGCAAGAAAACTTGAATGGAATAGCCTTGAATTTTGATGTGGTCACCGGAGATATTAGAGATGAGCAGATTGTTAAAGGCGCGGTTAAGGGTGTCGATGTAATTTTTCACGAAGCGGCATTTGTTTCTGTTCCTCAATCAATGCAACACCCTGGTGAGTGTTTTGATGTCAATGTGAGGGGAACGGAAGTATTGATACAAGCTGGCATAGAGGCGGGAGTATCAAGAATGGTGCTCGCTTCGAGTGCTGCCGTGTATGGCGACAATGATGCCGTACCCTTAATAGAAGACCTGCCGACTCGCCCGCTCTCCCCTTACGCCGCTTCTAAGAACATGAATGAGATCATGGCAGGGATGGTCTCCCGTGCATATGGCTTCGATGTGACCTGTTTGAGATATTTCAATGTATATGGTCCGCGTCAGAATCCTGATTCTCAATATGCCGCGGCAATCCCCATTTTCATCAAACGCTGCCTGGAGGGCAAGCCGATAACCATCTTTGGGGATGGAGGTCAAACCCGTGACCTGATTTTCGTGGATGACGTGGTGAAAGCCAACCTGTTGGCTGCAGAAAATAATTCCGTCCCGGGTGAGGTGTTTAATATTTGCTCAGGACGCGAAACGCGAATAATGGACTTGATCGAGAAGCTGTTGGCTCTTTTTCCGAACGCACAATCACCGGTCATATCAGAACCCAGGCAGGGTGATATTTATCGTTCTGCCGGCGACCCGACAAACGCTGAGAAACACCTCGGATTCACACCACAAACATTGTTGTTGGATGGATTGAAAGCCACCGTCGAATGGATGCGAAGCTGAAAAAACCGCACTATTATGTGCGAAACCGATTTTTACTCTTGGCTGACCTGATCTTGATCGTCATATCAGTGTTGGTCAGCTTTGTTTTGAAACTGGAGCTCGATAATCTTAATCCATACTATCGTGCGATTTTTGTTATGGTAGTGATATCTCTGACTGTCAAGCCGGTCATATATTATTCGTTTGGGCTTTACCGTCGCTTGTGGGTCTACGCCAGCGTGAACGAGTTGAAGATAATTGTGGTCGCGGTTTCAGTGGCATCGGTGATAGTTTCTGCCATTATGATACTGCTCTTTATCCTGGGTGCCTTCACCGGTCTTCCTCGTTCAGTGCTTGGAATTGATTTCATGCTGTCTCTCTTATTCGTGGGCGGAGTCCGCTTTGCCCTGCGAATTCGTGCTGAATCCCGCACCCCCCAGCTTAAAAACGGAAAAACTCGCAAGGTTCTCGTGGTCGGCGCAGGCGATGCAGGCGCTCTTGTGGTTCGCGAATTGCAGAAGAACCGGCAATCCAACTTGGAACCGGTTGGATTCCTGGATGACGACCCCGGCAAACTTCAACACGAAATATATGGTGTCCAGGTCAAAGGTACTCTGAATGATTTGCATGAAATCCTGGAAAAAGATCACATCGACGAAGTGATTATTGCGATCCCATCCGCTCCCGGGAAAGTCGTCAGGTTGGTGGCAGATGTTTGTCGTTCGAAAGGTATTCCTTTTCGAACAATGCCGGGGATCTTTGAGTTGATCGGAGGAAAGGTCAGCGTTTCCCGTCTGCGCGAGGTGGATATTACTGATCTCCTTCGCCGCGAACCTGCACGGGTCCACGAAGAATGGATTGGGGAAGCTCTGAAAGGGAAAAGCATCCTTGTGACAGGCGCGGGGGGCTCGATCGGCAGGGAATTATGCCGCCAGATTACCCGCTGGGGTCCAAAACGCCTTATCACACTCGGTCATGGCGAGAACAGTATATTTGAAGCTTTGCTTGAGCTTTCAGAAAACAACCCGTCCCTCGACGTGGTGCCGATTATTGCAGATGTTCGGGATAAGCAACGGATCGAAGCAGTCCTAACTCAATATCGCCCTGAAGTGATTTTCCACACGGCTGCACACAAGCATGTACCACTGATGCAGATGAATACCGAGGAGGCGGTGTCAAATAATGTTATCGGTACTCGGAATCTTGTGAGGGCGGCCATCGAGTCAGGGGTGGAACGTTTTATTCTCATCTCCACGGATAAGGCCGTCAGACCTGTCAATGTGTATGGCGCGACCAAACGTCTGGCAGAAATGATCGTACTGGATGCAGCTCATCAGACCGGAAAACCTTATTCCGTAGTCCGTTTTGGGAATGTGCTGGGGAGCCGGGGAAGTGTAGTGCCAATTTTCAAGCGTCAGATCGCACAGGGCGGGCCGATTACGCTTACCCACCCCGATATGGAACGGTATTTCATGACCATCCCGGAAGCGGTTCACCTCGTTTTGCAGGCAGCCGCCATGGGAAAGGGCGGCGAAGCTTTTTTATTGAATATGGGTCAGCAAATAAGGATTTTGGATTTGGCTGAAGATTTGATCAAACTCTCCGGGCTGGAACCCGGAAGGGATGTTGAAATCGTTTTCACTGGCATTCGCCCCGGTGAAAAACTCCGTGAAGACCTTTGGGAATCGGATAAGAACTACGAGGAAACTGCGCACCCGGAGATTTTCCGATCCACCGAGGAAACGATACCTGCTTCTGAATTCATTTCTGAAATAATTAGTAAGTTGGAAAAATCCGCCATGTCCAACCATCCGGAGGAGATCATCCAACTATTGGATGAGACGATTCCCGGTGCGGCGATTAAATCGACACCTCCATTGCCGGATCTGATATCGGTTATTTAATGTCTCTTGTTTCTCTCACGGAATGGAATCAATTTATTTCCAAGCACCCTGATGGTCATGTATTGCAGACTGGTGAATGGGGGGAGTTGAAAGCTGCATTTGGCTGGCAGGCGATGAGGGTGGTAAGAGGAGAAAGTGGTGTTCAACTTCTACTGCGTTCGCTTCCGATGGGCTACACCCTGGCATACCTTCCAAAGCCAATTTCATTTGCCGACAATCTATTAGTTGAAGAAGTAGATACTCTTTGCCGTGAGAAGAAATCCATTATCCTCAAGGTTGAGTGGGATGATTGGGAATCGACTCCTACCAGGACTACCGCTGCCTTGGATGGTTTACGTGTCAGTCCTCATTCCATCCAACCGAAACGAACAATTGTGGTGGATATCAGCGGATCTGAAGAAGATATCCTGGGTCGGATGAAGCAGAAATGCCGCTACAACATCCGCCTGGCAGAAAAAAAAGGTGTGACGGTCAGAGCCTGGAGTGATATTAATGGCTTCCACGACCTTATGAAATTGACCGGCGGGCGGGATGGATTTGGTGTCCACTCCCTGGATTACTATGATCGCGTTTTCAAGCTATTTCATCCCGCTGGGATGGCGGAGATGCTCGTAGCGGAATTTGACGGAAAACCTCTGGCAGCACTCATGGTTTTTTCCAGAGGGAAAAGAGCCTGGTATCTTTATGGCGCCTCATCGGACGAAGAACGCAATCGCATGCCGGCTTATTTACTGCAATGGGAGGCCATGCGTTGGGCAAAAGCCAAGGGAGCGGATGAATACGACCTATGGGGCGTTCCAGATGAGGATGAAAGTACGCTGGAGTCTCAATTTGAGTCTCGCCAGGATGGGTTGTGGGGAGTGTATCGATTCAAACGAGGGTTTGGCGGGAAAATCCTCCGCGCAGCACCCACATCGGACAAGGCTTACAATCCTCTCCTCTATAAACTCTACCTTTGGCGAATGTCAGGCAGGGAGATGGGGTAATGCTGGCCTTCACCGGTTCCTCGTCTGAATGGAATAAAATCGTCGCCAATTTACCTGGCTCACACCTGCTTCAGACCAGTGAATGGGCTCAGGTAAAGAGAATTTATGGTTGGGAACCGCAACCCTTCGTTTGGTATGGTCATCAATCAGATGGGACTCTCGATGGCGACAAGGTCATTGCGGCTGCGATGATTTTAAAAAAAGAAATTTCATATGCCGGGGTATCGACGAGAATCGGCATTTTTTACTCTCCCAAGGGACCAATGCTAAATTGGAGTGATAGTGCCGTTCGCCAGCGTGTTCTGGATGACTTGGAGAGTTTCACCCGTCAACGCGCAGGGATCTTCATGAAAATGGACCCGGATCTGGAGCTTGGACGCGGGATACCCGGATCGGCCGAGGCAATTGAAAACGGACCAGGCGTGAGGACTGTCGATGAGTTGACGCAAAGAGGTTGGCGTTTTTCTTCTGACCAGATCCAGTTTCGAAATACAGTGATGGTGGATTTGGCACGTTCAGAAGAAGAAATTTTTGCAAGGATGAAACAAAAGACCCGTTATAACATTCGTCTGGCCTCAAAAAAAGGCGTCACTGTTCGACACGGGACCTTGGATGATCTCCCCATGCTTTTTTCAATGTATGCAGAGACTTCCATTCGGGATGGATTTGTCATACGGAATCAGGAATACTACGCGAGAGTCTGGTCAGAGTTCATGAATGAAAAACCATTAGATTATTCTCCCACGGCTGTCCCGTTGATTGCAGAAGTGGATGGAGAACCCGTGGCAGCTGTTTTTGTTTATCTTTTTTCTGGACACGCGTATTACATTTATGGAATGTCCCGGGAGGTTCATCGGGAGAAAATGCCCAACCACTTGCTTCAATGGGAAGCCATGCGATATGCCAAATCGATGGGCTGCCGCCAATACGATCTGTGGGGCGCTCCGGATACATTTACTGAAGAAGATCCGATGTGGGGGGTTTACAAGTTTAAAGAAGGTTTGGGAGGCGAAGTCGTACGCACGCTTGGCGCGTGGGATTATGCGCCTCATCCGTTATGGTATAAATTATATTCTGAGACAATGCCCCGCATTTTATCCGTCATGCGTAATCGAGGAAAGCGTCACACAAAGCATCAATTCGATACCTAATCATCCTTTTCGAGGTGGCGATGAATGCTATCCCAAGAATAAAGTTTGCCCATCTGCCCACACCTGTGGAAAAGTTGCCGCGCCTATCATCACTCCTGGGCGGGCCGCAGATATTGATCAAACGCGATGATCAAACCGGTCTTGCCTTCGGGGGCAACAAAACGCGGAAACTGGAATTCCTGCTCGCTGAAGCCAGGGCTCAGAATGCCGACACGATCATCACCGCGGGTGCAGTTCAATCCAACCATTGCCGGCAGACGGCAGCCGCGGCTGCCCGATTTGGATTGCGATGCATCCTCGTGCTTTATGGAGTTAAACCTGAGCAGAAATCCGCCAATTTGCTGATGGATGAGTTGTTCAATGCGGAGATCGTTTGGACAGACCAGGCACATCGTGACGATATCCTGCAACAGACATTTACACAGGTCTATTCTCTTGGAAGTCGTCCTTACCTTGCCCCCTATGGGGGATCGAGTCCTACAGGCGCTTTAGGTTACGTCTTCGCGATGGAGGAGCTGGTCCAACAGGGATTCAATCCGGATTGGATCGTTTTTGCGTCTTCATCAGGTGGCACGCAAGCGGGGATGGTTCTAGGGGCAAACCTGTTCAATTATCGTGGCAGTTTATTGGGAATAAGCATTGATGAGCCTCAAGCTGCTTTGCAGGAGCGATGTGCCAAATTAGCTTCAGAAACATCTGAAAAACTTGGCGGGCGGATAAGCTTTTCTACCGAGGATGTGAAGGTGAACTCCGATTATTGTGCCGCGGGCTATGGCGTGGTCACCGATCTGGAACGCGATGCGGTGAGGTTATTCGCGAAAACTGAAGGGATTCTACTCGACCCGGTTTACACAGGACGTGCGGCCGGAGGGATGATCGATTTGATCCGCAAAGGTTTCTTCGAAAAAGGACAAACAGTTTTGTTCTGGCATACAGGCGGTTCACCAGCTCTTTTTGCCGATAAATACCAAAACCAAATTTAGTTGGAGGGATTTGTATGACCGAAAACGCTTTGGCTGCATTCGTAATCATTTCTTTAGGCGCGTGTATGGGTCTCTTGTTTTTCGGGGGAGGCATCTTGATGATCTACCTGGGGCGTCAAAGCCAAAAAAAGGCGGATGCCAGCCAGCGTTGGCCAAGCGCTAATGGGACCATCCAGGAAGTCAAGACCGCCAAGAACTATCACACCGGTGCCGATGATGATATCAATGTCGAGACCTATTCGCCCAAGTTGAGATATTCCTACTTGGTTGGGGGGACTGAGTATTCATCAGACAGAATCGCATTCGGATACGGGAAGACCTTCAATTCAGAATCGGCTGCTCTGGCATCAATCCAGAGATATTCTCAGGGAAGTTTGGTGACGGTTTACTACAATCCTGAGAACCCGAACGAGGCTGTCCTCGAAAGAAAAAATGAGAGGCAAATTTGGGGAATGGTGGGCGGAATCCTGCTGATCGTTCTAGGATTATGCTCCTCGTGCTCCATGATTCTAACTGGTGCATTCCTTGGGACAGGATAATAGAGATAGTTTATTGCTTTTCTTGGCGCTCTTCTCCTTGAGTCGGAGGGAGCGCCTTCGCATTTTTATAGGCGTTTATCAAAGTAAACAGTGCAATTCCCACCCAGACGATATTCACGCCCACAGAAGGATAAGCTCCGAAATAAAAGGAATTGAGAATCAACAAGAACGCTCCAATGATGTTGAGAGTCTGGTAGAGGATCGAATCACCCTGGCATCTTTTAGTCGAGACCAGCCAATAAGCAATTACCAATAAGGCAACGCCAGCCCAACCAATGATGTTTATTAGTAAACCTGTCATCGTTACAGGGTTCCTGTGAGAAGAATTTCATTTATCATTGGAAATCAACCTTGAAAAGATATCCGCACATCGACTGCTATTACTCCCTGTTTAAAAACAGTTAACGGATTAATGTCCAATTCACTGATTTGAGGATTTTGATAGGCAAGCCAGGAAAGTTTAACCAGGGCATCCACTACCGCTTCTGTATCTGCGGGAAGCAGCCCTCGGAATCCACCCAACTTCCTCCCAGCCCAGGTGCTGTTTATCATTTTCTCCGCTTCAGGAGGCGTCAGCGGAGCCAGGCCGAAGGCGACATCTTTCATCCCTTCGACATCGATTCCCCCGGAACCAAACATAACCAGAGCACCAAATTGTGGATCTCTCGCGATACCGAGGATGACCTCCTGCCCCTGGGGAATCTGTTTTTGAAGGGCGATTCCGTTCAATCGTGCAGAAGGTTCTTTTTCTTGTGCGCGGGAAATCAACAGATCGAATGCCTCTTGTACCTCAGCACCGGACTTAAGCCCCAGGACCACGCCGCCTACATCGCTTTTATGGGTTATATCCGGGCTGGAGATCTTTGCCACGAGTGGGAATCCCAGCTCATGTGATATCTTCCCTGCTTCTTCGCGAGTGGATGCCAATCGGACGGGTGCAGTTTGGATGCCGATGGCATCCAACAATCGGAATCCTGTTGAGGGGTCGTCTGTTCCTTGCTGGATTGATGAAAGCATGGTGGACACAGCCAATTCGTCAAATACTGGCGGAGGGGGAGATTGCTTCCGATTCTCATCAAGAAAATCAGACCGGTCAGCAAGTTTTGCCAGCGCGGAAGCGGCGCGTTCCGGGAAGGGATAACATGGGATGCCATTACCGGTGAATTCATCAAATGTCGCCTGAACCAGAGTGGACCCCATCAAAATTGGAATGATGGGTTTTGAAGAAGCCTTCATGATAGGGATGAGCGCCTTGGCGATAGTTACGGTTGGGAAGACCGGCGAAGGCGGGATGATGACCAGCACCGCATGAACCTGATCGTCCGAGAGAAGCATTCCAAGACAAGTGGCGTAATCGTCGGGCGAAGCAGAGGCAAGCATATCCACAGGATTTTGCGTGCTTGCGGCCTGAGGCAGTTGGTCCTGAAGAGCAGTCTCGGTTTGGGGATTAAGACTTGCCAATTCCAGATGGTGGTCTGCGAGGGCATCCGCGGCGATGACACCGGGACCTCCGGCATTGGTCAGTATCGCTACCTTGCGACCCGTGGGCAGAGGAAAATTCGCGAGAGCGCTGGACCAATCGAATAGCTCCTCGCTGGTAAAGGCTCGAATGACACCTGCTTTTTCGAAGGCCGCATTAACCGCTGTCTCCCCGGCGGCCAACGCTCCCGTGTGGGATGCAGCGGCTTTCTGTCCGCTCTTCGTCCTGCCGACTTTGAAAGCAACGAGTGGGAGTTTGGGTGAAACCTGCCGTGTTGTTTCCAGAAAGCGAATCCCTTCCGGTATCGATTCAAGATACAACGCGATGGCTTTGGTGTGGGGATCCTCGGCGATAATCGGGAGGAGGTCGGTCTCGGTCAGATCCGCCTGATTGCCCAGCGACGCCAGGCGGGAAAAACCAAAACCCTGCCGGCGTGACCAATCGATGACGGCCGCACAAAAAGCACCGGAGTGAGAAATAAAGGCGATATTCCCCGGTTTGGGGGGAGGCGGCGGCAGGAAGGTGGTATCGAGAGGGAGATGCGTATCCAACAGACCGATGCAATTGGGACCGATCATCCGGATTTTGAATTCCTTGCACAGCACAAGGATTTCTTTCTCGAGAGCTGCCCCTTTTTCCCCACTCTCCCGGAATCCACCCGAGGTCACAATGACGGCGTGGATGCCTCTCCTGCCGATGTCCTTGATCGCCTGTGGCGCAGCCTGAGCCGGGACAATAACCACCGCCAGATCCACTGGATCTGGTACATCCAGCACGGATTGATGAAGAGGCCGACCGAAAAGGATGCCCGCTTTGGGATTCACGAAATGCACTTCGCCCGGGTAACCGCCCTCGACGAGGTTCCTCGCGACAGCGTAACCCAGCTTTCCGGGGTCACTGGATGCACCGAGGATGACGATCCCTTTAGGGTTAAACAATGCTTCGTTGTTGACCGTCATTACCACCGGTCCCAATGCACAACTTCATCGAATTCTTTTCGTCCGCCTTTTTTGGGTGGGGCACTGAGCTCCCCTTCATCAAGAGGATAACCGAACGATAATGCAATCCGCAAATGCAGTTCTTGCGGAAATCCGAGGATGGCTCTCGCTTTTTCGGCTTCATATATTGAAGCAGGACAGGATCCAATACCTAATTCCCAGGCAGCCAACTGCATGAACGCAGCCGCCTGGCCGGCATCGAACATGGTCTGGAACTTACCCGTCGGGTCGGGGGTCAAAATTGCCACACCAAGCGCAGCTCCTGCAAGGTGGGTCGCCCAGGTGCCGCATTCAGACAACTCCTTCAAGATGGTTTTGTCAGTAATAGAGATGAAATGCCAGGGCTGGGTATTCTTGGAGGATTGGGAGCGCCTGCCCGCATTGAGAATCTTTTGGATATTCTCATCTGGAATGGGTATTTCCGAAAAATTCCGTACAGCGCGCTTTGTTCGTATCGCCTCGAAGACGTTCATGTGCACCTCCCGTGGTGAGCATGGGTCGATGGAACGATTTTACTTCATAATTCTGCGGGTATAATTCAATCCATGGATGAAAAACCTTCTTTCCGACCTTATTTGATCCCCGCCATAATCATGGCTGCCGTAGGCTGGCTGGGGCTGATAATTCTGTTCTCCTTTTCGCTTCCGACCCTGTGGCCGCGCTGGTTGTTATTCGCATTTTTAATACTGGCACTGACAGGGACTGCCCTCCCGGTGGCATGGTTTCTGAATATCCGGTTCCCTTCATCCCCGCCTGCTGAGCCATTCGTGATTGTCCGGCAGTCCATCTGGGTTGGCGTTTACGGCGCGACCCTGGTCTGGCTTGAGATGGGACGCATCTTAACTTTTGGCGTTGGTCTGGCGTTGGGGGGAGGCTTGATTGCTATAGAATATTTAATCCGGATGCGGGAAAAGTCGCAGAAGCCGACCAATAAACCAACCAATGAACCGGAAGAAACCCCTGCTCCACCCGCTGATAAATTTGTAGGTTGATTTTCCTCTGAGTAACGCTAGTCCCACCCTGCCTTTATGAGTTTCGTAACATACCGCCTGTGGAGCAATTATTGCAATCCTCCGCTGCCGAGAGTTGGGTAGCGGATTACGGTCGCCCATTGACTTTATCGGCGATTCGCTCAGTATTGGATGAAATCCGCACAAATTTCAAAACCGGGAAAGTCAAGGATGTCCCGGGCAATGAAATGATCAATCAACGAATTAAGTCTCAACTCCATTCGTGGACCCGTCCCACCTTGCTCCCGGTTATAAATGCCACGGGGGTGATCCTCCACACCAACCTGGGTCGTGCGCCTCTGGCAGATTCAGCGATAACAGCCATGCAGGCAGCCTCAAAGGGGTATTCCACCCTTGAATTTGACCTTACGACAGGCAAACGCGGTTCCCGGCATATTCACGAAGAACAAATCATTAAATTGCTCACTGGTGCGGAGTCTGCGCTGGTGGTGAACAACAACGCTGCCGCCGTCCTGCTGGTATTATCTGCACTCGCCAGGGGAAAACGGGTGATTATTCCACGTTCGCAATTGGTCGAGATCGGAGGCGGTTTCCGTGTCCCGGATGTGATGAAGCAGTCCGGCGCCAGGCTGGTGGAAATCGGCACGACCAATAAGGTGCGTCTATCCGATTATGAAGACGCACTCGCCGAGCCGGCAGGAATGGTCCTGCGCGCCCACCGATCCAATTTTAAAATGATCGGGTTCACGGACGAGCCGCCAATAAAGGAGGTTATCCGAGTGGCGCATAAACTCCACACATTGTTTGTGGATGACCTGGGTTCCGGAGCATTGCTTGACACGGCAAAGTATGGGATGGAGCACGAACCGACTGTTCAGGAATCCATTTTAGCCGGTGCAGACGTAGTATGTTTCTCTGGCGACAAGCTTTTGGGTGGCCCACAAGCGGGGATTATCATCGGAAAAGAAGAGTTGATCACAAAGATCAAGAAACATCCCCTCGCACGGGCTTTGCGCGCTGACAAGTTATGCCTGGCCGCGTTGACAGCCACGCTACAACATTTTCTGAAAAACGAAGCGGAACGGGAAATCCCAGTCTGGCAGATGATCGCCAAATCTCCCCGCCAAATAAAAGTGATCGCCGAATCATGGAAACGGCAACTCGGCACCGGGCAGGTGATGAAATCCGAATCCACGGTCGGCGGCGGATCGTTGCCGGGAGAAACTCTCCCAACTTATGTGCTGGCACTGATTGTCAAAAACCCCGACCGATTTCACATCCCAGTTGCGTGCTCAAACTCCGGCGGTCATTGCCAGAACTGAAAAGGATTTGATTCTATTGGATCCCCGAACGGTACTTGCTGGTCAGGAGAATACCTTGCTGTCTATCCTGAAATCGCTACTTCTGGAGTTGCCATGAAATCTGATATGGATGCATTGATGCAGTCCAGAAATCTTGATGCGATCCTCATCGTCGGTCATGCCGAGCACAATCCGCCTATGTATTACATGACGGGTGGCGGGCACGTCAGCCATGCCGCATTGATTAAAATAAAAGGTGAACCGGCAGTCTTATTCTGTAATGATATGGAACGCGAAGAAGCCGTAAAATCCGGACTGAAGGTCGTGCCCTACAGCACTTATCCTCATAAGGAATTGCTCGATCAGGCCAAGGGAGATCCTGCCTTGGCATCTGCCCTGCGCTATCAGCGCATGTTCAAAGACTGTGGAATTACCTCAGGCAGGGTGGGTATATATGGGACGTATGATATTTCAACAGTCGTAGCCACCTTGGATCACCTTCGAAGTGTGGCTCCCAGCCTGACCTTCATTGGTGAACCCCGGGATAATTCTCTGTTTATGTATGCCATGGAGACCAAGGATAAAGGCGAGGTCGAAAGGATTCGGCAGACAGGTAAAGCAACGGTGGAAGTGGTCGCCAAGGCTGCAGAGTACATGACGAACTGCCTGGTTCGGGATGACGAAGTCCTGTTGAAAGAAGATGGATCCCCCCTGAGTGTGGGTGATATGAAAAGCAGGATTAATCTATGGCTGGCGGAGCGCGGGGTTGAGCCGGCTGAAGGATTCATCTTTGCCATCGGCAGGGACGCGGGAATTCCTCATTCCACGGGCAATCCGAAGGACTTGATGCGCCTTGGGCAGACGATCGTCTTTGATATCTACCCTGCGGAGAGGGGAGGTGGGTATTTCTATGATTTCACCCGCACCTGGTCGCTCGGATATGCCACTCCCGAAATGGAAAAACTCTACGGCGAAGTTAAAGCAGTCTATCAAAAAGTGGTTGAGAATTTGGATCTCAATGCATCTTTCAAGGATTACCAGCGCATGGTGTGCGAAGACTATGAGAAGAATGGACACCCCACGCCTCTCAAGAATCCTGAAACCACCCTTGGCTACGTCCATTCTCTGGGTCATGGCGTCGGTCTGAATATTCACGAAAGACCCTGGTCCGGGTTGACTGCCAGTGATGACAACCTGCTTAAACCCGACGTTGTGATCACCATCGAGCCGGGGTTGTATTACCCGGATAAAGGTATGGGATTTAGAATTGAAGATACCTACTGGGTCCGCCCCGATGGTAAGTTTGAACTGCTGGTAGAATACCCGTATGAGTTTGTGCTGCCCATGAAGAATTGGAAAAAGAAGTAACTTGTGACCCTAGACCTGGCTCCCGCTCGAATCCTTGCGATCGAAACCTCCTGTGACGAAACAGCTGCCGCCGTCATGGAAAATGGACGCGTCCTGCTTGCCTCGGTGGTCGCCTCGCAGATGGATATCCATGCACGCTATGGAGGCGTTTTTCCTGAAGTTGCCTCGCGCCAGCATGTGCTGAGCATCGTCCCTGTGATAGATCAAACACTGGCTCAGGCGCATCTCGCCCTGACCGATGTGGATGCCATTGCTGTGACCCAGGGACCGGGGCTGGCGGGATCGCTAGTGGTGGGTATCAACCTGGCGAAGGGACTTTCCCTGGGCACGGGTTTGCCTTTGGTGGGGGTCAATCATCTTGAAGGACATATCTATTCTGCATGGGTGCACAATGCCGGAGAAGAGGCGCCTCCCGCGCCGCAATTCCCGTTACTGGCTTTATTGGTCTCCGGCGGTCATACGGAATTGAACCTGATTGAGGATCATTTGTCCTACAAACGTCTTGGGGCGACATTGGATGATGCAGCCGGCGAGGCATTTGACAAGGTAGCCCGTTTGCTGGGACTTCCATACCCTGGCGGCCCTTCCATTCAGATTGCTGCTGAAAACGGCAACCCGAAGGCTTTCTCATTTCCTCGCGCGAGGACGGACAATGCCTGGGATTTTTCATTCAGTGGAATTAAAACGTCTGTGCTGAGAGAAGTTCGAAAGCTGGAAGAATCCGGAACGGAACTGCCCGTTCCAGATCTGGCTGCCTCCTTTCAGGAAGCAGTCGTGGATGCTCTCTATGTAAAAACGCTGCAAGCGGCACGCGAGTTTAAAGTCAAGGAAATCCTGGTTGCGGGTGGGGTTTCCGCGAACAAAGTGCTGCGCACCGTGTTCAGCGAGCAGGATGAGTTCACGGTTCATATTCCCAAACTTGCCTTGTGTACTGATAATGCCGCCATGATTGCTTCTGCCGGGTATTTCAGGTATGCCCTTGGACATCGCGCTTCCCTTGATATGGACGCGCTCCCGACCTGGCCTCTTTCCTGATCATGATCAAATCTGAGATCCTCGTTCCGCTGCTCAATGCCAACGAGCCTGAAGCGCGCCTGGTTGGAATTCATATCAAGGATGGTCAGAAGGTGGAGAAAGGCTGCCTGTTATTCACCCTCGAGACAACGAAAGCTGCCGCAGATGTGGAATCACCGGACGATGGATTTGTGCGTGTACTGGTCAAGGAGGGCGACATCCTTTCGGTCGGTGATAGACTGGCAGTCATCACAGAATCCGTCGATGATTCGATCGAATCAGTTGCAGGAAAATCCAGGGCTCCGGCGACATCCGGGATTGCATCAACAGAGCTGCGGATCACGAATCCTGCCCGGGAGTTGGCTGTAAAATTGGGGGTTGACCTCTCCACGCTGCCGAATGACCAGTTGATTACTGAAGCGGTCGTCAGGCAATATGCTTCAAAACCGACTTTCGCCATCGATCCGGGTCTCCTTTTCACAAAAGATCATATCCTGGTCTTTGGCGCCGGGGGACATGCCAAGGCGGTCATGGAGATGGTCATGGTGATCGGCAAATTTCAATTGGCGGGGATCGTGGATGACAGGGTCCCGGCAGGGACCAAAGTCCTGGATATCCCGATTCTTGGTCCTCGTGAAATCATTCCTCAGCTGGTGGAACGCGGTTTGACGCAAGCCGCCAACGGAGTGGGCGGGATTATTGATATCGATATCCGCATCAAACTTTTCGAGTTAATGAAAGAAAATGGGTTAAATTTTCCGCCCCTCGTCCATCCGAGAGCGACCGTTGAAAAGAGCGCGTCAATCGGCGAGGGGGTGCAGGTTTTTGCCAATTCCTACATTGGCTCTTCGGCTGAGGTCCAAGCCAGATGTATGGTCAATACCAATGCGGTCGTGTCACACGACTGTGTGATCGGCTCCTACTCGCACATTGCCCCAGGTGCATTAATTGCCGGGCATGTGCAGGTGGGTGAGCGGTCGCTGGTCGGGATGGGTGTAACGACAGCCATTGGGATCAAAATCGGTAATAACGTTCGCATAGGTAACGGTGCAATTATCTATGCGGATGTTCCCGATAAATCCATCATCCCGGCAGGCAAAGTATGGGCGGGTTGATTCAGCCAAGAATTTAAAGAAAGACAGGAGAGCGGTCTCATGACTGCTCTCCTGTCTTAAATTGACTCTGCTTTATTCAACTGAACCAAGATAATCCATCAGTAACCGGACTCCAAAACCGGTTGCGCCTTTGGGGCAATAGGGGAGGTCTTTTTCAGTGTCCGCAACACCGGCGATGTCGATATGTGCCCAGGGGATATCGTCTGAGACAAACTGCTTCAGAAAAATCCCGCCGATGATGGGATGAGCTTTCCTCGCCCCGGAATTTTTCATGTCGCTGTCATCCCCTTTAATGAGCTCGAAATATTCGTCATCCAAAGGCAACCGCCAGAGACGTTCATAGGTTCTCTCACCGGATTCCGCCAATGCTTCCGCGAGAGCGTCGTTGTTAGTCATGATTCCAGCCCTGATCGAGCCCAGTGCGACCACCACGCCTCCCGTCAGGGTGGCCAGGTCGATAATGGCGCGCGGTTTGTATTTTTTTTGGGCATATCCCAGGGCGTCACACAAGACAAGCCGCCCTTCTGCATCGGCGGAGATGATCTCTATTGTTTTTCCGTTCATCGCCTTGACGATGTCATTGGGACGGTAAGCCCCTCCGGAAATCATATTCTCAGCAGCTGCAATGATCCCCACCAAAGGCCTTTTCAGACCCAGCCGGGAGGCTGCCACCAGTGCGGCAATGACGGTCATCCCTCCAGATTTATCGTACTTCATCCCGACCATGCCCTCGCCGGGTTTGATGCTGTAGCCGCCGGTATCAAACGTGATCGATTTTCCCACGAGAACCACCGGTTTTCCCTTGGATTTGCCGGGATACTCCAACAGGATCAGGCGGGATGGAGTTGCCGAGCCTTTTCCAACCGCGACCATGGCGCCCGCCCCCATCTTTTCGAGCTGCTTGTCATCCAGAACCCGACATTTCAGGCCGGTTTCAGCTGCAAGTTTCCTTGCTCGCTCTGCCAGGGAAACGGGGTTGATGATATTTGGCGGTTCGTGAGCCCATTCGCGGGAGAGGTTAACTGCCTCGGAAATTATGGCTGCTCTTTCAACTTCGGATCGCAAGAGTTTGGTTTCCTTCGTGGCGAGCAAGTGGACCCGACAGGTACTTTGATTGGTATTGGATTTGTATTTATCAAAGGTAAAGCCTCCCAAAAGGAGACCTTCCACCAATGCTCCTGCTGATGATTTTAACGAGGTAGATTTTTCGGGGAGCGACGCAAGATCGACGCCTGCTTCACTCAAGTCGTTTTTTGCGATCCATTTGGCAATCGCACCACCTGCGCGCCTGACCGTTTCGAGATTTACTTTTCCCCTTTTACCCAAGGAAACCGTACACGTTTTATCAGCAGGGTTATAGCGAATGTCACCCACCTCCTTGCCAGCTGCTTCAATTGTGATCTTGTCCGGGGCAAAGGCGAGTTTGAATTCCAGGCCTCCCGTCCAGTCCGCTTTCTTCGTGATGTTTATCGACATTATTCCAGCCACAATGGTCTCCTTTTTGTTAAGATTCTTTTGAGATTTGAAGTCGATTAGGTCAGACTAGAAAATATAGGGAATGAATAGCTTGACTCTTTTCTTGTACTCTCCATATTCCGGGTAACGGCTCAGTGATTTTTCCTTTCGCCTGATGTTTGGACCCCAGACAATGATCAGGTAAGCGCCAATGACTGCAAAAGGAATCCAGCTCATCGATAGGAGAGCAAAGGATCCATAGATGAGGAACTCTCCCAGATAATTGCTGTTCCTGGAATAAGCCATTAAACCATCCGTGATTAAATGGCCCGGATTGTATTTAAGCTCGATGAATTTTTGCATGTCTGACGTGTAGTGTAAAAATATACCCACGATGTAGACGAATAGCGACACGGTGAGGAACCACGGCGGGACATTGATCCCTTGAGAAGTGATCAGCCAGGGAGCAATCCAGTACAACGAGAGACCCGCCCAAATATACAATCCATACCAGATACTGCATTTCTGCCCCCATTGCTTATCGGGGAAAATCCGGCTTTTAGTCACCCACAGGAGACCATAAGTTCCGTGCATGGCGAGATAGGCCCAGGCGGTGACATTATCCCATTGTTGATAAATTCCCATCATTACAAGGACAGCGATAAAGGTGACACCCTTGTGGGTGTCAATAAAAAATTTCTGTTTCATAAATCATCTCCTGGTGAAAACAGGAATCTTTACGCGTCAGCCGGCAATTCGAACAACGGACAGAATCCGCTGGAAGCGATTGTTCGCTAATTATAGTATCAAACAAGATCAGGGGGATTGAACGAAGAGATCGATGTAAAACGGGTCGCCAAAAACGAGACCGTCCGGTCCATATGCCTGCCAGGTGCTCCGATGATAGCGGTTTTCCTGCGGGGCAATAAAAATCACTCGGAGTTCGGCCTGCGTTCCCGGACGCGCAGGGAAGAGGGCTAGTTCCACAGGGGCGCCGAGTTGATCACCTTCCACCAGGCGCATCCTGTAGCGGGAATCCCAGCTGCAGGTCCCATTATTCTCCACCCTCCACAACTTCTCGATTTTTTCACCAGGCCTGACAACCGTTCCATCCGGGAAGTTGACATCTTCAACAAACCGCAGGCTGTTATAACATGGAGTTTCAGTGTTCACTGCGGCAGGTTGGTTGACGGTCGTGATTGTTGCTCCGATTGTGGTTGGCAGAGGGGGAGGCGTAAAGGACAAAGGACCAACTGATGGGAGAAGTGTTTCATTCGACGGGGGAATAAATGGGACGGCAGTCGGCTGAGGTGCGCAACCGGTTAATAAAATGACCAGCGTGAGAATGATAACTGGGGACGAGTACATTCTCACGCCGGTTCTCCTGATTTTTGATGTTAGGAAAATTGAATTATTCGTCCTCACCACCGCCAACGGAATCTTCGTCTGAACCGCCCAGAGGCAGGACGAGTTCTCCTCCGAGTGCCTTCTGGCGAATCACGGCTTCGATTTCATTGGAGACATCCTGGTTTTGCCGCAGGAATTCCTTGGCGTTTTCACGTCCCTGTCCGAGGCGCAGGTCGCCGTAGGAGAAGAAGGCGCCGCGTTTTTGAATGATCTCAAGTTGAGTGGCCAGATCGAGGATATCGCCAGCCTTGGAAATGCCTTCGTTGTACATGATGTCGAATTCAGCGGTTCGGAAGGGCGGGGCCACCTTGTTCTTCACGACACGGACCTTGGTACGGTTGCCGATGACCTCGTCGCCCATCTTTATGGACTGGACGCGCCGAACATCCAACCGGATGGAAGCATAAAACTTTAATGCCTGCCCGCCGGTGGTGGTTTCGGGATTCCCAAACATCACGCCAATCTTTTGCCGTAGCTGGTTGGTGAACACCACGGTGGTCTTGGTCTGGTTTATGGCACCTGATAATTTCCGCAGCGCCTGGGACATGAGCCTGGCTTGTACGCCCATGGTCGCATCCCCCATATCGCCTTCGAGTTCGGAGCGTGGTACAAGGGCGGCCACCGAGTTCGATCACGACGATGTCCACGGCTCCAGAGCGGACAAGTGTTTCAGTGATCTCCAACGCCTGCTCGCCAGTATCCGGTTGGGAGACAAGCAGGTTATTAATGTCCACTCCGGTGCGTGCGGCGTAGTTAGGGTCGAGTGCGTGTTCCATGTCGATATAAGCCGCAGTTCCGCCGATCTTCTGGACCTCCGCGACGATATGCTGGCAGAGGGTGGTCTTGCCGGAGGATTCCGGACCATAGATTTCCGTGATGCGCCCTCGAGGAATTCCGCCGACCCCTAATGCGATATCCAGGGATAGGGATCCGGTCGGGATTGTCTCAACCGTCATGCTGTGAGCTTCACCCAACCGCATGATGGAGCCATCACCATATCGTTTTAAAATATCACCCAGGGCCTTGTCGAGAACGACGCGTTTGGCATCATTGACGAGCGGCTGGGAGGGAATGGGTTCGCGGGGAGTTGATTTTCGTGGCATGATTATCTCCAGGTTTAAGGTAACGGATTTTTTTGAGTTTGAACAGTATAGCACAGATGTTCAGTAAGTCAAGGGGTGGGTGTCAGGGATTCCAGCCCAGGAATGGGTGGAGGCTCATCAAAGTACCCCCTGAATCCCTTAAATTTGAAATAAGTAATCTGCCCAGGGCGTATTTCGACAACATGGTCCAGGAGTGAGTTGAGGAAGGGGACCAAAATCCGGTAGCGGCCGGCTGGCAGATCGCTCAGGACCAGATTCTCGTTGTAGTACTCGTCCGGATTCACCGATTCCAAGCCATAGGTATAAACAGAGGTGTTGATGTCATTGTCCAGGCCTTGCACATAGACTTTTCTTCCAGCGAACAAGGCGCCATATGTGGTTTGCACACTACCGACCAACACACCCCACCCTTGAGGCGGCGCCAGCCACAATTCAGGGTTTCTACTGGAGATGTAATCGCCGGCATCGATTCGCACCTCGAAATGGAGATGCGGCCCTGAAGTAAATCCCGTATTTCCCACCAGTCCAACTTGCTGTCCGGCATCCACCCATTGGCCTTCGGCGACATCGATCTGGTTGAGGTGAGCATAAACTGTATACAGCGCTTTTCCTTTATGCCCAAAATCATGCCGGATCAAAACCGCCTTGCCGTAGGGATCATCCTTGTTGGTTTTCTTCTGGCTGTAAAGTCCATACCCCGCCCAGGTGACAGTTCCCGGCGCTGCGGCGATGACGGGTGTGCCCAGGTCTGCCGGGATATCAATTCCAGTATGGACAATGTCCGTTCCGGTAAATAATCCGCCATAACGATAATCCGGCAGGATAAAGTCGATGTAATTGGCGGCGATGGGGCGTTGAAAGTAAAAATGATCGTTTGGGGATACCGCCCAGGGGATTGGATAGAGCGGAGGCCGCCACCCGGACACAGGCTCGCCGTTTGAAGGAGGCAATACGATCTGAAGAGGGGCGCCTTGAGTCTCGACCGGGGCGGAGGTTGGTTCAATCGCCGGGCAATTCCCTTCCGGGCAGGATTGGACGTCGAGTTGTTCCTCGGTCGACGCAGGCAACGGTATTGTTGACTGCTCCGGGGTGGATTCAGCCATCATCGCCGTGGCTGGCAGTTCTTGGGGAGCTGCGCCAGGCGTGCAGGCGATCAGTACTAAACAAATACTTGCCAGGCTAACTTTATATATCTGCATGATCAGGGAGCCGGCGTGAACGTTGGCCGCGGAGTTGCAGTCTTGGCGATGGTGGGGGCTTGCAATCCCCATGGGGTGCGGGAAGGAGTAAATGTCGGAGGGATCACCGCCGTGGGCGTGATCAATACCTCTGGAGGATAGACCTCAAGCATGGCCCTTTCCCAATCCAAGCCGCTGGTGAATGCAAATTGATTAAACCGCGTTCCTTTGAAATACGTCCGCCAATTGCTTAACGCAGGGAGCCTCTCCCAACCATAAGCGGAGGCCAACTCTGTGAGATTGACCCAGTAACCTGGCGGAAGGTTGTCCATCATCCGACCACCTTGGTCGTAGGCAGCCGGATCAAGGTTGTAGCGCGCATTCAAATCCCACGGTAATTCTTTGAGCGGCATCCCTTGTGAGCCGTCCTGTGCGGAAGGCCGTAGGTATACCTGCCAGTAGACCTCTTCTCCAAACTCCTCTCGAACCGTCAAAACCCAGCCTGCATTAACGAGGACAGGGTTAAGTGCAAATGCGCGGCCGGTGTATATCCAATCCTTTCCGAGCGCGGGGTCAGGCGGTGATGTGAGCGGGGTAAAGGCGTTCTCAAGGTTGGCGAGGACGTCCCATCCGGTATCCCTGATCAATCGTTCACGCAGAGCGGCAAATGACTCATCCGTGAGATCATTCAATTGCGGGTAAGGGGCTTGAACGCCTGGGAGTGGTTCAAGTCCAATTCGTCCCGGCGGCAGATTGCTGCTTGAATTTTCGAGCACCGGCATCCACACCGGCGTCGGGTCGGCTGATGCGGATAGGAGAGAGGCCGGTAAAACGCTGGGGATGGTCAATTCTCCAAAACTGTATCCATGTAATTTTCCAGGCATCAAGACTGGAGGAAGAGTGAGTAATCCGGTGGGGGAGTAAGCCGTGATGTATTCGTCATTCGGAGTAATAAGATGGGAGGCAATTACGCTTTTGCTGCGAGACCAATCTGGATAATCGCCCGGACCCAGGTAAACCGGCAACGTGCCGGGTTGGGTTGTATCGCTGGTGTAAATTCCTGAAGGGGAGTTTCCACCGGAACTCGACCATGCCAGTCGCGAGCCATCACCCGACCAGGTGGGATGGTCCTCGCGGCTTAACGGGCGGTTACTCGCATTGATAAACCGGTCGGCATCTGCTTTGTCCAATTGGACCAGCCATATCTCATCCTCCCCTGAGCGGTTCGAAACGAACGCGACCTGCCGGCCTTGTGGCGACCAGGCTGGGGAGTGGTTGAGAAACCCGTCATTGGTTAATTGGATTGGGACCTGAGCCGGGTCTACGGCTGAACTGATTCTTAAATCCAAATTCCCATTCTCATAGGTCTCGTATACGATCCATTGCCCGTCCGGAGACCAGGACGGGGAGGCATCGTAGGAAAGAGAATCGGTGATCCGCCGGGTTTCACCGTTTTCAAGATCCAGGATGTAAATATCATAATAACCATTTCGGCGGGAGGAGAAAGCGATTTGTCTTCCCATCCGGGCTGATGGCCGGGGCGATATCGTCCCAGGTGCCGTTGGTGATGCGATAGAGAGGTATGGCTTGGGGTGAATAGATGAAAAGATGCTGATAGCCGTTATCCGATAGAGAAAGGACGTAATGTTCATCGGCTTCCGGAGGGGGCGTTGGGTTGGCTCCATCAGTAGCCGTAGCGATTGCAACCAACGGAGTTTCTGTCGGTTGTAGTATTGAGGTCGGCGAATTATCTTGAGAAGGTAATGCGAGTGTCGGATCAGAGGTTGGGGTTAATGGCGCGCACGCATGAACTGCCGCCAATGATGCCAAAGCGAGGAGTATTTCAACTGGAAACCTGATGGGTTGATGTCTCATTGTTTTACCGGGGGTCTTCTTCCACCCTGATCTCGAATGATACTTCCTTTCGGTCGTTATCCGCCTGTTCGGGGTAATATAGTCTGACAGCCAGGTTGTATTGACCGGCCGGTTCGACTTTGCGCACATGCATGGTCAGCTCGATCTTGTAGTTCAGAGGCTCAATCACGTCGGCTGTGGCAATCTCGTCCCCTTGCGAATCGGTCACTATCAATTCCAGCCACGGACGTATTTGGAACGGCGTCATCTCGACAGCGATCCTGACCCGCTGGCCGTCAGGGTAAGGTTCCGCCGACACGCTGTTAATGCGGACTTCCTCGGGCGGCAGTGGGGCAGCCTCCATGCTGTCGAAGAAGAAGGCATTATTCATTCCGCAATTATAACCATAAACCCGGCCTCAAAAGGAGGACGGGTTTATGGTTATCAATAACGCGTTGAATTAACCGTTTTTCCGCTGAAATTCCTTCATGAAATCGACCAGCACCTGAACACCTTCGATGGTCATGGCATTGTAAATGGACGCCCGCAGTCCTCCCACCGACCGGTGACCCTTCAACCCGATCATGTTCTGTTTCTTGGCATCGGATGCAAATGTATTTTCCAATTCTTCACTCGGGAGGCGGAAAGTGACATTCATGACGGATCGATCAGATTTCGCATGCCCGCGGTAGAAACCTCCGCTGTCGTCGATGGCCTTGTAGATCAATCCGGCTTTTTCCTGGCTTCGGCGAGCGACCTCCGATAGGCCTCCGATTTCCTTTGCCCACTTGAGCACCAATCCGACCATGTAGACGGAGAAGCAAGGAGGCGTATTGTGCATGGACCCGTTGGCAGCCTGCAGCTTGAAATCGAGCATGGCCGGCAGGTTCTCTGGAACACGTTCCAACAGGTCATCGCGTAGGATAACCATGGTCACGCCAGCCGGGCCGGCGTTTTTCTGTGCCCCGGCATAGATGAGCCCATATTTGGTGACGTCCACCGGCCGGCTGATGAAATCGGATGACGCATCGCAGACCAACGGCACATCGGCCGGCGGGACAGGTTCGGTAAAATATTCCACCCCATGGATCGTCTCGTTGGAAGTGAAATGCAGGTAAGCGGCGTTTGGATCCAATTTCAAATCACCTTGAACAGGCAGGTGGTTAAAATTGTCAGCCTCCGTGCTGGCCGCGGATTTTGTCATCCCCAGCTTTTGGGCTTCTTTGAAGGCGGTCTTACTCCAGGTGCCCGTCACGATGTAATCGGCGGACCGGCCTGCCGGTCGAAGGTTCATCGGGATCATGGCAAATTGCAGACTGGCCCCTCCCTGCAGGAACAGGACTTTATAGTTTTGGGGGATGTTCATCAAAGCTCGCAGGTCCGCTTCGGCAGCCTGGAGCACCGCTTCAAATTCCTTCGAGCGATGACTGATCTCCATCACGGACATGCCGGTGCCTTGAAAATCCAGCAGTTCCGCTTGAGCCTGTTGAAGGACGGATAGCGGCAGTCCGGAAGGTCCTGCATTGAAATTGTGAGCGCGTTTCAATTCTGTGGGCATGTCATTTCTCCTGTTGGATGGCGTTTTTTTCCCTTGAAATTTCTCGAAGTCAATTAAAATTATATCCCAGCACTGCTTTTCCCCCAATGGATAAAAAGCATGACTCTGGCAGCCTTGCCCTAGAAGTTAAATAAAAAGATTGTATGACATATGAAAGTGAGAGATGTCAATTGACTTTGAGTTGACGCATGGGTAGAATCGAAACAAATCAGATAGTATCCATCCAACGGGGTACGCGTTCATCAAAACCGTGTGCCCCTGATTCTTCGAATAAGAGGAGGCATAATATGAAGATCCTGGTATGTGACAAGACTGAGAAAGAATACATCGAGCAGATGCGTCAGGCTGGTCTGGAGGTTGATTATCGAGACGATATTACCCCCGAGGAATTGATGACCGTCCTGCCGGCTTACGAAGGCATGGTCGTCCGCAGCCGGACGAAGGTACGCCAACCACTCATCGACAATTGTCCGAATCTCAAAGTAATCGTCCGGGGGGGAGTGGGTTTGGATACGATTGATGCAGACTATGCCCGGTCGAAAGGGATTACGGTCATGAACACGCCGCTCGCCAATTCGGCGTCGGTGGCTGAACTCGCCATCGGGTTCATGTTTGCGTTAGCCAGGTCACTTTATCAAACCACGGCATCCATCAAAGCTGAGAAATGGGAGAAGAAGCGATTCGAAGGGGATGAGATCGGTGGCAAAACGCTTGGCCTGATCGGTGTCGGCAACATTGGTAGGGAGGTCGCCAGACGCGCCTTCGCTCTTGGGATGACGGTGCTGGCGTATGACCCCTATGTCAAAAGTCTAGAAGGCGTCAAGCTGGTTGGCTTAAATGAAATTCTCACTCAATCCGATTACATCAGTCTGCATCTCCCCAAGAACAGTGAAACAGAGAAGATGATCAGCACGGACCAGTTTGCGATGATGAAGGATGGCGTGCGCATCGTCAATTGTGCGCGCGGGGGGATCATTGATGAAGAAGCGCTTTACTCTGCGCTGACCAGCGGAAAAGTGGCGGGTGCCGCACTCGATGTTTTCGCCGAAGAACCGCCGACGGACTGGAAGCTGCTAAAACTTGAAAACGTCATTGGCTCTCCGCACATTGGCGCGGCCACAAAGGAAGCTCAGGGCCGCGTTGGGGCAGAGGTGGCCCAAAAGCTGATCGAATTTGCACGATCACACGCCTGAGAATTTCAGCATGAAGAATTTTCCTGATATTGGACTTCAAATCCCGCAGATCTGCCTTCCTAAACCGGGAACAGACCTGACCCGCTGGTCCGTCATTGCCTGCGACCAGTTTACCTCCCAGCCGGATTACTGGGACAAGGTTGAATCCATGGTTGGCGATGTCCCCTCCACCCTCAGGTTGACATTGCCAGAAATTTACCTCGAGGGGTCGGACATCTCCAACCGGATCGCGGGAGTCCAATCGTCCATGAGACGTTATCTCGACGAGGGGATTGTTCAACCGACTGATGGAATGATCTATGTCGAGCGGACGGTGGGTGGAAAAACCCGAAAAGGATTGGTCGTTGCGCTCGACCTTGAGTGTTATGACTATAGCAAAGGCTCCGCCAGCCTGATCCGGGCAACGGAAGGAACGATTGTTGACCGCCTGCCTCCGCGCATGAAGATCCGCGAGAATGCTTTGCTGGAACTGCCGCACATTCTGGTGCTGATCGACGACCCGCGAAATTCTGTGATTGGTTCAATCGCTGAATCCAAACCCCAGTTGGAAAAACTCTACGACTTTGAACTCATGCTGGGCAGTGGTCACCTTGCCGGGTACAAGGTAAACCAACCAGCTCTGGAAGAGAAAGTGATTACTGCCTTGAGGGATCTGGCTCAGCCTGCCCATTTCTCAGAGAAATATGGTGTGCCATCGACTGCACCAGTTTTGCTGTATGCAATGGGAGACGGCAACCATTCACTGGCAACCGCCAAGGCGATCTGGGAAAAAATCAAATCCAGCGTCGGCATGGATCATCCCGCCCGATATGCCCTGGTCGAGATTGAGAATGTCCATGATGACGCGCTGGAATTCGAACCCATCCATCGAGTCTTGTTTGGAGTAAAAAAGGATTTCCGCAAACAGCTTGAATCGGCGTTTTCTGGACATGTCCAATTCGCAAAGGCAGCTAATTTTGAAGAGATGATCAGGAGCGTTGATCACGGTGATTCCAGAATTCAAAAAGTCGGATTGGTTCTCGATACGAATGAATTCAATGTAATCGAGTTCAGCCGCCCATCGTCGAATCTAGCGGTGGGCACCATCCAACCCTTTCTCGACACATTCCTCAAAGAAGGCGGGGCCGAAAGGATCGATTATGTGCATGGAGCGGATGTGACCATCCGGCTCGGCAGCCAGCCTGGGAATCTGGGTATCTATCTCCCGGCCATGAAAAAGACGGATTTATTCAAGACCGTGATTGTGGATGGCGCTTTACCACGAAAGACCTTCTCGATGGGAGAAGCGCATGAAAAGCGGTTTTATTTGGAGACGCGCAGGATTGCTTAATAAATAAATATCGTGTTACCCCAATACCGCCTGCAGGCGGTATTTTTTTATCCCTGCAAAAGTCGAATCGCCACAGAGAAATCTTCCGGGTAGGGAGCTGTAAAAGTCATATGTTGCCCCGTGCCTGGATGGGTAAGCGTCAGCGACAAAGCGTGAAGAGCAGGTCGAAGGATCAGGTCGGTTTTGGGAGCGCTGTAGAGTGTATCTCCCAATAGAGGGTATCCCAGTGCGTACGCATGCACACGGACCTGATGAGTGCGGCCCGTGGCTGGCACGGCCTCCAGCAATGCTGCGCTGCCGAAGCGCTTGAGGACCTTGAAATGCGTCTCTGAGGGCTTTCCATGGCTGTGGTCGACGACGGTTCGGTGGCTGTGCCCAACATTGACACGCAGCGGATGCCGGGCTGTGTGTTGGTCCCACTTGGGATTTCCGTTGCACAGGGCGTGATAGACTTTTCCAGTTTGGTGTTTTTCAAATTGGCTATTCAGCACTTTGTGCGCATCCGCATTTCGTGCAAATACCATCACCCCGCTGGTGACCTTGTCCAGGCGGTGGACGACCCATACTTTTGAGAATTCAGCCTCGAGATGCTGAACAAGATAAGGGGAGTCGGGTTCCCAGCCGTCGGGCAGGACCGGAAACCCAGCCGGTTTATCGACTGCAAGGATGAAATCGTCTTGATAAAGTATAGTGACCATAAAAGACCACGCGCCTAAAGAAAAGCGGTGCGGTGGTATGCTTACTTTATAGTGGAAATTTCGATTTTCTTACTAGAATGCCCGGAAGACGACAATCAGGATCGATACCACGAGGAGGACGATTCCAATCACAAGGATTGACTTTGATAGTTTCCTCTCCAATACACTGTCTTCCGGTTTGTTGGGATCGTAATACACCGTGACGTTTTTTCCTTCTGGGTATTTCTCGAGTACGCTGAGTGCACCGTCTTTTCTTTTATGCCCCGATTCACCGCCAAAGGCGATTCGATTCCCTTCATAAACCTGGCCAATGACCTGATAGGAGTAATTCACTTCAGGATAGTAGCTTAATTCCGAGAATCCATCCTTATCGTTGCTCCTGGTTTCCCTTACCGAGGACTTGGTCACGGTTCCAGTGGCCGTGGACCAGTTTTCTGAAGCCTGGAGTTTGGATCTGTCCTGGAAATACTTGATGGTAATGAATAAACCGACTGCCCCCAGGATGAATGGAATTATGTCGACGAAAGTTATTGAACCCATGGTGTGCCTCCTGTTTCTATAATTATGGGGCGAAAACAAACAAACGGCAAGCGCCATGGAAAAACCTTTGACTTGCCCTTGACATTAACGTTACGTAATGGTTTATAGTAAGGCCATGTTCACTGTTAAGCAGCTTTCCGACCTGGCAGGTGTGACGCCTCGCACCCTACACCATTATGACCAAATTGGGCTGCTCAAGCCGTCCCGTGTTGGCGATAACGGCTATCGCTACTATGGGGAGGAGTCCCTGTTGACACCGCAGCAAATCCTGATTTATCGGGAGCTGGGCCTGCCCCTGGAGGATATAAAAAATATCATGGGACGCCGTGACTTTGAAATCCTGCCTGCTCTGGAGTCGCACAAATTGGAGCTAAAGAAGCAGATCGCAAGGCTCGAAAAACTCATCTCCACGGTGGATAATACCATTCTGCATTTGAAAGGACAAAAGAAAATGGACAGTAAACAATTATTTTCCGGGTTCAGCGAAGAAGAACAGGAGAAGTACGCTGCTGAAGCAGAGAAAATCTATGACCCCGAAACCGTCAGAGCCAGCAATAAAAAGTGGAAAGCATATTCGAAAGAACAGCAAAAAGCCATCCTGGAGGAAGGCCGACAGATTTATGTCGATATGATCGAGGCAATTCCGGACGGTCCTCCTCGGCGAAAGCCCAGTCTATAGTCGGTCGATGGCGGAAACACATGGACTATTTTTGGACGCCTTCCCTGGATCAACTTGTTCAGTTGGCAGAAGGTTACAACTCAGATCCTCGCTTCAAGACGAAATTCGATGCGATGGACCCACGACTGGCCGATTTCATGCGTGAGGCTGTAAAAATATACGTAGCGGACCAGATGAAGTAAAAGCGAAAAGACCAGGGGCTGGTGGATTAAATCCACCAGCCCCTTTTTGATTTACGAAGTTCAGTAAACAAGGAATTCCATAAATCGCGTTTACCGCATGCAGAAAATCGGATAACGCATAAAAAGATTTTTTAGTTAAATAATTGCACAAACTTTGAAGTATCGTAGGGTAATAATTTCAGTAATTAGAGTATAGTTGGTGGAATTGTGGAGGCAAGCTCATGAAATTCAAATCTATATCCTTAGTCCTATTGATTGTATTAATCGTATCCGTTTCGTGCATTTCAACGACCCAAGTGAGTAACAACAGCAGCAGTCAAACTGATACACCTGAATTATCTTCCCCATTTGCTGCCGAAGTGACTTCACCTATTAGCGTGCAACTCAACTGGAAGCCAGTCGACGGGGCAGAGAAGTATCTCATCTCGGTGCGTCTGGGTGAATCAGGGTTCATACCTGTTGCAGAACTGCCGGCGGACCAGACTTCCTTTGAGGATTTTCCTGTGCCTGACAGCAGCGAACTGACCTACCGCCTGCAGGCGGTAACCTCCTCTGCAACGAGCGATGTGGGTACTGCGACGGTGACAACGTCGGAAATTGAACCCAACCCGCTCACGGTTCAGCCGAACGAATATGCGCCCATCACCTGGGCACCCCCCACACCAGACCCGAACGATCCTTTTGCCGATCCTTCGATCTACTACCCACCGGGATTCGACCCCGACCATCCTGAAGACTTCGATCCAGCCAACGCCATGCAACAGGTTGAGACCTCAGGAGAAATCGGACCCGAAGGCGGATCACTAAGCATAACCACCCCCGACGACATTACCTATGAACTGACCTTCCCGCCGGATGCCCTGGAGGAATCGACCTTCATCTCGCTCATCCCGATCGAAACCATCGACGGACTGCCGTTCGATGGAGGGCTGCAGGGAGCGGTCCGCATCGAGCCCGGTGGGTTGATGCTCGATCTTCCCGCCACCCTGAGGATCACCCGGGAAGATGCTATGCCGGTTCCGGCTGGAATGATTACGATTGCCTTTGGCTTCGATGGATCAGGAGAAGAATTCCATCTGATGCCCTTCGCGCGGTCCGATCAAACCGGGTTGAATCCCGGCACAGGTCACCTGGCCAGTCTGGCAGCCGCGCCGACATTTGCCGGCCCGCTGGCCGGGATAGCACTCCAGCAGTTGAAGGATTACGGCTACGTAATTGATACGCCTAAAAAAGCTGCTGTGGTAGTCAAGAGCCATGCTCCCACCGGAGCCGAAGAGCGCCTTCTGAACCAACTTGCCTACGGAGAAGCAGAACTGGATATGGCTCCGCTCACATTAGAGTCCCGGCAGAGTTTGGCCACAGCCAAGCTGCTCAGCCTGGCGAAGTCCGATTCCCTCGACTGGAGCCAGATGACTGCATTCCCTGGCACAGCTCGAGATCCTGGCAAGATATTTCGGAAAAGACCCGAAATTGGAAGGCAACCTGGCGGAGATCCTGGATCTGCTGATAGACCGGCTTATTATGATGCTCAAAAACAACCCGGAGAAGTGCCTGACCGGTGATGACCCCTACGCCCAGGCAGTCGCAAGAAAGATCCTTGGCTCCAAAAGTAGTTTTTACAGAGGGGTAAAGAAGATCCTCAATGAGGTCGACCCCCAGCTCTTGAAGGATGTAGCCGAGAGGCAAAAGAAGTGTAAACTGTACCTTACGATAGATTCGAAGATCACGGAGGATGATAGGGTGTCCGTAAAGAATGAGGTACTGGTCGCGGGCGAGATCGGGCCGTTGAAGTTCAACTTTAAAAACGGAAAGGTGTTTCTCACCGGACAGGTTGATATTGAAAATTTTTATCAGGACGTGAAGATCTCTCCGTACAAAACTCCCGATGGCAAGGATTGGTGTGAACCATGGCAACCGGACGACCTCGACTCGGTCAAGCCCAAGGCCATCGTAACAAAGATTGACCTGGTCATCGCGGAAGGCCCCAACGGGGTGCTTCAGCAAGTGGAATTGTTGCCAATGTTGATCTCGGATAAAACGATTTTCCAGAGTATGATGAACTGCACCCACATTCAGGAAGATGGTACGATTATTAAATATTCCTTGTCACAGAAGATTCCCGCCAAAAAAGGCTCTTTGTGGAACGGGTTATTCATCGCTGCGCATATGGCCGAACGTGAATACAAGTTCGTTGTGCTGCCCGCCGACTCCCGAAACTTATTAGGCCACCCACTCATCGCAAGGTACATTTCTGACCGGCCTTCGTTTTCACCTGGCTATGGGACCTGGTCCGAGAATACGACGTTTGAATTAGTGGACAAGAGCTCGAAATAAAATTTGGGATGTTCCCGAAAATGTTCGAAGTGGTGAAAAATTACGTTGTGAACCAGAAGAAGTAAATAGTGCAATGACAGAGAGCCAGTGGAGAAATTCACTGGCTCTCTTATAATTAAATATATTCCAGTGATTTACGTTACGGTCAGCCTGTCTTTCGGATATTTCTCGTATCGCTTTTCCTGCATCACGATCCTTACTTGCTCCACGGTCAGCCAGATCTCCTCGAAGGTGGAGTACAACGGCGCCAAGCCGAACCGGATGTTGTCCGGCTCGCGAAAATCGGGGATGACGTTCATCTCGTCGATCAGTGCGCGGTTGATGCGATACCCTTCAGGGTGACGCAAGCTGACGTGCGAACCGCGACGTTCAGGTGCTCGCGGTGTCCCGAGGGTATATCCGAGCGGGGAGAGGACTTCGTCGGCGAGATTGATCATGTATTCCGTCATCAGCATGGATTTTTTCCGGATGGCGTGCATGCCGGCTTCCATCATTGGTTCGAGGGAGGCTTCCATTGCGAGCAGAGAGAGCATCGGCTGCGTGCCTGCGAGAAACCGAGCGGCGCCTGGGGCAGGGGAGTAATCCAGTCCAAAAGTAAAAGGAGCAGATTGTCCCCACCAGCCCCAGATGGGAGAGGTAGCTTGTTCCTGGAGAATTTTATTCACGTAGAGAAATGCCGGAGAGCCTGGTCCGCCGTTGAGATATTTATAAGTGCAACCGATGGCGAAATCCGCGCCGGCTTTGTCCAGCTCTATCGGAATAGCTCCTACGGAATGGCTCAAGTCCCACAGCACCAGAGCGCCGACTTGATGCGCTTTTTCGGTGATGGCTGCCATGTCATAGAGATAACCGCTTTTGTAAACAACATGAGAGAGAGTGACCAGCGCTGTCGTTTCATCGATGGCTGCATACAACTCGTCAAGGTCAGGGGTGATGTCTCCGTCCTTTGAACCGATTCGCACGATCTCGTGTCGATTGCCCAGCAAATCGACAAGTCCTTGCAGAATGTAGAGGTCCGAGGGGAAGTTGAGGGTATCGGTAATGATTTTCTTTCGGTCGGGTTGAAACTGCAGCGCGGACGCGGAAAGCTTAAACAAGTTGACCGAAGTGGAATCACTGACGAGTACTTGCCCCGGCTCAGCCCCAACCAGAGCAGCAATTTTTTCGCCTGCCCGCTGCGGAGCCTCCCACCAGCCTTTATTCCAGCCGCGGATCAAATCCGTACCCCATTCGTCAGCCACCACCGTTTGCAAGCGATTTACCGCTGCTTTAGGCAGGCGCCCAAGGGAGTTGCCGTCCATGTAGATCAGGTCTGGATCCGGGATGACGAATTGAGAGCGGAAGTCGCGAAGAGGATCCTGCTGGTCGAGTTGTGCGGCTTTTTCATGATAGGCTGCAGTTTTCATGTCTTTGGCTTCCCTCAAATGGAATTTACTTATTTTAAGCGATTATTGGCAACTAAATTTGCTTGACTCTGCAGTTTATTACATTACAATCAGTCACTTATCCGATAAATATGATAGAAAATGGAGAAAATTGAAAAACATCAAATTGGCCTCATTTGTTCTCGTACTCGTAATCGTATCAATGTCCTGCAGTCTGTTCACTCCAGCCAGTTCCAAGGATGGTGCGGTCGCTGGGGATATCAACCAGGATTTCGACAATCTGCCTATCTTTGACCCCGAAGCGCCTTTACCGTCGCCAGGCGCAATGGCTTTAAGGGCTCTTGCAGAACTCGATCCGAGTGTGGCCGTACTGGAGAGCGATGTGGAGGCAGCTGAGCAAGCCGCTCTGAATGCCCTGGTCGCTGACCTCCAGGCTCAACTGGATGCGGGTGGCGACATCGAAGTACCTTTCCTGCCATCCCAGCCTGGAAGTGCGAAAATCGCTATTCCTGCTCCCGCAATTTCGTTTCCGACGAATTACAACTTGATGGGTAATTTTGATGGACCGATAGACACATCGGGTGCTGCCGCTGCATCTGGGGGCATGATCAGTTTATTGAGTGACAAGCTCACCCAGTATATACCCACTACGCCAACTGGTACTGATTGGGGCGGGGAGTTGACCATGCCTGAGGGTTCTGCCACCTCTGATGTCCGAATAGATATTGGCAGAAACTCTGAGGGTTCGACTAAATTTGGCCTGGGTTTTAAGACCGAAGCTTCGAAGAATGGGGTTTCAGTCAAGTCAGAATGGGCTGGTAATGTGGAGGGTCAGCGGTGCCCTAACGCAGAAGGACAGGTTTCCTACACGATTAAGACCAGCCTTGGTGCTGATGTCGGAGGAGCAGGATTCAAACAGGATTTGACCGCGTTCGTGCGGGCTGTCGTCGGCGATGATGCCAAAATTGTCAGTACAACGATCGATGTGACCCAGGCAACTCGGCAGGTCAAAGAAGATGGTCGGCAATTATATGTGGAGTCAGGGGAAACTTACCAGTTCAATGGTGAAAACTACTCCGATTCTATCCAATCGAATTTGCACCTTATTCGCAAATCTCAGGACGTTTCTCTTTCTGAAGCACGTGACATGACTAGCTCAGGACAAACCGCGGCGTTTTCCATGGCGTATACGTCGCTCATAACAGCGGAGCGCGCCTGGCTTACTGGTGGGTGCACACAGATCGTTGCGACCTCACCCGGCGCAGTCCAGCCGGGCTCGACCACCTCTATCCCGGTTACAGTCCGTCATAAATTTGACGGTTCAGAAGTCTCCTCGAAGATCGATGCGGTGCTCTCAGGTGATGAGTTGGTAGAACCCTCTTCACTGGCGAAGACGCCCGGAACACTTAAATACATTGCGCCTGAAGAGAATGGGAAGGCTGCCACCATCACTCTCACTGCGACTTCGAAGCGTGGTAAGTCCACCCTTGAACTTAAAGCCAGCACCGGCGGGGCGGCGTACCAGATCGTCGGTGGTCTCGATGAATTCCAGACCAGCACTGCCGTCTGCGACATCATGGGACCCTTTACACTCACTGGCGGCGGGTTCTCCATGCGCTTCTCCGGTGGGCTATCGGGCTCATACACCTACTCCGGACCATTCGGCGCTTCTGGGAGTGGCAGTTATGCTATTTCCCTGCCGAACGGCATTGGCCAGCCGGGCTCGATGACCGGCGGCGGATCTGGTTGTGTTGAAACGCCGTTGGGTACCTTTTGTGATGGTGGTACCGAGACGTATTCGCTCTCACCGCTTCCAGAGGGTTCCTGCCCTTGAAAACTTGTAACTTCTTTGTTATAGCAAACGACCGCAGATTTCTGCGGTCGTTGAACGATAAAAACGGCCGTAATAATGGTTCCAAATATAAAAGGTATAAAAATGAAAAACATGAAGTTGGTTTCTTTTATTCTCGTATTCATATTAGTTTCGATATCCTGCAGGTTGTTTACACCAGGAAATTCGAAAAATGTCTCGGGGATTGATTTCGAGTCGCCGGCTCAACCGATCAATGTGACGGTGCAATTGGATGACTCGTCAACCGCCAGTGAAATGATCTCGTCGAACGGCGGCAGCCTTACCCTTTCAGCGACGGACGGGAGCGTTTTCAAGCTTGATGTTCCCGCAAATGCTCTCGAGACGGATACGTTGATCACCATGACAGCCGTTGAAAGCATCGAAGGGGCGCCGCTGGACGATGGTCCAGTCGCGGCGGTTCAACTCGAACCTTCCGGATTATTTTTCAACGAGATTGTTACGCTGACCATCATCCCAGTGCAGGAAATCCCCATCGAAGAGCAAATTATCTTTGGTTACGAAGGTGACGGGCAGGATTATCATCTGGCATTCGTGGACCCGAACAGCCGCGAGATCAAAGTCAAGTTGATGGGTTTCAGCGGAGCAGGTGTTGGCAGTGGTTCGGATTCGGCGTGGGCGGCGAACCTCCAGGTTCAGGCAAATGCTACCAGGGTGCGGCTTGACCAAAAACTGGGAGAATACACACAGGTAGAACGAAAGGCTCAAATATTTGGCTCGGAGGGGAATCCTGAGAATTCGAAGATCATTAAATCCTATATGGATCAATATTACGATCAGGTAATTCGAAAAGAAATGGCTGCCGCAGAATTGGATTGCCAGTATGCCCAAAAAGCCAGACAAGACCTCCTTGCATTGGAAGGAACAAATCAAATTCTGGTTATCTCAGGCCAGGATTTGGAGGGTTATCCTAACCCCTTCTTGGATGACATTTGGGAAAAAATAGAAAAACTTGCGAAAATTGAGGCTGAATGCACAAAGACTTACCGCGTAAATGGGACCTGGGGACTATCTTCATTAACCGGCGAAATCGATTCACTTGAAAACCCATTCACGCTTGCATCAAGCGGGGGGCCAGGATGCACTGGTGAAGTGCAGTTTTCGGGAGGCCCAACTGGAGGGGCGGTTTCGTGTTCGCAGACTTGCGAGGGTCTTTATTTTGTGGGTGACGGTACTTACATTATAGACATTACAAAGGACGGCGGAACTATAAGTGGCAGCTGTGGTATATATTTGCCCGCCTCCGGGGGGCTGGATATAATAGACGAGGGACCTATTGAAGCGACCCTCCAACGTGTACCGTAATAGACTGGCAACTTGTAACAGCCAATAATTACTAAAAACGGCCGTGATATTTCACGGCCGTTCTGATTATTCCAATTAATTCACAGAAGACTAATCATCTTTTCCTTTACCCTTGCCTTTATCTTTATCCTTGTCCTTGTCTTTATTCCCTTTTTCAGGGTGAGTGGATTCTGTTTCTGCGTCGGTCATTGTTTCGTCGTCTGCATGGCCGGACATAATCGATCCGAGATTGTTCTTTGCGCTTTTCTTATCGCTTAGAACCGCTTTTCTGAATTGACCCCAATTGGTGGGTGTGGAGCCATCGAGAAGGATTACAGTGCCGTAATCTCCGCTCGCCTTGGCATCCAGGATCGCCTGGAACACTTCAGCATCGCCTTCCAGAGACTTGGTCATCCACAAGGCCTGGGCGATGACACCGAATCCAACTCCATCCTCGTGGTTCGTCATAATGGTGCCATAATCCACGCCCAGAAGAGCGCTGAAAAAGTCTGACAGCGCAGAAGCAACCGGATGAAGTGACCCGTCCTCAGTTTCTTCCCCGCTGATTTCTTCCAGGATTTCAGTCGGTTCAAATGAAACGGTTGTCCCAATGGCGGCATCGACAACGACATAAGTCACCACCGTTTCGGGCGCCACCAGGTTCATCGCAACGGCTGTATCCAGGCTGATTCGGACTGTTTGCACCTCGCCCAGATCGTCGACAAGGGTGACAAGGACACTTGTCTCCCCCGTGGTCGAATCAGTTTCCAATGTTATGGATTGAACAGTGCCCGTGAAGGTGGGTGTGGTTTCCTGGGCAAATACCGTTCCAGTGACCAATATTAACAGGGCTGCAGTGATTGCTAATCCGAAAAGGACCTTTTTCATTTTCGGCCTCCTTATTTGAATATTCGTTTCCGTATCTCTATTGTACCGACGGGTAACCGCGCCGTTGCTAACAATACTGCAAGGCGTATCCTCCTTGGGTCAGGCTGGATTTATTTGTGAGAGGTGGTCAATCGAATCAAGAAGCTGACGGGACCTTGCTCATCGCATATTCCGCCAGGGCGGTGATGGTCAGCGACGGGTTGACGCCTGGGTTGGCGGGCATGACCGATCCATCCACGACGTACAGACCGGGATAGTTGAAGACCTGAAAATCCAGGTCGATCACGCCTTCCTGGTCATCCCTGCCGAATGGAACTCCGCCCATGATATGGGCCGTGGTGGGAAAATTAAACAGGCTGTCGGTAAAAGCCGTCGCCGGGATGCCGTTGACCTTTTCTGCGAAAGCACGCGTGATGCGGTTGGCGAGGGTCAATTCACTGGCGATGTGATCCTTCTCGGGCTGGATGACCAGTCCCTTGCGCCCGAAGGTGAAGAAACTGCGTCCGAGGCGGACGCGCGTCAGATTTTCTTCGGTCTGCATAACGAGCAGGATGGTGGTGTAACGTGCCCAGTTCGAGAAGAACTTGCTGTACATGAAATCGGAGGGATGGCGGATGATCTCCCAGAGCGTCTTCAGCATACGCGCTGCGATACTGCCTGCGCCTTCGATGAGCGGTGCGGTCAATGAGCGGATGAAAGAGGCGCCATCCGAGTACCGGACCGGTTCGACGCGGGTTACTTCGTCCGCGCTGAAAATGGAGGTAATGGCGATGCCTTTTGAATAGTCCACCTCGCGCCCGCGGGCGGTGACACCGAGGATGTTTTCACTGTTGGTGCGAACTCGGTCACCGAGGCGCGGCGATAGGCGCGCCAGAGATTGGGTGACCTCACGGCATCCAAAGAGCAGTTCTAGTGTCCCGATGGTACCGGCGGAGACGATCACATTGCGCGCCCGTACGCGTGATTTCGGCCGGAAGAGAACCGCCGTCGAGGAGGAATAGACCACTTCGAAGCGCGCCCCGTCGGATTGTCCCTCGGGCAGCGGTTGGATGTCACGCGCTTTGACCTCGGGGATCACCTGCGCGCCTTGTTTTTCGGCGAAGTAAAGATAATTTTTGACCAGGGTGTTCTTGGCATTATAGCGGCAGCCGACCATGCAGCCGCCGCAGAAATTGCAGCCAGTTCGCGCCGGACCTTCACCGCCAAAAAAGGGATCCGCTACCGTTTTATCGGCTTCGCCAAAGAAGACTCCCACTGGGAGTGGCTCAAAGGTATCCCCGTGGCCCAGTTCCTCGGCAATTTCCCTACATCTTTCATCGGCAGGCCAAAGGCGCGGATTAATGGCCACGCCCAGCATGCGTCTCGCGGTAACGTAGTGCGGCCGAAGCTCGGATTTCCAGTCGTTGAGATGTTTCCAGGATGGCGCGGCGAAGAGTCGGTCATCCGGCTCGATCAAGACATTCCCGTACATTAGACTGCCGCCGCCGACCCCAGATCCATGCAAGGCGAGCAGGCCGTTCATGAAGGTCATCTCGAAGATGCCGAAGAATCGCAATACCGGGAGCCACAGGTACTTTGGGAGGTTCCAATTGGTTTTTGGAAAATCCTGATCCTCGAAGCGTTTTCCGCGTTCCAACACCAGGACGGAATAGCCCTTTTCCCGCAGGCGCATCGCAGAGACCGATCCCCCGAAGCCGGACCCGATGATGACATAATCGTACGTGTCTTTGTTGGGCATTAATAACCCGGAGTGAGACTTAATATTTATAGAATCCATGACCAGATTTCCTTCCCAGCCAGCCGGCATCCACCATGCGGCGCAGGAGCGGCGCAGGGCGGTACTTGTCTTCACCCAGATCACGCTGCAGGACTTCCATGACGAACAGCACCACGTCCAGCCCGATCAAATCCGCCAGGGTCAACGGCCCCATCGGGTGGTTCATGCCCAGCTTCATGACGGTATCAATCGCCTCGGGCGTCCCAACTCCCTCCTGCAAGGCAAAGATCGCTTCGTTGATCATTGGGCACAAAACCCGATTGGAGATGAAGCCCGGCGAGTCCTTGGCCTCGACGGGTTCCTTGCCCATTTTTCGGCAGGCCTCCATGATTGTATTTGTCACTTCATCCGTGGTTGCCAATCCCCGAATGACCTCCACCAGTTTCATCAGTGGAACGGGATTCATGAAATGCATCCCGATGACCAGCTCCGGACGTTTGGTCACCGCGGCGATCTTCGTGATGGAGATGGACGATGTGTTCGATGCCAGGATGACATCCGGGCGGGCTTTTTCATCCGCCTCGCGGAAGATTTTCAGTTTCAAGTCGGGGTTTTCCGTGGCGGCTTCGATGACCAGGTCCGCCTCCCCGAGAGTTGACATGTCGCCGACAAAGTGGATCCTTCCTGCGGCATCCTTCTGCGCCCCGGTGATCTGCCCTTTTTCCAGCAATTTGGCCGTCGATTTGGCGATGCCAGCCTTGGCCTTTTCCAAAGCTTCGGGGAAAACATCCATGCAGGTGACGGTGTACCCACTGGTGGCGGCCGTCTGGGCAATGCCATTCCCCATGGTGCCCGCGCCGATGATGAAGATATGTTTGATATCCATTTACACTCCCTATTCCATTTCGACCGCCATGGCGACCGCTTCAGCTCCACCCAGGCACAGGCTGGCGATCCCGCGCGACAATCCGCGTTCTTTGAGCGCGTAGACGAGTGTGGCCACGATCCGGGCGCCACTGGCACCGATGGGGTGTCCCAGGGCGATTCCCCCGCCGTTGACGTTGACCTTTGCCCAGTCAAACCCTTGATCCTGAAGGGCATACCCATTAGCCAGCACTTGGGCTGCAAAGGCTTCATTGAGTTCCAACAGGTCCACATCCTTGAGTTGCCAACCGATCTTTTCAAGAAGTTTGGGGATCGCGTAGGCTGGTGCAGCAAACAGGTACTTGGGTTCGAGTGCGGCTTGTGCATAACCAACCACTCGTGCCATGGGCTTGAGTCTGTGCGATTTCCGCATAGGCCCGGCTGGATATGACCATGGCTGCCGCGCCGTCATTTAAACTCGAGGCATTCCCGGCGGTCACCTTCCCATCCGGTTTGAAGGATGGTTTTAATTTGGCGAGCGACTCGGCTGTGGAATCCCTGCGCGGACCCTCATCGGCAGAAACGATGGTGACTTCGCCTTTTCGCCCCGGAATCTCGACCGGCACGATCTCTTCTTTGAACTTTCCACCCTCCATGGCTGCGACCGCTTTTTGATGGCTGCCGGCCGCAAATTTGTCCATGGCTTCACGGGTGACTTCATATTCGTCGGCGATGAACTCCGCCGCCATGCCCATGGCCCAATTCTCGAACGGATCCCAAAGGCCGTCGTGGAGCAATGCATCCTTCAACTCAACATGCCCATAACGCATCTCGCCTGTCCGCCCCGGAACAAGATAGGGAGCGCGCGACATGGATTCCATGCCTCCAGCAACGAAGAGCTGACCATCCCCGGCGCGTACTGCCTGTGCGGCGGACATGGCCGTCTTGAGTCCAGATCCGCATACCTTGTTGAACGTGGTGGCACCCACGCTGTAAGGCAGACCTGAGAACACGGCCGCCTGCCGTGCAGGCGCCTGTCCTTCCCCTGCCTGGACAACGTTTCCCATCAGCACTTCATCCACGTCTTCCAGCTTCTGCAACCCCGCCCGTTCGATGGCGGCTTTGATGGCAATGGCCCCCAGCTTCGGGGCGGTAATTCCAGCCAATGCTCCTTGAAACTTTCCGACGGGCGTGCGGACGGCGCTCAAAATGACAGGTTCGGTTTCCTTGCTCATATCTCCTCCTGAATTGTGTCCTGGGTCGGTAGAGGTTGCCTGCAGTCTATGAGTTGATCAACCCTTCGCCTTCCTGTTCTCAAGCCATTTTAATGCTTCACGTTCACTGAGCGGGTGGAGAGGCGTCTTCGCAACGAAGTCGCGTACTCCTTGCGGATCCACCCGGGAATATTGTCTCAGCGACCAGCCGATGGCCTTGTTGATGAAGAATTCCTTCGAGCCGAGGTTATCCCGGATCAGGTCGCACAACAGATCGAAATCCGTATCTTCTTTATATCCCAGTTGGAATAGGAGTGTCGTCCGCCGCAGCCAAAAGTTCTCAGATTTGCGCCACTTGGCGATATATTTTTCCTTAACTCGCGAATATCTTTTAAAGTGGGAACCGACAGAGTTGCCGGCGATGGTGTCCACCGTATCCCACCAGGATTTAGTGATGAGGAGGTATTCGATGGTGCGGATAAAGTCCGAGGGGAGTTTCTTTTCCATCCGGATCACCAACCCGACAGCCAGGTATTGAAATTCACGTTCTGGCAAAGCCCACAGATCGCGCAGAATTTGCTCAAGTTCAGCCAGCTCGGGCAAACCATGCCGGGTTATGAAAGTCTTATTGAGTTCAGTCAATTCAGGAGATTTAATCCCAAGGTATTCGAACTGGTTGCGCATGTACGCTTTCATCGGCGCAGCCTTCTTGGGGTCGGCATGCTCTTGATAGAGCCTTTGAAGGGATTTGGCGTACGGATGCATAGCTTGCGACCCTTTCCCTTGGTAAAAGTTAATCTATTTCAATACTATAACCCGGATTTTTCTCAGGGACAATCACCAAACGTCATATTTGCCTAAGGATGCAACTCCTGCCATGCAGCACGAACACGTTGGTAAGTTTGCTCGATTGATTCGGGCAGGACCCGTACCTCGCCCACCGTGGACATGAAGTTGGTGTCCCCTGCCCAGCGCGGGACAATGTGCAGGTGGACGTGCCCGGGTACGCCTGCGCCGGCTGCCTCTCCGATATTTGCGCCGACATTGAACGCCTGAGGGTTGTATACCTTTTTCAGCACCACGATGCATTGTGAGACCAATTCCATCATTTCTGCGCGGGATTGCGGCGTCAGTTCATCCAGGTTGGCTTTATGGGCGAAAGGTGCGACCATCATGTGTCCGCTCGTGTAAGGGAAAAGGTTAAGCATCACGAAGGAGGCATTCCCTCGAACGATCACAAGGTTCGAATCATCATCTTTCTTTTTCAGTGCATCGCAAAAAATACAGCCCTCATCATTGGTCTTCGTGTTCTGGATATATTTCATGCGCCAGGGTGAAAAAAGTCGTTTCATGAACTCTCGCTTTATCCTGCCAGCTTTGCCGCCTCTGAAAATTACCTACCCTAAGATTATATAATTAAAGAGGCGTTATCAAGGTAGTCCTTTTGACTTGGTTGACACACAACTGTAACGAGAGTATCCTCACTTTATGAGTCAAATTCCGCTTTTTGAGACGACTCCTCATTGGTCCGTCACGGAGCTGACCCGCTACTTGCGCCAGGTGCTGGAGGCAGATACCTCCCTTCAGGATGTCTGGGTGCAGGGTGAAATCTCAAATTTCTCCCGTCCCTCCTCCGGGCATCTTTATTTTACGCTGAAGGATGCGGGCTCCTCCTTGCGCTGCGTGGTGTGGAAAACAGACGCCGCGCGCCTGAGGGTGACTTTACAAGATGGTATGTCAGTCGAAGCACATGGCGCCATCAGCGTGTATGAAGCGGGAGGGCAGTACCAGCTTTATGTGAACCTTATCAAGCCGGTGGGGGAGGGAGCGCTCTTCCAGGAATTCCTGAGGCTGAAGTCGCTTTTGGAGGCGGAAGGACTGTTCGATCCCGGGCGAAAACGCCCCATCCCGGAACTACCCAGGCGGATTGGACTCATCACCTCGCCCACAGGCGCTGCGCTGCGCGATATGCTCAATACCCTCCGCCGCAGGATGCCGCTGGCGGAAGTGATCATCGCACCATCACCCGTCCAGGGGGAGGAAGCGCCAGGTCGGATTGTGGCAGCGCTGGAAAATCTGAACAGTAAGATCAAACCGGACGTGATCCTGATCGCGCGCGGGGGAGGTTCGATCGAAGACCTATGGGCGTTTAATGACGAGAGGCTGGTGCGTGCCGTTGCGGGTTCGGCAATCCCGGTCATTTCCGGTGTGGGTCATGAGACGGACTTCACTCTGACCGATTTTGCCGCCGACTTGCGCGCGCCTACTCCCACCGCTGCGGCTGAACTGGCAACGGCCATCACAGTGGATGATCTGAAATATTCAATGGACCAATTTCAGACGGAATTGTTGGGAACGATCCAGTCATCAATGGAACGAAGGCGTGCTGATCTTGTCAATACCGATTTACAGCTGAGGCAATTTTCCCCTGTTCGGCGATTGCAGAGTGACCGGCAACGGGTGGATGAGTTGAGTCACCTTGTCGAAACCACACTCCGCCATAAATTGGATTTGTCCCTCCTGCGTGTACAGGCCTTGGATCAACGCCTGGTGGCACTCAGCCCGCTGGAAGTATTGAAGCGAGGCTATGCCGTCGTCAACCGGTCCAAGGATGGCAAGCTGATGGATTCGGTCAGGAAAGTGAAGATGGGGGATGAACTCAAAGTCCGTGTATCGGATGGTTCATTCAACGTAAATGTTACTGAAAAAGCTGAGGGTTAGGAGGTAGATAATGGCAAAGCAAAAACCGATGGCGGACTTATCATTTGAAGACGCATCCTCTGAACTTGAATCCATTGTCGCGACGCTCGAAAATGAACAGAAATCACTTGAAAATTCGATGGCATTGTTCGAACGTGGACAGGCCCTCATTAAACATTGTTCAGGTCTGCTCGAAAAAGCGGAATTGAAAGTCAAACAGCTCACAGGCAATGGAGTTTCTGATTTCAAGGATGAATAGCCAATGTCTCCTTCCAACTTTCTGACTATATTCCAGAATGAAATTCTGGTAATTGCTTTCTTTACCTGGGCTATTGCGCAGGCGGTTAAACCCTTCATCGGGTACCTGATCACCCGTAAATTTGATTGGCACATGTTCTTAAGTGCAGGCGGGATGCCCAGTTCACACGCCACACTGGTGACGTCCGTGGCGGTTGGCGTGGGGCTGCTGGTAGGCTGGGCAACACCTGTTTTTGCGGTAGCTGCCACGCTCGCGGTGGTGGTGATCTATGATGCAGCTGGTGTGCGGCGGCAGGCGGGTATGCATGCCCAGACGATCAATGTGCTTGTTCAGGAAGTCCTTCAAGGACACCCGATCTCTGATACTGAATTACGCGAAGTTCTAGGGCACACTCCCATCGAAGTTTTCGGCGGGATCCTGTGGGGGAGTTTAGCGACAATCACCTTATGGTATTTCTGGAAATAGATTTAGAAAAAATCCTTGTCTTCATGGACAAGGATTTTTATTACGTGCTGAAAATTGCACAGATTATTTTGGAATTCGCTGTTGAATATAGCCCAGCACAGTCCGAACTTCTGGGACGCGAAATGCAACCAGGCACAGGCCGTAAGCCAGCCCGCCAAATAGAATTCCCCCAAGCCCGACTAACCAGACGTGATAATCGCTGCTTGCGTGTAACCACAGGAGAAGTACCAACCCCATCACACCGCTGGCGATGGCAGCGATGAGAAACCCCTTTGCGATGTTGGTCCCGCCGATCCCATTCAAGCGCCGGCGCATGATGATAAACAGGGCGGCTGCTTCCAGCGCGGTAGCAAGCGAATTCGCCAGTGCCAATCCCCCCAGCGGCATCCATCCAACCGTCGAGAAAAGGTAAACAAAACCGAAGCTGAACACGATGTTCAGGCCCATGGCGATGGCGCCGACGACCACCGGCGTCTTGGTGTCATGAAGCGCATAAAATGCCCGCGAAAGAATTTCCAACATGGAATGCCCCACCAACCCGGCGGCGAACCATGCCAACGCCCAGGCGGTCATCCGAGCGTACTGCTGGGTAAACTCTCCTCGCTGGTAAAGCATCGTCACGATAGGCTCTCTAAGCAGGATCAGGCCAATGGAAGCAGGGACGGCCAAAAAAATGACACCGCGTAAAGTCGCAGCCAGCGACGCACGCATGCCATCAATTTGGTTTCGGGCAACTTGCGCGGAAAAGGTCGGCATGGCGGCTGTCGCGATGGATTGAGCGATCATCGCCAAAGCCATGATCATCAACGCGAAGCCATAGGAGAGGGTGGTCACGCTGCCTTTCACCATCCAGGAGGCCAGCCAGGTGTTGACCCAGAAATTGATTTGGACCACGGCCACACCCAGGATGCGGGGTCCCATCAAACGCAGGACCTCACGAACGGCTTGGTTTTCCAAACCGAAGTCCGGGAAGTACGTTCTTCCGTTTAACTTGAGCAGGGATGGGATTTGAATCAGCAAATGGAGACTGGCACCCAATAAAACGCCCCAGGCGAGACCATCCACCCCCAGGCTTGGCGCAAAAAACAACACGCCGATGATGATCCCGATCGAGTACATGGACGGGGCCAGGGCAGGGATGAAAAAACTCTGGTGGGCATTAAGAATACCCATGAACAACCCACTCACCCCGAAAAGAACAGCTGAGGGGAGCATGATACGCAGCAGATGGACGGTAAGCTGCTCCCTGGCAGGGTCGTCTGCAAATCCGGACGCCAGAAAATAGCGGACGATTTGCGGCGCGAAGATTGCCGCGATTAAAGCAAGCACACTCATGCTCAGCGCGACCAGGTTTCCAACCCCTGAAGCCAGCTTCCATGCCGATTTCCGGTCGTCCTTAACGAGGAATCCCGTGAACACGGGAATGAATGCCGAACTGAGCGCGCCACCCGCCACGAGGTTGAACAATGTCTCCGAAACGCGGTTGGCGGCAATAAAAGGATCGAGAACGGTGCCGGCATCGAAGGCTCCGGCGATAAGGATGGTTCGTACCAGTCCAAAGAGCTGACCCAGCACCAGGGCGATCATCACCGTCCCGGCGGCGCGGGCGATTTGACGGTTGGCGGAAGATTGTTCGGTCACGATGAAAGATTATAACAGTCTGGTTATGACTTTTGAGAGGACGTATAATCAGTTGCAAAGGAGAGCGTCTTTGAGACACCTATCCTGTTTGCTTGCCTCAGTTGTTTTGGTTTTGATGTATGGCTGCACACCCGTCGAACCTCCCACGGAATTTCCGCTCACTGTTGTACCTACTTCCCCGGCTCCCGAGGTGATTCCGCTAAAGGTTGGTTACGGATTTGACGGAGGCGGGTACCAGGTCTATTTCACGGACCCGGAGAATTCTTTTTCATCCCAGCTCGATGGTGGCGTGGATGGTCCGCTTGTCGAGGCGATTAATTCCGCCCGGCAGAGTGTGGATGTAGCCACCTACAGCTTGAGCCTAAACAGCGTTCGAAATGCATTGATCGCTGCCCACCAACGCGGCGTGGCGGTGCGTGTCGTGATGGAGAGCGAAAATATGGACCGCTCGGACCCTCAAAAATTAATCGAAGCCGGTGTGCCCGTGGTGGGTGACCGGCGTGAAGGTCTGATGCATAACAAATTCATGGTCATTGACCGCTCGGAAATATGGACAGGCTCCATGAACTTCACAGACGGTGGGGCTTACACGGATAACAATAATCTGATTCGAATCCGTTCTGCACAACTCGCTGAAAATTACACCGTTGAGTTTGAGGAAATGTTCTTGACAGATGTGTACGGCTCGGAGCAGGGAGTTGAGACTCCCAATCAGGTCGTGCGAGTTGATGAAATACAGATGGATAACTACTTTTCCCCTGATGACGGCACGGCGCAGAGGATTAGTAAACTTCTCAATAATGCCAGTGAGAGCATCTACTTTCTTGCCTATTCGTTCACGAACGATGAGTTTGGACAGATCCTTATCCGAAAATCCGGGGGCGGCCTTGAGGTGTCGGGAGTCATGGAGGAGGAGCAGGTCAATTCCAACCAGGGAACGGAGTTCGACCCTCTGAGTCAGGCAGGCATCGATGTGCGGCTGGATGGAAATCCCGAGATGATGCACCACAAGGTGTTCATCATTGATGAGGAGGTGGTTGTCCTTGGCTCTTATAATTTCAGCCGAAATGCCGAGATGGTTAATGATGAAAATTCCTTGATACTATTCAGTCCCGAGATTGCTAAACTCTACCTGCAGGAATTTCAGCGGATATATTTCCAGGCGCAAAATCCATAACCTGTTATTTATCGTATAGCCATAAACGAGTGAGGATTATTCACTCGTTTTTTTGTTTACCCCATAACTTTTTTATGAGATTGACGACAAAGGTGATGAAACCTATCCAATAGAAGTTTAAGGAGAAGAAATGAATAAATCAACCCGTTTTATCCTTTTTGGTGTCGTATCGCTTGCTGCAGTCTTCATGGCAGCCTGCAATGCGGCCTTACCCGCCGGCGCTGAAGCCAAGCTCTCCGCCGACGGACAGAGCGCCCGGGTGGAATTCACCGGGGTTGTGGACTCCATCTCAGCCGATCAGTGGGTGGTCTCCGGGCAGGTGCTTCTCATCACCCCACAGACTGAATTTGATGGCTCCATCAGCGTTGGCAGCACCGTCAAGGTCTATGCAACAGTCACCGCCGATGGCGCTGTCACGGCAAACAAGATCGAATTACCCATCTCTGAAATCAAGCACCGCTGTTCCCCAATCGACGCCTGGTGCGTTTGACGACAGCGGCGATGAATTTGCCGGGATCGTGGAAGCCATAAGCGCTGATTCCTGGCAGGTGAGTGGACAGGTCTTCGCCTTCACCGCTCAGACCGAAATTAAGGACAATATCGTGGTGGGTGACCCGGTCAAGGTCCATTTCGTGACCAATCCGGATGGCACCATGACCGCGACTGAGATCGAACTGGCTTTAGCCGAGACACCTGATGACGATGACTCTTCATCCTCTCTGGATCAGGAATTTACCGGGAAGGTTGAGGCGTTCTCACCCAAATCATGGACGGTGAATGGACAGGTCTTCCAGGTCACTCCTCAGACTGAGATCAAGGATGCCATTTTCCTTGGGGATGTCGTCAAGGTGCACTACTTCGCGAATGCAGACGGCTCCTTTACTGCCAGAGAGATTGAGTTGGCGGGAGACAACCAAGCGCACAATTCTGAGAAGAAGCTGACGGGTATTCTGGAGCAAATATCATCCACACAGGCGACCATTGGCGGTGTTATTGTGCTCATCACTCCGCAAACCGATACTGGACAGCGATCTGGTCGTCGGCCAGATGGTCAAAGCGGAAGTGGTCACGAGCCCCGACGGGAAAATGACCGCCCTTGAAATCGAAACATTCAATAACTCCTCGGGCAATGATGACAACAACGGCTCAGATGACTCGAACAATGGCAATGGAAACAGCGGAAAAGGATCCAACAGCGGATCTGGCAGCGATGACAGTTCAGACGACGATAAAGATGAGACACCTGAACCTGGCGATGACAATAGCGGTGATGATTAGTTCTTTGCTGGTCGATATCAATCCCTCACTCCGCAAGGAGTGGGGGATTGAGGCTTGGTCTGCAATGGTATACTCTGAAATAGGAACGAAAATCCTCCTTCCCGCGTATTGCAACCATGCCCAACCTCGATCTCGAAGAAAAACAGGAACTGGATGGACTTAATCGGCTTGATCCGCAGGTGATCAGTTCAATCTTTGATCGCTTTTTTCCCATCGTCTTTCGATATGTTCGCTACCGCGTGAGTGATGATGCCCATTCGGAAGACATTGCCAGTGATGTGTTTGTGAGATTGCTCGAAGCGGCGAAGAACGGAAAAGGACCTGACAAGAACATCAAAGCATGGCTGCTCAGCACCGCCTCGCATGCCGTGAACGATCATCATCGGAAGAATTATCGCCGTCCGACAGAGGCAATATCTGAATCATTGCAAGATTTCCAGGCAACTCCGGCTGAGACTTCCGAACTGCGAGAACGGCAGAGACGGGTCCAGCTTGCCCTTTCAAAATTAACTCCTGAGCAACAGCACGTGATTGCCCTTCGTTTTGGACAGGAGCTTTCTCTGGAAGAAACTGCCGTGGTCATGAAGAAAAATGTGAATGCGGTTAAGCAACTCCAACTCCGGGCCCTGGCCGCCTTGAACCGCCAGATCGACGAAACGCTATGAGAGAAGACATTTACACCATTCTGGAAAATTGCCTGAGCATGCTGGATCAAGGATCCGACCTTGAAGCCTGCCTGGCACGCTACCCCGAACATGCCTCCGAGCTTCGTCCACTTCTTATCGCGTCCATGGATGCAGAATCCCTGCCAGTCAAGGAGCTTCCGCTGGATGTCGTTCGACGTAGCAAATCAAAGCTATTAAATGCTGCGGCAGAAATGCGTGAGCAGAAATCCAGGAAGATGGCGTACTTTGGCCTGCCGGTAAAACGTGTGTTTCGGATCAGTTTTGCGGTATTGATCACCTTGCTCATGGTGGTGGGTGTCGGCGGGACAGGTTTGGTGCGCGCATCGACCGTTGCTTTGCCCGGTGATCAATTCTATCCAGTAAAAATCACCTGGGAAAAACTACTTTTGACAATGGCAGTGTCGCAAATTGAACGGGAGGTGCTTGAGGACCGTTTTGAAAGAGAACGAGTTGAAGAAGTCGAAGAATTATTCTCGTCAAGCCGTTCTGAAAAAGTAAAATTCTTTGGGCAAGTGGACGGTATCTTCCCTGATCAGATCAGCGTTTCAGGTGTTCCTGTTGTCATCACGTCGGAAACACGAGTGGATGGGCTGATAGTAATGAATGCCTGGGTGCGGGTTGAAGGTGAGACCACACCGGAAGGCATGGTAATTGCCGAAAAAATAAAGGTAGAGTCATCCCGTTCGGAAGATGGTCAAAACTCCGATCAGAACAACTCTGATTCCACTCCCGGGAGTGACGATTCGGGTAAAGGTAATGGAAATCAAGGTGAAGATGATCCTGAATCAACAAAATCGCCCGAAGATGACAATGAGGCTACGCGGACGAATGAGGATGACAACGATGATTCTGAGAAGAGTGGATCTGAAGACAGCCAATCCACTCCACGGCAGCAGAATTTTGAACTCGATGGTATCGTCTCGAGTTACAACGGTAGTTCAATCCTGGTGGGTGACCGGTCAATTTTCATCATTCCTGCAACTGAGCTTCGGGGTAATCCGATTCCTGGTTCACAGGTCTCTATTCGAGGCTATGTTAATGAAGCTGGCGTTTTAATCGCTTTACGCATCGATGTGAAATCGAACTCAGGAGGCGAGGGGGGTAGTGGCGGCAGTGGAGATGGAGATGGCGGTGGAAGTTCGGGTGGTTCCGACGATGACGCTAATGACCCGACAAAAACACCGAAACCGGATGAAACTCCGGATGACTAGATCTATATCCAATTTTTTTTTTTTCGGAGCTGCACGCAAAAAGCGTGCAGTTTTATATTTTACGAACAAAATATGATTGCCTTTTTGTCCAAACTGAGGTAAATTTTATGAAATCATTCTTCAAAAAGAGGCGCTGAGAATATGCCATCCTCCTTCTATCTTGGCCGCAATTTCGATTTAACTTCCGGGAAATTATCCAAAGATAAAGTCCTGTATGACCCAGCGGACTTGACCACGCATGCCGTCGTGACCGGGATGACCGGGTCCGGCAAAACAGGCCTATGCATTGGCCTGATGGAGGAGGCCGCGCTTGAAAAGATCCCGGCCTTGATCATTGACCCGAAAGGCGACCTCACCAACCTTTTATTGCATTTCCCTGAACTGCTGCCCTCCGATTTTAAACCGTGGTTGGATGCGGAGATGGTCAGGCGACAGGGGAAAACCATCGAAGAGGTGTCTGCAGAAACCGCCAATTCATGGAAAACCGGGCTGGCAGAATGGGAAATCACACCCGAGCGCATTCGGGATTTGAAGGAATCCGTCAACTTCACCGTGTTCACACCCGGGTCGGATGCAGGCAAGCGGGTGAGCATCCTTTCATCTTTCGAAGCCCCCGCGCTCCCCTGGGAGGGGAATAGTGAGATCCTGAGGGAAAAAATCTCGGCCACGGTCACAGCCTTACTGGGACTGGTGGGCTTCGATGATATCGATCCGATCAAGTCCCGTGAGCATATCCTGCTGGCGAATATTTTTGAAAATGCATGGAGCCAGGGGAAAGACCTGGATTTGACCGAACTGATTCTTCAGACCCAGTCTCCTCCTTTTGAAAAGCTGGGTGCTTTTCCAGTGGATACCTTTTTCCCGGAAAAAGAACGAACGCCCCTTGCCATGAGTTTGAACAATATCCTGGCAGCCCCTTCCTTTGAATCCTGGCGTGAAGGATTCCCATTGGATATTCCGTCTCTGCTGTTTTCTCCCGACGGAAAACCTCGGCACAATATTTTTTACATCGCCCATCTTTCCGATGCGGAGCGTATGTTCTTTGTCACCCTGCTGCTTTCCGCAGTGGAGACGTGGATGCGGACACAGGCGGGTTCATCCTATCTTCGAGCACTGGTTTACTTTGACGAAATTTATGGTTACCTTCCCCCCACACGAAATCCTTCGAGTAAACAGCCCTTGCTACGCATGTTGAAGCAGGCGAGAGCGTTTGGCGTAGGGTTGCTGCTCGCGACCCAAAATCCTGTGGATGTGGACTATAAAGGCCTCTCCAATGCTGGAACCTGGTTCGTTGGCAAGCTTCAGACTGAGCGTGACAAGGAACGGCTTTTGGATGGGCTCGAATCGATCAGCGGAGGGTTGGACAGGAAAGAATTCGACAAAATTATTTCCACGCTAGGGAAACGGGTGTTCCTTCTGCACAATGTGCATGAAAAAGCTCCTGTGATTTTCCAAACCCGTTGGGCGATGAACTACCTGGCCGGCCCCCTGACCAGGACCCATATCCCGCTGCTCAATAAAATTTCAGGCGCGGATGAATCCCTGGCATCCACCCCGAAAACCGTGGCAGCTGCGGCTGAATCCAAACATTCCGCCGTGTCAGCCCCCGTCGCGGCTGGTGTTGTGTCGAAAGCACGAACTCAGACTGCGACGAAGGGGAGTGCCACAAAACCGACCCCACCTGCAGGTGTCGACGAATACTTCCTCCCGCTGACTTTCTCAGTCACCGAAGCATTCAAAGCGGCGTCAGCGCCTGTCCCAGCCGAATCGCAGGTGTCGGCAGTCCTTTACCGTCCCATCTTGCTGGCCTCCGCCAGGTCTCGTATCCTGGACCGAAGGTATGGTATTGACTCCGAAATCGAGTCGGCGGCATTGGTTCAAGCCCCTGACAAAAACGGTTCCATCCGGTGGGATGATTTCACCTACCAGGGACGCTCTCTGGAAAAATTGGATAGTTCCTCTGCGCCACAGGCGGTTTTTGAATCCTTGTCTCCCCCCCTTACGGATGTAAAAAAGATGGCTGATATGAACCGCGATTTTACCGACTGGGTCTATCGAACTGTGAAAATGACTCTTCGGGAAAATAAACTCTTAAAAGTTATTGCCCGACCCGGGATGTCCCAGGCGGAGTTTATGACCGAGTGCACCAATGCCGCCCGTTCCGGGCGCGACCTCGAATTGGCGAAATCGTTGTCGACCATTGAAAAACAAATCGGCACAATCGAACGAAGACTTGAAAAAGAACATGCAGAATTAAAAAATGACCAGGATAAATTAAGCAGTCGAACCTGGGATCAAATTCTAACCATCGGGAAGATCGGATCTGACGCGTTGCTTAAAGGAAAAGTCCGTATACCGAGTACGACTATTTCGAAGGGTAGAATGAAAAATCAAGCCAAGGCGGATGTGGAAGAATCGCAATTATCCATAGCGCAAATGAAAGAGCAGCTCGCTGATTTGCAGAAGCAGCGTGATCAAAAAACGCAGGAAATCACCGCCCGATGGGGAGAGATGGTCGAAAAAGAGAATGAAATTGTGCTGACACCCCGTAAGAGTGATGTTTTTATCGACCATTTCGGAATCGCATGGATGCCTTTTTACCAGGTAGTCGCCGGTGATCAGACCATCGAACTGCCTGCTTTTGGGGGAGAATGAATAAAACCCTTTTCATTTGGAATTAATCTAAATCCATTAGTATTCAAGTTCAGGTCATGATTGATGGGAACACTCTTATTGGTATTTGCGTCTGTAATATGGGGACTGGTTCACTCTGTAACCGCTTCGCTAAAATTCAAAGAAGCTGTATTACGCGTTTTTGGTGTTAAAGGTATGAACTGGTATAGACTGTTTTACAACATATTTTCGACAATCACTTTTCTGCCTCTTCTTGTGCTGGCTGTGGTTTTGCCGGATCGGTTGCTCTATGAAATTCCCGAACCATGGACGGACATCACATTCATAATCCAGTTAATGGCTGTGATTGCATTGGTGGTTGGAGTATTACAAACTGACGTTTGGTCCTTCCTTGGATTAAAACAGCTCAGCGGTGGGTCGACAGAAAGCAGGATTGTCACTGGAGGGTTGTATCGTTTTGTCCGCCACCCGCTCTATACGGCCGGGTTGGTATTCATCTGGTTAACTCCGGTCATGTCGGTCAACCGGTTGGTTCTCTATGTAAGCCTGACGATTTACATCATTATTGGCGCGTATTATGAGGAACGCAAGCTCACGCGAGAGTTTGGCAAGGAATATGAAGATTATCAGACAAGAACACCCATGCTAATTCCCGCATTATTCAGGCGCAGGTAGAATTATGTCAACATCTGCTTATCCGCGAAAAAACCCTGCTCACACGACTGCCAATGCGGTTGGTCAGATTTTTGGTATTCTGGTGAGCGGAAGCATTGTTTTCATCGCTGCAGTCATTCTGCTCATGATCGGCTACAACGCCTGGTATTTTGGGAGGATCTTCCCCGGTGTGCGTGTTGCCGGGGTGGATGTGTCAGGTTTGAACCGTGAGCAGGCTGAACTAAAGCTGAGCCAGGTAGTGCAATATCCCCTCAATGGAAAATTACTCCTTCGCGATGGGCAGGAAGCTTGGGTGGTTGCCCCTGCGCAAATGGGAATGTTGTTCGACCCTGCGGCGACAGCAGAGAATGCCTTCCGGCTTGGCCGGTTGGGCAGCCTCTCAACCAGGCTCTCCAATCAGCTGCACGCCTTCCAGTCTGGTTTGGACGTCTCGCCGGTGGTCATTCTTGATGAGAGAACCGCCTATCGCTTCCTCCAGTCCCTGGCCTTGGAAGTGGATGTTCATCCTGTTGAAGCCAGCCTGTCGATTGATGGTTTGAATGTAATTTCAAATCCCGGTCAAATGGGTCGGCTGCTCAATGTGGATAAAACACTTGAAGCGGTATCATCCCAGATGCAGACGTTCAAGGACGGCGAGATCATGCTTGCGATGGACGACCGTGCTCCCGAGATTTTGGACGTCAGTCAACCGGCAGAAGCGGCACGGCGAATTCTTGCTACGCCTCTCAACATCGTCCTGCCTAATCCCCAGCTGGGTGAACCAGGTCCCTGGCAGATTGACCCTGCCACGATGGCGGCGATGATTAGTATTAATAAATTAAAAAATGAAGAGGGAAATTTCGAATATAAAATTTCTGCAAGCGATCAGTTGATTCGCCCCCTGGTGCTGGGAATTGCCCGTGATCTGGATAAACAGCCGAAGGATGCCCGGTTTATATTCAATGACACCACCCGCCAGCTCGAGGTCCTCGAACCAGCGGTCATTGGTCGAAGTGTCAGGGTCGATGAGACGATTGCTGCGATTAATGATGCGATCAACACTGGGCAGCAGGTTGTGACCCTGACAGTGGATACGACCGAGCCGGCCGTTAAGAGTGATGCCACAGCCGCATCCTTGGGAATTACAGAAAATATAATCACTTATTCGACCTATTTTCGCGGATCGAGTTCACCTCGTATTCAAAATATCAAGACTGCAGCTGAGTCATTCCATGGACTGCTGATCGCACCCGGAGAGACCTTTTCGATGGGCGAGGGATTGGGGGACGTCAGTCTCGATAATGGCTATACCGAAGCGTTGATCATTTATGGGAATAAGACCATCAAAGGGGTCGGCGGTGGCGTGTGCCAGGTCAGTACGACCCTTTTCCGGACAGCCTTTTTTGCAGGATTTCCAATCGTCGAGCGTGCTGCCCATGCCTACAGGGTTTCCTATTACGAGCAAGCTCAAAGCAGCATCGACCCTTACCTGGCAGGATTGGACGCCACAGTTTACTTCCCGCTTGTCGATATGAAGTTCGTGAATGACACTCCTTATTGGCTACTGATGGAAACGTATGTGAATGAAGGCGCCAGAAGAATTACCTGGAAATTCTATTCGACCAGCGATGGCCGCACTGTGGATTGGGAATCGACAGGTCCGATTAACAGAGTCCCAGCGCCTGAACCGATTTTTCAAGAGAATCCTGATTTTCAGCCGGGAGAAGTGAAACAGACTGATTGGGCAGCGGAAGGAGCGGATGTGCAGGTCCTCCGCAGGGTAAGCCGTGACGGTCAATTGATCAATCAGGATTATTTCAACACGCATTATGCTCCCTGGCAGGCGATTTGCGAGTATGGTCCCGGGACAGAAGATCCTGAGCAGCGTGCTAAAGACGAAGGCTTGTGTCAATAAACACTCCGCATGGTAAAATTCGCTTTCGATGATCGGTTTCTCCGGCTCGTGAGGATTAAGGAGAGTTATGGTTAGCAAAGAGTTGCTCGAAATACTTCGATGCCCTGCTTGTGTCCGTGAGAAAAACGGATTTCTTACACTCCATAGGGATACCTGGTTGGTGTGTCAGGATTGTTCCCGGAAATATCCCATCGTGGATGATATCCCCGTGATGTTGATCGATGAAGGGGATAAGTGGACGAACACCTCGATGGATGCACTGCCTGTCCCGCCTCCTTCAAGGTAGAATGTCCGAAATTTCCAACTTGATCAAAGACCTTTCATCCGGAAACGATGACCTGGCCGAGGAATCTGTCAGGCAGCTAATCGCCATAAAAGACGAAGCACTGCCGCATCTTCTGGCCTTGAGATCTTCAAATTTGATAGATGAACGTTGGTGGGTTTATTGTGCACTTGGACAGTTTCCTGGGGCGGAAGTGGATTGGTTCTTTCCGGGACTTCACGACGCTTCTGCAGAAGTGCGCGAGAGCGCGGCGATGGCTTTGAGCCATAACCCGGACCCAACTGCGGTACATGAACTAATTCTTGCTCTGGGCGATGACGATAGAATGGTGGCGTCTTTGGCAAGTCATGCACTTTCGAATATTGGAAGTGATGCAGTACCAGAATTAATCCTTGAAATGGAAAATGGGTCCCCGGCTGCCCGGATAGACGCTGCCCGTGCCCTTGCAGCTATACAAGACCCTCGTTCTATACCGGTATTTATGGCTGCATTAAGCAATGGATCTGAGTTGGTTAGGTTCTGGTCTGAGCAAGGCCTCGAAAACTTGGGAGCTGAAATGGTCTATTTCAGACCCAGTTAAAAATTAAAAAGAAGAAAGAATATGAAACTAAACTGGAAGCACTATCTACTAATTGGCATAGCAATCCTATTGGCGATCACGGGATTCGTGATCATGAGAGGCCTTATTGTTTCATGGACCTTTACAGATTTGCCCGGGATTGCTCTCGTTGATAATAACAATTCCAACACTGATACGGAAGTCCAACCCGAACTCACCCCCGAAGCTGTGATTCCCCCATCGGAATTGCCTCAAGCATGGGATGGCGCATCGCGTGTGAATATCCTTGTGATGGGCGTTGATTTTGGGGATTGGTCCGCTGACCGCGATGGTCCTTCAAGAACTGACTCCATGATTTTGTTGACGCTCGATCCGATCACCAAGGAAGCCGGCATGCTTTCCATCCCCAGGGATCTGTGGGTGAACATCCCGGGATTTGAACATGGAAGAATCAATACCGCCCATGCGTTGGGAGAATCCTATAAGCTCCCAGGAGGTGGTCCAGCCTTGGCCGCCAAAACCGTGGAGGAATTCCTCGGTGTCCCCATTCAGTATTACGCAGTGATTTCATTTGATGCTTTTACCCGAATGGTGGATGAGATTGGATGTATCAATATCTGGGCTTTTGAAGACCTTGCCATTGACCCGGTGGGGAAAGGCAATACCATCTATCTCACCAAAGATAAAGGATACTGCATGGATGGTGACACACTCCTGGCTTATGCTCGAAGCCGTAAGTCCCAAGGCGGAGATGTGGACCGTGCGATCAGGACCCAACAGGCAATCCTTGCGTTGAAAGATGCTGTGCTTGATCCGGCGAATTTCACGACTCTCCTGTCGAAGGCTCCGGCTCTCTATCAAAAACTCGCTTCAGGTATCAATACCAATTTGACATTTGAAGATGCGATGAAATTGGTGATGCTCGTACGAGAAGTGTCCACTGAGAATATAAAGTCACATGTAATTGATTATTCAATGTCCACTCTTGCCAGTGTAATGTCTAGTGATGGTAAGCCAATGAGCATCCTAGTGCCCGTCCCGGATAAAATCAGGGAGTTGAGGGACCAGATGTTTGCAGAATCAGGCTCGATAAAGCCTTTTGCACAGGGCGAGCCGGCTCAGTTGGCGGTTGATGAAGGAGCAAGTCTTGAGGTACTTAACGGCACCTATACCGCCGGACTTGCGGGTATAACAGGAGATTACTTCAAATCACTTGGCATGAATGTGGCAGTCGTGGGAAATCCGGAACAAATAGGTTATCCCCGGACAGTGATCATTGACCACAGTGGAAAACCTTACATGACCAGGTTCTTAATGGATCTATTCAAGACCACCGCTGCTTCTCAATTCCAGATTAAATTTGACCCTGCCTCACAAGCTGATGTGACTATTATCCTTGGTGATGATTGGGCATTCAATAACCCTATGCCGTAGAAAATTACTATTTCCCATACCCCGCAGATTTTTCAGCGGGGTTTTTTTATTTAGTGCTTTCTTTCACATAAAAGGCAAATATTGCCTGAAAAACATAAATTCATATAATTAGCCCAAGCTTCGCCAAGGAGAAAACATGTCCCCGAAAATAAAAAAATCCCTGATCGCAATTTTGAGTATTCTTATAATCTTTGTTCTGCTGGTAGGTGCGTTTAGCTTTGTAAGCATTCGTCAGTCATTCCCCTTAACGGAAGGGAGCGTTTCCACAGGCGCCATTGAGGATACCGCTTTACTCTCAGTAAATGGGGTAGACCAGCCTGTTGACATCTATCGCGATTCGATGGGTATTCCTCACATCTATGCGGCAACGCTCCACGATCTATTTTACGCACAAGGTTATGTCCACGCTCAGGATCGATTCTGGCAGATGGATTTTTGGCGTCATATCGGTTCAGCCCGGCTGTCCGAGATGTTTGGCGAATCGCAAGTAGGAACGGACGCTTTCCTGAGAACCCTGGGTTGGCGGCAAATTGCGGAGGCTGAATGGGAATCTCTTTCTCCTGAACCCAAAGCCATCCTTACCGCGTATACGGATGGGGTCAATGCTTACCTGGCTGAACACTCCGGTACGGATCTCAGCCTGGAATACGGCATATTGAAGCTGACCAATCCCGGGTATACGGTTGAACCGTGGACGCCGATCCACTCCCTGACCTGGGCCAAGGCAATGGCTTGGGATCTGCGCGGGAATATGGACGAGGAAATCGAGCGCTCGATCCTCTTAAAGACGCTTACCCTGGAGCAGGTGGAGGAACTTTATCCTCCGTACCCTTCTGATCATCCTGTGATCGTTCCAGACATCGGTGATTTTTCGACAGCCACATCATCGGATGATCTATCGGCTATTAGAAATAGATCATATCTTCATTATGGGAATTTCGAGCATGTCGAAGTGAATGTTGGACACCTGGACAGGTTATTAGGGCCGTCCGGTGTGGGGATTGGCTCCAATAGTTGGGCGGTTTCAGGTGCACTAACTTCAACAGGAAAACCTCTTCTTGCCAATGACCCCCACCTGGGGATTCAAATGCCCTCGATCTGGTATCAGATTGGTCTACATTGTAAGCCCGTGAGTGATGATTGTCCTTATCAAGTTGGAGGTTTTTCGTTCGCTGGCGTTCCCGGGGTGGTAATTGGACATAATGCTCAGATTGCCTGGGCGTTTACCAATGTCGGCCCGGATGTGATGGATTTGTATGTCGAGAAAATCAATCCTGAGAATCCCAACCAATATGAGGTCAACGGCCAATGGGTGGATATGATCTTGCGTGAAGAAGTGATCCAGGTGGCGGGTGGTGAGCCAGTGTCCGTCACTGTTCGCTCAACACGACATGGACCGGTAGTCTCCGATACCTATGAGCCAATAATGCAAACCATTCAGACCACTGAGCCCGAAGAGACACCGATCCCTCCTTATACCGAAAGGACCGGTATTCCTCTGCCTGATCCTTATGTTATTTCGCTGCGATGGACAGCCTTGGAGCCTGGAAGTGTTTTCGAAGCGATTTGGGGATTCAATAAAGCGAAAGACTGGCAGGAATTCAGAGACGCAGCCCGGCATTTTCAGGTACCTTCTCAAAATCTATTGTTTAGCGATATTCAAGGGAATATTGCCTACCAAATGCCCGGGCGGATTCCAATCCGGCAGAATGGTGATGGGCGATTGCCTGTGCCCGGATGGACGGATGATTACGAATGGACGGGCTACATCCCGTTTGAGGATTTACCCTTCCAGGTCAACCCACCGAGCGGATATATTGTTACCGCCAACAACCAGGTCCCGCCATCCGACTATCCCTACCTGGTTTCGACGGATTGGGATTATGGTTTCCGTGCACAGAGAATCGTTGATATGATTCGGAATTCTCCTGAACCGATTGATATCGCCTATATCCAGAAAATGCAAGGCGACTCGCAGAATCTAAATGCGGAGACCATCATTCCTTTTATTGAAGATTTGGAGACACCTACTCCCAATGAACAAACCGCTCTCGAGATGCTCCAGAATTGGGATGGCCGGGATGAAATGGACTCACAAGCCGCTGCCATTTTCGAATGGTTTTGGTGGACATTATTAATGCGCACATTCAGTGATGACTTGCCCGAGGAGTACTGGCCTGCGGGAGGCAATCGATGGTTTGAAGTGATGCGCCAATTGGTCAATGAACCAAATTCGCCCTGGTGGGATGACCGGGCTACCGAAGGCGTGATCGAAACTCGGGATGATATTCTTCAGGGTGCTTTCAAGGAAACGATCAGCCAGATGGAAAAAGAGCATGGCACGGCAACTGCCCGCTGGCCTGAATGGGGCGAGCTGCACACCTCCACTTTTAAAAACGCTACCCTGGGAGAATCTGGAATTGCGCCGATTGAGGCATTGTTTAATCGAGGTCCATTTGCAACAGGTGGGGGGGAAAGCATCGTCAATGCGACGGGATGGGCAGTCGGCGAGTCATTCGAAGTGGATTGGCTGCCTTCCATGCGGATGATTGTCGACCTAAGCAATCTTGGTAATTCTTTGACTGTCCATACCACGGGTCAATCGGGGCATGCCTACCACGACCATTATATTGACATGGCCGATTTGTGGCGGAAAATCCAGTATTATTCCATGTGGTGGGATGAAGCCTCCATTATCGACGATTCCGAAGGGCATCTCCAACTCTTGCCATAATTTGCAAAGATAGAAAAAACAGGCTGGATGATTTGTCATCCAGCCTGTCGTTTATTAGAATAAGTGTTATTTGGCAGCTGAAGCCTTGGCTTCAGCTTTTTTTTCCAATTTGGCTTTAATAATCTCGTAAATTGCCGGGACAACAGAGATGAGAATAATGCCGATGATCACCATTTCGAAATTCTTCTGAACGAAGGGGATGTTTCCAAAGAAGTACCCTAATCCCAGAAAAATACTCACCCACAAGACTCCACCAACGATGTTGTAGGTAATGAAATGTTTATAGGTCATTTCACCTACACCGGCCACAAAGGGAGCAAAGGTACGGACGATGGGGACAAACCTTGCCAATATGATGGTCTTCCCACCGTATTTTTCGAAGAAGGCATGAGTCCTTTCCATGTATTCCTTCTTGATCCATTTTACTTCTCCGGTAAAGGCACGGGAACCGACCGCATGGCCAATCCAATAATTGACGGTATCACCTAATATCGCTGCTGCGGTCAAAGTAACAAAAAGGATGATGGGATCCAGCCAGCCTCTCGCAGCGAATGTTCCTGCGGCAAAAATCAATGAATCCCCGGGAAGAAAGGGGGTCACGACCAGGCCTGTCTCTGCGAATATGACTCCAAAAAGGATGAGGTAGGTCAAGGCACCGTATTGCTGGATGATTTGCCCCAGGTAGACATCAAGATGCAAGAACATTTCCAACAATTTATTGAGGATATCCATGGTTTTTTTCTTCCTTTGTTGTTTTCAGACGCAAGGCGAGATTATACCGGATTAATCATTTAAATTTACCGATTTTCAGGATTTGAAATCTCTTGATTTAGCAGCGTGGTGGAATTTAGTCGCGTGTTGAAGATGAGTAAAATTGATAAATTGATTATTGAGAGGACCGCCAATCCGATCGCTGAGACGGTTGGTAAGTTTTGTACGAGCGTGGACGGATTAGGCAAGTAATCCATGGCGATTTGGGCTGCAGAGGATAACGCAAGCGCATTCCACATCCCATGAATGACAATCACCAGGAGATAGGTGATTCCGAGCTGGAGATATTTTCTCTCTCTCCAAGCGCTGACCAGCGCCCATCCCATCAAACCGGTTGTCACGATATGCACCAGGTCAGTGCCGGCGCGAACGATGGACAGTAGATTGGATGCCTCCGGGATGCCGGGTGACATTCCCAGGCTTTCCACCAGGGCGTAGGCTGCGCCTCCCAGGACACCCATGGCAAATCCCTGCCTGGGAGTCATAATCTTGTTTGGGCTGAGCCAGACTCCCAGCGGTTTTATAAGTTCCTCTATGATCGGGATTAGCACAGAGAAGAAAATCAACCCTGCACCGATAGCCACCGGACTGAAAATGTATGGGGCCATGATTCTCGTGATTGCGTCCGGGTTATTGGTATACATTAATCGTGTACTGAATGATTCGATGGTGTTGATCAATTCTGGATTCAACGCAACCCAGAAAACCGCGCCTGACCCTGCTGCCAGGATAACCATTACTTCGGCAAATCCGATCAGGAGTGGGACGACGGTCATTCCGATGGTGAACGTGCCCCAGCGAAGCTCATCGGACCCGGAATCCAGGCCTCGCAGGGCCATTCTGATAAGTATCCAGATGGGAAGAATAAGGATGACCAGGTTGAGCGGGATCGAAACTAGGGGGATCGATTCAACGGATTCTGCCAAGGCTGTCAATGATGCTGAGACGAGCCAGATTGAGGCGATCACCCAGGTTGGAATTCTATGAAAGGGCAGCTGAACGGCTGGTTTGTTCAGTACATGCATGAGGCTGTAGTAGATACCTGGGAATAGAGCAAGCCCAAGGAAAATCGACCCGGCTGACAGTGTGAGGGA
>CAVPVW010000001.1:0-24210 GCA_963709295.1 uncultured Chloroflexia bacterium | reverse complement strand
ATCGAATAATTCATCTCCAAGTAAAGGTCGTATGGTTATGGACATTACGCCTCCTTGTGCCCGACGAATACACCATCCCCGAAGTGGTCATTGAGATTTTTGGGCGTGATGTCGTTATTCCTGACGTCCTTCACAAACTTTCTATAGTCCGGGCTGCGGAGATACAGGCCTAGCGTGCGCCATAAAACCCGCAGCATGCCTGCAAAGCCGTATCTGCGGAGAATACCCTTCGACTCATCCTTCACGTCCACGTTATAAGTCTTTTCTACAATATCCCTAAGCCCCGCATTTTTCAACAGGTCAGCCCAATCGCTGGCGGTCAGGGGCTTGAGGTTGGCGCCCAGATCCTGCTCCGCCCAGGCCAGCAGCTCGGGCGGCGGAGGAACCTTCAACCAGATTGATTCATTTAACCCGACATATCCTCCCCGTTTGGTCACCCGCGCATATTCATTGACCGCTTTCTGCTTGTCCTCCGGGAAGGTGGTCACCGACTCGGTGATGACGGCGTCAAAGGTTCCATCATCGAAGGGCAGGTCCTGCGCATCGGCAGTCTTGAACTCGACCCGGTCCATGATCCCTTCCCTTTGCGTTCTTTCCCTCGAGCGGGTGACCATGGCTTCACGGATGTCCACGCCAACCACCCTGCAGCCGTAGCGCTTTGCCAGGTAGCAGCGGGGTTACCCCGGCGCCGCAGCCGACGTCCAGGACGTAGGAATCCTTCCTCAGATGACACAGTTCGACGAGTTTTTCGGTGGCTTCCACGCCGCCGATGTGCTTTGTCAGACCCACTTCTGCTGCAAAGTCGAAAAAAGTTGGTTGATCTTTCATTTTTCCTCCATTGATTAACTTGGAGAATGATTTTGGGGCATCCGGTGGACTCATTTCCGGATGCCCCTGGTCTTTACTTCACGAACGGGATGCTGAGCGAATAGTGTACGGGTTTATCGGAGAGCGAGCGTATCGTGTTGACGACGCCCTGGTAGAGGCAGAAGAATCCGATGAAGATGAAGGGGAGGACGCTGAATATGGCCAGAGTTGAAGCCAATATGACAAATCCCTCTCCCATGTCCATGTTCAACAGGACTAAAGCAGGCAAGCCGACGAGCATGAAGAATGCAGCAGCGAAAAGTGACAACGTCATGGTGATCTGGAAATTGAGCACCTGCCGTCCCTGCTTGTCGATCTTGTACGACTGGTTCTTCTTCCACGACCACAGCAGCAGGGGGATGATGAGGATGACGAAGATGCTGCTGATGTGCAGGGCAGCCAGCCAGAGATTTTCATTGCCGGTGTTCTCCTCGCCGAAATCGAATTCGAGGACTTCGCCCAGGCAGTGAATGGTGTACGCGCGCGGGTCCACTTCGCCGCTTTCGATGCGTTGAATGGTCCGCGGGCTGACCTCACAGCGTTCGGCCAGCTGTTCCTGCGTCAGTCCTTTTTGCTGCCGCAGTTCTGTTACTTTGAGTCCGAGATCAGGTTGGTTCATGGTTTACTCCTTTCGAATGTAAACCACATTATAGGAATTTGGCTCAGAAACTCCACGTCGTGTGCACGACATTGGCACGACACTTACTTTTTTCATACGACATTGAAGTCAATAGCGACATAAGGGATCTCCTTAAGGATCCGATCACGCCTGCCCGGCATGAACTTGCCGGACCATTCACCAGGAGCCGCTGGATCGTAGGAACGATAGAGCATCAGATATACTCCGATTTCCAGCAGTTTTAAGAATACAGGCAGTTGTGCAACCCAGAATGGGCTGATCGATTTTTTCTGCCGATACCCTTCGAGTAAATTTCGCAGGAAGCGTTCGCCGAACCGATCGGGGTTTGGTCCGGCGTAGACGACCAGCACATCGAACACCAACATGGCGATGTCCATGACATACCATCCGTATGCACAATCGTCAAAATCGAGAAGTGTTATTCTCTTTTGCGAGGCGTCGATATAAAAGTTCCCGTAGTGCAAATCGAGATGGGCTAATCCATAGCACTCCAGGTCTTTAGGCAAAGCATGGATGGAATCAAGCACCTGTTCATACTTATTCAAAACGATTGTGTCCGCCCCTTCCATGTATTCATCAGGGTGGAAGCAGTTCGTCAGCTTATTCCATTCCGGCCTTCTGAAATCCTCGCGTGTGGGAACATACCCTTGAGCGATACGATGACAAAGTCCGAGAGTGTGCCCCAGGGTTTTAAAGAGTTCGTCGGTCCAATCCTCCAGGGTCATGTTCTCGGCTAGAATTCCGGATGCTTTTTCAAAGGCGACGCTCATATAGGTCTGATCATCCTGGTTGACCCGTTCAATCAGGTTTTCTCTCGTGGATCGTACCGGGCGTGCTGCCGGACCTCCACATTCCGCGAGGAATGCCAGCCATTCCAGTATGGACTGCATCGCTTGGAAATTGGTGTCCTTGTTTGGCGGAGTGATTCTCAGGACACATCGGCTCGGACCATTTGTAAATTCATAGACATGCGTTGCATGACCTCCGGACATGGGCGTTAATTCGGCAGGCGAGATGCCATAAAGGCCGGCAATTGTGTTTAGCGTTGGGAGATGTATGGTCATGGATTTTGGCTCTTTTTCGTTTAACTTGTCTGTTATTTATATTTTACGCTCAAAGCGATGGAACGTATGAAGCGAAACAGACGTGGATTAACAGACCATCCCGTCCAATCCGCAAGACCTGACTCATTATGATTGAATGTGCAATTATTTGCTACCCAATCTTTTCCACGATGAGTACGAAATCTACGCGATGTGCCCAGAAGAAGTGGATCGTCACATTTGGAATGATGGCGATGATCTCACCTTCCAGGCTGTTCAGGAACTGCTCCAGTTTGCTCTGATCACTCGTCATTTTGAGGTCAAAGCGATGGACACGATATTTGTTGATTGACATGTTGAACTCCTTTGAACGGTTGAGCTTTTTCAACGGGCACATTTTTCAGAACTTCAAACCAACATTTACGCCCCGAAACAAACCTGCCTGCGGTAATCATGAACAGCGTTTTGCATGTCACGAAGGCGATACCTGTGAATACCAGCGTTTGATCAGCCGATTTCCCTCCTGGTCGTACTCGATCAGGAGGGCATGGTCGATCCGATATTCGAACAGCACGTACTCTTTTGTGACGACAGGGGATGCAGCGATTTGCTCGGCAGCCTGTCTGCGGATATCCGCATCGCTGATGATCTCCGCCGTGCCTTCCACGAGAAATTCAACCAGTGGCTCACCCTCTTTTCTGTTCACAGAACAATGGAGCGTATAACGCCTATCGCGGCGCAGGTCGCGGATCTTGGGGGAGGACGGCTCGGTAAATATGAAGAGCATCCCGTTCCCGATGAATGGCGTTACAGGATGGAGACGCGGTGATCCATCCTTCTTGAGGGTGGCCAAATAGGCGATCCTTCGATTTAGCCTGTCGTATCCCAGTGAAGCGATCTGAGGGGCTTGTTCTTCGAAATCCTTCCAGCTCATGGCATTTTTCATCTCCCTTTCATCAGTCTCGCCACCTTCAAGGGTCTATAGCTGATAGTGCACAATGCGATGTGCCCGCTGTACCATCTTGAACAGCCCTGCCAGCTTATAGGCATAGCGGTACCCTGCCCCGAGGCGATCCAGGTCCGGGTCCTGGGTGAAGAACCACTCTTCCAGAAGGGTGATGCCCTCTGCCCAGGTTTCAATTTCGCGGGGATCATCCACGCCCCAGCCAATCGTCGCCCCGGTCTGCTTCAGCGAGGGATGTTGGGTGGCCGAGCGGGCTGTCATCCGGCTGAATACATCGGCCACCATCCGGCAGCCAGGGAAGCTCTCCCGCAACTGGAGCGCCAGACGTTTGACGTCGGATTCGCCCAGGTACATCAGCAGACCCTCGGTGACCACCAGCACCGGCCGGCCGGACGCATCGACCTTCAGCATCCATTCCAGATCCGTCACCGAAGAGGCGATAAGGTGATAGCGATCAATGGATGGGAAAAACTGCCGGCGCAGCTCGATCACAGGCGGCATGTCCAGGTCGTACCAATCCACCCTGCCGTTGTCCACCCGCCAGAACCGGTTGTCCAACCCGCAGCCAAGGTGCAGCACAATGCCACGGGGATGCTCTGCCAGGAAGTCGTGCGTGACAGCGTCCATCTTCTTTGCCCGCTGGCAGATCAGGATGACCGTCTTGTAGGGCACCTTCAGACGGGAGAAGTCGTAATCCACCTGGTTGAGAATGTCCCGCGCCTGTGGATCGAAAAAGAGGGGATTCCCCGGCTGCGCTTTGGCATACAGCGGGATCAACAGGGTTTCCTGTTCCGGCGTCAGTGTGACTCTTGCTTTCGCGTTCATAAGCCCTTCTTTCCTAATGGGAGGTGATATTCAAAACCGTCGAGATCTCGAACAGGACCGCATACGCGATCCCTAACGGCAGGTGAGACGTCCAGGCAGCCGCCGGTAGAACATGGCAGTGGCCAGATAAAGAAATCCGTAGGGGATTGCGATCGACCGCCGCAGAGGATGGGTGAAGCCTCGCTTGCCCCGATCGGGATAAAGGTTGATAGAGCCTCATTGTTGGTTGATGTAATCGATTCCAGCCTGCAATTGGGCATCGATTCCCTCCAGGAGTTGCTCACGGTCGAGGGAGACCGTGATATCCGGGATGACGCCGTATCCCTCGAGGACCCTTCCATCTGATGTGACAAGTTGTACGACAGGGTAACCAAGCAGGATACCTTTCAGCACGGGTTTCACATTCATGCCGGTCAGGCCGCCGGGGCTGCGTTCGCCGATGATCACGGCCCGGCCAGCGGTCTGCATACTGGATGAGAAATACTCACTTCCCGAGAAGCTCAGCTCATCGATTAGAACGACAAGCGGGCCGGCATAGACGATCTTCCCATCCACCAGGCGGGGGATGCTTCCATCCCTGAACTTGAAAGTTCCGAAGGATACTTGTCCCTCAAGGAACTGGGCTGCCAGCTGCTCAGCGGTGTCGGGATCACCTCCAGGATTTCCCCGCAGATCAATGATGATGCCGGGGGCATCCTTCAGTTCAGCAACGGCTTTGACCATATCGGGGATCAGATCCTCATGGAAGGTGTTGAAACGGATGTAGCCGATGCCGTTTGCCAGGGGCATGCTCTCGAACTCGAGGTAGGCAGGCGGCATGTCCCCGCCCAAATATCCTTTCCGCGGGCGGGACATGCGCTCGATGCATTGTTCATGCCATTCATCTTTGTCATCCAGATAGGTCAATTTGGCGCAGGTGCCCGGATCGCCGTAGATCCTGCTCAGCAACTGGCGCGTCAGGATATCGATGCGTCCAGCGTCGGTGTGGGGCGGAGAGAGGGAGCCTTCCATCTCTGCGAGGATCTGGTCGACAGGTATTCCCTCGATCTCCTGAATGACGAACCCTGTTTTCAGCCCGGCCTTCTCAGCAGGGGAATCCGCCTCCACGCGGGTGATCACTGCCTCTTCGTTTAGAAGGCGCAGTTCGATTCCGGTCTCCCCGTTTTTCCAAACGGCAGGCTCGACGGACGGCCAGTCCTCCGCCGGTGCCACGCCGACGTGCGAGACGTTTAGCTCCCAGAGCATCCGGTTCAGCAGGTCATAAAATGTCTCATCATCCTCGGCTGCTGCGATGAGGGGCTCATAGTCGTCATGGATCGCCACCCAATCTAATCCGCCAAACTCGGGATCGAAGTAGGTCTCGTTCACCGTACTCCAGACGGTGTCGAAAATCTGCAGGTATTCGCGATGATCAACGGTTGGCGTTGGAGCCAGTGTGGGTGTTGGGGTCTGCGTAGCCAGGGGCATAAAGGTGCAGGAGGTCAACGAGACAACACCGACCAGTAACCTAGAGCAAAGGGACAAAAGCATGTGAGTTGGTCTTTTCATAGCATTTCTCCTCATCCCATTTTCATCCGTGCGGGATGAAAAATTAGGACACGTGAAAATACCTATCTACGGCCAGAAAGGGGCTACCCTGACATCGCTTTTTACCTTTCGGCGCTTGACTTGAATAACGAATTGGAGTCGGACCGGTGGGGGTTATCCCGCTAGAGCTCAATGCCCGCAGGATAAATCGGTGCAAATGGAAAGGAAGGAGTCGTTTCACAGGGATATTCCAATGACGGGACCTTCTTCGCTTCGCCCGTTCACCTTTTCTACTGCCACCACCAGCCTGGGTGGACCAAACAGTGCGCAGGTCAGGAGCGGAAGCGCCACAATGATTGAAAACAACAGGACGAAAAGGATTTTTTGTTTCGTGGTAGAACTTCTTTCACTGTTGAGACAATTCAACGTTTTTCTCATCGAATCCCGGCGTCTGATAAACCGCCAAATGATCGGATGGGAGTCTTTTCCACATGCGATCAACCAGGATGGCAAAGACCGCAAAGAGGACGAGCAATACACTCCCGGCATTCGTCACCGGAAGCACGGTGCCCAGCGTATTCATGGAATTCATTGAGGCGTGGAAGAGCGCTGGAGCCAGGATGCTGCCTCGCGTCCGGTTGTAGACCCACCCGAAGAGGAGGGTGATGAACGGGTAGAGGCCAATTCGGACAAGAAGGTAGCCGCCTTCACGGTATTGGAGGATGTCATTAGGGATATGCCAGACAACCAGATAAGCCCAGAGAAGGAGATTGGCAATCAAGGGGCTGTAGTTCGCTTGAAGACGCCGCTGTGCAAAACCGCGCCAGCCGCCTTCCTCGTTGACCCCTCCGCTATAAAAGAATACAGAGGCGAATGTAACTAAGGTGGTCGACAGGATCCCGGGATTCAAATGGATATTGTAGAGCGATGGCCTACCAGCTAGAAGGTTGGTGATGGCCACCCCCAGGAGATGGATCACGGGAAAAGTCAGCAGCGCAACCAGGTACCAGATGAGGCGCCCGCTGGGGTGGACAAGGGTCGAAAGGTACTCCCGCAGGCTGGTCACCCGGCTGAAAGCACTGGAAAAAACGAAGGCCGGCAATAACGCAATTGGGATTGAGATGATGAGCATGGGCACCCATCCCACGGTAGGATCGGGATTGTTGCGCCATAAGTCGAGGGTGGAGACGATAAGAGCTACTAGCCACACGACCCCAAACGTAGACCATCGTTTGCTTGCAGATATCGGGCTTCGAACAGAGAGGGTCCATCGGGTAACCAGTATCCCAGCAAGAACTGGAGAATACACCGCCAATCGATATATGTATAGAATCAGGAGCTGCAGGAGCGTTTGGTCTGCGAGGCCCATCTGGTAAAGGTAAAAGGCGGGGAAAACGAGGATATACAAGAGAACCAATGTCAATGCAAAGAAAGATATGAGGGGGTGCGCTTTCATCCAATCAATGTTCTTCTTCATATTTGGGTTCTTTCTTTTTCAACTATCTCTGCCTTTTGTCAAATTTTGCTGATTCCAGAGACAAGGTTGAAAAAATATGCGTTAATCAAAGGTATTTCGATTTGACATTAATTACTCTTTATCAGAGATGAAATCATAGATGCCCTCTTCACCAATCCATTTCATCGTCGGTGCTCCGTCTGAATTTATCTTCATTTGAAGGGTTTTACCGATGAAAACACTCTCAAAAAATATGAATTGGTTTTCTTCGGTGATCAGCGGTCGGATCAGTGATTCGTATTCACCGAAATCAATCCACAGGGTGTTATCCTCGTGAAGGACAAGTTCGACATCTCCCAGTTCATCATTGTGATAACTGCCCAGGAAGGGAGCGATCTTGTCAGGGTCGACGGTTTTTCGTGTCACCAGCGACAGGGTTAGGAGTTGCTTGTCGATATCGCGGGCTTGCTGGCGAACTTGCTGGTCGTAAACCTGCTCGCTGCCGGTCAGCATTTCGAGCAATCGATAGGTGGCCATCCGGCCAATGGGCTTAACCTGATCCATTTGATTGGTCAGCAAGGCAAAACCAATATTGAGTTCAGGAATAACGACCAGTTCGGAGGCACAGCCAGCCGAACCGCCTTCGTGATGGATGACGGTCAAGCCGTGATAATCCTCCACATACCAGCCCAACCCATAACTGATCTGTGAGTTCATGGCAATCTGTGGCTCCCACAGATAGGATAGGTTTTCAGCAGAAACCACGCGTTTTCCGTTTTCAGCAACCCCATCATTGAGCAGCATGATCAGATACTTCCCCAAATCATCTGCGGTAGACCATAACGCCCCGCCCGGCGCCATTGGCATGAATACGCCCCCGTCGAGTTCGGGCGGAAGCGCCTCGACACCTGCCAGAGAGGAATAATAAGGGGTCGCATAATCCCCGCTGGCAACCACTTCTTCAATCGAGAAGGTGGATGAGGTCATTCCCGTGGGATCAAAAAGACGTTCCTGCATCACATCGGCATACGCCTGCATCAAATTGCCATACTCTCCGCCATCTGCCTGCGCAGCCAGATAGCCTCCAACCGCCACCATGGGAGTGGAATAGTTAAAGGTGTGTTCAAATGTTCCAGAAAGCGGGACTGTCGCCATCATCTCGATGACATCCTCAGCGGTCATCTCGCTGTATTGCACCGTGCTCGCCTCCTTATGTTCAGGAACGCTGGAGCACATGCACAGGGTGTGTCGAAAGGTCATCTTTTGGGTGATTTCCGGGTTGGACAGTGAGAACGAAGGCAGGACATCTGTAAGAGGCGTATCCCAGGCGATGACACCCTCGTCAACCAGCGAGGCGATCATGACGGCCGTCATGGACTTGGTGGTCGAAGCGATGCCAAACAACGTCTGCGTGGTGACAGGCGCCTTTGTCTCTAGATCTCGTACGCCCAATGCGCGCTCATAGATTACCTGATCACCCTCTACAAGTACCATGGATAAGCCTGTGACATCCATTTGTTTCATTAATTGATCAATATATTTTTCCAGATCAGAAATTAATACATTGGGCAGAGGGTCATCGGTTGATACCGGCCCGGTAAACTGGCTGGTGTAGCTGCCTGTGTAGTTGAAACCGATCACTGCAATCCCAATCAGGACAATTACAATGAAACCCATAATCCAAAAGAGTTTTTTCTTCATTGTAAATTTCATTTCTTACCTCACTTTCACAATTATTTTGGGGTCAAAACATCTTCCAACGTCACTTATTCAACCTGTGATGGGGCAGCGGAAGGATGTTGTTTTCGTCGCCTAAAAAAAGAGATCAGTAAAGCATGGAATACGTGCTTCTTTTTTGGAACGCTGTAATGTACAGAAAATACACCAGGATCACCATCAAAGTGATAGCGATGGGTATGAAAAAGAAAATGATTTGATGTCTCTTGATCCAATCAACCAGCCTGGCCACGGAGTCACCTCGTTTCGCTGGCCATCCCTGACCCTCGATTCCCGGTGACCAGAGCCCGCCCGGCCCAGAGGAGGGTCAGCAGGACAACGGCCACCACGCCGGCTGTCGCCAGCATCCTATCGGTCTCACCACCCGGCAGTGCTGCCAGAGGAATAAGGGTGTAAATAATGACATCGGTAAGGAAATGCGACAGCATCGCGCTTTCCAGCCCGAGAGTCCAGAACAGCCAGCCGAAGACCAGCCCGCCGAGACTGTTCAACACGATTGTGCGGGTGACGACCAGAGTGTTCATGGGCCACCCGATAGAGGCCGCAGTCTGCAGGTGTGCCGCGCCGAAGGCCAGGGCGATGAGAATGTTGGCGGACCATAACACGGCGGGTTTGGGCCGCCCTTCCGCATCATGGAAGAGCAGTCCTCCCAGCCAGGCCAGCAGCGACAGACCGAACAGCCGGAAGAGGACCTCTTCGGTGATCCCCGCAGAAAACGCGGTCAGGAATCCATAGAGCGGCGGGGCATAGGCTTCTGCAGGGATTGAAATGCCCAGTTCCTCGAACATGGCGTTCATCGGGGGCCCGAAGACGACCTTCTGCAGGAACAGGATCGTCAGCACAAAAGCAACCGCGGCGACCCAGGCGATGGCGATGATCGTGCGGAACCGATAAAGGACAGGGTCGCGCCTGGCCCAGCCTTCAATAAAGGGCAATCCAAGCCCGATGCGGTTGGCCAGCACAAGGCCAATTCCTCCCAGGGAAATAATCAGCAGGCTGTTCACCAGCGTGTTGACGACAAGGACCTCCCACCCCATGGCGGAGACGGTGTCCGTTTGGCTGAACGCATTCTGGAGATGAATGGCGTAGGGCAGGATGGCGAAGGAGGCGGGGAGAATCAATGCGGCGAGTACCAGGAAAACTTTCCAGTTCCAACGACGTCTGGTGGCGAGTATTATCTTTTAAACTTTAATCTTTTCTGTAACGCGGAATTGATGTTCACAGTTCATCCTTCCTTTCTGAGACCGATGACCTCTCCACCGAACATTGCGGCGATCATCTACTGCCGGCCGGCAGTGTGCTGCTGGAATGCCGGAGGGCAGCCTCCTCCACATCCTGAAGCCGGCGAGCATCACTCCCGGGCAGCCACCGTGACGTGAAGTATCGGGTCCACAGGATCATGAGAGTCACCGGGACAACGCCGAGTGAGAGGATCACGCCATACAAAGCCTGCACCTCGATGGAAGCCCTAACCTGGAGATAGCCAACCAGTGTGCTGATAAACACGTTGCCCAGATAGTGGACGATCATCGGGGGCAGAAGGCTGCGGGTCCTGACGAACGCATATCCGTACCACAGACCCATGATAGAAGCCCAGACGACCATGCCCATCGTCCACACCAGATCACTGCCGTTCAAAAGATTGAGCGCGTGCATGAGTTCGAAAGCAGCCGACGAGAAAAGGATCGATTTGCGTTCCGAATACGTGCCCAGAAAAACGGTCAGGACGATGCCCCTGAAGACCATTTCCTCAAAGATGGATGGAAAGGAGATGAACAGACTCGACGAACCGGGAGGCAGGTCTCTTGAAAAGTCGAAGACCTGCCGGATAAAACCCCCGTTGATGGGCAGCCCTTCGGAGAGCCGGTAAATGACTGACGCTGCCACCTGCGACAGCGCCAGAATGATGTAGCAGGAAAGCCCCAACAGAACGAGCCGGATAAAAGGGTGTACCCTGCTCAACCCGATGTCGTCCAGATACTGTCTGAACGTCCTTTTCCCCTTGGGGAGATGCAGAACGAAAGGAACCAGTATGAAGACGGTCAGGATGTGATACGTCATCATCTGGGCAAACTGGGCGTAAGGTGAAGTGCCGGGTCGTCCGGCCAAACCATAGTACGCGATGCCCACGAGAACGATTGAAAATATCGAGGTTGCCATGACCGCCAGAAGGGACAGCCAGGGATGCTGGTATAGCTGGAATTTTTTCTTTTCAGCTTGAACATTGTTATTGGGGGGTTCCATCGCATTTCTCCCTTTTCTTGCATCTGGAGAAGAGTTATTCGAGACCTTCGCCTATTTGCGATCCTTCAATGCAAGGGTTGAAGATCCTGGTTTAACGCTGAATAAACTCAGAAACCGTTCCTTCAAACTGATCTGCACGAATTGGGAAGGTATGCGGTTATTGAAGGCTGGCATGGCTTTGCGCGCTAATCGTTCCTGTTCGGCCACTTTCAGCAGCTTCTGGTGATATTGGAAAGCCTGTTGTTCATCGGGATTGTAGAAAGAATCAAGGGTACGCATATTGATCTCCTTACTGTAACGAAGAAAGCTTTTCGGCCTTCTTCCGGCGGTCTGCTCCAGTTTGATCATAGATCAAGGGTTGATGACCTGTCATCCACAAACTTGATGATTGACTTGATGATTCAAAAAACCCCACCGAGTGGAGGGGCTTTTAAGCACATTTGGAGTATTGAAATTACCAGATCTTGGGGAACAGGCGGTAACGAACTGAATGGGTATATTCCGAGTAACCTGGCAGCTCGTTTTGCAGCATGCGGTCTTCGTACACCGTGCGAATGAACATCATCAGCGCCGCCAGTAGGCCGGGGATGACCGCCCACCACGATTCCAGCATTGGACCGGTGGCAGGCCACAGAATGGTGGCAGCCAGGTAGGCCGGGTGGCGGACGTAGCGATAGGGTCCGCTGCGGGTCACGGTCTGGTTTCGGTCTGTCTGCAGGCGTGACTCGGATGAGAAGAAAGCATTGGCGCTTACCGCCCACGACGCCAGGAAATTTCCGAACAGGTAGATGACGTAGGCAAGGATGATCACGACCAACGGCAGGTCGCCGGACCAGCGGAAACGCCCGCCGTCCAACCCCGCCAGGGCGATGGTGCCATAGGCCATCACAAAATAGATTGGGATGATGACACGATCGTAGCGCTGCGTGTTCTCGTGGCGGGTGGCGCGTTCGACCATCAAATCGGGGAAATGCCAGCGCAGCAGGATGATAAAGATCAGTTTGAGCAAAGCCCAGACTGCCACAAACAGCCAGCCCAGCGGCCAGTCGAGATGCCCGGCCGCGCCGAACAACAACAAGGCGGTCAGCAAAGTCCCAACCAGAAGGCCAAACATCATTTTTACGAAGGCGGCATTGGGAGTCAGAGACTTGCGAGTGGTCTTATCGATTGTGTCCTTCATGCATCTATCATGTTCCACAAATAGTGTAGCACTTCTGATATTTTTTGGAGGATGTTTCTTCCCGCGAGAAACAAAAACCAATCCAGCAATTCTTTTAAGGCTGAACACCATTGATGTATTTACCACGATGCTCTGTAAAAAGCATTCTTCTCAATGTTCTTTAAAGAATACGCTCCCTTTTCAGGGAGCGATGTGGATCAATATGCCTATTGTGTGAACAATTGGAAGTATGCGTGCCTTACGGAATGAATTTGATATTCCAGAAGGCGAAGTCGTCAAAGGTGCCGGTCAGCTCGAAGGTCTGCGAGGCGCGGGTGAACAGGGCGAAAGTACCGAAGGTGAAGAGGTAGTCCGTATCCCAGTACTCGTCGACCTCCTGTCCGTTGATGAACAGGCGGAAGCGCCCCTGATATCCCCAGATCCCCAGCCGGTTGGTCGCGCCGGGGCCGGTGTTGATGGCGTCGGATGCCGTCCAGTCAATATAATCAGTCGGGCTGCCCTTTTGGGAATGCCGCCGGAAGCGGTATTCACCGTCGCAGGCGACTTCCAGCGAGTAACCGCCGGCAGCTGTGGTATTGTCCACACGGATGGCCATGCCCATCGAGTCGCGGCCGATGCAGTCGCCGTTGGTGGCGCTGACTTCGGCGTACAGATTGCCGGAGGATTTGTCGGTGTAGGACCACCAGGTCGTCTTCTCTTCCGGCACGTAATCCATTCCAATGAGCATGCTGTCTTCCACTTTGTAGGCAGCGCGCTCGGCATTGTCATAATCGAACCAGGCATCGGGGTTGTCGAAATAGTCGACGTGGTCGGGATGCTCCAGGTCGAGCAAGGCGCGCGGATCATCCGCAGACACCACCAGTGGAGTAGGCGTGGGCGCGAGTTCGAGCCGCTTTGGTCCTTCCGTAGGCGCAACTTCGACCTGCCCGCCTTCGTCCGTCGGTTCAGATCCGATCACCTGGTCCTGTGGCAAGGCAGTTTCGCGATTGAGCGCCCGATCGACCATGGCACAGGATAAAAGGGTTAACACGATACAACTCAAAACGAAGAAGGGAAGCCATCGGGATTTCATAGTACCTCCTGTCTTGTGAAAGGGGAAAATGAGCTTATTGCAGAATGATGATACGCCTAATTATCCGGAAAGGAAGCAAAGTTTTCATTTCTGTATGGTGAACAGTTGCTCCCCGCTGGGGTGCATCCAGAACATATCTCCAAATATACAGTCGTGAGATTGAGGGTGGTGATTTCAGATCCCGGCGTTGCTGAGGGTCTCGAGGAGTTTGGAAATCAATGCGGTCAGCGTCGGGTGACTGACCTCGAAGTGGGTCAGTGAATCCTGCAATCTATCCACGGTGGATGGCTGGATATCCACCGTTTCGCCCCCTGAGCGGGCGAGCAGATCATGGATGTCGGCATCCAGGTCGCGCAGCAACGCCTTGCCCTCTTCATCCACGCTGCGGGACTGACGGATTTCGGCCTGGAGTTTTTCGAGCTGTTGGCGCAGTTTCGGATCGTCCATGGCAGAGTCCTCCGTGTGAGGGATGTTTATCTCATTCTAGCATTAATCAAAGCGGCTATGCAATTCGTTCCCTGATGCACTGATCCACGCTTAATAAATCTGAGTTTCAAAAATGATTTAAGGAACTCGCCAGACGTGCACCACCGGCGCTGCACCATCGGCAAAAAGCTCCAGGACGTACAGCAGGCCATGTGCCCGGTCATAGGCAATATCACCGAGGCGATAACGGCGCTGGGATGCGGTGCCAAGCATGTCGGTTTCCACCCCGGCCGGGTTGAACAACAAATGCTCGTCAATGTCGAGGGCGGCATAAGGCTGTGGTTCCCACGACGCCAGTTCTTCGTTCGCCACTTGCTCAAGATCTGCCGGATCGTAAAAAATAAACTCGGTATCCCAATGGGTGGACCACCATCCGCGGTAATCATTATGAGCAGGGCAGCCATTGAAATCCTCCGCCGGGCAGGGGGAGCCGTCACTCAGGCGGCAGGTAACGAAATCAGTCACATCCACATCAATACAGGGCAAATCCACCCCGGCGGGATTGACATAGCCGTACCAGTATTTCTTGCCGTTGGATTTTGACCCGGCGAAGAGCACAGCGGAAGCACCTGTGGGAGAGGTCAGCCAGGCACCGCCGTTCCATTCGTCGGGGTGCTGGTAACCGTCCAGGCTGCGTTCGATGCGGTCCGTTTCCATGGAATCCGCATAACGGAGAAGGGTTGTTGTCTCAAGAGAAGCGCCATTGGGATACAGATTGCCGTTCTCATCCCAGGGACGGAAAGCGATCAAGACCGGTCCCATCCCGGACCAGCCGCCATCCCTGAAGCGCCCGGTGGCAATCATCCGCTCTTCGGCATGGACCTCAGCCCAATCAGCGGGGATCTCAAAAAGATAATCATTGACGCTGTACCATGGCGCGGAAAGAAACCATTCACCCGTAAATTCTGGGCGCGAGAGGTCCGGGTTGAACCAGCCATTTGCAGGAGCGGGCGGGTCGGGTTCAAAGTGCTGCCCCCAGGCGATGTGCAGCCGGGGACCGGTGGCCAGAGTGTTGAGATAAAGCAACCCGATGCGGACGATTTCATCCATCGCGGTAAAGTGCCCGCGGGTCACCTCAACGAAGTCCTGGAGAAACTCCGCCCTTGGTAGAAGCACGGGATCACGATCAAGTGAGGGGGCGGGGATGCTGACCTCGGCCACCTGGCTGCCGTCGGGCAGATCGCCATAAGGCATGCGGTCATGTCCGGTGATGAAGAGCGAGCCTGGGAAACCATCCTCCAGCCCGGATGGGTCGCCGTCAGGATTGAAGGTCATGGCATTGCCGCCGTATTCGAAGGTGCGCGGCCGTTCCCCGCCGGCAGGCAGGGTAAATGCCCCGAGGTATTGCAGGCTGGCCGGATCTACCAATTTTCCGGGTTTGCCAATCGATTTGGCCGTCGCAGTCGGCAGCAAAGGTTCAGGCGACGGTGTCGACAGCGGCTCTTTTAACGAAGGGCTGGCGCAGCTGTTCAATACCATTACCGTCATCACAAACAGAAGCATTTTTCCAATGTTCACGATCCACCTCCTCCCTTTTTGCTCGCTGACATTAATTATTGCACTTTTTCCACCTTCTCGGCATTCAGGAACGGCTCGCCGCGCGAGGCATCCATCTCCATGACGCCGGTCACGAAGATGGGTGTGTTCGCGTTGAGCGCGGACTGGGCCAGGCGATAAGCCTGCGGAAACAGGACCACGTCCAGCGTCCCGGACAAATCCTCGAGGGTCAGGAACATCATCGTCTCGCCCTTGGCTGTGCGGCTGCGGCGGGAAGTCTGCCTCACGCCGGCCACGGTCACACGCTGGCCGATACGCTCCAGCGCGTCGAGGGTGGAGACCGCGTGGGCAGCGGCGATCTCCTCGATGAGCAATTCGAGCGGATGCGCCTCCAGGCTGATGCCGAGCAGCTCCAGTTGAGCGGCATTCTTCTGTTCGAGGGACCAGTCCTCGCCACCGGTGTCCTCCCACTCGAACAGACTCGGCTGTCCACGCTGCCAGCCGCCGTTCTTCACGCGATGCAAAACGGCAGGAATCGTCCCCAGCCCCTCCAGCGCGCCGACCTTTGCCAGGTTCTCGGCTTCCTGCGGACGCGGGTCCGCGCGGGCAAGGAAATCCTCCAGCGAGTGGAAAGGCCGATTGGCCAGGATGCGCTCGATCGTGCGCCCGGTCAGGTCGCGCACCTGGTCCATGCCCATGTAGAGCACCTTGCCCTGCGGACCTTTCCCAACGGTGAAGTTCCGTCCCGAGGCATTGACGTGCGGCGGGCGGACGGTCAGCCCCAGCCGGCGCGCCTCGCTGAGATAGACCCGCTGGCTGTAGTAGCCGCCCCAGTTGGCCAGCACTGCCGCCATGAACTCGGCCGGGAAATGGGTCTTGCACCAGGCCGAACGCCAGGCGACCTTGGCATACGAGGCGGCATGCGCCTTGGGGAAGCCGTAACCGGCGAAGGCCGCCATCATCTCCCAGACCCGCTCGCCTGTCTCGGGCGGGACGCCGCTGCTCGCTTCGGATTCCCGGATGAACTTCTGCTGCAATTCCTGCATCCGCTTGCCGGGGTCGAAGTGGCTCATCGCGCGGCGCAGCAGATCCGCCTCGGCCAGGCTGAACCCGGCCAGTTCGTGCGCGATGCGCAGCACCTGCTCCTGGTACAGGATCACGCCGAAGGTCTCAGCCAGCAGCGGCGCGAGCGCCGGATGGAGGTGCCGTACCGGCTCCTCGCCCTTGAAGCGGCGCACGAAGGCATCCTTCAACCCGCCGGTGAGCGGACCGGGTCGGTAGAGCGCCAGCGCCGCCATCAGGTCGTCCTCCGTCCGGGCGTGGATCTCGCGCAGGGTGGCGCGCATGCCCGGGCTTTCGATCTGGAAGCAGCCGATGGTCCCGCCGCTCTCCACCCGTCGGGATGTCTCAGGGTCGTCGGAGGGATTGATTCAAGGAAGGACATTGGTCCCAGCAGGCTTTGTGCCTGCTGGATAACGCAGTGGCGGCACGACGCCGCCCTGCGAACCACATCCCCCAGCACGGTCAGCCCGCGGATGCCCAGCAGGTCGATCTTGACCAGCCCCAGCGCCTCGACCAATTCCAGGTCGAGCTGGGTGATGATCACGCCCTTGCTGCCCGAGCGCATGACCGGCACCAGGTCGGTGATTTTGCCGGGGGCGACGACCAATCCGCCGGGATGCACCGAGAGATGGCGCGGCAGTTTGAGCAGCGCTTCGGCCTCGTCGAAGATGCGCTGGTAGACGGGGAAGTGTATGCGGCGCGGAGTTCGGCAAATGGAGACGGAGGCGTCTCGCCTTCCTCGCTCTCCTCGAAGCGTGCCCAGAAGGCGTAGGGCAGCTGGTTGACCATCTCGCGCACCTTCTGCGGGTCAATCCCGTGCGCCTTGGCCACATCCCCCAGCGCCGAGCGCGGACGGAAGCGGTTGATCGTCCCCACCATCGCGACCCGCTCCGCGCCGTAGGTATCGAAGACATGCTGGATGACGCGGTCGCGTCCGCGCGAGCACAGGTCGGTGTCGATGTCGGGCGGGGTGGTGCGGGCCGGGTTGAGGAAGCGCTCGAAGTACAGGTCCAGGCGCAGCGGGTCGGGGCTGGTGATTCCCAGGCAGTGCGCCACCAGCGAGGAGGCTGCCGACCCCCGCGACGAAAATGGCACGCCGGTCTGGCGGGCGAAGTTCAGGATCTCCTCCACGATCAGGAAGATCGGCTCGAAACCCATGCGGGCGATGACTTCCAGTTCGTGGTCCAGCCGTTCGCGGACCTGCGGGCTGATTCCGCCATAGATGTCAACTGCCCCCGCCTCGGCTTTTTGACGCAGGTTTGAGCGGCGGTCAGGCCGGGCGGCAGCGGGACGGTGGGCATGTGTGCGACCCCCAGCGGCAGGTCGAATTTGCAGCGCGCGGCGATCTCCTGCGTGGCTTCGATAGCAGAGGGGAAGTTGCTGAACTTCGCCTCGATGTCCTGCTGGGAGGGGAAATGAGAACCTTTCGGCGCGGTCGCGCCTGGGGGCAGCTTGCTCACTGGAATGTTTAATCGTATCGCGGACAGGGTGCGCTGCAGGGATTCCTGCTCGGGCGAGAGATAATAAATGGGGTGGGTGACCGCACAAGGGATTTTTTAACTTGTGCGCCAGCATCGACCGGCGCACCGCCGTCTGTGGATCGTCCAGCGCGGCGTACAGCCTGTCCTTGAAGATGACCTTGAGCACCACCAGCGGGGCGGACTCGTCCATGGTTGCCTGTGAAGGGGAGGGGATGATGGCGATCAGGTCGTCCGAAAATTTTACAAGATGGTCAATTTTGCTTGCGGCTTCCGGGTCTTCCCTCAGTGCCATTGCGCTACTAAGTCGGCACAAATTCGACCAGCCGTTTAAATTCATCGCTAGTAAAACCAGCTTGGATTCCGATAGATCAATTTCCAGCCCCAGAACCGGCTGGATTCCCGCTCGCTGACAGGCAACGGCAAATTCCACCGAACCCGAAAGCAGGCGGTGGTCGGTCAAACCCAGGGCGGGCAGATTTTGAGATTTTGCCTTCTCGATCAGTTCGGAAGGTAAGAGCAGTCCTTCCTGCAGGGAGTAGGCCGAATGAGTAGTGAGGGGGATGAACATCAGGGTGATTCTATGATGACTAGATAAATGAAGGAATCTAACACTCCTGCTTCCTGAAGAAAGCTATGCGTAAATATTGGCATGGAGACATTCAACAGCATAACACTCTTTTGGAATACGCGATAATTTCTGTCAAGGCAAATCCTGTATTGGTAAATAAACATGGTAGTTGATGAAGTCACGAACAGAATATGTGATGCCGGTATCTGGTAGCTTTTCGTTTGAAAGCACATAGATCGTGGCAGGGTCATTGGAACAATTCTCAATACCAAAGGTGTATCTTCCGAGCGAAGTGACTAGCCCTGCATTTCTCTCAGGATCTACAAAGGTGATTTCCTTTAAATATTCTGTCGGGTTTGTTTTCTCAACAAAGAGAACATAGACATAAGGCATGTTGACCTGATTAGTAACACAGATTGGTTGGTCTCCTTCTTGCCGGGCAAGGTCAAGAGCCGGGATCAGACCTGCAAAAAAGGCTTTGCTGGCCTCCGCCCGGTATGCTGCTCCAAAGTAAACATTAGTAAATGTGTAAAAGCTAATCAGATAGATTGCGATCAAGGCACCAAGCGCGAGACGGCTTTTATCTGTCAGCCAATCCATAAAGAAGGCGATGCAGAAAATTATCGGGATGAATACGAGATGGATCCGGTTCATGTTGGCAAGTTGAACCAGCCCAATGACCAAAGCAGCAATCAACCATGCGAGCAGTAGAAGTTTTTCAGGCGCTGGCTTTGAGATGGATGACGATGTCAGTAGTGTTGCACCAATCACTGCAAGAGATATGCTGAAAGGATACATGTAGCCAAACGGCTCTACGACATTCCAGACCTGCCGGTCGGTCTGGTAAATCAACAGGAGCTTTAACAAGTTCCTAAGGTTATTAATCACGGTAAAAATCGGATCAGCCTGTGTAACGGCTGCCATGTCCAGGAAGCGCGCTGTGACTGGTAAGCGGGGGATCGAAAAAATGCCGATCTGCAGCGTGTTCCACCCGAGTGCATTAACCATGATGAACAAAAGGATTGGAAGACCCAATATAGTAAAGATGACCATTCCAATCAAGACCACCTTTTTTTTGACCCGTTTGGAGATCAACAAAATTGGAATGGTGCAGGCAAGGAAAATTGGAACGGCCACGTAGGTGGCACCATAGGCATACAAGCACAATCCGAACAGGAGTGTTGCAACCATAAACCAGCAATTTTCTATGGTCGAGAGAAGCAAGCAAGCCACTCCTAGGCTGAATAAAAAGGGCAAGATGTTCTCGTTAATTCCCCAACGGGACATCAGGATGTGCCAGGGGCTAATGGCTAGCAGGAACATTGCAATCAAGGCGAAATTCAACCCGAGGGTGCGTTTGCCAATGAAAAAGACTAGTGGTAGGGTCAGAACACCACTGATTAAAACAGGTAGACGGATAATGAATGGGGTCAATCCAAAGAACATGAACGGCATCAGAACATACCCATAAAGCGCATCCATACCATTACCCCAAGAAATAAAATTTACCGGGTATGACAGACCGTTCCTGTCAATGCCGTAATAAAAAAGGTTGTAAGCTTCTAAACCTATAGATGCTTCGTCTTGGTTCAGGCCTGGTGGAACAAGGTTGAATTGCCATATCCGGGCAAAGGTTCCCAGGGCAAGGATCAGGATGAAGAGCATCGTGGGATTGAAGATCTTCCGGCGTATGGTGTTTACCAGGGCATTTAGAGAAAGGGAAGATATCATATCAACTTCTACTTGAATTGTAGGTACATAATTTATCCACCAATGATACTCCAGATTAATAGGTGCTAATCTTATGTTTACATGCTGGTTTAATCTAGTTGATGTTCAAACGGTTTGTTTGACTTAGGAAAAGGTCTTTAAGCACGGGGAGTTGGCATAATTCGTTGAACAGAGAATCAGGCGGGGGTAATGTGAGAGTAATCATGTCCTACGAGAGTTTATTCAAAATTGTTATGGCTAATCACGTCGGCGGTGTGCTAGCGGGACTTCGCGTGGACAACTCGATGTCGCCACGCTCGATCAAGCTGATCAACCTGCATAAATTTGTCCATCCACTCCCTGCTCCTCTACTCTCTAATGATCTGACTTCCAACCCCAGAACCGGCTGGATTCCCGCCCGCTGGCAGGCGACCGCGAATTCGATCGACCCCGATAGCAGTCGATGATCGGTCAGTCCCAACGCGGAGAGGTTGTGCGCCTTCGCTGCCTCGACAAGCTCGGAGGGCAGAAGCAATCCTTCCTGCAGGGAGTAGGCGGAGTGGGTTGTAAGCGGAATGTACATTGAGTTGATTCTAACAGGTGAGGCAATGTTCTTTCAATTTTCCAGAGTCGATAGAGTACGAAATCCTTCATTGGGCGTAACTAATACTAGGGTCTGTATGCAAAATCGATGATGGTTGGTCGAGTTGGGCGTTGCGGGTCTCGGTATGCCGAAAAGCAGGCTACTCGACCACCGCAACGCCCGTACCGAGACTGATTCCATTAATTTGCATACACACTCTAGTGGAAAAGGAAGAATGTGACCATGTTTCCGAACGAAGACCGGGATCCCAAATTATCAGCGCTGCTTCAGAGCCTGCGCAAAGTATAACCGCGTGACCCGAAAATGGCAGCTAATAAGCGAGACCCAGGAGCGCGTCCGCGCCATGCTGGAGCTGCTCTCGCAGCCAATCCTTATGCGACCGGCACTCCCGCCTCGGGCTCCGGTTATGGCCCCGGTCCTCAGCTCGGTGGAAGCGTTCACTTTTTTGATTTCTCATCCACTCACTGCACAGCACGTCTGGGTGGGGGTAAGGTAAAATTGATGATTGAAATCCATGTGGACGATCCCATACGCAAGGAAGACTTTTGCCGGGCTGAGCATCTCCGGCGGTGAAAACGAGGTTAATAGACCATGGAATATTCAGATTTGATCGCGGCACGATACAGTGTGAGGGCCTACCGCCCTGACCCTGTCGAAGATGAGAAATTGCAGGCCGTACTCGAGGCGGCGTGCCTGGCGCCAACGGCAGCCAACCGGCAGCCGTTCCAGTTGGTGGTGCTGCATACGGCCGGCCGGCAGGAGGAGATTGGGACGATCTACCACCGACCTTGGTTCGTGCAGGCTCCCCTGGTGATCGCCGTCTGTGCGATTTCCTCGCAGGCGTGGGTGCGGGAAAGCGACCGCTTCAATGCCCGCCTGATCGATGCAGCCATTGTGGCGGACCATCTCATCCTGGCCGCCGCCAACTTGGGGCTGGGCACTTGCTGGATCGCGGCCTTCAACGTGGATGCCGCTCGCCGTGTGTTGCAGCTGTCCGATGACGCCGAACCGGTCATCTTCACGCCGCTGGGGTATCCGGCCGATGAACCGGGCCCCAAGGTCCGCAAGCCGCTGAGCGAGCTGGTGCGGTACGAACACTGGTGAGAGGGGAACATCATGAACATCGTCAAACCGGAATCTGTCGGATTATCGTCTGAGCGATTGGAGCGCGTCAACGGCGTCATGCAATCCTTTGTCGATAAGGGAGTCTTTGCAGGCATCTCCACTTTGGTGGCGCGCAAAGGAAAAGTGGCACATCTCCAAACCTTCGGCTGGCAGGACCTCCAGACCAAAAAGCCGATCACCGAAGACACCATCTTCCGCATCTACTCGATGACCAAGCCCATCACCAGCGCGGCGGTGATGATGCTGTGCGAGGAGGGCAGGCTGCGACTCTCCGACCCGGTCTCGCGCCACGTGCCGGAGTTCAAGGACCGCAAAGTGATGGTCATGCGCGAGGGCGGCTTTGATCTTGTCCCTGCGGCGCGCGAGGTCACGATCCACGACCTGCTCACGCACACCAGCGGGTTGTGTTATCCCAGCGAAGAACAAACTCCGCTGGATGAGATCTATCGAAAGCTCTTTTGGGGGCTGGGTAAGCTTGAGGATATGGAATTGGAAAAGTGGATGCTGGCTTTCAGTCATCCCGATATGCCGCTGGCTTTCCATCCCGGCACGGCCTGGCGTTACGGCGTCTCCATAGACCTGCTGGGGTATATCGTGCAGGTCGTCTCCGGTCGGCCCTTGAACGAATTCCTGAAGGAGCGCATCTTTGCCCCGCTGGGGATGGTCGACACCGATTTCTGGGTGCCGCCGGAAAAGGTGGCGCGGTTCGCGTCCATGTACGGCCCCTCGAAAGAGAACGGGTTGACGGTCATCCCCTCGCCTGACGGCAAGGATTACACCAAACCTGACCGTGTGTTATCGGGCGGCGGAGGGCTCGTCTCCTCGCTGGGGGATTACTTCCGCTTTGGGCAGATGCTGTTGAACGGCGGCGAGTTCGATGGGAAGCGTTTATTAGGTCGAAAGATGGTCGAGTGGATGGTGCAGAATCACCTGCCGGCGGGGATGCACCCCAACGACGAGGCGTGGAACGGCTTCGGGCTGGGCGGGGCGGTGCTGATCAACCCGGGACTCTCTCCGCGCCCCGGCTCGGTCGGCAAGTTCGGCTGGGGAGGCGCCGCCAACACCGAGTGGTGGATCGACCCTGCCGAGGAGTTGAATTGCCTCCTGATGCTGCAGTACATGCCGGGCTTTACCATTCCGATCGTGGAGGACTTCAACCAGCTGGTCTACGCGGCGCTGGAGTAATTCAGTCAGGCGATTCGCTGTATCATTTTCCGGGGTTGTGCATCTAAACGATAGACAAAAAGGAATGAAACTGTGCCTTTTTGTCTGAGATCACAACCTCATCCTGGTGGGGATGAAAAAGGAAACGACCAATGCCTTTGTATGAATATCGTTGTTCTGATTGCGGTAACGAGTTTGAGGTGATGATGCGCTTCTCCGAAGCGGACCGACGCCCGGAGTGCCCGGCTTGCGAAAGCCTCAAGACCCAGAAGAAACTTTCTGCGGTGGCGTCCTTCGGATTAGCGGCCTCGGAATCCGGCGGCAGCAGTTGCGCACCTCGCGGCGGATTTTCCTGAGCAGGTTGATCCATTGCAGCCGTGAGCTGCTCTCAGAAATCCTGCCGATCTTTGAAACCCAATAAAACCGCTCAGGTTTTACGAAACAACTATATGGAAGGAAACTTTAATGCCTGAACTGGGATTTAAATCCACGCTAAAAATTCCTTATGACGAGGCGCTTGTGAAGGTGAGTGACGCCTTGAAGGCCGAAGGCTTTGGTGTTCTAACGAGCATCGATGTCAAGGACACCATGAAGAAAAAGCTGGATGTGGATTTCCGGAAATATTCGATTCTGGGAGTTTGCAACCCGCCACTGGCCCACAAGGCGCTGTCCACCCGCATCGATGTGGGACTGCTGCTTCCGTGCACGGTGATCGTTTACGAGGAGGGCGATGGAGCGGTGGTCAACATTCTGAATCCTCTCGCCATGACCGAACTTATCCCCGAGCCTGAGCTGCAGGCGGTGATGGGTGAAGCCCGGGCGAGACTCGCGCGGGTGTCTGAGGCATTAACCGGTAGATCATTTACTCACCAGGGAATTGAAACAATCAGCGGGTGTGCTTTGAATTACACACCCGCTGATTGTTTTTTATTCAGTTGGCTTGGACGGAGAGCTCATG